>CAWZZC010000026.1:0-208791 GCA_963966365.1 Mesorhizobium sp. | reverse complement strand
GTGCCGAATTCGCCCGGCTCCTCACTGCGTCTCGGCGGCTGGTACGCATCTGACCCGAATTCCTATGCGATCGCGATGCCGATCCTCGGTCAGGCCGAATGGTCGCTCGCTGCCTCCTACCATCAACAGTTCACGCCGGAGGTCGGCGCTGAGCTTGGTGTGCAGTACATGAGCGGGTTCGATGACTCGGACGGTTACCAGATCGAAGCAGCCGCGATCTGGGTTCCGGTCACCAATTTCGAGGTGCGTCTTGAGGGCCATTGGTATCAGCAGGATGGCGGCGGTGCCAACAACCTCCTGGGGCAAGACGACGAGACCTGGGACGGCTTCCTCTGGTTCACCCGCTACTTCTAATAGGCTGACGGGCCTTTTGTGAGGGGACCCGGCGGGAAACCGCCGGGTTCTTTTTTACTGGTGGGGCTTGGAATGGCCTACTTGTCGGCTCGCGCCAGATGGTCTGCAATGCGTTCCGGCAATCCGCTTGTTTCGAGAAGCGGCGCATGGCCCTGGCCTTCGACCGTAATGGCCTTCATTCCCGGATGCCGTTCGGCCATCAGTTCGAGTGTCTCGGCCGACAACAGGCTCGAATTTGCCCCGCGGATCGCCAGAACCGGAATCTTGGCCAGTCCGATGAACTGCGGCCAGAACTCCGGCAGCGGCTTGCTCAGATCCAGTGATCTGAAGCTCTTCAGCAGGGCCGGATCGTAGGCGGCGACAAGACGGCCGTCCTTTTCGTCGTAGAATGCCCGCATCATGCGTTCCCAATCGGCCTCAGTCAGCGCTGAGAACGCACTGCCCGTCACCTTCTTCTGGATCGCGACTGCCTCGGCTATGGTCCTGGGCTGTGGGCTGCGCTCCAGGTAGCTGCGGATCTGCGCCAGGCCTGCGCCTTCGATGACCGGGCCGATGTCGTTGAGAACGGCCGATTGCAAAACTGCCGGCCGGATCGCGGCGAGGGCGTGAATGATCAGGCCGCCGCGCGATGTCCCGATGAAATGAGCCCGTTCGATGCCCGCGGCCGCCAATCCGGCCAGCACGTCGTCCGCCTCCACCTGAACGTCATAGTTGCGCCAGTCGCTGTCATGATCGGACTGCCCGCGTCCCCGGTAGTCGATCGCGATGACGTCGCGCCGGGGCTCGGCCGTTCGCGACAGATGCAGGGCCAGTTCGTGGAAGTCGCGGGCATTGCGGGTAAGACCAGCGAGGCAGACCGCAGGCAGGGTACCGTGATTCTCGGAGCGGTAGACCCGCGCATGCAATCGCAGGCCATCTCTGGATGTGTAGAAGAAGTGCTCGAATGGGCGTCCGCCATCATTCATGGTGCTACCATTCCATATTGTCATGTGGTTCGATGGAATGGCGCTCCAGCGACGTCACCGGCGGCCTTTCATCAGGTCGCGTTCAATGTCCATGCTTCCGGTCAGGCGCATCTTGTAGACCTGATAGTTCTCCATCACGCGCTGAACATAATTGCGCGTCTCCGTGTAGGGAATGCGTTCGATCCAGTCGACGACAGCCTCGACGCTCTTGCCGCGCGGGTCGCCATAACGCTCGACCCATTCCTCCGCCCGCCGCGGGCCCGCGTTGTAGCCGATGAATGTGAGCACGTAGGAGCCGTCGAAACGCTCCAGTTGCTGGCCGAGATAGGCCGAGCCGAGCGTAGCGTTGTAGGCGGCGTCGGTGGTCAGCTTCGCCTTCGAGAATGCGAGGCCCGTTTTGCCGGCAACGGATTTGGCCGTGCCCGGCATGAGTTGCAGCAGCCCCAGTGCGCCCGCCGGCGAGACGGCGCCGACATTGAACTCGCTTTCCTGCCGCGCCACGGCATAGGCGAGTGCCTTGCCGCTCGGCGAGATGCCGGCTGCGCCAGGGATGGCGCCGACCGGATGGGCGAGCGCCCCGATGTCCATGCCGCGCCCGGCGGCCGTCTTGCCGATCTTCAGCGCCAGGAAATGGTCTCCGCGCCGTTCGGCCATGACCGCCAGCAGCGCCAGTTCACCGGAGGTCGGCAATTGGTCGGCAAGCGCCCGGTAGAGGATATCGGCCCGCCCGGAATATCCGGCCTGCTCGAGCCTGCGGATGGCGATGACGGCTTCGCGGGCGGCGAAATTGCGCCGGTCGGCGTCGGTCGGTTCGGGATATTTCGCATCGATCGTCGAGCGGCCAAGCTTGGCTCCGGCCAGTTGGCCGTAGAACGCCACGCCATGAGCCGCAGCGCGCTGATAGTAGTCCTTCGCATTTCCGGGTCCGCCGGCTTCCGCGGCGCGGCCGAGCCAGTAGAAGGCCCGCGCCTGTGAGATGGGTCCCGAAGTAAAGTTGGCCACGCGGGCGAAATGCTGGCTCGCCGTGCTCGGATTGTTCAGCGCGCGCAACGCATACCAGCCGGCATGGAATTCGGCATCTGCGGCATGAGCCGGGCTTTCCGCGGAATGCGCCGCAGCGATCCGATAGGCGAGGTCCGGCTTGCCGATGTCCAGCAACTCACGTGACAGAACGCGCCGCTCCACCCACCACGCGTCGGGGTCGATGAGTGCATTGGCCTCGCGCGGTGCCGTCAGCATCACTTCGGCGGCTTGGGTGAAGCGTTCGTTGCGGCGCAGATAGCGCGTCTTGGCGAATATGTAACCTGCGGATCGCTGGCCACGCGGCACAGCGTCGAGCAGCTTTCCGGCATTGGCCTCGTTGCGGGTGACTGCGGCCCAGGCTTTCGTCAGCGCTTCGCCGCCGGCCAGCCCGGCGACGCGTTCAGCCGACCGGATGCGCTCCTCGTAGAGCATCCGTTCCATGCGGTAGCGATGATCGGCAGCGGGAATGAGCTTCCCGAACTCTCGAATGATTGCGACCTCGTCTTCGGCCTCGAGCTTGGTCGTCCGCCAGAAAGGCGAAAGCACCTTGCGTGCGGCGTCGCTCTGGCCCAGTCGGACATAGGAACGGGCCAGCAGGATCGCGCCTTCTGCAGTCTGCGGGGTCGAGCCGGCAAAGGCTTGGACAACGGACTGCGGTGCCGGACTTTCGCGATAGAGCGCCTTTTCGCTGTTGCGGCGCAAGGCCGCCAGACCCGGCCAGCCGGGCACGGCTGTCGCTGCAGCGGCGATTTCGCCGCTCGTCACCGCTGGGCCCCCGTCCATGGCGATGGCCCAGGCAAGGATATGGCGGTCGATGGATCGGGCAGGCAGGGAGTCGCGAACAGTACGCGCCTGGTCGATGCGCCCGGAAGCCAGGGCGTCCAGGCCCTGCTTCAGTCTGGCGACATTGCCGCCCTTGTCGAGGTTGAAGCCGGGCGTCGGATCGGGCCGGACGGCGACTGAAGCCGTTTTTGTCGCAATGTCTATGCCGGCCGACAAGGTCGGCCGTTCCCGCGGAATCGGGATGTCCGAAAAGGGCAGGGCAGGATCGCTCCATGCCGGCCCCGAAAACAAGACGGCCAGCGCGGTCGACACGATCATCGATTTCATGGCTGCACGCGGCAGAGAATGCATTGCGGACCCCATTCCATATCCGGCATCTGAACCAAACCGGACTTCAAGCTAGCGGGCCTGGGTGAAAACCGGGTAAACGAAAGCTTAGCATCATTCGTCGGATTGTCTCCTTTGGACGTTGATGCAGTGTCTGTCTGGCCCCGCCTTGCCGCAAACGGGCGCCAAGACTATGGTGCGCGGCTTCGCAATCGGCTATGGAGCGCTGCGCAATTCCGCGCCCGCTGCCACCAGGGAGTTCCTTCATATGTTCAGAGGCTCGATGACCGCCCTCGTCACCCCGTTCAGTCGCGACGGGAAGCTCGACGAGAAAGCGTTCCGGGCGCTGGTCGAGTGGCAGATAGAGGAAGGCACGCAAGGGCTGGTTCCCGTCGGAACGACCGGAGAATCGCCGACCCTGACCCATGCCGAACATCGCCGCGTGGTCGAACTGTGCGTTGAGGCGGCCGCGGGCCGCGTGCCGGTCATCGCCGGTGCCGGATCCAACAACACGACCGAGGCGATCAGCCTCGCCAGACACGCGGAGGAAGTCGGGGCCGACGCGGTGCTTGTCGTCACGCCGTACTACAACAAGCCCACCCAGCGCGGCCTCTATGCCCATTTCGCAGCGATTGCCGAGGCGACCAGTCTGCCGATCTTCATCTACAATATTCCGCCTCGTTCCGTCATCGACATGACCCCCGAGACCATGGGACGGCTCGTTCAGGACTACAAGAACATCGTCGGCGTGAAGGACGCGACCGGCAAGGTGGAGCGTGTGTCGGAGCAGCGCATGACTTGCGGCAGCGATTTCATTCAGCTGTCCGGCGAGGACGCCTCGGCACTTGGCTTCAACGCCCATGGCGGGGTCGGGGCGATCTCGGTAACGGCCAATGTCGCGCCCCGCCTTTGTGCGGAGTTCCAGGAGGCGACGCTCAATGGAGAACGGCAAAAGGCGATAGAACTCCAGGACCGCCTTATGCCGTTGCACAAGGCAATCTTTATTGAACCTGGTGTTTCCGGCGCCAAATATGCGTTGTCCAAGCTTGGACGAATTGAAAACGTGGTGCGATCGCCGCTGATGACCATTGAGGCCGCCACGGCCGAGAAGATCGACGCCGCCCTGAAACATGCAGGACTGGCGAACTGACGTCGTCCGCAAGATTGATCGATGGCCAAGGACAAGACCAGCAATAACAAGACTGTAGCCGAAAACAGGAAGGCGCGGTTCTCTTATGACGTGCTCGACACGATCGAGGCCGGCCTTGTGCTGACCGGAACAGAGGTCAAGGCTCTTCGCGAGGGACACGCCAATATCCAGGAATCCTACGCTTCGGTCGAAGACGGCGAAATCTGGCTGATCAATTCCTATGTGCCGGAATACCTGCAGGGCAACCGCTTCAATCATGAGCCGCGCCGCAGACGCAAGCTGCTCCTGAACAAACGCGAAATGGCCCGGCTCGCCCAGGCGGTCGAGCGCGAGGGCATGACCATGGTGCCGTTGAAGATCTACTTCAACGATCGTGGCCGGGCCAAGCTGCTGCTGGCGATTGCACGCGGCAAGAAGCTGCATGACAAGCGCGAGACGGAACGCAAACGCGACTGGAACCGGGAAAAGTCACGGCTCCTGAAGCAGAACGGATAGAAGCAGGGATTGGAGCGCGGAACGGCACGTTCCGCCGGCCGGTTCCCTACTCCCCTAAGAATTCGCGCACATTCTGAAACACGCCGACGAACATCTCTTCGGTCAGTCGGCCGGTGTTGGTGTTGTAGCGCGAGCAATGATAGCTGGAAAAAAGCCGCACCGTGCCTGCCTGCTGTTCCGCACCGTGCGAGAAGGGAAAGGCAGCAACCCGTTGACCGAGCGCGCGCACGGTCGATTGATGTGCGATCGTGCCAAGCGTCACGATGGCGCGCAGATTGGGACAGCGGGCGATCGTTGCGCCCAGGAACGGCCGGCAATTGTTGATCTCCGCCCCCACGGGCTTGTTTTCCGGCGGCACACACCGAACGGCATTCACGATTGCGGTTTCGACGAGTTCCAGGCTGTCGTCAGGGCGTGCCTCGAAGGTGCCGCGGGCAAATCCGAACCGGCCCAGGGTGCCGTAGAGCAGGTCGCCGGCATAGTCGCCGGTGAACGGCCGCCCGGTACGGTTGGCACCCCGCAGCCCCGGCGCGAGCCCGACGACGAGAAGCGAGACGCTCTCAATTCCGCCAACCGGCAGAAATGCCGGTACCGGTGCGTTGTGCCATTCGGGCTCGCGACCGCGCCAGTGCGATAGAAAATCGTGCAGGCGCGGACACCGCTCGCAGTCGCGCGACGGCTCGGCCGGCCCGGTCCAAGCCGCTGACATCAATATTCGTCTTCGTTCGTGGTTTCGGTCCGCCGTGCCGGTCGATCCGATGCATCACGGCCGACATCGTTCTTCAGCGAGGCAAGGTCGATAAAACTGTCGGCCTGACGGCGCAGGTCGTCGGAGATCATCGGCGGCTGGGACTGCATCGTCGAGACGATGCTGACCTTGCGCCCTCGTCTTTGCAGGGCCTCGACGAGAGTTCGGAAATCGCCGTCGCCCGAGAAGATCACGTAATGGTCGACCCAGTTCGACAGTTCCAGGGCATCGATGGTCAACTCGATGTCCATGTTGCCCTTGATCTTGCGCCGCCCCGATGAATCGGTGAATTCCTTGGCCGGCTTGGTGACGACCTTGTAGCCGTTGTAGTCGAGCCAGTCGATCAATGGGCGGATCGATGAGTATTCCTGGTCTTCGACGAGCGCCGTGTAATAGTAGGCGCGAAGAAGATAACCGCGCTTCTGGAACGATTCGAGCAATTTTCGGTAGTCGATGTCGAAGCCGAGGGCTCGGGATGTTGCGTAGAGATTGGCTCCGTCGATGAAAAGTGCGATTTTTTCGCGTTCGTCGAACATCTAAAATAGCCTTGTGATCAGCAATGGTCTGGCAATGCGCCTGGGGGGATCGAACTCCCAGATAGATTGACATAAACCTGCCGTGGGGTCATTTAAAGTGACTCATCTTCGCACGCGCAAAAATGTGATTGCCGTGAACGGAATGTGAGTATCGGAGACCTCTGGTCGGGCGGAGCGCGACTGCTCGAAACGCTTGAGTTTTGACCATCGATCGGATAAGGGAGCGTCAATTCTCCCACAAGATACAACCTGAAAGGGGCATTGAATGGCCCGCGTAACTGTTGAAGATTGCATCGACAAGGTCGAGAACCGGTTCGAGCTCGTGCTGCTCGCCGGACACCGTGCGCGCCTGATTTCCCAGGGCGCCCAGATCACGGTCGACCGGGACAACGACAAGAATCCCGTCGTCGCACTGCGTGAGATTGCGGACGAAACGCTTTCTCCCGGCGATCTGAAGGAAGACCTGATCCACTCGCTGCAGAAGCATGTCGAGGTCGACGAGCCGGAAGCCGATGCGCCCGAGCAGATCGAAAAGGACGAGGTCGCCGCTCCCGTCGCGGAACTCGGCGCGGAGGAGGGCGATCCGGTCGCTTTCGACCGCATGAGCGAGGAAGACCTGCTGGCCGGCATCGAAGGGCTCGTGCCGCCGGAAAAAAGCGACGATTTCTGATCGCCTGTGTGGCGCGCGCCACTATCAAGGCGAGCAAATCGTGGTTATCTATGAAATGCGCCGTGGTCGCCGCGGCGCATTTCCTGTTTTGTGAGGAGTCGCAACGCCCATGATGCGTCAGTACGAGCTTGTCGAGCGTGTCCAGCGCTACAAGCCCGACGTCAACGAGGCCCTGCTCAACAAGGCATATGTCTATGCCATGCAGAAGCATGGCCACCAGCGGCGCGCATCCGGCGATCCCTATTTCTCGCATCCGCTGGAAGTTGCCGCGATCCTCACCGACATGCATCTCGACGAAGCGACGATTGCGGTCGCTCTGCTGCACGACACGATCGAGGACACCAGCGCCACGCGCCAGGAGATCGACGAGCTGTTCGGCTCCGACATCGGCAAACTCGTGGAAGGGCTGACGAAGCTCAAGAAGCTCGACCTCGTGTCGAAAAAGGCCGAGCAGGCGGAAAATCTGCGCAAGCTCCTCCTGGCGATATCGGAAGACGTGCGTGTGCTGCTGGTCAAGCTGGCCGACCGGCTGCACAACATGCGCACGCTGCATCACGTTCCCGAACAGAAGCGCCTGCGCATCGCCGAAGAGACGATGGACATCTATGCGCCGCTGGCCGGCCGCATGGGCATGCAGGACATGCGCGAGGAACTTGAAGACCTGGCCTTTCAGTACATCAATCCCGACGGCTACCGCGCGGTGACGGAACGTCTGGCCGAAATCTTCGAGCGCAGCCGAGGCGTCATCGGCGAGATCGAGACCGCGCTGTCGGGGCTTTTCGACAAGCATGACATAAAGGCGGTGGTGAAGAGCCGCCAGAAGAAGCCGTGGTCGGTGTTCCGCAAGATGGAGACGAAGGCACTGTCTCTGGAGCAGCTTTCCGACATTTTCGGCTTTCGGGTCCTCGTCGACACCGTTGACCAGTGCTATCGCGCACTGGGCGCAATCCACACCACCTGGTCGATGGTGCCGGGCCGCTTCAAGGACTACATCTCCACTCCGAAGCAGAACGACTACCGCTCCATTCACACTACGATCGTCGGTCCGTCTCGTCAGCGCGTCGAACTCCAGATCAGGACCTTCGAGATGAACGATGTCGCCGAATATGGTGTGGCGGCGCATTCCATCTACAAGGACTTCGGCAACCGCCCGAATGGCGCCGGTCACGGCGTTTCCAGGGACACCAACGCCTATGGCTGGCTGCGCCGCACGATCGAGGTGCTTTCGGAAGGCGACAATCCGGAAGAATTCCTTGAGAACACCCGTCTCGAGATGTTCCAGGACCAGGTGTTCTGCTTCACGCCCAAGGGCAAGCTGATTGCCCTGCCGCGCGGCGCCACGCCGATCGACTTTGCCTACGCCGTCCATACCGACGTCGGCGATACCTGTGTCGGTGCCAAGGTCAACGGCCGCATCATGCCGCTGATGACCGAGTTGAAGAATGGCGACGAAGTCGAGATCATTCGTTCCAAGGCGCAGGTTCCGCCGGCGGCCTGGGAACATGTCGTGGTCACGGGCAAGGCGCGGTCGGCCATTCGCCGGGCCACGCGCACTGCGATACGCAAGCAGTATTCGGGTCTCGGCACGCGGATTCTCGAGCGCGCCTTCGAACGCGCCGGCAAGAAGTTCTCCAAGGACAGCCTGAAGCCCATTCTGCACCGATTGGCGCGCAAGGATATCGATGACGTTCTGGCCGCCGTCGGGCGGGGAGAACTTTCCTCACCGGATGTATTGCGCGCCGTCTTCCCCGACTACAAGGACGAGCGGGTGACGACGACCCCGAAGGCACGCGAGGAGGGCTGGTTCAACCTGCGCAATGCGGCCGGCATGCTGTTTCAGGTTCCGGGACGTGCCACCTCGCGCAAGGCGAAGAAGAGCAGGAAGGGCGGCGAGGCGCTGCCAATTCGAGGCGTGCGCGGCGATCTGCCGGTGAGTTTCGCTCCGGAAGGCGCGGTCCCCGGAGACCGTATCGTGGGTATCCTGCAACCGGGCTCCGGCATCACCATCTATCCCATTCAGTCGCCGTCGCTGACCGCATTCGATGACCAGCCCGAGCGTTGGATCGATGTGCGTTGGGATATCGACGAGGATATGAAGGAGCGGTTTCCCGCCCGCATTTCTGTCACCGCGATCAACGAGCCCGGATCGCTCGCCGACATCGCCCAACTGATTGCCGCCAACGACGCCAATATCCACACCTTGTCCATGGTTCGCACTGCCCCCGACTTCACCGACATGATATTCGACCTTGAAGTCTGGGACCTGAAGCACCTCAACAGGCTTCTGTCGCAGCTCAAGGACAGCTCGGCCGTCAGCGACGCCAAACGCGTCAACGGCTGAAACAGGGAGAGGTCGGATGAAGACAGAAGATGTGCTGGCCGTGTTTCGTGAAGCCGGCGCCATTCTGGAAGGCCATTTCATCTTGACGTCGGGCCTGCGTAGCCCGGTGTTCCTGCAAAAGGCGCGCGTCTTCATGCACGCCGACAAGACCGAGCGCCTGTGCAAGGCTCTGGCTGAAAAGATTGGCGAGGCGGTCGGTACGCCCGACTATGTCGTCGGGCCTGCCGTCGGGGGGCTCATCCCGGCCTACGAAACGTCGCGCCATCTCGGCGTGCCCGCCATCTGGGTCGAGCGCGAGAACGGCGTTTTCCGGCTGCGCCGCTTCGAGATAGAGCCCGGCGCCCGTGTCGTCATTGTCGAGGATATCGTCACCACGGGACTGTCGATCCGCGAGACGATCGAATGCCTGAAGGGGCTCGGCGCCGAAGTGGTAGCGGCCGCCTGCATCATCGATCGCTCGGCCGGCAAGTCGGATGTCGGCGTGCCGCTGATCGCGCTGGCCGAATACGAGGTGCCGGCATATCCGGCCGATCAGATTCCACCCGAGCTTGCCAAAATTCCGCCGGTAAAGCCGGGTAGCCGCAATATCTGAATGCCGCAGGGTGCAGGTTGTCGCCTGTTCCCGCGCTGGCTATAAGTTCGGTTAACGGGGTTGTGCAAGAGTACCTGCAGATCGGGGCAGGCGATGCAGTTGTGCGGCGTTCAATTCCCCGACCCGGTGTTGTTGGGGCTTGACGAAAAATATGCTGTTTCGGCGCAGAAAACCGGCTGGTCTGCATGAGCGTGTGAGGACGTTCTTCTGGCCGCGCCGTTCGTTCTGGCGTTCCGCCAAATATTTCGTCAAGCGGACCCTGCGCCTGAATGCCACGCCGCACGCCGTGGCGGCGGGCGTCGCGGCAGGGGTCTTCGCATCTTTTACCCCCTTCATAGGGTTTCATTTTATTGTCGCCGCGGCGATTGCCTGGGTGCTGGCCGGCAATCTCCTGGCGTCCGCGCTCGGAACGGCGGTCGGAAATCCGCTGACATTTCCCTTCATCTGGAGTGCGACCTACGAACTTGGCCGATTCATTCTGGATGGCCGGCATCCTGGCGCTCATGGCCGGATCGATCTCTTCGCGCTTTTGAAGCACCTCGAATTTTCACAGCTCTGGACTCCGCTGATCAAGCCCATGGCCGTCGGCTGTCTGCCTCTGGGGCTGGCGTTCGGCGTCGTGTTCTATTTTCTGACGCGCTGGGCGACGATCGCGTTTCGTGAGCAAAGGCAGAAGCGTCTTGCCGCCAGGGCGAAGCGCCGCGCCGGCATGCTCGATGAGGCGGCGGCGCGATGATTGTCGGTCTGGGCTCCGACCTGATCGACATCAGGCGCATCGAGCGATCGCTCGAGCGTTACGGCGAACGTTTCACGAGGCGCATCTTCACCGAGGTCGAGCAAGCGAAGTCGGATGGGCGCAAGGAGCGCGCCGCGTCCTATGCCAAACGCTTCGCCGCGAAGGAAGCCTGTTCCAAGGCGCTCGGCACCGGGCTTGCGAACGGCGTCTTCTGGCGCGACATGGGCGTTGTCAACCTGCCCGGCGGCAGGCCGACGATGGAACTGACCAACGGCGCGGCGAAGCGACTGGCCGAATTGCTGCCGCGAGGCCACCTTGGCCTTATTCACCTCACAATCACGGACGATTTCCCGTTGGCCCAGGCCTTCGTCATCATAGAAGCGGTCCCTTCCGAAACGGGGCCATGAATACCGAGTTTGCCGCGTGAAGTTGCAGCTGTGACGTTGCCCCCGACGACACGAGTAGGTAAGACCTTGCTCCACAAGAAACCGAGAGTGACATGAGCGTGTCTGATAAATCGCGGAAGAAATCAGGCGGTCTTGGAGAGACCGTCAGTGTCATCGTGCAGGCGCTGCTCCTGGCGCTGGTCATTCGCACGCTGCTGTTTCAACCATTTTCGATCCCCTCCGGGTCGATGCGCCCGACCCTTCTGGAGGGCGACTACCTGTTCGTGACGAAATGGGCCTACGGCTATTCGCGCTATTCCTTGCCATTCTCGCCGAACCTGTTCTCCGGCCGCATCTGGGAGAGCGCACCCGAGCGCGGCGATGTCGTCGTTTTCAAATACCCGCCCAACCCTTCGCTCGATTACATCAAACGGGTCATCGGCCTGCCGGGCGATCGCGTGCAGATGCGGCAGGGACAGCTGTTCATCAATGGCGAGCCGGTGGAGCGGGTAAAGACCGGCCAGATCGACAATCCGGACATCACCGAGATGAACCGGCCGGTGGACGTCTACCGGGAGACCCTTCCCAACGGCGTCTCCTACGACACGCTCGACATTACGCCGAACGGCATCGAGGATACGACACGCGAATTCGTTGTTCCCGAAGGCCATTACTTCATGATGGGCGACAACCGTGACAATTCCTCTGACAGCCGGGTCTTCGGCTTCGTCCCGGAGGATCATCTGGTCGGCCGCGCAAACATCATATTCTTCTCCATCGGCGGTGGCGCGAGCCCGCTCGAACTGTGGAAATGGCCGTCAGAGATGCGTCCGTCCCGCTTGTTCACCTGGATCAGGTGATGCTGCAATGCCCGCCAAGCGCCTGAGCGGACGCGCGCTCGCCGATGCGATCTCCAGCAGGATCGGCTATTCCTTCGACGATACCGAGCGGCTTGAACGCGCACTGACGCATGCCAGTGCGCGCAGCAGTTCCGGAACCGACTACGAGCGTCTGGAATTCCTCGGCGACCGTGTGCTCGGCCTCGTCATCGCCGAATTGCTGTTTCGCACATTTCCGGGCGCGCCCGAGGGTGAATTGGCCGTTCGGCTCAATGCGCTGGTCAGCGGCCAGACCTGCGCGGAGGTCGCCAACGAGGTCGGCCTGGCCGAGTTCATTCGCGCCGAGGCGACAGTCGCCGCCCTCAAGGGAAACAAGGGGCGCAGCGTGCGCGCCGACGCCATGGAGGCGCTGATCGCCGCGATCTATCTCGATGGTGGGATCGATGCCGTGCGGCCTTTCATCCTGCGCTATTGGGAGCCGCGCAGCCGTGCCGCCAGCGGCGCCTGGCGCGATCCCAAGACCGAGTTGCAGGAATGGGCGCATCAGTCGTTTTCAGTGACTCCGGCCTATAAGGTTGAAAATCGGGAAGGACCGGATCACGAACCCGTCTTCACGGTGCGTGTCGAGATCGCCGGTCTTGCGCCGGCAAGGGGCACCGGCAAGGCCAAGCGTGAGGCGGAGCAGGCGGCGGCGACCGAGATTCTGCTGCGGGAGGGTGTCTGGAAAGAAGGTGAGCGCGGATGAGCGAAACCGAAAACTCCGCCCGGCCCACGCGGTCCGGCTTCGTGGCCCTGATCGGAGCGCCGAACGCGGGCAAATCGACACTGGTCAACCAGCTCGTCGGCGCCAAGGTCTCGATCGTCACGCACAAGGTGCAGACGACCCGCGCCATCGTGCGCGGCATCGCAACACACGACAACGCCCAGATCGTCTTTGTCGATACGCCGGGAATATTCCGTCCGCGCCGGCGGCTCGACCGCGCGATGGTGACCACGGCCTGGGGCGGCGCCAAGGATGCCGACGTCGTCCTTGTACTGATCGACGCCGAGCGCGGCATCAAGGGTGACGCGGCCGCGATTCTCGATCATCTGGCGGGCGTGCGCCAGCCCAAGGTGCTGCTTCTCAACAAGGTCGACCGGGTCAGGCGCGAAACCCTGCTGGCGCTGGCCGCCGAGGCCAACGCCAAGGCGTCTTTCGATCGCACCTTCATGATCTCGGCGCTCAACGGTTCGGGCTGCGAGGATTTGCTTGGCTATCTCGCCTCGGCCTTGCCGGAAGGTCCCTGGTACTATCCCGAAGACCAGATTTCCGATCTGCCGATGCGGCAGCTCGCCGCCGAGATCACGCGCGAGAAGCTCTATCTCCGGCTGCATCAGGAGCTTCCCTACTCGTCGCATGTCGAAACGGAACGGTGGGAGGAGAAGAAGGACGGCTCGGTGCGTGTCGAACAGGTCATCTATGTCGAGCGTGACAGCCAGAAGAAGATCGTGCTCGGGCGCAACGGCGAGACGATCAAGGCGATCGGCCAGGCGGCGCGCAAGGAGATTGCCGACATTCTTGAGCAGAAGGTGCACCTCTTCCTCTACGTCAAGGTGCGCGAGAACTGGGGCGACGATCCGGAACGCTATCGCGAGATGGGACTGGACTTTCCAGGCTGAAAGGCGCCGCGTCCGGATGGGATGCCTTCTGTCCTGCATAACCGCTTGACGGCCACCGGCTGTCCCGGACAAATGCCGCCATGGAATGGCGTGACGAAGGCATCATCATCGGTGCGCGCCGGCATGGCGAGACAAGCCTCATTCTGGAGGTCATGACGCCCGGCCATGGGCGCCATCTGGGGCTCGTGCGCGGCGGGCGTTCGCGGCGCATGCAGCCGCTGCTGCAGGCCGCCAACCGCGTGGCGCTGACATGGCATGCACGGCTCGACGAGCATCTGGGCATGTTTCAGGTCGAGCCCATCGAGATGAATGCCGCGCGGCTCTTTTCCAATGCGGTCGCAGTCTACGGACTTCAGACGGTGGCGGCGCATCTGCGTCTCCTGCCGGAGCGCGACCCACACCCCAATCTGTTTCAGTCCCTGTCCCTGCTGCTGGAACATCTCGAGGACGCGCAGGCGGCCGCCGAACTGATGGCGCGGTTCGAGCTGCTGGTGCTCGATGAACTCGGATTCGGACTCGACCTGACGCGTTGCGCCGCCACGGGCGTGCAGGACGATCTCGTCTACGTGTCACCGAAGTCGGGCAGGGCGGTCTCCAGGGCTGCCGGCGAGCCTTATCGTGACCGAATGCTGGCGCTGCCGGCCTTCCTGCGGCGCGGGACGCGGTTGCGGGGCGACACCGCCGCCTACCGCGACGCCTTCACGCTGACCGGATTTTTCTTTTCGCGTCATGTCTATGAACCGCGCGGTATCGAGCCGCCCGAAACACGGGCGAGCTTTGTTGCAGCCCTTGTCCGCGCCCTCTCCAATCAGGACAAAGCGGAAGATCCCCAATGAGCGAAGTCGAACTTTTTCCCGGTCACGTGTCGCCGCTCGGTCTCGGCACGATCCCGCACGAGGATCTGGCCCTCTATACCGGCCTGGAGCTTCTCCAACGTGTCGTCGAGCAGAAATATCCGGCGGCCAGCATCAGCGCGACGATGAATTTCGGTCTTGTCGAGGTGGCGGAAGGCCGGGCGGTGTTTCGCGGTCTGCCGGGCGACCGGCATCTCAACCCGTTAGGCACGGTCCATGGGGGATGGGCCGCCACGATTATGGATTCCGCACTCGCCTGCGCCGTGCATACTGTGCTTGCAAGGGGCGAGGGCTATACGACGGTGGAATTCAAGGTGAATCTGGTGCGCCCGATCACCCCGCAGACGGGCGAGGTCGTCTGCGAGGGCAATGTGGTTCAGCGCGGACGGAGCCTTGCCGTCTCTGAAGCGAGGCTCAAGGACAAGGACGGCAAGCTCCTCGCATTCGGGACGGAGACCTGCTCCATCTTTCCGATGGAGAGACTGCGGCGCGAATAGGCTATTCCGCGGGAGCCAGTACCGGCCGTTCCACGGCCTGCTCCTGTATCGGCCAATGGACGACCGCCGCAAAAAGGCCCAGCAGTACGCCCAGCCACCATACGGGATCGTAGGAACCGAACAGGTCGTACAGATAGCCGCCAAGCCATACTCCGAGGAAAGATCCGATCTGGTGCGACAGGAACACGATGCCGCCCAGCATTCCGAGATGACGTGTGCCGAACATGATCGCCACCAGTCCGTTGGTCGGCGGCACGGTCGATAGCCACAACAATCCCATCAATACGGCAAAGACGATGACGCTCGTCGGTGTCTGCGGCAGGAGGAGGAAGGCAGTTACGAGAATGGAGCGGCCGATATAGATCCAGGCGAGGAAGTGCGGTTTGGAATAGCGCTGACCGATGAAGCCGGATCCGAGCGAGCCGACGATGTTGAAAAAGCCGATCAGGGCCAGCGCAATGACGGCGTAGCGCGCGTCGATGCCGATATCAGAAATATAGGCGGGAAAATGCGCGGTGATAAAAGCGACCTGGAACCCGCAGACGAAGAAGCCTGACGTCAGAAGAATGTAGCTGCGGTGGCCAAGGGCTTCGCGCAGCGCCTGGCCGACCGTCTGTTCCATTTCGTTCTGGCTGGCGCTGCCGCTTTTCGCGTTTCCTCTGAGCGGAATGGCCAGCACGGGAATTGCCAGCATCATGAAGCTCATGATGACCAGTGTGTCGAACCAGCCATAGAGGTCGATCAGCCCCTGGCTGAGGGGAGCGAACAGGAACATTCCTGCCGAGCCGGCGGCCGTGCCGATACCGAAGGCGAGGCTGCGCTGTTCGGGTGCGACGTTGCGTGCAAAGGCGGCCAGGACGATGCCGAAGGAGCCGGCCGCGACACCCAGGCCGACCAGTATGCCGCCGCCGATATGCAGCAGCGCCGGGCTGTCGGCGATGGCCATCAGGTAGAGGCCCGTGGCGTACATCACGCTTGAAAGCGCCAGCACCCTCCAGGTTCCGAACTTGTCCGCTATCGCGCCGAAGACCGGGGTGCCCAGGCCCCATGCGAGGTTCTGGAGCGCCATGGCGAGACCGAAGGTGGTCCGGTCCCAGCCTTTCTCCGCGAGCATCGGCAGTTGGAAAAAGCCCATCGCCGAGCGCGGCCCGAAGTTGAGTGCGGCAATGAGACAACCGCAAATGATGATCAGCCAGGGCAGGGAGGGGACGGCGCGCTGGGCGGCGGTGGCTTGGGTCATGACATGGGCTCCGTTGGGCGTCGGAATGTATACGCACAAGGCGTCGTCAAGAATTCAATTGTTCACGGGTATTGGATCAATGAAATTGATCGGTGGATCGCCAGGGATTCTGGCCTCCACCCCGTGACCAAGCCGCGCGGCCGGCGGCCGCCCAGCCTGTAGGGCTGGCAGTCGCCTCGATGGGCTAGTCCGCCTTGACCGGAATGAGGTGGACGTCACTTTGCGGATAGGGGATCGAGATGCCCTTGTCGTCAAAGGCAAGCTTCCCCGCCTTGGTCAGGTCGAGCTTGGTCTGCCACCAGTCGGCCGTTCTCGTCCAGTAGCGTGCCGTCACGCTGACGGCACTGTCGCCGAGTTCGTTGACGAAGGTTGCCGGTGCCGGATCGCCAAGCACCCGCTCGTCGGCATCGACCAGTGCGGCGAGCGTCTTCTGCGCCAGTTCGATATCATCCCCGTAGCCGATGCCGATCGTCAGGTCGTTGCGGCGAATCGCGTTGCGCGAATAGTTGGTGACGGACGAGGACCAGAGCTGGCTGTTGGGGGCCAGTACGAAGAGACCGTCGATCGTCTTGAGCTCGGTGGCGAACAGTCCGATTTCCTCGACCGTGCCCGACAGGCCTCCGGCATCGATGTATTCGCCCACGCGAAACGGACGCAGCACCAGGAGCATGATCCCGGCTGCGATATTCTGCAATGTCCCTTGTAGCGCCAGACCGATTGCCAGGCCTGCCGCGCCGAGTGCCGCCAGAATGCTGGCGGTCTGGACGCCGAACTGCGCCAGCACGGCGATGCCGACGAAGACGAGGACCGCGTAGCGGACAAGTTTGGAGAAGAAGCGACGCAGCGTTTCGTCGAAGCCGTTGACGCGACCGAGCCCCCTGCTGGCCCACCTTTCGAGCACGCCGGCAAGGACATAGCCGGCGATGAGCAGGATGACCGCGCCGAGAACGGAAAAGGAATACTGGACGACCAGACCGGATGCTTCCTCGACCGCCGCCTGTGCCGCATCGACCATTCCGGCCGCATTCGCTTCCAACTGTTCCATCATCAGCCTCATCGGTTGCACTATGGATGGCGGCATTAGACCGGAACCGGCAGCACTCTTAAACCCGAAGATCGAGATTTCCCCGACTGGCTTCCAGTCGCGCCTCGATTTGCCACAATTTTGTCAATATTCGGGAGCGATGGCACATTCTGGCTTGCGCGGCAGCAGTCCCGACGCAGGCGCACTGGAAACGTCCGGTGCCACGAGAGGGGCTGCCGTTCCGGATGCCTTCCATGACTGCCTCCATTCGCCGCGCCACACCCACGGACACCGACGCCCTCGCCGCGCTCGAAAATGCTGCGTTCCAGGGCGACCGCATTTCGCGGCGATCCTTTCGACGTCTCTTTCTCACCCGCACAGCCGATGTGCTGGTGGCTGAACAGGCAGGCAGTGTCGTCGGCTACGCGGTGGTGCTCTACCGTGCCGGCAGCGCCGTGGCGCGGCTCTACTCGCTCGCCAGATGCGCGCAAGCGACTTCAATGGGTGTCGGGCGTCTGCTCCTCGCTGCTGCCGAAGAGTCGGCGCGGGCCCGAGGATCCACCATTTTGCGGCTTGAGGTTCGCGAGGACAATCGGCGCGCCGTGGGCCTCTACGAGAGTTCCGGCTACCGCTCCTTCGGCCGTCGTGAAAGCTACTACGAAGACGGCGCCGCTGCTCTTCGCTATCAGAAAGACCTCTGCGGCGCGCAATCCGCCGCCGACACCCATGGAGAGTGTCAGCCATCATGACCTGGGTCATACTTACCGGCCGCCAGAACGATCTCGACTCCTTCGCCACCCCTCACAAGATCATCACCAATCGCGACTACATAGCGCATCCTGGCCTGTTTCGCGGCCAGCGTCCCAAGATCATCAACCTGTCGGGCAGCTACGCCTATCAAAGCCGCGGCTATTACGCCTCGCTGCTCGCCAGTTCCCGTGGCCATCGGGTCATTCCGACCGTCGAAACGATGATCGACCTGTCGGAACGAAAGCTCTACGAGAATGCACTGCCAGAACTGGAGCAGGCGCTCAACAAGTGCCGCAAGGAACTGGCCGGAGAGATCCCGCACCGACTGACGGTCTTCTTCGGCATCGGTCCGTCCAAGGCCACGGAGCGCTTTTCAAGGCTCCTGTTCGACTGGTTCCGCGCGCCTGCGCTCGACGTCTCGATCAAGGAGGAGCGCGGCTGGGCGACGATCAGGAAGATCGGATTTCTGCCGCTTGCGCGCATGAGCGAGGACGAGAAGCGCCGCTTTCTGGAATGTCTCGACACCTATACGCGGCGCGAGTGGCGCGACTCGCGGACGCGCACGCCGGCGCGCTACAGCTTTGCCACGCTGGTCGATCCGCACGAGCAACTGCCGCCCTCGCAGGTCTCGTCCCTGCGCCACTGGGCCCGTGTAGCCGAGAAGATGGGCGTCGAGGTCGAGCCGATCGGCCGCAAGGATCTTGCCCGGCTGGCCAATTACGATGCGTTGTTCATCCGCGAGACGACGGCGATTTCCAATCACACCTACCGTTTTGCCCGCCGGGCGCAGCAGGAGGGGATGCCGGTCATCGACGATCCTCTTTCAATGATCCGCTGTACCAACAAGGTCTATCTCAATGAGCTCATGACCGCGAACAGGCTGCCTGTTCCGCCGACGGTGATGATTGCAGGGCCGGCCGACCTGCAGGTCGCGGCCGACACCTTGGGCTTTCCGCTGGTGCTCAAGATTCCTGATTCCTCCTTTTCGCGCGGGGTCAAGAAGGCGTCGAACCTGCAGGAACTGACGGCTTTGGCATCGCAGTGGCTCGAGGATTCCGACCTGCTGATCGCGCAGAAATACCTGCCGACGCAATTCGACTGGCGCATCGGCGTGCTGGGCGGCCAACCACTGTTCGCCTGCCACTATCTGATGGCCGGCAAGCACTGGCAGATCGTCAATCACGATCGTGCGGGCAAACCCGTTCAGGGCGGATTCAGACCGTTCACCCTGGCCGAGACGCCGCCCGAAATCATTGACATTGCCGTCAAGGCGGCCCGATGCATCGGCGACGGCCTTTATGGCGTCGATGTCAAGGAGACCGCGCATGGCATCTTCGTCATCGAGGTCAACGACAATCCGAATCTGGACCACGGTTGCGAGGATGTGGGCGAGAAGGACGCCGTATGGACACGGCTGACACAATGGTTCCTTGACCGGCTGGACCGGTGATGGAGGGGCGTCGCAGGCCATGCGACATTGATAAATGGCGACAAAATGCAATCGCCGCGCTAGTTTTGGAGAGGCGGCGACTCATATCATGCGTTCGTCACGTGCCGGGGCGGGCGCACGGGTCAATATTGAAGAACATTGGTGAAGGATCTGATGTCACATCTCAGCCGTCGTAGGCTCCTGGCAATGGCAGCCACAGCCGCTGCCTCCGCAACGCTTTCGGCCTGCACGAATACGAAGCTGCGGACCGACCGGACATTGATGCAGACGGCGCTTGGGCAGCCTCTTGCACTGGCTCAATATGGTGCCGGGGGCGGCAGCTTTGCCAGCCCGGCGACGATGTATGCCGCCATCACCGATGACGGACACAACATCCCGCCCGTCCCGATCGAGAAGATCGACCCGCGCTACTATCGTCAGATCGTTACCGACCCGACGGGCGAGAAGCCCGGCACCGTGGTCGTCGATACCGCCAGCCACTTCCTGTATCTGGTGGAGTATCGAGGCCAGGCGATCCGCTATGGAGTGGGTCTGGGCCGCCAGGGGTTCGAATGGTCCGGTCGCGGCGTGATCGAATGGAAGCAGAAGTGGCCGCGATGGTTCCCGCCGGACGAGATGATCGATCGCCGGCCCGATCTGGAGAAATACCGCGCGCGCCAGGTCGCCGGCACCAACCAGTGGGAAGGCGGTATGCAGCCCGGCGTGATGAATCCGCTGGGCGCCCGCGCGCTCTACATCTACCAGAACGGCAAGGATACGCTTTACCGTGTCCACGGCTCTCCGGAATGGTGGTCGATCGGCAAGTCGGTTTCGTCGGGCTGCGTGCGGCTGATGAACCAGGACATCATCGACCTCTACGAGCGCGTGCCCGAAGGTGCGCCGCTGGTGGTGACGAGCGGCTTGCGTCGCATCGCCTGAGCCGCTCCTAACCGGCTGAACGCGCCGACAAGGCGCGGTCCGCTGCTGCGAAATGTGCCATTTGATCCGCATGTGCCTTCTTGAAGGCCGGCCGGGCGATGCTGCGCGTGACGTAGTCGCGGCAGGCAGGATAGTCCGCCAGTCCGTCGAACCGATCGACGAGACGCAGGACATCCGACATGAGTATGTCGGCGACAGAAAAGGTTCCGGCAAGCCAATCGCGCTCTGCCAGGACGGTTTCCATAGCGTGGAGACGTTTGTGCAGGAATGCATCGAGATGACGCCGTCCCGGCGTGGCTTCGGTATCGTTGGACAACATGAAGATCGCCCACGGCAGGGCTGCCATTTCGACCGAATTGAGCGCCGCGAACAGCCATTCCGTCGCTCTTGCACGCAGGTACGGCTCGGCAGGCATCAACATTTCGCTGCGCTGGCCGAGATGAAGAAGGATCGCGCCGCTCTCGAATATCGAAGCCTCTCCGTCTGTCAGCCATGGTACCTGACCAAACGGCTGATGCGAAAAATGCGAGATACTGCGCTCGCCAAAGGGGACGCTTTCGACCCGATAGGGCAATCCGGCCTCCTCCAGCGCCCAACGCACGCGCAAATCGCGTACATAGCCGCGCGGTGTCTCGGGAACCCAGTCGAAGGTCGTGAGAACGATTTCTGTCATGTCGTCGTCTCCATTTGTCGTGTCAGGCAGTCACCATCATGACGGAGAAGGCGGTACATATCCGACAGAGGAAGGGAAAAACCCGCAGCCTAACCTTGGGGCGGGACGTGGTAGAACAGCCCGCTGCCTTGATTTCAGGTCTCCTCGGTCTTTCGGGCGGCAACGGCAAGCATGGCCTTGCCAAGGCGCTCGTTGCCATGCGCCCCGAGCGTTTCGGCGGCCTTGCGAATGTCGCGCACCTCCTTGTTCTGGCTCAGTTTTGCCTTGCCGATCAGGCGCGTGATCTCGATTTCCAGCCCGACAATTGCCTTGGTCATGGAGTCGATGAAATCCCGCGGCGCATCGCCCATCTTCCACGGTACCGGCTGGCTCGCCTCGTGTCGGTGGCTGAGCCTGGCGACATTCCGGCGGACATAGCGCTCATCGTCGTGGATCGTGATGCGGCCGTGCGCATGTGCGACGAGATAGTTCCATGTCGGCACCTGCCGGTGATGCTCCTGCTTGCTGGGGTACCACTGCGGGGAGATGTATGCGTCCGTGGCGCGAAAGACGACCAACACCTCGTCGCCGTTCGACACGGCCTGCCAGACCGGGTTGTTGCGCGCGACATGACAGTGAAGCGCCCCGATTTCGCCCTGCTGCCGGTCGAGCAGGAAAGGAATGTGATTGGCGTCGAGGCCGTCGCTGCCGTGGGTGATCAAGACGCCGAGCGGGCACTCCTCGATGAGATCGAAGAGCACGTCGCGGCTGGGTTCGTCGAAATGCTCGGGAACATACATCTCCAGACCTTTCCGGCGAATTCTTCGCCTTGTTCACCAATGGCGAGGCATCGGTTCAGGCTCCGTATGGAACCCAGATCGTCTTGATCTGGGTGGCGCGATCCATCCAGTCGCGACCGCGGGCGACGGCATCGTTCGACCAATCGATCGCCAACCCGTCATTGGTCCACACCTGTTTCAGATTGCCGGCTGAAAGCGCCTCAACCCTTGCCGCACCCTCTGCCGTGCCGTGGTACCACAAGCCGTCGACTGCGTCGTGTTCGGCCAGTGTCTGTGCCAGAACATCGCGGTCGCCGGACACCAGATTGACGACGCCGGCTGGCAGGTCGGACGTGTCGAAGACCTGATAGAGCTGTTGGGCGATCAGGGCGTGCGCCGGGGAGGGGACGGCAACGACACGATTGCCGGTCGCGATCAGCGGCAGGACGAGCGACACAAGGCCCAGCAACGGCGCCTCGTCGGGTGCCAGAACGCCGACCACTCCAAGCGGCTCCTTGAGGGAAAGCGTCAGGTGACGCGGCTTCGTCGCGTGGATGGCGCCGTCATCCTTGTCGGCCAGTCCGGCATAGTAGAAGCAACGTTCCAGCGATTGCCGCACTTGGGCGCCGGCCTGTGATCTGGAGACGCCCGTCATCTGCTGAAGGGCTGTCGCGAGCTCGTCCGAGCGGGCTGCAAGATTTTCGGCCAGATAGAACAGGACCTGCGCCCTGCCATGCGCGTTGGCGGCCCATGCCGTGGCCTTGAGCGCTGCCTCGACGGCATCGCGAATGTCCTTGCGGCCGGATACCGGGGCGAGGCCGAGCACGGCGCCCTTCGGATTGCGGACCGCGTAGCTCGCCCCACCGTCCGGGCGGGCCTGCCTGCCGCCGATATAGTTCTTCATCGTCCGGTCGATCAGCGACGTATCGGCCTCGCCTGGATGCGGAGCTGGCGAAAAGTCGACCGTCGCGGGCTTGAAAGCTGCGCGGCGCTTATCCGCTGTCCGCTGCAGATAGCCGAGCATGCCCTCGCGCGCGCCTTCGCGGCCAAAGCCGCTTTCCTTCATGCCGCCGAAGGGCGCATTGGCATCGAACATATTGGTCGCGTTGACCCACACAACACCGGCCTTCACCCGGGCGGCGAGTTCGGTAGCGGCGTTGATGTTCTCCGACCAGATCGATGCCGAAAGCCCGTAACCGGTGTTGTTGGCCAGTTGCACGGCTTCGTCGATGGTACGGAAGCTGGTGGTCACGGCGATCGGGCCGAAGATCTCGACCTGCGAAACAGTGGCTGAAGGTTCGGCATCGGCAAAGAAGCCGGGCGCAATGTAGTGGCCCTTGGCGGGGAGTGGACAAGCGGATTTCTCCAGCCTGTATCCTTCGGCGTCGGCGCCCTGCAAAAGCCCCTCGATCCTGGCCTTCTGTCCCGCCGAGACGATGGCGCCCATGTCGGTCGTCTTGTCCAGCGGATCTCCGATGCGCAGGCGGTTCATCCGCGTTCTGAGCTTGCCCAGGAAACGCTCCGTGATCCCTTCCTGGATTAGCAGCCGCGATCCGGCGCAGCAGACCTCGCCCTGGTTGAACCACACGCCATCGACGACACCTTCGACCGCCGCATCCAGGTCGGTATCGGCGCAGACGATGAAGGGCGACTTGCCGCCCAGTTCCAGGGAGAGCTTCTTGCCCGACCCGGCCGTTGCCCGCCGGATCTCGCGGCCCACGGCCGTCGAGCCGGTGAAGGCGATCTTGGCGATGTCGGGATGGCGCACGATCCTCGCGCCGGTTTCGCCTCCGCCGTGAACGATATTGACGACGCCCTTGGGCAGGCCGATCTCCACCAGCAGCTCTGCAAAGGCGATCGCGGTCAGGGGGGTGAGATCGGCCGGCTTGAGGACCACCGTGTTGCCTGCGGCAAGGGCCGGCGCGATTTTCCACGCGAGCATCAGAAGGGGGAAATTCCAGGGGATGATCTGGCCGCACACCCCGAGTGGTTCCAGTCCGGCGAATTCCGTCTCGGCGGCCGCGGCCCAGCCCGCGTGGTGATAGAAGTGGCGGATTGCCAGAGGAATGTCGGCATTGCGGCTTTCGCGGATCGGCTTGCCGTTGTCCAGGCTCTCCAGCACGGAGAAGAGGCGTTCTCGCTTCTGCAACTGGCGGGCGATCGCATAGAGATAGCGGCTGCGCTCGAAGCCAGACAGCTTCGACCAGCGCGGGAAGGCTTTTCCGGCCGCGGCAACGGCTGCGTTGATCTCGGCTTCTCCGGCGGCTGGAATGCGCGCCAGAATTTCGCCATCGGCCGGATTCTCGACCGCGATGGACGCGGCATCCATTCCGGTGAAACTGCCATCGATGAAATGACCGAACACACGGTCATGCGCATCCAGCCAGGCAAAGGCGTTTGTCGTGGCCTCGGGTGCCGGGCCGTAGTCCATGGTTTCCATGATGTCCTTGATGCTCATCTGACGGGGCCTCAGCTCATGGCGTGGTGATCGGCGCTGGCATAGCGGCCGGTAACGTGGTGTTCGAGCTGGCGCTCGATATCGGCAAGCATCGACGAGGCGCCGATGCGGAACAGATCCGGCTTCAGCCAGGGGGCACCCAGTTCCTCCTTCATCAAGGCGAGCCAGGCGAGCGCGTCCTTAGCCGTGCGCAGTCCGCCGGCCGGCTTGAAACCGATACGATAGCCCGTCCGTTCACCAAAGTCGCGCAGGGCGCGGATCATGGTCAGCGAGACGGGGAGGGTGGCGTTCTCGGTCTCCTTGCCGGTCGAGGTCTTGATGAAATCCGACCCGGCCTGCATCGCCACCATCGAGGCGCGGTAGACATTTGTCAGCGTGCCCAGCTCGCCGGTCGCCAGAATGGCCTTCATATGAGCCTCGCCGCAGGCCTCGCGCATGGCACGCACTTCGTCGTGCAGGGCCTGCCAGTTGCCGAGCAGCACATGCTCGCGCGTGATGACGATATCGATCTCGTTGGCGCCCTGCTCGACGGCATATCGGATCTCGGCCAGCCGTTGCGGCAGGGGGGTGAGCCCGGCGGGAAAACCGGTCGCGACCGAGGCTACGGGAATGCCGGAGCCCTCAAGCGCCTTGACGGCATGGGGAACCATGGTCGGATAGACGCAGACCGCTCCGGTCGTGATGCCGGCGTCGCCGAGGCCCATCGCGTCGAGCAGGTCCTGCCGCACCGGCTGGCGGGCCTTGGCGCACAGCCGGCGCACGCGGCCGGGTGTGTCGTCGCCGGCCAGTGTCGTCAGATCGATGCACTGGATCGCGCGCAGGAGCCACGCAGCCTGATGATCCTTCTTGACGGTTCGTCCGCTCGTGATCGTGGCGGCGCGGCGTTCGGCTGCCGTTCGATTGATCTGCACGTCTTCGAACCAGTCACGCTGCAGCGTGTCGTGGGAATTGCGTTGGTTAGGGTCTGACATGGGCTGGCCTTCAGGCAGAAGCGGATATCGTCTCGCAGAAGATGTCGAATTCTTCCGCCGACGCATAGGATTTCTGGGTGCCGCGCCGGCCGACCGAAAATGCGGCATAGCGCGCGGCAGATTTCAGTGCCGGTTCGGTGTCTCCCGTCGCGGCAAGAAAATGCGCGAAAGAACCGATGAAGGCATCGCCGGCCCCTGTGGTGTCGACCGGCGTGACGCGAACCGGCTCGATCGCGGCGAAACGGTCGGCAGTAACGAGCCGCGCGCCACGTGCCCCAAGGGTAACGATCACCGTACCGATTCCCTGAGCGACCAGACTGCGGGCGGCGTCGAGGATTTCGTCCTCGGTGCCGGTCGGAAGCCCCGACAGCAGGGCGAGTTCGCTCTCGTTGGGAATAAGATAGCTGAGACTCTTCAGATCGGCGACATTCAGTTCAGCCGTTGCCGGTGCCGGGTTGAGGATGGTGGGAATGCCCCATTCGGCGGCACGACGCACCGTATGGCGCACGGTCTCGAGCGGGATTTCGAGCTGCATGAGGATGAGGTCGGCTTCGCGCAGCACCTCTTCTGCTGCGTCGACATCGGCCGGGAGCAGCTCCTCGTTGGCTCCCTTCACGATGAGGATCGAGTTTTCGCCCGACTCTTCGACGAAGATGGGCGCAACGCCCGAGGACTTGCCTTCGACCTTGGCGACATGCCGCGTGTCGATGCCGTACTGGGCGAAATTGCGCAGCGTGTTGTCTCCGAACAGGTCGTCGCCAACCTTGGAAACCATGCTGACGCGTGAGCCGAGCTTTGCCGCCGCGACTGCCTGGTTGGCTCCCTTGCCGCCGCAGCCGATTTCGAAGCTCGGTGCTTCCAGCGTCTCGCCGGGGGCAGGCATTCGGGAGATGTAGGTGATCAGATCGACCATGTTCGAACCGACGACGGCTATGCGGCCGGCTCCCTTGGGTGACGCCATGGCTCAGTCCTTGCTCATGTTGTTGATTTCGGCAATCGCCGCCGGTGTTTCGTCCGATTTCAGATAACCGAGAACGACGGGAAAGCGCGCCTGCTCTCCGGGTGCCAGCATACGAATGTGGCCCTTCGCCTTTTCGGCCGTGTAACCTTCGGGCTCGCAGGTGGAAGGCAGCGCGAAGGCGGCCACCTGGGCATCGCCGTCGTTGAGGATCCAGCGCACGCAATGCGGCAGATCCTCGGGCCTGTAGCTGACGGTGAAGGCATCGCCGGTGGGCAGTTCCATGACCAGCCGCGTGTGGCCATCGGCGCCGCGTCCGAGCCCGCGAATGTAGAAGACCTGTTCGGGGCTGTAGAGATCGGGCTCGTCCAGTGTCTCCATGCGCGCCGGATTGCCGACGAGATCGTCCAGGAGTTCGAGGAAGGTCTGGGAGGGCGTCACATGACCCGGTATGGCCTGTCTTACCACCGTGCTTTCCGCAGAATAGTCTGCCGGTTGATGGATGCGCGCCCCGGGCACGAAATCGAAATTGGCGTGGAGCATGTACATGAGCTCCATCGGATGGGCCGACAGGTTCTCAACCGCCATCTCGACCTCCATCAGGCCGCTTTGCGCGCGCAGGCGCACACGCGGCCGGGCGATATAGTGCGGTCCGAAACCCATCACATATTCAACGTGTCCGCCAACTTCGACAAAGGCATCCTCATCATCATGTCCGAAGCGCAGATGGGAGCTGTCCATGCGCGCCACCGGCATTTCCCCGTGCAGGGGATGGTCGTCTTCCACTCCCGGCGTTCCGTTGCGAAGCACGCCGGCGTGATAGGCGAACGCGCCGTAGGTATCGAGGATGGAGGCGCCGTTGCGTGGATAGGGGAACACATTGCCCATCGTCAGGCGCCGACCGTCAAAGACCGCGTCCCAGATCATCTGGCCGAGATAGGGAAGGACCGTGACCTGTCCGCGACCGTTCTCGATGCGCAATCCTTCGACGGAGGACGGATAGCGGAAGGCAGTCACTTTGAAGGCCGCGCTCTCCGCGAGTATCCGCTCGCCATGCACGGGGAACATGTCCTCGGACAGATGAAAGACAGCGTCGTTCTCAAGGGCGGTCATTTGGAGGACCTCAGATAGTTGATTGCGATCACAAGAACGAGGAACGCGCCCCAGACCGCATCGATCATGAAGTTGGACGCGCGCATCATCTGCATGCCCGACGACAGGAGCATGAGGGCGACGAGCGCCAGAAGGACACCGAGGACACGCCCCTTGCCGCCGGCCGGATTGGTCCCGCCAAGCACCGCGATCAGCACGGCCTGCAGCAGGTATGACGCGCCGAAATCGGCCTTTGCCGAGTTTGTGCGGCCGGAAAGAAGGATGCCGGCAATCGCCGCCATGACGCCCGTCATCGCATAGCTGTATAGGATCATGCGCGAGCTGCGGATTCCGGCGAAGACGGCCGCGCGTGCATTGGTCCCGATCAGCATGAGATTGACGCCCAGATGGGTTCTGCGCAGCAGCACGGCCACGACGGTCGCGACAATGATCAGTACCCAGAACGGTGTCGCCACGCCGAACAGCTTGCCGGTGCCGATCCAGTTCCAGGTCTGCGGATAGCCGACGATGGCCGGGCCGCCAGTCAGGACCAGTGCCAGCCCAGCAAAGACCTGTCCGGTTCCCAGCGTCGCCAGAATGGGAATGATGCGCAGGCGGGAGATCAGCACGCCGTTGAGCAGCCCGGCCAAGAGCCCGACAAGCAGCGCGATGGTGACACCCATCACGGTGTGCAGCACGACGGGGACGCCGCCCGCGCCGATGGCTTCCGCTATGGCGGGGTGGCGGAAATAGACGCCGGCCGTGATCGCCGCCAGGTTGGCGATGCTGACGATGGAAAGATCGATGCCGCCCGTCAGCATGGCCACCATCATCGCCAGGCACAGAATGCCGAGTTCCGGCATCATGTAGGAGATGGACTCAAAATTGTAGTAGCGCAGGAACTTGTCGGGATTGATCGCCGCCATCACAACGAAGATCATCAGCGTGATCACCGCAAGCTGTGCGATGGAGGCGTCTTGGCCCAGCAGACGGCGCATGAGGGGTTGGCGTTCGGCTTTTGCGGTCACGTTCATGAACCTCCCTCCCTCAGGCCAGTTTCTTGCGGTCGCGCCAGGCGGTGATCGCCGTGGCTGCGACGATGATGACGCCGACGACGACGCGTTGCCATGTGGTGTCGACCTTCATCAGGATCAGCGAGTTCTTGACCATCACGAGGGTGAAGACCCCGATCATCGTCCCCAGAACCGAGCCGCGGCCGCCGAAGATCGACGCACCGCCGAGCACGACGGCCGCGATCACGTCGAGCTCGAGCCCGATGAAGTCGCGCGGGTTGGCCTGCCAGATCATCGAGCTGTGCAGGAGCCCCGCGAAGCCGGCGAGAAGGCCCGCCGTGCAATAGACGAAGAAGATGGTGCGGCGCGTGTCGACTCCGGCGCGGCGCGCGGATTCTGGATCGCTGCCATACGCATAGACCGACCGTCCGACCATGCTGTGCCGCAGGATCAGATGGATGAGCAGCGCGATGCCCAGATAGACCAGGACCATGGCGGTCAGCCCGACGGTTGCCCCGTTCTGAGCCGTTACACTCAGCAGATCGTGCTTGCCGAAGGCGATCAGGGCGTCGGGCATCTTGTTGATGTTGACGATCGACGTGCCCAGCAGGCCCAGAACCAGCCCACGGATGATCGATGCCGTGCCCAGGGTGACGATCAGCGGTATCATCTTGAAACGGTCGATGATGAAGGCGTTGAACGCGCCCAGAAGAATGCCGATCACCGACGCCGCGATGAACGGCAGGAGCACGCCGTCATAATCGAGCGCGACCATGGTGCGCACGGTGATGTAGAGCGCGGCGGCCGAAATGGCCGGAAACGAAACGTCGATCCCGCCGGAAATCATGATCAGCAGGACACCCAGCGCCATGATGCCGATGACGACATTGGCCTTTGCCAGGCTGAACAGGTTGTCGACACCCCAGAAGGCCGGATTGACGAAGCCGATCAGCACCATCACCGCCAGGAGGACAATGGCAATTACGGCCTCAGTGGATTGGAACCTTTTCATCTGCCCCGCCTTACTTGAGTGCCTTGAGGCTGTCGTTGATCTGATCCTCTGTCATCGCGGCACCCGAGAACTCGGCCACGAACCGGCCCTCGTGCATGACGTGGATACGGTTGCAGTTGCCGGTCAGTTCCGGAACGTCGTCGGAAATCATCACGACCGCCAGTCCCTCCTTGCTGGCAAGATCGCGGATGATGCGATGGATCTTGGCCTTGGAGCCGACATCGACGCCCACCGTCGGGCCGTTGAGGATCAATATCTGTGCGCCGGTCAGCAGCCAGCGCCCGAGCATGACGCGCTGGGCGTTGCCGCCCGAAAGGTTGCCGACCGCGGTTTCGGGGGAGGGCGCGGCGATCTGCATGGCCGCGAACATTTCCTCCGTCTTCGAACGCATCGCGTCGCGGTCGAGGAACAGGCCGCGGCGCAGCCGTTCCAGGATGCTCACGACCATGTTGCGTTCGATCGATTGAGTGAGAAACAGACCTTCGCTCAGGCGGTCTTCGGGCACGTAGGCGATGCCGAGCGCGATCGCTTCCTGAACCGACCGTGGAAACGCGTCTCTGCCTGCAATGCGAAACGTCTGCGCAGCGGCATTCTCCATGCCGAACAGGGCGCGCGCCAGTTCGGTGCGCCCCGAGCCGATCAGACCGGAAATGCCGACGATTTCTCCGGGGCGAACGGCAAGGCTGACATCATTGACGCTGCCCGCAACCGTGAGCCCCTTCACCTCGAGAGCCGGTTGCGTCTCCGCCGCAATGGCGGGCGAATAGGGTTCTTCCTCGAGCTCCAGGCCGGTCATGGCCCTCGTGATGGCCGGTTCGTCGAAATCGCTCATCGCGCCTTCGGCGACCTTCCGGCCGTTGCGGAAAACGGTCAGTCGTTCCGATATCTCCAGCATCTCGCGCATCTTGTGGCTCACGAAGAGGATGGCGATGCCTTGCGCCTGCAAGTCGCGCACGATGCCGAACAGCGCATCGACCTCATGCCCGGTCAGCGCGGTGGTGGGTTCGTCCATCACGATCAACCGGGCCCGGGCGAGAAGCGCGCGCGCGATGGCGACGATCTGTTTTCCCGATGTCGGAAGGGTTTCGACCTCCGCATCGACATCGATCTCCACGTCGAGACGCGCCAGGACCTCCCGGGCCATCTGCCGGGCGCGGGACCAGTCCATCCGCTTGCGCCCTTCCAGCAGATAGGTGTTCAGGGCCAGATTCTCGGCGACCGTCAGGTTTCCGAACAGGGAGAAATCCTGGTAGATGACCTGCACCCCTTTGTGCACGGCCTGGATCGGATCGAGCCTGTGCACAGGGGCTCCGTCGATACGGATCTCGCCCCGGTCGGGCGTGTAGATGCCCGACATCACCTTGATGATGGTGGATTTTCCCGAGCCGTTCTCGCCGGCCAGACAATGGATTTCGCCGGGGCGGATGGCGATGGACACGTCGTCCAGCGCGCGCACGCCACCGAAATTCTTGCTGATGTGATTCAGCTCGATCAGATACTCGGACATGATTTTTCCGGCAGGCTGAAAAAGGAATGCCTGTTTTCTGGCAAGACTGCGAACCGGCGCCCGCATTCCAATGCGGGCGCCGGTGCCGTTTGCCGGATCAGAAGTCGTACTGATCCATGTTCTCGGCCGTCACGCCGACCCAGCCCGCTCCGTAGAGCAGGTTCGGGCGCGATTCGTCCGGGGTCGTCAGAGACTCGTAGCCCGTCAGGCCGAGGTTCAGACCTTCCTTGATCTGGTCACCTTTGCCCTCGAGAGCGGCAACGGCCAGCATGTTCATGGCATAACCGGCCACGGCCGGGTCCCAGAACTGGATGTACTGGATGTCGCCATTGGCGAGATATTCGCCCGCCACGGAAGGAAGGCCGGTGCCGGCGAAGAAGACCTTGTCCTTGAGCCCGCTCTCGGCGATCAGGCGGCCGGCGCCGGCCGATGTCGGCATCGGAGCGCCGAGAATGCCCTTGATGTCGGGATAGGTGGTCATGGCTTCCTTGAGCTTGGTGTAGTCGGTCGCCGCGTCGTCATAGGTTTCCAGCCGGTCGCCGACCATTTCCATGTTCGGGAAATGCTCCTTCTGATAGGCGACGGCGCCGTCCACCCATTCCATCTGACTCTTCGAGGTCAACGAACCCACGGTGGTGACGTACTTGCCCTCGCCGCCGGTATACTTGCCGAGTTCCTTCATCAGATTGGCGCCATAGGCGAGATTGTCGAAGGCTTCGAGATCGAAGTCGGTGTTCTTGAGGTTGGAAGCCTCATGCGAAATCACCACGATACCGCGCTCGCGGGCCTTCTTCAGCACCGGCTCGACGGCTTCCACCGAGAACGGCACGACTGCAATGGCGTCCACGCCCTGGGCGATGAGATTTTCGATGATCTGAACCTGGGCGGCCGCGTCCGCCTGGCTCGGGCCGACCATCCAGACATCGTGTCCGGTGTCGTCGTTGAACTGTTCGACGCCATCGCGCATCCGGTCGAACCAGGCGATGCCGTCCACCTTCACCACCGTGGCGATGGAATACTTCTTGTCATCCTTCGTCTTGATCAGGTCCTCGTTGATCTTCGACGTATCCACAATCTGGTCGGCGAATGCAGATGTCGCGAGCAGCGACAGGGTGAGCGATGCTGCCGTTAGCAGGGTTTTCATGGTATCTCCTCCTCGGTTCGCCGCAGCTCCTGCTGCGACGAGACTCGCAATGATTAAGTCAAATCAACATCTTAAAGTCGATATTGATCGAACGCGCTCAATATGATCATATTTGATCAAAACTCGCAACCCTCGCAGATCCAGACCTGCTCTTGCCGAAGCCGGATTGGCGGGGAAGTATCGGTGACACGCTTCAGGCTTGGAGATAGACGTGGCCAGACCATCCGGACGAGCAGCGCGCATCGAGGCGCTTAGGAAACTCTGCGCGTCCGGCGCCATACTCCATATCGCACAGGCCGCGCAGGAACTCGACACGTCCGAAATCACGATTCGCCGCGATCTGGTCGATGGCGACAAGGGCATCGTGTGCCTTGGTGGCTACATCATGCTGGCGAGCGAGAATGGCGAGCGCTATTCACTTTCGCTCGCACAGGGCACGAACACGCAGGCCAAGGCCCGGGTGGCGATCGAGGCCGCCGCCCTGATTGCACCGGAGGACACGATCTTCGTCGATTGCGGTTCCACCCTGCACTACCTGGCCTCCCGGGTGCCGCAGAATGCGAATGTGACGGTCGTCACGCAGGCATTGAACATTGCCGAGACGGTATCCCGGCTTGAAGGGGTGAACCTGATGCTGCTGGCCGGGATCTACCATCCCGAAAGCGGCAGCTTCAGCTCGGAGACCGCCCTGAAGATGCTTCAGGAGATCAATATCACCAAGGGCTTCTTTTCCGCTGCGGGGATACATGAGAGCGAGGGCGTCACCTGTTTCCATTTTCATGAGGTGCCGGTGAAGCGGGCGGCGATCGCGCGCTCGCAAAGGCGATTTCTCGTTTCCGACGCATCGAAGTGGGGCAAGCTGCGGCCCGCGACGTTCGCCCAACTCGCTGAATTCGAGGCCTGGATCGGAAAGCCTCCGGCAGGCGCTGTCCCCGAATCATGACATGAAGGGCCGCGCACGCGGGCAGCGTTCATCTATGGCGGCGTGAGCCTTCCGCGCGTGCTTGTGTGCACCGGAAGCACCATACCCATGAAAGACCATTGCATACGTTGTAGGCGGAACGCCTTTCGCGATGGGCTCCTTCAAGCAGCAAGCATTGCCTGTTGCGCTCGCTGTGGAATGCGGACACTATGAATTAATGAATACATTAAGGAGGGAGGAGCCTTAATGGCCACAGTGAAGTTTCGCGATGTCCGCAAGGCATTCGGGCAGGTGGAGGTACTGCACGGCGTCTCGGTGGACATCGAGGAAGGACAGTTTGTCGTTCTCGTCGGACCGTCCGGCTGTGGAAAATCTACATTGCTGCGAATGCTGGCCGGTCTGGAACATATCACCTCCGGCGAAATCCTGATCGGCGACCGGGTGGTGAACACCGTGCCTCCCAAGGACCGGGACATCGCCATGGTGTTCCAGAACTATGCTCTCTATCCCCACATCACGGTGGCGGAGAACATGGGCTTCTCGCTGATGCTGAAGGGAGCGTCGAAGGCCGACATCGAGGCCAAGGTGCGCCCGGCGGCGGAGATACTCGGTCTCTCGCACCTGCTTGACCGCTATCCGCGCCAGCTTTCCGGCGGCCAGCGCCAGCGCGTCGCCATGGGGCGCGCGATCGTGCGCAATCCGCAGGTCTTCCTTTTCGACGAACCGCTGTCCAATCTCGACGCAAAGCTGCGCGTTTCCATGCGCTCGGAGATCAAGAACCTCCATCAGAGGCTCAAGACGACGACGGTCTATGTGACGCACGACCAGATCGAGGCGATGACCATGGCCGACAAGATCGTCGTCATGCACGACGGCATCGTCGAGCAGGTTGGCGAGCCGCTTGAGCTCTATGACAGGCCGGCCAATCTGTTCGTCGCCGGTTTCATCGGTTCTCCGGCGATGAACATGACGCCGGGACGGCTGGACGACAACGAACCGGACGCGTTCGTGACCGATCAGGGCCAGCGCATCCGTGTTGCCAATGCCGGTGCGGCCAGACCCGGCCGCGATCTCATCTGCGGCATCCGGCCGGAGGCGATCCATCTGCGCGGCGACATCGCGCTGCGCGTCAAGGTTGTCGAGCCGACAGGCTCGGAAACGCACGTCGTGGCCGATCTGGACGGCAACGAAATGACCTGTGTCTTCCGCGAGCGCATCAGCGCGGAGCCGGGAGACGAACTGAAGGTCTCGATCGATCCGCAGGCCATACATCTTTTCGATGTCGAGGGAGGGCAGCGTCTTTCGGCATGACTGAGATTTGGCGCCGTTGGGGAGGACGGCGTCAAGAAGAGGATGCTCCGGCGTCCAACATATGCGGCAGTCAACCGCTTCGCGGCGCCCGCCGGGTGCACGCGAGTTTGAGGAGGAGACGTGCAATGACGATCAATCGCAGGAGATTCTTATCGGGCACGGCGGGGCTTGCCGCCAGCGGAATGCTGGCCGGAACGCTCGGCACGCGCCATGCGCTGGCGCAGGCAACGACGTCGATGTTTCAGCCCGAGGAAGGGGCATCGCTTCGCCTCTTGCGCTGGGTGCCGTTCGTGACGGGCGAGGAGGAAGCCTGGAACGCCAACACGAAGGCCTTCACCGAGGCGACGGGCGTGGAGGTGCGCATCGACCAGGAAAGCTGGGAGGACGTGCGTCCGAAAGCGGCCGTGGCCGCCAATGTGGGCTCCGGTCCCGACATGGTGATGAGCTGGTTCGACGACCCATTCCAGTATCCCGACAAGCTGTTGGATGTGACGGATCTCGCAACCGCCCTCGGCGAAGAGCATGGCGGCTGGTACGAGGGGCTAGAAGGCTATGCCAGACAGGGCGACAAGTTCATCGCGGTGCCGCTCTGCGCCATCGGCAACGCGATCTGCTACCGCGACAGTCATGTGAAGGCGGCCGGCTTCAGCGAATTTCCCACAGACACCGCCGGCTTCCTGGAATTGTGCAAGGCCATGAAGGCAAACGGCACGCCGGCCGGTTTCCCGCACGGCAAGGCCGTGGGTGACGGCAACAACTATGCCCACTGGCTCTTGTGGAGCCACGGCGGCATGACGGTCGACGAGAACGGCAAGGTGGCCATCAACAGCCCTGAGACCAAGGCGGCCATCGACTACGCCAAGGCGCTCTACGAGACCTTCATCCCCGGTACCGAAAGCTGGCTCGACATCAACAACAACCGTGCCTTCCTGGCCGGCGAGATATCTCTGACGGCCAATGGCGTGTCGCTCTACTACGCCGCCACCAAGGACGAGGCGCTGAAGGAGATCGCCGAGGATATCCGCACGACCAATCTGCCGATCGGCCCGGTGGGCAAGTCCGTCGAGCTTCACCAGACATCGACCCTGTCGATCTTCAACCATTGCAAATATCCGCAGGCCGCCAAGGCCTATCTCGCTTTCATGTATCAGGCGGACCAGATGAATGCGTGGATCGAGGGGGCGAGCGCCTATTGCTGCCAGGCTTTGAAAGCGTTCGAGAACAACCCCGTCTGGACGTCGAATCCGGTGCACGCGCCCTATGCGAAGGCCTCCGCCTCGCTGCGGCCGAACGGCTATGCGGGCCCGCTCGGGCCGGCATCGGCCGGCGTGATGGCCGACTATGTCCTGGTCGACATGTTCGCCGAGGCGGTCACCGGCCAGCGTTCACCCGAAGACGCCATCGCCAATGCGGAGCGTCGCATCGCGCGCTACTACCGCTGACGCAAAGACGGCGCCGGCATCCGCCGGCGCTGTCCTGCTCTGCGCATCGTTCAATGAAAGGCAGGATGACCCATGCAGGATCGGCCGGCGCGCTCATCGATCTTCGGTTGGCTTCTGGAAAGCCGCAACGGGCTTGGTCTCCTGTTCATGCTGCCGGCCGCGGTGTTTCTCCTGTGTTTCCTGACCTATCCGCTGGGGCTCGGCGTATGGCTCGGCTTCACCGATGCCCGCATCGGTCGCGAAGGGGTCTTCATCGGCCTGGAGAATTACATCTGGCTCTTTGATGATCCGGTGTTCTGGCTCTCGGTCTTCAACACCATGCTCTACACGCTGGTGGCGTCGGTGCTGAAATTCGTCCTGGGGCTCTGGCTGGCTTTGATCCTCAATCAGCACCTGCCGTTCAAGACATTCTTCCGCGCCATCATCCTCTTGCCCTGGGTGGTGCCCACGGTCCTGTCGGCACTCGCCTTCTGGTGGATCTACGATTCCCAGTTCTCGATCATTTCCTATGTCCTGATGAATCTCGGCATCATCAGCGAGCCGATCAACTTCCTTGGCGATCCGACCAATGCGCGCGCCTCGGTCATCGCGGCCAATGTCTGGCGCGGCATTCCCTTCGTGGCGATCTCGCTTCTGGCCGGCCTGCAGACCATTCCGCAGTCGCTGGAAGAAGCGGCTGCGCTCGACGGGGCGACATCGTGGCAGCGCTTCACCAAGGTGACGCTTCCCTTGCTCACGCCCATCATCGCGGTGGTGATGACCTTTTCCGTCCTGTTCACCTTTACCGATTTCCAGCTCATCTACGTGCTGACGCGCGGCGGTCCGGTCAACGCCACGCATCTCATGGCCACCCTGTCCTTCCAGCGCGCCATTCCCGGCGGGCAACTGGGCGAGGGCGCGGCGATCGCGGTGGCGATGATCCCCTTCCTGCTGGCGGCGATCCTGTTCTCGTTCTTCGGGTTGCAGCGCCGCAAGTGGCAGCAGGGCGGCGGCGACTAAGGGAAGCGAGAGCAATGAGCGAACAAATCGAAACCGCCCGCCGTACCGCAGTGCACGACGACATTGTCGGCATGGAGCAGTTCAACACATTGCCGCGGCGCATCGTGGTGGTCTATCTGCCCCTGGCGGTTTTTGTCTTCGTGCTCCTGTTCCCGTTCTACTGGATGGCGATCACGGCGATAAAGCCGGACTACCAGCTTACCAATTACCAGAATTACAGCCCCTTCTGGGTCGTCGAGCCGACGCTTGAGCATGTGAAATATCTGCTGTTCGAGACCTCTTATCCCGGTTGGCTGTGGAACACGATGCTGGTGGCTTTCGCCTCCACATTCATTTCCCTGGCGGCTTCGGTGTTTGCTGCCTATGCTATCGAGCGCGTGCGCTTCACCGGTGCGCGGGTCACGGGGCTGATGATCTTTCTGGCATATCTCGTTCCGCCGTCCATCCTGTTCATCCCGCTTGCCTTCATCGTGTTCAAGGTGGGCATCTTCGATACGCGCCTGGCGCTCATTCTCACCTATCCGACCTTTCTCATTCCGTTCTGCACCTGGCTCCTGATGGGTTATTTCCGCAGCATTCCGTTCGAACTGGAGGAGAGCGCGCTGGTCGACGGGGCGACACGCTGGCAGATTCTCACCAAGGTCATCCTGCCTCTGGCCGTGCCGGGGCTGATCTCGGCCGGCATCTTCGCCTTCACGCTTTCGTGGAACGAGTTCATCTATGCGCTGACATTCATCTCCTCATCTGAGAACAAGACGGTGCCCGTCGGCGTGCTGACCGAACTGGTGCGCGGCGACATATATGAATGGGGGGCCTTGATGTCCGGCGCGCTTCTGGGGTCGCTGCCGGTGGTGATCCTCTATTCCTTCTTCGTCGACTACTACGTGTCATCCATGACGGGCGCAGTGAAGGAGTAAGGGGCTGCACGGCATTGCCGCTTTATCAGTGGCCGGATTCGCCGACGTAGCCTGGGACAGATCGCTGGGCGCTGGCTTCAAACGATCCCGCTTGAAGCCAACGACCGCTCAGGATGTCGGCTAGTCGGGGATCAGGCCTCGACAACCGTCTGCCGCTGTTCGCCAAGACCGGCGATGGACAGCGTCATCACGTCGCCTGGCTTGAGATATTGCGGCGGCTTCATGCCCATCCCGACGCCGGGCGGCGTGCCGGTGGAAATCACGTCGCCGGGCATCAGCGTCATGAACTGCGAGAGATGCGAAATCACGTGCGGCACGTTGAAGATCAGCGTGTTGGTATTGCCCGTCTGGCGCCGTTCGCCGTTGACGTCCAGCCACATGTCCAGATTGTGCGGATCGGGGAGTTCGTCGCGCGTGACCAGCCAGGGGCCGAGCGGACCGAATGTGTCGTGGCTCTTGCCTTTGGTCCATTGGCCGGATCGCTTGGTCTGGAAATCTCTCTCCGACACGTCGTTCATGATGGCAAAGCCTGCGACATGGTCCATGGCGTCGGCTTCGCTCACATACTTGGCCCTCGTGCCGATGATCACGGCGAGTTCGACTTCCCAGTCGAGCGCCTTGGAGCCGCGCGGCATTTCGACGTCGTCATTGGGGCCGCATAGCGCGTTGAGCGCCTTGGAGAAGATGATGGGCTCTTGCGGCGGCTGCGCACCCGTCTCGGCTGCGTGGTCGGAGTAGTTGAGGCCGATGCACACGATCTTCTGCAACCCGGCTACACAGGGCCCGAGACGCGGATTGCCATCGACCACGGGCAGGGATTTTGCATCGAGAGCCCGGAGACGACCGAGACCTTCCGGCGAAAGGGTCTCGCCCGCAATGTCGGCGACGATGCCGGAGAGATCGCGCATGGTACCGTCGGGTGCGACCATACCCGGCTTTTCCTGCCCCGCGGGGCCGTAACGCAACAATTTCATCTATATCTTCCTCTTCATTGTGGGATCAGTAGGCGGCGCGGCCGCCGGAAATGTCGAACACGCCGCCTGTGGCGAAGGAGCATTCCTCCGATGCCGGCCACGCGACAATGGCCCCCGCCTCGGACGGCTCGAGAAAGCGTTCGAGCGGGTTCCTGGACAGCATGTAGTCTATGTGCTCCTGGCTCATCTGGTCGAAGGTCGGCGTGCGGGCGGCAGCGGTTGCCAGGCCGATGCCTTGCGCACCGCCGGTGATGAGCGCCCGTCGTCCGGCGAGATCGATCCTGTTCATGGGCCACCCCTCCTCGTTTGCGCTTGCCGCTGCACGGTGTCCGCCATCCCGGATGAAACCTACCGGCTCGCGGGAACCGTTGCCTGTTGACGCAGCAGGGAAATCAGCTGCTTGTCGGCGCGGTTGCGGTGTTGCTGGTGGAGCCGGGTTGCCTCCTCCTCGTCGCCGGCAGAGATTGCCGCGAGAATGGCCCGGTGCTCCCGGTCGGAGACGATCGGCGGCGGGCGCAGCTTCGTGATCGCCCGCCGGGCGTGGTACTGAAGATCCCACAATTGACGCAGCATAGATTGCAGGCGCGGGTTGCCGCACAGGCCGACCAGCTCGGAATGGAACTCGTCGTCGAGTTCGGACCAGCCTTCAATGTCTCCGCGCATCGAGGCGCGCTCCATCTGGGTGAGAATTCCATCCAGCCGCTCGCGGTCGGCCCCGCTTATGCCGCGCCGCGCCGTCAGTTGCGCGGCCTTCACTTCGAGGGCCGAAAAAACCTGATAGATGTGCTCGATTTCGTCGACCGACAGGGCTTTGACGGTGATGCCGTGGCGTGGGCGCACGTCCACCAGCCCCTCTTCCTCGAGACGGATGAGGGCTTCACGCACCGGGGTGCGGCTGAGGGAGAGAAGGCTCGCCACTTCCGTTTCCAGAAGAGTCGTGCCGGGGGGCAGCCGCCCCTCTAGGATGCGGAACTTCAACTCGTGATAGGCGCGCTCGCGCGCTGGCATCTTTGCGATGCCCTGCAGGCTCGGCCTGGGACGCGTGGCGGACGGCGGTTCAGCCTTCTTGCGTCTTGGCGTCTGCCTGGCGGTTTCCGCCTTCCTCCGTGCGTCTGTCTTCATTTCATCGGCTGGTCCGCACACGCGCTTCCTCGTCGGCGATGTGGGCGCGAATGATGGAATCGAAGTCCTTGTCGGCTGTGAACCCGGCTTCCTCGGCGCGCCGGGCGATGAAATCGCGCGGCCAGCCGTCGACGATGGCAGCGATCTGTGGATCCGGGGCGCGCTTGATCCGTGCCACGGCTTCATCTCCGGCGACCCGTCTCAACGCCTCGATCATTTCCGCTATGGTCACGGAAAGTCCGGGCATGGTGAGTGACCGGCGTGCGCCGAGCTGCGTCAGGTCCATCGTCGCGGCGTGCAGAAGAAAGCCGACCGCGGCATCGGGGCTGGCGACCCAGTGCCGCACATCGTCGGAGACAGGCAGGATGGCTTCCTGACCGGCCAGCGGTTCGCGGATGATGCCTGAGAAGAAGCCGGACGCAGCCTTGTTGGGTTTGCCGGGGCGCACGACAATGGTCGGAAGGCGGATGCCTATCCCGTCCACGAATCCCTTGCGCGTGTAGTCGGCCAGAAGCAGTTCGCAGATCGCCTTCTGCGTGCCGTAGCTGGTGAGTGGTGCGCGGAAGAACTCATCGTCGATCTTGTCGGGAAACGGCGCGCCGAACACGGCTATGGATGAGGTGAAGACCAGGCGCGGGCGGTAGCCTGCACCGATCTTGCGAATCGCTTCCAGAAGATGGCGCGTGCCGTCCATGTTGATGTCGTAGCCCTTTTCGAACTCGACTTCCGCTTCCCCGGATACGATTGCAGCGAGGTGGAAGATGACATCGGGCTTGTGCGCGATCAGGCCGTTGACCGTCCCAACATCGGCAATGTTGCCGGCCTCCACGTCGACGCGGACGTCGTCGGCTGATGCGAGCGGCGCCTCGATCACATCGAAGGCGTGGATCGTTTCGATCGAGCTATCGCCCAGCCTGCCGTCCGCGATGAGCCGTTCGGCAAACCTGCGGCCGACCATGCCGGCGGCACCGATGATCAGTATGCGCATGCGAGCTTTCTCCTCCCGAATTGGCTCGTCCTTGCGTCACATCGAACGCATGATGGCCGCAAGGTGGACAGATGTCATTCTAGACATTCAACCGTCAATGTATACGCAAAACCGCCGAGCGCTTGGCCGGCAAGTGAAAGCATCTTTCGCCCCCACGCAATCTTTCAAGAGCGCACGCAACGTCATGCGGCGCCTTCGGCTGTTGTGGCGGTCCTACGCCGTCGAGGGCATCCCTGCTTACGTCCGAGACGATTCTTATGGATACGTTGTCTGGTTTGCGTGTCCGCGCCTCAGCGGTCCAACTGGCCTGCGCGATTGTCCTCGATCTCGGCGAACCGCTGGACGAAAGCCTCGTGCACGGTCTTGGCCGGCAGGGGGGAGAGGTCGAAGCGCTCATTGGTGAAGCCGCGCGGGCGGCCGAAATACTTCGCCGCCTCGTCTTCCTCGAAACCGGCGAGCCTGATTGCCTCGAAATAGGCGGCGACATGGTCGGCCCGCTTGATTGCACCCTTCAGTTTCGTGCTCAGGATTGCCGGCAGACCGAAACGCAGGTGGATCGCCGCCTGCAATCGGCGCTCGACCTCCTTGTAATCGCCGCCGACCACCGCCTTGAAGGGTGAGATCATGTCGCCGATGACATATTCGGCGCCATCGTGCAGCAGCGCTGCCAGCCGCCAGTCGGCCGAGCATTCGGGGTTCTGGGCGCAGAAGATCTCCTCCACCAGCAACGAATGCTGTGCGACCGAGAAGGCATGGTCTCCCTTTGTCTGGCCGTTCCAGCGCGCCACACGCGCAATGCCGTGCGCGATGTCGGTGATCTCTATGTCGAGTGGGGAGGGGTCGAGCAGATCCAGGCGCCGGCCCGACAGCATGCGCTGCCAGGCGCGCGGCGGCGCGCCCGTGCGGTCGGCCATCACTCGTTCCCCATGACGCCCGCTTCTTCGGGGAAGCCGAAGCGTACGCCGGGAGGGATCGTCAGTTGCAGCGGTGTCTCGTCGGCAAGAATCGCGGTTCCCGCGTCCATTGCCTCCTTGACCTTGTCGATACGCGCCAGCGCGAGCCCGATGCTTCCGACCGAAGAGCCGAGCGTTCCGACCACACGTCCGGCCGCGGTTATCGACGTGCCGGATTCGGGCAACGTCGTCTCGGTCTCGGCGATCAGGATGCGCCGGCGGGCCGTGCCGCGGTGCTGCATGCGGCTGACGACTTCCTGGCCGACATAGCACCCTTTCTTGAAGCCGACGCCTTCGTTCTGGTCGAGCAGGACATCGTGAGGGAAGGCATCGCCCAGTGCATAGTCAAAGCCGCTTTCGGCAACACCGGCCAGAATGCGCAACCGGTGCCAGGCGTCAATATCCGTGCTCGCTGGCGGCAGCATGTCGTGGAACCGACGAACTGCCGTTTCAGGAGCAAAGCGCATGTCGCTGATGCCTGACGTTGAATCACTTTGCGAGCCAGATGAATCAGTGTGAGAAGATATTGAATCATCGTGCCAGGAAACGGCAACAACCTCTTGATCTTCTTTCTCAATACTTGCCTTGGCGCGCAGCTTGTAAAGCTTCAGCCGCGTTATCAGGTCGTCCGCGATGTCTGCGCGGCATTCGATACGAAAGCCATCGTCGCCATGTCGCGAAACGAGAAAGTCGAACAAGATCTTGCCCTGTGGCGTGAGGAGCGCACCTGGCTTGGCCGCGCCCGGACGCAGCGTATCCAAGTCGGGCGTGATGACGTTCTGCAGGAGCTGTTCGGCATCCGGTCCGGCCACCGATATCAGGGCGCGGTCGGAAAGATGAACTGTCGGCATGGTTCGGGCGACCCGTGCTTGCAATTGAAGTGGCCATTACGTAAGCCCGGCGCAGCGCACGAGCAAGGGTCGCAGTTCCATGAGCACAACATTCGATCTTCTCCTCAAGGGCGGCACGGTCGTCAATCAGGACGGTGCGGCTATTCGCGATGTCGGTGTGCGCGCCGGACGCATCGCGGCCATCGGCAGCCTTGGCACGGCCGCCGCTGGCGAAGTGATCGACTGCACCGGACTTCACGTTCTGCCGGGCGTCATCGACAGCCAGGTGCATTTCCGCGAGCCGGGACTTGAGCAGAAGGAAGACCTGGAGACCGGCGCCCGCGCCGCGGTGCTGGGTGGCGTCACGGCGGTCTTCGAGATGCCCAACACCAAGCCACTCACCACCTCGCAAGCTGCACTGGCCGACAAGATCGCGCGGGCGCGCGGCCGCATGCATTGCGATTTCGCCTTCTGGGTCGGAGGCACGCGCGACAATGCCCATGAAGTGGGTGATCTGGAACGCCTGCCGGGTGCGGCCGGCATCAAGGTCTTCATGGGTTCGTCGACGGGCGATCTGCTGGTCGAGGACGACGAAGGCGTCGCCTCCATCCTCCGCAACACGCGCCGGCGCGCCGCCTTCCATTCCGAAGACGAATTCCGCCTGCGCGAGCGGCTGGGTGAGCGGGTCGAAGGCGATCCCTCCTCGCATCCCGTGTGGCGCGACGAGACCGCCGCGCTGCAATGCACGCAGCGCCTGGTGCGCATCGCCCGCCAGGCCCGCGCGCGCATTCACGTGCTGCATATCTCGACGGCCGAGGAAATCGCCTTTCTGGAGTCCCACAAGGATGTGGCGACCTGCGAGGCGACGCCGCATCACCTCACGCTTTCGGCGGACGATTATGCCCGGCTCGGCACCCTGATCCAGATGAACCCGCCGGTGCGGGCGCCACATCATCGCGACGGCATCTGGAAGGGCATCGCCAATGGCGTCGTCGACGTGCTGGGCTCCGACCATGCCCCGCATACGCTGGATGAAAAGCAGAAGCCCTATCCGGCATCGCCATCCGGCATGACCGGCGTCCAGACGCTGGTTCCCATCATGCTCGACCACGTGAATGCCGGCCGGCTGACATTGGAACGCCTCGTCGACCTGACGAGCCACGGTCCGGGCCGCATCTTCGGCATGGCGCGCAAGGGCCGCATCGCCTGCGGCTACGATGCCGACTTCACCGTGGTCGACCTGAAGCGCAAGGAGACCATCACCAATGCCCAGCAGGGCTCGCGCGCCGGATGGACACCCTATGACGGACGCGCGGTGACCGGCTGGCCGGTCGGCACGGTCATCCGCGGCCGCCGCGTCATGTGGGACGGTGAAATCGTTGCGCCGGGAACGGGCGAGCCGGTTCTGTTTTCGGAAGCGCTGCCGGCCTAAAGCGGTTACGCTACGCTCCGTGGCGCTGCCGCAACCGTCGCGCCAACTGCTGCAACCGCTCGGCGCTCGCTGCGCTCAGCCCGCCATTGGCGTAGTCGCGGCGGATCGCATCTTCGATGCCCTCCGCAACGCTGTCCAGCGTGGGGCGGCGGCCCGACGCGGCATCATGTTCGTCGAACAGGTTGATCCAGCGATCGGTGTCGCGGCCGAAATGCATCAGACGGTCGAAAAAGAGTTCGGGATTGCGCGCCGCAAGAATGCCTATGGCGCCGGCTGCCAGTGACAGGGGGCTCATCACGACATCGCGTATGCCGTCGGCCATCAACTTGAACTGGAACATCACCAGTCGCCGCAAGAGCCGCCCCCTGGTCGAATGCCGGAGCGGTGTCAGGGAGGCTTCCTGGCCTCTCGCCTGGCTGGCCTGCATCCTTTCCCTCCCGTTCCAGGATGATTGCTCACACGCATATGGGGACCCGGCCGCGAGATGCAATCTCGATGCCCGCCGACATCAGTCGCCGGCGACGAAAAACACCCACTGACCGTCCGGCGTGATGCCCGTGCGGTAGAAATTGTAGGCGCCGAAATTCTTCATGTCCTCGTAGTCGCCGGCCGTGACGATCTTGAACAGCTCGACGCGCTGCGGTGCTTCAAGGCTCTCCAGCGGCAGCGCGAAGAAATACGGCCAGACATAGACCTCATTGCGGGTGCCCGGTTCCAGGTGAACAAAACCCGCTTCCAGTATCTCCAGCAATATGGCCAGGATTTCCTGACCTGTCTCATCGCCGGAAATCTCACGCAGGAATGCGATCGGGTCGCCCTCGATGCTGCCGAGCGCCAACTGTGTCGCTCCATCGCCCATCCCGATGAGGGGCCTCAGATTCTCTGGGTCGCCACTGCGGCAGGCTTCGACGATGAGCTGTCGCATTCGGGCCACGGGCTCGGGCAGGCGGGACAGATCGTAGATGATTTCGGGAAGTGCCGCTTCCTGGCCGTCGGTCGGCGCAAGCGGTTGCGATTGCTCTTCGCCCGGTTCGCTGGCGGGTTGCTCCGGCTCCGGTGCGCCGGTCTCGGGTGCGGGCAGGGGTTCGCGTTCAATCTCGTCGGACGACGGCGCTCCCATGTCCGGCGTGCCAGGATTGTCCGCAAGTCCGTCTTCGGACGCGGGCAGATCGGGTGTCTTGATCTCGCTCAGCGCCAGTTCGAGTTCACCACTTGACGCCGGTGCCATGGACGGCGCCAGTGCTCCAAGCACCAGGGCAACAATGGCAAAAACGGGAAGGGACGGCTTGTTCATTGGTTCCGTCGGTTTTTCAGTCACCACGTCGGCCGCGACCGCGCAGGCGTTTCCCATACAGCAGGCCGAACCCTTGCTCGAGGATCAATGATGAGTGCGTGCGGGTTCGAACTCGCCGGCGATGACCTTGTCGCGCATGCGGTCCAGGAGCGCGATGGCAGCATCCTCGCCGCTGGTACGAAGCAACTCCGCGAATGCCGTGGCCAAGGCGGCTTCGGCGATGATTTCCGGCTCGATGCCCGCTGAAAGACCGTCGGCCCATGCTTCGGTCTGGCTTTCGACTGCCGTCAGCCGCTTTTCTTCGCGGATGAGCGCGTCGAGTTCGCCACTGCCATGTTCCATTCTATATCCACCCTCCGGCGCCCGGAGTGTCCCAGAATCCGCCGATTGTGACTTAATGTCCCGTTAATCCTTTCTAGCACAGGAAATGGATCATGCACCCGTCGACATCGGCAAAAAGTAAACAGTCCACTAATTTCCGAAGGTGCCGGCGATCTCTCGCGAAAGTGTCTCGCCTTCGTTCATGTAGCGCGAGATGACTTCGACCGTCGAGGGAGTGCAGGTGCGGTGGGTATCGACAAAGGCGCGATAGCCGCGATTGAAGCTCGCAATGAATCTGGCTCGGCGTTCGCCTGTCGCGTTCTCGGCTTCGATCAGCGACTGCATCTCTTGCCGCCACTGGTCGCCGTCTTCTCCGCAAAGATTGCGCAGATAGTGCAGCGAGCCGAGGATCTCGCTCAGGCGCATCAGGCGTCCTTCGAACGACGCTTCGATCGCGGCCGCAGGCCACGTCGATGCCAGTATGAAGAGGAAGGCGAGCAGGGTGCTACGCGCACGTTCGGAAACCATGGGCATGTTGTGCCGAAGGATGACCGAAGGCGCAAGCCGCGCATTGCTTGCCACTGCAATCAGCCGGGTCGCGCGAGGATGGCTTGGGCCGCTTCCAGCGTCGACCTGGTGACGGGAAGCTTGAACATTTCGGCTAGCGTGAACCATCCGACGTCCGCCGCGTCGTCCCCGGCAACGGGCTCGCCGCCGCAATAGGTCGCGCAGAACAGGCTCAGGCGGAAAATGTGAGTGTGATCCGCGCCGTCGAGATCGACTACGGCAAACAGATCGAGGCCTTCGGCCGTCAGGCCGGTCTCTTCGGCGAGTTCCCTGCGCGCTGCCACCTCAGACGTCTCCTCCCTTTCAACGCGTCCGCCTGGAAAGGCATAAAGACCCTTGGCGGGTTCGCGCCCGCGGCGGACGAGAAGCAAACGTTCGCCATGACGCAAGGCAACGGAGACGGCAGGGATTATGGTCGCGGATTTGTCCATGATGCCAGCGATAGTGCATGTGCTCATCAAACGGAACCGATTGAGTTTGATCAAGCAGCCAAGCGTCGATGCTTGACGGCACAGGCTCAACGGGCAAGGTGATGGCATGTGTGGACGCATCGCATTGACCGCAACGCCGGAAGAGATCGAGGCGCTGTTTGCGCTTCTCGATCTCGAACCCTTTCCGCCGCGCTACAATATCGCGCCGACGCAGCCGATCCTGATGGTCTTGGCCGGCGAGATGCGCGAACCGGGTTCCAACCTGCCAGACCGCCGGGCACTTCTTGTCCGTTGGGGGCTCATTCCCTCGTGGGCCAAGAACCCGAAAGATCTGCCGCTGCTGATCAACGCGCGTTCCGAGACGGCTGCCACCAAACCCGCCTTCCGTGCCGCAATGCGGCATCGACGTGCGCTGGTGCCAGCTTCGGGCTTCTATGAATGGAAGCGCGTCGGCAACAAGAAGTCGCAGCCCTACTGGGTGCGTCCGAAAGGCGGCGGGGTCGTCGCCTTCGCAGCGTTGATGGAAACCTTTGCCGAACCCGGCGGCTCCGAGATCGACACCGGCGCGATCCTCACCACATCGGCCAATGCGCAGCTCGCCGAAATCCACGACCGCCAACCGGTCGTGATCCGCCCGCCGGATTTCGAACGCTGGCTCGACTGCCGCACGCAAGAGCCGAGAGATGTCGCGGATCTGCTTGAGCCGGTCGAGCCGGGCTTTTTCGAGGCGATCCCCGTTTCCACCAAGGTCAACAAGACGGCCAACACCGGCCCGGAGATCCAGGAACGTCTTGACGCCGAGGCAGAGGCAGAACGGCAGGCAGGGGCAAAGGCGCGCAAGGCCAAACCGGCGAACGACGACCAGATGAAACTGTTCTGACTTCTGTCTGTCTTGCCGGCACCGCACGGCGTGCGAAAAGAGAGGCGCCCGCTCGACATTTCCGAATGTGTGCAGATTGCGTCTTGACGGGCGCACATGCGGGGGCGATAAACCTCGCCATGAGAACGACTTGCGCCATTATCGGCATTTGCATTTGTGGCTAGCATTCCTGCTGGTCCGGTCGTTTTCGCCTTTTCTCCACGGATAAGATAAAACGCCCCGGCCAGCAGGCCAGTGTGGAGGATTTGAAGTTTGTTTCACCCGTGAGCGGGCGCATTGTGACGAACTTCAGATCCGCAAACCACACTGGAATCCTAAAGTGCGAGTGCCGTTGCCGAATCCGAATTTCGTGCGGCGCCTGTCGGATATCGTGACGGACTTCGGGGCCGGGACAGTGGGATGGATTTATGTCTGAAACGGATTTTCGTGGACTTCGCATCTACAACACGCTGACGCGGACCAAGGAGGATTTCGTTCCCCTCGATCCGCGCAATGTGCGCATGTATGTCTGCGGGCCGACCGTCTACGACTTTGCCCATATCGGCAATGCGAGGCCGGTGATCGTGTTCGATGTTCTGTTCCGGCTGCTGCGTCATCTCTATGGCGCCGAGCATGTCACCTATGCGCGCAACATCACTGACGTGGACGACAAGATCAACGCGCGCGCCCTGCGCGATTTCGGCGACGAGATCGCCGCCGGCAAGTTGTCTCTCAACGATGCCATCCGCAAGGTGACCGAGACGACCGCCGACCAGTTCCACGCCGACGTGAAGGCGCTCGGTTGCCTGCAGCCGAGCATCGAGCCGCGTGCGACCGAGCATATCGACGGTATGGTCGCCATGATCGGCGAACTGATCGAACGCGGACATGCCTACGTCGCGCGGGGAGCCGAGGGCAGGGAGGTTCTGTTCGACACCGCCTCGATGCCCGATTACGGCCGGCTTTCTCGGCGCCGGCTGGAAGATCAGCAGGCGGGCGCACGCATTGCGGTGGAAGAGCACAAGAAGAATCCGGCCGACTTCGTGCTCTGGAAGGAATCCTCCGCCTCGGAACCCGGCTGGGAGGCAGGCTTCGTCCAGCAAGGCGAGACCGTCACCATCCATGGCCGGCCCGGTTGGCATATCGAATGCTCGGTGATGAGCGGCCAGCATCTCGGCGACGTATTCGATATCCATGGCGGCGGACTGGACCTGATCTTCCCGCATCACGAGAATGAACTCGCCCAGTCGCGCTGCGCCCACGGCACCGATGTCATGGCGCGCTACTGGATGCACAATGGCTTCCTGCAGGTCGAGGGACAGAAGATGTCCAAGAGCCTGGGCAATTTCGTCACCATTCACGATCTTCTGGAAACGGACCGCTTCGGCGGCCGCAAATGGCCGGGCGAGGTGCTGAGGCTCGCGATGCTGATGACGCATTACCGCGAGCCGATCGATTTCTCGTCGCGCAAGCTGGAGGAGGCGAAGTCGATCCTGGAACGCTGGGCCGACGCCCTGGAAGGCGATGGAGATGCGGCGGATATCGCGACCGCCATGGAGGGTGAACTCTCGTCCAGCAACCCGCTGCTCGACGATCTCAATACCCCGGCATACATTCAGGAGCTTCATCCCATCGCCAGGGAAGCCGCCGCCGGAGATCGCAACGCCAAGATGGTGCTGCGTTCGGCTCTCGATCTCATCGGGTTTGAGCGCATCGACGCCTTTTCGCGCAGTGCGCAGGCGGGCTTGCTGGATGCTGATACCGGGATGTCTGCGCGCATCGCTGCCGCAATCGCCGATCGCCTCGCCTTGATCCGCGACAAGAACTGGGCAGAGGCCGACCGCATTCGCGACGAACTGGCCGCCGAGGGCATCCAGCTCAAGGACGGCAAGGATCCCGCCACTGGCGAGCGCGTGACGACATGGGAGGTGAAGAGGTGATGATGGCGGATCACCGAATCGGGAAGCTCATGAGGGCCGGTACGGAGAGACGCGCCGCAACAGGCCTGAGGGTTCAGGATGCGACGCGGTATGTTTCACAGCCAAGGGAGGTATTCACATGATCGACCATATCGGCATAGCCGTATCCGATTTCGACAGATCGAAGTCCTTCTACGACCGGGCGATGGCGCCGCTTGGTGCGTCGCTTCTGATGATGGTGCCGACGGAGCACACCGGCGGCGTCAAGGTGGGCGGATATGGCCGCGAGCGGCCGGCCTTCTGGCTGCATGAGGAAGCCGTGCCGGGGAAGGGCCGTCATATCGCCTTCACCGCGCGCTCGCGTGCCGAGGTCGACGCATTCCATCATGCGGCGCTGGAAGCCGGCGGCAGGGACAATGGCGCGCCGGGGCTGCGGCCACACTACCATGCCAACTACTATGGCGCTTTCGTCCTCGATCCCGACGGCAACAACGTCGAGGCCGTCTGTCACCAGCCCGAATGAGCATGCGATGAGCCTCGACAACAAGCCGATCTATTCCGGCGGCTGCCAGTGCGGCGCGGTACGCTTCCGTGTCGAGGGCGCCATGGGCGACCCGTCCGTCTGCCATTGCCGCATGTGCCAGAAGGCGGCCGGCAATTTCTATCTTCCTCTGGTGGCCATCGGGGACGCGACGCTTGCGTGGACGCGCGGCGAGCCGAAACGTTTTCAGAGTTCCAGCCATGTGCGGCGCGGCTTCTGTGCCGATTGCGGCACGCCGCTTACCTATGAGGCGCCGGACGGGCTGGCGTTGACCATCGGGTCCTTCGACGATCCTTCGGCGATCGCGCCGGTCATCCAGTGGGGTGTCGAAGGCAAGCTGCCCTATGTCGACATGATTCATCGGCTTCCCGGCGAGGGTACGATGGGCGACATCGACTCGGCACCTTTCCTCGCCGATCTGGTTTCCTTCCAGCATCCCGACCACGACACCGATCAATGGCCACCGCAGGACAAGTCATGAATTCGCCTTTGCGCACGCTCTATCCGGAAATCGAACCCTTCGAGAGCGGTCATCTCGATGTCGGTGACGGCCATTCGATCTATTGGGAGCGCGTCGGCACGAAGGGCGCAAAACCTGCAGTCTTCCTGCATGGCGGACCGGGTGGAGGCTTTTCGCCGGCGCACCGCCGGTTGTTTGATCCAGACCTCTACGACGTGATCCTGTTCGACCAGCGTGGCTGTGGGAGATCGACGCCGCACGCCGAACTGGAGGCCAATACCACATGGCATCTCGTGGCCGACATCGAGAGGCTGCGTGAAATGGCGGGTTTCGAGAAATGGCTGGTGTTCGGCGGGTCCTGGGGATCGACGCTGGCGCTCGCCTATGCCGAAAAGCACCCCGACAGGGTCAGCGAACTGGTGCTGCGCGGCATCTATACGCTGACCAGGGCGGAACTGGCCTGGTATTATCAGTTCGGCGTCTCGGAGATGTTTCCGGACAAATGGGAACGCTTCATCGCACCAATTCCCGAGGATGAGCGCGGTGACCTGATGTCGGCGTACCGCAAGCGGCTCGTCGGGTCCGACCGCAAGGCGCAGATCGAGGCGGCACGTGCCTGGAGCCTTTGGGAGGGCGAGACGATCACGCTTCTGCCGGAACCCGCCACGAGTGGCAAATTCGGTGAGGACGAGTTCGCACTCGCCTTCGCGCGTATCGAAAACCACTTCTTCGTCCATTCCGGCTGGTTGGACGAAGGACAGCTGATCCGCGACGCGCACCGGCTGGCAGACATGCCCGGCGTCATCGTGCACGGGCGCTACGACATGCCTTGCCCTGCGCGTGTGGCGTGGGAACTGCACAAGGCATGGCCCAAAGCGGAGTTCCATTTGATCGAGGGCGCGGGCCATGCCTATTCCGAGCCGGGGATTCTGGATCGGCTGATCCGGGCGACGGATCAATTCGCTGGCAAGACAACCCGGCCGTGAAAGTCTCTTCGATGACCAAACAACGCATATATCTTTTCGATACGACTCTTCGAGATGGCCAGCAGACACCGGGCATCGACTTCTCGCTGGAAGACAAGATCGCCATCGCCGGCATGCTCGACGAACTGGGGGTGGACTATGTCGAGGGCGGCTATCCGGGCGCGAATCCGACCGATACGACGTTCTTCGACCAGAAGCGGACCGTCAGCGCCTCTTTTGTCGCCTTCGGCATGACGAAGCGGGCGGGCGTCTCGGCTTCAAATGATCCCGGGCTGACATCGCTGCTCCAGGCACGTTCGGACGCGATCTGCTTCGTCGCCAAGAGCTGGGACTACCACGTGCGCGTCGCCCTCGGCTGTTCGAATGAGGAAAACCTGGAATCGATCTCGGCTTCGGTCGAGGCTGCGAAGGCGGCCGGCAAGGAGGCGATGGTCGATTGCGAGCACTTCTTCGACGGTTTCAAGGCCAATGCCGATTACGCGCTGGGCTGCGTTCGGACCGCATACCAGGCGGGCGCGCGCTGGGTGGTCCTGTGCGACACCAATGGCGGAACCCAGCCGGCAGAGATCCGCGACATCGTGCAAAAGGTGATCGCGGCCGGGATACCGGGCGACCGCCTCGGGATTCATGCCCATGACGACACCGGGCAGGCCGTCGCGAATTCGCTTGCCGCTGTGGAGGCGGGCGTCCGCCAGATCCAGGGCACGCTCAACGGCATCGGCGAGCGCTGCGGCAACGCCAATCTCGTAACGATCATCCCGACGCTGATGCTGAAGCCGGCCTATGCGGATCGGTACGAAACGGGCATTTCGCGCGCCGCGCTTGCCCGGATATCGCGCTTGTCGCACAATTTCGACGAGTTGCTGAACCGCGCGCCCGATGCCCAGGCGCCCTATGTCGGCGCGTCCGCCTTTGCAACGAAGGCCGGCATTCACGCCTCGGCGCTGCTCAAAGAGCCCGAGACATATGAGCATGTGCCGCCCGACACGGTTGGCAATCGCCGCAAGGTGATGGTGTCGGATCAGGGCGGCCGCTCGAACTTCGTTGCCGAACTGAAGCGCCGGGGCATCGAAGTGGCCAAGGTCGACCACAGGCTTGACCGGCTCATCTCGCTGGTCAAGGAGCGTGAGGCGCAGGGCTACGCCTATGAGGGTGCGGACGCGAGTTTCGAGCTGCTTGCGCGGCGGATACTCGGCACGGTGCCCACATTCTTCGATGTCACGTCATTCCGCTGCATGGTCGAGCGCCGGTTCGACGCCAACGGCCAGATCAAGACGGTCTCCGAGGCGATCGTGAAGGTGATGGTCGACGGCGAGGAGAAGATGTCGGTCGCGGAGGGGCATGGTCCCGTCAATGCACTCGATATCGCGCTGAGGAAGGATCTCGGCAAATACCAGGCGGAGATAGAGGGCATGACGCTCGTCGACTTCAAGGTGCGTATCCTCAATGGCGGAACGGAGGCGATCACCCGCGTCCTGATCGAATCGCATGACGAGACCGGCGCACGCTGGTGGACCGTCGGCGTGTCCGACAACATCATAGACGCCTCGTTCCAGGCCCTGATGGACTCGATCGTCTACAAGCTGATGAAAAACCGCGAGATGGCCGGTCTGGTGGCGGCCCAGTAGCCAACACATCAGCCGGACGATATTCATCATCAGCAATTTGAAATGGTCGCTCAGGCAGCCAGGGCGCATAGAAGACGAATGAGCGTTGAAACCATCCCCGATGACAAGGACGCCGCGCGCGGCCTCGGATTTGCCTTTGCGGCCTATTTCATGTGGGGTGTCCTGCCCCTCTATCTGAAACTGCTGTCCCACATTCCAGCCGTCGAGGTCGTGGCCCACCGCGTTGTCTGGTCCGTGCCGGTTGCCGGCGCAGTGCTTTGGCTCCTGGGGCGAACCCGTGACGTGAGGGCGGCATTGAAGTCGCCGCGCACGCTTGCCATGGCCACGCTGACGGCGGCGCTGATCACGCTCAACTGGAGCGTCTACGTCTGGGCCGTGGCATCCGATCGGGCGCTCGAAGCGTCGCTGGGTTACTACATCAATCCTCTTGTGAGCATTCTGCTTGGCGCGCTGCTGCTGGGTGAGCGGATGTCGCGCCCGCAGCTTGCGGCCGTCGGTCTGGCGACGCTTGCCGTGGTCATCCTGACCGTGGAGACCGGCGGGCTGCCATGGGTCTCGCTCGTGCTCGCCGTATCGTTCGGGCTGTATGGATATTTCCGCAAGACCCTGCCGATCGGTCCCAGCCAGGGCTTCTTCCTGGAGGTGCTGATCCTCAGCGGACCGGCACTCGGCTATCTCGTATGGCTGCAGATGAAGGGCGGTGCGCATTTCGGTCCCGCCGGTCCCGCCGACATGCTGCTTCTCATCGGTTGCGGGCCTGCCACTGCCGTGCCTCTGTTGTGTTATGGCTTCGGCGCCAAACTGCTCAAGCTGTCGACCATCGGAGTGATGCAATACATCGCTCCCACGATGATGTTCCTGATCGCGGTCTTCATATTCGGGGAGCCGTTCGGTCAGGCGCGGCTGATCGCCTTCCTGCTCATCTGGATCGCCCTGGCCATCTACACGTGGTCGATGCTGAAGGGCCGGCGCTAGCGCATCGGCCCGAAAATCGAAATCGATTTTCGGAAAGCAAGATGCGCAAATTCAACATGATGGAGCGTCCCCCGTGCGTCCAAGAAGACGCACGGCGCTCTCTAAGGGTCTGTTTTGGGAATGTTCGTCCGGGCGAGGGCTGTCGCCGCTCGCCATCGGCGCTTGTTGCTCAAAGCCTGTCGATGACCTCGGCAACGCCGCCGGCGGGTGCCGTCGCTTCCTCGGCCTGTCTCAATATTTCGGAAACGATCGCATCCGCCTTGTCGACGACGAGCGGTCGCACCAGGTGCCCCGTATGGACGAAGCCTTCGCTTCTCATGTGGTCGAGCAGCGCCAGCATCGGGTCCCAGAAGCCGTTCACATTGGCAAAGACGATCGGTTTGCGATGCCGTCCGAGTTGAGCCCAGGTCATGATCTCGACGATTTCCTCAAGCGTACCGATGCCGCCCGGCAGGGCCACGAAGGCATCGGACTTCTCGAACATGGCATGCTTGCGCTGGTGCATGTCGTCGGTGACGATCAATTCGTCGATCCGTCCGAGTTCGCTTTCCGTGGCCTCCTTGTTCATCAGGAATCGCGGTATGATGCCGGTGATCTTGCCGCCCGCCATGTGTGCGCCATCGGCAACGGCGCCCATGATGCCCTTCGTGCCGCCGCCATAGACGAGGCGAAGGCCCTGGCGCGCGATCTCGCTGCCGATGGCCTGGGCTGTTTCGATATAGTCGGAGGTACGACCGGGGGAGGAACCGCAGTAGACGCAGATGGATCGAATCGTGCTCATGGCCCGATAGGCCGCGCAAGGGCATGATGCGTCAAGGGCCACGAGGCGTTTTTCTTGTCGCATCGGCGAAAACAGGATAGACCGGCGAAAGTGGGCAAAGGGAAAAAAGTGCAATGGCGATCAACCCCGTAAAGGCGTTGTTGTTCCTCGCAGGTGGAGCCGCCGCCGCGGCGACGACCGCCTATGTGACGGGCGTCTTTGACGGGTTTGCCGAAAAGGAGCCGGCCGTGGTCGCCGCCGCTCCCGATGATGGAACGCAGGATCGACCCTCAGGGCCGTCCGCCGGCATCGATTCCTCCGGCAAGCAGTCGCGTCCCGCCCCGGAAGGTCAAGAGACTGAAACGAGAGAGGTTCTCGCTCCGACATTCGATGTGGTGCGCGTCGAGCCCAATGGTTCCATCGTCATTGCCGGCGCGGCGTCGGGCAATTCGGAAGTTGAGGTCCTGGCCGGGACGAGCCTCATCGGCACCGCCAGGGCCAATGCCGCCGGAGACTTCGCTCTCGTGCTCGACGAGCCCCTGGCGCCGGGCGACTATCAGATCGTGCTGCGTGCCACGACGCCGGACGGCCTGGCCGCAACGTCGATCGAAACAGCCGTGGTTTCGGTTCCCGAGACCGAATCGGGTCAGGTGCTTGCCCTGGTCGAGGAGCCGGGCAAGCCCAGCAAGCTGATTACCGTGCCCGAGGCCAAACCGGTCGAGGAGAAGATCCCCCAGGATGTTCTTGAGGCTCCGGCCCCGCCAGCGAGCGCGAGTGCCGAGGCGCAGAATGCGCCGGCTGAGACGCCAAGTGAACAGCGGTCCGACGACGAGGCTTCGTCGCAGAGCGCACAGGAAACGCCGTCCGACACCGGTTCCGCCTCCGGTGAAGCCGTGGAGAAGGACCTCGAGACGGCACGCGTCGAGCCCGATCAGGCTGCAGCCGTCGTAGAAGGCGCAGAGCCGCAAGTGGCGGTGGAAGCCGTCGAGATCGAAGGCCGGCAGGTCTTCGTCGCCGGTTCGGCCACGCCCGGCGCCTCCGTTCGGGTTTACGCAAACGACATATTGCTGGGCGATGCGCGTGCATCCGAAGGCGGTCGCTTCCTCGTCGAGGCTCAGCGCGACATGCCTGTGGGCGACTATATAGTGCGCGCCGATGTGCTCGATGAGACCGGCTCGGAAGTGCTCGCGCGCGCCGCCGTGCCCTTCCAGCGCGAAGCGGGCGAGAATTTGTCCGCCGTAGCACCGCAGAAGGCGGCGGAAGACGCAGACGCCGCCGCGCCCGAGGTGGCCGTTGAAGCGCCTGCGACCAGAACCCAGCAGCAGACCGGAACAGCCACGCAAGAAGGCGCATCGGGCGTGAATGGACCCGTACGTGTCACGGAAGAGGCAACGGCACCGAAACTTGAGAACGTCGACGGGTCGGTCATCATCCGGCGCGGTGATACCCTGTGGCAGATCTCGCGCCGAGTCTATGGCCGGGGCGTGCGCTATTCCACGATCTATCTCGCCAATCAGGATCAGATCAGTGATCCCGATCTCATCTGGCCCGGGCAGGTTTTCAAGGTGCCCGGCACCACCGATGAAGGTGAAGAGGCCGACCTCGACGCCCTCGGCCTGCGACGGGGCGGATAGCACCATCCTCGCCTCCGTCGATTCGGCGCACTGACGCGCCGCAGACTTGATCCTGACATCGTTATCGTATATCGGCGATATACGATGAATTTGCAGATTGTCGACGTTCGCGAACCCGAGGGCAATGAGGCGCTGGCCGCGCAGCTGGCAGCGCTCGGCCATCCGGCGCGCATCCGCATCCTGCGCCATCTCGCCAGGCAGGATGCCTGCTGCTGCAGAGAGATCGTCGATTGCATCGATCTCGCGCAATCGACGGTTTCGCAGCATCTGAAGGTGTTGGTGGCTGCCGGCCTGGTGCGCTACGAGCCGGAAAACAGAAGGTCGCGCTACACGCTCGACCGCAGCGCCGTGGCGTACCTGTCCGACGCCGTGGATGATCTGCTTGCAACCTGCTGTGCGAAGCGCTGACGCGCGTCGCCGGTGTCGCAACTCCCTGGGAGCTTACATTGGCCAATAAGACGGTTTCCGCCGAAAGCGGCTCGATTTTCGCCACGTTGGGCAATCTCTGGCCCTATATGTGGCCTGCCGACCGGACGGACCTGAAGCTGCGTGTAGTTTGGGCGACCATTTTTCTTGTCGTGGCGAAGCTCACGCTGGTGCTCGTTCCCTACTTCTTCAAGTGGGCGACCGATGCCCTGTCGGGCGATGGAGCGCTGCCCCCGATGCTGCCCGCCTTTCTTCTGGCGCCAATCATGCTGGTTCTTGCCTACAATGTCGTGCGCATCGTGCAGTGGGGCTTCAACCAGTTGCGCGACGCGCTGTTTGCCCGGGTGGGCCAGCATGCCGTGCGGCAGCTTGCCTTCAAGACCTTCGTCCATCTGCACGAATTGTCACTGCGCTTTCACCTTGAACGGCGCACCGGAGGACTGTCGCGCATCATCGAGCGCGGCGTGAAGGGCATCGAGACGATCGTCCGCTTCACCATCCTCAACACATTGCCCACGGTGCTGGAATTCGCGCTCGTGGCGGCGATCTTCGCGATCGCCTACAACTGGATCTACGTCGCGGTGATTGCTGTCACGGTCTGGCTCTATACGTGGTTCACGGTCAAGGCGAGCGACTGGCGGATCGCCATTCGCCAGGAGATGAATGATTCCGACACCGACGCCAACACCAAGGCGGTCGACTCGCTGCTCAACTATGAAACGGTCAAGTATTTCAACAACGAAGCGATGGAGGCGCGGCGCTTCGACCGCTCCATGGCGCGCTACGAGGGAGCCGCGACCAAGACCTGGACGTCGCTTGGGTGGCTGAATTTCGGACAGGGCCTGATCTTTGGTGTCGGGATGACCATCATCATGTGCATGTCGGCCATCGAGGTGCAGCGCGGCACGCATACGATCGGCGATTTCGTCTTCGTCAACGCCATGCTGATGCAACTCTCCGTGCCGCTCAACTTCATTGGCTTCATCTATCGCGAGATCCGTCAGGGTCTGACCGATATCGAGAACATGTTCGATCTTCTCGACGTCAAGGCAGAAGTCGTCGACAAGCCTGATGCAAGGCCACTTTGTGTCGAAAGTGGCCGGGTGAAGTTCGAGAACGTTCATTTCTCCTATGATCCGAGCCGCCCGATCCTGAAAGGTATTTCCTTCGAGGTGCCGCCCGGAAAGACGGTCGCGATCGTCGGCCCGTCGGGGGCGGGAAAGTCGACCATCTCGCGGCTGCTCTTCCGCTTCTACGACATCCAGTCGGGCGCCATCACCATCGATGGTCAGGACATCCGCGATGTCGCACAGGAGAGCCTTCGTGCGGCCATCGGCATGGTGCCGCAGGATACGGTTCTGTTCAACGACACGGTCGCCTACAACATCCGCTATGGCCGCATGGAAGCCACGGAGGAGGAGGTGGAGAAGGCTGCCGAACTGGCACAGATCGGTCCCTTTATCGAAAGCCTCCCCGACGGATACCGCACCATGGTCGGTGAGCGTGGTCTGAAGCTGTCGGGCGGAGAGAAGCAGCGCGTCGCGATTGCACGCACCATTCTCAAGGCGCCGCCGATCCTGATGCTCGACGAGGCGACCTCGGCGCTCGACACCCAGACCGAACAGGAGATTCAGGCCGCGCTCGACCTGGTCAGCCGTGGCCGCACGACGCTCGTCATCGCGCATCGCCTGTCCACCGTCATCTCGGCCGACGAGATCATCGTGCTCCAGAATGGTTCGATCGCCGAGCGCGGCACACATCGCGAACTGCTCGACGCAAAGGGTCTCTACGCGCAGATGTGGGACCGCCAGCGCGAGGCGACGGAAGCCGAGGAGAGGCTCCGCCGTGCCCGCGAGGAGGACGAACTCGGCATCGTGGTCAGGCGGCGCACCGACGAACTGGCGAAGACGGAAGCCGAAGAATTGTAGCGAAATGGTTGCCGACTGAGGAAAATCTCGCTTGCTGCGGTTGTGCCGGTAGGGCAGGGGCGAAGTGCGATCGCCGGTCACGCCGAATGCTGTGATCGGCCCTCGCGCCGCATTGCGGGCCCGAAGCGTTTCGTTTAAGCATCGCGCTTCGACAACCGGAATCTGCGCCAGACCATGAGCCTTCAGGAGACCATCCGCAACACCTTCGTGCCGATCCACCGGGAAGGATGGGTCTTCGTCGCCGCTTTCGCCGGCGTCACGGTGCTCCTCGGCGTTTTCTCGACCAGCCTGTTCTGGATCGGTCTGATCCTGACCGCGTGGTGCGCCTATTTCTTCCGCGATCCCGAGCGCGTGACGCCCGTCGACGATCGTCTCGTCATCAGCGCCGCCGATGGCGTCGTCTCGGCGGTCGGCCCGGCGGTGCCCCCGCGCGAGCTCAATCTCGGCGGCGATGAGATGCTGCGTGTTTCCGTCTTCATGAACGTCTTTTCATGCCACGTGAATCGCGCGCCGGTACGCGGCCGCATAAGCCGTATCGAGCACCGTGCCGGCAAATTTCTCAATGCCGAACTCGACAAGGCAAGTGCCGAAAACGAACGCAACGGGCTGGTAATCGAAAGCCCCAACGGACAGGTCGGCGTGGTGCAGATCGCCGGATTGGTCGCACGTCGCATCCTGTGCTTTGTCGAGGAGGGAACGGACATTCCCGTCGGTGAGCGTTTCGGCCTCATTCGTTTCGGTTCGCGGGTCGACATTTACCTCCCGGAAGGGGCCGTGGCGCGGGTTGCGCAGGGGCAGACCGCTATCGCCGGCGAGACGATCATCGCCGAATTCGGCGGTCCGACCGCGGCGCCCCTCATACGGGTGTCGTGAACGCGATGGACGCCGACCCTCGGGAGAGTGACGACGTTTCGCGGCAGGGTCCGCGCGGTCCCCGGCTTCGGGCGATGCCGCTCCGCCTCATCGTTCCGAACCTGATTACGGTGTTGGCCATCTGCGCCGGGCTGACTGGCATCAGGCTGGCATTCGAACATCGCATCGAGATGGCGATTGCCATGGTTCTGCTGGCTGCCTTTCTCGATGGTGTCGACGGGCGTGTGGCGCGTGCGCTCAAAGCGACATCCAAGTTCGGTGCCCAGATGGATTCGTTGGCCGATATCGTCAATTTCGGTGTGGCACCCGCCCTCGTGCTCTATGCCTTCATTCTCGACCGCGCCGGCTCGCCGGGCTGGATTGCCGCGCTTCTGTTCGCCATTGCCTGCGGACTGCGATTGGCGCGATTCAACGTCATGGCGGACGATCCGACGCGTACCGACTGGAGAGCGGACTATTTCGTCGGTGTGCCGGCACCCGCGGGCGCCATGCTCGTGCTGTTGCCGGCCTATCTGAGTTTTGTCGGCGTGCCGCATTCGCCGGTCTTCGCCTGGCTCTCCTGCGCCTTCACGCTTGTCGTCGCCTTTCTTCTCGTCAGCCGCATTCCGGTCTGGTCCGGCAAGAGCGCCGGCACGCGCATCCGCTCCGATTACGTGGTTCCATTGATGCTGGGTGTCGTGCTCTTCGTACTGCTCCTCAGTGCCTATCCCTGGCACACGCTGACCGTATCCACACTGCTTTACCTGGCGTTCCTGCCCGCTAGCTACCGTGCATACAGCCATCGGCTGGCGCGCGAGGAGGCGGAGACCGGTACACCGGAATAATCGCAATGCGCTGCCGCGCTGCGTTCTTGTCCTGCATTCAATCATCGAAGGAGCCATGTCATGACCATTCGCCGCATTCAGCCTGGAAAGCGCATGAGCCAGGCCGTCATTCACGGCAACACCGTCTATCTGGCGGGACAGGTCGGAAAGCCGGGCACCAGTGTGGCCGAGCAGACGAAGACCGTACTTGCCGAGATCGACCGGCTTCTGGCTGAAGCCGGGAGCGACAAGTCCAAGCTGCTGCAGGCAACCATCTGGCTCGCCGACATGCGCGATTTCGACGCCATGAACGCGGTCTGGGATGCGTGGGTCGATCCGGCCAATCCGCCGGCCCGCGCGACGGGCGAAGCGCGCCTTGCCGGTCCCGAGTACCTTGTCGAGATCATCGTCGTCGCGGCTATCTGATCTCGTCGGTCGGCCCCCGCCGAAAGCTGCCGGGCTGCACCTTGCCGGGGCCGCGGTTCCATGATTGTCTTCGCCATTGATCGGGCCCATTGATCGGGAGGACGACGATGGATGCAGATGCACTCAAGGAACTCCAGGCGCCCATAAAGGCTCGCTACCGTGACGATCCCGGTGCGGGCCTGATCACCCTCAAGGCGCAAGGCCGGCTCGACGAAGCCAACATTGCCTGCAAGGTCGATACAGGACGTGCCCTGGCGGTTGCGGGCCTTCATCCCGCGACCGGCGGGTCCGGTGCGGAACTGTGCTCCGGTGACATGCTGCTCGAGGCCCTTGTCGCCTGCGCCGGCGTGACCATGAAGGCGGTCGCGACGGCGCTGGAATTCCGCCTCGCCGATGCTACGGTCCTTGCGGAAGGCGATCTCGATTTTCGTGGAACGCTCGGCGTGGCCAAGGACGCGCCGGTCGGCTTCAAGGCGATCCGGCTGAAGTTCCAGCTGAGTACCGACGAACCAAGGGAGCGCATCGATACGCTCCTCAAGCTCACCGAGCGCTATTGCGTCGTGTTCCAGACGCTCAACACCAGACCAGACCTCTCGGTTTCAGTCGACGCATGAGGCGGCCGGCGCGCTCAGTTTGTGGCGAAACAGTAGAACAGTCCATCTCCGCCCGTGCTGCGCAGCGCCTCCTGGCTGCAACCGCCTCGCGATGGGTGCGACGAGTTCCATGATCGCGACGGCTCGTCGTCACGAAGCCCCATCCGGTCGTGATGGCCCACCATCGCCGCGCCTTCCGCGCCGCTCATCGTCCAGTCGCCGCAGGTCTGATCGGCGGCGAGCGTTCCGTCAGGCAGCGATCCGGTCAGTATGTCGTGCCGGTTTGGTGTGTCGCCACGGCCATTGACCATGTTTCCGTTTTCGTCGAACGCGGTTTCCTTGTCGATAGCATTGTCATCACTGTGCAGTTGCTCGACGCTGTCGGCAATCTTTTCGCCTTTCGCATTGTGCCACGGGCCGCTGCCGATGCGGTCGCGCGCGTTCTGGGTGCTTGTCGAAAGATAGGCCCGCCAGGTCTTGCCGGTGATCCCGACGGCGGCCGCCAGCTCGGCGCAATGAGCATCCGCCCCCTCAAGTCCTCCGAGATCGGCACCGTTCCCCGGTCCCGTGCTGGTGATGAAGAAGCTCATCGTGGTGTCCTGGGCCTGCGCTGAGGCGGTGGCCGTGGCAAAAGCCAAGGCAAGGCCGGACGCTGCGAGAAACGATTTCATGATCATGGCTGCTTCCTCCCGGTGGATTGAAACCCGCCCGCCGAAAGGCTAGCGCATCGGTCCGAAAATCGGAATCGATATTCGGAAAGCACGATGCGCAGATTCAAAGTGATAGAGCGTCCCTTGCGCGTCCGAGAAGATGCTCGGCGTGCTATGTCAGCCGGATGCGCAGCCGCCAATCAAACCTGCGTGTGACGGCGCCGAACAGTCATTCCGGCAAACGGTAGGCGAGGAGCTTTCCGGCTCTGGCGTCCAGGATGAGGCCGGTTTCGGTCAGTGTGGGACTGGCGAGCGGCAGGATGCGTTCGGCGATCTCAGAGGGATGGGGCAGCGTTTCGGGATCTTCGCCGGGCATCGCCAGTGCCCGCATGGCGGTCCGCGTTGCGCCGGGCGAGACGGAATTGATCCGCAGCGGCAGATTCTTGGTCTCGTCAGCCCAGGAGCGGGCGAGCGCCTCGACCGCCGCCTTGGACGCCGCATAAGGTCCCCAATAGGCCCGCGCCGAATGTGCCGCTCCGGACGACATGATGATGGCGCGCCCGGCGTCCGACAGGCGAAGAAGCGGATCGACCGAGCGGATCAGACGCCACGTGCTCGTGACGTTGATGTTCATGACGCGCTCGAACACCTTGGCTTCGACATGGGCGACTGGCGCGATGACGCCCAGGATGCCCGCATTGGCAACCAGTATGTCGAGCTTGCCCCAACGTTCATGGACGGCGCCGCCAAGGCGGTCGATGCCGGCCATGTCGGTCAGGTCGAGCGGAACCAGGGTCGCTTCTCCCTTGCCGGTTCGCGCGTTTTCAGCCTTGATCTCGTCGTCGAGTTCCTCGAGCCCGCCGACGGTGCGCGCCACGGCGATGACATGTGCTCCGGCGGCCGCCAGGCCCTTGGCAATGAAATAGCCGATGCCGCGTGAGGCGCCGGTGACCAGGGCGGTACGGCCGGTAAGATCGAGATTGTCCTGCATCGAAGCCTTCCGTTGCGGGTGAGATCATAATGCTTGTGGCCGCAGCGACGGCACGGCGATCCGATAGTACAATTATCGCCGGAACGAAACCCGTGGTTCGGTTTCTCTGTGGGCCTGTCTGCCGATGGGGCAGGGTTGACCGGCGCCATGCCTTACGGTGTCAGGCCGCCAGCCACCGTCAGGCAGGTTCCGGTCACAAAGCGCGATTGCTCCGAAGCCAGCCACAACGCCGCTTCCGCGATGTCGAGGGGATTGGCGATCCGTCCCATCGGCGTGATGGCGGCGATCTTGCGAGGCCGGTCCGGATTGCCGCTGGCCGCATGGATCGTCGTGTCGGTCGTGCCGACACGGATGGCGTTCACCCGGATGCCGAGCGGCGCGAGTTCCTTGCCCGCGCCGATGGTCAGCGTCTCGACTGCGCCCTTCGAGGCCGCGTAGTGGACATATTCGTGGGGACTGCCGAGCGTCGCGGCCACGGACGACATGTTGATGATCGCGCCGCCCGCGCCGCCAAGGGCGGTCGACATGCGCTTGATCGCTTCCTGGATGCAATAGACCGTTCCGAACAGGTTCGTCTCGAACGTGGCAGAGAGAGCCGTGGGAGACAGTTCGGCAAGAGAGGAAGCGCCGCCGATGACGCCTGCGTTGTTCACCACACACGCGACAGGACCCAGCATCCGGTCGCATTCGCGAAACATCTCCCTCACGTCGCTCGGGCGCGCGACATCGGCCCTTGTCAGCGCCGTGCGCGCACCGGCCGCTTCGCATACGCCGGCGACTTCGCGTGCCCCGGCTTCGTCGGAAAGGTAGTTTATGCAGACGTCATGGCCGTTCTTGGCGAAGAGCCGGGCGACCGAGGCTCCTATGCCCTTGCTGGCACCGGTGACAAGCACGACGGGTCTGTTGTTCATCGGGGGCATCTCACCTGCAATCCGGCCACGGGCAGAATGACGACCGATCGGGGTCTTGCCAACTGCGAATGCGGTGGGGGTATCAGGCGTGCACAAATCCCGGCTTGATATGGCCACACGTCGGCATTACATGGCGATTGGACGGGACGACCCGGACCTTTTCCCAAGATTGATGAGGACGACCTCATCGCCAGAAATGGAGATGAGAATGGCTTGGCTTGTCCTTGTCGCCGCCGGTCTGTTCGAAATCGGCTGGGCCGTCGGGCTGAAATACACCGAAGGGTTCACGAGGCTGTGGCCGACGCTTGGCACGGTTGCATCTATGGCTGTCAGCCTGGCCCTGCTTGGGCTGGCCCTGCGCACCCTGCCGCTTGGCACGGCCTACGCCGTGTGGACCGGGATCGGAACCATCGGAACCGTAGCGCTTGGCATCTTTCTGTTTCAGGAATCGGCGGATATCGTACGCGTGGTCTGTATCGGCCTGATCGTTGCCGGCATCGCCGGCCTCAAGCTCGCCACGCATTGATGGCGCAGTCGCCCGACGCGTCCTTCCCCGGGTGCAAGGACGCGTCGGCTGTCAAGCTGGGTCTTTGCGACCGAAGGCAATCAGTCTTCACTGGCCGCCATTCGCCAGGAGCGAAAGCGTGCGGACATTGTCGGCGCCCTCATGGTCCAACAGGCGGGTGGGGTAGTCGCCGGTGAAGCAGGCGTCGCAGAACTGTGGCGCTTCATTGTTGCGGGCACTTTCGCCGACCGCGCGGTAGAGACCGTCGATCGACAGAAACCCGAGAGAATCGACCCGGATGAACTCCGCCATCTCCTCGATCGACATGCGCGAGGCGAGGAGCTTGGCCTTTTCTGGCGTGTCGACGCCGTAGAAGCAGGACGCGCGCGTCGGTGGCGAGGCAATGCGCATATGCACTTCCCTCGCGCCGGCATCGCGCACCATCTGCACGATTTTCTGGCTCGTCGTGCCGCGTACGATCGAGTCATCGACCAGAACGACGCGCTTGCCCTCGATGATGCGCCGGTTGGCATTGTGCTTCAGCTTGACGCCCATATGGCGAATGGCGTCTCCCGGCTGGATGAAGGTACGTCCCACATAATGATTGCGGATGATGCCGAGCTCGAAGGGCAGTCCGGCCGCCTGAGCGAAACCGATCGCCGCCGGGGTGCCGGAGTCGGGCACCGGCACCACGACATCGGCCTCGACCGGGTTCTCGATGGCCAGTTCGGCACCGATGCGCTTGCGCACATCGTATACGTTCATCCCTTCCACCGTCGAATCGGGGCGGGCGAAATAGACATATTCGAAGATGCAGAAGCGCGCCTTCTTCGGCTCGAAAGGGAAGTGGCTTTCCACGCCCTTGTCCGTGATGACGACCAGTTCGCCGGGTTTGAGGTCGCGCACGAAACGTGCCCCGATGATGTCGAGGGCAACGGTCTCGGAGGCGAGGATCCAGGCACCGTCCAGATCGCCGAGCACCAGCGGCCTGATTCCCAGCGGGTCGCGGCAGCCGATCAGTTTCTTCGATGTCAGCGCCACCAGCGAGAAAGCGCCTTCCAGTTGCCGGATCGCGTCGATGATGCGTGAGTTCGTGTCACGCTCCTTGCTCATCGCCACCAGGTGCATGATGGTTTCGGTGTCGGAGGTCGACGAGAAGATCGCGCCCTGTTTCTGCAAGGTGCGCTGCATGGTCAGGGCGTTGGTGATGTTGCCGTTATGCGCCACGGCCAGGCCGCCGTCCGCCAGCTCTGCGAAGAAGGGCTGCACGTTGCGCAGACCGGCGCCACCGGTCGTTGCATAACGCGTGTGGCCGATCGCGCGTGTGCCCTGGAGCCTGTCGATCACGGACTGCTTGGTGAAGGTGTCGCCGATCAGGCCGACATGGCGTTCGACATGAAACTGCGAGCCGTCATAGGAAACGATGCCTGCCGCTTCCTGTCCGCGATGCTGCAACGCGTGCAGACCGAGCGTGACGATTGCGGCCGCGTCCTGTCGGCCGAAGATGCCGAACACGCCGCATTCGTCGTGGAAATGATCGTCGGCCTCTGAAAAAAGTTCGGATTCACCGCCAGGATTGCTCTTGGCGGTGGTGTCGACCGGGTATGCCATCGCGGGCTGCCTTTCGGGACGTGGTGGTCCGTTCGTTGCGTGCCGCACCTTGCGGCTAGTTGCTCGTTTCGCCTGCCGTCTGCTCGTTTTCCTCCGGCGCCAGGCGCTGCAGGATCGAGTTTTCCGGGTCGTCGGGCAGCATGTTCTGCAACGTATGCCCCACGCCTTCGAGCAGCGGACGGGACTTTGCTTCGGCGACCCAGGCCGGCTTGTTGTCTGCCACAAGCCAGTCGAAGAACAACAGGGCGACGGCAACGACGAGAATGCCACGCGCAGCGCCGTAGACGAAACCGAGCGTTCGGTCGAGCGCGCCGACGCGGCTGTCGATGATGAAATCGGCAAGCTTCATCGTGATGACGGTCACCACGATGAGCGCGATGACGAACACGATGGCCGCCGACGCACCGAGCGCCAGTTGTTCGTGGTCTATATAGGGTGTCACATAGGGCAGCACCATGGGGTAGAGGTAGTAGGCTGCTGCCGCCGCCGCCACCCAGGATGCGATCGACAGAACCTCGCGCGAAAACCCGCGCACCATGGCGAGAATGGCCGAAATCAGGGTGAAGCCGACGAGAATTCCGTCAAGCAGCGTTATCGGCATTGTCGCTCCATCCTTGTCCCGCGCCGCCTCAATCTTCGTTACGGCTGCGCCGGGAACCCGCAATCCGGGCCACGAGGTCGCCCAGCCCATCCGGCTGAAAACTCCCGTTGGCGATGCCGCCCGCCACGTCGCCGCTGCCCGCAGGCAGGACCGCGCGGCCGAAGCCCAACTTTTCCGCCTCTTTCAGCCGCTGCTGCGCATGTGCGACTGGCCGAATGGCACCGGAAAGGCTGATTTCGCCGAAATAGACGCAATCTGCGGGCAGAGCAAGTCCGGTGAGTGAGGAAACGAGCGCCGCTGCAACCGCGAGATCGGCGGCGGGCTCCGAGATACGGTAACCGCCGGCGACGTTGAGATAGACGTCATGGGTGGCGAAGCGGACGCCGCAATGGGCCTCAAGGACCGCGAGGATCATGGAAAGCCGCGCCGAGTCCCAGCCAACGACCGCGCGTCGCGGGGTTCCGAGCGGGGAGGGCGCGACGAGCGCCTGAATCTCCACCAGCACCGGCCGTGTGCCCTCCATGCCGGCGAAAACGGCAGCACCGGGTGCCTTGGTGCTACGCTCTCCAAGAAACAGTTCGGAAGGATTGGCGACTTCGCGCAAGCCCTTGTCCGACATCTCGAAGACGCCGATCTCGTCGGTCGGCCCGAAGCGGTTCTTCACCGTACGCAGGATGCGGTAGTGATGGCCGCCTTCCCCTTCGAAATAAAGCACCCCGTCGACCATGTGTTCCACGACGCGCGGTCCGGCGATCTGGCCCTCCTTGGTCACGTGGCCGACGAGCACCACGGCGGCGCCTGTCGACTTTGCATAGCGGATCAGGGCCTGCGCGGAACTGCGCACCTGGGTGACCGTCCCGGGCGCCGATTCGGCGAGATCGGTCCACAATGTCTGGATGGAATCGATGATGACGAGGTCCGGCCGACGGCCTTCCGAAATGGTTGCCAGGATGTCCTCGACATTGGTCTCGGCCGCCAGTTCCACCGACGTATCGGCCGCGCCAAGGCGTTGCGCGCGCAAGCGGATCTGTGCCACCGCCTCTTCGCCCGAAACGTAGACGATGCGGTGGCCGCGCCGCGAGAGCGCTGCGGCCGCCTGGGTGAGCAAAGTCGATTTGCCGATGCCCGGATCGCCGCCCACCAGCAGCGCCGAGCCCCGGACGAAACCGCCGCCCGTTGCCCGGTCGAGCTCCGCGATGCCGCTGGCGATGCGCGGTGCGTCCTCGATGTCGCCAGAGAGCGACGTCAGGGCGACGACGCGCCCCTTGCGGGCGCTGCGCATCGATGAGGGACCTGCTCCTATGCCGCCGGACGTTCCTTCTTCGACCAGGGTGTTCCATTCGCCGCAGGCGTCGCATTTGCCGGCCCAGCGCGTATGGACGGTGCCGCAGTTCTGACAGATGAACTGGGTGCGCGATTTCGCCATCAGGAACCGGCCTCCCAGGACACGTAGCTGCGGTGATAACGCCGGCCGATGGAGGTCAGGAGCTCGTAGGCGATCGTGCCGGCCGTTGCCGCTGCCTCGTCGATCGCAACGTTAGGGCCGAAGAGTTCGATCATGTCGCCTCGGTTTACGGCGTCCTCGCCGAGATCGGTCACGTCGAACAGGGTCGTGTCCATGGTGATGCGGCCGAGGATCGGAACGCGTGCGCCATGCACGAAGCCATGCCCTCCTGGACTTCCATCGCCGCGCGTCGATACGCCGGCACCCGAAGCCGCGCGATGCAGTCCATCGGCATAGCCGACGCCGGCGATGGCGATGAGCGTGTCTCTTTCAAGCTGGACGCTGGCGCCGTAGCTCGCAAATTCGCCGGCAGCCGCACGGCGCACCTGGACGACCCTGGCGCTGGCGGCGGCGACGGGCCGCATGCTGACCCGCCCATTGGGCGAGCCGCCGTAGAGTGCGATGCCGGGCCGCGTCAGATCGAAATGATACTCGTGGCCGAGAACGACGCCGGCCGAGTTGGCGAGGCTCGCCTCGATACTGCCGAAGCGCGACAGGGCCGTACGAAAGGCGTCGAGCTGGCGCTGGTTCAGCGGATGGGTGCGGTCGTCGCCGCAGGCGAGGTGGCTCATGAGCAGAATCGGCTGCACCGCCCCGGTCAGGCTGTTGTCCTCGATGAAGGTCGCGACGTCGGATGCGGTCAGGCCAAGCCGGTTCATGCCGGTGTCGACGTGGATCGCGCATGGGTGTCTGGCGCCCTCGTCGCCGCAAAAGGCTTCCCAGGTTGCGATTTCTGCAAGGGAGTTGAGCACCGGGATAAGCCGATGCTCGCCGAAGAACGGCGCGGCCTCCGTGCCGAACAGCCCGCCAAGCACGAAGATGCGCGCTTTCGGCGCGACCGAGCGCACCACCGCGCCTTCTTCCGGCAGCGCGACGAAGAAGTCTTCGCAGCCCGCAGCTATCAGTGTCTTGACCACGGGGACGGCGCCCAGCCCGTAGGCGTCGGCCTTGACCACCGCGGCCGTGCGCGCCGGCTGCGATGTTCGCGCCAAGGCCCGGTAATTGTTCGCCAGCGCTGCGAGATCGATGGTCAGGAAGCCTCCTGCGAATCTCGGATCGGCACCGGTTTCGTGAATGTGGACGTTGTCGCTCAACGCTCTACTCGAAACGTTCGGGCAGCCGGTCTTCCTCTGCCAGATCGGAGAAGCGGGTGAACTGGCCCTCGAACGCGAGTTCGACGGTCCCGGTCGGACCGTGACGCTGCTTGGCGATGATAAGTTCCGCCTTGCCCTTCACGCGTTCGAACTTCAACCGCCATTCCTCATATTCCGGTGTGCCTTCCTCGGGCTGCTTGTTCTGCATGTAATACTCGTCGCGATAGACGAAAAGCACCACGTCGGCGTCCTGCTCGATCGAGCCGGATTCGCGCAGGTCGGCGAGCTGCGGGCGCTTGTCGTCGCGCGACTCGACCTGACGCGAGAGCTGCGAGAGCGCGATGATCGGCACGTTCAGTTCCTTGGCGAGGGCCTTCAGGCCCGTCGTGATCTCGGTGATCTCCTGGACGCGGTTTTGCGACGCCTTCGCGCTCGAACCCTGCATCAGCTGCACATAGTCGATGACGATGACGTCGAGCCCGCGCTGCCGCTTCAGGCGCCGCGCCCGTGCGGCGAGCTGGGCGATCGAGATGCCACCGGTCTGATCGATATAGAGCGGCGTCTTCTGCATCATCTGCGAGCAGGCGACCAGCTTCTCGAAATCGGTTTCGGAAATGTCGCCGCGCCTGATCTTGGACGAAGAGATCTCGGTCTGCTCCGAGATGATGCGCGTGGCAAGCTGCTCGGATGACATTTCGAGCGAATAGAAGCCGACGACGCCGCCGTTGGCCGCCTTGAAGGAGCCATCGGCCTGCTGTGCGGGCACATAGGCCGAGGCGATGTTGTAGGCGATGTTGGTGGCCAGCGACGTCTTGCCCATCGCGGGCCGGCCGGCGAGGATGATGAGGTCGGAGGACTGCAGGCCGCCAAGCTTGGCATCCACATCACGGAATCCGGTCGAGATGCCTGAAAGATGACCGTCGCGCATGTAGGCGGCGTTGGCCATGTCGATGGCCGTCTTAACCGCGTCGGAGAAGCTTTCGAAGCCGCCGTCATAGCGCCCGGTCTCGGCCAGCTCGAAGAGCCGGCGCTCCGCATCCTCGATCTGCTCGGCCGGCGACATGTCGACGGGTGCGTCGTAGGCGATGTTGACCATGTCCTCGCCGACGGTGATCAGCGCCCGCCGGGTGGCGAGATCATAGATCGCGCGGCCGTAGTCGGCGGCGTTGATGACCGTGACGGCCTCAGCCGCCAGTCGCGCGAGATATTGCGCCACCGTCATGTCGCCGACCTTGTCGTCGGCCGGCAGGAATGTCTTCAAGGTTACCGGATTGGCCGCCTTGCCCATGCGGATCAGCTTGCCGGCGTCCTCGAACAGCTTTCGGTGCAGCGGCTCATAGAAGTGGCTCGGCTGAAGAAAGTCCGAGACCCGGTAGAACGCGTCGTTGTTGACCAGAATGGCGCCCAACAGAGCCTGCTCGGCCTCGATGTTGTTGGGTGCCTCGCGGTAGAGCGGTGTCTCTTCCGTGTTCAGCTTGCGGACTGCTTCAGCCATGATGTTCCTGTCGAACCGTTCGCAATCTGCCTATCAGACGGGTTTGAAAAGGGGCAGCCCCAATCCACGCGCTACCCCGTGATTCACAGCCGGGACCGGCCGGTGGACAATTCAGGCTTGCCCGGACGGGCGAATCACGCCTGCATCATATTCGTATGTCGTGGAGATTGGAAAAGGCGGGGCGGGATGCGCTTGGAAGGACTGCTCGCCTTTGATGCGCGCTGAAGGTCACGCGGCCATGACGAGGATGATGAAGCCGTAGATGGCGAGAACGAGCGTGCTTTCGAAGCCGATCCGGGCGAAGCCCTTGCGCTCCCGGCGAAGCAGTCCGAGCAGCAATGTTGCGGTCATCAGCATTGTCGCGCTGGCCAGAAACCGGTCGGCGGAAGAAAACGTGGCGTATAGCGGGCCATCACGATAGACGATATCCGCTCCGGCCAGGAACAGGACGTCGAAGCAGTTTCCGCCGATGATGTTGCCGACTGCCAGGTTGAGTGCGCCCCGCCGGACCGCGGCGATGGCGATGACGAGTTCGGGCATGGACGTCGCAAACGCCGTCAAGAGCGCGCCGACCGCACTTTCCGACAGGCCGGTCTGGGCGACAAAGGCAATCCCTGCCTGCGACACGACATAACCCATCGCGGCCAGGACAAGCGCCAGCAGGCCGAAGATCATCCATATCTTGGTCATGCTGCCGGAAATCCTGCCGGGCGTCTTTTCATCCTCTCTCTGGGTTTCACTGGTCCTCAGCGGCTGCCACATCGGATGAGCCCCGGCCATACGCAGGAGATGCAGGCCGAACACATAGGCGACGATCAGCAAGACGGTTGCCGGACTGATCCCGAAAAAGGCGACCGGCGGCAGGTTGGCGGCTGACAGAGGAATCGCAATGAGCGCAATGAGCAGCGTTCCCTGGACGAGATTTTCCAGCGAAGCGGCCGCGTGCTCGAGATTGACCCTGCGATGGATGAGATCGGCGATGCCGAGAAAGGCCGTCTGCGCCGCAATTCCGCCGAGCGCATTGCCGGTCGCGATGCCGACATGCCCCTGTGCCGCAGTGACAAGCGATGTGATGCTGCCGGGCAGGGACGTGCTGGCGCCCACCAGCACCGCGCCGACCAGTGCTTCGCCCATCCCGGTGCGTACCGCAATTTCGTCGGCGCACACGGTGAGCCGCATTCCGGCGGCGGTTATGACGAGCGCTGCGGCAAGGAAGAGAATGACCGTGAGGCCGAAGGGTAAGCTCGCTACCTCCGGCACGACATGTCGCTCCTCGTCATCTGTCCGGGTTCGGGAGCGGCCGTTCGCGCCATCGCCGCTGCACCCCGATCTGCCTCTTGTGCCAATCGCTCAGTGCGTGGTGCGCTTCCTGCGCGCCGGAGCGCTCTTGCGGCCTTCGGACTTTTTCGAGATGGCAGAGCCGGATTCGGGCACGCCGACGTTGGAATCGCGCGTCGCTAACGCCCGCTCGCACTTGCTCATGTAGTCGCGCGTGATCGGCACGGTGTCGTTCCTGTGCGTGATCTGGATCTGGAAGACCATCATGTCCTGCCAGCGGAATGCGGCTTCGGAGCCAGCCAGATAGAACTCCCACATGCGGCAGAACCGCTCGTCGTAGATCTCCTTGACGCGATCGCGATTGGCCATGAAGCGCTCACGCCAATGCTTCAGCGTTTCGGCGTAATGCAGGCGCAGGATTTCGATATCCCCCACCATGAGCCCGGCCTTCTCGATTGCCGGCAGCACCTCCGAGAGGGCGGGAATATAGCCGCCAGGAAAAATATGCTTTCGGATGAAGGGGTTGGTGGTTGTCGGGGGGCCGAAGCGGCCGATGGAGTGCAGCATCATGACCCCGTCGGGTTTCAGAAGTGTGGCGCACTTGTCGAAAAATGTGCGGTAGTGGTTGACGCCCACATGCTCGAACATGCCCACCGAAACGATGCGATCGAAGCGTTCCCCAAGGTTGCGATAATCCTTGAGCTCGAAATGGACATGATTGCCCAGACCCTCGCTCTCGGCGCGCTCGGACGCGATCGTATGCTGTTCCTCCGAAAGCGTGATGCCCAGAACGTCCGCCTCGAAATGACGCGCCATATAGAGGCTCATGCCGCCGAACCCGCATCCAATGTCGAGCACCGTATTGCCCGGCCGGATGCAGAGTTTCGATGCGATATGACGCTTCTTGGCTAGCTGCGCCTCTTCCAGCGTCATGTCGGGTCGCTCGAAATAGGCGCAGGAATATTGCATGTCCTCGTCCAGGAAGAGCCGGTAAAGCTCGGGCGACAGGTCGTAATGGCGCTTGACGTTCTCGCGCGAGCGCGATGTCGTGTTGAGTTGCTGCAGCCTGCGGAAGACGTGGCGCAGTCCCTCCATCGCGCGCGTCCAGGCAGCCTCGACGCCTGCGGGGCCCATGTTCTGGTAGACGATCTGGAGGAGCCCGAGCACATCGCCTTCCAGGATTTCGAGCTCGCCATCCACATAGGCTTCCGGGACGGCAAGGGTCGGGTCGAGGGTGATGGCTCGTGCGGCGCGGTGCGTCTTCAGCACTGCATGGACGTGCTCGCCTGACCCGTCGCCGAAGCGGTGCTCGTTTCCATCGGGGTCGGTGACGGTGAGGTTGCCCGTGCGGACCAGTCCCTCGATGACATTGCGCAGCAGAACGTTCATGGCGCCTACGCTCCTCTCGGAGAACAGTTACCTTGCGGCGACAAGTTCCTCACATCGACTTGTGCCGACCAATCCTAATATAATGATGTGGTCTCTTGCCACGTTGCATCAAGCAAAAAAATACCCGGGGTGGTGGCCCCGGGCATTGTTCCTGACAGCAGAAAACGCTGTATCAGGCGTTCAGATCGGATTCTTCTTCTTCTTCCGCGTTGGGATCGAAGAAGCTGTCCGGACGGGCGTTCTCGTTGATGTCGTCGCCATAGATCGCCTCGGCCGAATCGAGCGTCTCGCCGGCGGCCTGGCGCTCTGCCTCGTCGCTCGAGCGCGCGATGTTGAGCGTCACAGTAACGACGACTTCCGGGTGAAGGACGATCTGCACATTGGTCAGGCCGATGGCCTTGATGGGATGGTTGAGTTCGACCTGATTGCGGCCCACCGTGAAACCGGCTTCTGCCAGGATCTCGGAAATGTCGCGCGTCGATACGGAACCGTAGAGCTGGCCGGTCTCCGCCGCCGAGCGAACGATGATGAATGTCTGGCCGTCGAGGCTGTCGGCGACCGCCTGAGCCTCGGACTTGCGCTCAAGATTGCGGGCTTCGAGCTGCGCGCGCTGCGCCTCGAAGCGCTTCTTGTTGGCTTCGTTGGCGCGCAGGGCCTTGCCCTTGGGCAGCAGGAAATTGCGGGCAAAGCCGTCCTTGACCTTGACGGTGTCGCCCATCTGGCCGAGGCGTGCGATGCGTTCGAGAAGAATGACTTCCATGGTCTTGTCCTTTCTGGCCGCGTAGGGCCGCAAATGACGGACAGGTCCGGAAGCGAAGTGGCGATTGCCTGTAGCGCTGTCCTGCCTGTCGCGGCAGTTAGGGCGGCGGAGCCGCCCAACTCGGGATTTTCGGTTCGTATCCGCCACGCCCGTCGCAGCGGAACGACGCGGACGGCATGCCGTCCGCGTCCGGTAGTTACTTCACCACGTAGGGCAGCAGTCCCAGGAAACGGGCGCGCTTGATCGCCTTGGCGAGTTCGCGCTGCTTCTTCTGGCTGACGGCGGTGATGCGCGAAGGCACGATCTTGCCACGCTCGGAGATGTAGCGCTGCAGAAGACGCACGTCCTTGTAGTCGATCTTCGGCGCGTTGGCACCGGAGAACGGGCAGGTCTTGCGGCGGCGATGGAACGGGCGCCGCGTCGGGATCTGATTGATGTCGACCATTACTGTGCACCCCCTTCATCGCGCTGGCGGCGCGGGCCGCGATCACCGAAACGCGACTGGCGGTCGCCACGGTCGCCGCGGTCGTCGCGATCGCGCTTCTGCATCATGACCGACGGGCCGTCTTCATGTGCATCGACACGGATCGTCATGAAGCGCAGAACGTCTTCCGACAGACCCATCTGACGCTCCATCTCGCTGATCGCGGCGGCAGGCGCCGTCAGATCCATGAGCGTGTAGTAGGCCTTCCGGTTCTTCTTGATGCGGTAGGTGAGGGACTTCAATCCCCAGTTCTCTACCCGGCCAACGGAACCGCCGTTCGCTTCGATAACGCCCTTGTACTGTTCGACGAGCGCTTCGACCTGTTGCGACGAGAGGTCCTGCCGGGCAAGGAACACATGTTCGTAGAGAGCCATAGTTCTTTGCCTTTCTTCCAATCAATCCACCGGACCCGACGGCTAAGCCTCTGCGACTTGTCTTTTTCCCATTCGTGACGGGGCGAAGAAAGGCGCGTGATCGAGACGGTCGAGAGCGGAGACACGGGAGGCGGAAGGCAATTTGGCCTTCACAGATGCACGCCTTGCAGCGCGCACTGCCCTCCGTTCAGCCCCCAGTCGGACCGGCAGAGTGAGCGCGCTTATACCGATTTTGCCGGCTTTGGCAAGGGTTGCGGGTCGAATGGGCCGGATCAGGCCGGGACGAGGTAGAGATAGAAGGTGTATCCGGCATAAATGGCGAGCATGATCGCGGCGCCGATGCGTCCAAAACTGTTGCGCGCGACCAGAATGCCGGAAAACACGATGGTTACGGCCAGCATGAAGGGAATGTCGAACCACATGAAGCGTTCCGCGATCGGCAGGGGCTTGATGAGGGCTGTGACGCCGAGGATGCTCAGAACGTTGAAGATGTTCGACCCGACCACATTGCCTAGGGCGACAGCCGCCTGGCCGCGCCATGCGGCCACGAGCGAGGTGGTCAGTTCCGGCAGGCTGGTGCCCACCGCGACGATCGTCAGGCCGATCACGGCTTCCGAGATGCCGTAGGTGCGTGCGATCGCCGTGGCTCCGTCGATGAGCCAGTTGGCGCCGGCGAAGAGCAGGACGAAACCGCCGAGCAGCAGGCCGATCGATATCGCAATGGGAGCGTCGTAGCTCGGCACATCGTCTGCGCTGTTTTCGCGATGCTCCTTCATGGCCGCGCGCGACTTGCGGTAGTGAAGATAGAGATAGGTGCCGAGAAGGACGAGGAAGCCCGCGCCGATCCAGCGCGGCAGTTCGCCCCAGGCGGCCACGGCAAGCAACAGCACCGATGCGCCGATCATCACCCGCACGTCCTTGCGCACATCGCTGTCCCAACCCCACATGGGCTTTACCAGCGCGGCACAGCCTACGATCAGCAGAATGTTGGCGATGTTGGAGCCCACGACGTTGCCGAGCGCGATCTCGGGACTTCCCTTGAAGGCCGCTTCCACCGAAACCAGCATCTCGGGCATCGACGTGCCGAAGCCGACGATGGTCAGGCCGATCACGAGTTCGGAAATGCCGAGCCGGCGTGCCGAGGAGACCGCGCCTCGCACCAGCAACTCCCCACCCGCAAACAGCAGGGCGAGACCGATGACGACAAGCATGGCATTGGCGAACAGGTTCATCAAACGTCCATCGTTCAAAATCGGATTTGGCAATTGGTGCCCCGGTAGACGTTTACGGGGGCGGCGACAAGATGGGTGCGCGAACGAGCAGGAACAAGCTCACCCTGCGGAATTGCCATGGAAACGAATGCCGTTTTCTGGATCAGCATTTTCTTTTTTACCCACGTGCGACAATCGGGCAAACCTGTGGAGCCGGAAAGAGGGGCGCAACAAGGAGAACATTCATGCCGGTCATCAACAGAATCGCTGATTTCCACCGCGACGTCACGGAATGGCGTCGTGACATCCACGCCAATCCAGAATTGCTGTTCGACGTCCATCGCACTGCCGCCCTGGTTGCCGAGAAGCTCAGGGAGTTCGGCGTCGACGAAGTCGTCACGGGGATCGGCAAGACCGGCGTCGTGGGAGTAATCAAGGGGCGCAAGACCGGCAGCGGGCGCGCGATCGGCCTGCGGGCCGACATGGACGCGCTGCCGATCCGGGAGATCGTCGACCGCCCGCATAAGTCGAAGACAGACGGTCTCATGCATGCCTGTGGCCATGACGGGCACACGGCAATGCTTCTGGGCGCGGCGCGATATCTCGCCGAGACGCGCAATTTCGACGGAACGGCGGTGGTCATTTTCCAGCCGGCCGAGGAAGGTGGCGGTGGCGGCCGCGAGATGGTCGATGAAGGCATGATGGAGCGCTTCGGCATCGACGAGGTCTACGGGATGCACAACGCGCCGGGCATTCCCGTCGGCCAGTTCGCCTTGCGCAGCGGGCCGATGATGGCGGCGGCCGATACTTTCACCATCGATATCGAGGGGCTGGGCGGGCATGCCGCGCGTCCGCAGCGCTGCATCGACACGACACTGGTCGGCGCGCACATCATGACGGCGCTGCAGACCGTCGTCTCGCGCAACATCGATCCGGTGGAATCGGCGGTGGTGTCGGTGACGACCTTCCAGGCCGGCGATACATTCAATGTCATCCCCCAGACGGCCAGGCTGACGGGAACCGCGAGAACATTGTCTGCCGAGGCGCGAGACCTTCTGGAGGCGCGCATGGACGAGGTGGTGCGCCATACGGCGGCGGCCTTCGGCGCCAAGGCGCAACTCGATTACCAGCGGCTCTATCCCGTCCTGTCCAATCATGCCCGGCAGGTCGAGTTCGCCGCCGGCGTGGCCCGCCAGATCGTCGGAGACAATGTCGATACCGAGACGCCTCCCGTCATGGGCGGGGAGGACTTCGCTTTCATGCTTGAAGCGCGGCCGGGGGCCTTCATCTATATCGGGCAGGGTGACACCGCCTATCTCCATCACCCGGAATACGACTTCAACGACGAGATCATTCCGATCGGGTGCTCCTATTGGGCAAGGCTGGTCGAGACGGCGATGCCTGCGGGCTGAAGGCGCCTGGCGGGCGGCCGGATTCGCCCTGCGAAGCCTGCCGCCCTTGACACCACGGGTCGCCTTGGCGCACAGCCCTTGGCGAAATTCGCCGGAAAGGAATGCCGGCGGGCGACAATTCTGCAGGAGACGCGCGGTGAGCATTGCATTCACTTTTCCGGGGCAGGGCAGCCAGTCGGTCGGCATGGGCAAGGAACTCGCCGAGGCGTTTCCGGAAGCCCGCGCCGTGTTCGAGGAGGTCGACGAGGCCCTTGGCGAAAAGCTCTCCGAGACGATGTGGGAAGGACCGGAGGAAACGCTCACCCTGACCGCCAACGCTCAGCCGGCCCTGATGGCCGTCTCGATCGCCGCCCTGCGGGCGCTCGAAGCGCGCGGCTTCGCGCTTCAGGACAAGGTGGCCTATGTCGCGGGCCACTCGCTGGGCGAGTATTCGGCGCTGTGCGCTGCCGGCGTCTTCTCGCTTGCCGATACGGCGCGGCTGTTGCGCATCCGCGGCAATGCCATGCAGGCAGCCGTGCCGGCTGGTGAAGGGGCGATGGCGGCGATCATCGGCCTTGACCAGGATCAGGTGGAGGCGGCATGCACGGAAGCTGCCCAGGGTACAGTGTGCCAGATCGCCAACGACAACGGCGGGGGCCAGCTCGTCATCTCGGGCGCCAAGCCTGCTGTTGAGCATGCCGCGCGCCTGTGCACCGAAAAGGGCGCCAAGCGCGCCATGATGCTTCCTGTTTCTGCTCCTTTCCATTCCGCCCTGATGGCGCCGGCCGCAGAGGCCATGCGCGAAGCGCTTGGCAAGGTGGACAAGAAGGCGCCGGTGGTGCCGGTTGTGGCCAATGTGACTGTCCGTCCGACCACCGATGCCGATGAGATCGCAGCCCGTCTTGTCGAGCAGGTGACAGGGCGCGTGCGCTGGCGCGAGACCGTTGAATGGTTCGCTGCCAATGGCGTGACCACGCTCTACGAAGTCGGAGCGGGCAAGGTCCTGTGCGGTCTGGCGCGGCGCATCAATCGCGATCTCGCCACGGCGGCTGTCGGGACGCCGGCCGATGTCGACGCCGCATTGGCGGCGCTGCGCTAGCGCATCGGCGCGAGCATCGGAATCGATCTTTCAACTCACGGGAAACAATGACCATGTTCGATCTGACCGGCCGCAAGGCTCTCGTAACCGGCGCTTCGGGTGGCATCGGCGAGGCGATCGCCCGCGCTCTTCATGCTCAAGGTGCAATGGTCGGCCTGCACGGGACACGGCAGGAGCGTCTCGATGCACTGGCGTCCGAACTCGGGGACCGGGTCAAGGTCTTCGCGGCCAATCTGTCGGATCGGGCAGCCATCAAGGAACTCGGCCAGCGGGCTGAGGCGGAACTGGAAGGCGTCGATATCCTGGTCAACAATGCCGGCATCACCAGGGACGGCCTGTTCGTGCGCATGTCGGATGATGACTGGGACGCCGTTCTGGAGGTCAATCTCGGCGCCGTCTTCCGGCTGACGCGCGAGCTGACGCATCCGATGATGCGCCGCCGCTCCGGTCGCATCATCAATATCAGCTCCGTCGTCGGCGTGACCGGCAATCCCGGCCAGGCCAATTATTGCGCCTCGAAGGCCGGACTGATCGGTTTTTCGAAATCGCTCGCCCAGGAAATCGCTTCGCGGGGCGTTACGGTGAACTGCGTGGCCCCCGGCTTCATCGAGTCGGCGATGACACAGAAGCTCAACGAGAAGCAGACGGAGGCGATCATGGGCGCCATCCCGATGCGGCGCATGGGGACCGGCGAAGAGGTGGCTTCGTCTGTCGTCTGGCTGGCCTCCAACGAGGCTTCCTACGTCACCGGCCAGACCCTTCACGTCAACGGCGGCATGGCGATGATCTGAGCCTCGGGCGTGCTGCGTTCTGTTGGCGATTTGCGCTTTGCGCCCGTGAGGTTTCATGCTATTCGGCCCGCCAACCGGAAGCGCGGCGACCGAATGGTCGTGCCATTCCCGGCTTTGCCAGGAACATCCGCAATACGAACGTCAGCGGGGATTGCCTGCGGGGCCGTGATCTTTCAGCTTGATTAGCGCGCATCGTGCCGTTAACGAGAACGCAACTGAATCGAAGTCGAGGAATTTCTAATGAGCGATACTGCAGAGCGCGTAAAAAAGATCGTCGTCGAGCATCTTGGCGTCGAGGCGGACAAGGTCACCGAATCTGCAAGCTTCATCGATGACCTCGGCGCAGACAGCCTCGACACGGTCGAGCTGGTCATGGCGTTCGAAGAAGAATTCGGTGTCGAGATCCCGGACGATGCGGCTGAGACGATCCTGACGGTCGGCGACGCCGTGAAGTTCATCGAGAAGGCGACCGCCTGAGTCAGTCGGCGCTCGAGCGCCGATATTCCTAGCGGCCGGTGTACCGAATGAGACGTGTCGTCGTTACGGGTTTGGGGCTCGTGTCACCTCTCGGGGTGGGTTTCGAGCATGCCTGGAAAAAGCTCCTCTCGGGCGCCAGCGGCGCCCGGCGTGTCGAGGAGTTCGATGTTGAAGATCTTCCCTGCAAGATCGCCAACATCATTCCGCGTGGCGACGGCTCCGACGGGACGTTCAACCCCGATCTCGTTCTGGAGCCCAAGGAACAGCGCAAGGTCGGCGAATACATCATCTATGGCATCGCTGCCGCAGATGAGGCCCTGAAGGACGCCGGATGGGCGCCGAAGTCGGCCGACGATCAGAATTCCACCGGTGTCCTGATCGGATCGGGCATCGGCGGAATCGAGGGTATCGCGCAAAACGCGCTCATCCTGCATGAGCGCGGACCGCGGCGCATCAGCCCGTTCTTCATACCCGGAAACATCATCAATCTGGTGTCGGGACAGGTTTCGATCCGTCATCAGCTCAAGGGTCCGAACCATGCCGTGGTCACGGCTTGCTCGACCGGGGCGCACGCGATCGGTGATGCGGCGCGTCTGATCATGTTCGGTGACGCAGACGTCATGGTGGCCGGTGGTGCGGAATCGCCGATCAACCGGCTTTCCCTGGCTGGATTCGCCGCCTGCAAGGCTTTGGCGACGGCCTACAACGATACTCCGCAAAAGGCTTCCCGGCCATACGATCGGGACCGTGACGGCTTCGTCATGGGCGAAGGCGCCGGCGTGGTCGTGCTCGAGGAACTGGAGCATGCCAAGGCGCGCGGCGCCAAGATCTATGCCGAGATCGTCGGCTACGGTCTTTCGGGTGATGCCTATCACATCACCGCTCCCTCGGAGGATGGCGATGGTGCGTTCCGCTGCATGAGCGCCGCACTCAAGCGTGCCGGATTGTCGGCGACGGATCTCGACTACATCAATGCCCATGGCACATCGACCATGGCCGACACGATCGAACTCGGTGCAGTCGAACGTCTGGTGGGCGATGCCGCATCGAAAATCTCGATGTCGTCGACGAAATCGTCCATCGGTCATCTGCTGGGTGCCGCTGGCTCGGCTGAGGCGATTTTCTCGATCCTGGCGATCCGGGACAATGTTGCCCCCGCCACGCTCAATCTCGACAATCCGTCGGCAGAAACGGCCATCGACCTCGTGCCTCACAAGCCGCGCGAACGCCAGATCGACGTGGCGCTTTCCAATTCCTTCGGGTTCGGCGGCACGAATGCGTCGCTGGTCTTCACCACCTTCAATGGCTGATTGGCCTGTCCGGCCATCATTTTTGCCATATTGCCTGCATGTGTTCGGTCGAGAATCGCTGTACGCGACGGGCAAGTCGTCGCGTGCGGCTTCAGCTGATGGATGAGGTGCAGGGCAGGCCGCACGCGCCATGGGTCACCAGTTGACGAATCGATCTGGGGTGCGGATGGGTACGTTCGGATTGATCAGACGCCGCTTGATGCAGCAGCGGCCAAGGAGTTTTGTGGTCTAGTATGAACGACAAGCCGGACAATCAGGAGACGGAACCCGCGCCGCAGACCGTGTCGCGACCGATCGTGCCGAAATCGGCAAGCGAGGCTCTGAAGCCCGAAAAAGGCACTGAGCCGCCGAAGCGCTCGCGCGCGTCGCGCAATCAGTTCGTCGTCTTCCTCAATTTCATGATGTCGCTGGTCGTTCTCGTCGTATTGGGTGCCGGCCTGGCGATCTGGCTGGGCAAGCGTGCATTCGAGGAGCCCGGTCCGACTTCGAGCAACACCACCGTCCTGATTCGTCCCAATACGGGTGTCGGCGAGATTGCCACGCTCCTGGAACGCAACGGGGTCATCAGCGATTCGCGAATATTCCGCCTTGGCGTGCGAGCCTACGGTGCCGACGGCGACCTCAAGGCTGGTGAGTACGAAATCAAGGCTGGAGCGTCCATGCACGAGATCATGGAACTCCTGAAGAGCGGCCGCTCCGTGCTCTATTCGCTGACGATACCCGAGGGCCTCACGGTCGAGCAGGCATTCGAGCGCATCGCCGATCATGAGGTGCTGGTGGGCGACATGCCGACGGAAATGCCCCCCGAGGGCAGCCTGTTTGCCGATACGCAGCGTTTCCAGCGCGGCACGACGCGACAGGAGATCATCCAGAAGATGATCGCCGACCAGAAGCGTTTGGTCGAGGAAATCTGGGAGCGTCGCGCCGAAGGTCTGCCGGTCGAGAACATCGAGGAGTTCGTCACGCTGGCTTCGATCGTGGAAAAGGAAACGGCGCGCGCAGACGAGCGTTCACGCGTCGCTGCCGTCTTCATCAACAGGCTCGAGCGCGGGATGCGGCTCCAATCCGACCCGACCATCATCTATGGTCTGTTCGGCGGCAAGGGAAAGCCTTCGGACCGCCCCATCTACCGCTCCGACATAGACAAACCCACACCCTACAACACCTATGTGATCGATGGGCTACCGCCTACGCCGATCGCCAATCCGGGGCGCGCCTCGCTTGAGGCCGTTGCAAATCCGTCGCGCACGAAGGAACTCTATTTCGTCGCGGATGGCACGGGCGGGCACGTGTTTGCCACCACTCTGGAGGAGCACAACCGCAACGTGGCACGCTGGCGCGAGGTCGAGAAGAACCGGGCCAAGGTTGAAGCGGCCGAGGGTGGCGGCGAAGCTGCTCCCGCGTCTGGAGACTGAAGCCAACGGAGAGGGGCAGAAACATGTCTGTGCAGAGCATGACGGGTTTCGCCCGTTCGGCCGGAGAGCATCAGGGCTCGGCCTTCACCTGGGAACTGCGCTCCGTCAATGGACGCAGTCTCGAAGCGCGCATCAGGCTGCCGCAAGGGTTCGAGCGCCTCGAACTCGCGGCAAGGCAGGCGATCCAGAAGCGCTTCTCGCGCGGCAACGTGCAGGCGGGGCTCTCTTATTCGCGTGCCGCGTCGGCAGGAACTCCGGTCGTCAACGAAGCATTCCTTGAGGAAGTCGTAAGACTTGCGCGGCGTCTGCAGGAGGACCACGGGTGCACGCCGCCAAGTGCCGACGGTCTCCTTGCGCTGAAGGGTGTTCTCGAACCTGCGAATGGTATCGAAACCCAAGAGGGGCGCGGTGAACTGGATGCCGCGATCATGCAGATGCTGGACGCGGCACTCAAGGACCTTGAAAAAGCGCGCCGGGCGGAAGGCGCAGCCATGGCCCAGGTGGTTCTGCAACAGGTCGACCGCATTGAAGAGTTGGTGCGTCGCGTGGAGAAGGATCCTTCCCGCGAACCCGACGCGATCCGGGAACGTCTGGCCGCCCAGGTCAGGCTCTTGACCGAGGCCGGGGATCAGTTCGATGAATCGCGCCTGCATATGGAAGCGGTGCTGCTCGCCTCCAAGGCCGATATCCGTGAGGAAATCGACCGCCTTCAGGCGCATGTCGCGGCTGCGCGTTCCATGCTGGAGGAAGGCGGTACCATCGGTCGTCGGCTCGACTTTCTGGCGCAGGAATTCGGCCGTGAATCGAACACGTTGTGTGCGAAATCGAACGCCGCGACGGTGACGGCGATCGGGCTTGAACTGAAGGTCGTCGTCGACCAGTTCCGTGAGCAGGTGCAGAATCTGGAGTAGGCCGATGGGCGAAACGACCCTCAACGACACGATCCGCCGACGCGGCCTCATGCTGGTTCTTTCCTCGCCGTCAGGCGCCGGCAAATCGACGATAGCACGCAACCTGCTTGAAAGGGTCGACGGCTTCGAACTGTCTGTAAGTGTCACGACAAGGCCGCGCCGCGCCAGCGAGATCGAGGGCGTGCACTATCATTTCAAATCGGTGCGTGAGTTCGAGATCCTGCGCGACAATGACGAACTGCTCGAATGGGCGGAAGTGCACGGAAATTTCTACGGCACGCCACGTGGGCCCGTCGAGGCGGCGCTGGCCGAGGGGCGCGACATGCTGTTCGACATCGACTGGCAGGGGGCGCAACAGTTGCGCGAAAAGATGCGCGGCGATGTGGTCTCCGTCTTCGTGCTGCCGCCGACCATGAAGGAACTGCTGGGTCGCCTGACGCGCCGTGCCGAGGACACGCCGGAAATCATCCAGACACGGCTGAAGAACGCCCGTTTCGAGTTCGAGAAATGGGTGGATTACGATTACGTCGTCATCAATGACGATCTCAACCGCGCATTCTCCTCCGTGCGCGCGCTGGTCGAAGCTGAAAGGCTGCGCCGCGACCGGCGCCCCGGCCTGCATGATTTCGTCGACGGCCTGCTCGGCGAAGAGGTCGGTTGAATAGCGGCTCATGGGGCCGGGCCCGCTCAGACGGACACGTTTGAGCGCACCGTCAGATCATTGCGGGTTCAACCGCGCACCACGCCAAAGCCGTTGTGGCGGAGGCGGTTGAACTGGCCATACGTGTCGTCGAGGTTCAGTTCGATCGTCCCCGTGGCCCTGGTGGAAGCGCTGCCGATCTCGGCGATCTCGAATTCGATCCCGCCGGGGATGTCGATGCGCACACGGTGCTCCTCTCCGGTTGCCGGGCTGATGATGGGCCGCCCTGAGGATTCCAGCATGTCGCCGATCTTCACCTGCGCCTTGCGGGCGTCGACTTCGACCTCGAACTCGAACGGTTTCATCAACGGTTCGTGCACGGTGGTCGACATGGCATGGAAGACCCACCAATGGGTGGTGGCGGGTTCTGTTTCGCCGCCATGAAGAACCGTCTTCAACGCGCTGCGTTGGTCTTCGCCGGCACGCTCGTCAATGATCGCCTGCATCGACCCATTGCCTTCGAAGATTGCACCTGGCCAGGAATAGAGAAGGGCGTAGCACAATCCGCTCAGATCGACCGGACCGAAATGGCCCCGGTCAATCCTGCCAACCTCAAATCCATGGCAGTTGCCTTGCGTCGGTCGCAATTCGAATTGGCAGGGGCAGTTGTAGTCGCAGTTGCAGTTTCCAAAGGTCGTGGCTTCGACATACCAGTCCGTTGCCATGGCCGCCTCCCGTAACGCGTGGCTGCCTCCCGCATTTCAAGTCTAGCAGAGGTGGAAGGTCCGGGCCAATCTGCCTCAATGGTGCGCGCCGGTCTGAGGAGCATGGCGCCGCTCGCCTGCAATGTGCATCTCTGCAACAGACCGCACTGGGCAAGATCGGTGTCGAACAAATCGGAACAAGACCTTGGCCGAATTCGACCGGACCGATGTCGGCGCACAGTTCCGGACATCGTCCTTGGCTCGGCAACCCATGCAGAAGGAGATGAGGCATGAGAAAGCTGAAAGTTGGTGCGTTCGTCAGTCTCGACGGGGTGATGCAGGCCCCTGGAGGGCCGGAGGAGGACCCGGTCGGCGGCTTCGAATATGGCGGCTGGGCGACAAGCTACTTCGACGAGGCGATGGGGGCGGCCGTGGACGAGATGTTCGCTGAGCCTTTCGACCTTCTGCTCGGTCGCAAGACCTTTGACATCTTTGCCGCCCATTGGCCCTACGTTGCAGCCGATGATCCGATCGGCTCGCTCTTCGGGCGCATCACCAAGTATGTGGCGACGCGCAATCCGGATCTGCAGCCCGACTGGCGGAACAGCCGGCCAATCGGTCCCGATGCTGTTGCTGCGGTGAAGGTGCTTAAAGAAGAGGACGGGCCGGCCCTGTTGACCCAGGGGTCAACCGATCTGCTGAAGGATCTGTTTGCGCATGGGCTTGTGGACGAGATGGTTGTATCGACCTTTCCGGTCATCCTCGGCAAGGGGAAACGGCTCTTTGGCGAGGGATCGGCCCCAGGTGGCCTGAAGCTCATTGGTTCGTCCGTTTCCGGTACCGGCGTAGTGATCAACCGCTATGTCCGCGATGGCGGAGTGGTCACGGGCTCCTTCGCGCTGGAACAGCCGACCGAAGCCGAAATCGAACGCCGGCGCAATCTGACATAGTAACCGTCAGATCGAGTTCGCCAGGGTCACGAATTCGGCAACCGAAAGCGTCTCGGCCCGCCGCGTCGGGTCGAGCCCGGCGCGCGCCAGCAGGGCTTCTCCGCCCAGCGGCTTCAGGCTCTGGCGCAGCATCTTGCGACGCTGGCCGAAAGCCGCCTGGGTGATCCGTGCCAGTTTGTCGGCGTCGGCCGGCAATGGCTCCGCCCGTGGCACGATATGGACGACAGAGGACGTGATCTTGGGTGGCGGTGTGAACGCCTGCGGCGGGACATCGAATGAAATGCGCGCTTCGCACCGCCATCCGGCGAGCACGCCGAGACGACCGTATGAGCGGCTTCCAGGGGAGGCGACGATGCGCTCGGCCACCTCCCGCTGAAACATCAAGGTCATGGACTCGTAGAAGGGAGGCCATCCGTGCGGCGTAAGCCAGCGGACAAGCAGTTCGGTGCCGATGTTGTACGGCAGGTTCGCGACGATACGGGTCATGGTCGCGCGTTCGGCGAACCGTTCGAAGTCGACCTCAAGGGCGTCGCCGCTGACAACCTCGAGCCTGCCGGGGTAGCGCTCGGAAATTTCCGCCAGGGCGGCCAGGCAACGCTCGTCGCGCTCGATGGCGACGACGCGCTTCGCACCCTCCATCAGCAGCGCGCGGGTCAATCCGCCGGGGCCGGGTCCGACCTCGATCACCGTCGCATCCGACAGATCCCCGGCGGCACGAGCGATCTTGCCTGTCAGGTTGAGGTCGAGCAGGAAGTTTTGTCCAAGCGTCTTCTTGGCGGCAATTCCATGCCGCGCGATCACATCGCGCAAAGGCGGCAGTCCGTCGGGGCTCATTGAGGCGAACCGACAGAGCGGGCGAGATCGCGAGCCAGCCTGGCAGCCGCGACAAAACTGTCGGGGCGCGCAATGCCCTTGCCTGCAATGTCGAAGGCTGTTCCGTGGTCGGGCGACGTGCGTATGAAAGGAAGCCCAAGCGTCACGTTGACGGTCTCGTCGAAGGCGAGCGCCTTGGCCGGGATGAGCGCCTGATCGTGATACATGCAGATGGCGGCATCATATCCCGCCCTTGCTTTGGCGTGGAACATCGTATCGGCAGGAAGGGGGCCAAAGGCGTCGATGCCCTCGCTGCGCAAGCGTTCGATTGCAGGCGCGATGACCTCAGCGTCTTCTGTGCCCATTGCCCCGTCCTCTCCAGCGTGTGGGTTGAGACCGGACACGGCAAGGCGCGGCTTGGCGATGCCGAAGCGTTGCCTGAGGTCGTGCGCAACGATCCTGCTCACGGCCACGATCTCGTCGGTATTGAGAACGGTGGGAACACGTGCGAGGGCGATGTGGATGGTCACCGGCACGGCGCGCAGCTGTGGACCCGCCAGCATCATCACGGGACGAATGGGAACTCCGGACTGCTGCCCGGCGAGATGAGCCAGATACTCCGTGTGACCGGGAAAGGAAAATCCGGCATCGTAGAGCGGTTTCTTCGCTATGGGCGCGGTGACCATGGCGCAGGCCAGTCCGTCCACGACGTCGCTCACGGCCCGATCGATGGCTTCGATGATACCGGCGGCATTGGCCGGGTCCGGTCGACCGGGCTTGTCGGCAAAACGGTGGGTCAGGGGCGCAACCGGCAGGGTGTCCGCGAAAAGGTCCACGGCCTCATGCGGCTCGCAACGCGCAATTGCCACGTCGAGCCCCAGCCGCGCCGCCCTTGATGCCAGAAATTGCGCGTCGGTCCGCACATAGAATGCGGGTATGTCCGCCTCATGCCTTGAAAGCCAGGCATTCAGGACGATTTCGGGACCGATCCCGGAGGGATCCCCGCATGAGACGACGAGCGGCAACACCTTGGTCAACGCTTCACGATAACGGCCTTTTCCCGCAGTTCTTCGAGATACTTCTTGCTGAGCTCCTGGGCCTTTTCGTCACCCTGGCCTTCAGTCGAGAACACCATCTGGGCGACCCGGTCGTCCGAGACTTCGCGGGCGCTGCAGATGCCGATGAATTCGACGCCGCGGTCTGTGTCGCGCACCTTCGTCGCCGCGCCCTGCTTGGTCGACTTGATGGCGTCGGCCCAGTCTGGCGGCAGCTCCGGCTCCAGCACCCGCCCAAGATCGCGTACGGTGACGTCGATGAGCCCTTTGGCGAACTCGCGGGTGCTGTCGCATCCGTTGAACCGCAGGCGCATGGCCTCCGCCTCGCGCCGCCGCTTGCCGAGCTGGCTCCCACGTTCACTCGAGGGCACGACGAATATCACCTGCTGAAGCATATATTCCGTTGCCGTCGGCTTGTTGCCGCCCTGCTGGAGCATGCGTTGCACGGCATCCTGTTCAGACATGCGCGTCTCGGACCTGTAGCGCGAGCGCAATGCCTGGTTCCACCCCATCTGGACGCGGATGTACTCCTTGAAATGGCCCTTCGTAACGCCGCTTTGCGCCAGAACCTGGTCGAGCTGAGAGAGGGAAAGCTTGTTGCCGGAGGCAAAGCGGCCATAGGCGTCGTCCACCGCCTGTTCGGGGATGCTGATGCCGAGCCGAGCCATTTCGGCGGCTTGCAACGTCTGTTCGATCATCGCCTGGCCGGCGTCGCCATTGCGCCGCTGCAGGCGCATGAAGGCCTGGCGACGCGCGATGTCATAACTCGTGATCGGCTTGTTGTTGACGATATACTTGATCTCGCTGGCAAAACTGGGCACAGCAAATGGAACGGCCGCTGCCGCCAAGGCCAAGATCAGGAATACCCGGACGGCCATATACCGCTTGGTGTAGATATTCATAGCGGAAACCCCCGTTCGTTCCATCTTGTCACATAGCCGGTTCCAGGGTGTCTATACATGATCCGGCTGCAAGTATCCTAGTCCATGGGATCATCTTGCGGCGAAACCATGACCCTCATCGGCTGTCTCTAGCGGGCAATCTGCGTGGTTCCGGTTCCGAAATCGCCGATCGTACGAAGTGAGATGTTGAATCCGATGGACGTCGACTCTTCCTTGGTCTGGGTCGTTACCGTGCGCTGGAAGGTCATGGCGTAGGTGAAGCATTCGTCGTCATAGGCGAAACCGATCGAGCTACGTGACAGCGTCTCCGAGACCAGATCGTAGGTCGCCCCACCATAGGCGCGCCAGTTCTCGTTGAGTTGCAGCGCGATCCGGCCGCCCACTTCCCGCCGGTCGTCGGGCAGGCCGTATAGCGGCTGTGCCTGAATATAGGCATAAGTCGCGCCCAGCATGACGGGATCGAAGTCCAGATCGGCAGCGACCTCGCTGCGGCGCACTTCGAACGTCTCTTCGTCGAACCGTCCGCCAAGCGACACCGAAAGCAGTTCCGGAGACGCAAAGCCGATCATGCCGACAAAATCGGAGACATCGGTCTCCAGTCCCGAGAACGCGCCGACACTCACGAGGTCGGGCGAATCGTAGGGATTGTCTCCGGCAAGGTGGTAGGACTGGCCGAACAGGGCATTGGCCGTCCAGCCATTGGCGAAGCTGCCGGAGTATCGCAGGCCGAGATTGGCGCGCGTGCCGCCTTCGATGCGGTCGTAGCCAGAGAATTTGTCGCGGTCGAACAGCGTCGTCGCATCGAAGACCAGGCTCTGGGCGTCTTCGTTGGGAATGCCGATGGACGAGCCGTAGGGCGCGTTCGGGCGCACGAACAACTGCGCTACGGGTTCAAGGACATGCGAGGCGCTCGAGGTCGAGAACAGGATCGGCCATCGTGCCTCCAGTCCCGCCGTCGCCATGGCGCGGTAGTAGGCAGAACGGACGTCGGCCGTCACGGCGTCATAGGCGTCGCCGTTGTAGGAATAGTCGGCGCCGGTCAGGAAGCCGGCCGTGGAGTCGATCGCTGCAACCGAATTGGCGCTTGCGTCGAGCCCGATCGCGTCGCCGCGTGCGGCAAGCACGGGCGTGACCATCAGCCCGCCGGGCATGACCATGTTGCGCTTCCACTCGGTTGCCGCGGTGAGCCGGGCAGACGTGCCTTCGATGCCGCGCACCGCCTCGGCTTCATCATATCTGGGCGGCATCAACGCATTTGCAGGGCTGACGTGGAGGTTCTCGCGATAGATCACCTGTGAATTGACATCGAGGCTGAGCTCGCCGCCGGCGACCGGCTCATCGAAGGTCTTGGAGTAGTCGAAAGAGGGAAGCACCCAGGGCTGCTTGTTGTCCAATGCGGTCAACTTGTCGGGGAGGGTCGTTTCCTGGACGTCGAACTTGTAGAAGCGCAGGTCGAAATAATTCTGCCCATTCAGCCCCTCAAGATAGATCTGGTTGTCGCGATAATATTGTTCGTATCCGGCGATCTCGTAGATGTGGGCGAAGTCCTCGTCCGACTGCACCATGACGTCCCAGCCGAACGTCCACATCGGGTTGATCCGGAATTCGCCCTTGGTGCCGATCATCCCGCGATTGGTAACGGTGCTGTCGACCTCGTCGGAGTCGAACTCGTCCGGCGACAGCTGATGGATGCCGGCGATCTTGAGTGAGTACTCGCCATTGTCGAAACGCTGGCGCCATTCCGCTTCACCCAGGAAGCCCTGTTCGGTGAAGCCGGTGCCGGTGACCGTCAGGTCGTAGGTTGGCGAGAGCGCGAAATAGTAGGGGACGCCGACGCCGAATCCCAAGTTCGAATCGTAGGCGAAGCGCGGAAAAAGGAAGCCTGACTTGCGCTTGACCGTGGGATCGGCGATCTCGAAGGCCGGAAGGCTGGCGAGGGGGAAGCCGAAGAACTCAAACCGTGCGCGTTCGAAGCGGACCGTTTTCGTCTCCCCGTTCCAGATGATCTTCTGCGCCTTGATGCGCCACAACTGCGGACGATCCGGCTTGTCCTCGCAAGGCGCGCAGGCGGTGTAGACGCCATTGTTGAAGGTCGTGCGCACGCCGGCCACACGCTCGCCGCTTTCTGCCGCGAAATAGGTCTTGTCCGCCGTTTCCACGCGCAGCGCATTGACGAAACCGTCGCGGAAATCGTCGGTCACGTCGATCTCGTCGGAAAAGACGCGCGTGCCTTCGTCATCGACGATCTCAACGTCGCCGCGTGCCACCAGCCGTCGGGTCCGACGATCGTAGATGACGCGCTGCGCCACGAGGCGGTTGCCGCCATAGTCGATCTGGACGCCGCCGACGGCCGTCACCGTCTGGCTGTCGTTGTCGTAGACCAGCGTATCGGCTTCCAGCAGCAGCGGTTCGTCGGAGTCGACGCCCGTGTCGACGTTGCCGAGGTCCTGGGCCTGAAGGGGAGTGAACGGGGCTTGAGCAAGCACAAGCAGGCATGCCAGTGCGGAAACACTGCCAAGTAGCCGCACGCGCGCAGCCCGGTCGCAGCCACCCCTCTCCAAATGCACTCTACCCATCCTCCTTGTGCAGCAGATAGGTTACCCCGAAAAACATCGCGATAACCACCGGAAACCAAGCCGCGATGACCGGCGGGACGATTCCCGTACTGCCGAACGCCTTGACCAGAGTCGATACGACATAAAGCAGAAAGCCCGCCAGTATGCCACCCAGAATCATGGTCCCTGAGTCCCCGAGCCGGACGAATCGCATGGAAACCGTCGCGGCAATGAGGGTCATTGCCACCAACAGCAGGGGCAATGCAATAAGCGAATGATATTGCATGGAAAAACCATTCGCTGCATAGCCGTAGGCCTGAGCGGCCTCGATCTTGCTGCGCAGTTCGAGGAACGGCACGGCCTCGGGCCTGACGAGGCGGTGCTGGACATGTTCCGGCCGCAGGTTTGTCGGGACCTCCTCGCGCTCGGATGATACCGGCTTCTCGTCCCCGCTGCGTGTCACGACGTTTCGCAGGAGCCAGTGGCCATCACGCAGTATTGCCCGTCTTGCGTCCTGCCGGCTGATGATCTCCCCGTCCGAATCGATGTGGATAAACACGGCGTCCGACAGCACCATGCCTTCGCTCAGGACGGCGCGAGCACCGATGATGGTTTCGCCGTCGTCGGACTTCTGCCGCAGCCAGGGTACGGACTCCGGGGAGCCCTCGTTGGATTGGCCGGAGCGTAGGTCGGCCTCCATGACCTCCGCCCTGGCAAAGCCGTGTGCTGCAAGCGGATTGAGAAATGCCACCGCCGCGACGCCGAACAGGAACGCTCCGGTGCATACAGGAAGCAGAAACTGCCATGCGGAGATGCCGGCCGAGCGTGCAATCACGAGCTCATATTTGCGGTTGAGCGCGATCAGCGTCGACATGGCGGAGAAAAGCGCGACGAACGGAATCGTTTCCTGGAGGATCATCGGCACGCGCATGGCCGACATGAAAAGGCCGAACTCCAGCGAATAGCCATCGAGGTTGCCGAACCGGCTCGACTGCTCGGTGAAGTCGATGATGAAGATGAGGGCAAAAATCCCGGCCAGGAACCAGCCGGTGATGACGATATAGCGGCGGAAGAAGTAGCGGCCGAGGGTCCATCCGATCATGCCCGGCCGCCTTCCTGCTGCGCACGACGGCCGAAGCGCAGTTTCTCGAGCCGGCTGCGCATGCCCGCCGCCAGATCGGCCATGCGGTCGGTCCAGGATGTGGGCAGCTCCATCGTGCGGTTGGTGGCGATGAAATAGCAGGCGAACGCCGCGTTGAGCACTGGCACCGCATAGGCGAGAATGACGAATTCCGCCGCCGAATGGATCTTGTTGACGGCGAAATAGCCTTCCCAGCGAACCGCGATGGCGACCGCTATCGCCGTCACCATCGGATGGATCTGCGCCTGGCGCTGCGAGCGCGGATCGCCCGCCGCCGCCAGCGCAATCAGCGCGAAGATGATCGGGAACGTCCATTCGGTGAACCGCGTGTGCAGTTCCGCCGAGAACATCAACGGCGTTCTCTGGAACATTGGATCGTTCGGATCGGGATGCAGCAGATAGGACAGCTCGCGGTCCTTCGGGAAGAGGGTGGGCTGCGAGGCGTTCGGTGCGAATTCGGACAGGTCGAAGGCGTAGGAGTTGAAATGCACGATCGACACGTCACCGGCGGGCACCTTGCGCTGAACCTCGCCGTCGGTCATCACGAGTACGTTGCGATCGCCGTCGCGCGATATCACGCCGTTCTTTGCGTAATAGATCAGGCTGATGTTCTTCTGCCTTGAGTCAGCAACGAAAATGCCACCGAGCCGTCCGTCTGGAAGTCTTTGCGAGACCTGCACGAACAGGCCGTCGTCGATCTTGCGGAACGAGCCTTCCTGAATGATCGTCGACAGGAGATCGGCATGAGCCGTTGCGACGATCTCGCGCATGCGCATGCGGGCCATCGGGTCGAGCGTGTTGTCGACGGCAAATGAGACGATGCCCGCGGCGACGCCCAGGATCATGACAGGCAGGATGACCGTGCGCCGGGGGCTACCTGCAGCCGCGATGACGGCCAGTTCCGAATCCTGGTTCATCGTCGTCAGCGTCTGGGTGATGCCGATCAGCACCGCAAAGGGTATGACCACGGGTATGACGGTCGGCAGCAGCAGCGTCGCCAGTTCGAAGAAGGTCGCGGCTGTCTGTCCACTGTCCGTCACGAGATTGAGCCGCCCCAGAACCTGCGTGGTCCAGGCCATGGCCAGGGCAGCCGCCAGCGTCGCCAAGGATATCTTGAGCGCACGAAGGAATATGTAGCGTTCGATCAGCCGCATCGTATGGCTGGTACAGTCCCCAGGAAATCCATGCAATTCCAGATGCCGGAAGGAGATCAAAATTCTTCCGGACATAATGTCTCGTGCCGCGCCCACTCGCGGCCATGCTTCTGCCCGTTCGATCAACAGTGCGCCAAGCACGGCTAAAAAATGACGAAGGAATAAAGTAAACGCGATGTGAACGGTGCAGGTCGCGCCTCTCCTGCTTGCCGAATGGCGGCCGACAATTTAGTTCAAGGGGCAGCCGCTTCCTGCAACCTTCTGGAATTGGGACCTGTTCATGGGACATTCTCCGTCAATCAGCTTTTCGAAATTCTCCGCGCCGAAGGCCGGCAATGTCGTCGTTCTGGCAAAGGAGGGGGGCGCGCTTTCCCGGGATGCGCTCGAACTCGACCCGGCCGGCGTACTCAAGAAGTCGTTCGGCATCGCGGAATTTTCCGGCAAGGTCGCTTCCACCGTCGAGGTTCTTGCACCGCAGGACACTGCCTTCGACCGCATTGCCGCCGTCGGTGCGGGCGATCCGGAAAAGCTCGATGAACAGACATGGCTGCGTCTGGGTGGCGTTTCGTATCCGCTTGTCAGTTCCGCGGAACAGGGCACAGCGGTGCTTTCTCTTCCCGATGCCGATATTTCGCCGGAGATGGCGGCAACCTTTGCGCTCGGCATGGCGCTGCGCGCCTACAGTTTCGACAAATACAAGACGAAGTCCGACAAGGAAGACGACAAGGGCGCCAAGGCCAAGAAGGAGACCCGCATCGTCATCCAGTGTGCCGATCCCAGTGCGGCGAAGAAGGTTTTTGCCGATCGGGAAGCGGCGCTTGAGGGTGCGAACCTGGCGCGCGATCTCGTCAACGAACCGGCCAACATGCTGGGGCCAATCGAGTTTGCCGAGCGGGCCAAGGAGCTCGAAAAACTCGGTGTGGAGGTCGAGATCCTGACTGAAAAGGAGATGAAGAAGCTCGGCATGGGGGCTCTCCTCGGCGTGGCGCAGGGTTCGCCGCGAGGAGCGCGACTGGTCGTCATGCAGTGGAAGGGCGGCAAGGCGAAGAAGAAGCCGATCGCCTTCATCGGCAAGGGCGTCACCTTCGACACGGGCGGCAACTCCATGAAGCCGGTTGCGGGCATGGAGGACATGAAGGGCGACATGGGCGGCGCCGCCGCCGTGACGGGTCTCATGCACACATTGGCCGCGCGCAAGGCCAAGGTGAATGCGGTCGGCATCATCGGGCTCGTCGAGAATTCGGTCGATGGCGCCTCGCAGCGCCCGGGAGACATCGTCACATCCATGTCGGGCCAGACGATCGAGGTGATCAACACCGATGCCGAGGGACGTCTCGTGCTGTGCGACGCGCTCTGGTACTGCAACGACCGGTTCAAGCCGAAGTTCATGATCGATCTGGCGACCCTCACCGGGGCGATCATCGTCGCGCTTGGTCAGACCCGTGCCGGCCTGTTCTCAAACGATGACGAACTGGCCGAACGTCTTGCTGGTGCCGGCGAGGCGACGGGCGAAAAGCTTTGGCGCATGCCGCTCGGCAGCGAATACGACAAGCTTCTGGATTCCAAGAATGCGGACATGAAGAATGTCGGCGGCCGCAACGCCGGATCAATCACTGCGGCGCAGTTCCTGCAGCGCTTTGTCAAAGAGGGCGCCTGGGCCCATCTGGACATCGCCGGCACGGCGATGGGCTCACCCGCCAGCGACACGAACAAGTCGTGGGGTTCGGGCTTCGGCGTGCGCCTGCTCGACCGGCTGGTCAGCGATCACTACGAAGGCTGATCGCCCGGAGCGCGTCGCGATGACGGAGGTGCTGTTCTATCATCTCACCGAGTCCTCCCTGGAGGACGCGTTGCCGGGGCTCCTCGAGCGATCCCTGGCGCGCGGCTGGCGGGTGGTGGTGCAGACGGGCAGCCCGGAGCGGCGTGACGCGCTCGACCAGCATCTTTGGACATGGCGCGACGAATCCTTCATCGGGCACGGCACGGAGCGCGATCCGCACCCCGAGGACCAGCCCGTCCTGCTCGCAACGAACGACGTCAATCCCAACGGTGCGCGCATCCGCTTCCTGGTGGATGGAGCCGAGCCGCCGTCGCTCGATGCCTATGAGCGTGCCGTCTTCATGTTCGACGGCCATGACGAATACCAGATGAACAATGCGCGCGCCGCCTGGAAGACGGTCAAGGCTGCCGGACACCAGGCGACATACTGGCAGCAGACACCCGACCGGCGCTGGGAACGCAAGGCCTGAAGCACGTTTCGGTCCAACAGGATACCTTGTACGAAAGGCACATGCTCCGGTAGATCGGGCCGGATCAGATTTCTTCGAAATTGCCCGAACGGCCCTTGCCCGAGGCGAAGCGCTCTGCGCCTGCCGCGCCCTCGGAGCGGAAGGTCTGCGCGCTCCTCCATTCGTTGGCGAGCGCGGCGGCCGGATCGAGCGACCATTGCGCCAGCGCCGACATGCGATCAGCGCGCATGCACTGTTGCGGGAAGCGGACGAGATCGCGCGCCAGCTCCAGTGCTGCCTCCATTGCCTTGCCCTGCGGGCAGACGCGGCTGGCGAGCCCCATCGACAGACATTCCTGCGCCTTGACCTGGCGTCCGGTCAGGATGAGGTCCATGGCCCGTCCCTGACCGACGATGCGAGGCAGACGCACAGTGCCGCCGTCGATCAGCGGCACGCCCCAGCGCCGGCAGTAGACGCCCATATAGGCTGTTTCTTCCATCACCCGCAGATCGCACCACAGGGCCAATTCCATGCCGCCGGCAACGGCTGGTCCGGCAATCGCCGCGATGACCGGCTTGGAAAGGAGCAGTCTGGTCGGCCCCATCGGGCCCTTTCGCGGCTGGTCATCATGGCCGTCGAAGCTGGCATCGAGATCGTGCTCGGCGAACCAGCTTTCGTCGATCCCACCTGCAGCATGCTTGAGGTCGAAGCCGGCGCAGAAGGCGTCACCGGCTCCGGTGAGGATGGCGACCTTGCTCGATTCGTCACGCTCGAAAGCGATGAAGGCGGAAAACAGTTCTGCCGCGGTCTGTGGGTCGACGGCGTTGCGGGCCTCGGCGCGGTCGATCGTCACGATGGTGATGTCGTCCTGCGCCTCGACCCGGATCGTCATTACGCCATTCCTTCCTCATAGTCGGCCGAGAGCTTCAGCCACATATCCTCATGCCGGTCCAGCGCTGCGGCCAGGTCTGAGCGTTCCTTGGCCAGCCGCGTCGCCTTTTGCGGATCTTTCTCGTAAAGCGCCGGGTTTGCAAGCTCTTCCTCAATGCCGTCGATACGCTTGCGGGTCCGTTCGATCAGCCCTTCCGTCGCCTTGATCTGCTTGGCGACTGGCTCCATCGCCGCGCGCCTGGCGGCCGCTTCGCGGCGCTTTTCAGCTTTCGACGCCTTGTCGGCCTCACGCTTCTCGCGCCGGTCGGACGCGCCGCCGGTGACCAGTTGCCGATAGTCGCCGAGATCTCCGTCGTAGGGCGCCACCGTTCCGTCCCTGACCAGCCACAGCCGGTCCGCGGTCGCCTCCAGGAGATGCCGGTCGTGCGAAATCAGGATGACGGCGCCGGGAAAGTCGTTGAGCGCATGGATCAACGATTCCCGGCTGTCGGTGTCGAGATGGTTGGTCGGCTCGTCAAGAATGAACAGGTTCGGCCCTTCGAAGGCGGCAAGCCCCATCAGCAAGCGCGCCTTTTCGCCGCCGGAAAGGTCCTTGGCGGGCGTTGCCATCTTCTCGGTAGAGAGCCCCATCTGCGCCACGCGCGAACGCACCTTCGCCTCCGGCGCATCTGGCATCAGCCGCCGCACGTGCTCGACCGGGTTTTCCTCCGGCCGCAGGTCGTCGAGCTGGTGCTGGGCGAACATCGCCACCTTGAGCTGCGGTGCCAGCGTGAGCGAGCCGCTTTCGAGCTTGAGCCGGCCGGCGATCAGCTTGGCGAAGGTCGATTTGCCGTTGCCGTTGGCACCCAGGAGCGCGATGCGGTCGTCGGCGTCGATGCGCAGGTCGAGATTGCGCAGGATGGGCTTGCCCGGCTCATAGCCGACCGTGCCGCGTTCGATGGCGACGATCGGCGAGGCGGCCGTCTTGGCCGGCTCGGGAAAGGAAAAGGGGCGCACCGTCTCGTTGACCACCGCAGAAATCGGCTGCAGCTTTTCCAGAGCCTTGAGACGCGACTGAGCCTGGCGGGCCTTCGACGCCTTGTAGCGGAAGCGCTCGACAAAGGCCTCCATATGCTTGCGCTGGGCTTCCTGCTTGACGCGCGACTTTTCCTGCAGCTCCAGCTGTTCGGCACGCTGGCGCTCGAACTGGTCGTAGCCGCCGCGCCAGAAGGTGAGCTTGCGCTGGTCGAGATGAACGATCGAGTTGACCGCGCGGTTCAACAGGTCGCGGTCGTGGCTGATCAGCAGAACGGTATGCGGATAGCGCGCGACATAGCTTTCAAGCCACAAGGTTCCTTCCAGATCGAGATAGTTGGTCGGCTCGTCGAGGAGCAGGAGGTCAGGCTCGGAGAACAGCACCGCCGCCAAAGCCACCCGCATGCGCCAGCCGCCCGAAAAGGATGACGCAGGCCGCTTCTGCGCCGCCTCGTCGAAGCCGAGACCGGCGAGAATGGTGGCCGCGCGCGCCTCGGCCGAATGGGCGTCGATGTCGGCCAGGCGCGTGTGGATCTCGGCAATGCGATGCGGGTCAGTGGCGGTCTTTTCCTCTTCCAGCAACGCCGCGCGCTCGCTGTCGGCCTTGAGCACGATGTCGATCAGCGGCTCTTCGGTGCCTGGTGCCTCCTGGGCCACCTGTCCGATGCGCGTATTCTTCGGCAGACCGATGGAGCCCGTCTCGACCGCCAGATCGCCGGTGATGGCGCGAAACAGGGTCGTCTTGCCGGTGCCGTTGCGCCCGACGAGGCCGGCCTTTGCTCCTGCCGGCAGCGACAAGGAAGCATGATCGAGCAGAAGCCTGCCGGCGACACGCAGTGAAAGATCGTTGATGGTTATCATGGCGGCGGGTTTTGACCGAGAGTGGCGGGGTTGGCAAGAGCTTGGTCACGTAGATGGTGCGCGCTATGTGTATGGAAGAGGGCGCCATACACATAGAGACGGGATCACAACGACCGTGATTTCGTTCCCATGGAACAGCACCTTGGGCTTGCCGTGCGGTGCTGACCTTGCCGTGTCAGGCGAACCGCCGACCCTCTTCGGTCCTTTGAAAATAGACCATGTCGAGCACGACGGAGGGTTTTCCCAGCATGGTCAGCATGGCGTGAACCTGTCCGCGGTGATGGGTCTGGTGATTGAAGAAGTGTGCAAGCGCCGGAGCGAGCCGCTGGCTCACGGTCTTCATGTCCGTCACTGTGAGATAGGTGAAGCGGCCGGCCAGCGTCTCCTCGTCCAGACCGGCCACCCAGTCGATGATGCGCTTGTCCTCCGCCTCGCGCGCCATGCGCAACGGATCGAGGTTGGGGTGGACGATCGCGTCGAGCGACTTCGGCGCTTCCCCCTCGGTGGTGAAACGCTTCATCCAGATGCGGTCGGCCACCAGTATGTGGTTGAGCGTGCCGCAGACGGAGCCGAAGAAAGCACCCATGTCGCGCGCGAATTCCGAGTCTGTGAGTTCGGACGCCCTCTCGTAGACGCGTGCGTTGGCCCATCCATTATAGGCGGCTAGCATCATGAAATGCTGGTGCAGGTCCATTCCATTGCCCTTTGCGATAGGTCACGTATGCTGACCCTTCATTGTTTCAGACATTATCATTTGCCGGGGAGGGCAGCCAATGCGCATTCGGTTCTATGATCTGGTCGGCAAGGACCCGGCACGGCCTTTCAGTCCCCACTGCTGGAAGGTGGCGCTGGCGCTGGCGCACAAAGGCCTGGAGTTCGAACGTATTCCCGTCTGCTTCACCGAGATCCCGTCGGTCGAAGGGGGCATCTCCAGACTGTTGCCGGTCATACGTGACGGAGAGGAGGTGGTCGCCGATTCCTTCGAGATCGCGCTCTATCTCGAAAACGCCTACACGGACCGCCCGACGCTTTTCGGCGGGGAGGGCGGCAAGATGTTGGCGCGCTTTATCGAACGATGGACCAATGCGGTGATCCATCCCTACATCGCGAAAGCGGCACTGACAGATATTCACGACTTCCTGGCGCCGGCTGACCAGGCGCATTTCCGTGCATCGCGCGAGGCACGGTTCGGCATGCGGCTCGAAGATGTGCCGGTTGGCCGCGAAGCGGGATTGCAGCCCTTCCGCAAGTCGCTGGAGCCGCTTCGTTCCATGCTGGAGTTTCAGCCTTTCATGGGCGGCGCGTCGCCGTTGTTTGCCGATCATATCGTCTTCGGTGCTTTCCAGTGGGCGCGCGTCGTTTCCAATTGGCCGTTCCTCGAACAGGGCGATCCCGTCGCAGCATGGTTCGAGCGATGCCTCGATCATTACGATGGCATGGGGCACGGCGTGGCTGCGGCCTGATTCGCTGGCACTTGGCAATTGAGGATGCGGCTTGTATAGAGCCGCCACTTTTCCCGCATTCTGATATCCAAGAGGAATTCACATGGCGCTCGAACGCACCTTCTCCATGATCAAGCCCGATGCCACCAAGCGCAACCTGACCGGTGCCATCACCAAGATGCTCGAAGATGCCGGCCTGCGCGTCGTCGCTTCGAAGCGTATCTGGATGAGCCGCCGGGAAGCTGAGGGCTTCTATGCCGTACACCGCGAGCGTCCGTTCTTCGACGAACTGTGCGAGTTCATGTCGTCGGGTCCGACGATCGTTCAGGTGCTTGAAGGCGAGAACGCGATTGCCCGCAACCGCGAGGTGATGGGCGCGACCAATCCGGCCGATGCCGCCGAAGGCACGATCCGCAAGGTGCACGCGCTGTCGATTGGCGAAAACTCGGTTCACGGGTCGGACGGCGCCGAGACGGCGGCCCAGGAAATCCGCTACTGGTTCTCCGAGACCGAAATCGTCGGCTGATCGAATTCAGGCGATATGATGTGAACAGGGCCGGCGACATGCCGGCCCTGTTCAATTCGGGTGAAGGTCTGATCGGCGCTTTTTCCTGACGTAAGGCGTGGAAGTCAGGCGCGAAGCCGAACCCGGGTCCCGCTGTCGTCGCCTCGTTCCGCGGATTGCGTGCCGACCATGTTTGCGAACGTCTTGGCCGACACGGCGCGGCCATATCTGTACCCCTGGAAATAGTCACAGCCGAATGCGTGCAGGAAGGCCTCCTGTTCGGCACTCCGAACGTGCTCGGCCACCGTTTCCAGCCCCAGGGTGCTGGCCATGGCAAGGATTGTCTTCACGAGGGACCGGTCACTCTCGCTTCGCTCGATGTCGGAGACGAAGTTGCCGTCGATCTTGATCTCGTCGAACGGAAGGGACTTCAACCTCGACAGAGAGGAGTAGCCGGTGCCGAAATCATCGAGCGCAAACCGGACGCCGAGCGCCTTGAGCTGCCGCATGCGCCCCGCGATGAGATCGGGATCCTTGGCCATCACATGTTCGGTCAGCTCGAGCGTCAGGCGCGAAGGTTCGATGGCGAACTCGTCGATGATCGACTTGAGGTGGCCGACGTAATCGGTCGTTGCGAAGGTGTGGACGCTGACATTGACCGCGAGCCGGAGCTTGGCGGTCGCAGGCGATGACTGCCATTCGGCCAATGTGCGCGCCCCGTTTCTGAGCACCTGCTTGCAGACCGACGTGATCAGGCCGTTCTGTTCGGCGACCGCGATGAACCGCTCGGGCGGGATGTCGCCAAGCACGGGATGATGCCAGCGCAGCAGCGCTTCCGCCCCGATGATCTGTCCGGCGCGGTCGACCTGCGGCTGGAAATGAAGCTCGAGCTTGTTTTCCGCAATTGCCTTGCGCAACTCGCCGAGCATCGTGAACTGTTCGTGTTCCCCGGTCATCCAATGGGGTTCGAAGAGCGCCATGGAATCGCGCCCCGAGGCCTTTGCCCGGTACATGGCGATATCCGCGCGCTTGAGCAGTTCGTCGGGACGCGTCTCGGTCTTGTCGAAAAGCACGACGCCCAGGCTGGCAGCGGATGCATACTGCACATCTCCGAATTGAAACGGAATTCTCAGTGCCGAAAGGACCTGGTTGGCGGTGATGATGGCCCGCGAGGCTGCGCTTGCCTCGTCGGCGCCGAGGTCCTCCATGATGACCACAAATTCGTCGCCGCCCATGCGTGCGACAGTGTCCTTGGGGCCCAGGCATCGGCAAAGCCGTTCGGCCACCTCGACCAGATACCTGTCGCCGACGTCGTGTCCCTTCGTGTCGTTGAGCGATTTGAAATTGTCGAGATCGATGAAGAACAGCGCGCCATGACGGCCAGTCTCGGCACAGGAGGCGAGCGCGGCGGCAATACGCTCGCCCATCAGGCGGCGATTGGGCAGCCGGGTCAGCGGATCGTAGTATGCGAGCTTCTCGATCTCCAGCGCCTGGATCTTGCGCGTCGAAATGTCGAACACATAGCCATGCCACGCAATGGCGTCTCCGGATCGTTCTGGACGTGCGATCATGCGCAGCCAGCGTTCGCGCTGGCGCATGTCCTGAATGCGGAATTCGTGATCGAGGGGAAGAAGAGAGTTTTCCGACTCGCGGACGGCTGACCCGAAATGTTTCCGATCATCGGGATGGATACGCCGCAGGAAGCGGTCCGCCGATTCGGTGATCTCCTGCGTCGGCATGCCGAGCGTCTCGAAGAAGCCTTCGCTGAGGTAGACCACCTTGGTGTCGTTTCTTGACCGGACTGTGATCTGAAACAGACCGCCTGGTAGGTTGCGTGTCAGCTTCTGGAACTGTTCTTCGATCTGCAGCCGCTTCATCGTATCCGAATATTCGCGAACCGACCCCTCATAATATAATGCCCGACCGGAATTGGGATCGCGTACGATGCGCGCCGACTCGATGATCCAGATCCGTTCGCGTGTCCGGTGTCTGTAAATTTCCGAGACGAAATCCCTCACCACGCCATCGCGCAGCAATATGTCTCGAAACTGCCGGCAGCGTTCCGGCTGGACATAGCATTCCGACGCGATGTCCGTGGGTGCGTTGAGCATTTCCTCCTTGCTCCGGTAACCGTTCATGCGCACCAGCGCCTGGTTCACCGTCAGAAGCTTGCCGTCGAGCGAGGAGCGGTAGATACCCTCCGACAGGTTATCCATCAGCAGAACGAGGTTGCGGTGATCGTCCGCGAGCCGGCGCGCACGGCGATTTGCGATGAACACCGTACCCAGCGCAGTCATGGCGAAGAATGTTGCAACGCCGGGCCAGAACTGGCCGGCGAGCGCCCCCCAATTGATGACTATCCCGTCCATCCCGTTCGCATCGATCCCTCTGATCGAAGCATATTGGACGGAACTACTTTCAAAACCGCTAATTATATCGATCGATACATCGTATAGTTAAACGAAAGTGACGGTACGGCGTTCGTTAGTTCCGATCAGTCGCTCCAGCGACTGGCGGATGTCTCGTCCTTCTCGTGTGCCTCGACCCAGTCACCTTCGCTTCCGTCCTTCAGATGTTCCCTCTTCCAGAACGGCGCCCTGGTTTTCAGGAAGTCCATGAGAAAGGCCGCTGCATCGAAAGCGGCTTCGCGATGCGTCGATGCGGCCACGACGAGCACGATGTTCTCGCCGGGTCTGATCATGCCGTAGCGGTGGATGATGGTCAGATGCGTGAGGGGCCAGCGCTTTGCGGCCTGGTGCGCGATGCGGCTGATCTCCGTTTCGGCCATGCCCGGATAGTGTTCCAGCTCCAGCGCCTTCAATCGGCCCCCTTCGTTGCGGCAGATCCCGGAGAATGTCACGATCGCCCCGATATCGGCGCGGCCCTGCGTCAGCACGGCGATTTCGGATGCGGTGTCGAAGTCGTCGCTTTGTATGCTGACGCGCAGTTCCGGCGCGGTCACGGCTATCCTCCCGTCATGGGCGGAAACAAGGCGATCTCCGACGCGCCGGCCAGAGATGCGCGATGTTCCACATGTTGATGGTCGATGGCGACCCTGATCGCATCGGCATGCCGCAAGGCGGCCTCGTAGCCGTCGCCGCGCCCCTTGAGCCATGCGAGAAGCTCACCGACCGTGCCGACATTGTCGGGCAGTGCGATCTCTTCCTCTGCCTTGCCGATCCGCTCGCGGACCCATGCGAAATAGACCAGCTTCATGGGGCGTTCCGTCATTCTTCGATGATGTGCTTCAATCCGGCACGAAAATAATCGTATCCCGTATATAGGGTCACGAGAGCCGAGACCCACAAGAGCGTGATGCCGATCTCAACCGTATACGGCAGCACCTTGTCTCCCGCAGGGCCGGCCAGCAGGAAGCCGATGGCGACCATCTGGATCGTGGTCTTCCATTTGGCGAGCCGCGTGACCGGCACGGAAACCTTCAGTTCCGCCAGATACTCGCGCAGGCCCGAAACGAGGATTTCGCGGCAAAGAATGATGATGGCCGCCCAAAGCGACCAGCCGGCGATCGTCCGGTCCGTATCGGCGGCCAGCAGCAGCAGGCAGGTCGCCACGAGGAGCTTGTCGGCGATCGGGTCCAGCATCTTGCCGATATTGGAGGTCTGCTGCCAGGTGCGCGCCAGATAGCCATCGAGATAGTCGGTGATGCTGGCGGTCAGAAATATGGCGAGCGCGGACCAGCGCGCAAAGTCGCTGGAGCGCAGGCGTCCTTCAAGGAAGAAGCAAAGCACGATCAACGGTACGGCCAATATCCGCGCGTAAGTGAGCAGGTTGGGGAGATTGAATGCGCGGTTGGCCATGGTCGAGGGGTTCCTTCAAGACCGCTAAGTCAAATCAGAACCTTGTGGCCCCGGTCAAGCGGACCATTGACCCGAAGGCGTCTTGTCGCGCCTTGCCGCGTCAATTGTCGTGAAAATGCCCGTAGATTTGGCGCGCCATGGCCTCGGAAATTCCTTCGACGGCCGCCAGATCGTCCACACCGGCGCGGCTGACGGCCTTGGCTGTGCCGAAATGATGCAGGAGAGCCCGCTTGCGCGCCGGCCCGATGCCGCCGATCTCGTCGAGCGGATTCGTCGTCATCTCCTTCTTGCGCCGCGCCCGGTGTGAGCCGATTGCGAACCGGTGCGCCTCGTCACGCAGCCTCTGGATGAAATAGAGCACCGGATCGCGCGGGGGCAGGGTGAAGGGAGCGCGTCCCTGCATGAAGAAGCGCTCGCGGCCGGCTTCGCGATCCATTCCCTTGGCCACTCCGATCGCCGTCACCCATTGGCTGACCCCGAGCGTGCCGAGGATGGGGCGCACCGCCGACATCTGGCCCTGCCCACCGTCAATGAGAATGAGGTCCGGCCATGCCGGCAGAGCGGCGTCCTCCGCCGCCTCGTCATTGTCTTCGGGTGGGCCATGCTCCTTGAGCAGGCGCGCAAAGCGACGTTCCATCACCTCGCGCATCATCGCGAAGTCGTCGCCGGGCGTTATGTCGGAGGAACGGATGTTGAACTTGCGGTACTGGCCTTTGACGAAGCCTTCCGGTCCGGCGACGATCATCGCGCCGACGGCGTTGGTGCCCATGATGTGCGAATTGTCGTAGACCTCGATGCGGCGCGGCGGCCGCTCCAGCCCGAAGGTTTCGGCAAGCCCTTCCAAGAGCCGGGCCTGCGATGATGTCTCCGCAAGTCGTCGCCCGAGCGCCTCGCGGGCATTTTGTACTGCCTGGTCGACCAGGTCCTTCTTCTCGCCGCGCTGCGGTACAGAGATCGTGACCTTGCGGCCTGCACTTGTCGCCAGTGCCTCGGCAAGCAGAGCTTGTTCCTCGACCGCGTGCGACAGGAGGATCAGGCGCGGACAGGGCTTGTCGTCGTAGAATTGGGTCAGGAATGCGCCGAGCACCTCGGCCGGTTCGAGCGCCGGATCGGCCTTCGGGAAATAGGCGCGGTTGCCCCAGTTCTGTCCGGTGCGGAAAAAGAAGACCTCGATGCAGACCTGTCCACCCTCCTGGTGGATGGCGAAGACGTCGGCCTCCTCGACGGATTGCGGGTTGATGCCCTGATGGCTCTGCACATGGCTGAGAGCGGCGAGACGATCGCGCAGCATGGCGGCGCGCTCGAAATCGAGCTTCTCCGCCGCATCCTGCATGGCCGCGGAAATTTCCGATTTCACCTTCTGGCTCTTGCCGGAAAGGAAGTCGCGCGCCTCGGACACGAGTTCGTCATAGCCTGCCTTACCGATTTCGCCGGTACAGGGCCCGGAACAGCGCTTGATCTGGAAGAGCAGGCAGGGCCGGGTGCGGCCGTCGAAGACCGAATCGGTGCAGGTGCGCAGGAGAAAGGCCCGCTGAAGCGCGTTGATCGTGCGCCCGACCGCGCCCGCCGAGGCGAAGGGGCCGAAATAGTCACCCTTGCGTGATCGCGCGCCGCGATGCTTGAAGATGCCCGGCGCCGCATGGTCGCCCGTCAGCAGGATATAGGGAAAGGACTTGTCGTCGCGCAGCAGGACGTTGAAGCGCGGGCGCAGCCGTTTGATCAGATTTGCTTCCAGCAGAAGCGCTTCGATCTCCGTATGGGTAACGACGAATTCCATCGTCGCCGTCTCGCGGACCATGCGCGTGATGCGATTTGTGTGCCCCCGGCCTTGCGCGTAGTTGGCGACGCGCTTCTTGAGGCTGCGCGCCTTGCCGACATAGAGCACGTCGCCGGCGGCGTTCATCATCCGGTAGACGCCGGGCGCGTTGGGCAGACGCTTGACGAAGGTGGCGATGACCTCCGGCCCGGATTTGCCGACATGGTCGCCGTCGTCGGCCGATCCATCCCACTGGATATCCAGCGTTCGCAACTTCCCGGTGGCCGCCGTGCCGTTCCCGGCAAGGGTGGCGGCGTCGGTGTCGTCTTCATTGTGTTCGGTCGCCGGATTCATTCTCGCATGCCTGTCACATCGGCCGTCTGCCACGCAAGATGCTGCCCTCCGTCGAGTGCCACCATCTGCCCCGTTATCGAGGGTGTCTCCCAGAAATAGCGTATCGTCCTGCCGAATTCCGTCAGGAGGGGCCCCTTGCGCAAGGGCAATGCAGATGTCTGGGCGGAAAAATCGTCCGCATCCTGGCGCGCATTTGGCAGAGTAGGGCCCGGACCGATGGCGTTGACGCGCAGGCGCGGCGCGTGCGCTTGGGCAAGCGTGCGGGTTGCCGTCCACAGGGCCGATTTGGAGAGTGTGTAGGAAAAGAACTGAGGGGTGAGTTTCCAGACCCGCTGATCGATGATGTTGATGACGAGCCCGTCCGCTTCACCGGGCAATTGCCGGGCGAGCGCCGCCGTCAGCGCCACCGGCGCCTTGACGTGAAGCGCGAAATGTCGGTCCCACTGGTCCCAGTCGGGGGCAAGCGCGCTGTCGTCCTCGAAGACCGAGGCATTGTTGACGAGAAGGCGTACTGGTCCGAGCGCTGCTCCTGCGCGCTGGACGAGATCGGCGCAGGCGCCGCTATCCTGCAAGTCGGCGGCAAAGACTGTCGAGCGCCCGCCTTCGGCCTCGATCGAAGTGGCGATCTCCTTGGCCTCGGGCAGGGAACCGCGGCAATGAATCGCAACGGCAAAGCCGTTGCGCGCCAGATCGCGCGCTATGGCGGCCCCGATTCGTTTGGCGCCGCCCGTTACCAGAGCGACCGGTTGAGCATCGTTCATGTCAGATCCCGCGGGTGTGAGCGTAACCTTCCAGACATATATGTGGCGAAGTCGTGATGCGAAACCGGAGCGTCGACACGAAGACATCCGCCCGCCTGGCAGGAATGCGCGATCCTGCGCGAAACGGTACGTCCGACAAAAGTGCAGCAGATGCAACGGCTTTCGTCGGCCAGGCCGCCCTTTCAAACGGGGTGTGGGCGATTGGCCGGCACTGGTTGTTGCATATCGGCCACGTCATTTTTCCGCCATTTCGGTGCCAGCCAATCACCCTTTTTCAGGTCTGGTGACGCCGCAATTGCACACCAGATTCCCGCCATCCGAAGACGGCCGTCACTCCCGCGGCCGGTCGGAGCGTTCAAGTTTGAGAGCCTCGCTGCTCTCACGATTGGCTAAGGAGCATTTGTATGAGAGCCAAGAATAATTTCGCACGGCCCGCTGCCGCAATGTTCGGCATGGCGGCTTTGCTTGCCACGGCGCCGGTCTTTGCTGCCGACGCAATCATGGAACAGCCGCCCGCACCGGCGCCGCTTCCGGTCGAGCAGGTCCCGATCGCTTCCTGGGCCGGCCCCTATGCCGGTATCCAGCTCGGCTGGGGCTTCAGCGGCAAGGATGAAGGCGCCGGCGCCGACATCGATACCGATGGCTTCGTCGGTGGCGGTTTCGCCGGCTGGCAGGGCCAGAGCGGCACGCTGGTCTACGGTGTCGAGGGTGACATCGGCTACAACGGCATGGACGGCGAGAGCGCCGGCTTCTCGACCGAAAAGGGCGTCGACGGCTCGCTGCGGGCGCGCATCGGCGTGGCCGTTTCCGACAACGTGCTGCTCTACGGCACCGCAGGTGGCGCGGCCACCCGCATGGAAGTCCGGGATGCGGTGATGGCGGATTCCAACACCATGTTCGGCTACACGGTTGGTGCCGGTACCGACATCAAGCTGACCGAGCAGGTCTTCGCCCGCGGCGAATACCGCTACACCGACTACGGTTCGGAAGATTTCAACACGTCTCTCGGATCGCAGTCTTTCGACTCCAAGGAGAACAAGGTTCTCTTCGGCGTCGGTATGCGCTTCTGATTTCGAGCCGCATGGCTTGATCTACCGGCCGGGCCATCGTGCCCGGCCGTTTTTGTTCGGGTGATTCACTGCGGTACCAGTGCCGCAAGCGTTGGAAAGCGTTCGTCGAAGCGGCTGGCCCATCGCTTCAGCTTCGAGCGGCCGCGCTCCCATTGTCCTGGGAAACGCAGATCGAGATAGCCCACCACCGCCCTGAGCGCGATCTGGCCGCCGTCCGGCTTCTTGCCGAGCCGCGGCAGGTTGGCGTTGAGGTGATCGAGTGCGCGCTCCGCCTTCGACCACTGCTTGTCGAGCCACGGCTGGTGCTGCTTTTCGGCCGGACGGAACCGGCGCTCGTAGACATTTGCCAGCAGACAGTCGGCCAGCCCGTCGGCCAGCGCCTCAAGGCGTTCGGCTTCCAGTCTTTTCTTGGCGTTGCGCGGAAACAGGGCATTTTTCGATTCGCGATTGAGGTGCTGCATGATCGCCCTGCTGTCGAACAGCGCCTGGCCGTCGTCGAGCAGCCATGTCGGGATCTTGCCGAGCGGATTGGCGTCGATCAGCAGCGCCGGCTCCGCATTGGTGTCCACCGTGACCGCATCGAACGGAATGCCGGCCCACGTGGCGGCCATCCTCACCTTGGCGCTGTAGGGGGAGGCAGAGGAGTAGAGCAGCTTGTTCATAAAGAAGTTTCCTGGCCTATGAGATTGATTGAAAGAGAGCCGTTGTCCGAAAGCTCATCCACCGCGCACCGGCGGCATGACGACTTTTGAGCGTTTGCAATCACGCCTGTCGACCTCTTGGCAAGCGCGAAACTGCAGCGTCCTGGTCAGACAGATGCGCACTTCACGCAGATTGCGTCGATCGCAGGTTACGGCGATGCCATCAGCAGCAAGCCCTGGATTGGCTTCGATGAAATCGGCCTCGACCTTATGCGGAGCGAGTGTTCGGGGCTGGTCGAGCTCGAGATAGGCCTGCGGGATGGTGACAGCATCTCGGGCAGCCTGCAGGACGGAGAAATACTGCTCGCGCGACAGGCCGGAACACGAGCCGTGTTTGACCCACTGATGACGGATGAGGCCGGCCGAAGGCATGATCGGCAGGATCGCGTCGATCTCGGAAGGCGGGACATCCCGGTTGGCGAGGGCGCAATATTCGGGGTAGCCGCGTTCGAATTGCGGCCAAAGGCCATGCACCACAAATGCATATGGGCGACCCGAGCGGCACTGCTGCCGGTTGGCGTCGGCACCCTCGGCAGCGCAGTAGCTCGGAGACCAGGAGAGGGAGAGAACGTAGAAGTCGAAACCTTCTCCGACCGGCGCCGAAGGACCCGGCAAGGTTTCCGGGGCGGCTGTGTCGTTGCTATCCTGTTCGCATCCTGCGGCTATTCCGGCAACCAGAAGCAGACCGGCGAGCGCCACCAGACGTGCAAATGCGCTCATGCAGCACAAGTCCCGCTTCCCGCACTCGGTGCGGTGCTAGTGGAGAACCCGGCAAAGGCCGTTGTAGACGTTCCAGCGGTCGAACCCGGCAACGCAGAATTCCACGTTGTCGCCAATTGACGCGAATCCCTGCCCCTCCTCGACGAGGTACCAGATGTTGTGTCCGCGCCCGTCGGACATGACCGCCGTCGCTCCGCAATAGGTGCGGCCGATCGGCCTGTCCTCGGCGGCCGGCAGGTAGCGGTTCATGTAGATGCCCTGAAAATTGTTGATCTCGACATCGGGCAGGTGAGGCACATGGCGCACCTGGTAGCGGAAACGCTGGGTGATGGCACGCAGGACCCAGCCTTCGGTGCAGGCGCTGGGATAGGTGGTCTGATAGGTGGCCGGCAGGTCGGCCGCCTTCGCTGAATGCGGCGCGGCAAGTGCGGCGCCCAAAGCGAGCACAGCGGCAAGGGCAGACGTGAGAAGACGGGTCATGACAAGCCTGTTTGCGTTCGAATTGTGGCTGAGCGCCATCGTGATGAGCAATGTGCTTGTCAAGGTGGGATCGGTCAAGCCTTGTGTTCTTCGCCGGCCAGCCATTGAACGGAGTACCGGGCCCCGCGCTCCTGTGCCAGCCTTTCCCGCAAGAACGGCAGAATCACACCGAGCTCGGCCTCCAGAGTGTAGGGCGGATTGACGAGGACCATGCCCGAACCATCGAGGCGCGGTTCGTCCGACGGCTCCCGGATCATGAGGCTGACATCGAGAATCCGGGGAATTCCCGATTGTCCGAGATCGTCGCGGAAGCGCGCAACGGCTGGCTGATTCTTGATCGGATACCACAAGGCGTAGATTCCGCCGGGCCAGCGCCGATGGGCCCTGACGAGACCGTTGACGAGGCGGGCGAACTCCCCCTCCTTCTCGAATGGCGGGTCGACCAGCACCAGACCGCGCTTTTCCTTCGGTGGTACATGCGCGCCGAGCGCCAGCCAGCCGTCCAGTTCGATGACGCGGGTCTGGTAATCGCCCGCGAAGCGTTGCTTGAGCGCCGCAGCGTCGTCGGGATGCAGTTCGATCGCCGTCAGTCTGTCCTGCGGACGCATAAGTGCGCGCGCCAGTGCCGGTGAGCCCGGATAATGCCCTATGCCGCCCGCCCCGTTGAGGCTGGCGACAGTCTTGAGATAGGGCGCCATCAGCATGGCCACGTCGGCAGGCGCATCGCCAGAGGAGAGGCGGCCGATGCCCTCCCGCCATTCACCCGTCTTCTGAGCCTCGTCCGACGACAGGTCGTAGAGACCCCGTCCCGCATGGGTATCGATGGCGCGAAAGGCCTTCTCCTTGCGCTTGAGATATTCGACGATCCGGGTGACGACGACATGTTTGAGGACGTCGGCGAAATTGCCCGCGTGGTAGGCGTGTCGGTAGTTCATGCCGCTGCACTCGTGTTGGACTGTTCCCATCAGCACAGGCGATGGATTGGATCAAATCTTTTCGGCTTCGCCGTCTACACGCAGCCGGGCAAACACTGTAGTTTGCGCGCCATGAACCAGCACGCCCGCATCCGCATCGGCCACTCGGCCTGTCCCCACGATTGCCCTTCGACCTGCGCCCTCAATGTCGAACTGCTCGACGACAATCGCATCGGGCGCGTCTACGGAGCGAAGGACAACAGCTACACCGCAGGCGTCATCTGCGCCAAGGTCGCACGCTATGCCGAGAGGCTCCATCATCCCGATCGCCTGATGAAACCGCTGGTGCGCGCCGGAGCGAAAGGCGTCGGTGAGTGGAAGGAGGCAAGCTGGGAAACCGCGCTGGATCTCGTTGCCGAGAAATTTCTTGCTGCCGAGGCAAGATACGGCAGCGAAACCGTCTGGCCCTATCAGTATGCCGGCACCATGGGACTGGTGCAGCGCGACTCGATCCACCGTCTGCGTCACGCGAGGAAGTATTCGGGCTTCTTCGATTCAATCTGCACAAATCTTGCCTGGACTGGCTGGATGATGGGCGCGGGCGCGCTGCGCGGACCGGACCCGCGCGAGATGGCGAAGTCCGATTGCGTCGTCATCTGGGGGACGAATGCCGTTGCCACCCAGGTCAACGTGATGACCCACGCCATCCGGGCCCGCAAGGAGCGCGGCGCCAAGATCGTCGTCGTCGATGTCTACGAAAATGCCACGGCCAAGCAGGCCGACATGGCGCTCGTTCTGAAGCCCGGCACCGATGCGGCGCTGGCCTGCGCGGTGATGCATGTGCTGTTTCGCGACGGATATGCCGACCGCGCCTATTTGGAGAAGTACACCGACGATCCGCGCGGCCTCGAAGCGCATCTGAAGACCCGCACGCCCGAATGGGCGGCCACGATTACTGGGCTCTCGGTCGAGGAGATCGAGGTTTTCGCCAAATTGGTAGGCACGACGAAGCGCACCTATTTCCGGCTCGGCTACGGTTTTTCGCGCCAGCGCAACGGCGCGGTGAACATGCATGCCGCGATGTCGATCGCCGCCGTGTCCGGTGCCTGGCAACATGAGGGCGGCGGGGCCTTCCACTCCAATTCCGACATCTTCAAGCTCGACAAGTCGCTGATCGAGGGACGTTCCTTTGCCGACCCGTCAATCCGCCTTCTCGACCAGTCGCAGATCGGTCGGGTGCTGACGGGCGACGCGGAGGCGCTGCGCAACGGACCGCCGGTGACGGCCATGCTGATCCAGAACACCAATCCGGCCAATGTCGCCCCCGAACAGCGGCTCGTCAAACGGGGCTTCCTGCGCGACGATCTTTTCACCTGCGTGCACGAACAGTTCATGACCTATACGGCGCAACTCGCCGACGTCGTCCTGCCGGCGACGATGTTCATGGAACACGACGACATCTATCGCGGCGGGGGGCATCAGCACATCATCCTCGGGCCGAAGCTCGTCGAGCCGCCGCAGGTCGATGGCATTGGCCCGCAGCCGAACCTCTATGTGATCGAGGAACTGGCGAGCCGCCTTGGGGTTGCCCATCTGCCGGGCTTCGGCATGAGCGCGCGCGATCATATCGACCATATGCTGGCAAAGCGCGGACTTGGCGATTTCGACAGTTTCGCCGAAGAGCGCTGGGCCGATGTGCAGCCGGATTTTGACGCCGCGCACTTCATTGACGGTTTCGGCCATCCCGATGGCAGGTTTCGCTTCCGCCCCGACTGGACTGGCCAGGCCGCGCCCGCCAAGCCGCCGAAGTCGCTCGGCGCCTTTGGCCCGCACGAGCGGTTGCCCGTATTTCCGGACCATGTGGACCTGATCGAGACGGCGGATGACGCGCATCCCTTCCGGCTCGCAACATCGCCCGCCCGTTCCTTCCTCAACTCGACCTTTGCCGAGACGGCCGGCTCACTCAAGAAGGAGGGCAGGCCGGAACTGCAGATCCATCCCGATGATGCCGTGTCCCTCGATATCGCTGATGGCGAGCGCGTCGAGATTGGCAACGAGCGTGGTGAGATCGTGCTGCACGCGAAGCTGTTTGCCGGGCTCAAGCGCGGGGTCGTCATCGCTGAAGGCATCTGGCCCAATGCGGCGCATGAGCGCGGCGAGGGGATCAACGTTCTGACGGGCGCGGACGCGCCGGCCCCCTATGGCGGCGCTGCCTTCCATGACAATCATGTATGGGTGAGGAAGCCGGGGTAGATACGTCAGACGCCGGCAAATTCCTGGGCGCCAACGCAGAAGCGGCGCTTGCGGACAGTCCCGCATTCGCTCCTGACAGGCAGCTGTCAGCTATGGGCAGGAAGGTGAGGGATGGAGCGCGATACCGGTCGGTCCCTGATTGCCTCAGGCATTGTCGAACCCTACGCTGTTCATGTGCTGTTGAGGCTGGCGCAGGCCGCACGACCGGTTTTGATCTTCCGAAGACTCCTGGCGTATGCCTAGGTTTCGTGCGTTCGACCGGGCGCATGAACGGTCGATATCCGCGAAATAGCGTGGGCCAGCCACGGCTGTATTCAGGAGGAGGATGCGATGGCGATTGCCAAGAACACAATCTGTATTTGGTACGACAAGGACGCCGAAGCTGCGGCCCGCTTCTATGCCGAGCTCTTTCCCGACAGCGCGGTGCACGCCGTGCACCATGCTCCAACAGACTATCCTTCCGGCAAACAGGGCGATGTTCTGACGGTCGAGTTCACCGTCGCCGGCATCCCCTGCATTGGCCTCAATGGCGGGCCGACGTTCCAGCACAGCGAGGCGTTCTCGTTCCAGATTTCCACTGAGGATCAGGAGGAAACAGACCGCTACTGGAATGCGATCGTGGACAATGGCGGACAGGAAAGTGCGTGCGGCTGGTGCAAGGACAGATGGGGCATCTCGTGGCAGATCACGCCGCGTGTTCTGATGGAAGCCTTGGCCGCCGGCGGTGATGAAGCGAAGCGTGCTTTCACCGCGATGATGGACATGAAGAAGATCGACGTCGCAGCGATCGAGGCCGCCCGGCGCGGCTGACGGTTGACCTATTTCCCCTGCGCGCCCTTCGGCGTGACGAAGTCCGTGAGCCGGGCTCCACCTTCGCCCAGGGCGGCCCAGTCGCCTTCGAATTCGAAGCGCGCCAGCGCCGCGGTCGGAAACTTCGCGCGCATGCGTTCGAGCGCGTCGGCCTCTGAGCCCTTGTTGGCGAGCGCCGCGGCCAACTCCTCCATGCCGGGGTTGTGTCCGACCACGAGCACCGTGGCGATACCGGCCGGGGTGATGCGGATTTCCTCAAGAATGTCGTCCGGTCCCGTCTCATACAATTTTTCGGGATAGGACGCGGGGGGAACCGAGGGGAGCTCGGCCGAAGCCAGTTGCCAGGTCTGGCGGGTGCGCGTTGCCGGCGAGACGAGAACCCTCTGCGGGAGCCAGCCCTTGGCCGTCAGCAGACGCCCCATGATGGGGGCGTCGTCCCGTCCTCTCGGTGCCAGAGGGCGCTGCTTGTCGTCGAGTGCCGGATCGCTCCAGCTCGATTTGGCGTGGCGAAGCAGCAGAAGATGTTTCATCTTGCGGGCTCCTTGCTCATGCCCGACAGGGCCCGATCAGGGTGTCATGCGCGCCAGTTCTTCGAGATCGACCGCCTCGCGCCATTGAGCGGGCGACAGGAGTCGGGCCGTGCCAGTATGCGGCTTCGATCTTTCGTGCACGACGCGGCCGTTCTCGACCCGTGCGGCTCCGGAGGCAACCAGCGCCAGGGCGAGGGGATAGAGTTGGTGCTCGGCGGCCAGAACGCGAGCCGACAGGTCGTCTTCCGTGTCACCCGCGAGCACCGGCACTGCCGCCTGGGCGATGATCGGGCCTTCGTCCATCACTTCGGTTACGAAATGCACCGTGCAGCCATGGATGCGGCAGCCGGTCTCGATGGCGCGGCGATGGGTATGGAGACCCGGAAATGCGGGCAGGAGGGAAGGGTGGATGTTGATCATCCGGCCTTCCCACTGCCGGACGAAATCGGCCGAGAGGATGCGCATGTAGCCGGCCAGACAGATCAGATCGGGTTCGAACCCGGCCACCGCGGCACTGACGGCGGCTTCATGGGCTGCGCGGTCGGCAAAATCCCTGTTCGGCACCGCGGCGGTGGCAATGCCGGCCCGCGCGGCGGTTTCCAGACCCTTTGCATCCGTTCTGTTGGCGACGACACCGACGATTTCGGCCGGATAGTCCGGGTCGCCGCAGGCGGCCATCAGCGCCTCCATGTTGGAGCCGCGACCCGAGATCAAAACGACGACACGCCTGCGTTTCATCATAGCTCGATCGTCCCGCGGTAGATGACGCCGACATCGCGGCGCGGAACGATGCGGCCGATCGATGTCACCGTCTCGCCGACCTGCTGCAGCACGGCGGCAACCTGCGCGGCCTGGCCTGCCGCGACGACGGCGATCATGCCGATGCCGCAGTTGAAGGTGCGCAACATCTCCGTGTCAGCCACCCCACCCACATTCTGCAGCCAGCCGAAGACCGGCGGCGCTTCGATGGCGTCCAGATCGAGCTCCGCCGACCAGTCGCTGGTCAGAACGCGCGGAATGTTTTCGGGGAAGCCGCCGCCGGTGATGTGGGCCAGCGCCTTCAGCCCATGGGTGCCGCGGATCGCCGCGAGAATGGAGCGGACGTAGATGCGGGTCGGCTCCAGGAGTGCCTCTCCCAGCGAACGCTCCTTGTCGAAAGGCGCCGGGTCGGACCATGAAAGCCCCGATTGTTCGACGATCCGGCGAACCAGGGAAAAGCCGTTGGAATGAATGCCGGAGGAGGAAAGCCCCAGAATGACGTCGCCTTCGTGTATGTCGTCGGTCGGCAGCAATTGGCCACGTTCGGCCGCGCCGACGGCGAAGCCTGCGAGGTCGTAGTCGCCTTGCGCGTACATGCCCGGCATTTCGGCCGTCTCGCCGCCGATCAGTGCGCAACCCGCCTGACGGCAGCCTTCGGCGATGCCGCCGACGATCGCGGCGCCCTGATCGGGGTCGAGCTTGCCGGTGGCGAAATAGTCGAGGAAGAAGAGCGGCTCCGCGCCCTGGACCACCAGATCGTTGACGCACATGGCCACGAGGTCTATGCCGACCGTGTCATGCTTGCCGGCCTCTATGGCGACCTTGAGCTTGGTGCCGACACCGTCGTTGGCGGCCACCAGGACGGGATCGGAAAAGCCTGCCGCCTTGAGATCGAACAGCCCGCCAAAACCGCCGATCTCTCCGTCCGCCCCCGGCCGGCGCGTCGCCTTCACCAGCGGTTTGATTTTCTCCACCAGCGCGTTGCCGGCATCGATGTCGACGCCCGCCTGTGCATAGGTGAGACCATTCTTCTGCTTGTTCATGACGCGATCCTGCCCGAACTCAGTGCGTTGCGGGGCTCTTCGCATGAAGGGCGGCCTGCCGCAAGCTGTCCTGGCAGACCGTGGCGATGCCGGCGGCATTTTCTCCGTTCCGGCGGGCCCGTGCGAGCCCGCCTTGAACGCTCCGCCAAAACCGGCCATCTATCGGCGAAACGAACCGCGACCGCGGGACATGGAGCAAACGCCTTGACGGTACCCAATCTTATAACGCTGTTGCGGTTCGTCCTTGTGCCTGCTGTCGTCTTCGCCCTTCTCATTGGCGAAATGGGGTGGGCGCTGATTGGCTTCCTGGCCGCGGGCATTTCCGACGGGGTCGACGGCTTCATCGCCCGCCATTTCGACCAGCGATCCGAACTCGGCGCCTATCTCGATCCGGTGGCCGACAAGCTGCTGCTGGTCTCCGTATTCGTCATGCTGGGCTATATGGGCGAACTGCCCCTGTGGCTGGTCATTGCCGCCGTTTCGCGCGATGCGCTGATCATCGGCGCCGTGCTCTTGTCGACCATCATGGGCAATCCGGTCGCCATGAAGCCGCTCCTGGTCTCTAAGGCCAACACGGCCGTGCAGATCGTGCTCGCTGCGCTCGTTCTGGCGGAATTGTCCTTCGCTACGGCCTTCGGCCCGGGGCGGCTCATCCTCATCATCGTCAGCGGGCTCTTGACCGCGGCTTCGGCGGCAGCCTATCTCGTGGCTTGGCTCAGACATATGAACGGCTATGGCGAAAGCGAAAACAGAACAGGCTGACGACATCGCCGTCTTCACTCCGGCGGCATTTCGCCGTCAGGTCTTTTTCTGGCTGGGCGCGGCGGCGTTTCTCGCGTTGTTCCTGTTCGTCTTCAGCTCGATCCTGCTGCCTTTCGTGGCCGGCATGGCGCTGGCCTATTTTCTTGATCCGGTGGCCGACAGGCTGGAGCGCTACGGCCTGTCGCGGCTGGCCGCGACGATCGTCATCCTGATCAGCTTCATTGTCGTTCTGCTCCTGGCGCTGGTCCTCATCGTCCCGGTGCTCGCCTCTCAGCTTGCCGATTTCGCCGTGCGGGTTCCTGAATATGTCGGCCAGTTGCAGACGTTGTTCACACATTTTGACCCGCAGTGGCTGGAGCGCGTTCTCGGCGTCAACGCCGACGACCTGCGCGAGGGCCTGAGCGCGCTTCTTGCCCAGGGCGCCGGTTTCCTGACAGGTCTCCTGCAGCAGATCTGGAGCTCGGGAATGGCGCTGATCAACATCGGCGGACTTCTCGTGGTGACACCGGTCGTCGCCTTCTACATGCTGCTGGACTGGGACCGGATGATCGCCACGGTGGATGGCTGGGTGCCGCGCGACCATGTCGAGACGGTGCGCGAGCTGGCGCGCGACATCAACGCCGCCACTGCCGGTTTCGTGCGCGGGCAGGGCACGCTGTGCCTGGTGCTCGGCGCCATGTACGCGATCGCGCTGACGATCGCCGGGCTCAATTTCGGGCTGCTGATCGGACTGTTCGCGGGCCTGATCAGCTTCATCCCCTATATCGGCTCGCTGGTCGGTCTGGTCCTCTCTGTCGGCGTGGCGACCGTTCAGTTCTGGCCCGATTGGCTCATGATCGCCGTCGTCGCCTGCATCTTCTTCGGCGGCCAGTTCATCGAAGGCAACATTCTCCAGCCCAAGCTCGTCGGCAAGAGTGTGGGCCTGCATCCCGTCTGGCTCATGTTCGCGCTCTTTGCGTTCGGTTCGCTGTTCGGTTTCGTCGGTCTGCTCGTGGCCGTGCCCGCATCGGCGGCGGTCGCCGTGCTTGTGCGATTCGCCCTCAGGAAGTATCTCGCCTCGCCCATGTACAAGGGGCATGGCGAGGATGCGGTGTAGGGTGCGCGTGATGACGGCCGGAGAAGGCGCAAAGCCGCGGCAGCTGCCGCTGGAGCTTGGTCATCTGACCGGGCTTTCGCGCGAGCATCTGATCGTGTCCAGGGCCAATGCCGCGGCGGTCTCGCTGGTCGACCGCTGGCCGGACTGGGCGGCGCCGGTGGCCGTGCTGGCCGGCCCGGTGGGGGCCGGCAAGTCGCACCTGGCCGCCATCTGGGCCGACAAGTCGAATGCCGCGGTCATTTCTCCCGACCTCATCGACGGGGCCGTCATCGAGACGGCGCGCGAGCGCCCGGTGCTCATCGACGGCATCGAGCCGGGCCGCCTCGACGAGACGGGTCTGTTCCATCTCATCAACCAGGTGCGCGCATCCGGCACCGGACTCATGCTGACCTCCCGGCATTTTCCGCTCGCCTGGCGCGTCGGCCTGCCGGATCTCGTGTCGCGCCTGCGTGCCGCCACGTTGGTGGAGATCGGCGAGCCCGACGACCTGCTTCTGGCAGGCGTCATCACCAAGCTGTTCGCCGATCGTCAGCTCCAGGTCGAGCCGCATGTCGTGCAATATCTGATCGCGCGTATCGAGCGCTCCCTGTCGACCGCCAGCCGGGTCGTGGAAAAGCTCGACAGGGCCGCCCTGGAGCAGAAGTCGCGCATAACGCGCGCGCTTGCGGCCGCAGCCATCAGCGCGCTCGACGAGGGGCAGTCCGAACTCGATCTCTAGTTCGAGAGCATGTCCCGCCAGAACGGAATCGATTGGGCGAAAGGCAGATGCTCCTAAGTATGTATCTGGTGCCATGTCGCGCAGGCGTGACGTTGCGTCGCTTTTCTATTGCTGTACGTGTAATAATATGTGACGTGGGAACGGCCGGGCGCGACAGGGAAAATGTTGTAGGCGGGACAAACATGAATTCGGGACATACCGAATCGCCGGAAGGTCCGGCAGGCGGGAGACCTGCCGCGACATCGAGGCTGTCGGCCATCGTGCTGGTTGACGCCGTGGGCTCCACGGCCGCTATGAGCAACAACGAGATGGCCGCCATGCAGGCGATCGAGCGCAGCCTCGATACATTCGTCGAGGTCGTCGGCGCCAGTCAGGGCGAAGTGCTGAACTATGCCGGCGATTGCGCGCTGGCCGTTTTCACGAGCGTTGCCAACGCGGTCTCCGCCGCCCTGCAGTTTCAAGAAGCCCTTCAGAAGAATACGCCCGACGATGGACTGTCGATCGGCTTTCGCGCCGGCGTGCATCTGGGCGAGGTCTATCAGTCGGGCAATCGCGTCTTCGGTGACTCGATCAACCTGACCGAACGCATCCAGAGCGTCACTCCGGTTGGCGGTGTCGCGGCCTCCGACCTCGTCTATCGGGCGATCCAGGGACGTTCGGATTTCAGCTTCGAGTTTCTCGGTCCCTATCGCGGCCGCAACATGGTCGAGCCGATAAGCCTCTACCGCGTCCACAAGGGCACAGTCGGCCTTCTGAAGCCGACGCCGCGGGCGCTTCCCATTCCGCGGGCCAGCGACGTCGCGCCGGAACCGGGCGGCCAGTCCGACGTGCCTTCGATCGCCGTTCTGCCGTTCCGCAACCTCTCCGGCGATCCCAACCAGGATTATTTCGCCGACGGCGTGACTGACGACATCATCACCAGCCTGAGCCATTTCCGCACACTCGACCTGATCGCCCGCGCCTCGTCCTTCGCCATGCGCAACCAGAACCTGCCGGTCTCCGAAATCGGGCGCAGGCTCGGAGCGCGCTATGTCGCCCAGGGCTCCCTCCGCTGCACCGCCAACAGGGTGCGCGTTTCGATCGAATTGTCCAATTCGGAGACCGAACACACGGTCTGGGCGGAGAAATACGACCGGCCGCTGGAAGACATCTTCGCCCTGCAGGACGAGATCGCCGAGCTCGCCGTGTCGGTGATGTCGGCGCGCATCGAGGAGGCGGAGCGCCGGCGCGTCGCTGCCGCGCGCCCCGAAACGCTGCACGCCTACGGCTTGGCGCTGAGGGCGCAGAACCATCTCCTGAGCCTGACTCCGGCCGACAACGCGGCGGCGCGCGAATTCTACGAACGCAGCATCCTGGAGAGCCCGCGCTACGGGCGCGCCTATGCCGGGCTGTCGCGGGCCAGCAGCCTCGAATGGCGTCATTCCTGGAGCCCGAATTCGGACCGCGCGCTGGAGCGTGCCTTCGATATCGCTCTGCAGGCGGTCAGGGCCGATCCCAATGACGCGCGCGGTCATGCCGAACTCGGCTTCGCGCTGCTCTACCGCAAGGAACACGAGCGCTCGCTTGCCTCGTACCGCCGCGCCCTGTCGCTCAACCCCAACGACGCCACCATCATCGCCGAGATGGCCGACGCGCTCACCCATTCGGGCTATTCGGAGGAATCGCTGGAGCATTTCCAGCGCGCCATGCGGCTCAACCCGTACTTTCCCGACCAATATCTCTGGGACATGGCCGGTGCGCTGATGAAACTGCATCGCTTTCAGGAAGCGATTGACTGCGTGTCACGCATGAACAATCCGACTCAGGGGCGGCGTATTCTGGCGGTCTCCTATGCGCATCTGGGGCGTATGGAAGAGGCCCGCCGCGAGGCCGAGTTGATCCGTGCTGCGCAACCGAACTTTACGGCCGAGCATTGGGTTGAGATCGTGCCGGACCGCCGCCCCGAGGATCGAGATACGCTGCTGCAGGGCCTCAAGGCGGCAGGATTGTGATGCTTGTCCTCTGGCGCAGGATGAAACCAGGTTGATCAGCGATCGCCGCTATCGTTCTTTTTCGGCCTGACGACAGAACCCGATGCCCTCACGACGGAGCCTGCTGAACGCACCACGGATCCTGAAGCTTGAACCACGGATCCCGAAGCTTGAACCACCGATCCCGAAGACCGGACAACGGATCCCGATGCTCTCCCCGCCGGGTTCTCGACAAGCTCGGCGGCCAGCAACAACGCGTCGAATGAGCCGCTCTCCACGTCAAGCCTAAGCGTGAAATCGGCGCGATCGTAGGACCAGGCCTTCACATCCTTGGCGGCGACGCCACCGTTCTGTCCGTCTTCGAGCATGAACGGGACATTTTCCAGGTCGGTCCCTGCACCGTGGACGAGAAATATGGCCGGCCGGGTTAGGTTGTAAAGGCATCCCTCATAGATGAACGAATAGATGCGGACGAGCTTTGCGTCCTTGTCGCTGGCCTGTTCGAGAAGCAGGCCCTTGTTGCCGGCTTTTGGCTTCTTGTGTTTTGAGGGGTCAAAGGAGATGTCGTCAAGTTCGCGTCCGAAAAGCCAGATATTGCTATCGGAAATGAGTGTTTCTTCAGACATTGAGTTCTCCATCGATTCCGGTCGGTTGATTAACGGCTATTGTGGTTGGATTGCCCGTTGCAATGAACAATTTCACACAGCGCCCTTGATCGGCCTGATCATCCCATATCGTTGCCGATAGCTCATCTTCGGCATCAGCAATGGCCTCTCAGGAACGGCGCTGCGTGCTGAAAAGGCATGGCTGAACCGGCTGGGTGGGCCAATGCGCGGGCCAGCTTCAACAATGCCGATTTCTCGCCACCAGAAACTGTCAAGCATGATTGTCTCGATCTTGCCGCCAGTGAGGGCCAAATCGGCACCGAGCAACGTGTCGGCAAAGGAAGCGAAGGTCAAATTATCGGGTGAGAGCCGGCGCCACGCCTCGACCAGCAACTCGCCGGTCAGGTCGCGCGCTTCCTCCAGCGCAAAGGCGAAGGCGCCGCGGTCGCGCGCATAGGCGGCGTCGAATTCGGCCTGCATGGCCGGTGCGAATTCCGGCCGCCGCTCCACCACATCGGACAGGTCCTCCAGCGTGCGGCGGATGGCGCCCACCTCCACCAATGCCTCGTGGAAGATGTCGATAAAGATGTCGAACAGTGCGCCCGAAAGCGGTTGCGACAGCTTGTGCTCGTCGCGCCAGCCGGCGGCGAAATCCGACATTTTCAGATAGTTGCTGGCCACCCGGATCTCCTCGTTCAGCGAGAATTCGGAGAAGCGATTGAGCTCGTTATAGGTGTAGAGATTACCGCTGGTGGTCGACAGGAGTTCGTTGATGACGGAGGGAAAGTGCAGCGCCGCGATCATCGCCACCCAGTCGGCCGCCGCCTCGTGGAAACCGAAATATTCGCCGCTTTCGGCATCGAGCGCCGGCAGGCCGACCTCCGAATAGATGAGGCCGTGCCCCAGTTCATGCGCGACGACGTCGAAATTGAGCGCAAACGGCAGCGTCGTCCCGTCCTGGCGGCGGTGGCTGCCGACCTCCAGATAGCCGTAGCCTATCTGGCCGTTGTCCCATTGCGGCAGCACGCTCAGCTGCAGGCGCTCGAAGCTCTCGCCGAAATGCCAGCGGATCGGATGACCGAGATAGCCTTCCCACACATCCATGACGAAGCGCGTGACGGCGAACAGATGCGCCGCCTCGAATTCCGGCGTGCCTGGCTCGAGATGATCGAAATGCCCGTCCGGGCCGGGCTCGACCGGTGGCGCGATCGGCCCCGTCCACGGCGGCATATAGAAGAACGGCCTGCCGCGCGGGTCGTGTTTGATGCCGTAGGGGTAGGTCTTGCCGATCGGCCAGACGCAATACATCCGCTCGTCGGCCGGCCCTGCGTGGACCAGGCCGGCGGGTGTCGAGACCTCGATGGTTTCGGGTACGGCGTGCGGATTGGAAAAAGGCGGCTGCGGGTAGACACGAAACCGCGTCCCGCCACTATAGTCACGTTTTGTTCCACCTCTCCGCATGGCGGAATACTAATCTAGTCTTTTTCGGAAAGTCTAGAGATCAAGTATTCCCTATTCGCGGTATCCAGCAATGCGTCGATATCTGGCATAGCCAGAATTTTTCTGGCTTCGTCCAGATCATCCGGCGCCGTACGGCCAAGCTTTTTCTCGAAATACCATTGAACTGCCCGGTGCGCAGCCGGTCCTTTGCCCGGCTTCTGCGCGCCGGCCTGCTCGAGCAGGAAGTCTTTGCCGCGTGCCCGGCCGGCCAGTTCCGCATAGTGTCCGTTCAGCTTGATCTCGCCGATCAGGGCCGCTGCCAGCGCGGCGCCGTCGCGCAGGGCAAGCCCGTCGGCGGCATCGCGCGCGGCAATGAGCCTGCCGAGTTCGGTTTCGTCGAGGCCGTTGTTGGCCAGCCAGGCCTGAAAGGCCTGGCGGTCCGTCAGGCCGCGTTCGACCCGAAAGCGGTCGATGCGCCGGGCCCGCGGCGTCCGCGCCGCGTCATCCGGCCGGGCAAGGAGCGTCGCGGCGGCGCGCGCAAGCAGCAGCTCGAACCGCTTGGCGTCAAGCCGCGCCTCGTCGATCACCCGCCGGTCGAAGTCGCTGACGCGGCCGGCGGCCTCGAAGTGTTCGACGCCGGCCAGCCAGGCATCAGTCGGCTCGAAGACGAAGTCCGCGCGATGCGGCCCCGGCCATTTGCGCGCGAAGGAGGCCATTTCCTCGATCAGCGACCGTGCGTCCAGCCGCTTCTGGTCGACCGCGTGGGTGGCGCGCCATCGATCGAAGTCCAGCGCGGTTTCGGCCGGCAGGCAGGCCTGTGCGAGCACCGCGCTCCAGCTTCGTCGCTTGAAATGAATGGCGCGCGCGGCATCCAGTATATGGCGCGCCGCATCTGCGTCGATCATCTTGGCCCCGACTGCCGCCTCGAGCGTGGCGCGGACATTGACCAGCGGCAGGCTGAGCGCGATATGGCCCATCTCGGGCGGCGCATGAACCAGCGCCACCTCGTCGTCGGCGTCGATTTCGCCCGACGCATACCACTCGAAGATGCGACCGACGCCGCGCATGCCGCAGGCGGCAAGCTCGGCGGCGCGCAGCGCGCCCATGCTGGAAGCGCCGAAGACATGAACACCTTGCGACAGCGCATAGAGGATCTCCTTGTGCCAGACGGCCGGCACACCTTCGAAATGGCCATCGATCAGACCGACGGCCCGCGCGCCGCCACGCACCGCCAGATAGATGTCGCCCTGTGCGGCCGGCGGACGATAGTCGAAAGGCGCGATGGCGGCGGCTTCATCGCGTGGCAGGGAAGGGCCGACAAAAACGACGAAGTTCTTCAACGCGCCACCTCCCGCGCTCGTCGGCCAGCAAGGGCGTTGGCCTCCGGCGGCCCTTCCAGTCCCGGCACGATGACCCGCACGACGAACAGCGCGGTATCGGGCAGCGACAGGTCGGCAACGAGGATCGGCCCGCAGCCCACCGCCTGAAGCCGCCGCGCGGTCCAGTCGATGTCGTCCTCGAAGAATTGATGGTCGTGGGATGCGAAGCCGGCGAAATCGCGCCGGGCCGTGTCGCCGCCCGCCTCCAGCGTGCGCCTGAAGGCCTGCATATGGTCGCTCTGATATTCGCGCCGGGTGATGTCGTCGCGCCCGCCCGAAATGTAGACCGCGCGCACCTGGGCCGCCTCGGAGATGGCGCGGTAGAGCGCCACGTTCTTGTCGGGATGGCAGCCCGTGCCTGTGCCGGGATGGCCGGCCGGGTCTTCCTCGTCGACGATCAGGCAGTGGAAGGCCGGCACGCCGATATTCGACGTGATGTCCCAGATGGCGATGGCAAAGCCGGCATCGCGCAGTTGCGCGAGTGTTGCGGACAGATGCGGCGCGTCGCCGAATGCGGGCGCCACCAGCCTCTCATTGCGCTCGGCTGGCGCGAGCCGTTCCCACAGGTTGAGCGCGTCGCGCTCGATCACCTCGAACAGCCCGTGGCAGACCGCCTCCGCATAGGCGTTGCCGGAGCTGAGTCCGTTGGTTGTCGCCAGAAAGGTGCCGGCCGCCGGCAGGTCGTCGGGACAGTAATGCGCATGCACCAGCTCGTAGGGTACCATGACCGGCGCGCCGGTGGCGATCTCGACGGCCTGCGTCCACATCAAACGGGTATCGTCGGTGAGCCTTGCTCCCGCCATACGTGGCAGGTCGAAGATGTCGGCCGCTTTGTGGCGGTGCGCGATTTCGTTGCGGCTGGCAAGGATAAGCGGCCGCTGGATCGTTTCGGCATGGGCGCACTCGATGGCCTCCATCGCGGCCGAGACCTTGGCTGCTGCCAGGCTCAACCCCTTGCCGGCCGACACGGCGACCGAGCGCGACAACGGCCGGACGGCGGCGGCCACCGGCAGGCCGATCCGGTCGAGGCCGGTGAGATCGGCCACGCGGGTGATGCCGAAGCGCGCGAAAAGCGGCTGGATCCTGCTCCAGGTCTCTTCCGGGGCGATCAGACGGTGCGTGCCCGCAATATGCGCCTTGGGCGTTCTCGTGCCGGCCGCACCGGCCGGCCGCTCCGATTTCGCGGTGCGATGATCCGCCTCGCCATGATTCATTGCCCCGCTCTCCCGGTCCCGGTCCGCCGCGCCCCTGCGCGCCAGTTTACCCGGTTCATATGGCCTGTCGATGCCGGTTGTGCTGCCGGGGCAGGGGGTGTTTTGTTTGCGACCTGCCGCCGGCGGCAATTTAGGACTTGCGCCATGCAGGGCGAAAATCTAATGAAGCCGGCGATGTCACGGAGTGTAGCGCAGTCTGGTAGCGCATCTGGTTTGGGACCAGAGGGTCGCAGGTTCGAATCCTGCCACTCCGACCAGCTCCCCCCGCGGATGCAGCATCGGGCAGCGATGCGGGCCGCGGCCGGGGGCTTCAATGGATGAGGGATTCATGTCTGCACGCATCTTCAGCCCAGCCAAGACCGCCATGCAGTCGGGCAAGGCCAAGACCGGCAAGTGGGTGCTTGAGTTCGATCCCGAGCAGCCGCGCAAGATCGACCCCTTGATGGGCTATACAAGCTCCGGCGACATGAAGAGCCAGATCCGACTCGTCTTCGATACCCAGGACGAGGCTGTGGCCTATGCCAGGAAGCATGGCATCACTTACCGCCTGCAGGAGCCCAAGACGTCGAAACGGCGGCAGATTTCCTATGCGGAGAATTTCCGCTATGACCGAAAGATGCCGTGGACGCATTGAGCGTCCGGCGGCCTCGGTCCCGTAGCTCAGCTGGATAGAGCACCGGCCTTCTAAGCCGATGGTCGCAGGTTCGAATCCTGCCGGGATCGCCATTTCCCAAGGGTCCGACCCGGAGAGATGGGTAACGGTTTGCACCTAGGACATGGGTGACAGTCTCGTGCCGAACGGACTGTCGATTGTCTGCAGGGTTCTCTCTTCCAGATCGATGAATCCCGGACCATCGCTGGCGAAGTTGGACGTCCGTGGGCAGATCGACCCGAGGTGGGCATGGTCCTGGCCATGCAAAGAGCTGTTTCGGGCTGATGTCGGTTTTGCGAAGCGCCGCGCGGGCCGCGTTCGACACGCAGACGGTGCGCTGTTGCATTTTTGCACTAGTCAGATGCATTAGCGATCAATAATAGGCCGCGCGGGGCTTAACTCATTTGGGGATTTATCTTGAGAAGCATTCTTCTGTCGCTCGTCGCGACCACTTCACTCGTTTCTGCCGCCGCCGCCGCCGATGCGGTCGTTTACGGCGAAGCTCCGGCACCGGCCATGGAACAGGCCGTCTACGACTGGTCGGGCGCCTATGTCGGTGTGTTCGCCGGCGTCACGACGGGCGATTACGACTTCACGGCCACTGACGGTACCGACTCGCTCGGTCTTTCCCTTTCGGGCAGCGGCTTCCTGGGCGGCGCCCAGATCGGTTACGACTGGCAGGTCGGCTCCTACGTCTTTGGCGCGGTTGCAGACATTGCCGCAACGAATCACGAGGCGGATATCACGGCAACGGTTTCCGGTTTCGGCTGGGCGCGCGCCGAATCGACCTTGAAGTACCTGGGCACCCTGCGCGGCCGCTTCGGCTATGCCATGGACGAGTTCCTCGTCTATGGACATGGCGGTCTGGCCTATGGCGAGACCGAACAGACGATTTCGGTCGACGGGTTGGGCAGCATCTCGACCGACAACGACACCAAGGTCGGCTGGACGATCGGCGCCGGCGCCGAATATGCGCTGACCCAGAACGTTTCGTTCCAGACGGAATATGCCTTCACCGATCTCGGCGAGGACACGCTCTTCAACGAGGGCGGGATCGCCATCAACGAGGACGTCAGCTTCCACGCGATCAAGGTCGGTCTGAACTTCCGGTTCTGATCCTTTATTGCGGACTTCAATATGGAGGCGGGGCCTGGGCTCCGCCTCTTCGCGTTGGGCCTTCCGCCATGGAGGCGTGCTGTGCGTCCTATTCGGACAATACGCGCGCTTCAGAGGCAGCTTCGACGAAGGCGCTGCGGGCGATGTCCGGCGCGATCTCCCCGCTGATCGCCCGCTTGCAGGCAAGCAGAGCCGCCTGGAACTTGGCGCTGCCCTGCTCGCGCCAATTTCCGTTGAGGACCTCGATAGCCTGTTGTGCATTCGAGATGTAGCGAATGTCGCCGGTGATGCCTTCCGATATCGGCACCGGCTTGGAAAACCAAACAATGTCCATGGTCCGGTCTCCATCTCTCACTGCCAATGCAGAACAATACCACAAGCGGTCCTGTGCTTGCACATCGATCAACGGGAGTTGAAACAGACCAGCCTCTTCGATGGGGACGTGTGATGCCCGGCATCGGCCGGCCGGGTCTTGCGTATTTCCCGGCCGACCATGCGCCATGGCTATTCCATCACGGCTGCAAAGCGCATCCATTTGGCGATCGAGTCGATCGGGCTGTTGTCAGCCATGCGCAAGGGGCTCTGGCTGGGGTCGAAACGGCGCGACAAGGCGGAATCGGGATCGCTGAGCAACACCCCGACGAAGGTTTCCGCGACAAGCCAGCTTCCGACTTCGCCCAGACGGTTGCCACCGGCGGCTTCGGCCTCCGCCAGCAGATAGAACCAGAGCGGCGTACGCTGGTGGAATTTTGCGTTGCTGTTCGCCAGGAAATCGCGCAGCGCCGGCTTGGATGAGAAGATGGTCGAGACGTCGGCGATCGGCGCCGAGAGGACAGCTCCGTGCTGCTTGAGATATTTGTGTACGGCCTGTCCGGTTGGCAGTCGCAAGTTGTAACCGCGGCGCAGATTGCGGCGCGCAAGGCTCTTGAACAGTGCCTTCAGCTGAGCGTCCGGCTCGTCGTTGCCCTCCTTGATCATTGCATTGAGCGGCGGAGCGAGTGCCGTGTCGATCTTGCGGGCGAGGCGGGACGGGCCGCCATCCGACGCATCGTGCGGTTCGACGCCCACGAAACGCCGCCAGTCGATGACCCAGTTCTTCGGCAGCCTCTTGTCACCGTCGATATTGCCGCCGCCGCCGGTAAAGCCGAACAGAAGATCGAGTGACGCGTCGGACAATATCCCGCCCGGGCGTCCGAAGTTCTTGTTGTAGTCGTAGGTTGCGCGAACCATCGAATGCCCGAAACGGTAGGCGGCGACGGAAAATTCCAGCGGCAGCGCGTTGCCCAGCCGCGTGTTGGTCCTGCGGGCGTCATATTCGGCGCGGAACTTGAAGAAATGCGACGCGCGGTCCTCGAGGACGCGATCCACCACGGCCTGATCGCAGACCCCCTTCAGATAGCCCTCGACGATGAGCCATTGATAGTGCAGGCGGGTCAGCTGCTGGGCAGAGCCGAAGTCGGGAACCCAGCCCGTGTCATGACCCGCGAGATAGTCCACCGCCTTGTTGTGAAAGCGCAGGAAGCTCAGGTGAAACTGCGCGACGACCAGGTTTTCATCATTACGCATGTCTCCGATCAGCGCGCGTTGCGGCAGGCTGTTGGAGAATTTGGCGAATTCCTGGGGCGACATGGACGCTTGTGCCAGACTCAGCGCGGCGTTGCGCACCGAAGATTGAACCTGAACATAGCGCGGCAGATCGCGATGCTGGTCGAGTCCGTCGGGCAGGGGGCCGGGATCAACGGCAGTGCCGACACGCATCTTGTTGATCTGGGTCGGATGGCGCATGCCTGAAATGATCTTGACGACGTCCGAGGTGATGCCCGGACCCGTCGGTGCTCCGCCGTAGACGCTGTCGAGATCGAAGCGCGGCGAACGCGCGTTGCGAAGCTGGCTCTCGACCGTGGACGAAGCCACAGGCGGATGGGCATTGGTGATGCTGGAGATGCTGCTTTCGCGATCTGTCCGGGCTGTCAGCTCGTGGTCGAGAAACTGGCCCCAGTAGGTCATCACCGGGGGCATGGACGAATCGTTGTCGGGCGTCTCGCCCGCCTCCACCATAAGGTTGCCGAGTTCATCCAGCTCGCCAAGCGTCTCGCCCGATTCGGGCAGATAGTTCTCCGGCGCATCGAGCGGTGGCACCAGATAGCCGAAATCCGCCTGTTCATCGATTGCGATGTCGGCCCCGGCCGGCGGGGCGGCTTCCAGCGCCTCTTCCGGGAGGGTCGAGGATTTTTCTTTTCCGCCGTGGGATTGGAACATGAGAGTCATCGTGAAGTCCCTTTTCGTCCTGCCCCGCGCATTTGTTGAGCTGCGTGTTCTGTTGCCTGAAGGCCATCAGTCGGACTGCTGGAAAAGTACTTCGTGAACTTATATATTAGCCAAGTGGAATGATGCTCTTTCAGTTATTATAGATCGCAAATAATTCAAATATGTATTGGATTTCACAAAGTCTGCTTTGATGTCGATCAGTCTCGAGCAGGCAACGGTGCGCCTGCGGACATCCGGAATCCCCACTTCGGGCGTATCACGATACGCCGATTGGCGGCGTTTACCCGTGGGGCTTTGCGCGTAAGCTGGTGCGATCAAATCAATCGGGCGGCGGATTTGTATATGCGATCGCGGAAAGACCACGTACTGCGCGTACTGTGGACCGGACAAGAATGCGGGCAGGCCGTAGCGTCCGGCAGAGGTCGCGCCGTCAGGCGTGAGGTGCGGCCATGAACCGGCAGCTCACGTCGCCCTGGTTCAGCTATCTCGGCAAGGCCGGTACGGTGGAGCGCGAGTTCATCGCACTTTCCGACATTGTGCTCTTCCTGCGTCTCTACATGCGCTCCATTATCGGGTGCGCGGTGGCGTGCGCCTTTCTCGCCTGGGCCTATGCCGTCACGACGGATTCGGTCTACACGGCCGATGCGCAAATTCTGATCCAGCCGAAAATTCCGCAACTGCTCCAGCAGCAGGCGACGGAGGTCAATCTTTCTCTGGATACGGCACAGGTCGAAAGCCAGATTGCCGTTATGCAATCGGAAAAAATTGCGTCGATGGTCATCGAAGAGCTGGACCTCGGTCGCAATCCCGTATTCACACAGCCGCGCAAGCCGACGATGGCCGACCGTGTCGACAGGGTTGGGGCCATTTTGGGTCAGTGGCTGTTCCCGGCCGATGACGAAACGGGAGAAACGCCGCAGGACGAACTGAGTGCGCCCGGCGAACAGTCCGCCGATGGACCGCAACTGACGCCTTTCGAGACCGAACGACGTACGATGTGGCTGTTTCAAAGCGGTCTCGGCGTGCGTCGCGTGGGTGTGTCCTATGCGATCAGCATTACGTTCAGTTCTCCCGATGCGCAGCTCTCCGCCGATATCGCCAATGCCGTCGCCTCGTCCTTCATCGAGGAGCAGATCGAGACCAAGGCTGCATCGGCGCGGGAAGGTGGGGAATGGCTTGAGCACCGGCTCAAGGAGTTGCGCACGCAGATGAACGAGGCGACGCAGATTGCGCAGCAGTTCCGCGCCAGTCACGATTACAGCCTCGACCGGGAGGCCAGTTCGTCCGAAGACGGGGAGCCGACGCTGGAGGAATTGGAGGCCAATGCCGAAACCTACCGCAAGATGTATGAGAGCTTTCTGCAGGCCTACACCAATTCCGTTACCCAGCAATCCTATCCGGTGGCTGACGCGCGTGTGCTCACACTTGCTACCCCGCCCTTGTCGGCGAGCGCGCCGCGGCGCAAGCTCATCCTCGCCTTCGGTCTGGTTGCCGGCGTCATGCTGGGCGTCGGCATCGCGTTTCTGCGCCAGACACTTGACGCGACTTTGCGTTCGGCGGACCAGCTGGGTGAGCAGGCAGGCATGGAATGCATCGCGATGTTGCCGTCGCTCGGACGGCGCAAGGGCGGCCTTTCGACGCTTGATGCGGTCCTGCGCTACCCACGTTCGGGATTCGTCGAGAAGCTGCGCGATGTCCGCACCGCGATCAGTCTGGCCGATCCGTCGCGACCCGTACGCACGCTCGGCGTAACCTCCTGCATGCCGTCGGACGGCAAGAGCTTCTGTGCCGCCAATCTGGCGGCACTCTACGCCCAATGCGGCTCGCGCACGCTGCTCGTCGATGCCGATGCCGGTCACGGCGTGCTGACCAGCAGGCTGGCGCCGCCGTCACACCGGTTCTCGTCCGACTCACCTTGGAAGAGCGCCGCCGATCAGGATGTTCTCGCTTCGACGGTAAACTCGTTCGACTTGCTGCCACGCGATGGAGCGGCGAACCGGAAGCTGTTCGATTCCAAGGGCATGAAGACCTTTCTGCGCGAAGCCCATTACGACACGGTCATTGTCGACCTGCCGCCGCTTACCGCAGGCGGCGAACATCTGGTGTCGGCTTCGGCACTGGATGCGGTTCTCGTGGTCGTTCAATGGGGCAGGACCCCTGCCGACATGCTTGTCGAATTGAGCCGGACGCTGAATGCCGGAAAGGTCAACGTCATCGGCGCCGTCATGACGAACGCGCGGTTCGTCCAGACAAGGAAGTCAAACCGTCGCTGGCGCGGACGGGCCTGCTGACAGGCTGTGCTGCCGCAGGACCGTTGTGCGTTCGCGGTATCCTTCACATGACGCCGAGCGCCCGTCCCAGCATCTCGAACTGCCCGCGGGTCATCGCAGCGCCCGGCAATGCCTTCAGGCCCAGGGAACGCGCGTCGGCAAGCAGCCGGGTCTCGACCGGCTCGGTCACGGCGTCGGCGACGATGGCGCTGGCGGGAAGGGTGGTGAGCAAGGCCTTCTCGAAAGGGGTGCCTGGCGCATAGGCCATGCCGAGCGGCGTTGCGTTGATCGCCATGTCGTAGCCGGAAAGACTCTGCGGGATCGTTTCGTCGAGGTGAGCGCCGAGGCCGGACAATTTCTGCCTGAGCCGTCCCGTTTCCTTCATGTCGCGATTGACGATCGTCAGATGAGCGCCACCTTGGAGAGCGAATTCATGGGCGATGGCCGTTGCTGCAGCACCGGCGCCGGCGATCGCCACGCGTTTGCCGGCAGGCTGGAACTCCAGCGTGCGGGCGCCGGCCCAGAAGCCCGGACCGTCCGTCATGTCGCCCTCGAGGCGACCTTCGGCGGTGCGCCGCACCACGTTGACGCATTCGAGCACCCTTGCGCGCTCGCTCATATGGTCGACGAGAGGCAGGGCTGCCTGCTTGTGCGGTACGGTCAGGATGATCCCGTCACAATTGTCCGCGTCGCGCACCATGGCGAAGAACTGCGTGAGATGGGCGGGTTTCAGGTCGAGCGGAGCGACGACCCGATCGATGCCGTTCTCGGCGAAATGCCTATTGAACAGGCCCGGTGACTCGGTCTGTGCGACCGGCGTTCCGATCAGAAAAATGACCCTGCTTCTGCCGGTGACATGCAAACCCTCGTTCATTGCACTCTCCCTAATGTTCTTTGCCCTGCGGGCTTCGGCTTGACTCGTGGGTTTATAGTCGAATAAACGCAAAAATGTTGAAGATTTCACGTTGTCTTGGAGGAAGCGTGTTCAATCTGGGAGGACGCGACAACGCGACGGTGGTTCGCCTGCTGGCCGAGCAGGTGCGTCGCGACATATCATTCGGACTTCTGCCGCCGGACACGAAGCTGAAGATCGAGGAATTGCGCCAGCGCTACGGTGGCAGTGCCCATTCCTTTCGCGAGGCGTTGACGCTGCTGGCTGCGGACGGAATCGTCGAGGCGAGCGCCCAGCGGGGTTTTCGCGTGGCGTCCGCGACCCAGGCCGATCTCGAGGACATCACCCGGCTGCGCGTCGAGATCGAGACGCTCGGATTGCGCTGGTCGATGCAGAAGGGCGATGTTCGATGGGAAGGCGCAGTGATTGCGGCCAACCATGCCTTGTCGCGGGCCGAGGCCAATGTGGCCGGCGACATGGACGCATTTGCCCTGGAGTGGGACGAGGCCGGACGGGCGTTCCATTCCAGCCTGATCGCCGCATGTGGCTCGCCGCGTCTGATCGACACGCAGGCCAGGCTCTACAATCAGAGCCGGCGGTTCCGCCTGGCCGCGCTGCGGGAAGCCCGCATTGATTTCACGGCGAGCCGGCGCGCTCACGAGGCGATCGTGGAAGCCGTGATCGCAAGGGACGAAGAAGCGGCAACCGCTGCCTTGTCCAGGGACATTTTGGGTTCGCTCAAGAGTTGACGGACCCGCAACCATCCCGCCCGGAAGTCCGGATGCGGGGTTCAAAGACCACCACCAACATTGAAAGGGAGGAATGAAATGGTCGCATTCACACGCAGGACATTCGGCGCGCTGGCGCTTTCAGGCGCGCTGGCCGCCGGAACCATGCTGTCGGGCGTCGCGTCGGCGGCAGCCGCCGACAAGATCAATGTCGGGCTGCTCTCGCTCGTTTCGCATTCGCCGAGCATCATAGCCGAAGCCAAGGGCTATTTTGCCGATCAGGGACTTGAGGTCGAGTTCGTGTCGTTCCAGGCGGCCCAGCCGATGGCTGTGGCGATTGCTTCGGGCGACGTCGATTTCGGCATCACGGCGATCTCCGGGGGGCTTGTCAGCCTTGCCGAGAAGGGCGTCATCAAGATCATCGGCGGTGCGCTGCAGGAATATCCCGATGTCGAGGGCCAGAAGATCCTGGTCTCCAAGGCAGCCTATGATGCAGGGGTGACGACGCCAGCCGAACTGAAGGGGCGTACCTTCGGCATCACGACCACCGGTTCCTCATTCCACTACATGGCGCACAAGATTGCCGACAAGGAAGGGTTCGATCGTTCGGAACTGCACCTCAAGCCGCTGCAGAAGGTCCCGGCCGTCATCGCCTCCCTGAAGAGCGGCCAGATCGATGCCTGGTCGATCGTGCCGAACATCGCCGCCGGCCTGACCAGCGGCGGTGAAGTGGTCGAGATCGGCAAGGTCGCCGACTATGTGGACAACTATCAGGTGACCACCGTCTTCACCTCGACGGCCAACACGACCGACAAGGCCGACCTCGTCAAGCGCTTCCTGGCCGGTTTCTCCAAGGGCGTCGACGACTACAATGCCGCGCTGGTCGACAAGACGATGAGCGATGAAGACACGACCGAGATCGTCGGGATGATCCACAAGTACGTCTATGCAGACCAGCCGATCGACAAGGCCGACCCGCGCATTCGCGCCGGCGCGATGCGCATCAACGCGAATGCGAAACTCAACCTGGACAGTGTCCGCGACCAGCTCGAATGGTTCAAGTCGGAAGGTCTCGTGCCCGAGAACGCTTCGATGGACAACCTCGTAGACGCGAGCTTCGTGGAGACGTTCTGACGTCCTGAAGCCGGGCTGCGGGCGATCCCTGGCGCTCGCCCGCTGTCCGGCGCAGCCTGTTCGGCTTTTCCGCCTAACCCTCTCACGCGCGAGCGGTGGGTGGAGACGAGGCGGATCAGGCCCGGCCGCACAAAGGCAATAATAGCTATGAAGATTACCCTCGATTCCATCTCGCATCACTACGGACCGACGGAAGTGTTGAAGGACATTTCCTTCTCCCTCAGCGACGGCGAGATCGTCTGCATCGTCGGGCCGTCAGGCTGCGGGAAATCGACGCTCCTGCGCTTCATCGGCGGGCTCGAGCGTCCCGATCGCGGACAGGTGCTGCTCTCGGGCAGGCCGCCGGCGGACTCGCTCAATCCGCTGACATACATATTCCAGGATTTCGCGCTGCTGCCGTGGCGCACCGTCGAGGGCAATGTCAGCCTGGTGCTTGAAGACCACGGTATTCGCGGCGAGAAGGCACGCGCCATCATCGATGACGTGCTGGCGCGCACCAAGCTGTCCGATTTCCGAAAGGCGCTGCCGCGCCAGCTCTCCGGCGGCATGAAGCAGCGCGTCGCCATCGCCCGCGCCCTCAGCGTGAGGCCGGCGGTGATGCTGATGGACGAGCCGCTCTCGGCGCTCGACAGCCAGACGCGTGAACTGCTGATGGACGATCTGGTGGACCTCTGGACACGCGAGCGGTTTTCGGCCTGCTACGTTACGCACAATCTCGCCGAGGCCGTGCGCCTTGGCCATCGAATCATTGTCCTGTCGCGTCGTCCCGGCAGGATTCGCGAAATCGTCGAGATCGACATGCCGCTGGCCGAACGGGTCGACAGGCTTGCAGAACTCGACACGATGCAGCGCCGCATCTGGGAACTGATGCGCGAAGAGGCACGCGCTGCGGACATGGAGATTTCCGATGTCGCATGAAGCCGTTCAGGACCGGGCTGTGACGCCCGAAAGTAGCGACACTGCCGCGACGCAGGTTCCCTTCCGGGGCGGCGGCTTTCGTCACAAGCCCCTTGGGCTCGTCTCACCGCTGGTCTTCATCGCCATCCTGCTCTTGTGGGAACTCGGTTCGCGCACGGGGTTCATCAGCGACATCGCGCTGCCCGCGCCCTCCCAGGCGCTGGCCGCATTGGTCGATCTGGTCAAGACAGGCATGTTGTGGAAGCACCTTGAGGCAAGCCTTTTCCGTCTGATCGTCGGCTGGACGCTGGGCAGCCTTCTGGGTGTCGCGGTCGGCCTGACGATCGGTCTGTTCTCGCTCGCCCGCGCCGGCCTTCTGCCTCTCGTCTCGGCCCTGTTCCCGATCCCGAAGATCGCGCTCCTGCCGCTTTTCATCATCTGGTTCGGCATAGGCGAGGGCTCCAAGGTCGCGACCATTCTGTTCGGCACATTCTTCCCGACGGTGATCGCGACCTATGGCGGGGTCGACAATGTGGATCGCAATCTGATCCGCATGGGCCAGTCTTTCGGTCTGTCGTGGCTGTCGATCGTGCGCAAGATCATCATGCCGGGCGCCATGCCGGCGATCCTCTCGGGCTTCCGCATTTCCTCATCGATCGCCATCGTGCTGCTCGTGGCAGCCGAGATGATCGGAGCGGAATACGGCATCGGCGCCTACGTGCTGATGGCGGGTGCGCTCTTTGCCACCGATCAGCTGATTGCCGGCGTGGCGATCCTCTCGGCGCTTGGGCTGATCATCGGTTGGCTCATCGGCCGGGCCGAACGCTATTTCCTCAGTTGGCGGACCTAGGCTGCGTCAATGACGGCTGGCGTCTCGTCGATTGGCGAACAGCATGAGTAATCAAGAAGTTGGAGCGGCTCGTTGAATCGATGAAGCAACGGGCTAACGCATCGGCCCGAAAATCGGAATCGATATTCGGTCAGCACGATGCGCAAATTCAAAGTGATAGAGCTCCCTTGTGCGTTCACGAAGACGCACGGCGCTCTCGTCCGAGAAGGCTGAGATGAAGAACAGGATTGAAGCGGATTTCGACGTCGTCGTGTGCGGGGGTGGAGCGGCCGGCGTCGGCGCGGCTGTCGGCGCCGCCAAGGCGGGCGCGCGCGTCTGCCTCGTCGAGAAATACGGATTTCTCGGCGGCGCGGCCACGACCTCGCAGGTGCTTGCCTATTGTGGCCTGTTCCAGCAGGGACAGAAGCCGGTCCGGGCCGTGGCAGGGGTAGCACAGGATCTTGTCGAGGAACTGAAGCTTGGCGGGCTCGACGGAGAGGCGTTTCGCTCCGAAACGACTGGCAACTGGATCGTGTTGCTCGACCCCGAAGTGCTGAAGTTCTCCCTCGACAGCCTGGTGCAGCGTCACGGTATCGACGTTCGCCTCCACACCCGCGTCGCCGCGGCGACGAGAACCGGCAAGCGCATCGAGGCGGTGACCCTGGCGGGAATGGAGGGCCGCGAGCATGTCGTTGCCGACGCGTTCGTCGATGCCTCGGGCGATGCCAATCTGGCGATGCTGGCCGGAGTCGACTATCGAATCGGGGATCTGGAGGGCCGCCTGCAGGCGCTGACCATGCCGATCCGCATCGGCGGCATCGCGCCGGATCTCGAGATCGACCGCACCCGGCTGCAGGCATTGATCGCCGAATACAACCGGAATGGCGCCTATCCCATCCAGCGTACGGATGGCGGCATCATCATCCGCCTGCCATTATCGCGCGACATGTGGTGGATGACCGTCGATCTGGCGATCACGGATCTGAAGTCCAAGAGCTTCACCCGGGCGGAGATGCAGGGCAGGGCAATGGCGCGCGACTATCTCGAATTGCTGCGCAAGGGCATGCCGGGCTTCGAAAGCGCCTATCTGGTGGCCACCGGCCCGCAGGTCGGCATTCGAGAGACCCGCCACCCGAGCGCGCGGCTGGAACTGACGGCCAAGGACGTCCTGGAGGGCACCCAGTCGACAACGAGCATCGCCCGCGCCGCCTGGCCGAGCGAACTGCACGGAGAGGCTGGCAAGCCGATCTACACGCCGGTTGGCGGTCCTGGATATTTTCAGGTCCCCTATGACGCGATCCGCGCCGCCTCGCTCGAGAACCTCTGGTATGGTGGCCGGCTCATCGGCGCCGATCCGCAGGCCTATGGTTCGGTGCGGGTGATGGGCACCGCCTTTGCCACCGGAGAGGCGGCCGGTGTCGCCGCGGCCGACTATGTCGACGGCGACCACCGCGTCGATCCCGCCAAGGTGCAGGAGCGGCTGATCGGGCAGGGCGCGCTCATCTGAGGCTCTCGAGGCGTTCTGTGACCTTCGCCCCTATTCCGCGTTGCGCACCGCATCGAGCCCGCGCTGGATGTCGGCCTTGATGTCGTCGACGTCCTCCAGTCCGATCTGAAGGCGGATGAGCGGGCCTTCATAGGGGCCCTTGGCGATCTCGCGGTCTCCCAGATAGACGTGGACGGCGAGGCTTTCATAGCCGCCCCAGGAATAGCCGAGCCCGAAGATCTGCAGGGCATCGAGGAAGGCGTGCGCCTCGCGCGTGCCGCCGCCCGACAGGACGATGGAGAATATGCCGCTGGAGCCGGAGAAGTCGCGCTTCCACAAGGCATGGCCGGGATGGCTTTCGAGCGCTGGATGCAGCACCCGCGCCACGCCCTGCCGACCCTCCAGCCAGCGCGCGATCGCAAGCGCGTTCTCCTGATGACGTTCGAGCCGCACCCCCATGGTGCGCAGGCCGCGCAACACCTGATAGACATCGTCCGGCGCCGCGCATACGCCCAGCGTAAGATGTGTCTCGTGGAGTTGCTCCCAGTGCTTCTGGTTGGCCGACACTGTGCCAAGAAGCACATCGGAATGCCCGGCGGGGTACTTGGTGGAGGCATGGATGGAGATGTCGACGCCGAAATCGAGCGGCTTGAAGTAGATCGGCGTCGCCCAGGTGTTGTCCATCATGACGATTGCGCCGCCTGCATGCGCGGCATTTACGATCGCCGGAATATCCTGCATTTCGAAGGTGTTGGAGCCGGGAGCTTCAGTGAAAACGACTTTGGTGTTGGGCTTCATCAACGATGCGATTGCGCCGCCGATGGTGGGATCATAGTACTGGACCTCGACACCCATGCGCCGCAGCATCGTGTTGGCGAAGTTGCGTGTCGGTCCATAGACGGAATCGACGATCAGCACGTGGTCGCCGGCCGACAGGAAAGCGAGAAGAGGCACCGTCACGGCGGCCAGTCCCGACGGAACGATCACCGTTCCGGCCGAACCTTCCAGTTCGTCGATTGCCGCGGCCAAGGCGTCGGTCGTGGGTGTGCCGCGCGTGCCGTATGTGTATTTCTGGTTGCGTGACGCCATGGTGGCGGCGTCGGGAAACAGGACCGTCGAGGCGTGCACGACCGGCGGGTTGACGAAGCCGTGATATTCCCGTGGATTATTGCCCATATGAGCAAGTCGCGTGTTGATGCCCTTGAAACTGTTCCTAGCGTCCGACATATCGCCTCCGATCGTGGTTTGGAGGGGCAAGGCATAATGCGCGCCTGCCGGCCAGGCAATATTGCAGTTTACAGGTGAGTTGGACCAAGGTGACGGGCGCAGACGAAAGGCATCTGAAAGCGCCGGGAAAAGGCCTGCCGCGGCGCACGATCTGGGCCGTGCTCGCAGCGCGCTGGCGTCGCCCGGCGCAAACGGCAGCGCCGGCCTGGACGGGCTCGATGAGCGCGGCGGCTTTCCTTGCAGCACTGCTGGTCCTGATGGCCCTTCCGTTCGATGCCATGCTGGCGCATTGGGCGGTAGAGGCTGATGGTCCTTTCGCCCGGGTGCAGCGCGCGATCACCGATGTGGCGCTGGTGCAATGGTACCTGATCCCGGCGGCGTTCATGGTCATCACTCTCTCGCTGACAGACTGGCGCAGGCGTTCCCCGCCCAACCGCATCGTGCTCGCGCGGCTCTTCGTTCACTGTCTCTGCATCATCGCGTCGATCGGCGGGGCGCAGCTTTGCGTGCGCGTGATCAAGGTCCTCGTCGGACGCCCGCGCCCACCGCTGATTTCTGAGGTCGGACCGTATGGTTTCGATTTCCCGGCCTTCCATGACGCCTATTGGAGTTTTCCTTCGGGCCATTCGACGACTGCCGGCGCACTCTCGATGCTGCTCCTGATCTATTTTCCCAGGCTGCGCTGGCCGATCCTGGCGGCGGGCGCTCTGCTCGCGCTGTCGCGTGTTGCGTCCAACGCCCATTATCTGTCCGATGTCGTGGCGGGTTTTTCGATCGGCCTCCTCTTCACGCTGTGGCTTGCGCGCCTGCTCGCGCGGCGCCGCATTGCGTTCCGATTGCCGCCGGCCGGACTGATGCCGGTCGCCGTGAACCTGTATGGCTCGCCGGCACGGGCAGGGTCGTAGGAGGTCGCAACGAACGCGAGGGTGAAAAGGCTTGGCTGAGCCGGCGTTTACCGCATTGTCCCTTGACCATGGGGAAAATATCGCCTTCGATGCGCCGGGGAACGAGGCGCGGCGCGCACCGAAGGGTGGCTGCCGGTCCGGGTGGGTGCCGGAACGTAGCCTCACTCCACGAGGGTAACAAGACGGAGGGCAACCTCCGGACATAATGAAAAGGGTTTCAGGTATGAAAACGACAATCTTGACCGGCGTGCTGGGTGCTGCCGTCCTCGGACTGACCGCGTTCGGCGCATCGGCCGCGACGCTCGACGACGTGAAGGCGAAAGGATTTGTGCAATGCGGCGTGAACACCGGCCTGGCCGGATTCGCCGCGCCGAACGACAAGGGCGAATGGTCGGGTTTCGATGTCGATATCTGCAAGGCGGTGGCCGCGGCAATCTTCGGCGATGCGAGCAAGGTGAAGTATACGCCCACGACGGCGAAGGAGCGTTTCACCGCGCTGCAATCGGGCGAGATTGATCTTCTGTCGCGCAACACGACCTGGACATTGAGCCGCGACACCACGCTTGGCTTCAATTTCGCTGGCGTCAACTACTATGACGGCCAGGGCTTCATGATCAACGCCAAGAACCTGCCGGGCGTGAATTCGGCCCTGCAACTCTCCGGAGCCTCGGTCTGCGTGCAGACGGGAACGACGACCGAACTGAACCTCGCCGACTATTTCCGTGCCAACAAGATGGAATACAATCCGGTCGTCTTCGAAAAGCTCGAAGAGGTCAACGCGGCTTATGATTCTGGCCGCTGCGATGTCTACACTACCGACCAGTCGGGCCTTTACTCGATCCGCCTGACGCTGACCTCGCCCGACGATCATGTCGTGCTGCCGGAGATCATCTCGAAGGAGCCGCTCGGCCCCGTGGTGCGTCAGGGTGACGATCAGTGGTTCGACATCGTCAAGTGGACCCTCAACGCGATGATCATCGCCGAGGAGCTGGGCATCACGCAGGCCAATGTCGAGGAGATGAAGAACTCCGACAATCCCGAGATCAAGCGCGTGCTGGGCGTGGAGGCCGATTCCAAGCTGGGCGCCGATCTCGGCCTGAGCGAAGACTGGGTGGTCAACATCGTCAAGGCGGTCGGCAATTACGGCGAGAGCTTCGAGCGTAACATCGGGCAGGATTCGCCGTTGAAGATCGCACGCGGGCTCAATCAGCTCTGGAGCAAGGGCGGCATTCTCTACGCGCCGCCGATCCGCTGATCGGTCCGACAGGTTTCCGAGGGGCCGATGGTGTGCCCCTCGGCCTAGCTCGAAAGCTTTCCGATGGCTTCCCAGGAAACCCTTCGCGACGATGGGGCTGGCCGCGCATCCCTGTTTTATGACCCGAAAGTCCGCGGTATCGTCTTTCAGATCGTCGTCTTTGTCGGTCTGGTTGTGTTCGTCGGCTGGATCGTCGGCAATACTGTCGACAATCTCCGACGCGCCAACATTTCGTCAGGATTCGGATTCCTCGATCAGCGTGCCGGCTTCGACATTGCCGTCCACCTGATCCCCTTCACCTCCGATTCCACGTATGGCGAAGCCATTCTCGTCGGCCTGCTGAATACGATCGTGGTCGCCGTGGCCGGCATCGTGACAGCCACGATCATCGGTTTTCTGGTCGGCATCGGCCGGCTGTCGAAGAACTGGCTGATCTCACGCATCTGCACGGTCTATGTCGAGGTCTTCCGCAATATCCCGCCTCTGCTGGTCATCTTCTTCTGGTATCTCGGTGTGCTGTCGGTTCTGCCGCTGCCGCGAGACTCCATCGAACTGCCGCTCAACACCTATCTCAACAGCCGCGGCCTGTTCTTTCCGAAGGCGATCTGGGGCGAGGGCGCCTGGCTCATTCCACTCGCGCTTGTCGCCGGCATCGCAATGTCCTGGTTCGTGGCGCGTCGCGCCTACGCGCGCCAGATGGCGACTGGCCAGACATTCCCGGTTCTGTGGATCTCCATCGCACTTATCGTCGGATTGCCCGTGCTGGCCTTCATCCTGACCGGCTTTCCGGTCAGTTTCGACGTTCCGCAGCTCGGCACGTTCAATTTGACCGGTGGCTGGACGATCAAGCCGGAGTTCATTGCGCTCTACCTTGCGCTCTCCTTCTATACCGCATCCTTTGTCGCCGAGATCGTTCGCGCGGGCGTGCTGGGTGTGCCGAAGGGGCAGACGGAGGCTTCGCATGCACTTGGCCTGCGCAGCGGCCAGGCCTTGCGGCTGGTCATCGTTCCGCAGGCGATGCGGATCGTCATACCACCGCTGACCAGCCAGTATCTCAACCTGACCAAGAATTCGTCGCTCGCCGTGGCCATCGCCTATCCCGATCTCGTTGCCGTGGGCGGTACGATCCTCAACCAGACCGGCCAGTCGATCGAAGTGGTGGCGATCTGGATGACAGTCTATCTCGGATTGAGCCTGGCAACCTCCGTCTTCATGAACTGGTTCAACGCCAAGATGGCGCTGGTGGAGCGATAGACATGCACGAGCACGATCTCGCCTTCGTCCGCGCCGAAATGGTTGCCGATCAGCCGCCGCCCGGTGGTGACAGGGGACTGATTCACTGGTTGCGCAAGAACCTCTTCGCCACGCCGAGCGACACGGTTCTCACACTCATCGGCCTGGTCATCGTGGCATTGGTCGTCCCGCCTGCGCTCGACTGGGCCTTCTTCAGCGCACAATGGACGGGCGCCGACCGCAGCGTGTGCGCCACCGCGGCGCAGGGCGGCATCCAGCCCGAGGGATGGTCCGGGGCCTGCTGGGCTTTTGTGGGTGCCAAGTTCGAGCAGTTCATGTTCGGCCGCTATCCGCTCGACGAGCGCTGGCGCGTCATGCTGGTGGCGGCGATGTTCGTCATCTTGCTGCTGCCGTTGCTGATCCCGCGCGTCCCCTACAAGGGCCTCAACGCCTTTGTGTTCTTCATCGTCTTTCCCGTCGTCGCCTTCATCCTGCTCGTAGGGGGATGGTTCGGTCTCGACTATGTCGAAACCCCGCTCTGGGGCGGGCTGATGGTGACGCTCGTCCTCTCCTTCGTCGGCATATCGGTATCTTTGCCGCTCGGAATCGTTCTGGCGCTTGGCCGCCGTTCCAGCATGCCGGTCGTGAAGATGCTGTGCGTCATCTTCATCGAGACCGTGCGCGGAATTCCGCTGATCACGGTGCTTTTCATGGCCAGCGTCATGTTTCCGCTGTTCCTGCCTGCCGGGGTCAATTTCGACAAGTTCCTGCGCGCTCTGGTCGGCGTCTCGCTGTTCGCTTCCGCCTATATGGCCGAAGTCATCCGCGGCGGATTGCAGGCGATCCCGAAGGGACAATACGAGGGCGCCGATTCCCTGGGGCTCGGCTATTGGCAGAAGATGGGTCTTGTCGTTCTGCCCCAGGCGCTGAAGATCGTCATACCGGGCATCGTCAACACCTTCATCGGCCTCTTCAAGGACACGAGCCTTGTCTCGATCATCGGCATGTTCGACCTGCTCGGCATCGTTCGGCAGAACTTCTCCGATGCCGCCTGGGCATCGCCGCAGACGCCGATGACCGGGCTCGTCTTTGCCGGTTTCGTGTTCTGGCTGTTCTGCTTCGGCATGTCACGCTACTCGATATTTATGGAAAGGCGGCTGGATACAGGGCATAAACGTTAGATAACCAACGGCCACGAAGAAAATACAAAGGGGAAACTCGATGGCTACCGAAAATGCGGTAAGCGCGGACGAGATCGCGGTCGACCGCTCGCGCATGCACATCTCGGAAACCGATGTCGCGATCGACATCGTCGGCATGCATAAATGGTATGGCGATTTCCATGTGCTCAAGGACATCAATCTGCGCGTCATGCGCGGAGAACGCATCGTCATCGCGGGCCCGTCCGGATCGGGCAAGTCGACCATGATCCGCTGCATCAACCGGCTGGAGGAGCACCAGAAGGGCAAGATCATCGTCGACGGCATCGAGCTGACCAACGACCTGAAGAAGATCGACGAGGTTCGCCGCGAGGTCGGCATGGTGTTCCAGCACTTCAACCTCTTCCCGCATCTCACCATTCTGGAGAACTGCACCTTGGCGCCGATCTGGGTGCGCAAGATCCCCAAGAAGCAGGCCGAGGAAATCGCCATGCATTTTCTCGAGCGCGTGAAGATTCCCGAGCAGGCGAGCAAATATCCAGGCCAGCTTTCCGGCGGTCAGCAGCAACGCGTGGCGATTGCCCGCTCGCTGTGCATGAACCCCCGCATCATGCTGTTCGACGAGCCGACCTCCGCCCTCGATCCGGAAATGATCAAGGAGGTGCTGGAGACCATGGTGTCACTGGCCGAAGAAGGCATGACCATGCTGTGCGTGACACATGAGATGGGCTTTGCCCGTCAAGTCGCCAACCGGGTCATCTTCATGGATCAGGGCCAGATCGTCGAGCAGAACACGCCGGCGGAGTTCTTCGACAATCCGCAGCACGAACGCACCAAGCTGTTCCTCAGTCAGATCCTGCATTGAAGCGTCTTGTGCCCCTGTGGACGCAGGGGCGAACCTCTTCTGGGATCGATTGCCGGTTCTGACCTCACGGCGGCACGACGATCGGCGATTTCGCGTCCTCTTCATCGGCTTCACGGATCACAGCCAAGCAACGAATTCTCGGGATCACCCGCAGCAAGATCGGCGGACGATGTAGTCATTGCGCCCTGCCAGTGTTCCAGCTCGCAAGGAACACATCAGGACGTGTTCGAGTTCCGCGACGCCGGTATCAAGTGCTGATTCAGCAAGAATCATATGCGCTCAAGTGCGACGCGGTTCGCTCGGCGCGTCGCGAGCCATACGGAATGTTCCAACAATCAGTTCGAGTTGGGGACTTGCATTGCCCGGAGAAAACAAATAGACTTTCTATTATAAAATATAGAATAAAGCGGAACAAATGAATGGAGGATTTGCGATGCGCTCGCCATGCAATCGCATGTTTGATCGGGACGAGTTCCTGGTTGCAGCCTTCGTAAGCCATCGCGCGAGCAGGATGGGCGTCAGGCTCTTCGACCGCTTGGGCGGCACCTCGTTCAACGATCTCCGGCTTGCAGGGGCGGGATTGAGCGACACCCCGCTTTCCTCCTTCGATTGCAGCGAAACGTTTCCGTACATCCGCGACAGCGTCCTGCCTGTTCCGGTGCGCCACCACTGGTGCGGAAAGTATCAGCCACTGACAACCTGAATCAGGAAAATGGGAGAGAATGAATGTCCGCATCCATGCTTGCCGGAATTGCGTCCGGATTGCTGTCCGGTTCCGTCGATGTGATCGATCTGTCCGCGCCGCTCGGGCCGCAAACCCCGCTCATCAAATTGCCGCCGGAAATCGCCGTCGATACGCCCAAGGTCGAGATTCACAAGATCTCTCAGTATGATGACAATGGTCCTTACTGGGCGTGGAACTGGCTCAAGATCGGTGAGCATTCCGGCACCCATTTCGATGCGCCGGTACACTGGATCACGGGCAAGGACCACGACGATGCGACAACGGACAGCATTCCCGTCCGCAGCTTCGTTGCGCCTGTGAACGTCATCGACTGCTCCGCAGAGGCGAGCGCCGATCCCGACTTCCTGTTGACCGCCGATGGAGTTCGCGCCTGGGAAGCGGAGCACGGACCGATCGCCGAAGGCGAGTGGGTGCTCATGCGTACGGACTGGGACAGGCGCGGCGCTTCGGAAGCGGAGTTCCTGAATGCTGACGCCGATGGGCCTCACTCGCCTGGTCCGACGGCCGATTGCATCGAGTACATTCTGGAACGCGGTGCCATCGGATGGGGGACGCAGTGCATCGGCACGGATGCGGGCGCGGCAGGGGGGATGACGCCTCCGTTCCCGGCCCACAATCTGATGCACAAGGCAAACCGCTATGGTCTCGCCAGCCTGTGCAATCTCGACAAGCTGCCGCCCAAAGGAGCCATTCTGATCGCCGCGCCGCTCAAGATCGTCAAGGGAACGGGCAGCCCGGTCCGCGCGCTGGCGCTGGTCCCGGCGGTCTGATGGGTGCCGTGACAGCATCCTGATGCTTCGAAACCGTGTCGGCCTGAATGATCGTTTCCGGTCCTCAGGCCGATCCTTCTTGCGTCGTTCGACTGCGCGAAGTGCGATCACTCCCGTTCCGTCACGTCCCAGCCGTAGAGCCAGTCGAAGCCGGCGGCGAGACGTTCCGGTGACATGAACGACAGGAAGGCGTTGCGGCATGCGGCCACCGGGCCTCCGGCATGCCAGACGAAACGGTTGAGCGCGCCGCGGCGTGCGATGCGCGCCACCCGCGGGCGTCGCTGCTGTTCGTAGATCGCGAGTGCCTTGGGGATATCATCCGTGCGCTCCACGAGATGGGCGAGCACAGCGGCGTCTTCGATCGCCATGGCCGCTCCCTGGGCTGCAAACGGCGTCATGGCGTGTGCGGCGTCGCCGATCAGGGCGACGGCCCCGCCCTCGGTCCAACGGCCGGCGGGATCGACGCAATGCAATGGCCACCGCGTCCACGGCGATGCCTGCGAGACGAGCTTCAAGAGCCGGGGGTCGGCGCGGGCCAGCGCTGCTTCCAGACCCTCGACGCTGGCGGCTTCGGACCAGCCCTGGCCAAGTTCGCGCCCGCGCGTGACAGCGACCAGGTTGAACATCGAGCCGCCGCGCAGCGGATAGGCGACGAGGTGGAATTCACGGTCCAGGACAGCACTGACGACATCGCTCGGCAGGTGCACCGCGCCTGCAGCAGGGTCCGCCTGCACCGGCACCGTGGCCCGCCAGGCGACGAGATCGGTGAAGTGGGACCGGGCGGCACCGGCAACACCGACGCGCATCTGTGACCATACGCCGTCAGCCCCGACGACAAGGCGAGCGGCGACGGTCCGTTCCCCACCGCCGGCGCGCAGCACGAGCCTGGCGCAATCGGACTCGATCTCCACCCCCAGCGCTTCGGCGCCAAGTGTCATCTCGATACCCGGCGTTTCCTGAACGGCTTGTGACAGCGCGGCATGAAGGTCGGCACGGTGGACGGCGAGATAGGGAGCGCCCCAGCGCTCTTCGGCGAAGGACCCAAGGCGCACCCGCCCGATTTCATTGAGGCGCCTTGCCTCGCGCAGGACGATGGCCTGCGGTCGCACCGCCTTGTCCACAAGCCGCTCCAGGACGCCCAGCCTTGCCAGAATGCGCGTCGCGTTCGGGGAGAGCTGAATGCCGGCGCCGACGTCCTCAAGCTCCTGCGCCTGCTCGAATATCTGGACGCGCGCACCGCTGCGCGCAAAGCATAGCGCCGCCGCCAGGCCGGCAATTCCGGCTCCAGCTATGACGATGCCATGCTCGGATTCAGCCTTGACCAAAAGTCGCTACCACGGGTCCTGAAGGTGCCGGACGGGGACCTCAGGCGGCCTTGTCGTGATAGGCACATCCCGCCGGACGGGTTTCGGCCGCCTTGAGGCTCGGATCATGCTTGTAGAGGGTCGAACAATAGGGGCAGACGATCTCGTTCTCGTCGCCCATGTCGAGAAAGACATGCGGATGATCGTACGGCTCGGAGGCGCCCACGCACATGAACTCCTTCACGCCGATCTCGATGGCGTCGTGACCCGCGTCGTTCTGGAAGTGGGGAATGGAGTGACCGGCCATGGATACCTCCTGCAGGACAGTGCGGCGGCGAGAGCATCGTGCGTCCTAATAGCCGCGCGAAGGATGCTCTACAACATCGAAATTGCGTATCGCGCCTGTTGAAAAACGATCTTGATCTTCGGGCCGATGCGCCAGCGTGGCGGGGTTTGTATCATATTCTGGTTCATTGCAAGATGGTGATATCAAACTGTCGCAATCGCGTGGCAGGACGAAGCGGTCACGCCATATGCTATGGGCTTAGCCCAGATGTTGTCGGAAAGAGAGTTTCGATGAATGAGATGAAGCCCGTCCAGAGCGAATTTCAGCGCGAAGTCTCTACCGGTCCGGAAATGGCCGAGGGAACGCCGGACCGTTTCGTCAACAGGGAGTTCTCGTGGCTGCAATTCAATCGGCGTGTCCTCGAAGAATCGCAGAACGTCAGTCATCCGCTGCTTGAGCGTGTCCGTTTCCTGTCCATCTCGGCAGCCAATCTCGACGAGTTCTTCATGGTCCGTGTCGCCGGTCTGGCCGGTCAGGTTCGTGAGAACATCTCGACCAAGAGCGCCGATGGCCGAACCCCTGAAGAACAGCTCGAACTGCTTCTCGTTGAGGTCGAGCGGCTGCAGGCGGACCAGCAGGCAAGCTTTTCCACTCTGCAGTCCCTGCTTCGTTCCGAAGGCATCGAGATCGTGCGCGCCGATGCCATCACGGATGAGGAGCGAGCCTGGCTGGAAACGCATTTTACCGAGGCGATATACCCGGTTCTGACGCCGCTCTCCATCGATCCGGCGCATCCTTTCCCGTTCATTCCCAATCTCGGCTTCTCCATTGCGCTGCATCTGCGCCACCGGCGAAACAAGGAAGAGATGACCGCCCTGCTGCGCCTTCCTGTGGCGTTGAAGCGGTTCGTACGCTTTCCCGACGGCAGCGGGACGGTGCGTTTCATCTCGCTGGAAGACACGGTCGGACTGTTCATCAGTACGCTTTTCCCTGGCTACGAGGTGGAGGGTTCGGGGACATTCCGGATCATTCGCGACAGTGACATCGAGGTCGAGGAGGAGGCCGAGGATCTCGTCCGGCTGTTTGAATCGGCACTCAAGCGCCGGCGTCGCGGATCGGTCATCCGCATCGAGTTCGATCACGAGATGCCTCAGGGGCTGCGCGAGTTCGTTGCCGGCGAATTGGGCGTCGCGTCGTCGCGGGTCAGCGTGCTGAACGGACCGCTGGCATTGAACCAGATCTCGGAAATCGTTTCGGTGCCGCGCGACGACCTGAAGTTCAGGCCCTACAACCCGCGTTTTCCCGAGCGCATCCGCGACCACGGCGGCGACTGTTTCGCCTCCATTCGCGAGAAGGACATCATCGTTCATCACCCGTATGAGTCCTTCGATGTCGTCGTCCAGTTTCTGCGGCAGGCGGCATCCGATCCGGAAGTCGTCGCCATCAAGCAGACGCTCTACCGTACCTCCAACGACAGTCCGATCGTGCGTGCGCTGATCGACGCCGCGGAGGCGGGCAAGTCTGTCACCGCGCTTGTGGAACTGAAGGCGCGCTTCGACGAGGAAGCCAATATCCGCTGGGCGCGCGATCTGGAGCGCGCCGGGGTGCAGGTCGTTTTCGGCTTTCTGGAACTGAAGACGCACGCCAAGATGTCGCTCGTCGTGCGGCGCGAGGACGGCAAGCTGCGCAACTATGTCCATCTGGGCACGGGCAACTATCATCCGCTTACCGCGCGCATCTACACCGATCTTTCCTATTTCACGACCGATCCCGAACTCGCGCGCGACGTCGCCCAGGTCTTCAACTTCATCACTGGTTATGCCGAGCCCGCCGAAGAGATGCGCATCGCCGTCTCGCCCTTCACGCTGCGCAAGCGCATCCTGGGGCATGTTCGCGACGAGATCGCGCATGCACGGGCGGGGCGCCCGGCCCAGATCTGGATGAAGATGAACTCGCTGGTCGATCCGGCGGTTATTGACGCGCTATATGAAGCGGGCAGGGCGGGTGTCGAAATCGATCTCGTCATCCGCGGCATTTGCTGCCTGCGGCCGCAGGTGCCGGGCCTGTCCGACAACATCCGGGTCAAGTCCATCGTGGGACGGTTCCTCGAGCACAGCCGGATCTTCTGCTTCGGCAATGGTCACGGCCTTCCTTCCGACGAGGCCATCATCTACATCGGGTCCGCCGACCTGATGCCGCGAAATCTCGACCGGCGCGTCGAAACCATGGTGCCGATCGTCAACCCGACCGTGCATGCTCAGGTGCTCGACCAGATCATGCTCGGAAACATCATGGACAACCAGCAGAGTTTCGAAGTACTCCCTGACGGTACCTCCCGGCGCATGAAGCCGGCGGAGGGAGAGGAACCGTTCAACGCACAGGAATACTTCATGACCAATCCGAGTCTTTCCGGCCGGGGCGATGCGCTGAAGTCCAATGCGCCCAAGCGGATCGCGCAGCAAATAAGGGGAAAGAAGGCGAAGCCGGCCGCCGCCGAATGATCGCCATCTCCCAGGGACGACTGAAGAACCGCCAGCCGATGTCGATCATCGACATCGGTTCGAACTCCATACGCCTTGTCGTGTATGAGGGCGTGGCGCGCTCGCCCACAGTTCTGTTCAACGAAAAGATGCTCGCCGGTCTGGGCAAGGGCATCGTGACGACCGGCCGGCTCGATCCGGATGCCGTCAAGCGCGCCGTCGCCGAATTCGGCCGCTTCCGGGCGCTTTCGGATCAGGCGGGTGCGGATGATCTGCACGTCATCGCCACAGCCGCCGCGCGGGAGGCAGAGAACGGGGCCGACTTCATCCATCAGGCCGAGACCATTCTCGGCACCCAGATCCGCGTGCTGAGCGGCCGCGAGGAAGCCTATTATTCCGCGCTCGGCATCATGTCGGGTTTCCATCCCGCCGATGGGATCGGCGGCGATCTGGGCGGCGGCAGTCTCGAGCTCTTTGACGTCAGGGATCATACCATCGGCGACGGGATCACGCTGCCGCTCGGCGGGTTGCGCCTGCAGGAGATGTCGAAAGGCTCTGTCGCGACTGCGGCGCGTATAGCCCGCAAGGAGATCGCCCGCGCCAAGCTGCTGCAGGCTGGCCAGGGCCGGCCATTTTACTGCGTCGGCGGAACCTGGCGAAATCTCGCCCGGCTGCACATGTTCGCCACCGACTATCCGCTGCACGTCATGCATCACTACGAGATGGACGTCGAACAGTCGGCCGAATTCCTCAAGCGCGTCGCGCGCGGCGACATCGACAAGATGCGCGGCATCGAGCATGTATCGAAGAACCGGCGGGCGCTGCTGCCCTACGGCGCTGCGGTTCTCCAGCAGATCATCGCATCGATGAAGCCGTCGAAGATCGTGATCTCCGCACTCGGTGTTCGGGAAGGTTATCTTTATTCGCTGCTGCGCGAAGCCGAGCGCACGACCGACCCGCTCATTTCAGCCGCCGAGGAACTCGCCATCCTGCGGGCGCGTTCGGTCACCCATGCCCACGAACTGACGGAATGGACTGGCCACTCCTTCGCCGCCCTGGGGCTGGAGGAAAGCGAGGACGAGGCCCGCTACCGTCGTGCCGCCTGCCTGCTGGCCGATATCGGCTGGCGGGCCCACCCTGACTATCGCGGCACGCAGTCGCTCAACATCATTGCGCACGGCTCTTTCATCGGCGTCGATCATCCCGGTCGGGCCTTCATAGCCCTGGCCAATCTCTACCGCCACGAAGGGCTCTTCAACGACGAAGCCGCACCCGAAATCAAGGCGCTGGCGACCCCGCGCTTGCTCGAGCGGGCACGTCTTCTGGGAGGGCTGCTCAGGGTCGTCTACCTGTTCTCCGCTTCCATGCCGGGGATCATTCCTTCGATGCGCTGGCGCCAGGAACCGGACGGTACGCTCACGTTGCGCATTCCCCATTCCCATGCAGCACTGGTGGGCGAGCGCCCCGAGGGGCGCCTGCAGCAGCTTGCCAAGCTTACGGGCAAGTCGCTGGCCTACAGGGTGGATTGAGGCTGGCGGCGCCGTAAACAGGGTAAGGTCTTGGTTGGAACGCGGCCCGTTCCACGACGAGGGAGGGATACTCCAGTATGAGCTCGGCGAGTGATGCCCGGTTCTGGGACCGGTCCGCACAGAAATATTCCAGATCTGCTATTGCGGATCAGGCCGGATTTGAACGCACTTTGGGGCGCACCCGTGCGTTGCTGAAGCAAGGCGATCGGGTGCTGGAACTGGGGTGCGGAACTGGAACGACGGCACTCCAGCTTGCCGGCGGCGTGCAAGCCTATCTTGCGACGGACATTTCCGGCGAGATGATTGCCATTGCCGAGCAAAAGCACGCCGACGACCCCATCCCGACCCTGACCTTCCGTACGGCGACCGCAGAGGTGCTCGTACCGGAGCCGCAGCGTTTCGACGCCATACTGGGTTTCAACTATCTTCACTTGGTCCGCGATTTGCCCGGTACGTTGCGGAGCATTCATGCCTTGCTGTCGCCGCAGGGGCTGTTCATCTCCAAGACGCCGTGCGTGGGTGACATGAATTTTCTCATCCGGCTGGCTCTGCTGCCGGCCATGCGCGCCGTCGGCATGGCACCCTATGCCGGCGTGTTCAATTCAACAGAATTGAGCCGGCAGATTGGCGCCTCGGGTTTCGAAATCCTGGCAAACGAAATTCATTCAACCAGACGCGACGACAAGCGGCCCTACATCGTAGCGCGCAAGATATGATGCGATAGGAAAGGCCACGCGGTCGCCGAGTGAGCTGAGTCGCCAGGAGAGCACTGCTTGGTGTCGGAAGCATCGACTGGTTGGCCGGGTCCTGCGTTCTTGGGTCTTGAAGAGATCTGTTCGCCCTATCGCCCCAAGGTCCAACTTTACTTTACGTCAAACTGACGCAACCATCCGCATCCCGAGCGCATCGTAAAGATGCCCAGGTTCAATCGAGTGTCGTCGTCCATTTCCAATGGCCGTCGGATGCTCTGGAGGCGCGGATAGGTCCCGCCCGCAGCAGGAGGCAGCAATGACGCATTCAGCATCGATCTCCAGGCTAAGCGCCATGGAAATCGGGATACCGGCAGGCAACTGATCTTGATCGCTGCGGCGGCCGCCCGAGGACGTTCGGGCGGTCGCAACCTGTTCACAGTGCCCATCCTGCTCACAAATGGAGAGGTCGCATGAAACCCTTGTCACGGACAATTGGACCGATTGCCGTCGCAGCAATTCTGGCGATCGCGCCGGTTTGGCAGGCGTACGCGCAGGAACTTCCCTCCTGGAACGATGGCGCCGCCAAGACGGCGATCGTGGATTTCGTCACCGCGGTCACGGCCGAAGGCGGGCCAGACTATGTCGCGCCGGCCGATCGGATCGCCACCTTTGACAATGACGGCACGCTCTGGAGCGAACAGCCGATGTACGTGCAACTGGCCTTCGCCCTTGACCGGGTCAAGACAATGGCGCCGGCCCACCCCGAATGGAAGGATCAGGAGCCCTTCAAGTCGGTGTTGGCAGGCGACATGAAGGGGGTTGCGGCGACCGGCATGAAGGGCATTCAGGAAATAATCGCCAAGACGCACGCCGGCATGACCTCCGACGAATTCACGCAGATCGTAACGGACTGGATTACGACGGCTAAACATCCGAAGACCGGAAAGCTCTATACGCAGATGGTCTACCAGCCGATGCTGGAACTTCTCGACTACCTGCGCGCCAACGACTTTGATATCTACATCGTCTCTGGCGGCGGCATCGAGTTCATGCGGCCCTGGACCGAGAGTGTCTACGGCATCCCACCTGAAAATGTCGTCGGCTCGTCCATCAAGCTCAAGTTTCAGATCAAGGATGGTATCCCGACCCTATATCGGGAGGCGGAAATCGCCTTCATCGACGACGGTCCGGGCAAGCCTGTCGGCATCCAGAGCCATATCGGCAAGAAGCCGATTGCCGCCTTCGGAAACTCGGACGGCGACATACAGATGATCCAGTGGGCAAGGTCGGGACCGGGCCGCCGGTTCGCGGCAATCGTTCATCACGACGATGCCGAGCGCGAGGTCGCGTATGATCGTGAGTCCAGTTTCGGCAAGCTTGACAAGGGGCTGGACCTCGCGGCCGACGAAGGCTGGACCCTGATCAGCATCAAGGACGACTGGAAGCAGGTCTTTCCGCAGTAAGAGGTGCCGTAGCCGCGGTCAGGAACCCGGACGGAACGTCGCCACCTTCCGGTTCTTGAAGCGGAATGCGAGGCGTCCGGCGACGAGGTCCAGTGCCTTTTCGCCGAAGACCTCGCGCCGCCAGCCATGCAGGGCCGCCACATCGGCATTCTCGCCTTCCGCGGCGATGCGTTCGATGTCGTCGCTTGAGGCGAGCACCTTGGGTGCGACGCCTTCTTCTTCGGCGACCAGCTTCAACAGCACCTTCAGCAGTTCGGATGCTGCCTGCGAGCCCTCCGGCGCATGGTTCTGGCGCGGTAGGCGAGGCAGTTCTTCCTTCGGAATATCAAGAGCGGCATTGACGACGGACAGCAGACCCGTTGCAGTCTGCGAGCGCTCCCATCCCTTGGGCGTCGAGCGCAGCCGGGCGAGTCCCGCGGTATCGCGCGGCTGCTGCTGGGCGATTTCATAGACCGCATCGTCCTTGATGACGCGTCCGCGCGGCACATTGCGCTGGCGTGCCTCGCGCTCGCGCCAGGCTGCCACGGCCTGCATGACGGCCAGTTCCTGCGGCTTGCGCGCTCGCATCTTGAGCCGCTTCCAGGCGTCTTCGGGATGCGGATCATATGTCTCGCGGGCCGTCAGGATATCCATCTCCTCCTTCAGCCAATGGGCGCGTCGTTCGCGCTCGAGTTCGGCTTTCAGATGCTGGTACACCTCGACGAGATGTGTCACGTCGGCGAGCGCGTAGTTGAGCTGCTTGTCGGAGAGCGGACGATGGCGCCAGTCGGTGAAACGCGACGACTTGTCGATCTGGGCGCCGGTCACCTTGCGAACCAGCTGGTCGTAGGAAACGCTGTCGCCGAAACCGCACACCATCGCGGCCACCTGGGTGTCGAAGACAGGGTGCGGGATCAGTTCGCCGAGGTGGAAGATGATCTCGATGTCCTGGCGGGCGGCATGAAAGACCTTCATCACGCTTTCATCGGCCATGAGTGCGAAGAACGGCGTCAGATCGATGTTGTTTGACAGGGGATCGATCAGTGCTTCCACGCCCGGGGCGGCCATCTGAATGAGGCAGAGTTCCGGCCAGAAGCTTGTTTCACGAATGAACTCGGTGTCGACCGTGACGAAGTCGGATTTCGAGAGTTCGGCAATGACAGCGGTCAGTTCGGATTGAGTCGTGATCAGATGCATAAAGCGGTCTTTACGGTATTCTTAGCCATATGTCTGCCCCGTCGAGAGGCGGTTTGAAGGCGCGCTACATGTCCGCTGCCTGCGTGGCCAGCCGGCCGTCGATGAGGTGCAGGCGCCTGTCCATCCGGTTCGCCATGTCGAGATCGTGCGTCACGGCGACGACTGTCTTGCCGTCCTGACGCACCATCGATTCCAGGATCGAGAACACCTGTTCGGAACTGGCGCTGTCGAGACTGCCTGTCGGTTCATCGGCCAGGACCAGTGGCGGATCATTGGCCAGCGCGCGGGCCAGCGCCACACGCTGGCGCTGGCCGCCGGAAAGCTGGTCGGGACGTTTCCTCATGTGATCCTCGAGTCCGAGCGACGACAGGATCGCCTCCGCCCGTTCGCGCATCTGCGGGCGCGACAGCTTCGCCAGTTTGCGCATGGGCAGTTCAACGTTTTCGATTGCAGTGAATTCCGGCAGGAGGAAATGGAACTGGAAGACGAAGCCAATCATGGACAGCCGCGTACGGGCGCGTTCGCGCTCGCTCATCACTCCGGCATCCTTGCCGCTGATCTCCAGTACGCCGCCGGTCGGCGTATCGAGCAGCCCAAGCAAATAGAGAAGCGACGACTTGCCGGAGCCGGATGGGCCCGTGATCGCTACAAACTCGTTCTGGCCGATCGAAATCGTAATGTCCTCGACGAGCGTGACCGGCACCGTTTCCGGCAGCACCCGGGTCAGGTTGCGCGTGACGATCAGGTCGCTCATGTCGCCCCCCTGATGATGTCCACCGGATTCAGTCTCGCCGCGCGTCGGGCCGGCAGATAGCCGGCGACAGCCGCAGAGCCGACGGCGAAAGCGGACGCTATGATGTAGTGGAGCGCGCTCCAGGCGATGGGAAGCTCGGTTATTTCCTGGCCGCCCGCATCGAGTTCGAAGCTGATCGAGGACAATGCGTAGGTGAGGGCGAAGCCGAGCAGCCACCCAAGTGCCGCACCCGCAGCACCGATTGCGACGGCCTCGATGACGAACATGCGCTGCATGTCGCCCTGGCCGAAACCGAGTGACTTCATGATGGCTATGTCGCGCGCCTTTTCATGGGTGATGGTGGAAATGATGTTGAATATGCCGAACCCTGCCACCACCATGATCGCCGCGACCACGGTGTACATGATCACGTTGCGCACGACGAACGCCTCCATGATGCCTTCGTTGGCTTCCTGCCAGGCAACCGCCTTGTAGCCGAGCTCCGCCTCGATGCGCCGAGCCGCTGCCGGCGCTGCGTATGGGTTGCGCAGCTTGACGGTGACGTTGTTGATGATGTTGGGCCGTTCGGCGAGGATTTGCGCATCTTTCAGCAATATGTAGGCCTCGCCTTCGTCCCGTGCCGTCGTGCCGGTGTGAAAAAGACCGACGATGCGGAAGGGGCGGGACAGGCCGGCCGATGAGACGGCCGTGATCGTGTCGCCGACATTGGCGCCAAGTCGCTCCGCCATGCGGTCTCCGATGACGACATTGTTGCCGCCGGAAAGAAGCGCGTCGAAATTTCCTTCGACGAATTCTCCGACGATCGGCGAGACCGCACGTTCGGCTTCCGGCTCCACGCCGATGATCGAGGCGCCGGCCTCGCGGCTTCGATAGCGCATCACCCCCTGCGTGTGCAGCGTGGCCGAGAAGGTTCCCGGTACCCAAGCGTCGAGCCAAGCCAGAGCGGCGGTTGGATTGATGATCCCGCGACGGTCGTCGCGTGGACGCAGCCCCGAAATTTGCGTCGCCGCGTAGATGTCTTCGGCCGGCTGCCGCGCCGCATCCCGGCGGTCATCGGTGATCTGCACATGGGGCATCGTATCGATCAGTTGTTCGACGAAATCGTCCTGTCCGCCCTGCATCAGCGCCGCCATGGCGATGGAGAAGCCGACTCCCACCGCGACGCCGACGATCGCCACGACGGTTTGCCGGGCTCGCCCGGCTATGTGCGTGAACGCGATATCGAGAATGAGCGGCATGCCTATCGGTTCCCCGGCTCCAGTCGCACTCTGTCCCCGTCCGAAAGCGCCTCGGGATAGGGGCTGATGACAAGAGCATTTTCCTCCAGCCCGGAAAGAACCTGGGTGTTGATCGTGCCGCGTATGCCTGTCTCGATAGTGCGGCGCGATGCGTGGCCAGCCAGGACGACGAAGACGTGTCCGTCGTGCAGTGCGGGCGAAGGGATGAGGAGGGCGTTTGCCTCCATGCGCGTGACAATGTTGGCGTCGACGGACATTCCGATCATGAGGGGAGTGTCGTCGGGCAGTTTCAGCTTGACGCGATACGTCTTCGATACGGGATCGCCCTTTGGGGTGATGCTGTCGACGGCCGCCGACAGGGATCGGCCCGGAAAGGCATCCGCGCTCAGATGCACCGTCTGACCGGGTTCCACACGAGGAATGTCCTCTTCATTCACGTCCGCGACGACGATCAGCGGCTTGGGCCGACCGACCCAGTAGAGCACCGTTCCGGGTTCAGCAATCTCGCCCACCTCCGCATCCTGACGCAGCACGATGCCGTCGCTGGGAGCGCGCAGGATGTAATTCTCGATCCGCGCCTGCTGGCCCGCCACCAGCGCCTCGAGCTGGTTGACCTCGCTTTGCGCCCGGTCAAGTTCGGTCCGGTTGATGACGTTGCGTTCGACCAGAAGCGCCAGCCGGTCTTGATCGTCTCTTGCCAGCCGAAGTCGCGCCTTGAGCTCGGTCAGAACGGCCTGCGCCTCGGTGTCGTCGAGGCGGGCCAGTTCGTCCCCTTTCTCCACTCTGGTGGCTTCGCAGCTGCATATGGCCACGATGCGTTCGCGTACCAGCGATGTAACCTTGGCCCAGGTGCGCGGCTCGACTACCCCCGCCGCATAGACGATCTCTGCCGCCTCGCCGTGTATTGGCTTCACCGTCGAGACATCGACTGGACGCGTGTGGTACCAGTAGCCAGCCCCTGCCGCGGCGGCGAGGAACATCGCAACAAGGAGGATGCGGTGTGGCTTCACGATTTCGGTTCCTTTGATGGACCGACGCGCGGTCAATGCAGAGGTTTATTCTATCCGTATCATATATGGGCTTCGGCCCGGTTCGAGCGAAGATGCCGACACGAGTCGCGCGTCTATTTACCACGGGGTCCGGGCGGCGCAGGCCCTGGGGTGCGCACGTGCTGCAAACTCGACCTCGGTCCAAACCAGAGCCGCACCTATGCTGGCGATGCAACGAAGCAATTCGTCGCTGCCGAGCCGTTCGAGTTCCTCGGCCCGTAGTTGCTCTTCGAGCCTGCTGCGGCGATGGCGGATGGCGCCGCCTTGACAAACTGCAGCGCTCGTGCGTTTTTCCCGCCGGTTTTTGAGGGGCGGCCGCGTATGTGCGGCGGCCCGTTTGCCGTTGAGTTCCAAGCCAAGCGGAATATTTGCCCATGCATCGCTATCGCAGCCATTCCTGCGTACAACTGAGAAAATCCGATGTCGGATCCACTGCGCGTCTCGCCGGATGGGTGCATCGTGTCCGCGACCATGGTGGGCTGCTGTTCATCGATCTGCGTGATCATTACGGCATCACGCAGATCGTCGCCGATCCTGATTCGCCCTGCTTCAAGACGGCTGAGACCGTGCGCGGCGAATGGGTCATCCGCGTCGACGGAGAGGTCAAGGCGCGCACCGACGAGACCGTGAACGCAAATCTTCCGACCGGCGAGATCGAGGTGTTCGCGCGCGAGATGGAGGTGCTGTCTGCGGCGAAGGAACTGCCGCTGCCGGTGTTTGGCGAACCGGACTATCCCGAGGACATCCGGCTGAAATACCGCTTCCTCGACCTGCGCCGCGACACGCTGCACCGGAATATCGTCGCGCGTACGAAGATCATTGCCGAGATGCGCCGGGCCATGGGCGAGGCTGGCTTTCCGGAATACTCGACGCCGATCCTGACCGCTTCGAGCCCCGAAGGCGCGCGCGACTTCCTGGTCCCTAGCCGGATTCATCCCGGCAAGTTCTACGCCCTTCCGCAGGCTCCGCAGATCTACAAACAGCTCATCATGGTCTCGGGCTTCGACCGCTATTTTCAGATCGCGCCCTGCTTCCGCGACGAGGATCCGCGCGCCGACCGTCTTCCCGGCGAGTTCTACCAGCTCGACCTCGAAATGAGCTTCGTCGAGCAGGAGGACGTGTTCCAGACCATGGAGCCGGTGATGCGCAGCGTCTTCGAAACCTTTGCAGACGGCAAGCCGGTGACGCAGGAGTTCCGCCGCATCCCCTACGATGTCGCCATGCGAAAATACGGCAGCGACAAGCCGGACCTGCGCAATCCGATCGAAATGCAGGACGTTTCGGAGCATTTCCGCGGTTCCGGATTCAAGGTCTTTGCCGGCATCCTCGCCAATGACGAGAAGGCGGAGGTCTGGGCCATTCCTGCTCCGACCGGCGGCTCGCGCGCCTTCTGCGACCGCATGAATTCCTGGGCGCAGGGCGAGGGACAGCCGGGCCTCGGCTATATCTTCTGGCGCAAGGAAGGCGACAAGCTCGAAGGTGCGGGACCGATTGCCAAGAACATCGGCGAGGAACGCACCGACGCGATTCGCAGCCAGCTTGGACTTGAGGATGGCGACGCCTGTTTCTTCGTCGCCGGCGATCCCAAGAAGTTCGTCGCCTTCGCGGGTGCCGCCCGTACGCGGGCCGGCGAGGAACTCAATCTCGTCGATCGCGACCGCTTCGACCTTGCCTGGATCGTCGATTTCCCGTTCTTCGAATGGAACGAGGACGAGCAGCGCGTCGACTTCGGCCACAACCCCTTCACCATGCCGCAAGGCGGGCTCGATGCGCTGACTGGCGAGGACCCGTTGACCATCAAGGCCTACCAGTACGACCTTGTGTGCAACGGCTTCGAAATTGCCTCCGGTGGCATCCGCAACCATCTGCCCGAGACCATGGTCAAGGCGTTCGAGATCGTCGGCTTTTCGCGCCAGGACGTCGAGGAGCGCTTCGGTGGTCTTTATCGCGCCTTCCAGTATGGCGCGCCGCCGCATGGCGGCATGGCGGCGGGCATCGACCGCATCGTCATGCTGCTCGTCGGCGCGAAGAACCTGCGCGAGGTGACGATGTTCCCGATGAACCAGCAGGCTCAGGATCTGCTGATGGGCTCGCCGGCACCGGCGACCCCGCAGCAGTTGCGCGAGCTTTCGCTGCGCGTCATCCCGCCGAAGGCCGAAAACTGAGGGTGCTGACTGCGAGGAAGCGATGGCAGGGAACGAAGCAGGCACTCTTCCCCGCGTCCTCGTAACCGGCTTCGAACCGTTTCCCGGCGCCCCGGTCAACCCGACCGAGGCGCTGGTATTTTCCCTGCGCGAGGCGCCGCCCAGAATCGCGGGCGTGGGCGCCTTTCGCGCCGAGGTGTTGCCTGTGGACTATGCCGCCATCGGGCCGTGCCTGTCTCGTATCGGTGGTGAATTTGCTCCCGACATCGCGATCCATTTCGGTCTCGCGCTGGAATCGTCCGGCTTCAGGCTCGAGCGTCTGGCGCGCAACCGCTTCGCTGCTGATCGGCCCGACAATTCCGGGCAGCACAGATCGCAAGGGGCGATTTGCCGGGGAGCGGCCCTGTTGCCATCCAATCTTCCGCTCGCCGCCATTTTTGATCGCCTGACCGCGGCCGGGCTGCCGGTCGAATGGTCCGACGACGCCGGCGGGTATCTCTGCAACATGGTCTTCACGCTGTCGCGGGCGCATGCCTGCGAGAATTTCGTGCCGGCCATGAGCGGCTTCATCCATGTGCCTCTGACGGGCCCCGGCACCGCCTACAGGCTGAGCGATGAGGAATTGGCGGCCGGCGCGAACGCCATCATCGCCGCCTGCTGCGAGGCGTGGCGCCGGCGCATGCCGGCTACTGGTTCGCCCTGACCTTCAGGTTCAATTGCTGCGGCAGCGATTGCGGAGCGGCAACGGCACCGGCCACGACCATGGCGAAGGGGAGGGGCTCTTCCGGCTCTGCACTGATTTCCAGATTGTCCGGATTGTCGAGAAAGGCGCTGACAGCCCCGCTGATCGCCGACGACAATTGGGCATCCTGGATCGTTGCCAGAACGAAGGGCAGGACCGCCTTGGCCTGATTGGCCATGTCCTTCGGCGTGACGCCCTGCTGGGCCGCGAAATAGGCGAGCACCTTTTGCGTCAACGTGTCATCGTCGAAGCGGATGCTGGCGCTGGTCAGCGTGAGCTGCTGCAGCAAACCCATCATGGCCAGTCCGGCGGAAGAGCGCTCATCCTCGCTCGCGCTTTCCATCTTGGCGCTCAGGTCCTGAAGCGAGACGATCAGTTCAGGCGTGTAGCCGCCCAGATCGGCCGCCAGGCCGAGCGTGCCAGCGCCGTCGACGGTGATGTCGTAGCGTTCGAGCACGGTGCGCCCGTCAGCCGGCGTCCACCATCCGTCCGCGACGATCCTGCCGCTGATCTGGTTGAACTCGAGCGCCTCGATGAACTGTTTCGCCTTCGGGTCTTCGACCAGCGACAGGTCGGCCGAGAAATTCTCGATGCCGCCGGTCATGCGCAGCTTCTCGCCGCTGTCTTCCTCGCTGACTTCTGCGTTGAGGTTGGTCAGCGAGAAGACCTGCTGCCCCGCGAAGTCGACCGACAGTCGCGGCAGGTCAAGCGTGTCGTACATGAGGACTGAAGGATCCTGTGCATCGGCGTTCTCGCCGGGGATCGCGACACCCGTGAGTGTGATCTGGTCCATGCTCACCGAAGCACCCTCGACGTTGAAGGCGCTGGGCGCGACCGTCATCTCGTCGACCGAAAAGCCTCCATCGGACTCTTCGATGCCGCTCATGGCGATGTCTCCAAGGCCGATCGTTTCCTGAAGCTCGACATTCTTGACCGTGACGCCTTCCATGCGCACCGCATTCGTGCCGTCCCCGGAAACGGAGGTCCAATCGATGATCAGGCCGCCCTGCTTTTCGATCGCGGCCTTGAAGCGTTCGGCGACCGCATCAGCGTCTGCGGCCAGCGTGAACTGCGGCCAGGCCGCCAATGTACCGGCGATGGTGGCGGCCAAGACGAATGATTGCTTCTTTGTCATGAAATTCCCCAAGCTCGATTGTCGGGCAGCGGATGTTTGCGAATTGGCCGCCCCAAGGCGTTCTCCAATGGCAAGCCGCATATCAGTCCACTATGAAATATGCCACTTGGAAGGCGGGACTTGGGCTGCGATCTTCCTCCAGCCTTACCATCGGGTCAATGAAGGGACGCCCATTCTGGGATGAGGTGCGGCAAATCGGCCTGATGTGCGAAGCCGGTTGACAGCGTGGCCGGCGAGGCTTGCCGCGAATCGCCTGGTGGATTATCGGGAAGCCATGGGAAAAAGCCAGAATCCGCCGGGGGCAGGTGGCGGCGACAATGTCGAGGCCGTCGACCTCAAGAAGGCGCTGGAAGAGCGCTATCTTGCCTATGCCCTGTCCACCATCATGCATCGCGCGCTGCCGGATGTGCGTGACGGTCTCAAGCCCGTCCACCGGCGCATCATGCACGCCATGCGTCTTTTGCGCCTCAATCCCGATCAGCGTTTCGCCAAATGCGCCTCGATTGTCGGCGAGGTGATGGGCAAGTTCCATCCCCACGGCGATCAGTCGATCTACGATGCGCTGGTGCGCCTGGCACAATCCTTCTCCGTTCGCTATCCGCTGGTCGACGGTCAGGGAAATTTCGGCAATATCGACGGCGACAGTGCTGCCGCCATGCGCTACACCGAGGCGCGCATGACGGAAGCGGCGACCTCGCTGCTGGAAGGCATCACCGAAGATGCCGTCGATTTCCGCCTGACCTACAATGAAGAGCACGAAGAGCCGGTCGTCCTTCCGAGCGCCTTCCCGAACCTGCTCGCCAACGGTTCCTCCGGTATTGCGGTCGGCATGGCGACGTCGATTCCGCCGCACAATGTCGCCGAGCTGTGCAAGGCGGCGCTGCACCTGATCGATCATCCGGACGCGTCGGTCGAAGACCTGATGACGCGCCATCCCCATCCGGACGATGAGGATGAGAACATGGTGCGCGGGCCGGACTTTCCGACCGGCGGCATCGTTGTCGACGGATGGGACAGCATTCTGGAAGCCTACAAGACCGGTCGCGGCACGTTCCGCGTGCGTTCGAAATGGCAGGTGGAGGAACTGGGGCGCGGAACCTGGCAAGTTGTGGTGACGGAAATTCCCTATGGCGTGCAGAAGTCGAGGCTGATCGAGAAGACAGCCGAACTGCTGCTCGCCCGCCGGCTGCCGCTGCTCGAAGACATTCGCGACGAGAGCGCGGAAGACGTGCGTGTCGTTCTCGTGCCCAAGAGCCGCGCCGTCGATCCGGCAATCCTCATGGAATCGCTGTTCAAGCTGACCGATTTCGAGAGCCGCTTCCCGCTCAACATGAACGTCTTGTCACGCGGACGGGTGCCCAATGTGCTTTCTCTCAAGGAAGCGCTTCAGGAATGGCTCGAACACCGCAAGGAAGTGCTGGTGCGCCGCTCGCGCCACCGGTTGGCCGAAATCGAGCGCCGCCTCGAAGTCCTGGGCGGACTGCTCATCGCCTATCTCAACATTGATGAGGTCATCCGCATCATTCGCGAGGAAGACGAGCCGAAGCCCGTCATGAGGGCGCGGTGGGATCTCACCGATCTGCAGGCCGAGAGCATCCTCAACATGCGGCTGCGCGCCCTGCGGCGGCTGGAGGAATTCGAAATCCGAACGGAATTCGACAATCTCACCAAGGAAAAAGCTGAAATCGAGAGCCTTCTGGCTTCCGATGAGCGGCAATGGAAGGCCATTCGCTGGCAGGTGGAGCGTGTGCGCGACAGTTTCGGTTCCAGGACCGAGCTCGGACGCCGGCGTACGCAGTTCGCGGAAGCCCCGGAGCACGACCTGGAACACATCCAGCAGGCGATGATCGAGAAGGAACCGGTCACGGTTGTCGTTTCGGAGAAGGGCTGGCTGCGTGCCATGAAGGGGCATCTGTCGGACTTCGGCAGCTTGTCGTTCAAGGAAGGCGACAAACTTAAGTTCGCCTTCCATGCGCAGACGACGGACAAGATTCTGGTCTTCACCACCGGAGGAAAGTTCTACACCATCGGCGTGGATCGCCTGCCCGGCGGTCGCGGCCACGGCGAGCCCATCCGCATCATCGTCGACATGGACAACGGCCAGGATATCCTGACGGCGTTCGTCCACGACCCGCAGCGCAAGTTGCTGCTCGTCTCGCAGCAGGGCAACGGCTTCGTGGTGGCGGAGGAGGACGTTGCTGCCAACACCCGCAAGGGCAAGCAGGTGATGAACGTCAAGGCGCCGGACGAGGCGCGCAGATGTGTGCCGGTCGACGGCGACCACGTGGCGATCGTCGGCGAGAATCGCAAGCTTCTCGTCTTCCCCCTCACTGAGGTGCCGGTGCTGTCGCGGGGCAAGGGCGTCAGGCTGCAGAAATACAAGGGCGGCGGTATTTCCGACGTCAAGACGTTCACGATGGCGCAGGGACTTTCATGGCAGGATTCTGCCGAGCGCACCTTTGTGCGCACGGAGGAAGAACTGCGCGACTGGATGGGCGGCCGTGCCGCGGCCGGCCGCCTGGTGCCGAAAGGCTTCCCGCGCACCGGCAGGTTCGGGTGAAGCAGTGTGCATTCGCTTCGAGCGGAAACGTTTGAAGCAAGGATACGCGCCAGATCAATGCCTTTGAACATGTGCCTCCCGCTCAAACGATTCCGTTTGAGCGGGACATCCGTTCGCGGGTGTCGTCATCGACGGCGCTGCCCGACGAAGCAGGCAGGAGACGCCACCCTTGCCCCGCCGGGATGCGGGGCAAGGCAATGTCGCTACTCCGCCGGCTCCTGGCTCGGGGCGCCGCTGGCCGGTGACGCGCTCGGCCTGGCCGGTATCAGCGTACGCAGGGCGACATAGAACACCGGCGTCAGGAACAGGCCGATGAAGGTCACGCCCAGCATGCCCGAGAAGACCGCCGTGCCGAGCGACTGGCGCATCTCGGCGCCGGGACCGCGCGCAATCACCAGCGGCACCACGCCGAGGATGAAGGCGAAGGCCGTCATCAGGATGGGCCGCAGGCGCAGTCGCGCCGCCTCCACCGCCGCCTCGATCACACTCGCCCCGCGTTCCTGAGCCTGGCGGGCGAACTCGACGATCAGGATCGCGTTCTTGGCCGCCAGTCCGATGAGCACGATGAGGCCGATCTGCACCAGGACGTTGTTGTCGAGCCCGCGCAGCGTGACGCCAACGAGGGCGGCGAGCACGCCGAGCGGCACGATCAGCACGATGGCGAAGGGCAGGAGCCAGCTCTCATATTGCGCCGCCAGGGCCAGGAAGACGAAGAGCACCGACAGGGCGAAGATGAAGACCGCCGTATTGCCGGTGTTGCGCTCCTGGAAGGCCAGTTCCGTCCATTCAAAGGATGTGCCGGAAGGCATGATTTCCTCGGCGATCCCTTCCATCTGCGCAAGGGCCGTACCGGTCGCCACACCGGGCGCGGCGTTGCCTTGAACGGGCACGGAGACGTACATGTTGTAGCGCTGCACGAGTTCCGGTCCGGTCACGTCCTTGATGTCGACCAGCGTGCCCAGCGGCACGAGTGCACCTGTTGCCGAGCGCACCTTGAGGTCCAGGATGTCCTCGCGTTCGAGCCTGAACGACTGGTCGGCCTGTGCCTGCACCTGGTAGATGCGGCCGAACGCGTTGAAATCATTGACGTAAGCCGCTCCGAGATTGATCGACAGCGTCTCGAAGATGTTGGGGATCGGCACGTTGAGCATGCGCGCCTTGTCTCGGTCGATGTCCAGGTAATATTGCGGACTTGAGGCCGAGAAGGTCGTGAAGACACCGGTCAATCCGGGCGTCTCGTTGGCCTTGGCCGCAATCTGATGCGCCAGTTCCAGGATCTTGTCGACGTCCGTACTGTTGCGCTCCTGAAGCTGCAGCTTGAAGCCGCCGGACGTTCCTATGCCGCGGATCGGCGGCGGGGGCAGGGCGATGATGAAAGCCTCGCGAACGCTTTGAAGCCGGCCGTAGAGGTCGCCAATGATCCGGTCCTGATTCAAGCCCTCGGCTAGCCTTTCCTCGAACGGCTTGAACGGAGCGAAGATCACGCCTGCATTGCTGGCATTGGTGAATGTCGCACCGGAGAAGCCGGCGAACGACACGGCATTTTCCACCCCAGGCGTCTCACGCACGATCTGCGAGGCCTCGCGGACCACTTCGTCGGTGCGCGACAGAGAGGCGCCCTCGGGCAACTGTACCACCACGATGGCATAGCCCTGGTCCATGACCGGGATGAAACCGCGCGGCACCGTGTCGACCATGTAGTAGGTGGCGTAGAGCAGCCCTGCAAAAACCGCCAGCATCGCGAAAAGCGCGGCCCTGGTGCTGACGATCGCGTGCACGATCGCCGCATACCAGCCGGCCAGCCGGTCGAAGCCGGCGTTGAAGCCATCTGCCAGAGCCTTGCCGAAACGACCGATGGCGGTTCGCGGCGGCCGCGCCGCCTCCTCATGCGGCTTGAACAGAATGGCGGCCAGCGCCGGCGACAGGGTCAGCGAGTTGAACGCCGAGATGATCGTGGCGACTGCGATGGTGACGGCGAACTGCAGATAGAACTGTCCGGTAATGCCCGGAATGAAGGCGGCAGGCACGAAGACCGCCGACAGCACCAGGCCGATCGATATGACCGCCGAGCCGACTTCGTCCATCGTTCGGTGGGCGGCTGTGCGCGGCGATTGGCCGAGCATGATGTTGCGCTCGACATTCTCCACCACCACGATCGCGTCGTCGACGACGATGCCGATTGCCAGCACGAGGCCGAACAGCGTCAGCATGTTGAGCGAGAAGCCGAAGGCGAGCAGGATCGCCAGCGTGCCGATCAGCGAAACCGGGATCGCCACGATCGGCACGATCGCCATGCGCCAGGACTGGAGAAAGACGACAATCACGATGACGACCAGCGCGATGGCCTCCAGGATGGTCTTGTAGACCTCGTTGATCGATTCAGCGATGAATTCGGTCGGGTTGTAGATGATCTCGTAGCCGATGCCGGGCGGGAAGCTCTCGGACAGTTCGGCAATCGCCTTTTCGATCTGTTCGGCAGATTCCAGCGCGTTGGTGCCAGGACGCTGGAAGATTGCGAGTGCCACGGCCGGGTTGTTGTTCAGATAGGAATTGGTGACGTAGCTGCGCGCGCCGAGCTCGATGCGCGCAACGTCCTCCAGTGTCACCAACCGTCCATCCTCGGTGGATTTGACGATCACGTAGCGGAAATCGCGCGCCTCGTCGAAACGGCCTTGCGTTGTCACCGTATACTGGAACGCGTTGCCGTCGCTGATCGGCGGTGCGCCGATCGCGCCGCCCGAGACCTGCACATTCTGCTCGCGCAGCGCCTGGACGATGTCGCTTGCGGTCATCCCGTATATCGACAGCTTGTCGGGATCGAGCCATACGCGCAGCGAATATTCGCGTTCACCGAAAATGATCAGGTCGCCGACACCGTCGAGCCGCATCAGCACGTCGCGGACGTTCGAACGCGCATAGTTCGAGACGTAGAGCTGGTCATAGCTGTCGTCGGGCGACAGCATGTGAATGACCATCATCAGGTCGGGCGAACTCTTCGTGGTGGTGACGCCGAGGCGCCGCACCTCTTCGGGCAGGCGCGGCTGGGCGATGGCGACACGGTTCTGCACCAGGACCTGCGCCTGGTCCAGATCGGTACCCAGCCGGAAGGTGATGGTGAGTGCCATCGAGCCGTCGCCCGAGGAGTAGGAGGACATGTAGAGCATGTCCTCCACGCCGTTGATTTCCTGCTCGAGCGGCGTGGCGACGGTGGCGGCTACGGTTTCCGCATCTGCACCGGGATACTGCGCGCGCACGACAATGGTCGGCGGCGCGATTTCCGGATACTGCGCGACAGGCAACTGGGTGTAGGCGATCGATCCGACAAGCAGCAGGACGATCGACAGAACCGACGCGAAAATCGGCCGGTCGACAAAGAAATGCGCAAATCTCATTGGGGCAATCCGGCAAGTTCGCCTTCCGGCGGAAGGGTGATCATTTCAGCCTTGACCTTGACGCCGGGCCTCACTCTCAAGAGGCCCTCGACGACGATCGTCTCATCGCCCGTCAGCCCCTCGCGAATGATGCGATAGCCGTAGCGTTCCGGACCCGGCCGTACGGGCTTGGCCGAGACGGTGCCGCTTTCATCGATCGCGTAAACGATGCGCCTGTCCTGATCAGCGCCGATCGCCGCGTCGGGCACCAGCACCCCTTCATAGGGCAGGGAGCCCGGAACGCGGATGCGGCCGAACATTCCGGGCTGCAGGACGCCCTGCGGATTGGCGAAGCGCGCGCGAAGCCGCATCGTGCCGGTTTCCTCATCCAGCCGGTTCTCCGCGAAGTCGAGCTTTCCGTTGAAATAGACCGGTTGGTAGTCGTGCACGCGCACGACGACGTCGAGGCCGCCGGCACCCTCCTGCAGCGTATTGCCACGCTGGCGGGCATCGCGCGCATAGGCGAATGCGGAACGCTCGTCGATGTCGAAGTAGAAATTGATCGGATCGAGCGCGACGATCGTCGTCAGCAGCGTTTCGTCGGCTTGGACGAGGTTGCCGGCCGAAACACGGCGACGGTCGATGCGGCCGGACAGGGGTGCCCTGATCTCGGTGAATTCGAGGTTGAGCTTTGCGGTGCGAAGCTCCGCCTTCGCGCCTTCCAGATGGGCCTGTGCGGCCAGATATTCGCGCCGTCGATCATCCAGCACCGAGGTCGCGACATTGCCTGTGTTGGAGAGCGATTCGGCCCGTTCGAGCTGGGTGCGGGCAAATTCCAGGGCGCTGGTCGCGACGTCGACCTGCGATTTTGCCGCGTCGAAGGCAGCCTGGTAGGGCCGCTTGTCTATGGTGAACAGGAGGTCGCCCTTCGCGATCATCGCGCCGTCGCGGAAGTGGACGTCTTCCAGGTAGCCGCCGACACGGGCCCTGACATCGACCTCGTCCACTGCCTCGAAGCGGCCGATGAACGGATCGCTTTCGACCACCTCCCGGACCACTGGCTTTGCGGCCGTGACCACGGGCAGGTTGTCCTGAGCCTGAGCTGTTCCACTAAATGAAATGGCGGCAAGCACAGCAAGAATGCCGATCCCCTTTTGGGAGACGTGCGGCGCCTTGCGTCGCCACGACAGAAGGAGTCCGTTTGCAGTCGCAGCCATGAAGACCTCTCGCAAATTTCGGTGGAGATATCGCTTTTGTTTGAATCCGTGGGCGTGACGAGCCGGCCCTCCGGCGAATGTCCGTGATCCACAGATCAATGAAGCGTATTGCGTCGAAGTGAGCAACTGGCCGATTGCGCAGTTGAGACGCCGACAGCCTCGACTGATAGAGGTGCGGCGCATATAACTATATGTAAATTAACGATAAAAATGATTTCAGGGTGCTCGACCGGGAGCATTGCGCACAGCGTGCATTGCTGTCAGTCGACTGACAGATGGTGTCACCATTGAGATTTCGGGCCCGGCCGAAATTGCGGATGGGATTCACGATCTCCCATGATCAAGTTCTCACCGGCCCGTCGCAATCGCCAGTCGGTCGCGTCAGGCCGGGTGGCGAGGGGCCAGCGTGGCGCGGCGTCTGCGGCCGTCGTGCAATTGCCACAGCGAATGTGCCACGAGCGTCAGGATCAGGATTGCGCCGCCAATCAGGGAAGCGCGGCTCGGAGCCTCGGAAAAGATCAGCCAGATCCAGATGGGCGCAAGAACAGTCTCCAGCAGGTAAAACATCGCAACCTCCGGTCCTGTGATGTATTTCGGACCGGATGCGAGCAGGAAGAAGGCGACGGGAATCACGACGGCGCCGTTGAGCAGGATCCACCATGGTGCTTCGACCTGATAGCCGGTGCGGGACACCATGAATGCTGCCACCAGAAACGGCAAAGAGACGGCGACGAGGGCCGTGAAGCCCATGTCCTTTCCGGTCGCGCGTGTCACCGTGATCGCCGAAGCGATGAGAAAGGCAGCAATGACGGCGAGAGTGTTGCCAAGCAGCTTGCCCGTGCCGATGCCGCTGCCCACGATGATCGCGACGCCAACGAGCATCAGTGCCATCGCGGCAAGGGTTTGGGGTCTCGGGCGCTCCTTCAGGAATATCCAGGACAGCAGCGCCGCGAACATGGAGTTGAAGGCGAGGATGAAAACAAGGTCGGCGGTTGTCGTGTGATAGACCGCCATCAGAAACGAAATGGAGGCGAGCGCATACAGGCCTGCGACCAGCAGCCCGGCGCGCCCTGGAATGAGCGCGGGTGCGTCGCGCCTCCATAAGCGCCACGCCGCCCACACGACGATGGCAGTGATGACCGTTGCACCGCTACGCAGCATCAGAATGGTCCACGGATCACCGTTTGCCAGCCGGATGAGAGGGATGTCCACGGTGAGGGTCAGCCCGCCAATGGCTGTCAGAATCAGGCCCTTGGCGTGGTGCGATCGGTGTTCAGACAAGACAGACGGTTCCGCGGGGAATGAATGAGCCGTGCAGGAACGCCGGCGGTTTGGCTACGGCGCCTCGCCCTCGTAGCGCTCCCATCCCTTCGGGCCCAGATGCTCCTGCGGTTTGAAGCGCACCTTATAGGCCATTTTCCGCGAGCCCTTGACCCAGTAGCCCAGATAGACATGGGGCAGACCGGCGGCACGCGCCCGCTCGATGTGATCAAGGATCATGTAGGTTCCGAGCGAACGTTCTTCCATTTCGGGCTTGAAGTAGGAGTAGACCATCGACAGGCCGTCGGCCATCCTGTCGGTCAGCGCGACCGCGATCAGTTCGCCTTCGCCGCGTCCGGTGACGAAACTGTCCGGCCCGCGACGGCGATACTCGATGACCATGGTCTCGACATGCGTGTCCTCCACCATCATCGCATAGTCGAGCACCGTCATGTCGGACATGCCGCCGCGACGGTGACGTGAGTCGAGATAGGCGCGAAACAGCGAGTATTGTTCGGTGGACGGCTCGGCGTCATGCAATACGCCGATGAGATCGGAGTTGATCTTCCTCACCCGCTTCATGTTCCTGGAGGGATGGAACTCGTCGGCCAGGATGCGCACGGAAACGCAGGCGCGGCAGGTTTCGCAGGCTGGCCGGTAGGCGATGTTCTGCGAGCGACGAAATCCACCCTGCGTGAGAAGGTTGTTCAGTTCGGGAGCCTTGTCGCCGACCAGGTGCGTGAACACCTTGCGCTCGAACTGCCCCTCCAAATAGGGGCACGGCGAAGGCGCGGTCAAAAAGAACTGCGGCGACTGAACCTGGTGCTGCGTCATGGCGCGATCGGAATCTCAACTCTTCTCTAGCTTGGCCCGAGCCGCGAAAAGGTCAAGACTTTCCTTGTGATGAGGCACGACCGCATATGCTGCCGGATGCGTTATCACTTTGCGACAGGTTCACGGAAGCCCGAAATCCGCACCGATGCGCTAGACATCGTCGCGAACGACCACCGTTCCCAGCAACAGGTCGTGCACTGCCCGTTTGCGGTCGAGAAACAGCGTCGCCAGCAGAATGAGCGGCGTCAAGACCGCATTGCCGGCCCAGAAAAGGACGGTGTGAACAACCGCCAGCAGGCCGTCTACCGGTGCGCCGTCCAATCGCTCGAGCCGGATGCCCATCATGCGCATGCCCACGGTCGCCTGACTGCGTCCGCCCAGCGTGTTCCAGACGTAGATCAATGCGACGGCCGGGCCGAGAATGCCGAACAGCAGCCACCCGAACCCCAGCGTCAGCACGCCCAGGATCGCGACGAGTATGGCAAAGGGGATGATCAGCAGCCCGATGATCAGGTAGTCGAGGAAAAAGGCGAGAACGCGCCGCGTCCTCACGCCCTCGAAGGCTCGCCAGTCGTCCAGGGGCGAATTGAGGACCTCGCCGTCGAGAATCGTATCGTGCGAACTTCCGGTGTTCATGGCCCCTGCCGCCTTGAGCGTCTACGTGTCATTAGATGCAGATGGGAAGAGCGAACGCGAATTCAAGCCTGGGCCAAAGGGATCGCACCGGCTTCATCGTTCATTCTGCAACAGGGCGGCGACTTCCGGGGCGAAGTAGGTCAGGATGCCGTCGCACCCCGCCCGCTTGAACGCAAGCAGCGATTCCAGCATCGCCCGTTCGCCGTCTAGCCAGCCTTTGGCGGCGGCCGCGCGGATCATCGAATACTCGCCGGAGACCTGATAGGCGAAGGTCGGCACGGAGAACTCATCCTTGAGCCGCCGGATGATGTCGAGATAGGGCAGGCCGGGCTTCACCATCAGCATGTCGGCGCCTTCGAGAAGATCCTGCTCGGCTTCTCTCACCGCCTCGTCCGAATTGGCCGGGTCTATGTAGTAGGTCTTCTTGTCACCCTTGAGCAGACCGCCCGTACCGATCGCCTCGCGATAGGGGCCGTAGAAGGCGGAAGCGAACTTCGTCGCGTAGGACATGATCGCGACGTCCTGGAAGCCGGCGGCGTCGAGGGCGTCACGAATGGCGCCGATGCGTCCGTCCATCATGTCTGATGGGGCGATGATGTCGGCGCCCGCCGCGGCCTGCAGCACGGCGGCCTCGGCGATCTGGGCGACCGTTTCGTCATTCAGGATGACACCGTCGCGCAGGATGCCGTCATGGCCGTGGCTGGTGAAGGGATCGAGCGCGACGTCCGTGATGATGCCGATCTCCGGCACCGCCTCCTTGATCGCGCGGCTCGCCTTGTTGATGATGTTGTCCGCCGCCAGGATGTGCGAGCCGCTCTCGTCGCGCAGCGACATGTCGACATTGGGAAATGTGGCGACGGCCGGAACGCCGAGCCTCGCCGCCTTCTCGACTTCGCGCGCCGCGAGATCCGGCGTCATGCGCCACACCCCCGGCATGGCGTCGATCTCTTCGCGGCGGTTCTCGCCCTCGATGACGAAGATCGGCCAGATGAGGTCATCCACAGTCAGGCGGCTCTCCTGAACCAGGCGCCGGGACCAATCGGCTTTTCGCATGCGCCTCAGTCTGCGCGATCCGGTAATCTCATCGACCGTGCGGGGCGCGCTCTGGTGCTCGCGCAGCATCCTGTTCATGGGCAATCTCCTTGATCGGCAGACTGTTAGCACGCTCCTGAACGTGCGACAAAGGGCGTGCGGTCGCAGGCAGGCGGCCACCCAAGGCCGTTTGTGCCTCATCCTTGTTGACCTTGCCGGACCGGCTGCTTAACGCTCGCCGTCTGGAAGAGGAATCGGGGAGTACAGCGGATGGATTTCGGCGGCGGCGACCAGATACGGTTCGAGCGCCGGGGGCGCGCCGGCATCGTGACGATGACGAGGCCCAAGGCACTGAACGCCGTGACGCATCAGATGGTGCTGGCCCTTGGCCGCGCGCTCGATGCATGGGAGCGCGACGATGCCGTCGAACTTGTGATCATCAAGGGTGAGGGGAGGGCGTTCTCGGCCGGCGGCGACATTCTCCACATCTATGAGACCGGCCGTGCCGGGCGGCCTGATCGACGCTTTTTCGCCGACGAGTACCGCCTCAATCTGCGCATCGCAAATTTCGGGAAGCCCTATGTCGCGCTGATCGACGGGATCGTCATGGGCGGCGGAGTAGGCGTTTCGGTCCATGGCAGCCATCGCGTGATGAGCGAGAATGCCGTCTTCGCCATGCCAGAAGTGGGCATCGGCTTCTTCCCCGATGTTGGCGGAAGCTATTTCCTGCCGCGGCTGCGCGATGCCTATGGCTTCTGGCTTGGCCTTACGGGCAACCGCATTCGCTATGGCGACGCCCTTTGGGCAGGCGTGGCGACGCACACGGCTGTGCAGGCCGATCTCGCCGCCATCGAAGCCGAACTGTCCGAAACCCGGGCGGTCGATAAAGTGCTCGCCGCCTATGAGCGGAAGCAGGCGCCGGAAACGGAAGACAAGGTTCGTGCCGCCATTGCGCGGCACTTCGGCCATGACACGATCGAAGCCGTCATCGGGAGCCTGCAAGAGGCTGCCGACGACGGCGACGCCTTCGCCGAAACGACGCTCAAGACGCTCCTCGCACGATCGCCGACGAGTCTCCTGGTGACGCTGCGCCAGATCGTGGCAGGCGGGCGCCTGTCCATGGCAGAATGCATGGCGATGGAATACCGCATCGTCAGCCGCATGCTCGCCGGCCATGATTTCTATGAAGGCATTCGCGCCGCCCTGATCGACAAGGGCGCGACTCCCCAATGGCGCCCGGGACGGCTCGGCGAGGTGACCGGCGAAGAAATCGACGCCTATTTCGCTCCCCTTGGCGAAGAAGAATTGGCATTGTGATGGATGAGGGCCTGGAGACACCTCGCCTCACCCCCTCGCTCGTCGATTCCGCCTTCGCCTGGTTCTTGCGCACCGTCGCTCTTCTGTGTCTGGCCTTCGGCATCCTCTACTGGGTGCGGCTGGTGGGCTTCTACGAAGGGGCCTCCTGGCGCTTCGACACGATGCCGGTGCATTGGCAGGTTGCCGCCGTGTCGCTTGCCGCACTGTTTCCCTTCGCCGGCATCGGACTGTGGATGATGGCATCCTGGGGGCCGGTTATCTGGTTTCTGTGTGCCGCCATCGAAGCCACCATGTATGCCGGATTTCCGGAACTGTATGGCAACAGGCCGGCTCTGGTCGTCGGCCACGTGCTTGTCGGGCTGGTCTACATTGCCTTCCGTGTGGCCATCCATGTCGAGCGGCGCAAGGAGGAGGCGTTAACCCGCGATTCACGCAGATTTTGATCGGGTCCCTGTAAGGCCCTGTTAAGCTTGGCGTTTAAGTCGAATTTTAGACGCATTCGCTACTCTGCGGCCAAGGTGAGAACAAAAAACAATTCACCGGCGTCAAACGAGAGGCGAATACCAATGGTCACTTCAAATCAGGCCCCCAAGGCCAATCCGAGTCATGCCGATCGCGCGGATGCGCTGCGTGCCCTCTACCTCGAATCGCTGCAGCTCGTGGAGCGTCTGCACCGTCGGCTGCTCGATGTCGTCAAGGACGAGTTCGAGCGCAACGACCGCTCCGACATCAACGCGATCCAGGCATTGCTTCTGTTCAATATCGGCAATTCGGAGCTGACGGCTGGAGAACTGCGCTCGCGCGGATATTATCTGGGGTCGAACGTTTCCTACAATCTCAAGAAGCTCGTCGATCTCGGCTTCGTGAATCATCAGCGCTCGCGCATCGATCGTCGTTCCGTCCGCGTCTCCCTGACAGACAAGGGACGGGAAGTGGCCGAAATCGTCGGCAAGCTCTACGATCGCCATGTCGGGTCCATCGAGCAGGTCGGCGGCATCAACATCGACGAGTTCCAGCAGATGAACCGTGCGCTGCTCAGACTCGACCGCTTCTGGAACGACACCATCGCCTATCGCATGTAGGCCGGCCGGGAGCACGGGTCATTTTACGGCCATATTCGGATGGCTAGGAACGCACAGTACTTGAGTAATGTGTATCTGAGTTGTCGGCACGGTCATTCGTGATGCCGTGCCGGCGCGGGAATGGTTGGCAGTTTGTTAACAGCCTTGTCATAGGCTTCCCGCATCAGGCAATGATCCGGCGCGCAACAGCGCCCTGACCGACTGGCTGACGGGACAGATGAAGACAAGCAGACGTTTCTTCCTTACCGGTGCTTCCGCCATCGCCGCAACGGCATTCACGGGCTCGGCCCGGGCCCAGGATGTCATCCGGGACCTGATCCTGTCGCCGCGTCGCGGCGCCTGGGACGAGCAGTTCGACGCACGCGCTTCGGATGGCGATCAGGTTTCGTCCAGACTGCCGATCTTCAGCCCGCACACGATCGCCTATGTCGAGCAGGCGATCGCACAATATTCCGACATCGTGGCCCGCGGCGGCTGGCCGCTCGTGCCGGCGACGAAGAAGCTGGAACTGGGCGTCATTGATCCAGATGTCGAACTGCTTCGGCAGCGTCTGATGATTTCAGGCGATCTGTCGCGGAGCGCCGGCATGTCGCCCGCCTTCGATTCCTATGTCGATTCGGCTGTAAAGCGCTTCCAGGCGCGCCATGGTCTGCCCGCCGACGGCGTCATGGGCGAATACAGCTACAAGGCGATGAATGTCAGCGCCATGGTGCGGCTCGGCCAGTTGCAGACCAATCTGGAGCGGTTGCGCAACGCGCCTGCGCCCTTGGGCGAGCGCTATGTGATGGTCAACATTCCGGCCGCCCAGATCGAGGCGGTCGAGAACGGCCGTGTGGCGCTGCGGCATACGGCGATTGTCGGCAAGGTCGACCGCCAGACGCCGATTCTGAGCTCCAAGATCAACGAAGTCATCATCAATCCTTATTGGAATGCGCCGGTGTCGATCGTCCGCAGGGACATCATCCCGCTGATGCGCAAGAATCCCAACTATCTCAGGGACAACAACATCCGGCTGATCGACGCAAGCGGCAACGAGGTCGCGCCGGAATCGATCGACTGGTCGACCGAAGAGGCGGTCAATTACCGTTTCCGCCAGGATCCGGGCGCCATCAATGCGATGGCGTCGGTCAAGATCAATTTCCCGAACTCGCATGCCGTCTACATGCACGACACGCCGCAGCAGAGCCTGTTCAACGAACTGATGCGGTTCGATTCTTCGGGGTGCGTGCGCGTGCAGAATGTGCGCGATCTCGTCACCTGGCTCTTGCGCGACACGGATGGCTGGACGCGCCAGCGCTTCGAGCAGACCATCAAGACCGGCGAAAGCGTGCCGGTTCAGCTCGCGCGGCCTGTTCCGGTGCATTTCACCTATGTTTCCGCCTGGTCGACCGGCAATCGCGTGGTGCATTTCCGCGACGACATCTATGGCCGCGACGGTGTGGAAGAGCTGAAGATCTCCTCGGCATTTTAAGAACGATCCGCGCCGTCGGGCGCTCCGGCCATGGATTGGCCGCGGCGGCCTTTGGCGCGAATCGTTTCTGGCAGCCCATCCGTTCACTCTGCTGCCTCACGCGCGCAGCCGAAATGTGACGATTTTGCAACGCGGACCGGAAATGCATCTTCGTCTGTTGGCGGCCCTCTCGGTCGGCCTCCTTCCAGTGTTGCGAGCGCAATTTCTGCCATATCGATGAATTCGTTCGATGTTCGGGCGAATTTTGACGCTACGGCATTTTCCGCATTTCCCGAGTCTCGTGTTTTCCGGGTCTGAACGCGGCAATTGTTGGCGACCCATCTTTTTGGCAATCTTCCCACCAGTTCGGAGGATGACCCTTCGCCATACGGCGTACGGGGCGGAAATTGTGAGGGAGGTGAAGACGCATGCGCGCTTCTCTTTTTGCAACGACTGCGTTGGCAGCAATGGTGGCGGGAATGGCGACTGCGGATGCCGGTGGCTTCGCGGTTCGCGAGCAATCGGCCTACGGCCAGGGCTCCAGCTTCGCCGGAATGGCGGCGCCGGGCAGTTCGATCAGCTCGATGTTCTGGAACCCTGCCGCAGTGACCATCGTCGACGGGATCGTCGTGGAAGGCAACGTGACGGGCATATTCCCGCGATCAAAGCTGGACGTCGATCCGACACGCTCGACGCTGACTGCTCTCGGCATCACCGATAATGGCGGCAACGTCGGCGAAGTCGGGGTGGTCCCGACGGGCTATTTCGCCATGCCGATCAACGACAGGTTCTATTTCGGACTGAGCATCAACGCGCCCTTCGGGCTCGCGACGACGTCGAATGCTCCCTGGGTCGGCATGTTCAGCCATCTGGAGGCCGAGGCTCTCTCATTCAACGCGACGCCCATCGTTGGCGTGAAGATCAACGACATGCTGAGTGTCGCGGCCGGCCTGCAGGTGCAGTACTTCGATGTCGACATCAAGACGGCGCTCGCGCCGGTCGCCTCGCCGCCCAGACAGCGAATCTCCGGCGACGACTGGGGTGTCGGTTTCGTGGCCGGCCTGACCTTCACACCTGTGGACGGCACGACGATCGGCATCGGCTACCGTTCGATGATCAAGCAGTCGCTCGAGGGCTCGCAGTCCTTCGACATTCCCGTTGGTGGCGGACTGATACCTGCCGGATCCTATCCGATCGGTGCGGATATCGATCTGCCGGACACGATCTCGGTCGGCCTGCGCCAGCGCATCACCGAGAGCTTCACCATGATGGCGGGCATGGAATGGACCAACTGGAGCCGCATCCAGACCGTTCCGTTCGAGGGCTCGCCGGCCGGCTCCGATCTCGCGCTCAATTACCGGGACGGATGGTTCTTCTCGCTCGGTGGAGAATACCAGTACAATCCCGAGCTGACGCTGCGCGCCGGCCTTGGCTACGAGATCGCGCCGACGGAGGACGAGCATCGCTCCATGCGGCTACCCGACGCCGACCGTGTCTGGGCCAGCGTCGGTGCGAGCTACAATTGGAACGAGAAGCTGGCCTTCGACTTCGGCTATTCGCATCTTTTCGTCGATGACGGACCGATCGACGAAACGACGGCAGGCATTCGCTATGCCGGCACGGCCGAAGGCAGCGTCGACATCATTTCGGTGGGTTTCCGCTACAAATTCGGCGGGTGACGGTCGGCTGATCCGGGGGGCGGAAAGCGGCACCGCGCGTCTTCTTCTCCGCGCGGTGCCGCAACCGTTCAGTCCGCTGCAATGCCGGATTTTATCAATCCCTCGCGCAGGTGCTCCACGTCCTCGTCCCTGGCATAGTGGAGGGTGGCCTGCATGGTCTGGAAGGTGAACGAAGGATCGCTCTCCTTGATCCGTGCTGCGTGGGCGCTGGCCGCCGTTTCGTCGCCGAGCCACGAATAGGCGGCGGCGACGAATGCATGCTGGTAGGCGTCCATGGCCGACAGGTGCATGAAGGCCTCGATCGCATCGCCATACTGGCGTGCGTTGAAACGCGCCTTGCCCAGATGGCTCCAGAAACGCTCCGGATGGTGCGGGTTGAGCCGCATTGCCTTGTCGATCCAGTCGATGCCTTCCTCCGGGCGGCCTAGCCAGGTGAGCAGTTCGCCTTGCTGAACCACCACGAGATCGTAATTGGGGTTGAGCGCCAGGGCACGTTCCTGGTGGTGGCGGGCGCGCGTCAGGTCATTCTTGTTGACAGCGATTGCGGCCAGGATGCGATGCACATCGGCGTCGTTGTCATCAAGCGATAGCGCCGTTTCCAGTTCCGCGACGACCTGCTCGAACGTGGCGTCCCTGTCACCACACCAATCATAGACCCATGACTGGCCGAGTATGCAGCCGCGCCAGGCGTGAGCATGCGCGTAATCGGGATCGAGCTCTACCGCCCTTTCGATCAGCTTCTGCGCAGCCTCGTTGTCGGAGCGCGTGGAACGGTGGTGGAGCACTTTCGCCGCCAGAACGCATTCATAGGCGGCGAGATTGGCGGGGGTCTTGCGCGCGATCTGGTCGCGTTGCGCGGCTTCGACGCGGCCGGGCAGGGTGGCGACGATTGCGGCCGTCACCTCGTCCTGGATTGCGAAGACATCGTCCAGCTTGCGATCGTAGCGTTCCGCCCAGATATGCGTGTCGCTGGCCGTGTCGATGAGCTGGACGGTGACACGCAGCCGTTCGCCGGCCTTGCGGACGCTTCCTTCAACCAGATATTGCGCGCCGAGCTTCTGCGCCACGTCGCGGATATTCACAGCCTGGCCCTTATAGACGAAGGAGGAGTTGCGCGAGATGACGAACAGCTCATGGCGCCGCGACAATTCCGTGATGATGTCCTCCGTCAGGCCGTCGACGAAGAATTCCTGCTCCGCATCGCCGCTCATGTTGGCGAAGGGCAGGACCGCGATCGAAGTCCGGCCCGCGGCCTGGCCCCTCTCGCCTTCGGAACTTGCTCTTGGCGCCCCGTTCTGACCGTTGAGTAAGGCGCGCCAGACCCGAACCGGCCGTGAAATATTCTTCAGTGCTTTTTCGCCCACATCCTCGAAGGCAACGTCAATCTTGTCGAGGATCTGGTCACGAACGGCCTGCGTGACGCAGATGCCGCCGACATCGGCAAGCTGTTCGATGCGCGCCGCGATGTTGACGCCGTCGCCGTAGATGTCGCCTTCGTCGAATATGATGTCGCCGATGTTGATCCCGATGCGGAACTGAATGCGCCGGTCTTCCGGCACGTCCGAGTTGCGCCGGCGCATGCGCTCCTGAATCTCGGCAGCACACAGGACGGCGTCGGTGACGCTCTGGAACTCGACCAGCATGCCGTCGCCCGTGGTCTTGATGATGTTGCCCTGGTTCTTGGCGATCGCCGGGTCGATGAGCTCGATGCGGTGCGTGCGCAGCCTGGCGAGCGTGCCCTTCTCGTCCGTCTCCATGAGGCGGGAATAGCCCGCCATGTCGGCGGCCAGTACGGCTGCAAGCCTGTGTTCCATCATGGTTCCCTACCAACGCAAATCCTATCATGCAGGCGCGCAAAGAAGAACACGCGCGATGGGTTGCGCTCCATATTGTGACAAGGCCAATCGGGCGGTGCGTCCTCGTCGGAACACACTTCCCAGCGTCACGGTCAGCACAATGACTCAAAGGTTCCGGCTCGAATGTGAAATAATGTCCTTCGAACGGGCCGCAATGCCGTATGGCGCATACTGGCATCAATTTTCGCTCCGTCGACGTGGCAGTCTCGGCGCAACTGTGTTAAGGCGCGCGCTGTCTGAATCCACCCCAAACGCTGAGGATCAAGATATCATGGCAACAGCCACCGCCGCTTCCGCCACCGCCAACCCGTTCGATCTGCCGCTCGAAGAGCTGGATCCGGAGATCTTCGGCGCCGTGCGCAAGGAACTCGGACGTCAGCGTCACGAGATCGAACTGATCGCGTCGGAAAATATCGTCAGCCGCGCCGTCATGGAGGCGCAAGGCACGGTTCTCACCAACAAGTATGCAGAGGGCTACCCGGGGCGCCGCTACTACGGCGGTTGCCAGTATGTCGACATCGTCGAGGAACTGGCGATCGAGCGCGCCAAGAAGCTCTTCGACTGCAAATTCGCCAATGTCCAGCCGAATTCCGGCAGCCAGATGAACCAGGCCGTGTTTCTGGCGCTGCTTCAGCCCGGCGACAGTTTCATGGGGCTCGACCTGAACTCCGGCGGGCACCTGACGCATGGCTCGCCGGTCAACATGTCTGGCAAATGGTTCCGCCCGATTTCCTACGGCGTGCGCCGCGACGATCATCTGCTCGACATGGATGAGGTCGAACGGCTTGCGCACGAGCACAATCCGAAGCTGATCCTGGCCGGTGGCACGGCCTATTCGCGCATCTGGGATTGGGAGCGCTTCCGCGCCATCGCCGACGCGGTCGGCGCCTACCTGATGGTTGATATGGCGCATATTGCGGGTCTCGTGGCCGGCGGCGTTCATCCTTCGCCGCTGCCGCACGCCCATGTGGTGACGACAACGACCCACAAGTCGCTGCGCGGTCCGCGCGGCGGCATGATCCTGACCAATGACGAGGAAATCGCCAAGAAGATGAACTCGGCCGTTTTCCCCGGCCTTCAGGGAGGTCCGCTCATGCATGTGATCGCGGCCAAGGCCGTGGCGCTCGGCGAAGCGCTGCGCCCCGATTTCAAGGCCTATGCGCAAGATGTCGTGAACAACGCAAAGGCGCTGGCGGCGAGCCTCAACGAGAGCGGACTGGATATCGTGTCCGGCGGGACCGACAATCACCTCATGCTCGTTGACCTGCGGCCCAAGAACGCAACAGGCAAGCGCGCCGAGGCGGCGCTCGGTCGCGCCAACATCACCTGCAACAAGAACGGTATCCCGTTCGATCCCGAAAAGCCCTTCGTCACCTCGGGTGTCCGGCTCGGTACGCCGGCCGGCACCACGCGCGGGTTCGGGCAGGCCGAGTTCCGCGAGATCGGCAACCTGATCACCGAAGTGCTCGATGGTCTCAAGGTGGTCAATTCCGACGAGGGCAATTCCGCCGTCGAAGAGGCGGTGAAGAAGAAGGTCATCGCGCTCACCGATCGCTTCCCGCTCTATCCGCATCTGGGCTGACGCCCGTTCGGGACGGTTTACTTTTCGCGGCGCCCGTGGGATTCGAATCGTTCGATGTTCCGGGGGCGCCGAGCAGGCCGTCCCGCAGATAGAAGGGAAGATATGCGCTGTCCCTATTGCCAGTCTGAAGACACGCAGGTGAAGGATTCGCGGCCGGCCGAGGACGGGGCAGTCATCCGTCGCCGGCGCGTCTGTCCGGATTGCGGCGGCCGTTTCACCACCTTTGAGCGCGTTCAGCTTCGCGACCTCGTCGTCGTCAAGAAGTCCGGCCGCAGAGTTCCCTTCGACCGCGACAAGCTGATGCGGTCCTTCAACATCGCGCTCAGAAAGCGCAACGTGGAGCCCGAGCGCGTCGAGCGCGCCGTTTCCGGCATCGTGCGCCAGCTCGAAAGTTCCGGTGAAACCGAGATCGCCTCCGACGAGGTGGGCCGGCTGGTCATGGAGGCCCTGAAGTCGCTCGACGACGTGGCCTATGTGCGTTTTGCGTCGGTCTATCGCAATTTTCGCGAGGCCAAGGATTTCAAGGAGCTGCTGGGCGAACTGGGCGACAGTGAGGAGGCCGGGCAGTGAACGCGGCGTCGGCGGGCCGCGATGGAGAGCGGCAAGCCAGCATGGATCGCCGCTTCATGGCCGCAGCCATCCGCCTCTCGCGCCGCCACCTCGGCCGTACCGCGACCAATCCTTCGGTCGGAACGCTGATCGTTGCTGACGATGGCGCGGGCCCCGTGATCGTCGGTCGTGGTGTCACCGCGGTCGGCGGGCGTCCCCACGCCGAAACCGAGGCGCTGGCCGAGGCTGGTGCACGGGCGCGTGGCGCTACCGCCTATGTGACGCTGGAACCATGCGCACATCACGGTCGCACGCCGCCCTGCGCGGAGGCTCTGGTGAGCGCCGGCGTCGCCCGCGTCGTCGGGGCAGCGAGCGATCCCGACGAGCGTGTCAGCGGCCGCGGCTATGCAATCCTGCGCGCTGCCGGGATCGAGGTGGTCGAGGCCGTTCTTGCCGACGAGGCCGCCGATTTGATGGCCGGATACCTCATGCGTCATGTCAGAAAACGGCCGGAAGTGATTCTGAAGCTTGCCGTATCGAGCGACGGCATGATCGGCCGACAGGGCGAAGGTCAGGTCGCCATCACCGGACCCGTGGCGCGCGCGCAGGTGCATGTCATGCGCGCCGAGGCCGATGCAATCCTCATCGGCATAGGCACGGCGCTGGCCGACGATCCCGAGCTCACCTGCCGCCTGCCTGGCCTGGAGGCACGATCGCCGGCGCGCATCGTGCTCGATTCGAAGGCGCGCTTGCCGCTTGCGTCGCGCCTTGTGCGCTCGGCCGGATCGGTGCCGGTCATGCTGGCCGCCGGGATCGAGACCGACGCGACCGCAAGAGCCGCGTTGGAGGCGGCAGGCGTCGAAGTCCTGGCGACGGAGCGATACGCCGGCAGGATCGCCCTGCCGGAACTGCTGGAAGACCTCGCCGCCAAGGGTGTTGCCAGCCTGATGGTGGAAGGCGGCGCGCAAACGGCCGCGGCCTTCCTGGCAGAAGGGCTTGTCGACCGCATCGCATTGTTCACCGCGCCCGGTGAAATCGGTGAGGGCGGCATCGCCGCGCCGTTCACTTGTGATGAAATGCCGGACGGGTTCCGGCTTGTGCGCCAGGCACGCTTCGGCGATGACGATTATCGAGAATATGTGAGGCAGAACTGATGTTCACCGGCATTGTCACCGATATTGGCACGATCAATGCGCTGAAACCTCTCGATGAGGGCGTGCGCCTGCGCGTGGAGACGAAATTCGATCCCGCCACGATCGACATCGGCGCGTCGATCGCCTGTGGCGGCGTCTGTCTCACCGTGGTGAGCCTGCCGGAAGACGGCTCCAACCAGCGCTGGTTCGAGGTCGAGGCCTGGGAGGAGGCGCTGCGGCTGACGACGGCCGGGCAATGGCGCGATGGCACGCGCATCAATCTTGAGCGGGCCCTGAAGATTGGCGACGAACTTGGCGGGCACATCGTCTCCGGCCATGTCGATGGCATGGCCGAGATCGTTGCACGCGAGTCCGAAGGAGTAGCTGTGCGTTTCGTGCTCGAGGCGCCGCGCCATCTGGCGAAGTTCATCGCGCCGAAGGGGTCCGTGGCGCTCGACGGGACGTCGCTCACGGTCAATGCGGTGGATGGTACGCGTTTCGACGTGCTGCTGATCCAGCATTCGCTTTCGGTCACGACGTGGGGCGAGCGGCAGGCCGGCGATTTCGTCAATCTGGAGATCGACACTATGGCGCGCTATGCGGCCCGTCTCAAGGAAGCTGCCGAGCAGGGTCTTTGAACCGGGCGCAGACTTTCGTGATTTGACTGCGGGCCCAAGAAGGCGCGGTCCGTCGAATGGCGCACTATCTGACATGGATTCGGTTGGCCCTTGCGGCTAAAATCATGAGCAGGGAGATGCGTTATGGAGCGACGCCTCGCTGCCATACTTTGTGCGGACATGGCGGGCTATAGCCGGCTCATGGAGCAGGACGAGGAAGACGTTCTGCGCCGCCAGAAGGCGCATCGCAACAACGCTTTCGATCCCAGCATTTCAAGTAACTGCGGTCATATCGTGAAGTCGACTGGTGACGGCCTGCTGGTCGAGTTTGCATCGGCCCATGACGCTGTTCGATGTGCGATCGGCATACAGAGGGCGATGACGCACCAGGAGGATGCGCCGGCGCCGGACCGTCGCATCGCCTATCGCGTCGGCATCAATCTTGGTGACATTGTGTTCGATGAAGGCGACGTCTTCGGCGACGGGGTCAATGTCGCGGCGCGGCTGCAGGGGCTTTCAGAGCCCGGCGGCGTTTGCATATCCGACACTGTGTATCAGACAGTCGGCGACCGCATCGGATACTCGTTCCGCGACATGGGCAGCCAACGGGTGAAGAATATCTCGCGGCCCATCCGGGTCTGGCAATGGTCGCCTGAAAGCGAAACGGCCGCGCCGATTGTTCCGCCACCCGCGCAGCAACATATTCGCTTTGCCACGGCGCGCGACGGGGTCCAGATCGCCTGGGCGAGCATCGGTCAGGGGGCGGCCCTGCTCAAGGCACCAAACTGGCTCAATCACCTGGAATATGAGTGGCGCAGTCCCGCCTGGGGCCTAGCCTTCGGCAAGCTTGCGCAGCGCTGCCAACTGGTGCGTTTCGATCAGCGCGGCAACGGCCTGTCGGACTGGGATGTCAAGGAGTTCTCGGTTCGCACAATGATCGACGACATGACGGCTGTCGCTGATGCCGCCTGCCTCGAGCGGTTCGCGTTGTTGGGCATCTCTCAAGGGGGAGCATTTTCAATTCGCTATGCTGTCGAACATCCCGAGCGCGTGACATGCCTCGTCCTGATGGGCTCCTACCTCAGGGGCCGCCTGAAGCGACCGGACCCTGAGCAACGTAAGCTCTTCGAAGCGCTCAAGATGACCATTCGTGATGGATGGGGCTCGCCCAACCCCGTATTCCGGCATTTTTTCACCTCGAATTTCATTCCCGACGCCCAGCCCGACGTGGCGCAGAAGTTCGACGAGTTGCAACGTGTCTCCACCAGTCCTGCAAATGCTCTGCGGCTTTGGAACATGAATGCCGCCGTCGACGTCACTGATCTGGCAAGGCAGGTCCGCGTGCCGACGCTGGTCCTGCATTGTGCGGGCGACAGGGTTTCGCCGATCGAAGAGGGGCGTATGGTTGCGCGAACGATCCCAAATGCAAACTTCATCGAGCTACCCGGCAACAATCATGTGGTCCTGGAAGGCACGCCCGCATTCGATCGCTTTCTGGAAGAGACGAGCGCCTTTTTGGATTTGCATGCGGCGGGTTAGAGCAACAGCGATCGATGGCGTACCGTCAAACGAAGGCCCGGTATTGCCAAAAAATCGGCTCCAGGCATTCTGCGCCTTGCAGAGAGCGGCGGAACGGCCTAATTGACCGGCTTCGCCGGAGACCGACATGACCAAGACCCTTCGCCTGCTGATCGTCGAGGCGCGCTTCTACGACGATCTATCCGATGCGCTGCTCGACGGTGCCAAGGCGGCGCTGGACGAAGCAGGCGCGGCCTATGATGTCGTCACCGTGCCGGGCGCCCTTGAGGTTCCGGCCGCCATCTCCTTCGCTCTCGACGCTGCGGAAGACGACGGCACGGATTATGATGGATTCGTCGCGCTTGGCTGTGTCATTCGTGGTGAGACGTATCATTTCGAGATCGTAGCCAATGAATCTTCGCGCGCCCTGATGGAGCTGTCGGTGGAGGAATCGGCTGCGATCGGCAACGGCATTCTGACTGTTGAGAATGAAGCGCAGGCTTGGGCGCGTGCCCGGCGCGAGGAGGGGGACAAGGGAGGATTTGCAGCTCGTGCGGCGCTGACGATGATAGCGCTGCGACAAAGACTTGGAGCCTGATATCTTGACGTCCGACAGCGCCGACAAGTCACCGCGCCCTGCCAACAAGCGCGGTACCGCCCGCCTCGCCGCCGTGCAGGCGCTCTATCAGATGGATGTAGCCGGGACCGGCCTTCTGGAAACCACGGCCGAATACGAGGCCTTCCGCCTCGGCAAGGAGGTCGATGGAGCCCTTTATCGCGAGGCCGATCCGCAATGGTTCCGTGCGATCCTGGCCGGGGTGGTGGAAAATCAGAAGAAGGTTGATCCGGTCATCCGTCAGGCACTGCTCGACGACTGGCCGTTGTCGCGCATCGATTCCACCTTGCGGGCCATTCTGCGCGCCGGTGTCTACGAACTGATGCTGCGCTTCGACGTGCCGATCGCCGTCATTGTTTCCGAATATGTCGACATCGCCAAGGCGTTCTACGAGGGGGATGAGCCGAAGCTGGTCAACGCCGTTCTCGATCGTGTCGCCCGCCGCGTGCGCAAGGATGAGGCCGGCAAGGCAGTTAAATGAACCTACTCGAGAGGGAAGCCCGCCGCACCGCCCTGATCCTGGCTGCTTCGAACGCCGTGGTCGGCTCCGCGGCGCCGATCTCGATCTCCATGGGCGCTCTGGCCGGAAGCTATCTCCTCGAAGCCGACAAGTCCCTCGCCACCGCACCGGTCACAGCCTACAACCTCGGCGTCGCGCTCGGGGCCATCCCTCTTTCGATCCTCGTGCGCCGTCTCGGTCAGCGCAACGGCTTTATCTCGGGGACATTGGCCACTGCCGCCGGCGCTTTCATCGCCACGCTCGGCCTGTTCTACGGCGCGTTCTGGATCTTTGCCCTGGGGCTGTTGGTCATCGGCGTCGGCGGGTCCTCGGTGCAGCAGTATCGCTTCGCAGCCGCCGACAGCGCGCCGGCCGCCTTCAAGGCCAAAGCCATCTCGACCGTGCTGGCCGGCGGCGTCGCGATGGCGGTGATCGGCCCGCAGGTCGCCATCTTCACGCGTGAGCTGTTCGCGCCTGTCATGTTTGCCGGCTCCTTCGCGGCCATCATCATCCTGGCCGGGCTGGGGGCGGTCATCCTGTCCTTCCTGCGCCTGCCGGACAAGCAGGTTCGCCATGCCCAGATGGACGCAGGCGAGGCCCGTCCGCTTGGCCGCATTCTTCTGCAGCCGCGCTTCATCGTGTCGCTGCTGTGCGCGGTCGGTTCCTACGCGCTGATGAGTTTCGTCATGACAGGCGCGCCGCTTGCCATGGTGGGCTGCGGATTTACGCCCGACGAGGCTGCGCTCGGCATTTCATGGCATGTGATGGCCATGTTCGCGCCGAGTTTCGTGACGGGACGGCTCATCGCCCGCTTCGGCAAGGAAACCATCGTCGCCGTCGGTCTGATGCTGCTGGTCGGCTGTGCGCTGGTTGCCCTGTCCGGCATCGCGCTCTGGCAGTTCTGGACTGCGCTCATCCTGCTCGGCGTCGGCTGGAATTTCGGCTTCATCGGCGCCACCGCAATGGTGTCGGAGACCTACAGCGAATCCGAGAAGGGCAAGGTGCAGGGCATCCACGATTTCCTGCTGTTCGGTTCGGTTGCGTTCGGTTCGCTGATGTCGGGCCAGGTCTACAACGCATGGGGCTGGGACATGCTCAACTGGATCGTGCTGCCTGTCTGTGCTGTCTGTCTGGCCGCGCTCGCAGGGCTGGTGACGATGCGCAGGCGCCGCGTCCCGGCCGAATGACCCTGCTGACCAACCGCGGTGCATGATGGCTTGGCTCGACGGAGCCGAACGTGGTTTACTCCGGAACAGCCAGTCAGGAGACACCATGTCCACCGACCTTCAGCCTCGGCGCGCGCGATTGGCCCTGCTGATCGATGCCGACAACATCAGGGCCGATTTCCTGCCGATCATCATTCGCGAGGCATCGGCCCTCGGGACGGTCACGGTGAAACGCGTCTATGGCCATTTCGGCAGTTCGTCCATGAATGCATGGCAGCCGCTGGTTCATGAGTATGCGTTGACCCCGGTGCATATCCCGCCGGCCGCCGTTGGCAAGAACGCCACAGACATGAAGCTTGCGATCGAGGCCATGGACCTTCTGCATCGCGGGCAGATCGAAGGGTTCTGTATCGCATCCAGCGACAGCGATTTCACCACCCTGGCAAGCCGCATACGCGAGGACGGGGTGTCGGTCTACGGGTTCGGCGAGCAGAAGGCGTCGCAACCCTATGTGCGATCCTGCGATCGATTCTTCTATTGCGACCGTCTCTTGCGGGAGGAGCGCCATGAGAACGCTGTCGTGGAGGTCGAATCATCTGATCTGCCGGCAGGCGAAATCATGGCGGCGATTGAGGACACGTCTGGAGAAGATGGCTGGGCCAATCTGGGTGAGGTCGGCCAGATCCTGATTAAGCGCATGCCCGACTTCGACCCGCGCAATTATGGCTTCAGGAAGTTGAGCAATCTCATGGAAGCCATGAAGACCGTCGAAGTGCGCCGCACCAACACCAGCGGCGGAAGCATCGTGCAGGTGAAGCGAAACTGACCTGGTACCATTGGGCGATCAAATAAGGACAAATATGCTGTCCCGTCTTGACGCTGCGTCATGCTGTCGCCTTAATCCCGGATGACGGGGCGGTCTCGCAGTGTGTTCCAGCACTATTCGTCCCGCTAAATGCGGTCCGGGAGGGGTTTTTCGGACCTAACCCAGGGAAATTTGGCAATGACCATGCTTTACGTCGTCATCGCCTGCGGTCTGCTTTCTGTCCTTTATGCCGTTTGGGCAACGCAGTCGGTCCTCGCGGCCGACCAGGGCAGTGCACGCATGCAGGAAATCGCCGGTGCCATCCGGGAGGGAGCGCAGGCATATCTTACGCGTCAGTACACCACGATCGCCGTCGTCGGCGTCGTCGTCTTCATTCTCGCCTGGCTGCTCCTTTCGGGTGAGGCCGCCATCGGCTTCGCCATCGGGGCCGTTCTTTCGGGCGCGGCCGGCTTCATCGGCATGCATGTTTCCGTGCGTGCAAACGTGCGGACCGCTCAGGCCGCCTCCAACAGTCTCGCCGCCGGCCTCGACATCGCGTTCAAGTCGGGCGCGATCACCGGTCTCCTGGTGGCCGGCCTCGCGCTTCTGGGCGTCGCTGTCTATTACCTGATCCTCATTGGCCCGATGGGCTACGCGCCGTCCGACCGCATCGTGGTGGATGCACTGGTGGCGCTCGGCTTCGGTGCTTCGCTCATCTCCATCTTCGCCCGCCTTGGGGGAGGCATCTTCACCAAGGGCGCGGATGTTGGCGGCGACCTCGTCGGCAAGGTCGAGGCGGGAATACCCGAGGATGATCCACGCAATCCGGCGACGATCGCCGACAATGTCGGGGACAATGTCGGCGATTGCGCAGGCATGGCAGCCGACCTGTTCGAAACCTACGCCGTGACCGTCGTTGCGACCATGGTGCTCGCGGCGATCTTCTTCACCGGTTCCGAACTGCTTTCGCAGGCGATGATCTACCCGCTGGCGATCTGCGGGGCGTGCATCATCACCTCCATCGTCGGCACCTTCTTCGTCAAGCTCGGCGCTAACGGATCGATCATGGGTGCGCTCTACAAGGGCCTCATCGTCACGGGGCTGCTGACCATCATCGGCATCGGCGCCGCGACCTCGCTCACGGTGGGCTGGGGAACGCTCGGTGAGATCAACGGTATGAACATCACCGGCACAAACCTTTTCACCTGCGGCCTGATCGGTCTCGTGGTGACCGGTCTGATCGTCGTCATCACCGAGTACTACACCGGGACCAACAAGCGCCCCGTCAACTCCATCGCACAGGCATCCGTCACCGGACACGGCACGAACGTCATCCAGGGACTTGCCGTGTCGCTGGAAGCCACCGCGCTTCCCGCGATCGTGATCGTCGGCGGAATTCTGGCGACCTTTCAGCTCGCCGGCCTTTTTGGCACGGCAATCGCGGTAACCACCATGCTCGGGCTTGCCGGCATGATCGTGGCTCTCGATGCCTTCGGGCCGGTGACCGACAATGCGGGCGGCATCGCCGAAATGTCGGAGCTGCCGAAGGAGGTGCGCCAGTCGACGGATGCGCTGGATGCCGTCGGCAACACCACCAAGGCGGTGACCAAAGGCTATGCGATCGGCTCGGCCGGTCTCGGCGCGCTGGTGCTGTTTGCCGCCTATTCCTACGATCTGGAATATTTCGCCGCCAATCCGGAGCAGTTCCCCTATTTCGCGGATATGGGCAACGTTTCCTTCTCGCTGTCCAATCCCTATGTCGTCGCAGGCCTGATCTTCGGGGGGCTCATTCCCTATCTCTTCGGCGGGATCGCCATGACGGCGGTCGGCCGGGCAGCCGGCTCCATCGTCGAGGAGGTACGCCGCCAGTTCCGTGAAAATCCCGGCATCATGCAGGGCAAGGTGCGGCCCGACTATGCCCGTGCCGTCGATCTTTTGACCAGGGCGGCGATCCGCGAGATGATCGTTCCGTCGCTGTTGCCCGTGCTGGCGCCGCTGGTGGTCTATTTCGGCGTCCTGCTCATTTCGGGTTCCAAGGCGGCCGCCTTTGCCGCCCTCGGGGCGACGCTCCTCGGCGTGATCGTCAATGGACTGTTCGTGGCGATCTCCATGACGTCCGGCGGCGGCGCCTGGGACAACGCAAAGAAGAGCTTCGAGGACGGCTTCGTCGACAAGGACGGAGTGAAGCACGAGAAGGGTTCGGAGGCGCACAAGGCTTCCGTTACCGGTGACACGGTGGGCGATCCCTACAAGGATACCGCTGGTCCGGCCGTCAATCCCGCCATCAAGATCACCAACATCATGGCGCTTCTGCTGCTGGCTGTGCTGGCGCACTGACCGCAGCGGCAATCAAGAATGAAGAACCCGCGGGACGTTGGTCCCGCGGGTTTTCGTTTCAGGCAAATGTCTGCCAGGCCGTGCTACTGCGGTCCGCCGCCCTGGGCGCCCGGCAATTGCGGTGTGCCCGACAGTCCGGTCAGCATCTGGCCGATGAAGTTGGTGTCCTTGCCCGCCGTTGGCGTGGTGCGCGAGATGAAGTCGAAGACCTTGCCGTCCTGCATGCCGTAATTGGCGATGCTCTGGACGCGATCATCATCACCGAAATAGACGGCGAGGATCCTGCGGTCGACGATGCGCGAATTCATGAACGCAACCGGACGCACGCGCTTCTGTGATATGTAGTAGAAGACCTCGTTGTCGAAGGTGGCCGTGGTCGACGGCGTGCCGAGGGCCAGGAGAACCTGTTCGCGGCTCGACCCGGGCGGAACCAGTTCGAGCTGCTGCTCGTCGATGACATAGCCCTGGGTTATCGTTTCGGCAGGCGAAAGCGTGCTTCCCGCGTTGCAGCCCGAAAGCCCCAGTGCGGCCAGCGCGGCAACGAGAATTCCGGCACGGCGGCTCGAATGCATATTGAAAACAGGCGACGGCAACGACATCTCCCTAGGATCTGACCCTGTTCGGCTTGCGCCTGAACGCGAACTCGGTAAACCAGCTTCCTCGCTGATGCAACCAGGCCGCTTTCCACGCGGCCAGTCGAAAAAGAACGACCGGCATGTTCAAGAAGCTCTTCGGCCTCGGCCGCAACCCTAACCAAGCGATCGTCGACGCACTCTATGGGGCGATCGTGGCGGCTGCGCGGCAGCCCGAACTCTATGCTGTGTGGCGGGTGCCCGATACGCCATTGGGCCGTTTCGAGATGCTCGGGTTGCACATGTTCCTGTTCATGCACCGTGTCAGGGATGAGGAGGGTACGGTTCGTGAACTGGCCCAGGACCTTACCGACACGTTCTTCGCCGAAGTCGATGATTCGCTGCGCGAAATGGGGATCGGCGACATGGGCATCCCCAAGCGGATGAAGAAGCTGGCGCGAATGTTCTATGGTCGTACCGTCGCCTATGGCGCGGCGATAGATGCGGGTGATGTGGCCGGGCTGGCGGGGGCGTTGCAACGCAACGTCATGCCGGAAAGTGCCGACTGGCCGCAGGCCGAGGCGCTGGCGCGTTACGCGCTTGAAGCCGACAGGGTCTTGAAGGCGCAGTCTGTGGAATCGATTCTTGAAGGGCGACTGGTATTCCCCGCCGCTTCCGCTCTCGTGGAGAAGGAGCCATGAAGTCGACCGATGAAAGCCCGGTATCCTATCGCGTGAGTGTCGGCCGGCTGCCCCAGAAGGGCATGCCGGTGCAGATTCGTGCGCAGCCGGAGCAGCTTGTTGCCCTGGCGCGCGACCACGATCTGCTTGGGGTCGAGCGCTTCGCTGCCGATCTGAAGGTGGAGAAATGGAAGCGCGACGGCGTGAAGGTGAGCGGGGTCGTCGAGGCCGAGATCGTGCAGTCCTGCGTGCTTACGCTCGAACCGGTTCGATCCGCCATCCGCGAGGCGGTGGAGGCTGTCTTCGTGCCCGAGAATTCGAAGCTCGCCCGCCGTGAAGGCCACCGCCACGACGAAATCATGCTCGATCCTGACGGGCCCGATCTTCCCGAGACATTCGAGGGAGATACGGTCGATGTCGGCGCTTTGGCGGAGGAATTCATGGAACTGGCCATCGATCCCTATCCGAGAGCGCCCGATGCTACCGAGGGCGCGATGTCGACGAGTACCGAACCTGGCGGCGAGAAGGAACGCGAGTCGCCATTCGCCAAGCTCCGCCAGCTCAAGAACAAATCCTGAAAAAGGTGACCCTCTGCAAAGACGGTTGTGCGGCGGCGCAAAAGCGCTATTTTCGCCGGGCTTTCGGATTGGGTCGCAATCGGCTCTGCAACAGAATGGGAAGCGCGTGATCACAATTTCAATCGATGCCATGGGCGGCGACCATGGCCCGTCAGTTGTCATCCCCGGCCTGCAAAAGGTCGTCGAGCGCCGCCCCGACGTGCGGTTTCTCATATTTGGCCGGGAGGATGCCGTGGCGCCGGAACTGGCCAGGCATCCCCGTGTGGCGGCCGTGTCGGAGCTGGTGCACTGCGATGTTGCCGTGCGCATGGACGACAAGCCGAGCCAGGCGTTGCGTCAGGGACGCTGGAAGTCTTCGATGTGGAAGGCCATCGAGGCGGTCAAGACGGGACAGGCCGACGTCTGTGTCTCGGCCGGCAACACCGGCGCCCTGATGGCGATGTCGAAGTTCAGCCTGCGCACGATGGCCAGTATCGAGCGGCCGGCCATCGCCGCCATCTGGCCCACCGTTCGCGGTGAGAGCATCGTGCTGGATGTCGGGGCCACGATCGGTGCCGACAGTCACCAGCTGATCGACTTTGCGATCCTGGGCGCGGCCATGGCGCGCGCGCTGTTCCAGGTCCAGAGGCCCACGGTCGGTCTCCTGAATGTCGGCGTGGAAGAGATCAAGGGCCAGGAAGACGTTCGCGAGGCAGGTCAGATGCTGCGCGAGGTCGCCTTGAAGACGATGGACTATCGCGGCTTCGTGGAAGGTGACGACATCGGCAAGGGCACCGTTGACGTGGTGGTGACCGAAGGGTTCTCCGGCAACATCGCGCTGAAATCCGCAGAAGGGACGGCCAAGCAGATCTCGGAATACCTGCGCGCTGCCATGAGCCGGACACTTCTTGCCCGTATCGGTTATGTTCTGGCCAAGGGAGCCTTCGACCGCCTGCGCGAAAAGATGGACGTGCGAAAGATCAATGGCGGCGTGTTTCTGGGGCTCAATGGTATCGTCGTCAAAAGTCATGGCGGCACCGACGACGAAGGCTTTGCCGCGGCGGTCGAGCTCGGATATGACATGGTCCGCAACCGTCTGATCGACAAGATCAGGGTGGACATCGATCTGTTTCATTCGCGCGATCCGCACCCGCGGCCGGCTATGGAAGGTGCGTCTGCCGAAGGCGGCAAATGAGAATTTGGCCGCGTCGGGCGGCAAACAGGGGCTAATCATGATACGTTCGATCGTCCGCGGTGTGGGCTGTGCGCTGCCGCGAAAGATTATGCGCAACACCGACTTCGAGGGCATCGTCGAAACCTCGGACGAGTGGATCATTCAGCGTACCGGCATTCGCCAGCGCCATATTGCTTCCGACGACGAGACAACGGCCTCGCTTGCCGAAGCGGCCGCGCGCGATGCGCTCGACAATGCCGGTCTGACCCCGGACGACATCGATCTGATCGTGCTTGCCACGTCGACGCCCAACAACACCTTTCCCGCCACGGCCGTCGAGGTCCAGCACCGTCTTGGGATGCGCCACGGCTTCGCCTTCGACATGCAGGCCGTGTGCAGTGGCTTCGTCTACGCCGTGACCACGGCCGATCTCTACATCCGCGGCGGGCAGGCGCGGCGCGTGCTCGTCATCGGCTCGGAGACCTTTTCGCGCATTCTCGACTGGTCTGACCGCTCGACCTGCGTGCTGTTCGGCGACGGCGCAGGTGCCCTGATCCTCGAGGCTGCCGAGGGGGAGGGGACGATTGCCGATCGCGGCATCATTGCCGAGAGCCTGCGTTCAGACGGCGAGCACAAGGACAAGCTCTATGTTGACGGCGGGCCGTCGACGACCGGAAGCGTCGGCCATCTGCGGATGGAAGGCCGGGAGGTGTTCAAACATGCAGTCGCGATGATAGCCGATGTGATCGAGTCGACCTTCGCGCAGGCGGGGATCACGGCCGACGATCTGGACTGGTTCGTGCCGCATCAGGCCAACAAGCGCATCATCGACGGCTCTGCCAGAAAGCTCGGGATCGCCGAGGAAAAGGTGGTTGTCACCGTGGACAAACATGGAAACACGTCCGCCGCCTCGGTTCCGCTTGCCCTGTGCGTCGCGGTTCGCGACGGCCGGATCAAGAAGGGCGATCTGGTCATGCTGGAGGCCATGGGCGGCGGCTTCACCTGGGGCGCGGTGCTGTTGCGCTGGTAGGTTGCAAATCGTGCGCCGCGTCAAGCTTCGTCCTTGACCTTCAAGGTCCAATTCCCTAACGTTTCAGCGCCTTGTATCAATTGACAAATTTGGAACGGACGTCCGAATGGGGGGAAAGACAATAACGCGTGCCGACCTTGCCGAGTCCGTTTACCGGAAGGTTGGCCTGTCGCGCACCGAATCCGCCCAGTTGGTCGAAATGGTTCTTGACGAGATTTGCGACGCCGTGGTGCGTGGCGAAACGGTGAAGATTTCATCTTTCGCGACCTTCCATGTGCGCGAGAAGAACGAGCGGATCGGCCGCAATCCGAAGACGGGTGAGGAAGTCCCGATCCTTCCGCGTCGCGTCATGACGTTCAAGGCCTCGAACGTGCTCAAGAACCGTATCCTGCAGTCGCACAAGAGCGCGCGCGGCAAGTCCGAGTGACGGAATAGGCGGATACCGTCTTATCGGTGCTGTCTACAGGTCCGGTGCGTCGATCTGCCGATAGAGGCTTGTGCTGAAGCCGCCCAAGCGGCGACAATGCAGACGAATCGGCATGTGTGCCCGCGCAAGGTGGAATGGTTGCGTTGCCGGGCTCGGCTTGCGGACGGGAACGGGACGCTGAGCGGAGCTGCGTTGCGTTCGCTTTCAATGCGCTCCGCTGCGTTGCGACGGTGCAATCCATGGAAAAGAGCCCTGACGCCTTCCGTACCATCAGCGAAGTGGCTGATGAACTGGATCTGCCTCAGCACGTGCTGCGCTTCTGGGAAACCCGCTTTAATCAGATCAAGCCCCTCAAGAGGGGCGGAGGGCGCCGCTATTATCGCCCTCAGGACGTCGATCTGATCCGCGGCATCCGCCATATGCTCTACGATGAGGGCTACACCATCAAGGGCGTGCAGAAGCTGTTGCGCGAGAACGGCAATCAGTTTGTGATCGCAATCGGCAGCGGAGACGTTGCGGCGGTGGAGGCGATCGCACAGCGCAAGCAGCAGGAAGCCGCGGCCGAGGGCAAGAAGGCGGGCGGCGACGATGAAATGCTGGTGGGTGAGGCGAGGGCCAAGCCCAGCCGCCGCTTCTTCGGACTCGGAAAGGCCGACGGGGAGGGCCCGGTGCAGGGCGATGCAGGCAAATTGTCACGGGACAACCGCGCATTGCTGCAGGAAGCGCTGTTCGATCTTCTCGAATGCAAGCGTCTTCTCGACCAGGTGCGATAGACGCAGGACAGCGCTGGAAGGATCCCCGCGCGCTGCGGCGCAGGGATTTTTGCGCAGTCGTCAGAAATGACGGCCGATCCGCGCGTCAATCGAGTGGCTGTTGGCACCACGGATGAAGAAGTAGAACAGGATCGCCGACCACAGGATCGACTTTTCTGCGCCCATGTATCCCTGGCCCAGCGTTATCCAGTGAAACCAGACGGTGACGAGCAGGACGATCGTGCCGGCGAGTGCTGCGGGCCGGGTCAGCAGGCCGACTGCAATCAGTATGCCGCCAAAGAACTCGGTGCAGGCCAGCAGCAAGGACCAGACTTCGCCGGGATGAAATCCAAGGCTTTCAACCATGCCGGCAGAACCGAACGGATCTGTGATCTTCTGCGAGCCGTGGACTGTTAGCGCGAGGCCGGAAACGACGCGCATCAGTGTTTCTGCCCAGTCATGGAGCCCGGAATAGAGGCCCGAAAGTGCGGGTACGACCAGCCTGTCCTGCCGGGTATTCTCATCGATAGCCATGTATATCCTCGCGACGCAGTGAATGTTGCGTCGCAACAAGGACCCTTGCGCTTTTCATCCGTCAAGTTGCGAATACGTGAAGATGGGTGAACACAGCGATCAGTGTCGCGCCGACGCCCGCATTTTCATGCGTGGGGTGACCTTCAGGCGGTCCGGTCGGGCTGGTCGTCGATCAGGATGCGCGCTTCCCTGGCTGCCGATATGAAGGCCCGGCGCGCGACATGAGGCGGTTTGCGGCCCTTGGCGACTTCCAGGCAATATTCTGCAGCGCGCATGTAACGCTCCGTCCGCGGCCAACGCCAGCGGCGTACCAGAATGTCGGCCGCGCTGCGGGTATCCGTTACGACAATGGTTCGGTCAATCCGGCCTGGCTGGACCAGGACGGGAATATGGAATCGCTTGTTTTGCATGGGCATACGCTGACCACCAAACACCACACCGACCCGCCGGGGCAAACAGAAGGCCAAAACAATGTCTTTTGCAAGACTTTTGCTGTTGGCCAGGGAAATGGGGATGGCGGATAGCCCTCCGCATTGCCCCTTCGGTGGTGGCGATACGTCGAAAAGGCATCTGACATGCACATGAAAAGAACGACAGATTTTGAAACCGGTGCCGGTTTCCGCCCCCGCCCTTCCGGTACCGGGACCCGGTGTGCGGCAGTGTCACAAGCGCTGTCCATGCCGGGTCTTCTTTGTGCGCCGCCCAAATCGGATTCGGCAATATCAGATCTTTCGCCCGCAGGCGCCGTGCTTCTGATCCTTCTTACGCAATAGTCAATGAGCCGATGTGTCCCGGTCGGACAGGCTTAAAATGGTCGGAGCGGCGGGATTCGAACCCACGACCCCTTGACCCCCAGTCAAGTGCGCTACCGGGCTGCGCTACGCTCCGAACCGCGCAAAGCCCTATAGTCTCCGGGGGGCGGAAGCAAGGCCAAAATCAGGCCTTGGGGAACATATTTGCACTGTATCTTGGCAAAAAGTCCCACGAATGTTCCTGACGTGTTCTGGAATTTCAAATCGAGGGGTGCGATTGACGTCGAGATCGATGAAGCTACCGCAAATAGGCGAGGCGACTCAGCGACAACGATCGATAGCAGCGGCCGTCTTGGATATTGCGCCTGCGCATGAAGGTTAATGATTCAAGTGGCATATCGCGCCGCACGCGCATGCCGAACTCGCGGGGCGGGACGGGCTGAATACTTGATCTCACGTGCCTATTTCGAGCGGCGGGCTTTCAACAATCGCTGTCGGTTGGCTTGTATCGCTACGCGGGACTTGGCCTGCGCATGTAGTGCAATTCCGGTCGACAGCCATTGCCGAACATTCTTTTCAGCCAGGACAATGTCCGTCGGATGGCGTCGAACATGCTCATTGCACCAGATGTCCTCTTTATTCGGCCGGAGAATCGGCCCGTTCATCACTCGGCGGCCTTGCTCGGACGGAAATTGCTCACCGGTTGCGGTGCAAGCTTTGCGGCGGCGCATACTCTTGCCCTTCAACTTGTTGGGCGCTTCGTCCGAGATGGCCGTGCGCTGCGACAGGCGGCGGGCCCAAGCGCCGAGTCGCTCGTAGAGCCGCTCGATCTCCGGGGTGCAAGTCGGGTCCTTGCTGCCGCTTGATATAGACGTCTACACGCCCCCCGCAACCAATTCCAGCTAGAATAATCCAATTTAGGCAAGTGGTTAGCCAACACAGGCTAAGTCCTCTCAACGCGCATGTCACCAAGAATCGTCAACTTGGCATGCAGGCTCAAATCACACCGAAACCAATATTGATACGGGTTGGACCGCTTCCATTGCGCCTCCGGGAGCCATTGCGAAACAACGCAGGCGGTCCGGATCTGTTTTTGCGCGCAAATCTGAAAGCCTGCCAAGGCCGAATCCATCTTTGGTACCGAGCAGCAGCAGCCGGGTTCTTCCGGATGTTCGCATTCGTCGGTTGAATTGGCCGTAGAAGGTCGGCTCAAGGAATCCGGGATGCCGTACCCCCTGGCGACGGGATTGGCGGAGAGACGAGATAAGTCAGACCTTCGACTACCGTACACGAGTCAACAAAGCGGCTTCGTGACCGAGTCGCCTTCGTGGATCGGAACATTGATCTGGGTGCGTTCGACGCTACCCATGCGGCAAAAGAAGGGCTAGAACTCGTCTCCGCGCCGACGGTCGGCGGATTCATGTAAACGCTGGCACAAGCTTTGGGCTGATCCATTGGGGCGGTTCGAACATTTCGCGTTCGGCAGGTGCCGATTGTGTGACCGAATGCCGGCGCGCCGCTCACTATCTCGCTAGGTAGGTTGGTAGCCACAGTGCAATTTCAGGCCAGAGGATGACTATGGTCAAGGCGGCCAGTTGCAGGACCACGAAGGGGATAATACCGCGGTAAATTGTCGAGATCGACACACCTTCCGGGGCGATGCCGCGCAGGTAGAAGAGCGCATAGCCGAAGGGCGGTGTCAGGAATGATGTCTGGAGATTGACCGACAGTGCGATAGCGAACCAGATCAGCGTTTGCTCGGGCGTCAGGCCGAAGTCGAGACCGGCGACGATGGGCGCCACGATCGGCACCACAACAAGCGTGATCTCCACCCATTCCAGGAAGAAGCCGAGTACGAACACCACGAGCATGATGGTCAGAAGAACCGCGTATGGGTTGTCGCCATGAAGCGCGAATGCGTCGACGATCATCTGGTCGCCGCCCAGCTTGCGGAACATGACGCTGAAGATGGTGGCGCCAATCATCACGAAGATGATCATCGCCGTGGTCTTGGCTGTGTCGCGCAGAGCATCGGCGAAAACCGACAAGTTGAGGTTCCCTGAGATCAATGCCAAGAACAGGGCCCCGGCAGCGCCGATCGCTGCCGATTCCGTCGGAGTCGCGACGCCGGTGACGATGGTTCCCAGCACGGCGGCGATCAGGGCCACCGGTGCGAGCAGGTCACGTGTCAGAGAAAGCGCAACCCGCCACAGGGGCTCATCACCGCTTTCGGTTCTTGCCACAGGCATTCGATGCGGTTGGACTACGGCGACGACGATTAGGTAGGCGAGATAAAGGCTGCCGAGCAGCAAACCGGGCCCCACCGCGCCCATAAACAAGTCGCCCACGGAAACACGCATCTGATCGCCGAGCACGATCAGCATGATGCTCGGCGGGATCAGGATGCCGAGCGTGCCGCTGGAGGCGATCAACCCAGTGGAGATCCTCGCGTCGTAGTCGTTTTTCAGCATAGTAGGCAGCGCCATCATGCCCATCAGCACCACCGATGCGCCGATAATGCCTGTGGAAGCGGCCATCACCACCCCGATGACCGCGACGGCGAAAGCGTAACCGCCAGGGACACCCCGAAACACCGATGCGAGCGAACGCAACAGCCTCTGGGCGACGCCGGAGCGCTCGAGCATCAAGCCCATGAAGACGAAGAGCGGTATCGCGATCAGAAGCCAGTTGGTGAGAATGCCCGAATAGATGCGCGAGACGCCGAGCGACAGGAACAGCATTGGCACGTCGGCCAGGAAGGCGAAGATCAGCCCGACACCGGCCAGCACGAAGGCGACCGGATAGCCGGTGAAGATGCCGGCCATCAGGCCGACGAGCATGAGAATAGGCCAGAAATAGGCGTCGGTCATTGCGGGTTGCCGTCGGTCTTGGGAGAAAAGCCTGTCAGGTCGAGCGCCGTGGAAATGGCACGCAGGAGGGCGCAGAGACCGAGAAGCCCGAATGCGGCAGGAATGCTTGCCTTGATCATCCAGCGGTCGATCAGCCCGCCATAGGTAGAGCCCTCGCCGGAGATGAAGGCTTTTTCGGCGAAGCCGTAGCCATACCAGGCAATGATTACGCAGAAGGGTAGGAGAAAGACAAGGTCTCCGAAGATGCGGATGGCAAGGCGCGCGCGCTCGGGCAGGCCGGATGCGAAGACATCGACGGCCACGTGATTGTTGTCGCGGAATGCATAGATACCGCCGAACAGCACGATCAGGGCGAACATATGCCATTGCAGGTCGAGCAGCGTGTTAACGGTGAGCGCCTTGCCGAAGAGCGGCAACGGATCACCCCATTCGGCGAGCATGTTGATGCCGAACTGCGCTGCCAGCACCGCCAGGCACACACTCAGGATAAGCGGCACGACGAGCCAACCGGCGAGCCGGCCGGGCCAAGCGCACAAGGCTTGAAGCCTATCGAGGAGACGGATCATGAGCGCACTTTCGTGGATGTTCTTTCGAGCAGCATTTCAAAAGGGAGGAGGCGCGTCCCGGCCCATATCGACCGGAACGCGATGCGTAAGCCCCCAAGCTCCAGGGGGTATCGCCGTTACTTGTGGGGGATTGCCTGCAGCCGTTCCCATTCGCCGACCCGGTCCATATAGGCAGTCAGCGATTCATAGGCTTCCTTGAAAATCGGGTCCTTTTCGGCCTCTTCCTGAAGTACGGCTTCGGCCTCGTCGCGAATGGCTGCCAGCACCGCGTCGGGGAAGCGGCGCACCTCCACGCCCGCTTCACGTATCGCCGCGATCGCCTCGGCCTGTGCATTGAGCTGGTCGCCCAGATTGTAGGCGATGTTGGCCTTGCAGGCTTCGACCATGATCTGCTGCGTGGCTTCGTCGAAGCCGTTCCACACATCCATGTTGATGATGATGGAATCCCAGCTCGACGGCTGATGCCAACCGGGGAAGTAATAGTTCTTCACCACCTTCTGAAAACCGAATCCGAGATCGAGCTGCGGCGCCGAAAATTCGGTCGCATCGATGCGCCCCGTCTCCAGCGAGACGAAGATTTCGCCGGCCGGCACCAGTTGCGTGTTGGCGCCGAGCTTGGCGAGCGTCTTGCCACCGAGACCGGCGATGCGCATGTTGAGGCCCTTGAAGTCCTCGACCGACTCGATTTCCTTGTTGAACCAGCCGCCCGCTTCCGGCACGACCAGGTGGCAGGGGATGACCTTCACATGATGCGGATCGTAGGCCGCCTGGATGATCTCCAGCCCGCCGCCCTCGAACATCCAGGCAAGCGCCACGTCCGGGCTCGGTCCGAAGGGCATGGAGCCAATCAGATTGGCCACCGGAATGCTTTCGGCCCAATAGCCGATCCAGTCGAAGCCCATCGGAATGGCGCCCGAAGAGACTGCGCCGAAGACCTCGAAGGGCGGCACGAAATCGCCGGCGCCAAGGACGTTGATCTCCACCGCACCGCCGGTCATCACCTTCACGCGCTCCGCCCATTTGACCGGGCTCGGCCCGATGGAGGGTACCTGCAGACCGAAGACGCTTTGCAGGTCGAAGGTCTCGGCAACGGCCGGAGCGCTGGTGGATAGCATGGTTGCCGCAAGGGTCGCGGCGACGAGCCTATTCTTCATGAGGTCCTCCCTGATGGCGCCCGCTGCAGGCGCAAATACATCCTCCCGGCACCGTGAGGCGCCAGCACAGGCAAGGTCGGCAGAAATGTCGATCGACCGTCTTGCTCATTTCGAACATTAATTATAATCAAACGAATTAGCAATGGACTAATTTTTTGGGAGCGAGGCATGATCGATATCGCAGGATCCGTAGCGGTCGTGACGGGCGCGGGGCAGGGCAATGGCAGGGCCATCGCCCTCGGATTGGCAGGAGCCGGTGCTCGCGTGGCGCTGTGCGACGTGAACGGCAAAATGGCAGGGGAAACGGCAGCGGTGATTCGCGCGGAAGGTGGAGAGGCGCTGGCGCAAACGGTCGACGTGGCCGATCTGGCCGCCTGCCACGCCTTTGCAGCCATCGTCGGCGAAAGGTTCGGCGAGGCGGCCGTCCTCGTCAACAATGCCGGTATCATCCGCCGCCACGGATTCGACGATCCCGCGTTCGACGACCATTGGGATGCGACTTTCCGGGTCAATGTCCATGGCACCAAAAACATGGTGCGGGCCTTCGTTCCGCAGCTTGAGAAAACGCGGGGGTGTATCGTCAACCTTGCCTCGATCATGTCGCAGACCGCCGGGGCCGGCATTCCCGCCTACGTGGCGAGCAAGGGCGCGGTGGCACAGTTTACCAAGGCGTTGGCGCACGAACTGGCGCCGCGCGGTATCCGCGTCAATGCAATCGCTCCCGGCGTGATCGATACGCCGATGACACAGGCCACGCGGGACAACGAAGCGGCCATCGGTCGTTTCATGGCGCATACGCCACTCGGCAGGACGGGCAAGCCCGACGAGTTGGTCGGCCCCGTCATTTTCCTCGCTTCGGGCATGTCGAGCTATGTGACCGGTGCCATCCTGCCCGTCGATGGTGGCTATCTCGCCGCCTGATTTTCTGAGATTTGGGATTATCCGCAATGAAGAAACATGCTTGCGATGTTCTGGTGGTCGGCTCGGGAGCTGGTGGCCTGTCGAGCGCCGTGGCGGCCGCACACCGTAATCTCGATGTACTCGTGGTCGAGAAGGAGCCCGTCTTCGGCGGTACGACTGCGCGCTCCGGAGGCTGGATGTGGGTTCCCTGCAACGGCCCGGCCAAACGGGCCGGCGTGGAGGACAGCGCCAGCAAGGCCCGCACCTATCTGGAGCACGAAGCCGGCGAGCATTTCGATGCCGCTCGAGTCGACGCGTTTCTCGAGGCAGGCCCGAAGGCCGTCGAATTCTTCGAGGAGAAGACGGCGCTGAAATTTGATCTCGGGCCGACCTTTGCCGACTATCATCCCGATGCTCCGGGCGGCATGCCGGGCGGCCGCTCAATCGTTGCCCGGCCGTTCGACGGGCGTGAACTGAAGGGCGAAATCCGTCGCCTACGGCCGCCTCTTTCCGAGATCACCTTTCTGGGCATGATGATTGGCTCGGGCAAGGAGCTACTCCACTTCTTCAACGTCACCCGCTCGCCCGTATCCGCCTTTTACGTCGGCAAACTGTTTGTGAAGTTTCTGCTCGACATGGCGTTTCATGGGCGACCGATGCGGCTCATGAACGGCAATGCGCTGGTGGCCCGACTCGCCCGCTCCTGTTTCGACAAGGACGTGCCGATCTGGACCGACGCACCGGTGCGTGAGCTTCTGCGTGACAAGCAGGGGCGGGTGGCCGGCGCGATTATCGATTCCAGGCAAGGACCCGTGGAAGTTTCCGCCCGTAAGGGGGTTGTGCTGGCCACCGGCGGCTTCCCGCAGGATCCCGTTCGCCGCAAGGCGCTCTTTCCGCACGCGCCCGCCGGCTATGAGCATGCCTCTCCGGCCCCGCCCGGAAACACCGGTGACGGGTTGAGGCTGGGAGAGGCCGCCGGTGCGTACATCGACGATTCGCTGCCAAACGCGGCAGCCTGGGTCCCCGTTTCGCGGCCGCCGCGCGGCGATGGGACGCTCGGTGTGTTTCCGCATTTCGTCGATCGCTCCAAGCCCGGTGTTATCGCGGTCACGCGGTCTGGCAAGCGCTTCGTCAACGAGGCGAATTCCTATCACGATTTCTGCCAGGCCATGGTTAGGACGTGCCGGGAGGAAGGCGGAGAGATCTGCGCGTTCTTCATTGCCGATCACAAGACCCTGCGCAAATACGGCCTCGGCTACGTCAAGCCCGCGCCTGTTCCCTTCCGCCCGCACATTCGTTCGGGCTATCTCATGGAAGGCGGCACGCTGGCGGAGCTGGCCTCCAGGATCGGCGTGGATGCCGATACCCTGGAGCGAACCGTCGCCCGTTTCAACGACCAAGCGCGAAAGGGCGAGGATCCCGAATTCCACAAGGGTTCGACGGCATACAATCGCTCGCTCGGCGATCCGGAGCACCGGCCCAACCCCTGCGTGGGTCCGGTGGAAAAGGGGCCCTTCTACGCCATCAAATTGGTGGTTGGCGATCTCGGCACCTTTGCTGGCCTCAAATGCGATGAGAATGCGCGCGTACTCGATGAAGTCGGCAAGCCGATCCCAGGTCTTTATGCAGCCGGCAACGATGCCGCTTCGATCATGGGCGGCAATTATCCTGGCGGAGGCATCACGCTCGGCCCGGCGATTACGTTTGGCTATATCGCCGCGCGCCACTTGTCCGGCGCCAATTCGTGAGCGCGCCGGTACCCGGCTCCGAAGCGGCTCCGCCGAAAGGCCGGCTCGCCAGGGGTGTCGTTGTCGGGCTGGCAGCGGCATTGATGTGGGCCGTCTACAATATCGGCGTGGAACTCGGCCGGGCCGACGGCTTCACCAGCGCCGATCTCGCCATCCTCCGCTATGGGGTGGCGGCGGCGATGCTGGCGCCGTTTCTCATCCTTCGCCGGAACAGACTTCCCGCAGGGCTGACGTTTGGGCGGGTGGTCCTGCTGAGCATCGCCATCGGCCCCCCCTTCGCCTTCCTGTTCAACACAGGATACGGGCTCGCACCGCTCGCCCATGCGGTCGTTATTTCGCCAGGCATGACCATGCTGGTGGCGAATTTCCTGCCGGTTCTGCTCGACGGCCACCGCCTGCCCCCGAATCGCAAGCTCGGCATGGCCGTTCTCGTGCTCGGCCTCATCTTCATCGCCGCCGATCGTCCCGCTGTCGCGGCAGCGAATAGATACGTCCTGCTCGGCGATTTGTGCTTTGTCGCCTCGGGCACGCTGTGGGGCGTGTTCACTTATCTGCTCGGCCGCTGGCGGCTGCCGGCTGTCGAGACGACGGGAGCGGTCTCACTGGCTGCCACCATCGCCTGCCTACCTGTTTACCTGCTGTTCTTCGAGCCGGCCGCGCTTCCGTTTTCGCTATGGGTCGAGCAGGCATTCTACCAGGGCGTTCTCGGAGGCTGCTTGGCGATCGTCGCCTTCGCAGCAGCGATCTTCCTGATAGGACCCGGCCTTGCCGGCCTGTTTCCGGCACTGGTGCCGCCGCTGGCCGTCCTGTTCGCCGTTCCCATTGCCGGGCAATGGCCGAATGCGTTGCAAATGCTGGGTGTGACCATCGCCACCGCCGGGCTAGTGCTGTCGCTTGATATCCTGGCGCGCGTGGTCAGGCGCCTTCGCTCTGGCCGAGATCGCGCGACAATGCCCTGGTGAAGGCCATAAGCCGTGTGACACACGCGCCGTCTTCGGAAAGGTCTATGAAATTGCTGGGGCCGATCACTGTGATGACGAGCTGCGCTGTGCCGGTGTGGTCGAATACCGGCGCCGCGACCGCGCTGACGCCGGGGATCGGCGCGTCCCGGGTGATCGAATATCCCCGTTTCAGCACTGTGGCCACTTCATCGCGGAATGTCTCTTCGCTGACACCCGGTATCGCATAGAGCGACGGCGCCCGCCCGTCGAGTTCCGCCCGCACAAGCGGTTCGGTCAACTTGGCCGGCAGATAGGCGGCGAATGCCTTGCCGGTCGCCGTCATCGTCACCATGAATGTGCCACCGACCGTCACATTGGAATGAATGCGCGCGTCCGATTCCTGCAGATAGACGATTGTCGGCCCGTGCAGACCCCAGACGCTGATGGTGACCATCAGGCCTAGATCCTCGGCCAGTTCCGGCACCCGGCGAATAGTTTCGCGATAGGCATTCTGATTGCGCAGCCGCGTCAAGCCGAGATGCAGGGCGAAGGGGCCGAGCTGATATTGCCCAGTTTCGGTCTGCTCAACCATGTTGATGTTGCGGAAGCTGACCAGATAAGGGTGCAGTTGCGCCGCCGCCATGTCGAGCATCTCGGCGAGGTCCCGCAGCTTGAGCGGTCCCCCGGCGCGCGCCAACGCACGCAGGATTGCGCCACCCGTCTCGATGGACTGCACTCCCCGGGGCGTTCGTGGCTTCGGCGCCAATTTTTCGCTCACCTATGCATCCTTTCGATTCGTCTATTGCCTGTCCGCGAATGTTATTGCCAGGCGACGGCTATGTCTTCCTGAGTCGCGCAACAATGCTTGAACCGATTTTGGTAACGGTATTCCGTGAGCTTCTGACCGGTTGCTGGCCTAAGTCCGGCCAGTTTGCGCGTTTCCGCGGCAAGGTCCCACGCGGTAAGGCATTCTCGCACCCTATGACATGTTGGCCGCCTTCAGCCGATCAAGAATATTAACACTTGAGGCCTGCGTCACGCCTCGTTCATAACAGCCGGCTGCTGCAATAGGGCGGGGTCAGGTCCATATACCTCCACTCATGAACCCCGTTTTTCCTTCAGCTGATTGGAAAGTTCTTGATTAGGGGTTGCATTTTTGGCCTGATCTTCATCGCGTGCTCGGCCAATGTTGCCGGGGACTGAGAGATGCCTGCAATTATTGTGGTCTTCTTCAAGTGGGGACGATGCTCGGTGGCATCCCCGAAGGTCAAGAATCTGCCAGAAACTGGACCGTGATCGGGATGCGGCTTGCCTTTGCAGGAATGTTTAATTATATAAACAAGAATGAGTAGGCCTCTTGAACCAATAACCGTCATCTCGCCGATCGATCCCAGCTGGCGCGATTACAACGGCCACGTGAATTACGCTGCCTACGCCATGGCGGCCGACCCCGCGATCGACGCGCTTTATGCCGCGGCCGGACTTGATTCCGCCTATCGCAAGGCAGCGGAAAGATCGGACTACGTGGTGGAAAGCCGCTTCTTCTACATCAAGGAGATTCGGCACGGCCAGCAGATGGAGGCGCGATCGCGCCTGATCGATTTCGACAACAAGCGTACGCACATATTCTGCGAGATATGCGATCATGACAGCGGGGAACTTTCCGCCGTCGCGCACATCATTTCCCTTCATGTCGATTCCAGGCAGGCGAGGAGCGCGCAATTCGAAGCGTTCGCGATGAGGGCGTTTGCCGAGTTGAAGGCCGCGCATGGTCAGCTGCCGCCACCTGCGGTCTTCGACGACACGGTGTCGATCGCGCGGCGTGTCGGCCGGCCGGGGTCGAGCCCGGCCTGAGACATCAGCACTTCATTCAGAAGACCTTCGGGACCGCTCCCTTAATCGGTCAGCTTGATCCTTGAGGTGGTCTTGAGGAGTTCAACCAACGCGGTATCGCGCATCCCAGCCACATCGTCTACGGCCCGCTCGCGGAAGAAGGCGTCCGCCTGCTTGATGACCGTTTCACGGAGTTCGTCGGTCATCCGGGGCTGGCCGAGATCGTTCCAGCTGTTCGTGATCTCCTCCTCGAAAATCTCGAAATAGCGTCGCATACCCGTGCCGCCGCCAAGCGCGTAGGTCAGGAAAGGCCCCATGAACGCCCAGCGAAGGCCAGGCCCGTAGCGCATCGCCTTGTCGACATCATCGATGGTCGCCACCCCTGCCTGGACGAGGTGCATTGCTTCCTTGAATACGGCGTTCTGCAGCCTGTTGGCGATGTATCCGGGGATCTCCTTGGCGAGAACCAGAGGCTGCTTGCCGATCTGCTGGTAGAAACGCTCAGCCTTCTCTGTCGCCCACGTCTCGGTTTTCGGTCCGTTGACGATCTCCACGAGCGGGATGAGATAGGGCGGATTGAAGGGATGCCCGACCAGGCAGCGGCCCGGATGTGCGCAGGCGGATTGCAGGCGCGACACGAGCAGGCTCGAAGAACTCGAGGCGATCACCGTTTCCGGGGGCGCTGCCGCATCCATCTCGGAGAACAGGCGGACCTTGATGTCCTCGCGCTCGGGTCCGCTCTCCTGGACGAATTCCGCATCCTCCAGGGCTTCTTCCATGCTTCCGGCCAGGCTCGCAGCCGGCGCCGTTTCGGGGAGCGACGGATCAAGCTGGCGGAGAATGCCCCATGCCTTCGCAACGGCCCCCGGCAGCCGGGACAGACTTTCCTCACTGGGGTCATAGGCGCGGACGGTCAACCCATTGGCAAGGAAACAGGCGGTCCAGCCGGCGCCGATCGTCCCGGTGCCGATCACGGCAATCTTGGTGAGTTCTTTCATGGTCGATCCTTGATGAGGCCATCTGAGCTCGGCTGTTCCGCGCCTACAGCGCCTTTTCGAGCTCTGGCAGGACGGTGAAGAGGTCTGCGACGAGGCCGTAGTCGGCGACCTGGAAGATGGGGGCCTCCTCGTCCTTGTTGATCGCCACGATGACCTTGGAATCCTTCATGCCGGCCAGGTGCTGGATGGCCCCGGAGATGCCGACGGCGATGTAGAGTTCGGGGGCGACCACCTTGCCGGTCTGGCCGACCTGCCAGTCGTTGGGC
>CAWZZC010000025.1:0-40560 GCA_963966365.1 Mesorhizobium sp. | reverse complement strand
CGGTGCGCCGCGACAGGTCGTCTGCCGCCTGGCTGATCTCGCCGGTGCCGGTGCGCATGGCGCCGATCGCGCCGGAGACCGTCGCCATCGTCTCTTCGAGCTGTGCCATCGCCCTGTTGAAGTCGGTCTTCAGCTGCGCCGTCTTGGGCGCGAACTCCGCCTCGATGCGATAGGAGAGATCCCCCTTGGCCAGCGCCGCCAGGCCCTCGGCCAGCGCGGTCACCGCAATCTGGTCCTCGCGTGCCGCCCGCGCCTTCTCGGCCTCGGTGCGCGTGCGGTCGGCTTCCGCCCCCTCGCGCAGCTCCACAGCATGCGCCTCGACGCGCAGCTTCTCGATCGCGGCGTCCTTGAACACCTGCACCGCCTGAGCCATCTTGCCGATCTCGTCGCCACGGTCCGTCGCCGGAACCTCGACCTCGTTATCGCCAGAGGCAAGACGTCCCATCGCTCCCGTCAGGGCGGTAATGGGCGTTGCGATCATGCGAGCCAGCATGAAGCCCAATGCCGCGGCCAAGAGCACCGACAGCCCGAGACCAGCATAAAGCGCGACGGTCGCCTGCGACACCGCAGCGCCAAGCGCCTTTGCCTGATCAGCATTCTTCTTCACCTCATTGGCGGAGATGAAATCGATGCCGTCCTCGATCGGTGCGATCAGAGAGTCTGCATTGCCGCTCGGCCCGACCATCTCGACCGCCTGGAAGCGGGAGATGGGATCGGCGGCGAGCTTCTTGCCGACGTCGATGACCTCGGCCCGATAGGTGGCGTAGTCAGCTAGAGCGCGATCAACGATCGCAAGGTGCTTCGCATCGTCGGCATAGAGCGTGCGCAGTTCTTCCAGGTTCTTTCGCAGCGAACCTTCATGACGGTCGACGCGTTCGACGTAGTATGAGTCCTGCGACAGGAGGAAACCGCGATAGGAGTTTTCCACCCGCGCCAGGCTCATGCGCGCGTTGAGGGCGGCCCCGGCGGCCGTCTTTGATTGTTCGGCAGCCGACTGAGCGGCGTCGATGCGTGACAGATTCCACAGTGCCGTGGCACTCATCGCCACAATGATGGCGACCACCGCCACGAATGCCCCGGCCAGCTTGACCGATAATTTGACGTTATTGAGAGACAAGACAGACCTCACGATTCTCAATTCACTGGACCCAGGCCCGTCCCTCGTTGCCTGAGACGGACTGTGATGACTGGATGAGGAGGGACTGCCGACCATCGTCCGGTTACGCACGCAAGACACCGCGTACGCTTTCGTTGTTCTTATCGGACCATCGGCAATTCGATTAGAATTTGCGATGATCAAGGGCTACGGGCAGGCAGTGAATTTAGCGTTAACGATCCCGGCACACCGGCCAGTTTGGAGCCCCAGAGTCGCGCATTCGCGGCTCAGGCCTCGCACCCACCAACCTGCGCGTGCGCGACATTTCAGGCATGCAATCGAACGCTGGCGCCGAATGTTGCATTCGGTCCACCCATGCCATAATTTAGAATTATTCTAAACTGAATGGATTGATCATGCTGTCACGTGTCTTGGGCCTAGGCCGCCGTTCCTTCGATAGTTTGTCTGATCAGGAGATCCTGGCCCTCGCCATATCATCAGAGGAGGATGACGGGCGCATCTACAGGGCTTATGCCGACGCTCTCAGCGAAGACTTCCCGCATTCCGCCGCTGTCTTCGACGAAATGGCAAAGGAGGAGGACAACCACCGCGCCGCACTGATCGAGCTGCACCGCAAGCGTTTCGGCGAGCGCATCCCGCTCATCCGGCGCGAGCATGTGAGGGGGTTCTACGACCGCAAGCCCGACTGGCTCGTGCGACCCCTTGGCATCGATCACGTGCGCAGCCAGGCCGAAGCCATGGAACGTCAGGCGCAACGCTTCTACGAGGAAGCGGCAAGGCGCACGACCGACGCTTCGACACGCAAGCTTCTGGGCGACCTGGCCGCGGCCGAGACCGAGCACGAGAGCCTGGCGCACAGGCTGCAGGAAAAACATGTGCCTGCCGATGTTCGCAAGGAGGAGCACAGCACCGAACGCCGGCAGTTCATTCTCACCTTCGTGCAACCCGGCCTTGCCGGGCTGATGGACGGATCGGTCTCCACACTCGCTCCGATCTTTGCCGCTGCATTCGCCACGCACGACACATGGAACACTTTTCTCGTCGGCCTTGCGGCGTCGATCGGCGCCGGCATCTCGATGGGCTTCACAGAGGTGGCCTCCGACGACGGCAAGATTTCCGGGCGCGGATCGCCGATCAAGCGCGGACTGACGACCGGCATCATGACCGCACTTGGCGGGCTCGGCCATGCCCTGCCCTATCTCATTCCCGATTTCGCAACCGCGACCACGATTGCCGTGATCGTGGTCTTCATCGAACTGTGGGCGATCGCCTTCATCCAGAACCGGTACATGGAAACACCGTTCTGGCGCGCCACGATGCAGGTGGTTCTGGGCGGGGCGCTGGTCTTCGGCGCAGGCGTGCTGATCGGAAATGCGTGAGATGCGGGTTCGGATCACTCCGCAGCGATAATGCGTCCATAGGCAACCGGGTCGGCATTGCCGCCGGAGAGGACGACGACAACGCATTTGCCCTTCACGTCGATGGCACCGGACGAGATTGCCGCCAGACCGACCGCGCCGCCCGGCTCGACGACCAGTTTCAGATGGAGGGCGACATCGCGCATGGCCTGCATTGTCGCCGCATCCGGTACGGCCACCGCTCCGGCCAGAAGACGCCGGTTGACCTCGAAGGTTATTTCGCCCGGCGACGGGGTCTGTATGGCATCGCAGATCGATCCGTGGCCCGGCTCGATGGAGACGCGCCTGCCTGCTGCCAAAGAACGGCGGGTGTCGTCGAAGCCTTCCGGCTCCACCGCCCAGATTTCCGTCTTGGGGAGATGCGCCTTGATGGCCAGCGAGAGCCCGGCGATGAGCCCGCCACCACCACACGGCGCCACAACGACGTCCGGCGCGAGCCCCAGTGGCTCGGCGTCGGCCAGGATTTCAAGCCCCGCAGTGCCCTGCCCGGCAATGATTGCCGGATCGTCGAAGGGCGGCACCAGGACGCGGCCCTCCTCCATATAGGGTCTGACGACGGCCATGCGATCGTCACCGAAACGGTCGAAGCGTATGACCTTCGCGCCCATCGCCTCGACGTTGTCGACCTTCACCCGCGGCGCATCCGAGGGCATCGCAATCAGGGCGTCGACGCCGAACAGCCGCGCAGCCGCCGCGACGCCCTGAGCATGGTTGCCCGACGAAAACGCGACCACCCCGCGCGCCCGTTCCTCCGGCGACAGTTGCGCGATCCTGTTGTAGGCGCCGCGAAACTTGAATGAGCCGGTACGCTGGAGCATCTCCGGCTTGAACAGGATGCGCGCGCCGAGACGGTCACTGAGGGCCGGCGATTCGATCAGCGGCGTTCTGACGGCAAGCCCTGCAAGACGGTCCGCGGCAGCACGGATATCCGTCACGTTCGGCGCGGGCGGCAGATGCATCGTCATAGCGGTCCTCTCTCTCCGATGTGCGCGACAGTGAAAGCAATCGCACGCGCCTGCGCCAGCAGAATCATGTCACCATGACAAATCCGGGCAACGGGGGCCGGCGCCGCAGTCAGACCCTGTCGTGGACCGCCCTGCTGTCATCGGGCGCCTGGGAGCGGTCCACGAGACCATAGTCGCGAAGCACCTGCGCCACCCGCAGCCGGTAGCCGGCAAACACACCGCCGCGTCCCGCCTTCTGGGCCTGGCGATGTTGTTCGGTGTTGCGCCAGGCCTTCACCGCCTGCTCGTCGCGCCAGAAAGACAACGAAAGGATGCGATCCGGATCGTTGAGGCTCTGGAAACGCTCGATGCTTATGAAGCCGTCGATTTCGTCGAGCGCAGGCCGCAGGTCGGCCGCGACGTTGAGATAAGCCTCGCGCCGTCCCTCGGCCGGCTCGACTTCGAAGATCACTGCGATCATCTCATTGCTCCTTCTGCGCCTGGGCCGAGGCACACTTCAGGAAGATGCGGTCTTCCTTGAGGATGAATCGTTCGCGCCGGGCAAAATCATAATTCTCCCTGCCGAGCGGATCGGTCGCAAGGCGAGCGCGGTAGGCTTCGTATGCGGCAAGACTTTCGATCGTGTAGACGCCATAAGCGGTCGTGGCGGAGCCCTCATGTGGGGCGAAATAGCCGATGAGGTCAGCACCGCAGCGTGGGATCGCTACGCCCCAGTTGCGGGCATAGCGTTCGAAAGCATCCTTTTTGAACGGATCGATCTCATAGCGGATGAAGCAGGTCAGGGGCATGTCTATTCTCCGGATGGTTGTCGGCCATGCTTCGACACGCAACGAAGCATGAAACCGTCATTGGCTGGCAGGATCGGCACGGACTCATGCGTCTCTCGACCAGAAGCCCTTGGCGCATTCGCGTCTGACATCGCCCCGCGTGAGGCCGATGTCGTCCAGCAGGCGATCGTCGAGTTCGGCGAGCGCCTGACGCTGTAGCCAGCGGTCGTAGGCTGTGGCGACAACGGCACAGAAGCGGCGCAGCCGGCGCAAGAATTCGGTCTGCGGGCGACGGATGGAGAATGGCTGGCTGGCGGACTTGGTCGTCATGGCGATATCCCTTGCGATCACAGCCATCCTAGGGATTGCTCGACGACAATGCTTCGATTAAGATCAAACTATGCGTGACGGACCTGACATAGCTCGCATTGCCAGCCTGGTCGGCGACCCGGCGCGCGCCAACATGCTGATGGCCCTGATGGACGGCGGCGCATTGACGGCGAGCGAACTGGCGCTGGAGGCCGGCGTCTCATTGCCAACCGCGAGTTCGCACCTGTCGAAGATGACGGAAGGCGGATTGTTGAAACTGGCAAGCCAGGGCCGGCACCGCTATTTCAGCCTCGCTGGACGCGAGGTGGCCGCCATGCTGGAATCGATCACCGGCGTCGCCGCCACCGTCGGTCCGCAGCGAACCCGGCCCGGCCCACGCGAGGAAGCGCTGCGGCAATCGCGCGTCTGCTACGATCATCTGGCCGGGGCGACCGCCGTCGACATGCTGGACAGCTTCCTGTCGCACGGCATCCTTGTGGAGGACGAGGACGCATTGAAGCTGGGCGCGCGCGGGGAGATCTTTTTTGCCGAACGCGGCATCGACATCGCTGCCATGACTGCAAGGCGTCGGCCTGTCTGCCGCGCCTGCCTCGACTGGAGCGTGCGCCGCTCTCATCTGGCAGGCGCGCTTGGCGCGGCGATTTTGGAATACATACTGAACCAGAAATGGGCCCGCCGCGAGACCGGCAACCGCATCGTGCGCTTTACACCGCCCGGCCGGCTGGCGTTCAAGAAGGCGTTTCTTCAAGTGAACTGAGCGGCGATGCATTCCGTTTTCGAAATGATCGCATGCAAGGGAGTGCGCAGTGGCACAGAACATCTACGATCGCCCGGACTTTTTCGCCGAATACAGCCGCCTCCCGCGTTCTGTACATGGTTTGGCCGGCGCGCCGGAATGGCCGGCGATTGCGGCGCTGCTGCCCAGCCTCCTGGGTAAGAAAATAGTCGATCTGGGTTGCGGATTCGGATGGTTCGCACGCTGGGCCAGGCAGAATGGCGCGGATCGTGTCCTGGGGATCGACCTATCGGAGAATATGATCGCGCGAGCACGCGCCGACACGGCTGATCCGCAAATCGACTATGCCCGTGCCGATCTCGACCAACTCGACTTGCCCAATGCGGCGTTCGATCTCGCCTACAGTTCGCTTGCCTTTCATTATGTCGAGGATCTTGGCCGCCTGGTGCAGACAGTGCACGCGGCTCTTAAACCGAATGCCGACCTCGTCTTTACCATCGAGCACCCGATCTACATGGCACCCACCTGTCCGGGATGGTCGATCGATCCGGATGGCCGGAAGACATGGCCTGTCGACCGTTATCTGGTCGAAGGCCCGCGCACGACGGACTGGCTCGCCAAGGGGGTCGTCAAGCATCACCGCACGATCGGCACCACCGTGAACACGCTGATCGCCGCCGGGTATTCGATCCGCCAGGTACTGGAATGGAGCCCGACTGCCGAGCAGATTAACACTGAGCCTGCCCTGGCCGAGGAACTGGAACGGCCCATGATACTTGCCGTGGCGGCGCGCCGGGCAGCCGATGATCTGCGCTAGGCGCACCCGTCCGGCTCTCCATCTGACACCGGCGTACGAATGGTGGAAAATTTCTTTGAGATCGCTCGGTCCACAGGCCGGTTGTCGCGACTTATTCCGAATTGGAAAAAGTGCTTCGAACTTTTGACGAATTGACGAAATTCCGCGCGCGTGTTGAAGGGCGCGCGGATAGATCGCACAATGATCGCCAGGCAACAGGAGCTGCTCAATGAACGACCGCGTCGAGATCGATGGCCTGCAAGTCGCCCGCGAACTGCATGATTTCGTCATTGAGGAGGCGCTTCCCGGCACCGGCGTCGAGGCCGCAGCCTTCTGGTCACAATTCTCGGCGATCGTCCACGATCTCGCGCCAAGAAACCGGTCGCTTCTGGAAAAACGCGACGCGTTGCAGGCGCGCATCGACGAGTGGCATCGCGACAATGGCGCGCCGGGCGATCTGGACGTCTACAAGGGCTTCCTGACGGAGATCGGCTATCTTCTGCCCGAGGGTGATGATTTCGCCATTTCGACGGCCAATGTCGACGCGGAGATCGCGACCGTGGCCGGTCCGCAGCTCGTCGTGCCGGTGACGAACGCCCGCTATGCCCTCAATGCCGCCAATGCTCGTTGGGGATCGCTGTACGATGCCCTGTACGGCACCGATGCCATTCCTGAAACCGACGGCGCGGAAAAGGGCAAGGGCTACAATCCGGTGCGCGGCGCCAAGGTCATTGCCTGGGCGCGCGATTTCCTCGACCGCAGCGCTCCGCTCGCCACGGGTTCGTGGGCCGATGCGACAGGGCTCGTGATCGCTGGCGGCGGATTGGCCGTGCGCACCGAAGGCAGCGCATGCGCCCTCGCGCACCCGGGACAGTTCGTCGGCTACCGCGGTTCTCCCGCCGCACCGACAGCGATCCTTCTGCGCAAGAACGGACTGCATGTCGAGATCGTCATCGACGACGAGCATCCTGTCGGGCGGACGGACCGGGCGAGCATCGCCGATGTCGTTCTGGAAGCGGCTGTCACGACCATCGTCGACTGCGAAGATTCGGTCGCCGCGGTGGACGCGGAAGACAAGGTGCTGGTCTACCGCAACTGGCTCGGCCTGATGAAAGGCGATCTCAGCGAGGAGGTTTCGAAGGGCGGCAAGTCCTTCACCCGCGCCCTCAACGAGGATCGCGCCTATACCGCGCCCGACGGAAGCACGCTGACCCTGCCCGGCCGCTCGCTAATGCTGGTCAGGAATGTCGGCCACCTGATGACCAATCCGGCAGTCCTCGACCGCGACGGCCGTGAAGTGCCGGAAGGCATTCTCGACGCCATGGTCACGAGCATGATCGCGCTGCATGACGTCGGCCCGCAAGGTCGCCGTGCCAACTCGCGAACGGGTTCGGTCTATATCGTCAAGCCGAAGATGCACGGACCGGAGGAAGTCGCCTTCGCGACAGACCTCTTCGCCCGCGTCGAAGACGCGCTCGGCATGGCCCGCAACACTCTCAAGATGGGCATCATGGATGAGGAGCGGCGCACCACGGTGAACTTGAAGGAGTCGATCCGCGCCGCCGCCGAGCGCGTCGTCTTCATCAACACCGGCTTCCTCGACCGCACCGGCGACGAGATCCATACGTCGATGGATGCGGGCCCGATGATCCGCAAGGGCGACATGAAGCAGTCGGCGTGGATCAAGGCGTACGAGGACTGGAACGTCGATATAGGTCTCGAATGCCATCTGGACGGCCACGCGCAGATCGGCAAGGGCATGTGGGCGATGCCCGACATGATGGCGGCGATGCTGGAGCAGAAGATCGGCCATCCGAAGGCCGGCGCCAGCACGGCATGGGTGCCTTCCCCGACGGCGGCGACGCTGCACGCGACCCATTATCACCGGGTCAACGTGGCAGCCGTGCAGGAAGAGCTGAAGGCGCGCGCGCGCGCCAGCCTCGACGACATTCTGTCGGTCCCCGTCGTGACGCGTCCGAACTGGACCGACGAGGAGAAGCTGCAGGAACTGCGCAACAATGCCCAGGGTATCCTCGGCTATGTGGTGCGCTGGATCGACCAGGGCGTTGGCTGCTCGAAGGTTCCCGACATCAATGACATCGGCCTGATGGAGGACCGTGCCACCTTACGCATCTCCTCCCAGCACATGGCCAACTGGCTGCATCACGGCGTCGTGAGCGAAGATCAGGTCATGGCGGTGATGAAGGAAATGGCGTCCGTCGTGGACCGGCAGAACGCGGGCGATCCGCTCTATCGGCCGATGGCGCCCGACTTCGAAACCTCGATCGCCTTCCAGGCCGCGTGCGACCTCGTCTTCAAGGGGCGCGAGCAGCCGAACGGCTATACGGAGCCGGTTCTGCATGCCCGTCGGCTGGAATTGAAGGCGCGCGACCGCGCCGCCTGAACACGGACGCGACAGAGCTTGTTTACCGGCCGCGTTTTGCCTATGCGGTTGGACATGAAGATCCTGGCCATCGACACTGCCGCAGCTTTCTGCGCCGCCTGCGTCTATGACGACGAGAACGCGGCCGTCCTGTCGCGCGAGGCGCCGGAGATCGGCAAGGGTCACGCAGAACGTCTGATGGGCGTGATCGCTGCCGCACTGAAACAGGCCGGCCTGGGCTACGACGACATCGACGCGCTTGCGGTGTCGACCGGACCAGGCTCGTTTACCGGCATCCGGATCGGCGTCGCCGCCGCCCGCGGTCTGGCGCTGGCCCGCAAGGTGCCCTGCATCGGTGTCACCACGCTGGAAGCGCTCGCCTTCGAGGCCTCCCGCGCCTTTGCCGGACGCACGGTGCTGTCGGTTCTCGATGCCAAGCGCGAAGAGGTCTACGCCGCGCTTCACGCGCCCGATGGGTCATTCCTTGTTCGGCCGATGATCACCAGTGCGCGCGAGGCGGCAGCGATCGCTCTCGAACACGACGCTGTACTGGTCGGCTCGGGCGCCGCGATCGTCTGCGATGCGGCAGGCGGAACACCGGACATCGCCGGGGAAGGCCAGACCGCCGACGTCGCAAGCTTTGCTGCCGTCGCGGCGACAAAGGGTTTTGACGGCGCAAAGCCGGCTCCGCTTTATCTGCGCGGTGCCGACGTGCGCCCGCAGTCCGGTTTCGCCCTGCCAAGAAAGACGGTGTCATGAAGCTGCCCTTCGTTGCCTCCTCGCGCAAGCGCGACTTCGCGATCGAAGCGCTGAACGTCGAGCATGCGCCGGCTCTCGCCCTCCTCCACGAGGAGGATTTCGTGCGTCCATGGACGGACGGTGAATTTTCGGTCCTGCTCGAACAGGAGCCGGTGTTCGGCTTTGCTGCCCGCCAGGTCGGACAGCCCAAGTGCACCCCGGCGGGCTTCGTGCTCGCACGGCAGGCCGCCGGAGAAGCCGAGATCCTCACCCTCACCGTCGCGCGGCCGAAACGCCGGCAGGGTCTGGGCTGGCTGCTCATGGACGCCGTGCTTCGCGAACTGCACGGCAAGCGCGCCGAGATGCTGTTCCTGGAAGTCGACGAAACGAATCTGGCCGCCTTGTCGCTCTATCGCCGGCTCGGCTTTCAGGAAGTCGGCAAGCGGCCCGGCTACTACGAACAGGCCGCCGGTCGCACCAACGCCCTCGTCATGCGCCGCGATCTGCGCTGAGCGGCAGGCGGGTGGCAATGGCGGCGCACCCACTGCCGGGACGTATCCGGGCGAGCCTGGCGATAGCAACCGTCGCCTGCGCCACTCTGGCCGGCCTGCCTGTCCAGATGCTGGCCGTCAGGACAGGTTATCCGTCGCCAAGACTCGTGCCGCGCCTTTGGCATCGCATGGCGCTGAAGCTGCTCGGCATCAGAGTCCGCGTGCATGGCAGACCGGAAGTCGGGCGTCCTCTCCTGCTTGCCGCCAATCACGTCTCGTGGAGCGATATCTGCGTTCTCGGCGCCATCGCCGATGTCTCCTTCGTCGCCAAGTCCGACATGGCCGGATGGCCGCTCTTCGGCCTGCTGGCGAAGCTGCAGCGAACGGTCTTCGTGGAGCGGGAACGGCGGCGCAGCGCCGGCGAGCAGGCAAACGCGCTGGCGCGGCGGCTGGCGGCCGGCGACGTCATGGTGCTTTTTGCCGAAGGCACGACGTCCGACGGCAACCAGATGCTGCCCTTCAAGAGCACCCTGTTCGGCGCCGCGCAGCACGCGCTCGGCAACGGTGACGGTCTGGAGCGCGTACTGATCCAGCCGGTGACAATCGCCTACACACGGCTGCACGGCATGCCGATGGGACGGCAACACAGGCCTCATGCCGCCTGGATCGGAGACAGCGCGCTCGTGCCGCATATCGGCAGTCTTCTGACCGAAGGCGGCATGGACGCCGAAGTCCATTTCGGGTCGCCGGTCGCTTTCGAGCGCGGCAGCGACCGCAAACATGTCGCCCGTACGGTTGAAGGCGAAGTGCGCAGCAAACTGGCCGCCGTGCTGCGCGATCCGTCGCCGTCGCATCGCCGGACGAAGGCGAACCGGTAGGGGTTTCAGTCCAGCGTGCGGCGGAAACGCGCCAGCGCCACCACGGCGAAGAAGACGACGAAGCCGATGAGCCACACGATCTCCGGGCCGATGGCAGACAGGCCCGCCCCCTTCAGCATCACGGCGCGCACGACGCGCAGGAAATGGGTCAGCGGCAAGAGTTCACCGAACGCCTGTGCCCAGCCCGGCATGCCGCGATAGGGGAACATGAAGCCGGACAAGAGAATCGACGGCAGGAAGAAGAAGAAGGTGAGCTGCAACGCCTGCATCTGCGTGCGTGCCATGGTGGAGATCGTGTAGCCGAGCAGCACCAGGCCGAAGACGAAGACAAGAATGGCGCCAAGAAGCAGCGGCAGCGACCCCACGAAGGGGACCGAGAACAGGAGCTTGGCGGCTGAGAGAACCACCAGGACCTGCACCGCGCCGACAACCAGATAGGGAAGAACCTTGCCCAACATGATTTCCAGCGGGCTCGCCGGCATGGCGAGCAGGTTCTCCATCGTGCCGCGTTCGGTTTCGCGTGTCAGGGCGATCGACGTCATCATGACCATCGTCATCTGGAGGATGACGCCCAGCAGTCCCGGCACGATGTTGAACTGAGAAATGGACTCGGGATTGTAGCGGCGGTGAACCACCACATCGAGGCGCGAGCGCGCCTCTTCGGCAGCCGTTTGCTGGCGGCCCTGCTCACGCAGCAGCGCTTCGCCGGCCACTGTCGACAAGGTGGAAATCGCACCGCTGGCCACCGCCGGGTCGGTTGCGTCGGCCTCGATCAGGATCTGCGGGTTGTCGCCGCGATCGACGCGGCGCGCAAAGTCGGAGGGAATGGTGACGACGAAGGAGACACGGCCCGAGGCCATCAGCTCTTCGGCCTCCTTGGCGCTGCCGACCACGTGGTCGAAGCGGTAGTAATCGGTCATTTCGAGCGCCGTCACGAGGGCACGCGTGTAATGATCGCTGCTCAATGCCACCAACGCCGCCGGCAGTCCCCTCGGATCGTTGTTGATCGCATAGCCGAACAGCACGAGCTGCATGAGCGGCACCCCCAGCAGCATGGCGAAGGTGATGCGGTCGCGCCGCATCTGAATGAACTCCTTGATCAGGAGCGCAACGAGGCGCGGCAACGAGAAGACCGTACTTGTGTAGCTTGCCTTCATCCCATGTTGTCCTTCGAGCCTGCCATGAACTGGATGAAGACGTCTTCGAGGCTCGTCTCGCCCGGGGTGACTGCAATTCCTTCCCGGTTGTCGAGTTCGGACATCGTGCGCCGAAGGGCCTCGGCATCTGATCCCACGACATGCAACGTCGTCCCGAAGGGAGCCACCTGCTCGACCCCCGGCTTGCCTTCCAGCTCTGCTGCCACTTCATTGAGCTTGGCTCCCGCCACCACGAATGTCGTAAGGCCCGCGTCGCGAATGACCTCGTCGACTGTCCCGGTAGCGAGGAGCCGGCCATAGGAAATGTAGGAAATGCGGTGGCAGCGTTCGGCTTCGTCCATGTAGTGGGTGGAGACGAGCACCGTCAGCCCGCCGCGCGCAAGCTGGTGGATCTCGTCCCAGAATTCGCGCCTGGCCTTGGGATCGACCCCAGCCGTCGGTTCGTCGAGCAGCAGCAGCTTGGGGTGATGCATGATGCAGGCGGCAAGCGCGAGACGCTGCTTCCAGCCGCCCGAAAGCGTGCCGGCGAGCTGATTGCGGCGTGTCGTCATGCCGAGATCTTCGAGCGTGCGACGCACGTGATTGCGCACGGGAAACAATCCGTAGAGACGAGCCACGAATTCGAGGTTCTCGGCGATGGTCAGGTCTTCATAGAACGAGAAGCGCTGCGTCATGTAGCCGACCTCGCGCTTGATTTTCAGGGATTCGGACCTGAGATCGAAACCGAGCACATGTCCCTCGCCTTCGTCCGGCGTCAGCAGTCCGCACATGATGCGGATGGTCGTCGTCTTGCCCGAGCCATTGGGGCCCAGAAATCCGACAATCTCGCCTTCCCCGACCTGCATCGAGACATGGTCGACGACAGTCTTGTCGCCAAATCGCTTGACGAGCCCGGTGACGTCGATGGCGTTCATTGCGCCGCTCCCCGGGACGGAAGGGCGGCAGGTGGCTCGGGCGCCAGGACCACGACGAGCGAACCGGTCATCGACTGCGATCCTTGCTGCGTCATTGCCCGAATGCCCCATGTCCCTCCCCCAGCCGCACATCGACAATCTGGCCCGGCTGAAGGGCTGTGGCCTGTCCTTGCGGCCGGGCTTCGACCAGGAAGACGAGCTTCTGGCGCGTCTCGAGCGAATAGATGACCGGCGGAGTGAACTCCGGATCCGGCGACACGTAGCTGACCCGCGCCTGCAGGCCGGGCGCGCAGCCGTCGCAGCGCACATTGAGGAGCGACCCGACCGAAACCGACGAGATCAAGGGTTCGGGCACGAACAGCTTCAGCTTCACCGCGCCGTCCGGCAGCATCGACACGACCGGCGCCGAGGGGCCGGCGAGGTCGCCCGGATAGCGGATGATATCGTCGATGCGGCCGGCCGAGGGCGCCTTGATCTCCCTCTTCTCGAGCCTCCAGCGCGCTTCGCGCAACGATGCCCGTGCTTCTTTGACCTGATTTTCGGCAGCGCGGATCTCCTCCGGCCGCGCGGGAAGCTTGCCCACCGCCAGATTGGCTTCGGCCTGATTGAGATCGGCCGCGGCCGTTTCCTGCGCCGTTTCGGCCTGATCCAGTTGCGCCTGGGCAGCGATGCCGCGGCCAGCCAGGCCCTTGATCCGTTCGAGTGTACGATTGGCGTCATTGAGCCGTGCCCTGGCGGAGCGCACTTCGGCCTCCAGCACGGCTATTTCTTCCGGCCGCTTTCCGAGCTTGAGATCGGCAAGCTGGGCTTGCGCCCGCGCCAGCGCGGCTTCGGCCTGGGCGACGACGCTCTCGGCATCGTCGCGTTCCAGCTCGGCGACCATCGCGCCTGCCTCGACGCGCGCGCCGCGCTGCACCTTCAGTGCCTCCACCTTCGCCGTATCGATCGGCGCCAGCAGAACGAACTCGCCCTCGACATAGCCGACTGCGAGCGGCGGGGATCCGGCACAGGCGGTGATCAGCCAGGCCGCCAGAGGTATGCTGCACATCAGGCTCATGATTTCAGTTCCTCGCGCACGGCCAGAATGGCGCCAAGGTTGGCCTTCGCGACGGCCGCGATGCGCTCGGCCTCCATCGTGCCGAGGTTGCGCCACCCCATGCGTCGGCGGACTGCTTCGCGGCCGATGCGGAAATAGACCACCTGACCGATGAGGGTGAAGACGATGAGACGGGTGTCCTCGCTTTCGGCATCTTCGCCCGTGGCGCGCTGCCACAGGGCGCACAGGCGCTTGTGAACAGGTTCGAAAACGCCGGAATAGATGCGATCCAGGGCGGCTGTGGGATGGGCCAGCTCGCGCAGCAGAAACTGCACGATCGAGCCCGATTCGGGGCGGGCGACAACAAAGTGGACCATGCGATCGACGACGAGGAACAGCTGTTCGCGGGCTGCCTCTTCATCCGGCGGATCCTGCTGCGGCGCCTCGAAATTGCCCAGCGCCTGCCTGGCTATCGCCTGGACCATCTCGACGATGTGATCGGCGGCAGCCATGCGCAAACCTTCCTTGCCTCCGAAGTGATAGGCGATGGAACCGATATTGGCGTTGGCGGCGGCGGCCAGCTCGCGCGTCGACGTGGCATCGAAGCCCTTGCTACCGAACAGTTCGAGCGCCGCATGAATGAGCGCCATGCGGGTCTGGTCGGCGGGTCCCGTCGCGGACGTGGAGCGGTCTTTGGGTTCGACTTGTTTCATGGCTTGTATTTAATCATTCGATTGATCAAATGCAAGCCCCTCGCTGTCGATATGGTCGAAGGTACCGCCGAACGCTTCAAATCGCGGCTGCGCCACGCCATATTCACGGCCGGAGGTGGCGATGAGTGCAGAAGGGGAAACGATCGTCGATCGAATGGGGCGTGGGCTCGCGCGGCTCCTGCAAAAGGAATCGTCGGGCTACAAGCCATACACGCCGTCCGATCCCGAGACGCTGCGCCGCACCTTGCGCGCCGGCGATGTCCTCCTGGTCGAAGGCAACCAGCATGTTTCGGCTGCGATCAAGTACCTCACCCAGTCCACATGGTCGCATTCCGCGCTCTATGTCGGCGATGCCTTGCCAGAACCTGCGGACGGCTCGGAACGCCCGCGCCTGATCGAGGTCAACCTGGGCGAGGGCTGCGTCGCCGTGCCCCTGTCGAAGTACCGCACCTACAACACACGGATCTGCCGGCCTTCCGGGCTCACACCGGATGATCGCGAGAAGATCATCAGCTTCATGATCGGCAAGCTGGGGCTCAAATACGATACCCGGAACATCTTCGATCTCCTGCGCTGGTTCCTGCCGACACCGCCCGTGCCGGTGCGCTGGCGCCGCCGCATGATCGCGCTCGGCTCGGGCGATCCGACCCGCGCCATCTGTTCCTCGCTCATCGCGGAAGCCTATGGGCTGATCCGCTATCCGATCCTGCCGGAAATCACCCCTGCACCAGGGCGGGCATCAGCCGAATCGGTGTTTTCGCGCCACGAGATCCTGCATATCCGTCACCATTCACTGTACACGCCGCGCGACTTCGACCTCTCCCCCTATTTCGAGATCGTCAAACCGACGCTGGCCTATGGCTTCGACTACAAGGTCCTGACGTGGGGCGACCCCGAACCGCAGGTGGCAGCGACTGCTGCCAAAGAGCCGACCGACGCGACTGTTTCCGCCGGCGATCAGGCAAATCCGGCTGACCGGACCGCCGAGCGATAGGTGCGGCTCACAGGCAGCATCGTTCCGTCCTTCAGCCTGACGAACAATCGCCCGTCTGCGCGCACAACCTCGCTGATGGCATCCTTGGCAACCCAATGGGAACGGTGGATGCGCAGCCCCTCGACGCCGTCGGTCTCCGCGATCGCATCGCCAAGGCGCATCAGCAGCATGGCGCGGCCGCGTGTCGTGCACACGTCGACATAGTGATCCTCGACCGTCATGTGGCTGATCTGGCCGCGCAGCTGCGGCGGCAGCCGGTCGAGGATGCGTGGGCGCAGCTGCGCCGGCTGCCGCGATGGAGACGCGATCGCCTCCACGGACCTCGCATCTTGTTGGGTAGCAGCCACATGCGCCGAGGTGAAGGACGGCACCAGTGCGGACACCACGGCGGAGATCGCCATCGTGTAAAAGACCAGAGGCACGAAGGACACGACCTCATCGCGCTGACCGAAAACGACCGCATTGACGGCCGCAACGACCAGGGCGACCGGAATGCCGGCAAGAGCCCCGGCAATGACAAAATGGGAATTTCTTGGAAAGGCACGCGGCGACATCAGCCTGGCCGCAAAGAATACGCAGGCGACGCCGGTGAAATAGGTCGCGGCGGCGATCGTCGTCCAGTAGGCGAGCCGGGCCGGCAGGGCGAGCGCCTCATAGGTGCCGAACGGGCCGGCCAATCCGAGCAGCACCGCCGCCCCGGCCAGCGCCGCCCAGAAGCGCGGCGCGAAGAAGAGGCGTTGCAGTTCGCGCTTCGTGAAATGCACGGGGCCGTCGGTCACGAAAAATTCCGTTCACTTGCGGATCTGATTTTGCGCCGGAGTGTAGCCGCGATGCAGGCAATGTCCACGCATGAGCGACGGTGGACCCGATCCTCATGCACAAAGACCGATTGCACAGGGACCGATTGCACAGGGACATGCCATGACGCTCGAACCGCTCGCCACCGCCTCGCCCGCCATTCAGATCCATGTCGCGGCCGCCATTGCTGCTTTTGGTCTTGGTGCACTGGTCCTGTTTCGCCGCAAGGGAGACAGGCTCCACCGTGCCGGCGGACGCATCTGGGTCGCCCTGATGCTCGTCGTCTGCCTGTCGTCCTTCTTCATCCACACGATCAGGCTGTTGGGACCTTGGAGTCCCATTCACATCCTGTCGGTCGCGACGTTGATCTCGCTGGGCTCGAGCGTCTGGCTGGCAAGAAGCGGCAGGATCGAAGCCCATCGCCGTACCATGCAGTCGACGTTTGGCGGGGCGCTGATCATCGCCGGCCTGTTTTCGTTCCTGCCCGGACGCATCATGCACGATGTGCTGTTTGGCGGACGGTCTGACCTGTCCGGGCTGCTGCTTGCGGCGGGGCTGGCGGCAGCAGCCCTGGCGATGCTGTGGCGCAAGAAAACGGCCGACCCCGCCGGCGAGGGCGAGGTCGGCATCGAGGTGGACAAGTGACGCAGCGCAGAGATCAGGCCGCTTGCGACAGTTCGATATCGTCGGCCGCGCCGAGGGCGCGTTCAAGGATCGTCTCGTCGCTCTCCAGGCCGAGCCCGATGCCTTCGATATCGATGAACTCGATATTCTGCATGCCCATGAAGCCGAGTACGGATTTCAGATAGGGGCGGGCATGGTCGAGGGCGGCGGCCGGACTGTCATTGGTATAGATGCCGGTCGACGCGATGACGACATAGACCTTCTTGCCCTTGGCGAGACCTTCGGGCCCCTCCGCCGTATAGCGGAACGTCTTGTGGGCGCGGGCGACATGATCGATCCACGACTTCAGCGTCGAAGGGATCGAGAAATTGATCAGCCCGGCGGCAATGATCACCGTATCGGCGTCGAGAAGTTCCTGCGTCGCCGCGTCGGAAGCCGCTAGCAAGCCGGTCTGTTCAGGGCTGAGCGTTTCGGCCGGAGCCTTGACGGCCACGGCGAAGTCGGTGCCGATGTGAGGCAGGGGGTTGGCGGCGAGGTCGCGGTGCACGACGGCCTTACCCGACACCGCCTGGATCTTGCGGGCGATCCCTCTGGCCACGCGGGTCGAAAAGGAAGCCTCGCCGCGCGGGCTGGATGTGACAAGCAGGATATTCGACATTTGGATGCTCCTTGCGGTGATGGCGCCCGGCCGAAAGACCGGACAATGTCATGGAGCAAAGATGGCGCTGGACATCCATCTGTAAAACCGCGAAAATATTGCTGCAATATATCGAGAAAATAGATGGAAGCGAATCCGACACTCGACCAGCTGCAGGTGTTCGTCGCGGTCGCCGACAATGGCGGCTTCTCGGCCGCAGCCCGCAAGCTCAACCGCTCGCAATCGGTCATCAGCTACACAATCGCCAATCTCGAGGCGCAGCTTCAGGTCGACCTGTTCGAGCGCAAGGGCACCCGCAAGCCGAGATTGACGGAGGCGGGGATCGCCATGCTGGAGGACGCGCGGCGCGTGGTGGCCGGACTGCAGGGACTGCGCGCAAAGGCACGCGGCCTGTCGGAGGGACTGGAAGGTGCGGTCTCACTGGCTGTCGACGTGACGGTTCCGGATCCCGCTCTGGTCCACACGCTCAAGAACTTCCAGGAGCATTTTCCCTCCGTGGGCGTCCATCTGCACGCCGGAGCCCTGGGCGCCGTCTTCGACTTGGTGTCCAATCGTCAGGCCGACATCGGCATCGGCGGTCAGCCCTCGCTTCGCGACGATCTGGTGATCGCAACCGAAATCGGCGCCACGGCCATGGTACCTGTCGCCGCTCCAGACCATCCGCTGGCGCAGATCGATCCACCGATCCCGCTGGAAGTCGTGCGCGATCATGTACAACTCGTCGTGACCGATCTGACGGAGCACACCAGGGGCAAGGATTTCGGAGTCCTCTCGTTCAAGACATGGCGGATGACGGATATGGGGATGAAGCACGCCCTCACCCTGGCCGGCCTTGGCTGGGGCGGGCTGCCGGGATCCATGGTCCATGACGACATTCGGTCGGGACGACTCGTAGCGCTCGAACTGCCTTCCTACCCTGTCGTGGCAAGGCCGCTTTTCGTGTTTCATCACACGGCCAACCCGCCCGGCCCGGCAACGCGCTGGATGATCGACAGTTTCCGCCAGCATCTCGTCGGCTGCAGCGAGATTTCTCCGCTGATTTCGGGTGCTGGCGGGCATTGGGCCGCCGCGCGTCGCGCCGCCGGATAGGCCAGATACCGCCACGCCACATCGGGGCGGCTTATGCACGACCGCCGGTCTTGTCCTGCTTTTCCTCGCGAAGCTGACGCAGTGCCGCCTCGATCGTCGCCTTGTAGCGTACCCTTGGCGGGCGCACATTGTGCGCAAACAGCATCCGGCGCGTCTGCGGGGACGTGCCGGTAACGAAAAACCGCACGCCGGCACGCTGCGCCTTGCGGACCGTTCCCTCGATGACGCTCGCCGCCGTGGAATCGAGAAACGGAACGGCCGAACAGTCGAGAATGAAATTGCGTCTCTTGTCGTCAATGCGGTCGAGAACTGCACCGACCGCCGAGGCCGCGCCAAAGAAGAAGGCGCCGGATATTCGGTAGACCACCGTATCGGGATCGCTGGCGGTCTCGGCGCTATAGGCATCGCGGTCGCCATTCGTGCTGTCGGCGACGTCTTCAAGCGGTGGAGGCGCATGCGCCTCTACGGCAATCGCCTTCGACATGCGGTCGATGAAAAGCACCGCGCCGAGCGCAAAGCCAACCACGATTCCCTCCGTCAGGTCGCGGAAGACAACCAGCAGAAACGTCACCAGGAGAACCAGCGCGTCGCCGCGCGACGAACGCAAGAGAGCGGCGAAGGCGTGCCTTTCGATCATGTTCCAGGCGACGATGGCCAGCACGCCGGCCAGAGCGGCAAGTGGAATGTAGCTGGCAAGCGGCGCAGCCAGCAGCATGAACCCGAGGAGGAAAAGGGCATGCAGCATTCCGGAGACCGGACCATGCGCGCCGGCCCTTACATTGGTCGCGGTGCGCGCGATGGTGCCGGTCGCACAGATGCCGCCGAACAGGGCCGAGGCGATGTTGGCGACGCCCTGCGCGACAAGTTCACAGTTGGATCGGTGGCGGCGTCCGGTCATGCCGTCGGCGACCACCGCCGAAAGAAGCGATTCGATGGAGCCGAGCAGGGCAAAAGCAATGGCGTCCGGCAGCACGGCCAGCATGCGGTCCGCGCTGACAGGCGGAAGGGAAGGCCACGGCAGACTGCGCGGAATTCCTCCGAACCGCGTGCCGATCGTCTCCACGGGCAGCGTGAAGACGGCGGCAAGAATCGAGGCCAGCAACACCGCAATGAGCATTCCCGGCCATCCCGGGCGCAGTCGCTTGAGACCGATGATGGTGCCTATGGTCAGTGCCGCCACGACCAAGGCTGACAGATTGACCGAGGGTGCGGCTTCGGCGAGCACATGAAGCTTGTCCACCAATGCACCCGGTTCCTCACCGGTCAATTTCAGTCCGAACAGTTCCTTGAGCTGACTGGCGAAGATGATGACGGCGATGCCGGCGGTGAAGCCGACCGTCACGGGATAGGGAATGAACTTGATGTAGGTGCCAAGCCTCAGAAACCCCGCGGCGAGCATGAAGACCCCAGCCATCATCGTCGCCAGAAGCAGACCATCGAGACCATGCGTATGCGCCGTTGCCGCCACCAGCACGATGAAGGCGCCGGCCGGACCGCCGATCTGAAACCGGCTGCCGCCGAGGGCGGATATCAGGAAGCCACCGATAATGGCCGTATAGAGGCCGCGCTCGGGCGAGACGCCGGACGCGATCGCAATCGCCATCGACAGCGGAAGCGCGACGATGGCGACGGTAAGGCCGGCGAGCGCGTCGGCATGCAGATGTCTGCGGCCATAGCCCTCGCGCAGCACCGTGACGAGCTTGGGCGTATAGAGTTCACGGAATGTTGGCGTGGGAAGGCCGGGCGAACCTTGTTCGTCCTTCCTTGCCGATCGAGCCGCGCGTGATACGTCCATGACGGTCCCTCGGTCTGCACTGAAGGCGGCGCGATCGCCGGTGACCGTGCCGCCACTTGCCGTAGAGGCAGAGTTTTCCGCGCTTTAAGGGGGAGACTTTCCCGCCGGGCCCGGCCGCATCAGGCGAACGCCGCGCCCCCCGCCATCGCTCGGCTGACCGTCGCCGATCAGTTCGACACCGCAGGTCCTCAGCGCCTCGATCACCCTGGTCAGCGTCTCGACCACTCCGCGCACATTGCCCTCGCTGGCCTCCATGCGCTGGATCGTCGGCAGTGACACGCCTGCCTTCTCGGCAAGGGTCTTCTGGTCGATGCCGGCGAGCGCCCGCGCGGCGCGCATTTGCGCGGCCGTGATCATGTGGATGCTGCCAAATGCTTCATGGCTCCATGTCTAGAGCATAAGAAATGATGTTTCAAGCATCACTTATCAAATTTGAAACATGCCTCACGGGCCGGGCATTCATCGTCCTGGAATGTAGGGCCCAAGCGTCACCAGAGCGACAGACACAATCGCGATTGCGATGCCGGCGCCCTGAAGGGCGCTCACACGTTCGCCAAAGAAGGCGAATGCGACGAGGTTCACGGCGACGAGCTGGATGACGGCCGACAGGCTGAGCGCAACGCCCATGCCGAAATCGCGGATCAGCCGCAGCATGATCAGATTGCCAACCGTGTAGAGGACGAGTGTCACGGCAAGTTTCGCATTGCTGGGCGCCAATGCCCACGCCTTGGCCGCACTGGCAGCCATGAGAAAGACAGCCGTCGAAACGGCAAGCTGCAGCAGACCCCACGCGCTCATCGCCGTCGTCTCCAAATGGCAACAGGAACTCCGCCACGGTGGCGTATCGGATTCTTCCGAGCTGCGCCGAGTCCGGTCGGAACACTTCCATCTTCGGCGACATTTCCGCGTCCCGGTCAAGCGGCAGCAAAGGTCTGATGCGAACAATGTATTGGCACAGAACGCAGGCGGCGTCGGTTCGAACGGGGCCGATCGATCAGGAGACCAGCATCTCGCGTGAGAACAGCCGGTCATGGATGGCCCTGTAGGAAGCGCCGATGGCCGGCGCGGAAGGTCCGATGCGTCCGACCTCGATGTTGGGGAGATCGGCACCGCGCGCGATCTGCGGGCGCCAGACGTCGAGAATACGTTCGACAAGGCGTTCTGCGACCGTGTGTGGCAAGGGCCCGCCGATCAGCACGTGAGCGAATCCGATAAGCGCGTGGGCACTCAATATGGCGGAAGCGAGTGCGGCAGCGGCGCCCCCCAGCCACGCTTCAAACTCAGTGCCGATCCGTTCGCGTTGCCGGTTCAGGGGCCAGTATCGAGGCCAGTACCGGGCATCGACCGGCAAGCCGCGCCCGCCATTGCGTACGAGCCGCCTGTCGAGGGCGCCAAGCGAAGCGATATCATCGAGGATGCGGCGCCCCTGGCGCAGCATCCCCAGGCGGACGCCGCTGCCCCTGCCCCCACGCCACAGCACGCCGTCGAGCACGCAGCCCGATGCGATGTGGGTATCGAGATGAACGTAGAACAGGCTGCCGTTCCAACGGCTCTCAGGACCGACATGTTCCGCCCAGGCGGCAGCATTGCCGCTGTCGAACCAGAGCGGCTTCAATCCGCTTGCCGCCGTCACGGCATCAGCAACCCGGGCACAATGGGAGGCGTCGCGGCTCCGCATGTGCGTGCCATGCCCCTCCGGCACAGCCAGCGCGAGCCCGGTGACGGCCCGTCTTTCCGCATCGTTCAAAGCGGAGAGAAGGTCCGCGCAAAGCTGTCCGGCATCATCCGCGACCCCATCCGCATCGCCGTAGTCGAGGCGACGCGCATGGCGCACTTCTCCGCTCATGTCGGTGAGCACGATGTCCAGCCCCCGCCATCCGACCTCAACTCCGATCGCACTGACACTCTCGTAGATCAGGAAATAGGGGGTTGCCGGCTGTCCCGCGTGCCCGCGCAGGACGCTGCCGCGACGGATCAGGCCCTTTTCCTCCAGATCGAGCAGAAAGCGGGAAACGGTCTGCGCCCCGAGGCCGCTACGACGCGAGATCTCGGCATTGGTTATGCCGGGGTGCGTTCCGACCAAGGTCAGCACGGCACGCTGGTTGATCTGGCTGATCTGACTGTGATGCACACCCCGCACGCCGATGGCGAAAGGGTGGTCTGGCACCTTTGATGTTGGGCGGTCGGACATCGTCGTGCAATTTTGAATTGCCACGTCAGGAATTCGCGCAAACTAGTGCGGCATGTGCGCCCTGTCCACAGTTGCGTCTGGCTGACCGGAAACGACAGTCCTGCCTGCCTGCCCCAGCCCGTTCGCGAAATGTCGCTCAAGCAGGGTCGAGCAGCCGTGGTCCGGACCCCGCCTCACCCAGCGAGTCGAGCGGATTGCGAAGAGGACAGTCGCGCAGCGAAAGGCAGCCGCAGCCGATGCAGCCGCTCAATTCGTCGCGCAGACGCGTCAGCGTGGCGATGCGCTGATCGAGTTCATCGCGCCAGCGCACCGAAAGCCGCGCCCAGTCCGTTGCGTTCGGCGTGCGTTGATCAGGCAGCGCCTGCAATGCCTGCGCGATGGTCGCGAGCGGAATGCCGGCGCGCTGGGCGACCTTGATCACGGCCACGCGCCGCAGCACGTCGCGCGCGTAGCGGCGCTGGTTGCCGCGATTGCGCGACGACCTGATCAGCCCCTTCGTCTCGTAGAAATGCAGCGTCGAGACCGCCACGCCACTGCGCGCCGCCACCTCGCCCACCGAGAGTTCCCGCTTGGGGCCCGCCGACCGATCGCTCACCACGTCCCACCCTCTTCTTGACCTGAATATTGGTTGAGGTTTTAGAAGAGCCGCTCCTGAAGCGCAACCTCAACGGAGCCCATTGAATATGCATCACAAAATCAGACTTGCCCCACACATGGCAGGACGCACAGGGGGCGATTCCGCGATCCGGCTCCTTCGTCCATATGGGGTGTCCGCCCATAGCTGGCCGGAGGCTCACGATCGCGACCTGACGGCAGATGTCTGGATCGTCGCCTGACAAACGTCCTTGGATCCGGCGTCATGCAGGACGCCGCCTTCCCGCAGGAGAAGCAGATGAATGATGTGCTGATGGCTGAACCCGATGACCGCATTCTCGAGCCGCAGGGACCTGTCGTGCTCGTCAACACATTCCACGCCAAGCCGGGCAAGCTCGACGAATTCATTGAGCTGCAACTGCTGGAACAGCACCGCATGGCGGTCACCGCGGCAGCTTCCGGATGGCGCGGCAGCAGGTTGCACCGCTCGCTGGATGGCAAGACAGCCGTTGTCGTGGCGGTCTTCGAATCGCATGCCGCGCAACAGGCCTGGTCGCGGCGCACGGCCGTCTCCGATTATGTGACACAGATCGAGCCTCTGCTCGATCACGTCGAATCGCAGACCTGCGCAATGGTCTTCGAAGCGGGACGCATATGAAGGAGCGGTGACCCGAGGCGCCTTGGTGCCTTGGGCTACTCGTCGTGATCGGGGATCTTGAGCATGTATCCGCAGGCCTTGCAGTGCACGGCATCGGGATCGTGACGCTGCAAGCCGCATTGCGGGCAGGGAAAATGCACCTTGGTCGGGCGGAAAAGCGCCTGTGCCAATCGCACGAACAGCGATATGCCGATGATCATGGTGACGATCGCAGTGAGTTTGCCCCACACGCCCTCCAGCACGATGTCGCCGAAGCCTGTCGTCGTTACCGTCGCCACCGTGAAATAGATCGCGTCGACGTAGCCTTCCAGGCCGCCGACGTCGCGAAAGAAACTCGTGTAGACAAATCCCGACGCGATGAAGAGGAAAGTGGCCAGATTGACCACCGCGCGGCCGGTCTCGCGCCAGTCGCCATAACCGCGCCTGACGAGCGGCCGCCACAGGAAGCCGCTCTTTGACAATGTCCACAGCCGCAATATCCGCAGGAAGCCAAGATTGGCCAGCGTGGCCGGCAAGAGCAGCGTGAGCAGGATGAAGAGATCGACGACGACGGTCAACTGACGCAGCCAGCGCCAGAAATCGGTCGCAGCAAGGGCGCGCGCAACGATGTCGCAGGTCAGGATCACCGCCACCGCATAGTCGATCCACAGAAAGGCGGGGCCGTTGCGCAGTATGGGCGAGACGACAAAGAACGCGATGATGATGAAGTCGACGACGATGACCGCGAGCTGAAAGCGGATCGCCGCTTTCGTGCGCCCGTGGTAGAGTTTCCGCAGCACGAGACGCAATTGCTCGAAGGCGGAAGGCTGGTCCGTCTGGCGATCGGCCGTCTTGCTCATCCTGCCGGAATAATCCGCGCGGGCCGTCGCGTCTAGTCGCGGCGCCTTCTCGGTCGCAGAGGGCGGCCCAACCGGTTCACAGATGCGTCAGGATGTTGACGACATTGCCGAACGGATCGCGCACGAAGAACCGCCGAACGCCCCATGGTTCGTCAACGATTCCATAGACGATCTCCAGCTCCTGTTCTCGCGCACGGGCATGGACATGGTCGACATCGTCCACTTCGATCGACAGGATCGGCACCGGTGTCCCCGAGCCGCCTTCGGTGGCCACGCTGACCTGGGTCCGGGCCTGCGCGTCGGCAGCATAGGTGCGCAGCCAGCCGTGGTCCATGACCAGATCGAGGCCGAGCAGATCGCGATAGAAGACATTGGCCCGCGCCGGATCGGTGACTGCCAGGTTGGCGACGATGCGTCTCACGGCCATGAAAATGTCCTCCTCTCCGGTGCGCAGATACCGCCGGATGATAGTGGAGCCATTATCACATGTCAGGCCCCGGCGGCGTCCGACTGCCATGCTGGCTGTCACCCTGCCGAGGCATGGCGAGCGTTGTCCCGAAACACCGGCACGCAAGGCTGACATCACTCACCCGCCGCCCCGCCCGACTCCGAGACCGGCATGTATGCTCGACAAATCAATGGGTTGCTATCCCCCGGCAGCACGATTAAGTTGCGTCGACGAGTGCATAGGGTGCAGTTTCGGTCCACCTGCGGGTGGATGCCGCGCGACGTGCCGCCGCATTTGAACCGGGCGTCAAAGGTCTATCCTGCCGCGGCAGAGCGACGGAAGGAGACGTCATGGACCCGGTGATGCTATCGCGCATTCAGTTCGGTGCGAACATATCCTTCCACATCCTGTTTCCGACGATCACCATAGCGCTGGGCTGGGTTCTGCTGTTCTTCAAGCTGGCCTACCACCGCAGCGGCAACGTGGCCTGGATGCAGGCCTATTTCACCTGGGTGAAAATATTCGCCCTGACCTTCGCGCTCGGCGTCGTCAGCGGCATCACCATGACCTTCCAGTTCGGAACGAACTGGCCCGGCTTCATGCAGACCGTGGGCAACATCGCGGGGCCGCTTCTGGGCTACGAGGTGCTGACGGCCTTCTTCCTCGAGGCCGTGTTCCTCGGCATCATGCTGTTCGGCTTCCGCCGCGTATCCAATACGGTCCACACGCTGGCCACCCTCATCGTCGCCGTCGGCACGGTGCTGTCGGCCTTCTGGATCCTGGCGCTGAATTCCTGGATGCAGACGCCGGTCGGTTTCGAAATGCGCGACGGCGTCGCCCATGCGACCGACTGGTGGGCCATCGTCTTCAATCCGTCATTCGGATGGCGCTTCCTGCATATGCTGATCGCTTCCGGGCTCACCGTCGCGTTCCTCATCGCGGGTCTGTCGGCGCTGCGCCATCTCTGGGGGGACCGCTCGCAGTCTCTGCAGAAGGCGCTGAGGACGGGTGTCTTCCTGGCCGCCATCCTGATCCCGATCCAGATTCTGGTCGGGGATCAGCACGGGCTCAATACGCTCGAACATCAGCCCCAGAAAGTGGCAGCGATGGAGGCCAACTGGGAGACCCGCGGCAACGTTCCCCTCGTGCTCTTCGCCATTCCCGACGAGGAGGCGCGCACCAATCATTACGAGATCACCATCCCCAACGGCGCCAGCCTGATCCTGCGGCACAGTTTCGACGGGGTCGTGCCCGGCCTCAATGATTTCGAAGGCGAGCACCCGCCGGTATTTCCCGTCTTCTGGGCGTTTCGAATCATGGTCGGCACGGGCATCCTGATGCTGATCGTCTCGTGGTTCGGCGCATGGCGCCTGTGGCGCGGGCGCGAACTGCCCAGGCCGCTGCTCTATCTGATGGTGCCGATGACGATCGCCGGCTGGGTGGCAACGCTGGCCGGCTGGTACACGACCGAGATCGGCCGTCAGCCCTGGCTGGTGACAGGCGTCCTGAAGACCGCTGACGCAGTCGGTCCCGTGCCGGCCGGCCATGTGGCCCTGACGTTGACCCTCTACCTGCTTTTGTATGTGGTGCTCTTCATCGTCTATGTCGGCGTGCTCGTCCATCTCGCCTTGAAGGCCGGACGCGAAGGCGATCCCGAACCGCGACCGGCGGTATCCGGCCGCGCGCTCGACCAGCCCATGCAGGCAGGTGAGTGATGCCCGCTCCGTTCAAACGATACATTGAGCCCTGGACGCGCCTTTCAAGGAGACGATCATGACCATCGACTGGGCAACCGTGCTGCCGCTGATCTTTGCCGGGCTCATGGGAGTGGCGATCCTCATCTACGTGGTCCTGGACGGCTTCGACCTCGGTATCGGCATCCTCTTCTACGCCGGCACCGATGACGAAGAAAAAGACATCATGATCAACGCGATCGGTCCGTTCTGGGATGCCAACGAAACCTGGCTCGTGCTTGCCGTCGGATTGCTTCTTGTGGCTTTCCCGATGGCGCACGGCGTCATCCTGACGGCGCTCTATCTGCCTGTCTTCGTGCTGCTGATCGGCCTGATCCTGCGCGGTGTCGCGTTCGACTTTCGCGCCAAGGTGCCGGTGCACCGCAAGCACCGCTGGAACTTCGCCTTCTTCGTCGGCTCCCTGGCCGCGGCTCTGGCGCAAGGCTACATGCTCGGCGTCTATGTGCTCGGCCTGAGGTCAGGTCTCGGAGCATTTGCCTTCGGCGTGCTCACGGCGCTGTGTCTCGCAGCCTCCTATGCGGCGATGGGAGCGGCATGGCTCATCTACAAGACGGAAGGGGCGCTACAGGAAAAGGCCGTGGCCTGGCTGCGCCGCGCGCTCGTCTTCACCGTGCTCGGCATGGTGGCCGTCTCCGCGGCCACCCCGCTCGCCTCGCCCCGGATCTTCGAACGCTGGTTCAGACTTCCGGATATGCTGTGGCTGGCGCCTCTGCCGGTGCTCTCGGCGCTCGGGTTCTACTGGCTGTGGCGGCTGACGCAGCGCCTGCCCGCCCCCGACGACCGCCACTCTCTCAAACCGTTCCTTGGTCTGGCGGCGATCTTCATGCTCGGCTTCGCGGGGCTTGCCTACTCGTTCTATCCCTATGTCGTGCCGGAGAAGCTGACCATCTGGCAGGCCGCGGCGGCAACCGGCAGCCTTGGCGTCATTCTGGTCGGAACGGTGTTCGTCCTGCCGGTGATCCTGGGGGCAACGCTCTATGTCTATGGCGTCTTCCACGGCAAGGCGACTGAACTGAGATACGACTGAAGCAGTCGCTCTGGCGGCGGCTATTCCATTGCCGCTGCGGGCGCAGCATTCCCCGCGGCCGGCTTGGGCTTGCGCAGCAGCAGGGCGAGCGGGATGGCGGCAAGGGTGATCAACATCATCAGCTTGAAATCGTTCACGTAGGAGATCATCGCCGCCTGGGCGTTGACGAGTTGATCGATCTGCGCCAGCGAGGCAGGGTCGCCGGCAGCCGCCGCGGGCGAGGTGGCTTTCAATGCCGCGCTGTAGGGCGTTATCCCTGCAGCAAGGTCGGCATGATTGATCTGCGTGTTGTGCGTCAACAGAACCGTCACCACCGATATCCCGATCGACGAGCCGATATTGCGCACGAGACTGAAGAGGCTCGTCGCGTCGGTCCGGTAGGAGGGATCGAGGGTCGCGAAGGCAACGGTAGACAGCGGCACGAAGACCAGGCCGAGACCCAGCCCCTGTATGACGCCCGAGACGATGATGAGGTGATCGTCCATCTGCGGGGAGAAGCCCGTCATGATGTGGAGCGACCATACGGTCAGGGACAGGCCTGCGACAACGAGGATGCGGGCATCCACCAGCCGGACCAGACGGCCGACCAGCAGCATCGATATCATTGTTCCCACACCGCGCGGCGCCATCACCAGGCCGGTCGAGATGGTCGAATATCCGAACAGCTTCGACAGCATCGGCGGCAGCAACGCAAGACTGGCGAGCAGGATGACGCCGACGATGAAGATGAAGATCAGGCCCGCGACGAAATTGCGGTCGCGAAAAATTGCCGGATCGATGAATGTGTCCTTGCCCGTCATCAGGTGGATCGCGAAGACCCAGAAGCCGGTGATCGCCAGACCGAGTTCGATCCAGATCTCGACGGCCGAGAACCAGTCGACCTCTGCGCCCCGGTCAAGCATGAGCTGCAGCGCACCAACGCCGAGCGACAGCATGGCAAATCCGAAAAAGTCGAAGCCGCGCAAACGTCTTGGAATTCTCGGAAGGAATGCAGCCGAGCCGAGAAAGGCGAGGATGCCGACCGGAAGATTGATGTAGAAGACCCAGCGCCAGTTGATCGTTTCCGTCAGCCAGCCGCCCAGCGTCGGCCCGATGATCGGCCCAACCATGATGCCCGCGCCCCAAAGGGCCATGGCCTGGCCATGACGTTCCTTCGGATTGATGTCGAGCATGAAGGTCTGTGACAGAGGCACGATGGCCGCGCCGAAGACGCCCTGCATAAGACGGAACGCGACCATCGATTCCAGGTTCCACGCCAGCCCGCACAGCATCGACATCACAGTGAAACCGGCCACGGAGATCAGGAACAACTCGCGCCGGCCGACACGGTCCGAGAGCCAGCCGGTCACCGGCGTCATGATGGCGGCGGCCACGATGTAGGAGGTCAGAACCCAGTTGATCGTGTCCTGCGAGGCGCCCAGATCGCCCGTCATGTTGGGCAGGGCGACATTGGCGATCGTGGTGTCGAGCACCTGCATCACCGTCCCGAGCATGATCGAGATGGTGATGAGGCCGCGATGCGGCACCTCTGTATGCGACGTGGACGCGCTGCTCATCGTGTTGGCCTCAGCCGTCGCCGCGGCTTACTCGGCCGCGCTCGCGGTGCCGAAGAGGCCGCCCAGTCCACGGGCGTGGCCGGTATCGACCGTCACGGTGGCACTCATGCCGGTGCGCAGGGCGAGCACGGGATTGTCTGCCGAAACCTTGAGGCGCACGGGGATGCGCTGCGTGACCTTGACCCAGTTGCCGGTCGCGTTCTGAGCCGGCAGCAATGAGAACTCCGCACCCGTGCCCGCGCCGATGCTTTGGACCTCTGCTTCGACCGGACGATCGGGATAGGTGTCGAATTCGATCTCGGCTTTCTGGCCGGGCTGCATATGCGTAAGCTGGGTCTCCTTGAAATTGGCATCCACCCAGACGTCGCCCACTTCGACAAGAGCGAACAAGGCGCTGCCGGCACTCACGAACTGACCCGTCTTGAATGAGGCCGCCTGCGCCAGGACGCCGTCGGCCGGCGCGCGCACGGTCGTCTGCCCGAGATTGTAGGCAGCCTTGTCGCGGGCCGCCAAAGCCGACAAGACCGTCGGGTGGCTGTCGGTGTCGATACCCGGGTTGCCGCCGAGCGCGGCGAGGGCACCCGCCACCGCCTGTTCGGCGGCCGTGTGGTTCTCCAGCGCGGCCGCCAGGTCGCGTTCCGCCTCGTCAAGGCTCGAACGCGATGAAATACCCTTGTCGGACAGGTCCTTCTGGCGCTTGAGCTCGCCACGATAATAATCCACCTCGCTGGCCGCCACGCGCTCCTGTGCCACCGCCTGGCTATAGGCTGCCCGCAGGCGGCCGACTTCGAGCCGTGCCGCGGCCAGCGAGGCATCGGCCTGCTCCAGGGCTATGCGATAGGGTTCGGGATCGACCACGAAGAGGATATCGCCGGCGTTAACCGCGGCATTGTCGGTCACATGCGACTCCACGATGCGTCCCGAGAGGTCGGAGGCGATGGAGACCTTGGGCTGATGCAAATAGGCATTGTCGGTTTCCTGAAAGCGCCCGCCCGTCGCCCAGACGTAGAGCCCGCCCACGGCCATGGCCAGGGGCAACGCGACCATCAGCGCCAGACGCTTGCCCTTGCGCCCACGCTTGGGGGCGTCGACGGCGGCCAGTTCAACCTCAGTCTTGCCGGCAATCTCGCCGGACTTTGTTACCGCATTCATGATTGTCCATCCGTTGCCGTATTTGCCGCGTCGTTCGAGCATTCCTCGCACTCGGCAAGATTCGCGTTGATCTTCACCAGCGTGGCGATCAGGGAAGCGCGCGCATCGGCATCCAGGCCGGCCAACGCTTCCTCGTAAACGTCCAGAGCGACACTCCTGACAGCGCTGAAGACCTCACGCGCCTTGTTCGTCGGGTAGATGACGCGCACGCGCCGATCCTTGACGTCCTGCCGCCGCTCGACCCAGCCGCCCTCCTCCATACGGTCGAGCAGCCTGGAGACGCTGATCGGCTCGATCTCCAGCCACTCCGCCAGCCTGACCTGCGAGACCCCCTCTTCCTTGTTGAGGCGGAATAGGAGACGCCATTGGGCCGCCGACAGACCGTAGGCGGCGTTGCGCCGCTCGAAGCGGCGCCGCATCAGACGGGCTGCATCGTGCAGGAGAAACCCGAGTCTGTCCGTGCCGGCGGTCTTATCCATGAGCACGATATATTATAAGCATACTTACGATACAAGGGGCGTTGCCATGCGACAGCCTCGCGAGACATGCGCACGCGTCCTCGCGCTATCGTTACCCAAAACATCATGTATGATTGGATCCGCCGGCGTTCAGACCCGGTTCAGGGCCGTCCAGCTATATCCATGACCGGTGCATGGGAGTGTTGACGATGATCCACGCAGTTGCAGCAAGAACGCTCATGGCCGTCGTTCTGGTCGCTTCGTCGACCCTGCCAACCATGGCGGACCATCGTCACGGGAGTGTGGCCGACGGCACGGTTCGCGATTGGCCGGCGCGGGCGCCCCATTCCTGGGCGGCCCCACTCCTTGTCCAGGCAACCGTCTATGGCGAACGCTGCGTGACCAAGATCGGCTGGTGCCCGATCGCGCCGCAGCCGGTCGGCTCGCCGTGCAAATGCGGGGATGTGACGGGTACGACGCTGCAATAGCTGCTCCGAGCCTTCGCAACCCACGTTCAGTTTGCCGGCGCTTCCTGCTCGACACAGGGTGAGCCACCTTGCCTCATGCGCTCGCGGACACTGGTTGGCACCGTGATCGATACGGTGTCCACGATCGATTTTTGTCCTTCGCTGGTCCAGACCGTTACCGGCACCTTGTCGCCCCCCGCATCTTCGTCCGGGTCGTCCGAAATGCTGGCCGGCAGGACTGCGTCGAAATGGGCAATGATGCCCCGCATGTCCGGCATGACCTGTATCAGACTGGATTTCTGCGAACCCAGGGTGACGACCGTGCTGCGCCACAGGCGTTCGCCCTTCAGCACGATGTCACCGTCCTCGCACGCCCTGAGCGCGACCTGAGGCAGGTGCAACTGATACAAGGACGGCCGGATCGCTGCGGTATAGGGGAAATGATTGCGGATGAATTCAAGCCGCGTCGGCAGTTCCACCCGAAGATAATCAACATGTTCCTCGGCCGCCCGGTCGGCGCGCTCAGGCGCATCGGGATCGCGCCAGCCGGTGGTGATCTTGATCGTGGCGCTCTCCCACCACGCTGGGACCGAGACGAGCGCCGACAGCTTGACATTGGCCGATTCCATCACCGGCGGGCCAAGCAGCCGCCCGCGTGGGCCGGCAGGAAAGATGTACCAGCCAAACAGGGCGCGGCGGTCCGAAAGGTTGGCAGATTGGTCCGGACTCTCGCCGGCCGCCACCGCAATCTCGCCATCCCCGTCGAGCTGAGCGCCAAAGCCGATGATGCGGTATTGCTTTTCGATCCAGCTCTGCGTCGTGTCGCCTCCCGCCGCAATCTGGCTGCGCGGGTCCTGCGCACCGAACAGGCTTCTCCACGACCATGCGGTCTCGGATTCCCGTCGCTCCAGATTGAACGCGCCGCTCGGCTGGACCGAATAGCTGAAGGTCCGCTGGCTTCCAGACAGCAGGCTGATGAAGCGGAACAGGCCGATGGGGACATTATACTGCTCGTCGACCACGGCGATGTCGTCGGGCAGCCGATGTTCACCGGCATAGGTCGCGCAGATCAGATGTGAAAGCAGGTCCCAGCCGATCTCGGTGTCGACCGGCGGCGCGAGAAACTGGAACGAATAGGCGCTGGAAATGCCGATCAGCAGGCTTGTCCCGCCGCCCGTGTCAGGTTCGACAACGGGCCTGTAGTGGCGGCACGTCTGGTTGAGAGTTTCGATCGAATAGGGATAAAGACGCAACCCTCCTGGCTCGTTGTGAGAAATGTCCCTGGCCGCGACGCCGACATATTGAGTGCGTTCGCGGGCCCGGTATTCCTGCTGCTTGCTGGTCACGACGATGCTCGACAGGCCGAGGCGGGCCAGATAGGCCGAGTGCTCGCCACGCAGACCGCTCTCGGTGCCAAATTGTGACGGCGCGCCTGTCTCCTGGCGCTCCACCTGGCCGAAAGGATGCGATCCGTAGTCACGGATCACCGAGCGGACGATGCAATCGAGAAGATTGGTTTCGATATTTCCTGCCAGTTTGTAATGCGTGACAACGACATAGCCTGCATCGCGCACGAACTCGTCGCCCCATGCACACTGGGCGTTGAACTGGTCAAAGACGTAGCGAAAGTACTGGTCCCAAGCGACCTTGACCGGATCATCGAACAGTGTCGGGTTGAGTGTGCCCAGATTGCGCCGAACAAAGCCTTCGACACCTGTCTCGTCGCGCCCGATGCTTGCCAGGCGTTCGTTGGTGGCCTGCACGCAACCCGCGATGAAAGCGACGAGCCGCTTCTCGATGGAGTCGCGGGCGTCATCGTTCATGTCGAACTGGCATTGCTCGAAGGGGATGTCCGCAAGATCGTCGGACAGGCTCGCCGCGGCACCAGAGAGCTCGTTGAAGCTGCTGACGTATCGCCGCGCCTGTACGTTGAGATTGTCGAAGAAGGGGATCATCAGATTTTCGATGCGGCCGCTTGCGTCGGGCGAGCGCAGCAGTTCGCGAATGTCGCTCGCCTCGCGTTCATAGGCTGCATTTTCCGAGCCGATCCACTTCTGAAACAGCGCCTGCCAGCGTCGATACTGCTCCAGCATGGCAGCCTCGGTGGGGGCGGGATCGACAAGAACGCCAGCATCGAACAGATAGGCGCACTCGAATTCCAGCAGGCCGGCGCAGCGCGCCTCGTCATCCTCCACCCGCCCATCGAGCGGCAGGAGCGGGTCCACCGGCTCGATCTCCATCTCGATGGCCGCGATGCGCCGGGTATGCGCGCCCGCGATCAGCGCCGCGCCGAAATTGAACTGGTAGAGCGAATTGGCTCCCAGATCGTGACGGTCGTCGAGCTCGTTCTCAATCAGAGCGCGCCGGATCGTCGCGCGCATGTTGCGCTGGAGATTGAAGCTGTCATCCGCGGAGACGAGAAGCTGTTCCTCGAGATCACCGGAAGGGGGCGTCGCAGGCACCTGCTGTCCTGCCTCACCGAGCGAAGCCGAAGGGGTGCTCCCGCCGTCGGAGCCGGCCGAGGCGCTGAACCTGATCCTGTCCTTGCGATAGGACGAAACGACGGCTGCGCGGTCCTCCAGTTCGGCAAGCTGCTTCTCCAGCCAGGCCTGCTCGCGAAAGCGGTCGTTGACCAGCCTCTCGCGTGTGTAGATCTGCGGGCTTTCGATATGGATGATGCCGTAGGTCTCGGGGCGCAGCCACTCGAAGAGGCCCGAAAACCAGGCAAACATGGCGACCGCGATGAGGCCGACGACAACGCCGGCAGTCGCGATGCTGCGGGCCAGGCGCCGCCACAGCGGTATCCGCTTCGAATCCTCCCCGTTTGAAGGACCCGCGGGCTTCGCACCATCCGGTCCGCTTTCGACTTCGGCCGGGCTCACCTCATCCGCCATGCGCGCTCCCGATGTTCCCGGCAGCCGCCACGACGGACAATGCCTCTTGCACCGGAGGAGACGGGCGGATGCCGGAGCAGGAGTCCGCTGGCGGTCTCACAAGCGCGGTGCCGGCGGCCTCGTGCCGCCTCGTTCCGCATGCCATGCCGTCATGGCCAGCCCCGTCATTCGGCCGGATTTGGAACTTCCGACCTTCCTCGCAGGATACACAGGCCACGCACCGGAAGCAAACCGGCCCACAGCAGGGTTGCAGCGGCAAATCTCCTGCAAATCACCGCTTCCAGCGAAACGGCTTTGCCCGTATATGGGCGGCATGACCGACACACCGATTTCCCATATCCGCAACTTTTCGATCATCGCCCACATCGACCATGGCAAGTCGACGCTGGCCGACCGGTTGATCCAGATGACCGGATCGCTGGAAGAGCGCGAAATGAAGGAGCAGGTGCTCGATGCCATGGACATCGAGCGCGAGCGCGGCATCACCATCAAGGCGAACACCGTGCGCCTGGAATATGACGCCAAGGACGGACAGCACTATGTGTTGAACCTGATCGACACGCCGGGCCATGTCGACTTCGCCTATGAGGTCTCACGCTCGCTGGCGGCCTGCGAGGGTTCGCTGCTTGTCGTCGATGCCTCGCAAGGTGTGGAAGCCCAGACACTGGCCAACGTCTACCAGGCGATCGACAATGATCACGAGATCGTCGTCGTCCTGAACAAGGTGGACCTGCCGGCCGCCGAACCCGACCGCGTCAAGGAGCAGGTGGAGGAAGTGATCGGCCTCGACGCTTCGGATGCGCTGATGATCTCGGCCAAGACGGGCATCGGCATCGAGGACGTTCTGGAAGCCATCGTCCACCGCCTGCCGCCGCCCCGCGAGGGCGACGCCGAGGCGCCGCTGAAGGCCATGCTGGTCGACAGCTGGTACGATGCCTATCTGGGCGTCATCGTGCTGGTGCGCATTATCGACGGCAGGATGAAGAAGGGCCAGCAGATCCGCATGATGGGGACCGCCGCGAAATACCAGATCGACCGCGTCGGCGTCATCACGCCGAAGATGGTCATGGTGGATTCGCTCGGACCGGGCGAACTTGGCTTCATCACCGCCTCGATCAAGGAAGTGGCCGATACCCGGGTCGGCGACACGATCACCGAAGACAAGCGGCCGACCGACACGATGCTGCCAGGCTTCAAGCCGGCCCAGCCGGTGGTCTTCTGCGGCCTCTTCCCGGTCGATGCCGCCGACTTCGAGGATCTGCGCGCCGCGATGGGCAAGCTGCGCCTGAACGACGCCAGCTTTTCCTTCGAGATGGAAACCTCGGCGGCGCTCGGCTTCGGCTTCCGCTGCGGCTTTCTCGGGCTCCTGCATCTGGAGATTATCCAGGAACGGCTGGAGCGTGAGTTCAATCTGGACCTGATCGCCACCGCACCGTCGGTCGTCTACCACCTGCACATGACCAATGGCGAGATGATCGAGCTGCACAATCCGGCCGACATGCCCGACGTGGTCAAGATCGACCATATCGAGGAGCCCTGGATCCGCGCCACCATCCTCACGCCCGACGACTATCTCGGCTCGATCCTGAAACTGTGCCAGGACCGGCGCGGGGTGCAGGTTGACCTGTCCTACGTCGGCAAGCGGGCCATGCTGGCCTATGACCTGCCGCTCAACGAAGTGGTGTTCGACTTCTACGACCGCCTGAAATCGATCTCCAAGGGCTATGCCTCGTTCGACTACCACCTCACCGACTATCGCGAGGGCAACCTCGTGAAGATGAGCGTTCTGGTCAATGGCGAGCCGGTCGACGCGCTGTCGATGATGGTGCACCGCTCGGCGGCTGAAAAGCGCGGCCGGGCGCTGGTGGAAAAGCTCAAGGAGCTGATCCCCAAGCACATGTTCAAGATCCCTCTGCAGGCGGCGATCGGCGGTTCGGTGATCGCCCGCGAGACGATCTCGGCACTCAGGAAGGACGTCACGGCGAAATGCTATGGCGGCGACGTGACGCGCAAGCGCAAGCTTCTGGAGAAGCAGAAGGAAGGCAAGAAGCGCATGCGCCAGTTTGGCAAGGTCGACATTCCGCAGGAGGCCTTCATCCAGGCTCTGAAGATCGGCGATTGAACGATGACTGCGGGGCAAAACCCGCTTGTCTATACACGCCATGCCGAGAATGCGATCATCGAGCGCGAGTTCGACCGACGGGCACTCCACAGTGGTCAGAAGCCGATCCGCGGCAGATCGGAGCGGAGCGCCGCTTTCGCCCAATCCCAGAGCATGGCGATCGCATCCTGCCGGCCGCCTGCTTGGAAACGGCAGATGAAGTTCGTATTTTGACGGCATTCTTTGATCGCAATGCGAAGCGACCGACATGATGCCCACGATCAAATACCGGCCCGACGACAATGCCGCCTACATCCGCCTGTCCAGTCAAAAGGTGCTGGAAAGTGCGGAGGTGTCGCCCGACGTGGTCTTTGACTAGGACTAGGATGGACGCATCGTCGGCATCGAACTGCTGAACGCGAAATCCCAACTGCCGGCCGATGCCCTGACCGAAGTAGCCTGACGGCAACGCAGCAGGTGCGTCTCTCCTGCAGCCATCATGGGATGATTGTCGACCTATGGGGGCGCCCCGCAAGCCCGAATAGCTGTTGCATTGCCGCATCACTTAACGCGGAATCGTGAATTGCAGGCAAATCCCACCGCAAATTCGCCATCACAGGCCCCATTCTCCCCCAATGTGAACTATTTCGCCGCGCTTTTTGCACAGGTGTTAAAGACTTGGTTCACTAGGCATTCATGTCTGGGCGCTAAGCTCCAAGCATTCGGATCGGGGCGGTTCGGACAGGAGAGTGGGACAATGTTGTTCGTCAAGCAGATCGTGCGCTTTGCAGTTGTCATGCGGGAGTTCGTGGCGCCGAGCTACAGGCCCGAGCGCTACTACATGCGCGGCCCCGGCCCGGCCTGCCAGCGCCGCACCGGCACGCCGACCATAGACAACTTTCGCTGAACGGCCGGGCAACGCAGACCCGGCTACCCGCCGAGCCCCTCGAACAGCGCTGTCGATAGATAGCGCTCGGCAAAGGAGGGGATGATGACCACCATGTTCTTGCCGGCGCTTTCAGGGCGCGACCCGACCACTGCCGCAGCTTCCAGCGCCGCACCGGAGGAGATGCCGACCGGCACGCCTTCGAGCCGCGCCAGAAGCCTGGCATTGGCGAATGCGTCCTCGTTGGCGACCGTCACCACCTCGTCATAGATCTCGGTATCGAGCACCTTGGGCGCGAAGCCGGCGCCAATGCCCTGGATCTTGTGCGGGCCGGGAGCGCCGCCTGAGAGCACCGGCGAGTCCTTCGGCTCGACCGCGACGACCTTGAGCCCCGGCCGGCGGGCCTTGAGAACCTGTCCGACACCGGTGATCGTGCCGCCGGTGCCGATGCCCGAGACGAAGATATCGATCTCGCCGCCTGTGTCGTTCCAGATCTCCTCTGCCGTGGTCTTGCGATGGATCTCCGGATTGGCCGGATTCTCGAACTGCTGGGGAATGACGGCATCAGGCATGGAGGCAACGAGCTCCTCGGCCTTGGCGATGGCACCCTTCATGCCTTTCGCGCCCTCGGTCAGCACGAGCTCCGCGCCGAGCAGGGCCAGCATCTTGCGGCGTTCGATCGACATGGTTTCCGGCATGGTGAGGATGAGGCGATATCCCTTGGCGGCGGCAGCAAAGGCCAGCGCGATGCCCGTGTTGCCTGATGTCGGTTCCACAAGCACGGTGCGGCCCGGCGCGATCCGCCCGTCGGCCTCCATCGCCTCGATCATGGCAACACCGATGCGATCCTTGACGCTGGCGATCGGGTTGAAGAATTCGAGCTTGGCCAGGAGGTTGGCCACAATGCCCTTTTCCCTGGCGAACTTGTCGAGGCGGACGATAGGCGTGTCGCCAATCGTTTCGGTGATGGAACCATAGATGCGGCCTCGACCCGGCGCGCGTCCTTCGTTCGTCTTCTTTTCCATCCTCACTCTCCTCGGCTGCTCTTGTCGGGGATCACACAATCCCACTTTGTCTCACTGCGCAAGCATCCCTGCATGTTCAGCGCAGCAGGAAGCCGCCGCGCAACGGATCGTCATCCTCGACGACGAATTCCGCTCTTGCCGCGTAGTAGGCGTGACCCGTCACGCGAACGCGTACAGCGTCAAACCGGCCCGCAGCCTCGCAAGCCACCAGCCGAGCCTCGAACCGATCCCCGGTTATGCTTTCGAAGACGCGCACATCTCCTGCGGCGAGCCCGCCTCGGGCCGCCATGGCGGCCATGCGGGCGGTGACGCCCGAACCGGTAGCGGACCGGTCGACCTGTGCATCGGCGAAGACGCAGATGTTCCTGGTCGCGGTGCCGTGCGCTCCATCGCCGCCATCCGTCAGGATCGAACCGTAGAGAAATGCCAGGTCTTCATGGTCGGGATGGTCGAGCGCTACCGCCGCGCTTGCCGCCTCGGTCAGGGCACTCGCCGCGTCGACGAAATCGCGCAGCCTGTCTTCCCCGAAACGCAAGCCGAACTGGCGCGCGTCGGCGATGGCGTAGAAGGCTCCGCCATAGCCTACATCGAAACCGATCGAACCGTAGCCGCTCAGCTGGACCGTCTGTTCGCCGGCGAACAGAAATGCGGGGACACTGTCGAAGGAAACAGCGCCGGCCTTGCCGTTCTTCACAGAAACGGATGCCGTCACCATACCGCAAGGGCATTCGATATTCACCATCGTCACCGGTTCGCGCGGCTCGACCAGCCCCTGGTCGACGGCGAAGCGCCCGAGCGCGATGACGGCATGTCCGCACATGGTGGAGTAGCCTTCATTGTGCATGAACAGGACGGCGAGATCGGCGCCCGGCAGATCCGGTTCGACCAGCAGCGCGCCATACATGTCGAAATGGCCGCGCGGCTCGAACATCAGCACCCGGCGCAGATGATCGAGATTATCGCGCACATGTGCCCGCTTTTGGAGAATGGTGCCGGCAGGGATCGGCGGGAAGCCGTCGGTGATGATGCGCACGGGCTCACCGCCCGTGTGCATGTCGGTCACAAGCAAAGCACCGGTCACTGGCCGGAACCGGAAAAAAGCGATTGCAGTCTGGCGAACGGCACGACCTGTCGCGAGAACTCGAAGGTTCCTTCGTCAAGCATCTCGCGCGCGGCCGCCTCAACCGCAGCGAAGGCGGCGTTTGTCAGTTTCGATCCGACGGAGATGCGTCTCGCACCGGCCTCAGCCAGCGCTGCGACACTCATTCCAGGGACCGCGAGCACATTGACCGGGCGGGCGACGGCAGAACACACCGTACGCACCGTCTCGACATCCGGCAGACCCGGCGCGTAAAGCACATCGGCGCCTGCCGCCTCGAACGCCTGAAGGCGCCGGATCGTGTCATCGAGATCGGGCCGGCCCCACAGGAAGTTCTCCGCGCGCGCCGTAAATACGAAATCCTGCTTCAGTGAACGCGCGGCTTCCGCCGCCGCGGCCACCCGCTCGACCGCATGGGAAAACTCATAGATCGGGGACGCTGGATCGCCGGTGGAGTCCTCGATCGAGCAGCCGGCCAGACCTGCCGCCTCGGCGGCAAAGATCGTTTCCGCCGCATCGTCCGGGCTGTCGCCCTTGCCGTTCTCAAGGTCGGCCGAAACGGGGATATCGACCGCCGCGGCCATCTCCTTGCAATGGGCGATCATCTCCTCGAAACCGATGCCGCCATCGGGCAGACCGCGCGAGAAGGCATAGCCGGCGCTCGTCGTCGCCAGCGCCTTGAAACCGAGCGAGGCGAGGAACCTGGCGGTGCCGACATCCCATGGGTTGGGGATCACGAAGGCGTGCTGGTCCTCATGCAACTGTCTGAAGCGGGATTGCTTGTCCATAGCGTTCCTCCCCACCGAATTCGTGCGGGGATGCTAGCGCATCGGCCCGAAAATCGGAATCGATTTTCGGAAAGCACGATGCGCAGACTTAAGGTGATTGAGCGTCCTTTGTGCGTCCAGTCGGACGCACGGCGCTCAAATGCATCGGCCCGAAAATCGGAATCGATTTTCGGAAAGCACGATGCGCAGACTCAAGGTGATTGAGCGTCCTTTGTGCGTCCAGTCG
>CAWZZC010000024.1:0-287567 GCA_963966365.1 Mesorhizobium sp. | reverse complement strand
CGTCCACATTGAAGGCTCGTCCCGCGAAGCTCCATCATGCGGCGACCAATGTCGACCGCGAAGACAACCATGCACCCGGCAGCGTCGTCTCAGTGATGAAAAGGGTATTGACCGCAACGCAGCGATTAGACAACCCCATCAATTCGGATGAAGCGGTCATGCAGTTCTTTCCGTTTCGTCGGGGTCGCACAGAATCCGATGCGATGATGGACAGGTTGCGTGACAGCATCGCCCAAAACGGCTTCGGACTTGCGGCCGCCGAAATTCGCGGTTCTGGTGCAACGATCGGCTTTGTCGGTCTGCAACAGGCCGGCTTGGAACCGGTCCTGCCTGCGGGAACGGTTGAAATAGGCTGGCGCCTTGCACCAGAACATTGGGGCAATGGCTATGTCACGGAGGCGGCCAAAGCCTGGCTCACATTCGGCTTCGAAGAGCTGGGACTGCCTGAGATCGTCTCGTTCGCGGTCTGGAACAATCGGCGCTCGACGGCGGTGATGGAGCGGATTGGCCTTGATCGCGACCCCGACTCCGATTTCGATCACCCCAAGGTGCCGGATACGCATCCCGAGCTGAAACCGCATGTTCTGTACCGGCTGAGCCGGTCGGATTGGCAGGGAAGAGCGGGGCGGCCGGATACGGCATGATCCCGCGGTGGGTCCCGAATTTCGCAAAGGATGACGCTCAAACAAGAAGATATGCTGCCGGTTGGACCCGGCAGCATCGCAATCGATCCACCCTTTCCAGGCTAATATGTGGATCACCCGCCCGCGAGCACTGGATACTCGGACAGCCCCGTCAGCTCTTCACGAATTCCAGCAGATCCGGGTTGATCACGTCGGCGTGCGTCGTCAGCATGCCATGCGGAAGGCCTTCATAGACCTTGAGCGTTCCGTTCTGCAGCAGTTTGACAGAAAGCCTGCCGGCATTGTCGATCGGCACAACCTGATCATCATCGCCGTGCAGCACCAATGTCGGCACCGAGATTGCCTTCAGGTCGTTCGTCTGATCGGTTTCCGAGAAGGCCTTGATGCCTTCGTAATGGGCCTTGATGCTGCCCATCATTCCCTGGCGCCACCAGTTCCGGATCACCCCCTCATAGACCTTGGCACCGGGACGATTGAAGCCATAGAACGGACCGGCTGCCACATCGAGAAAGAACTGTGCACGGTTTGCCGCGAGCTGGCTGCGGAAGCCATCAAAGACCTCGATCGGCAATCCGCCAGGGTTGGAGTCGGTCTTGACCATCAGCGGCGGCACGGCGCTGACAAGCACAGCCTTGGCGACGCGACCGTTCGGCTCACCATACTTGGCTACGTAGCGGGCGACTTCGCCGCCCCCGGTCGAATGGCCGATGTGCACCGCGTTCCTCAAGTCCAAGTGTTCAACGACCGCAAAGGCGTCGGCTGCGTAGTGATCCATGTCATGGCCGTCGGTGACCTGCGCCGAACGTCCATGGCCTCGACGATCATGCGCAACGACGCGATACCCGTTCTGGACGAAGAAATGCATCTGGGCGTCCCAATCGTCGGACGAGAGCGGCCAACCATGATGGAAAACGATAGGCTGCGCGTCCTTGGGACCCCAATCCTTGAAGAAGATGTCCACGCCATCCTTGGTCGTGACGAAGTAGTCGGTCATCTTGAAGTTCCCTCTAAAAGTCCTCCCGGCAAAAGCATTAACGTAAAATCTCTGGATCGCTAGCTGCGAAATCGCATGAGGTCAGTCTTCAGCACGGCCGTCGGCCGGTAGCCACCAGCGCGCGTTCGCTTCAAAGGGAAACGCTTGAAGCAAAGATATGCGCGCCAGATCGATATGTTGGGGCATGCACCTTTCGCTCAAACGCTTCCGTTTGAGCGGGACATGCTCAAGAAGGCTTTTTCACGGAGGCGACTGCAACGGATCGTACAACGAATGGGCCGGCTGATAAGGCCGGCCCATCGATCGATTGAAGGCAGTGGGACGTTACTCCATGCGCAAAGTGATGAAGCGCAACTCGCCGGTCTTGGACGCCAACATGAGAAGTGCGTTCTTGCGCCCCTGTTCCTTCAGCGCTTCGATCCGGTCGACCACGTCCTGCGGAGTTGCGACCGATTCCTGAGCGATCTCGGTGATGACTTCACCAGCGCTCACGCCTTTCTCGGCCGCGGCCGAATTCTCCGCGACCTCGGTGATGACAACACCCGAAACGTCGGCGGCAATTTCAAACTGAGACCGCGACTCGTCGTTGAGCTCTGCGACCGTCATGCCGAGAATGTTCGCCGTGGCGAGAGGCGCCTCATCTCCGGCTGCTTCGTCGTCGCCGGAACCTGCCGAGGCGAGTTGCTCACCGTCTTCCAGCCGGCCGAGCTTGACTTTGACGGTTTGCTCCTCGCCCTTGCGCACGACGACGACGTCCACGTCCTTGCCGACCGGGCTGTCGGCGACGATACGGGGCAGGTCGCGCATTTCCTTGATCTTCTTGCCGTCGAAGCTGATGATGACGTCGCCAGGCTGGATAACGCCGTTATCCACCGGCCCGCCTTTGATGATGCCAGCCACCAATGCGCCATCGGCCGTCGCCATGCCGAGGCTTTCGGCGATGTCGGCGGTAACGGGTTGAATGCGCACGCCCAGCCAGCCGCGGCGCGTCTCGCCGAATTCGCGCAACTGCGCGATCACTCCGACAGCCAGTTCGGAAGGAATGGAGAATCCGATGCCGATCGAGCCGCCGGTCGGCGAAATGATCGCCGTATTGATGCCGATCACCTCGCCATCCATGTTGAACAGCGGGCCGCCCGAATTGCCCCGGTTGATGGCAGCATCGGTCTGAATGAAATCATCATAGGGGCCGGCATTGATGTCGCGATCCCGTGCGGAGACGATACCGACAGTCACCGTGCCGCCAAGACCGAACGGATTGCCGATCGCCATGACCCAGTCGCCGATACGAATGGCGTTGGAATCGCCGAACTTCACCGCCTTCAGCTTCTTCTTGGTCGCATCGACCTTGAGTACGGCAAGATCGGTCTTGGTATCGCGCCCGATCAGTTCGGCATCCAGCTTCGAGCCGTCGGAAAAGTTCACCTCGATCTCATCGGCATCGGCGATGACGTGATTGTTCGTAATCACGATGCCTTCCTGTGCATCGATCACGAAGCCGGAGCCGAGCGACTGCATTCTGCGCGGCGTATTGTTGTTGTTTCCGCGATTGTTGAAGAATTCGTCGAAGAAGTCCTGGAAGGGGGATCCCTCCGGCAGTTCGGGCATCGGGACCGTGCCGGGCCCCTCTACATCGGCGTTCTGCGAGGTGGAGATGTTGACGACCGCGTCCAACAGCCCTTCGGCCAGATCAGCCACGGAGGCTGGACCGTGCGGTGCCGGACTTGACTGTTGGATGGACGCCTGACCGGTCGCGGGCGATGATTGCGGCGCGGCGGTCTGAGCACCAGCGGACACCGTCAGCGCCGACAAACCCGCCAGCGCGATGCCGGCCAGCATCGTCCTGGTGATTGCGGGCCGAAACTTTGTGGATATCATATGCCGTCTCTCCAGGGATCCGCGAGGCCAAGCGCCTCCGCAATGCCAAACTGGCCCAAATCGTCGAGATGAATTGAGGCGTGTTTTAGGCCATGCCTAGCCGGCAGGAATAAATCCTCCGTTACCCTCGCACGACCCACACGACCATCACCCCGACAAATATGGCGGCAAGCCCGCCATAGCGCAGCAGATGCTCAGGCATCATCTGCATTTCCGCGGCAAGCCGTTTGGCCTGCCGCGGAAAACCACCATAGATCAGTCCTTCGATGACGAGAACCAATCCCAACGCTGCAAGGAAGTCACTCACGCGTTACTGAGGGGTCTGCGTCGCGCTGGTCGTCGAACCGTCGACACCTCCGGGCGCCGTCGCGGGCGCCATCGGCTTCAGCCCGTCGACCGACCCGAAATAGCGGAAGAACTCCGAATTGGGCGACAGGACCATCGTCGTGCCCTGCCCCTGCAGCGCCTTCTGATAAGCCGACATCGAGCGATAGAAATCGAAGAACTCGCGATCGCGTTCAAAGGCATCGGCAAAGATGGCATTGCGCTCGGCCTCGCCTTCACCGCGCAGGATCTCGGATTCCCGCTGTGCTTCGGCGATGATCTCGACCACCTCACGGTCGGCGCGCGCACGAATGCGCTGGGCTGCCTCGCGGCCGCGCGCCCGCAGCCTTTCGGCTTCCGCCAGACGTTCCGCCTTCATGCGGTCATAGGTCTGCTGGGAGACCTCCTGCGTGAGATCAGTACGACGGATGCGTACGTCCTGGATTTCGAGACCCAGCGATGTGGCGTCGGGCCGCAACTGGTCGCGTACCTCGCGCATCATCGATGCGCGCTCGTCCGAAAGCGCCGCCTCGAACCCGCGCAGACCGTAGACCCGGCGCAGTGCCGCGTCGAGACGGGTGCGCAGGCGCTGCTCGGCAAGCATCACACTGCCCGAGACGGTTTGCCGGAAGACCCGCGGATCGGAAATCCGATACGCAACGAAGGCATCGACCTCGTAGAACTTGCCGCCCGAAACCTGGACGCGGATGTCATCGAGATCGAAACGCAGTACCCGATCCTCGATGATCTGGACGTTGTCGGCCTCGAGGAAGCCGAACGGCAGCTTGAAATAGAGCCCCGGCTCGGTCTCGACCTTCACGATCTCACCGAAACGCAGAACGATGGCCTGCTGACGCTCGTTGACGACGAAGACGGATGAATACACCAGCAGCAGAAGCAGTCCGGCGACGATGATGATGAATGGCAGACGGTTCGACATCAGTTGGCGCCTCCGGTCGCGCGCTTCTGCAGTTCTGGTAGCGGGAGATAGGGCACGACGCCCTGCCCGTTGCCTTGCTCGACGATGACCTTGTCGGAATCCTGCAGCACACCTTCCATCGTCTCCAGGAACAGACGCTTGCGCGTCACGTCCGGTGCCTTGGCATATTCCTCGTAGACCGAGATGAAGCGCTGGGCCTCACCCTCGGCTTCCTGCACGACGCGGTTCTTGTAGGCCGCCGCTTCCTCGCGAACCTGCGCCGCTTCGCCTCGTGCCTGACCGAGCTTCTGGTTCGAATACTGGTTGGATTCCTCGACGAAGCGGTCTTCGTCCTGCTCGGCACGCTGGACCTCGTCGAACGCGTCCGCGACTTCGCGCGGCGGCGCGGCATCCTCGATGGAGATCGCATTGATGGCAAGCCCCGCGCCATACTCGTCGAGCGTCGTCTGGATCGTCTGGCGAACACCGTCGGCAATTCCCTGACGGTCGTCACGGAAGATGTCCTGGGCCGGGCGCCGGCCAACAACCTCACGCATTGCGCTTTCGGAGACCTGCTGCAGCATGTTGTCCGGATCGGCAACGTTGAACAGATAGGCGCGCGGATCGGAGACCTGATACGCGACCGAGAATCGCACATCCACGATGTTCTGATCGCCAGACAGCATCAACCCTTCGGACGCTCCGCTGCCGCGGCCGCCACCGATGTTCATCAGCTTTTCGGCCGTGTTGGCGATTTCAACGGTTTCGATGGGCCACCAGGCGAAATGCAGCCCCGGCTCCGAAAGTTCTGCCTTCGGTTTACCGAAGCGCAGTTCCACCCCGACCTCGTCGGGCTGGACGGTGTAGACAGCCTTGAACCCCCACAGGACGAGCAGGCCGATGACGACGATCGCCAGGATGCCGGGGCTGAACCCGCCGCCGCCCGGCAGGGCGCGCTTGAGCCTGTCCTGGCCCTTGCGAATGATATCTTCAAGATCGGGAGGTGCGCCATGCGGGCCGCCCGGTCCGCGCGGTCCCTGTCCCCAGGGTCCGCCGCCATTGTTGCCGCCGCCGCCCCAAGGGCCGCCGCCTCCGCTCTGATTGCTCCAGGGCATGAATGTCCTTTCAGTACGTGATCCGCGCCTACCGACACGGATGAAGGCAGATTCCGCGATTTCCGTGGTTATAGGGTTGCACAGGCTGCCTTTCAACGCGGCGACATGGTCGCAGGGCCGATTTCCGGCCAGTCATCCGTGAAAGATCGTAACTTATGGTGAATTCTGCGTCGAGGTTCAGTCTGCATCGCGCCTTTCATAGACGACGAACCGGGTCGCATAGGTGTCTCGCTCGCCCGCCGGCACATCTTCCTGCGAAACCACGCGCCATTCTGCGGCGTCAAGTTCGGGAAATGTGGTGTCACCCTCCACCTCGGCCAGAACATGGGTGAACAGGACACGATGGGCCATGGGCAGCGTCTGCCGATAGATTTCGCCACCGCCGATGACGAAGATCGTTCCCGGCCGCCCTTGCGCGATGGAGAGCGCCTCCTCCGGCGTCGACGCCCTTTCAATGCCTTGCGCATTCCAGTCGGGATTGCGCGTGACGACGATGTTGAGCCGTCCCGGCAGTGGCTTGCCGATCCCTTCGAAGGTCTTGCGGCCCATGATGACGGCATGGCCGGTCGTCAGCGCCTTGAAGCGCTTGAGATCGGTCGACAGCCGCCATGGCATCCAGCCGTCGCGTCCGATGATCCCGTTCTCGGCCGCAGCCACGACGATTGCAACATCCATCATTCCACCTACACCGCGATCGGCGCCTTGATGCTGGCATCGGCTTCATAGCCTTCGAGGCGGAAATCCTCGTAGCGAAAGGCAAACAGGTCCTGCACGTCCGGATTGATCCACATGCGCGGCAGAGGTTTGGGCGTGCGCGTCAGTTGCTGCTTCGCCTGCATGAAATGATTGGAGTAGAGATGCGCGTCGCCGAGCGTATGGACGAACTCGCCCGGCTTGAGACCCGTCACCTGCGCGATCATCATCGTGAGCAGGCTGTATGAGGCGATATTGAACGGCACACCCAGGAAGATGTCGGCCGATCGTTGGTAGAGCTGGCACGACAGCCGCCCCTCGGCGACGAAGAACTGGAAAAGGCAGTGACACGGCGGAAGCGCCATATCGTCGACGAGCGCCGGGTTCCAGGCCGAAACGATCAGCCGGCGCGATTGGGGATTGGTCCTGATCTGCTCCACGACATTGGCGATCTGGTCGATATGCCGGCCGTCAGGCGCCGGCCAGGAGCGCCACTGGGCGCCATACACGGGACCGAGATCGCCCTTCTCGTCGGCCCATTCGTCCCATATCGTGACGCCGTTGTCGTTGAGATACCCGATGTTGGTGTCACCGGCGAGAAACCACAGAAGTTCGTGGATGATCGACTTCAGATGCAGCTTCTTCGTCGTGGTGACGGGAAAGCCGCGCTCCAGATCGAAACGCATCTGGTAGCCGAACACCGCACGCGTGCCGGTGCCGGTGCGGTCGCCGCGGTCGGTTCCGCGCTCCATCACATGGGCGAGCAGATCGAGATATTGGCGCATGGGTGGTCCTGGCGATTCTGAACTGCCGCCATCCTAAACGACATGAAGCGCCATTGCATCACAACCGCAGGGGCCGTCCCCATGATTGCGTGGCTCAATATAGCCCATCCGCCGTTCCCGTCGAGAAACGTCAGAGCGATCCCAGCTTTCCCAGGTCCTTCGCCACGAGATAGTAGAACGTCACGCGGCTCTTGGAATTGTCGGAACTCATCGTCTCGCAGGTCTTTTCGATCGCCGCCATCGCCCTGGCGCCATCGCTGACGCCCAGCTTCTTGCCGCACCAGCTTTCCTGCACACGCTTCAATTCTTCGGGATCGCCGCAGGCGACAAGTGAGGAATCGCGACTGCGAAGCGCAATTCCGAGATGCTTCACGATCTTTTCAACGGCATCGGCGCTGGCGCCGGAATCGTACTTCTTTACGTCTTCGAGATAGTCAGCCATCGGCATTTCCCCTCGTCAGGACCAAAGCGTATCGATTGTGGCCGGACCGCACGTACCAGAACGAGCAGCAAGGATTGGCTTCCCGGCAGACAAGAATCCCTGCCGGGCGTTTTCGTGTCAATCACCGATTGCCGGAACTTTTGCGGCGCTCCCACGTCCGCCCCTTCACTTCTGCGACGGCTTTGCCTATATCTGGTCTGTCAGCTTGTCTGACTATGGCGATAAACGGCCGATGCAATAAACCGTTCGGACCCGGGGGCGGTACCCGGCGCCTCCACCAAAAGCCGCCGAGAGGCGGTTTCTGATGGGGGCGAAACAGGATCGACGAAGGTGTAAAGATCGGACTTTTGCCCGGCATTGTACCACCGTTATCGGGCTACTTTTATAGTTGCCAACGACAACTATGCGGAAGCACGTCTCGCCGCGTAATGCGGTGCGATAGCTTCAATCTGAAGTCCTGAGCCGTCGCAGGTTCAGGCGGGGTTCGGAGGCACCTGGCAACAGAAGCCTCCACTCAACCAGTCCGGTCATTCCGGTCTGGAGGGCGCGTCAATTCGGCACCCGAGATCGTTTGAACGCCACTTTTTGCATCCGTGGCCCATAATCAGTTTACGATGCGCGCCGCCTTCATTAAATCTATCGCGACTCACGAGTTGGACACGCATTCCCCATGCCCGACGATCACATTCGCTATGACATTCTTGCCCAGGAAGCCCTGCGTGGCGTCATGCGCAAGGTTCTGGGCGAGGTCGCCCGTACCGGCCTTCCCGGAAACCACCACTTCTTCATCACGTTTCTGACCGGCGCGCCGGGCGTGCGGGTTTCCACCCGCCTGCGCGAACGCTACCCCGAGCAGATGACGATCGTGCTTCAGTACCAGTATTGGGACCTGAAGGTCACCGATACCGGATTCGAGGTTGGCTTGTCCTTCTCCGACATTCCCGAAAAGCTTGAGATCCCGTTCGCCGCGGTGCGTGGCTTCTACGATCCCTCCGTCAATTTCGAACTGGAATTCGACGTCAAGGTTGAGGAAGCAGAAGATCAGCCGGCCGCCATTCAGCCGGCGCAACCGCTCGTCCAGCCTGAAAGTACCAGTGCCGGCAAGTCCGCCAAAGGTGCGAAGAAGAAGGCGCAGAAGCCTGCCTCCGAACCTGCGGACGAGGCCGAGGTCGCAGACGTCGAGGACGAACCTTCCAAGTCGGGCCAGGTGGTTTCGCTCGACGCCTTCCGCAAGAAATAGCTTTCGGATGGCCGAGATCGTCAATCTCCGCATGGCACGCAAGCGCGCGGCCCGTGCAGAGAAAGAACGGACGGCCGCAGAAAATCGGCAGCGTTTCGGACGCAGCAAGTCCGAAAGAGAGACAGTGAGCATCGAGTCCGAGCGGTTTGCGCGCAATCTCGACGGTCATCGCCGCGACAGAGAAGAGACGGACAAGCCTTGAATGCTGTGCGAAAGCGCTCCGTGACCATCCGCGGCCACCGCACGTCCTTCTCGCTCGAACAGCCCTTCTTCGACGATCTGCTTCGCCTTGCCGAGAAGACCGGCTCTCCCCTCGCCTCATTGGTTGCGGAAATCGACCAGAAGCGGGAGCGCTCCACCAACCTGTCGTCGGCCCTGCGCCTCCATATACTCGACTGCGCAAAGAAGGGGCTGTTGTCGTAGATCGGCCCGCCCGCAGGCCGCCACGGCGGCGGCCTGCGGGCTCAGGCGTCAGCGCGGGGTGATCGCGGCGGCAAACTCCTGTTCATTCAGGCCGCCGCTGCCGTCGGTGTCCACGGCTGCGAACTGCTCGGGTGTCGCCGCAATACCCGCGGCACCCAGCTCTTCAATGGATACCTCCCCACTCTTGTCGGCATCGATCGACGCAAAGTCTGCCGGTGCCTGCGCCTGTGCACCCGCCATCAAGGCCACCATGGCCGCCGCTGTCAGAGAAAGTCTGGTCTTGTGCATTTTGCCACTCCTTGGCTTGCCGAGATCCCGGCTTGGCCGGTTCTGCGTGCTTGCCCCTGCGAAGCCCGAGGGAACCCTAGCTATCCAAGTGTGACGCCGATGTGCCTTCCATGAGGCAATCGCGTGGTGCGCGTAACGTTCCAATTCACCAGTACAAGTGGTGTTATTGAATCGCGTCTCTGTCGAGCGACTTCAGGAGCTCGCGGATCGACGTTGCGTCGAACAGGCCCCGCCGCTGTGCCCCGGAAGAACTTCCCGATTCTCCTGCAGTCCTCTCTTTTTCCTCTGCGGCCCGACGCGCTTCCTCGGCAGCCTGCCTGTCCGCTTCACGGCGAAGCATTCGCTGCGCTTCTTCCTCGGCCGATCGACGCGCCTTCTCCGCCGCCGCCTGACGCTCCCGCGCGCGCCATTCGTAGTACCGGGTCTCACGCCGCAGACGCTGTTTCTCGAGCAGCCGTGCCTGCATTGCCTCGACCCGCGCCTGCTCGATCTCCAGCGCACGCTGGGTGAGGAACTGCGCCAGGGGACCGGTATCCAGTCGCGCTTCGGGATGGTGCAATGGACCGGATACGCTAAAACCCACCTGCGGTTCCGATCCGACCAACGCTTCGTCACCTGCGTCGTAGACGATCCGCCCATCAGCCGCCAGGCGTCGCTCATTCAGGTCGAGCCGCAATTCTGTCTCGATACGTGTGCTTTCGGCCTCGATGAACAGCGGCGGCGTGCGCACAACACCCGAGGCGATCGTAAAGGCGACCTCGCTCGCCGGCACAGCAAACTGACCGTCGCGAACGATCTGCGGGGCGAATGAGGCAGTCTTGTCAGCGTCGATGTCTCGCCCGATCCTGTCCGCTTCGGCAACAATCGCCCCGAATGCTTCGGCGTTGAGGCCGGGTATCACCAGCTCATCGGCCCGTGCCGTGCCCGACCCCGCCAGCGAAGCAACCATCGCCCCGATCGACTTGCCGCTCGTCGAAAGCTCGACGGTGAGATCGACCTTGCCAGCAAGCGCAGCCGCCGGAAGCAGCGCGCGTGCATCGGCATCCTTGATGTTGAACTGGCCGGACAACAGGCCCGATCCTTCATTGTTGCGAAGCTCGACAAACCCTTGCCCCCTGCCACCGAGAACGGCGCCGGAAAACTCGGACAGCCGCAGCCCGTCACTGTCGATCTGCATGCGCATGGCCACGTCTTCGGCCGCCGCCGCGGATCCGAAATCGAGTGACGCCACGGCAAGGGACAGGTCACCGGTGATCGGTGCATGGCCGGTCTGCCGAAACGCAACGTCGGACCATCTGTCGCCCTCACTCTCGAATGCCTCTTCGCCAAAGATCATCCTGGCAACGAGAGACAGGTCGAGCGCGCCGAGCGAGGCAGCGCCGGTGACGCGCGGCGTCTCGGTGTCCAGTTCCACGTCGAGGGTGCCCGACACCGGGATCGATGCGACGGTGCCTTCCAACTCGTCCAGATGCAGCCTGCCCGATCCGAACGTGGCCTTCATCGCCGCATCGGCGGGAAGTCCCAGTCCCAACCCCGGAACTCCGGCGCCGAGGCTCATCAGCCAGGGTTCGAAATCACTGCCCGCGAGTTCCAGATCACCCTCTCCGGCAAGCCCCTCCGGCGTTGTCGTCACCGTGCCGGCAAAGGTGGCCGACGCGTCGTCGTCGGACAGCCCGAAACGGGACGCGGCACCATCCGCCAGTACGCCGTTCAGTTTCAGCTGGAGTTCGCCACCGCTCACAAGCCCGAGATTGAGCGCCGGCAGACCGGACAGAGCGAGCAATTCCGTGCCGTCGGCGCTGCGCGCTGAAAGATCGATGTCGATCGGCGCCGTTGCCAGATCGCCGGCCAGGTCATCGGCCGAGGCCGTCATGGTGTAATAGGTCGCCCCGGCCTGTCCCTGGACGCTCAGCGCGACATCACTCGCCCCGGCGGGTTTGCGCACCAGCGAGCCGACCAGATCAAAGCGGGCGTCGGCGAACAGTCCGGGATAAATGTCGGCCCGCCGTGCGACCGCCTGGGCGAGATCGCTTTCCGGGAAGTGTTCGGCAATCATGCGAGCGAGAGGCGCGAGGTCGGCAGAAACGACCGAAATATCCACATTGCCCGCCGGCCTCTGCGACAGACCGCTCAGGGTTGCGGTGGCGCTGACATTCGCGCCCGCCACTCCGCCGATCGACAGGCGATCCACTTCCAGCCTGTCCTTCTTGAGGCGAATCGCGGCATCAATCGAGTCTGCGGCAACGCCTGCCGCTTCCACGGGACCAGCCTTGAGATCAAACTCGATGTCATGGCCGCCGAAACGGCTCTCCCCGTCATCGGCGATGAAGAGCGACGCAAATGCACTCATCCCGTCCAGATCGAGCGCCCCGCCATCCAGGTGCGCGAGAATGGAGGGACGAACACCCGATGGACTCAGCCGGTCCAGAGCTCCGGCAAACCGCGACTTGCCAAGAATCAGTTCCATGCTGGTAAAGCGCTGACGCTCGCGTGCCAGGTCGACCTTGGCGGAGAAGCCTGCCGACGGCAGGCGGCGTATGGCCTCGTCGACATCCCTGGCAAGCCAGGCGGCGAAGCCGGACGGCTGGCCGACAGCAACCAGCATCTCGCCTTTGAAGCCGAATTCATCCTCCACCGCCAGCAAGCCGCTGGCCTCCATCGTGGTGCGACCCGGAAAACTCGCTGCGAACTTGTCGACGACCCATCCCGCGGGGGCCGGTTGGGCCGTCACCCGAATGTTGCGGATAGTCGTGTCGCCGGCGATGATCGCGGGCAATTCGATTTCGACCCGCCCATCGATCGTCGGCCGCGGAAGTTCGTCGAGCAAACGGCTCACCGCCATCAGACGTTCGCCCAGCGGCAATCCGGTCGCCCCTTCCGCGACCTGCTGGCTCTCGTCGTCGAAGCGCACTTGCGCGCCACGCGCCTCGATCAGGAAGCGCGGATCTGTCCCAAAATCGAGAAGCGCTACGCCATCGGCCGTATAGGGATCGTCGCTTGCCCCGGTTTCGAAGCGGAACTCCGCCATGTCGAGACGGCGATGGCCAAGCGAGAACCTTCCGGTCAGGCGATGGTCGGCCGATCCGATCCTTGCCGCCACCCCGGTGCCGTCCGCATCGTTCGCGGTTCCCCCGCCTTGGCCCGGCTTCCCGGAAAAACCGATCCCGAGACGAAAGGCGCCGCTATAGTCAGCTGCTCCGGCGTCGATGCGCAAGTCGCCGTCCGCCTCGAGTTCGATGGGCGATCGGTCGGCCTGTCCGCGGATCCTGAGCCGCATGCCGCCGCTCTCGTCGGGCGTTCCGGTGGAGATGGCGAAATGCACGGGAAATCCGTCGAGCGACGCACCCCCGTTCATCCGCCAGGGGCCGGCCAGCGTGCGCGCGCTGACGCGCGCATTGATGGCGTCGATCTCGTGCACACGACCGCTGGCGGCGTGATGGACGCTGATCGAACCGTCGGTGACGGTCACGTTCTCAAGCGTGATCTGGTGTGGATCCAACCGCGTCGAAGGACGCAAGGCCCAATCGATCGTGCCCTGCCGGTCGATCTCGATGACGGCTCGCGGCCGCTCCAGCCGCATGTCGAAGATCAGGATCTCGCCGCTCAGGAAGGGGGCGAGTTCCGCGTCCATGGAGAAGCTCTCCGCCGTCATGGCGGTCTCGCCCGGCGCGTTGCCCTCCACGCGCACATCGGTGAAGCGCACCGACGGAAACGGCAGAAGTCGCGCCGTCGCCGTCCCCTCCACCGTCACCTTGCGGCCAAGTACGCGGCTCGCCTCGCGCTCGAAATCGGCGCGGTAACTCGTCCAGTCGACGAAATAGGGCCCCACCAGCGCCACTGAAAGCGCCAGCACGATCAGGCCTCCTACGATGACGAACAGCCGCGCCAGTGTCTAACCCCGCATTTCAACCGGCCCCCAGTTTATCCGAGCGGCAGTGTCGATAAAGAGGCGATGCCCGCCGCACCGGATTCGAAGGCGCCGAAACCTTTCAGTCGAGCGTCAGCATCTTGCCCGGATTCATGATGTTCAGCGGATCGATCGCCCGCTTGAGCGACTTCATGACCTCGACGCCGTGGCCATGCTCCAGCTCCAGATATTTCATCTTGCCCTGACCGACGCCATGTTCCCCCGTGCAGGTGCCGTCCATTGAAATGGCGCGCCGGTTGAGGCGCGCCACGAATGCCTCCGCCTTGGCGATTTCCTCGGCATTGTCAGGATCGACAAGAATCATCACGTGGAAATTGCCGTCGCCCACGTGCCCGACGATCGGCGCGATCAGCCCCGTCTCGGTGATGTCGTTCTCCGTCTCCTCGATGCAATCGGCCAGCCGCGATATCGGCACGCAGACATCGGTCGTCAGATTCTGGCAGCCCGGCCGGAGCGCCATGCCGGCCCAGTAGGCGTCGTGACGCGCTTTCCAAAGCTTGGCGCGCTCCTCGGCCACATTGGTCCAGCGGAACGGACCGCCGCCGAATTCCTCGGCGATTTCGCCGAACATCTCCGCCTGCTCCTTCACGCCGGCATCGGTGCCGTGAAATTCGATGAACAGGCACGGGCCTTCGGGATAGTCGAGTTTCGAATAGCGGTTGATCGACTGCATGCCCAGCGTGTTGATCAACTCGATGCGCGCCACCGGAATACCGAGCTGGATCGTCTGGATCACAGCCTCGCATGCCGACTTGACACTGGGGAACGGACAGACACCGCCCGAGATGGCCTGGGGAATGCCCTGCAGCCGCAGCGTCAGCGAGGTGATGATCCCCAGCGTACCTTCCGAGCCGACCAGCAGACGCGTCAGATCGTATCCGGCCGAGGATTTGCGGGCACGGCCCGCAGTCTTGACGATCTGGCCGTCCGGCATCACCGCCGTCAGCGACAGCACGTTCTCGCGCATGGTGCCGTATCGCACGGCGTTGGTTCCCGAGGCGCGCGTCGATGCCATGCCGCCAAGACTCGCATTGGCGCCCGGATCGATCGGAAAGAACAGGCCCGTATCGCGCAGATAGGTGTTGAGCTCCTCGCGCGTCAGTCCGGCCTCGACGGTGCAGTCGAGATCTTCCGCATTGACGGCGAGCACGCGGTTCATCCGTGACATGTCAATCGAAATGCCCCCGCCCGGCGCGTTGACATGCCCCTCGAGCGAAGACCCGGTCCCGAACGCGATGACGGGTACGCCGTACTCGGCGCACACGCGAACGATGTCGCTCACCTCTTCGGCCGTTTCGACGAAGGCCACACCGTCAGGCAGCTGGTTGGGAATGTAGGTCGTCGTGTGGCCGTGCTGCTGGCGGATGGCTTCACCCGTCTGGAAGCGCTCGCCAAGCTGCTGGCGAAGAACGCCAAGAACGGTTGCGATGCCTGCCTCGTTGCGTTCCACGCGTGCCAGATCCGCCAATGCCATGCCCAACTCCCTGCCGCGTGTGCCGCGAATACCTTGATATCACCAAGACCGGCCGCCCTTGAATGGCGAACGTTCATGCGTAATGTGCAGGCGTCTCGCGAACGCTCCGGTTCGCACCGCCGCCGCCATCCATAAACCTCACCGGCGAACATTCAAGCGAGGATTTTCATGACCATCGAGGCGCCCTTCCTTTCCAGCATCATGGAAGTGGAAAAGGAGTGGATCGATTACAACGGCCATCTCAACATGGCCTATTACAACGTCCTGTTCGACCGTTGTGCAGACGAGGCATTCGAACTCCTCGGAATGGGACCGGATTATGCCGCCCGGCGCAAGCTGACGATCTACACCGCGGAGGTCCATGTCTGCTATGTGCGCGAGCTGCATCTTGCGGACCGTGTCAGGGTTTCGTTTCAGCTTCTGGACCACGACGAAAAACGGCTGCGCGCCTACCAGGAAATCCATCACATCGACGGATGGCTGGCCGCGACGTCCGAGACACTGTCGCTTCACATCGACATGGCCGGCCCCAGGGTTGCCCCCTTCCCGCCCGACATCCAGGCGAAGGTCGAGGCGATGCGCGCAGCCCATGCCGGCCTGGCGATGCCGGAACGCGCCGGCCGCGCCATCGCCATCAAACACAAGGCGGCTTGAGCCGCCGCCTGCCGTCCGGCGGCTTCACCCGTAATGGTTCTGGATCACCGCATTGGCCACTTCTTCGCGGTCGATGATGCCGACGATCGCATCGGGACGCGGTACGCCGTGCCCCTTGATGACGACCGCATAAGACCGTCCGCGTCTGTTCATGCGCGTGATGACGTCGTTGAGATTACTGTCCTCGGTCGCCAGAATGAAGGCGTTCGATGACAGCGAGCCGAGCGTCTCCTTGCCGATGCGCTGCATCTCGTGGCGCAGCGTTCCGAACCGGATGAACCCTGAAATGCGCTGCCCGTCGCTTACCAGAACCTTGGTCGATGCGGGCTCGATCTGGCTGACCGCCTCGGCGACTGTCATCGTGTCGGGCAGAACCTTGAAGTCCTTGTTCATGATCTCGCTGACCGGCTGCACGAGGAACATGTTGGTCGTACGATTGGTCGGGATGGGCCGGCCGCGGTTGCGAAGCTTGATGGTGTAGATGTCACTGGTGATGAGAGCCCGGCGGATCCCGATCGCCAGCGCCACGGCGAGCACCAGCGGCACGATGACATTGTAGTCGCGCGTCATCTCGAAGATCATCACGATGGCCGTCATCGGTGCGCTGGTCGCGCCGCCGACCATGGCGCCCATGCCGATCATGGCAAATGTCGGCACGGAAATCCCCGCCTCGGGAAAGATCATCGTCCCGGCGACGCCGATGGCTGCCCCGAGCGTGGCGCCCATGAACAGGCTCGGTGAGAAGATGCCGCCCGAGGCGCCGGCGCCGAGACTGATCGAGGTGGCCGCCAGCTTGCCGAGGAAGAGCGCGACGAGGAGCAGGAGGCTTGTGTTGCCGCCTTCCAGTATGTCCTGGATCGATGCGTAACCGACGCTCAGCACGTGATACTGGCCGCTCGCCAGCAGAAAGAGATAGCCCATGACGCCGACCGCGGTCATGCCGATGACATTCTGCCAGTAGGGGCTGATCGACATCGCGTCGAAACGGTCCTCGGCGAAAGCCAGCGTCTTGACGAAGAGATAGGCGGCGATGCCGATGATCACCCCGGCGACCGCCGCGAGCGCGATCTCGTGAACGTTGACCGCTTCCATCTGCGGTATGACGAGGGTGTGTACAGCAAAGGCCGACTCGGCACCGATGACCAGCCGCGCGACATAGGTCGATGTCGCTGTCGCGATGACCACGGGCAGGAAGCTGCGCGGCGAGATTTCGGGCAACAGCACTTCACTTGCGAAAAGCACGCCGCCAAGCGGAGTATTGAAGGTCGCCGCAATTCCCGCCCCGGCCCCTGCCGAAAGCAGCGTGATCTTCTGTGCCCGCACCAGATTGAGCCAGCGGCCGAATGTCGAACCGAACGAGGAACCGATCTGGATGATCGGGCCTTCCCGACCAACGGATGCGCCTGTGCCGATTGAAATGGCCGATGCAAGCGATTTGACCACCGCAACGACGCCGCGGACATTGCCCGCGTTGTGATAGATCGCGTACATGACCTCTGGAACGCCGTGCCCCTTGGCTTCCGGCGCGAAGCTGCGCACCAGAAACACCACGATCAGCCCGCCGATGACGGGCACCGCGATGATGAACGGCCCGAGCGGGCTCGGCGCCCCGAACGCGTTCGGATCGTAGTCGAACGAAAAGGCCTGATAGAAGGCCAGATTGTAGATCAGCGCGATCAGGAACTTGAAGACGATCGCGCCCAGCGCCGCGACGATGCCCACCACCAGGGCCAACAGCGACAGAACCGGAAGAGATACCTCACGTTCCACCGGCGGCGCTTCCATTGCCGGCCCGGCCCTGCCATCTCCCCCGCCTCGAGTTTTCGAGGGTGGCGTGACGACTTCGGACGACATGTGCACTATTCCGCGTTTTCGTTGGAATTTCAGGGCGAGATGTTCAAGGAACGCAACCCTTATGGCTCTCGCGATCCATCGGCGCAACCCGCAAAGCCGCAAATCAGACACCTGCCCGCGACACATCAGCGGCATGCGGCCCCGCCATGCCGCCCCGCCATGCCGCACTGATGCTGACCGCACGTCGTGCCGTCGATGGTCCAGCGTGGTTGTCACCATGCGGGCTTGGCGCTATTGGGACGCATGACTCAAACAGAGCCTTCACAATTCGCGGTCGACAACGTCCTCAAGCGCGACGTCTTCTCCGAAACCCGCAAGGGTCATTTCGCGGGAGAGCCGGAGCGCAAGGTCATCCGCCGCGAGGTGGGTGCCGCGCCCTTCTGGTCGCGCCCCATCGCCTGGATTCTGGCGCGGCGCGAGATCAGGGCGATGCGCGCGGTCGACGGCGTGCCCGGCACGCCCAACCTGATATCCGTCGACGCCGCCGGCCTCTACCGGACCTGGGTGGAAGGCACTCCGCTGCATCTTGTCCGGCCAACCGATCCGGCCTGGTACAAGGACGCGCACAGGCTGCTGCGCGACTTCCGCCGTCGCGGGATTACCCACAACGATCTCGCCAAGCCGCAGAACTGGCTCGTCGCGCCCGACGGCATGGCTGCGGTGATCGATTTCCAGCTCGCCTCGCTGCACCGTCGCAAGGGCCGTCTGTACCGGCTGATGGCCTATGAGGACTTTCGTCATCTCATAAAGCAGAAACGGGCCTTCGCACCGGATCTGATGACGCCGCGCGAAACACGTATTCTCGCACGCCGATCCCTGCCTTCGCGCATCTGGATGGCGACCGGAAAGAAGGTCTACAATCTCATCACGCGCGGCCTCTTCAACTGGTCGGACGGCGAAGGCACCGGCGACCGGCTGGACCACGAGGCGACCGGCATCGTGGCCGCCCTCAAGTCGCATCCCGGCGTGCGCGACGTCGCACTCACGCTCTATCCTCTGCCGCGCAAAGGCGTCGGCATCTATGCCTTTGTCGAAGTGAACGAAGGCATCGGCCAGACCGATCTCGAGCAAGTCCAGAAATCGCAACTTGGCGACGGGGGAGCGGACCTCATCCAACCGGTCGACACACTGCCTCGACGTCCTGACGGAACACCGCGCGACGATGTTCTGCGCCTCATTGCAATGAATCAGATGACCGAGATCGAGGCCCTGCTCAGTCAGGAACCGGAACTGGCCGACTGTGTCCACGACATCGCGGCCAGGCGGCTGAACTTCACGGACCGCCGCATTTCGAGGCTCGAAGGCAGCATCTGATCGCCACGCCCTTCGCCGGTCGTCCGTCTTTCGCACATCTCACCGAATTCTTTACGTCGCAACAGGCGCGCCTTGCGTTGCCTGCCGGGCCGCGCCTTCGACCGTTTCGCCAAACGGTCCGGCGCTTCTGAGCAATGCGTCAGAATTCGGGCGATTTGAGATTTACGGGACGCGTCGAAGGTAGTCATGGGTTGCCTTGAGGCGTCAGTCGTCCTATATCGCTAATAAATCAGATCAATCGATAGGCGCCAGTCAGGATTTGTCATAAATCCTTTGACTGGTTATTCTATCGTACAACCTTGAATGCTCCATCATAAACATTATGAGGAGTATTTTTATGTTCAGAAATAATCCATGGCACCTAAAGTAGAAGCGAAGAATATTTTCAAGATTTTTGGCGACGACCCGAAGTCGGCCCAAGCAATGCTCCAAGAGGGGCGCACGAAGGACGAAATCTTCGAAGAAACCGGCCTGACCGTTGGGGTTCAGGATGCAAGTTTCGCAGTCAACGAAGGCGAAATATTTGTCATCATGGGGCTGTCGGGATCCGGCAAGTCGACCCTCGTCAGAATGATCAACGGGTTGATAAATCCGACATCGGGCGAAATGCTCATCGATGGCACGGACATTGCCAATTGCTCTGCCCAGCAGCTTCGCGAAATCCGGCGCACCAAGGTCGCAATGGTGTTCCAGCATTTTGCGCTCTTTCCGCACAAGACCGTGGGCGAAAACGTCGCCTATGGACTGAAGATCAAGGGTGTCGGCGCCGCGGAACGCCGGGAACGGGCCCAGGCCGCACTCGAGCAGGTCGGCCTCAAGGCGCATGCCGACAGCTACCCCGATGAACTGTCGGGCGGCATGCAGCAGCGCGTGGGACTGGCCCGAGGCCTGGCATCAGAGCCGCAGATTCTCCTGATGGACGAGCCCTTCTCGGCTCTCGATCCCCTGATCCGGCGCGACATGCAGGAAGAATTGATCGAACTGCAGCGTTCGATGAAGAAGACGATCATCTTCATCACCCACGATCTCAACGAGGCACTTACGCTGGGGGACCGTATCGCGATCATGCACAATGGCGCGATCGTCCAGATCGGCACGGCCGAAGAGATCGTCGACAAGCCTGCCGACGACTACGTTGCTGCGTTCACCAAGGACATCGACCGCTCGCGGGTCTTCACCGCCCAGAGCGTGCTGGGATCTGCCGAAGCGCTCGAATTGTCGCGCGATACGGCTGCTTCGGCCATCGCGCGCATGGAAGAACTGAACCGGGACGCGATCTACGTGCTCGACGACGGCCAAGTCGCCGGTGCGGTCACCTATCGCGATCTTACCGCCTCGGTGCGCGACAATGGCGCAAAGCTATCCGAAGCGCTGGTAACCGATTTCCCCTCGGCCAAGGGCACAACACCGCTGCACGAGCTCTATCCGCTGTGCGAAAGCGGCCTGCCGATCGCCATCGTCGGCCGCAAGGGGCGCCTGGAGGGCATTGTGGAGCCGCAGGCCGTGCTCGCGAAAGTCGCAAGCGACACCGACGAGGCCGCCTGAGGGCGCGCGAGGCTCGACACTGACTGACTGACCGGCCCGGACCGACAGGACGGGCACTGGAGACACAATGAGACCATCCGACATACTCACAATTCCGCTCGACGATTGGATCAACAGTTTCGTGCGCGACTGGCTGGTTCCGAACTTCCGGCCGTTCTTCCGCTCGCTGCAGTGGCCGATCACGCAGGTTCTCAACGCGTTGGACGCCCTGCTCAACGCAACGCCGATGATCGTCGTCACCGCGATCCTGGCGCTCATCGCATGGCGCACGGCCGGACGCGCCGTCGCGATCTTCACCCTCATCGCTCTGGTGTTCATCGACATGATCGGCCAGTGGCCCGAAACCATGACCACCCTCTCGATGGTCGTGACGGCGGTCCTGTTCTGCACCGTGATCGGCGTTCCGCTCGGCATCATCGCCGCCGGCAGCGACCGTTTCCAGGCGGTGCTGCGACCGATCCTCGACATCATGCAGACGATCCCCTCCTTCGTCTATCTGGTTCCCATCGTCATGCTGTTCGGCGTCGGCATGGTACCCGGCATCATCGCGACAATCATATTCGCCCTGCCGCCGATCATCCGCCTGACGAATCTGGGCATCCGCAATGTCCGTCACGACCTCATCGAGGCGGCCAACGCCTTCGGCTCCACGCGATGGCAGACGCTATGGGAGGTGCAGCTTCCGCTGGCGATGCGCACCATCATGGCTGGCCTCAACCAGACGCTGATGCTCGCCCTGTCGATGGTGGTGATCGCCGCGCTGATCGGCGCCGGTGGTCTGGGGCTTACCGTCTACACCGGCCTGGGGCGGCTGGATGTGGGCAACGCCACGGCCGGCGGGCTGGGCATCGTCCTGATTGCGATCATTCTCGACCGCATCACCCAGGCGCTCGGCGAACCAAAACAGATGCGGCGCACTTCCCTGCTGCAGACGCTGAAGTCGTTCTTCACGCCGGCTACGCCGGCTGGAGAGACATCGGAACGGGCGGGCTGACTTGGCTCGCTCTGCCGCACCTGACGCGGCAATTCGGCCTGTCTCCAAGGCAGGTCAAAACGACGAGAAAAAGAGGAGAAACAACATGAGGCGACCAAACCTTTCGCGACTTTTTGCGCTTGGCGTGTCGGCGATCGCACTCGGACTGACGCCGCTCGCGGCGTCCGCGCAGGACATGCCGGGTGAAGGCAAGACCGTGCAGATGGCCCGCGCAACCTGGGACACGGGCTGGTTCCACGCCGAGATCTACAAGCAGCTTCTGGAAAAGCTCGGCTATACGGTCGAGGGACCGACAACGCTCGACAACCCGCCGTTCTACCAGGCGGTCGCCCAGGGAGACCTCGACCTGTGGGTCAATGGCTGGTTCCCGCTCCACAACACCTATGAAAGCACCTTCTCCAACGGCGCCGAGCGCTTCGGCATGGTCGCCAAGGGCGGCGCATTGCAGGGCTACCTCGTCGACAAGGCTTCGGCCGAGAAGTTCGACATCAAGACGATCGAGGATCTCAAGCGCGACGAAGTCAAGGAAGCCTTTGACCGCAACGGCGATGGCAAGGCCGACATGGTCGCCTGCCCGCCCGGCTGGGGCTGCGAGACGGTGATCGAGCACCATCTCGACGCCTATGATCTGCGCGACCACGTGAATGCGATCAAGGCGGGCTACTCGGCCTCTATGGCAGACGCGATCGCCGCATACGGTCAGGGAGAGCCGATCTTCTTCTACACCTGGACGCCCAACTGGACCGTCAACGAATTGAAGCCCGGCGAGGACGTCGTGTGGATCGAGGTGGCTGAAACGAACCTGCCGGACGACCAGAAGGAACTCGAGGACGCAACGACGCTTGAAGGTGTCACGGGCTGCGTTTCGAATCCGTGCAATCTGGGCTGGCCGGCCAATGACATTCAGCCGGTGGCGAACTCGGAGTTCCTGAAGGAAAATCCCGCCGCCGCCACGCTGATCGAGGAAGTGTCGATTCCGCTCGAGGACATCTTCGAGCAGAATGCGAAGATGAACGCCGGCGAAGGCGACGAGGAAGACGTGCAGCGTCATGCATCGGAATGGATCGAGGCGCATTCCGATGAGGTCGACGGCTGGCTGAAGGCCGCTCGCGACTCCTCGATGTAATATCGCCTCGATGCGATAGACTGTTGAAGCGGGCCCCTCTCGGCCCGCTTCTTTCGTTTTGCGCCTTGAAAGTCAGGATATGGCGGCGACAAGCTGGCCTTTCGTCCCCGAATCACTACATTCGGGATCATGTCCGTACATCCTGACGAGATTCCCTTCTTTGACGACGAGCAGCCGCGCGTTGAAACCGTGCAACCCGGCATGTCGGGCATCGCGGCCCGCGCCATGGCTGCGCGCTCCAGCCGCGCGCCCGATTACCTGAAGGGACTCAATCCCGAACAGCGCCAAGCCGTCGAGACGACGGAGGGCCCGGTTCTCGTGCTGGCCGGCGCCGGCACGGGCAAGACGCGGGTTCTGACGACCCGAATCGCCCATATCCTTGCGTCCGGCCTTGCCTGGCCGTCGCAGATTCTCGCCGTCACCTTCACCAACAAGGCAGCGCGCGAGATGAAGAGCCGGATCGGCGTGCTGGTCGGCTCGCAGATCGAGGGCATGCCCTGGCTGGGCACGTTCCACTCCATCGGCGTGAAACTCCTGCGCCGGCATGCCGAACTCGCCGGTCTGCGTTCCGACTTCACCATTCTCGACACTGACGACCAGATTCGACTGCTCAAGCAGATCATCCAGGCCGAAGGGCTGGATGACAAGCGTTGGCCTGCGCGTCAGTTCGCCCAGATGATCGACGGCTGGAAGAACAAGGGGTTTGGCCCGAAGGATATTCCCGAGGGTGACGCACGCGCTTTCGCCAATGGCCGCGGCCGCGAGCTTTACGTCGCCTATCAGGACCGGCTGAAAACCTTGAACGCATGTGATTTCGGCGATCTGTTGCTTCACCCGATCAGGATCTTCCGCGAAAATCCTGATGTGCTGCGCGAATATCACCAGCGCTTCAAATACATCCTCGTCGACGAGTATCAGGACACCAACACAGCGCAGTATATGTGGCTGCGTCTCCTTGCGCAGCGGCCGGGCGGATCGGACGCCAGCGAACACTCGGCCGCGAATGGCAACAAGGTCAACATCTGCTGCGTGGGCGACGACGACCAGTCCATCTATGGCTGGCGCGGGGCGGAGGTGGACAACATCCTGCGCTTCGAAAAGGATTTCCCCGGCGCGACCGTCATCCGCCTGGAACGCAACTACCGTTCGACGGCGCATATTCTAGGTGCCGCATCACATCTCATCGCGCACAATGAAGGCCGGCTCGGCAAGACCCTCTTCACCGAGGCGGCCGATCCCGATGACGCGAAGGTCATGGTGCACGCGGCCTGGGATTCGGAAGAGGAAGCGCGCGCCATCGGCGACGAGATCGAAGCGCTTCAAACCAGGGGCCATGCGCTCAACGACATGGCGATCCTCGTGCGGGCCTCCTTCCAGATGCGCGAGTTCGAGGAGCGCTTCATCACGCTCGGGCTCAATTACCGCGTCATCGGCGGACCGCGCTTCTATGAGCGCCAGGAAATACGCGACGCCATGGCCTATCTGCGCGTCGTCGCCCAGCCGGCCGACGATCTCGCCTTCGAGCGCATCGTCAACGTGCCCAAGCGCGGTCTGGGCGAAGCCTCCGTGCGGCAGGTCCACGATGCGGCGCGCGCGCTCGGCATACCCATGCTGGCAGCCGCCGAAAAGCTTGCCGAAAGCGACGAGATGAAGCCCAAGCCGCGCGCCGCGCTGCGCGAAGTGGCGGCCAATTTCGCACGTTGGCGCGAGGCCATGGATTCCACGCCGCATACCGAACTGGCCGAGACGATCCTGGAGGAGTCCGGCTATACGGACATGTGGAAGAACGACCGCTCGGCCGAAGCGCCGGGCCGGCTGGAAAACCTCAAGGAACTCATCCGCTCCATGGAGGAGTTCGAATCGCTGCGCTCCTTCCTTGAGCATGTCTCGCTGGTGATGGAGGCCGAGCAGCAGGAGGAAATGGATGCCGTCTCCATCATGACGCTGCATTCGGCCAAGGGGCTGGAGTTCGAGACGGTCTTTCTGCCCGGTTGGGAAGAAGGGCTGTTTCCGCACCAGCGCGCTCTCGACGAGGGCGGCCGCACCGCTCTCGAGGAGGAACGGCGCCTGGCCTATGTCGGCGTTACGCGGGCGAAGAAGAACCTGCACCTGTGGTTCGTCTCAAACCGCCGGATCCACGGTCTTTGGCAATCGACCATTCCCTCGCGTTTCCTCGACGAGCTGCCGGATACGCATGTCGAGGTGGCCGAGGCCGGCTCGGACTTTGGCGGCTATGGCATGAGCCAGGGCAGCGGCTTCGCTGGCCGGCAGAACCCTTATGGCGCCTCGCGCTTCGACAATGCGGGCAGCTTTTCCAACACCTATGCCACGCCCGGCTGGAAACGGGCCCAGGCCAACCGCACCGAGGCAACCGACCGCAACTGGGGCACCCGCTCCGGCCATGCGGTCGAGCGCATCGGCTATGGCGAGACGGATTCGGGCTATGGCGCCGGGCGCGGCTCGGTCAAGGGCCGGGTCATCGAGGGCGAACTCGTCGCGAAATCGGTTTCCGACGAGCCGTCGCACTTCCAGGTCGGCGACCGCGTTTTCCACCTCAAGTTCGGCAACGGCAACATCGCCGCAATCGACGGCAACAAGCTGACCATCGACTTCGACAAGGCAGGCCAGAAGCGGGTGCTCGACGGATTCGTCCAGAAGGCGTGAGGCGATTTTTCGCTCAATGTAACGGGAACGCCTCCACCACTTCCCTTATCACCACCGCCTGATTCCTCGTCTCGTCGCGTGCCGAATAGACGAGCGTCAGCGGCCCCTGCCCCGCAAGGCCGCGCAACTGGTCGACAAGCCCGGTCTTCTGCGCCAATTCCACCTTGTAGCGTTCGCGGAACTCATCCCAACGTTCAGGCACATGGCCGAACCATCGCCTGAGAGCGGTCGATGGGCCGATCTCCTTCATCCAGAGATCGACCGACGCTTTGTCCTTCGACACGCCGCGCGGCCACACCCTGTCGACCAGCACGCGCATGCCGTCCTCTTCGTTCGGCAATTCGTAGACGCGCTTGATCCTGATCGGATGCATGTCGCCACCTGATTGCGGCCGCCCGAATTCCCCCTCAACCGGAACCCGAGCGACGCCACATGGGCCGGGGTCGGGAACCTTTCAGTCGGCAAAGTATTATATCTGACGTCAGAAGTAACGAGGAACATCCCATGTCACTCGGCACGATTCTCATCATCATTCTCATACTGGTTCTTCTGGGCGCCATTCCCACATGGCCATATTCGCGAGGATGGGGATACGGCCCTTCCGGCATAGTCGGCCTGATCTTGTTGATCATTCTCATCATGGCGTTGCTCGGTCGCATATAGTGCACGTCCGGGCCGTCGCGGGTCGGCCATGGGGCCGGCAGACCTGAGCTTGCACGCTGGATGCCGGCCTGCCGGCCCGCCTTCAACGCAGAGTGTCACTCCACTTGTCGAGAAAATCCTCGATCGTCATCGCCTGCATGTCGGGCACCGCCTGATGGAGCCTTTCCAGCGGCCAGTCCCACCAGGAAAGCGCCTCGATTCGCGCCGCGATTTCAGGAGCGAAGCGCGGGCGCAACGGTTGGGCCGGCAGGCCGGCGACAATCGTGAAGGCAGGCACGTCGCGCGTAACGACGGCGTTCGCCCCGACGACTGCGCCGTTGCCTATCGTAACGCCCGGCAGGACTACCGCGCCATGCCCGATCCATACGTCATGACCGATCATGACATGTTTCGCACGCCGGCGTTCGCGAAACGGCTGATCGACGCCGAGATAGCGGAAATATTCGTTGGGCCGATAGCTCACCTTGTGCGTCGTCAGCCGCTCCATGGGGTGTTCGAGCGCATTGATGCGGCTGTTGGCAGCAATCGAGCAGAACTTGCCGATGGTCGCGTAGATCGCCTCGGCATGGCGCTCGAAATAGCTGAAATCGCCCACCGCGACCTCGCGCAGCACGACGCGCTCGCCGATGGCGGCATAGCGCCCCAGCCGGCAGCCTTTCAGTTCGGCCGTGGTGTGGATGCGCGGCTCGGAAGAGGTGAAGCGCAGATCGCCATGTTCGCTCATGGCCGCCCTTTACGCCCCGCTTGGCCCGCGAGCAAGGTTCACTCCGGCTTCTCGCCCGTCCATCGCACCTCCTGGCCGTAGAGCGGCACGGTGGAAATGGCCATCTTGGCGGAACCATCCTGGACCTGGCGCGAGTGCGACAGATAGACCAGCGTTTCGTTGCTCTCGTCGTACATGCGCTTGACGACCTGCTTCTTCCAGATGAGGCTGATCCCTTGCCTGAACACCTCCTCACCGCCCTTGCCGCGGGCGATGTCGCCGATGACGAGCGGTCCGGTTTGCCGACAGGATATGGCGCTGTTGGAAGGATCCTCAAACCAGTTGCCCTTTTGCAGCCGGTCGATCAGGCCGCGCTCGAAATAGGCCACGTGACAGGTCACGCCCTGCACCTTCGGATCGCTGATCGCCTCGACGATGATGTCGTTGCCGACCCAGTCGACCCCGACCTCGCCCACCTCTTCGGCTCCCACAGCCCCGGCCGCGACAAGGGACAAGCCGATCGCCACACCAATTCGTGTCAATGAAACCAATGTCGTCTCCTCTGTTTACGCCGCAGGACATCCGGATGCGGGCCAGGGACTGGCCGTACGGGCGACCGGTATCCATATAGGATGGCCCAGCCCCGAAAACAGCGACAGTATGGGGTCTTGGTAAGTGCGCGCGAGTGCTGTAGTTTCCACGTGATCGAGGTTCTTGCCGATGACGTTCAAACTGGTGATCAAATCCGCGCTGGTATCTGCGGCGCTGGCTGCGGCGGTCGGCGTCGCATTCGCCATGTGGGCGGACAAGGGCCCCAAGCTCCTCATGGCCATGGTCGAGAACGGCCTTGCCTGGTGCTTCTAGTCCCGGCAAGGCAGGCGAAACGAATTCACAACAGGATCGACTGACAGATGATGCGCGGCATTCTCATAGGAATACTCGTACTGATGGCCGCCGCTGTCGGCTGGCTGACCTATGAATGGTACCGCACCACACAGAGCAGCGAAGCGTTCGGTGCGCCGTTCACGCTGGTCGATCAAAAGGGCGAGGAAATCACGGAAGCCGCCTTTCGCGGACAGCCCAGCGCCGTGTTCTTCGGGTTCACGCACTGCCCTGAAGTCTGCCCCACAACGCTGTTCGAACTCGACGGATGGCTGAAGACGCTCGGCACGGAAGGCGAAGCGATCAATGCCTACTTCGTCTCCGTCGACCCCGAGCGTGACACGCCCGACGTGTTGGACCAGTACGTCAGCAACGTCTCCGACCGCATCACCGGCATTACCGGCGATCCCGAAAAGGTCGCGGCGATGGCCAAGGCTTTCGGAATCTATTCCAAGAAGGTGCCTCTCGAAGAGGGCGACTATACGATGGACCACACCGCCTCGATCCTGCTCATCGGCCGGACCGGCGACTTTTTTGGAACCATCGCCTATGGCGAAAACCCCGATACGGCTGTCGCAAAGCTGAAAAGGCTCGTTCGCGAGGGCTGACCCGGCAGCGTTCGGCCGCTTCCCTTTGCGTCCCGGTCGCGCCAGAGGGCCGGGACACACAAGGGACGCCACTGATCCGCGCATCGCGCTTTCCGGAAAGCGATTTCGATTTTCCGGCCGATGCGCTAGTGGAATGAATTTGACATTCGATACCCGTTTGACGTCGTTCGAAGCCGATGCAGACGGGATACAAATGTTGGAAACAGACCACTGTGTGGATGACACCCGCATCGCCACAGCCACCGATTGCCCGGAGAACCCAGACGTGAGCCAAAGCCGTCTTTTTGCCACAGCCCCACGCGAACAGGCGATGCGCGCCTACGCGATCTTCGAAGCCCTGTTCGAAGATGACGGCTTTCCCCTCGCAATCACCGAGATCGACGAAGCGAAGGATATCCACAGTGTCGACATCTATGTCGATGGCGAGACGACGGGCGTGCTTTCGAGGGCCGTGGAGGCATTGCAGGCCGACGGCCTGGCACTGACGTTCGAGACCGAGGCGCTGCCGGACATCGACTGGGTTTCAAAATCGCTGGAAGGACTGAAGCCGGTCCGTGCCGGGCGGTTCCTGGTGCACGGTGCGCATGACCGCGACAAGCGCACGGCCGGCAACATCGCCATCGAGATCGAGGCCGGACAGGCATTCGGCACCGGCCATCACGGAACGACGTCGGGCTGCCTCGAATTGATCGAAGAGGTTGTACGGCGCGAACGGCCGGCCAATGCGCTCGATGTCGGCACAGGAAGCGCCGTGCTCGCCATCGCGTTGGCGAAGCTCGCGCGCATACCGGTTCTGGCAACCGACATCGACCCTGTCGCGACACGTGTCGCGCGCGAGAATGTGAAGCTCAACGGTGCAACGGCCTGGGTTCACCCGATCACGGCGACTGGATTCCAGCACACCGACATCGATCGCCGCGCACCCTACGACCTGATTATCGCGAACATTCTCGCACGCCCGCTGATGAGCCTAGCACCGGCCATGGCACATCATACCGCTCGGGGCGGATCACTCATTCTGTCCGGCATCCTGGACCGGCAGCGCAACGCCGTCGTCGCCGCGTATGTGGGGCAGCGTTTCAGGCACGTGCGGACCATTCAGCGCGGCGAATGGGTGACAATTCACATGAAGCGCTGAACTCCCGCGCACAAGAAGAAAGCGGCCCCGTGCACGGGACCGCTTTCGAAAGAGCGCTGGCCGAAGCCGCGCTGGAAATGCCTGAAGAAACTCAGATCAGGCAGTAGCTCGATGCATTCTTCTGAAGCTCGGCGCGGCTGTAGCCGTTGGCCTTCAGCGTCTCGTCGTCGAGCATCAAGAGCGCGCCGTTCACATAACGGCTCGCCTGCCGGGAACGGGCCTCGACCAGCGTGTCCAGAGCATTGCGGAAAAAGCCGCGTCCGTTTGCGTGTGCCATTTCGGGGCTCCTTTTGTCCTGAGGAAGATTGATCCTCCACACGGCAATAGGTAAGTTTTACTGACCTAATTTACCAGCGCTCAAACGGCATGGCTCCCATGCGTTTTTCGCATGTGCGAAATGGAAATGTGCGCCGCAACATGATGGGTCGTCTATCCTGACGGTCAGCCGTTGCAACCGCATGTGGCGAGGTCTACGGTCGCGCGATGGAAACCAGTACCCGATTTGCCATGTTCCAATCCTTCGAAACCACATCCGATCCTGCTCTCATTGCTCCCCGGGTCGGCAGGCTGCGCGACCTGCTTGAAACCGAAACACTCGATGGATTTCTCGTGCCACGGGCCGATGAACACCAGGGGGAGTATGTTCCGGCCCGCGCCGAGCGCCTGCAATGGATTTCCGGCTTCACTGGATCGGCCGGAGCCGCGCTGGTTCTGAAGGAAAGCGCCCACCTGTTCGTCGACGGACGCTACACGCTTCAGGCGCGCATGCAGACGGATCTGGATACTTTCACGATCGAAAGCCTTGTCCACACCCCTCCCCCCGTGTGGCTCAGGGAGAACCTGCACCAGAAGGCAAGGATCGGCTTCGACCCGTGGCTGCACACGATCTCCGAGGCACGGGCACTGCGCGAGGCCGTCGAGGCGCATGGCGGCGAGCTTGTTGCCGTCAAGGACAATCCGATTGACGCCTTGTGGGAGGATCAACCCGCCCCGCCGCTCGAACCGGTGGAGATTCATCCCGAAAAGCTCGCCGGACGATTGGCGAAGGACAAGCTCGCCGAACTTTCCGAGGCAGTCGACAAGGCCGGTGCGGGCTATTGCGTCATCACCGACCCGTCATCCCTTGCCTGGGCCTTCAATATTCGCGGACACGACGTGCCCCATACGCCATTGGCGCTCGGATTTGCCATTCTCTGCGCAGACGGCCTGCCGACGATATTCATGGACAAGCGCAAGCTGGCGCGCAGAACAGAGGCCTATCTGACCCAGCTCGCCGACATCAAGCCGCCCTCGGCGCTGGAAGAAGAGCTCGCGCGCATTGCCGGAACCGGCGCAGCGATCGCCCTCGATCCGTCGCTTGCAGCCGAGAGGCTGCGCATGATCGTCGCGGACGGCGGTGGAACGCTTGTCGACATGCCCGATCCCGCGCGGTTGCCGCGTGCCACGAAAAACGAGGGCGAACTGACGGGAAGCCGTGCGGCTCACAGGCGCGACGGCCTGGCGATGGTGCGCTTCATCTCCTGGCTCGACCGCCAGGAGCCAGGCTCGCTCGACGAGATTGCCGCGGTCAGGGAACTCGAGGCCGCCCGCCGCCGCGCCGGCGAGGAAGCACAGATGCCGCTGCGCGACATTTCCTTCGACACGATCTCCGGCGCCGGTCCCAACGGCGCGATCATCCACTACCGGGTGACGACGGCCACCAACCGCAAGCTCGGCGATGGCGAGCTGTTCCTGATCGATTCTGGCGGCCAGTATGAGGACGGAACGACCGACATCACGCGCACGCTCGTCCTTGGCGCTCCGAGCCCGGAAATGCGCCAGCGCTATACACTCGTGCTGAAAGGCATGATCGGCATTTCGACGATGCAATTTCCCGCAGGAACGCGCGGCATGGACATCGACGCGATTGCGCGGCTGGCGCTCTGGAAGGCAGGTCTCGATTACGGGCACGGCACCGGGCATGGCGTCGGCTCCTATCTCGCAGTGCATGAAGGGCCGCAACGCATCGCCAGGACCGGAACACAGAAGCTCCTGCCCGGCATGATCGTTTCCAACGAACCCGGCTACTACCAGGAAGGCCACTACGGCATCAGGCTGGAAAACCTGATCGTCGTTCGTCCGGCGGAGCCCCTGCCCGGCGGCGACATTGCCATGCATTCCTTCGAGACGCTCACGCTTGCCCCCTTTGAGCGCCGGCTCATCGCACCGTCACTGTTGACGCAGGAGGAACGCGAATGGCTCGATGCCTATCACGCCAGGGTGCTGGAAGAGATCGGCCCGATGCTCGACGGCGAAACACTGGCCTGGCTCGAAAAGGCGACCGCGCCGCTGTGACGAGGATGAGGCTCGGGTCGCGTCCTTCAGCCGAACAAGTAGCGCCCGACAATGAGGACGCCTGCGCCGCCGAGAAACAGGCTCATCATTCCGCCGCGCAACGCGATCAGCGCTGCAGCAGCAAGTGCGAGGATTTCCGCCGGTCCGGCGGTCAGCACGGAGGGCGCGACCAGCGTCGTCAGCACGGCCGCCGGCACGGCGTTGAGGCCGGCCTCCACGCGTGGGTGAACGCGCTCGAAGCGCGATAGCACCAGGTGCCCCCCTGCCCGCGTCAGGTATGTAAGCACGGCGCCGGCGATGATGATCCAGAAGGTCGTGCTCACACTTCTTCTCCCGCTTCGTCGGCTGGCGGGGTTTCATACTCGGCTATCGCTTCCGGTGTCGGCGGCATCGCCGCGGCCAGAATGATGCCTGCCGCAGCCCCGATCGACACGTGCCAGGGTGAGCCGACATAGAGGTAGGCGAGCATCGAGGTCACACTGCTCGCCGCCACGATCGGCAGCCAGAGCGGACGCTTGCGAAAGCCCATGACGAGCCCGAGGAAATAGATGGGCAGCAGAAAATCTATGCCGAAGGCATGGGCGTCGGGCAGGAAGCGCCCAAACGATGCTCCGATCCAGGAGTCGATGACCCACATGACATAGATTGGCGTCGCCATGCCCATGTACCAGGCAAATCCCACCGAATTGCCCTGCTCCGCCCTGCGCTCGGACTCGGCATATTGCGGATCGACCAGGAAAAAGAAGCCAACGAGGCGCTGCAACGGCGTCCAGTGGCCGATCTGGCGGCCAACGGCAGCGGAATAGAGCACATGGCGGAAGTTGACCGCAACGATCGAGAGCACGATCACCCAGGGGGCGATGGTCTGGCTGAACAGATCAATCCCCACCATCTGGCTGGCACCGGCGTAGATTGTGGCGCTCATCAGCACCGTTTCCCAGACGTTCAGTCCGTTCTGCACCGCAAGCGCGCCAAACAGGATGCCGAACGGTGCCGATGCGATCATCACGGGCACGCCAAGACGGAATCCGCGCCAGTAATCCGACGCGGAGGACGCCTCGGTGTAGCTTTGGACTGACATGCTGGCTCCTCCAATCAGCGGTATGTAGGCGTGCAGTCCTGCACTGTCACATGAAAATCGTTGAGCCAGTCATCAGGCACGCTGATGATTACGGCGCCGGCACCCGCGTCGCGAACAGTCCGAACCCGCGCAGGATATCGTAGTGATCGGCGAAACATTCGGCTGAACTCAGGTCGGCATCGGGACGGTACCAGCCGGCTTCGGCTGCATCGTCACCCGCCTTCGGCGTCAGCGCGGCGGCCGGCCGATCCAACCGGAAGAGAAAGGCCACGGAGACGATGCGGGCGCGCGGATCGCGATCCGGCGCGTCACGCAGCAACGAGGGCACGGCGGACGCATTGCCTTCCAGTCCCGGCAGATCGACGCAAACCCCGGTTTCCTCGTCAAGCTCACGAACAGCGGCCTGGAGAAAGGTCTCATCCGCTTCGACGAACCCGCCCGGCAGCGCGAGCCGCCCCTTCTGCGGCGGCGCCGAGCGACGTACCAGCAGCACCAAGCCGTCGGCCGAAACGACGACCGCGTCGGCGGCCAGAAAGGGACCCGTTCCGTATTTCTCGCGGTAGGCGGCTATCGCCAGACGATCCTCGTCAGCCGTCAATGGAACCTCCCGGCCGCAACACGACAGCACACCGGTGCATCAGCCTTCCTGCCTGCCGATCCGTTCGAACCATGCCGCCTCGTCAATCACCTCAATGCCGAGTTCGGCAGCTTTCTTCAGCTTCGATCCGGCACCCGGTCCCGCCACGACCAGATCGGTCTTGCTGGAAACAGATCCGGCTGCCTTGGCACCGAGCTTTTCGGCCATCGCCTTGGCCTCGTCGCGCGACATGCGCTCCAGCGCACCGGTAAAGACGATCGTCTTGCCGGCGACGGGCGAGTCGCTCGCCACCTGTTCGGCATCGATGACGGAGACCTGCGCGGCGAGCTTTTCCACGAGAGCACGGTTGTGCTCTTCGCCGAAATAGCGCGCGACGGCGTCGATCACCGCATCACCGACGTCCTCAAGGGCGTCCATGTCTTCGCGCGCCTGTGCGTTGCCGGTGGCGATTTCGAGCGCCGCATCATGGAAGGATTTCCACGATCCATAGCCCCGCGCAAGCGTCCGGGCGGTCGTCTCGCCGACATGGCGAATGCCCAGTGCATAGATCATGCGCTCCAGGCTGATCCGCCGGCGTTCTTCAATTGCGACGAAAAGCTTGCTGGCGGAGACCGTGCCGAATCCTTCCTTGTCCTTGAGTTTCCTCAGGTTTGACGCATCCCGCTCCGCCAGCGTGAAGATGTCGGCCGGGCTTTTGACCGGCAGATCCGGATCGTTGAAGAAGAACTCGATCTGTTTCTCCCCAAGCCCCTCGATGTCGAAGGCCCGGCGCGACACGAAGTGCCTGAGATGCTCGATGCGCTGGAAGGGACAGGCAAACTCGCCCGTACAGCGACGCACAACGCCTTCGGCTCCTGCTGCCGTGGCCTCACGGACCACCGGCGTCTTCAGTTCGCAGGGACAGACCGAAGGGAACTCGAAGGCGCGCGCATCTGCCGGGCGTCTGGAAAGGTCGACGCCGAGGATCTGCGGAATGACGTCGCCGGCTCGCTGAACGGTGACGGTGTCTCCGATCATCACACCCAGCCGCTCGATCTCCTCGGCGTTGTGCAGGGTGGCATTGGTCACGACGACGCCGCCCACGGTGACCGGCTGCAGCCGCGCGACAGGCGTGAGGGCGCCGGTCCGACCGACCTGGATATCGATCCCGTTGAGGATCGTCGTCGCCTTTTCGGCCGGGAACTTGTGCGCGATCGCCCAGCGCGGCGAGCGCGAGACGAAACCGAGGCGCTCCTGCAGCGCCAACTCATCCACCTTGTAGACGACGCCATCGATATCGTAGCCGAGCGTCGCGCGGTTCTCCTCGATCATGCGGTAATGGGCCAGCAGGCCCTCGACATCGGTAAAGCGCTGCATCAGCGCATTCACCGGAAATCCGTATGACCTGAAAGCCTCGACCATGCCCATCTGGGTATCGGCAGGCATCACACTCACCTCGCCCCACGCATAGGCAAAGAAATGCAGCGGGCGGCTTGCCGTCACGGAGGGGTCGAGCTGGCGGATCGACCCGGCTGCCGTGTTGCGCGGATTGACGTAGGTCTGTTTGCCTTCCGCCGCCTGGCGTTCGTTGAGGGCGAGAAAGGCCTGCTGCGTCATGTAGACTTCGCCGCGCACCTCCAAAACGTCGGGAAAATCCCCCGACAGGACGTTGGGAATGTCGGCAATCGTCCTGGCATTGGCCGTCACATCCTCTCCCGTCTGCCCGTCGCCCCGTGTCGCCGCGGTGACCAGCCGGCCCTTTTCGTAACGCAGCGACATGGACAGCCCGTCGATCTTCGGTTCCGCTGTGATGCCCAGTTCGGCATCGCCGGGCAGCCTCAGGAAACGGCGGATGCGTTCGACGAAATCGCGCACGTCCTCGTCGGAGAAGGCGTTGTCGAGCGACAGCATCGGCACCTTGTGGCGTACCTTGGCGAATTTTTCCGAGACCTCGCCGCCAATCGTGCGTGAGGGCGAATCCTCGCGAATCAGATCGGGAAAGCGCTGCTCGATGGCCAGGTTTCGCCGCCGCATCGCGTCATAGGCCGCATCGCTGATGGTCGGCGCATCCTCGGTATGATAACGCCTGTCATGTTCGGCGATTTCCGCGGCAAGCCGGGCGAGTTCGTCGGCGGCTTCCTCCGCAGTGAGCTGATCGACGGTCTTTTCGGCTTTCGGCATGGCTTGCTCATTGCGGCTGGAGCACGATCCCGAAACGGGAATGCCTGTCTTCAAGGACGTTCATGCTCAAACAAGAAGGCCACGGCGGCGCCAAGAGCGAGCACCGTGATCCGGGGCGGCTAAACTACACCGCGCAGCGCTCGGCTCAAGATGCAAGCGAGCCGTTTTCAACCAGCAAACGGCCGGCTGCTGCCCGCGCCTCGTCAGTAATGGTGGCGCCGGCAAGCATGCGCGCGATCTCCTCCTGACGCGCATCGCGCGCCAATTGCTCCACCCCGGTCGCCACGCGATCGGCGCCACCGGCCTTGGAAATCAGGAAATGGCTGGATGCACGCGCCGCGACCTGCGGCGCATGAGTCACGGAGAGCACCTGCACGCGCTCAGCGAGCCTTGCCAGGCGCTGGCCGATCGCATCAGCCACCGCACCGCCGACGCCCGTATCGATCTCGTCGAAGACCAGCGTCGGTGCCGAGCCGCGGTCGGCGAGCGCGACCTTCAGGGCCAGAAGGAAACGCGACAACTCGCCCCCCGATGCGATCTTGAGCAACGGACCGGGCCTCGAACCTGGATTGGTTCGCACCCAGAATTCGATCTGGTCGATGCCGTCCTCGTGTCTGTCGTCGGCCTCGCTCGACATCTGCACGATGAATTCGGCCCTCTCCAGCTTCAGCGCCGGCAGTTCGGCCATTACCGAACGCGCAAGTTCCTTCGCCGAATGCGCGCGCGCCTCCGACAAGCGCCGCGCAACGACGTCATAAGCGTCGCGGCATGCGGCTGCCTGCGCTTGCAGCGTTTGCAGACGCTCTTCGCCCGCGTCGAGATCGGCGAGCTCGTTGTCCATCCGGTCTCGCAGCGCCGCCAGTTCGTCAACGGCAACATTGTGCTTGCGGGCGGCCGCGCGCAGTGCGAACAGCCGCTCTTCGGCTTCTTCCAGCCTCTTGGGGTCGAATTCGACGGAACGCATCGCCTGGTCGATTGCCGATTGCGCCGTATCCAGCGTCACCAGAGAATCATCGATCGCCTTGACGATGTCCTCCAGAAGCCCCGGCGCTTCGCCGGCCTTGCGTTCGAGCCGACGGACAAGGCTCGAAAGCTGTGCCACCGGCGATGCTGGTCCCGAAAACAGTTCCTGAGCCTCGTTGATCTCGACCGCGATCTTCTCGGCCTTCATCATCGCGGCCCGCATGCCTGCAAGCTCGGTTTCCTCCCCCTCGATGGGAACCAGCTTGTTCAGTTCCTCGACCGAGGCGCGCAGATAGTCGGCCTCGCGCGCCGCCGCTTCGACCTTCGCGCGATGGCGCACAAGCAGACCTTCCGCATCGCGCCATGCCGACCATGCAGCGCGCACCTCGCCGACCAGCAGCGACAAGCCGCCGAACAGATCCAGAAGATCACGATGGGCGGCCGCATCGACCAGGGCGCGATCGTCGTGCTGACCGTGGATCTCGACCAGCAACGCGCCGATCTCGCGCATGAGCGCCACACTTGCCGGACGATCGTTGATGAAGACCCGGGTTCGACCGTCGGCAGCCTGGACACGGCGCAGGATGATGTCGCCATCGTCCTCGATGGCATTTTCGACAAGCGCCATTCTTGCCGGATGGCCCGCAGGCACGTCGAAGACGGCAGTCACCTGCCCCTGCTGCGCGCCATGGCGCACGAGAGAGGCATCGCCGCGGCCTCCAAGTGCCAGCGACAAAGCGTCGAGCAGAATCGATTTGCCGGCGCCGGTTTCGCCGGTCAGGACGGAAAGGCCGCTGGAAAAATCAATGTCCAGCCGCTCGATCAGGACGATATCGCGGATCGCCAGTTGAACGAGCATGTCCCCCCCGGGTTATCAGCCGCCAAGCAGGGCCAGCCCGGCCTGCGACAACCACGAGCCCTTGTTCTCGCGCGGCTCGAGACCGCCGCTCTGCAGCAGGGCGTAGGAATCCTTGTACCACTGGCTGTCAGGATAGTTGTGCCCCAGAACGGCTGCCGCCGTCTGCGCCTCGGATGCCAGGCCCATGGCGAAATAGGCCTCGGTCAGGCGTGCGAGCGCCTCTTCCACGTGCCTGGTGTCGGAATAGGACTCCACGACCAGCCGGAAGCGCTTCACCGCGGCGATATACTCGCGGCGCTCCAGATAGTAGCGGCCAATCTGCATTTCCTTGCCGGCCAGTTGATCGCGCGCGAAGCGAATCTTTGTCTTCGCATCTTCGACATATTCCGACTCGGGCCAGCGCGTAACGAGTTCTTCCATCGCCTGGATCGTCTTGCGTGCGTCTGCCTGATCCTGGGTCACGTCGCGAATCTGACGGAAATAGCTCAGCCCCACGATATACTGGGCATAGGCAGCATCCTCCGTCGAGGGATACAGCGAAACGTATCGGGTCGCCGAATTGATGGCATCCTGATAGTTGCCCTGCCGGTAGTTGGCGAAAGCGCCCATCACCATCGCCTTGCGGGCGTATTCCGAATAGGGATGCTGACGGTCGATCGCATCGAACTTGGCGATGGCTTCCTTCATCCGGCCCGCGTTCAGGTTTGCAAGCCCCTGATTGTATAGGGTGTCCGCAGGCTCAACGTCCTCGACGTAAGTCGCCAGATCGATATCGTCATCGGACGCGCAGGCTGTCAAGACGAGCGGCAGAGCGATGACGGACACGGCAAGCAGCCCTAGCCGCGCCGGACCTGAATTATTCACAGGTCGCTTTGAAGACATATCTGGCACTAATCCCTCTGCCCTGCGTGACGGACACCCCGCCGGCAGTCATTAATCACAGCCGGATGGTTCGGGCAACGCTATGCCGCTGCAATCGCGCAAATTTATGGCAGCTTCTACAGTGCCCAGGGCGCAAAAACCGGTGCGTTGACCGCAATCAGTTCGGCTGACCGGCCGCGTTCGCGCCGCGTCGTCTCGACGATCTCGAAGGCGCTGCGATCGGACAACAGCCGGCGCAGCGCCGCTGCATTGAGCCTGTGGCCGCCGCGATAGGAACGGAAACAGCCGATGAACCGGGCGCCGGCCAAGGCCAGATCGCCCATGGCGTCCAGCGTCTTGTGCCGCACGAATTCGTCGGCGAATCGCAGCCCTTCCATATTGATCACCTGATCGTCGTCGCCGATGACCACGGAATTCTCGAGCGATGAACCCAGCGCGTAGCCGGCCGCCCAAAGGCGTTCCACATCCTTCATGAAACCGAACGTGCGAGCCCGTGCGATGTCGCGCTTGAACGTCTCCGCTCCCATGTTGGCTGCGTAGAGCTGCCGTCCGATGGCCGCACTTTCGAAATCGATCTCGACCTCAAAGCGCGTACCGCTGTGCGGAAGAAACTCCGCCCAGGAAGCGCCGCTCTCGATTCGCACCGGCTTGAGGACGCGGATATAGCGGCGCTTGGTGTCGAGTGTGCGGATTCCCGCCTGCTCGAAGGCTTCGACAAATGGCTGCGCACTGCCATCGAGAACCGGCACTTCCGGGCCGTCGATCTCGATCGACATGTTATCGATCCCCAGACCGAACACGGTCGCCATGAGATGTTCCACCGTCGCCACGTGGAGACCGGCCGGATCGCCGAGGATGGTGCAAAGGTCGGTCCCGCCGATCTCCGAGACCAGCGCCCGGATCTCGTGCGAGGTGTCGGCGGCGTCGATGCGGCTGAACACGATTCCCGCGTCAGCATCCGCTGGGCTGAAATGAATCGTGACGGGCTTGCCGCTATGAACGCCGATACCGGACAGCGATACGCGCGTTCTGAGTGTGGTCTGATATTCGTGCAATTCTATTCCCATGACCCGCCCCGTTCGAACCGCAAGCCCGGGACGCAAGCGCCCAAGACAAGACCCACAGCCCTGACCATCGCCGACCGAAGGACCTCATCCCCACAATACCTACGGTGGCACAAATACATCGGGTTGGAAGATAGTGATCCCACAGGGCGACTCCAAATCACGGTTTCTTACTCACTGTTACGGCCTGAAACATTTCCGTACGAAGCATAACAAATTGGATTCGCTTGGTTTTCAGCACCACAGGCCGGGCATGCTGCCCGGCCTGAATCGCTTCTGCGACAATTTGTTCAACCATGTTCAGTGGTGTCGCGCGACTCACCTCGGCCGTTGGCTCAGTTTGCCTGACGACGCAGGAAGGCTGGAATCTCCAGTTGGTCATCTTCCTGCGGCTGCCTGGGTGCCGGCGCGGACTGATGGGAATTTTCAGTCGCACCGCGCTGCGGGGCATAGAGTTCGGCATCGGACGCCGACAGCTTGCGCGTCTGCGGTGCCTGCTGGCGAAGCTGCGGCTCACGCGGCTGGGCTGCCTGCAGACGGGCCGGCTCTTCCTCGCGACGCGACAGTCCGGTCGTCAACCGCTTCAGCAGACCCATGGGGCCGCGTTCGTCATGTGCCTCCTGGGGCCGCGACTGTGCTTCGATGGCATCCTTCACGACCGGAGGAAAGTCTTCAACGCGCGGCATCCGGGGCGCGGGCGCGGGCTCGACGGCCTGCGATTGCGGCTGGGCCTGATACTGAGGCTGAGGCTGAGGCTGCGCCTGATACTGCGGCTGGGCCTGCACCTGGCGCACCGGCTCGGCATGCATGGCAACCGCGGCCTGGCCGCCGCCTGCGACGGCACGTACCGGAGCTTCCTGCGGCGCCTGGAAGATGCGGCTTTGCGGACGGAAGTCATTGTCGGCCGCAGCCTGTCGGATCTGTGCATGGGCGGCGTTTCGCTGTTCGGCGTCACGGATCGCATCGGCAACCGGATCGGGCTGTGCCTGACGGGCAGGCTGCAGGCCCTGGCGCTCGGCGCTGGCCATTGTGCGTCCCTCGTCTGCGGCCGGACGCGCGACAGGCTTCGGCTGCTGGCGGATCTCGATCGGGCCGCTGTTGATCTCTTCGGCCGACTTGTCGATGCCCGTTGCCACGACCGACACGCGGATGACACCCTCGAGTTCCTCGTCGAATGTCGCACCGAGAATGATGTTGGCGTCCTGGTCCACTTCCTCGCGAATGCGCGTTGCCGCCTCGTCGACCTCGAACAGGGTCAGATCGCGGCCGCCGGTGATCGAGATCAGCAGACCCCGCGCGCCCTTCATCGAGCTCTCGTCGAGCAGCGGATTGGCGATCGCGGCCTCGGCGGCAGCCATCGCCCGGCCCTCGCCGGAAGCCTCGCCGGTTCCCATCATGGCCTTGCCCATCTCGCGCATCACCGAGCGCACGTCGGCGAAATCGAGGTTGATCAGGCCCTCCTTGACCATCAGGTCGGTGATGCAGGCGACGCCCGAATAGAGCACCTGGTCGGCCATCGCGAAGGCATCGGCGAAGGTCGTCTTGTCGTTGGCGATGCGGAAGAGGTTCTGGTTGGGAATGACGATCAGGGTGTCGACGTTCTTCTGCAGTTCCTCGATGCCGAGATCGGCCGTGCGCATGCGGCGCTGCCCCTCGAAATGGAACGGCTTCGTGACGACGCCGACGGTAAGGATGCCTTTCTCGCGCGCTGCGCGGGCCACCACCGGCGCGGCGCCGGTCCCGGTGCCGCCACCCATGCCTGCGGTGACGAAGCACATGTGCGTCGACGCCAGATGATCGACGATCTCATCAATGCACTCTTCGGCAGCCGCGCGCCCCACCTCGGGCTGCGAGCCGGCGCCAAGTCCCTCGGTGACATGCGCACCAAGCTGAACCAGCCGCTCGGCCTTCGATTGCGTCAAGGCCTGGGCGTCGGTGTTGGCAACAACGAACTCGACCCCGCGCAGACCCGCAGTGATCATGTTGTTGACGGCATTGCCGCCACCGCCGCCGACGCCGAATACCGTGATTCGGGGCTTGAGCTCGGTGATGTCCGGCTTTTGCAGATTGATGGTCATGTCCTCGTCCTTTTCGCCTTTCATGGCCGCATCGCCGCAGCGGCCTACCGGGGGCTCGCGCCCGATCCTAGAAACTTTCTCTCAACCACTCACTTACGCGGTGAATACGCCCACCCGTGCCCGTCGCCCGTGCGCGCAGAAAACCCGACACCCGACTGTTCTCATAGGCCGCGACCTGCGGATAGATCATCAGCCCAACGACAGACGAGAATGCGGGTCCCTTCGCAGCCTCCGGCAGACCGGCCACACCGAGAGGCCTGCCGATACGCACATTGCGGCCCAGAATGCGACGCGCCACCTCGGGCATGCCGGCCAACTGACTGGCGCCGCCGGTCAGCACAACACGCTTGCCGACCGTCGCTCCGTAACCGGAACGGTTGAGTTTTTCGCGCACCAGTTCCAGCGTCTCCTCGACGCGGGCGCGAATGATCCTTGTCATCACCGAACGCGGGACTTGGAGCGGCCCGTCATGGTCGTCGCCGCCCACCGGCGGCACGTTGACGATATCCCGGTCGTCGGCCACGCTGGGCAGCGCCGAGCCGTGCATCACCTTGAACCGCTCCGCATTCTCGACGCTCGTCGACAGGCCACGCGCCATATCCATCGTCACGTGGTTGCCACCGACCGGAATCGAATCTGCATGCACGAACTTGCCGTCGGCAAATATGGAAATGCCCGTCGTGCCGCCACCCATGTCGATGCATGCCGCGCCCAGTTCGGCTTCGTCGTCTACCAGCGAAGCCAGTCCGCTGGCATAGGGCGTGGCGACCATGCGCTCCACCGACAGGTGGGAGCGATTGATGCACAGCTCGAGATTTCGCATCGGCGCCGAATCACCCGTGACCACATGCATGTCGACACCGAGCGTATCACCAACCATGCCGCGCGGGTCGCGAATGCCGCGCTCGGCATCGAGCGCAAACCCCACGGCAAGCGAATGAACCACTTCCCGCTCGGCCTGCAGCGCGCGCTTGGCGCCCGCGGCCAGAACGCGCTTGATGTCGCCGGGTTCGACTTCGTGACCACCCAGATTGATCGTCGCCGTCGTGATCTCGCCCTTCAGACGGCCGGCGGACAGATTGACGATTAGCGAATCGACCGTCAGCCCCGCCATCCGCTCCGCTGCATCGACAGCCAGGCGAATCGCCTGCTCCGCCTTGTCGAGATCGACCACCATGCCCGACTTCACGCCGCGCGAGCGCTGGTGACCGATGCCGATCACGCGCACCTCATGCGTGCGTCCACGCAGAATCTCATTGCCTTCGCATGGCTTGAGCCTGGCTATGACGCAGCAGATCTTGCTCGAACCGACGTCGAGCACCGTCACAATACCGGAACGCTTGCCCGCACTGCCCTTTCCAGCCCCGAGCCAGCTCATATGCGCCTCCCCGTGGCCGCACCATCCTTGCGGCGCTGCTTCAGCGCCGCCTCGCGCCGCTCGACCGCGCCGGGCGTAAGCTGCACGACAAGACGATCCTCGATGCGCAGATCGATCGCCGCGATGTCGCGCGAAAGAATCCCCTCTCTCTGATCGAAGGCCAGCAGATCGTCGATCGCCGCCGCAATTCCTTTCTCGGGCAATCTCAGCGTCACGCCGTTGTCCAGCCGGACATCCCAGCGCCGATCGGCGATGCGCACGTAACCCTTGACCCGCTCGGCAAGAGCCGGCCGGCGCGCGATCTCGTCGACGATATCCTTGGCCCCGTCGGGCGCTCCCTGGCCAACGACCAACGGCAGTTCGGCATGACCACCGCGGAACGGCGCGATCACCGCTCCAGACCGCTCGACAAGCGACAGTTCACTGCCATGCTGCCAGATCGCGAAGGCGCGCTTCTCCTGCACCACCACATCGACGCGATCAGGATAGATTTTTTGCACAGAAGCCGATTCGACCCACGGCAACGCAACGACCCTGTCGCGCGCCTTAGCGGCATTGAACCCGACGAGCGATGTCCAGCCATCGAGACCAATCGCACCGAGAACATCGATCTCCGAGGTTTCGTACAGACCGGAAATTCGGACATCATCGACGGCAAATCCGCCCCGCGACGACACCGATTCGATGACGACACCCGAGTGCCCACCGAGAATCACGCCGTAGACAGCCGTTGAACCGAGAAGAATCGCGCTCAGGATCGTCGCGGAGAAAGGCGGGACCGGCAGCGCATCGAGATCGACGCGCGCCAGCGCGCGCGCAGGCCGACGCAGCCAGCGCGGCAACACGATTCGGTTGCCCACGGCGGCAGGCAGCATCAGGTAGCGGCTTGCCGCCCTTCGCTCGCCTCCTAGCCTCGACATCAACGCAAACACGATGCGTCCTCCACCATCCAACGCAGCAATTCACCAAATCCATGGCCCGCCTGGGCCGCAATCTCAGGCACTAGCGATGTCGGCGTCATGCCCGGCTGGGTATTGACTTCGAGCCAGATGAGCTCGCCATTTTCCGAATGGCGGTCGTCGTAACGAAAGTCAGACCGGGACACGCCCCGGCAGCCGATGGCTTGATGAGCCTTAAGCGCCAGTGTCTGTATTTTTTGGTAAATATTCGGTGAAACTTTTGCCGGGCATTCGTGTTTTGAGCCGCCCTCTACATATTTTGAATCGTAGTCGTAGAAGGCATGACCCACAGGCACGATCTCGCACACCCCGAGCGCCACGTCGCCCATCACGGCGCAGGTCAATTCGCGCCCATGAACATAGCGCTCCACCATCACGACATCGCCGTAACGCCAATCCGAAGACCCAATGATCTGCGGCGGACCTGCCTGCCCCTCCTTGACGATCACCACCCCGAAACTCGACCCTTCATAGACCGGCTTGACGACATAGGGCGGGCGCATCGGATGATCCCTGCCGATCGCGAAACGGCTGAGCACCCTGGATTCGGCCACGGGGACACCCGCAGGCTTCACGATCGTCTTCGCCCGCTCCTTGTCCATGGCGAGAGCGGAAGCGAGCACACCGGAATGCGTATAGGGGATCTGTAGATATTCGAGGATGCCCTGAATCGTGCCATCCTCGCCGAAGGGGCCATGCAGCGCGTTGAACGCAACGTCCGGCCTCAATTCCGCCAGCACCCGCGCCACATCGCGATCGACATCGACCCTGGAAACCCGATAGCCCTCAGCCTCCAGAGCATCCGCACAGGCCGCGCCCGATGACAACGAAACAGGCCGCTCGGAAGAGAACCCTCCCATCAGAACGGCTACATGCTTCTTCGTCATACCCGCGCTTCCCTCTCTCCTACGGGTTAAGCCAGGATCCTGACGGGCCTTCCCGAACCGTCACCACGATCCAAATTTCCTGCCCGCACGATCCGCTCCAATCCGGGAATGACCATTCCAGGTCATGCGGCAACGTTTCACAGAATTGAATCGGCCCTCTTCCGGCGGACGACCCCCCAGACCAACGCCGTTTCAGACGCATCGAACGACTCAAATCAGGAAACGCTTTAACCCAAAGAATCAGAGGATTGATTCCGTGGCAAGGACGGATTGCCGGGAGTGCATCCAAACCTGCCGTGCCGGCGTGACGAATTCGTTGCAAACCCCTGCAAAGGCGGGGTTTTCAGCCGGCGGCTTATCCGGTCATTTTTTGCAACAGAGCTGCAACCGTCGCCACCGCCCATGACCGCCGGTCATGTTCAAAGCATCTGGCCGAGAAATTCCTGAATCGCCTGGCCTGGGCGGAACTCTCCTATGCGCCGGATCTCCCATTGCAGCCGGACGCCGGAGTGCTCCAGCACGCGTGCGCGGACGGTCTCGCCGAGCAGTTCCAGATCGTGCCCCGTCGCGGTGCCGGTATTGATCATGAAATTGCAGTGCATCGGCGACATCTGCGCGCCGCCGATGATCAGCCCCCGGCATCCGGCCTTGTCGACTTCCTTCCAGGCCGAACTCCCTTCCGGGTTCTTGAAGGTCGAGCCACCGGTCTTCTCGCGGATGGGCTGGACCGTTTCGCGATGGTGCTGCACCGCGTCCATGGCTTCCCTGATGGCGCTTCTATCCTCGACCTGCCCCTCAAACACGGCCGACGTGAAGATCAAGCCGTTCGGTGCGGCCGAATGGCGATAGGCATAGCCCATATCAGCATTGGACAGGGTATGGACACGCCCCTTCCGGTCGAGTGCACGCACCTCGACGACCCGTTCGCGGGTCTCCGTGCCGTTGGCGCCGGCGTTCATGCGCAGCGCTCCGCCGACAGCGCCCGGAATGCCGTGATAAAAATGAAAGCCGCCGATCCCGGCTTCCAGCGCAGCGGCTGCCAGCCGCTTGTCGGGAACTGCAGCCCCGGCGCGAATACGCGTTCCCGAGATCACCTCCGTCCCGCCGAACCCCTTGGCCGACAAGCGCACGACGAAGCCCCGGATGCCGCCATCGCGAACGAGCAGGTTCGAGCCGATACCGACGACCGTCAGGGGAACCTCTTCTGGCAGCGCTTCGAGAAACTGCGCCAGATCCTCTTCGTCGGCGGGCTGAAACAGCGCATCTGCCGTACCGCCCGCTCGAAACCAGGTGATCTTCTCCATGGCGGCGTCGGGCGTTATACGCCCGCGCAGCTTCGCCAGGCGGTCGCCGAGGCTGGCGACCAGATCCGCGCCGCCGCTCATGCTGTCCCCGCAGCCAGATCCTTGGGCAGCTGATAGGCCCACTGGGTGATGTTGCCGGCGCCGAGGAAAACGACATAGTCGCCCGGTTTTGCCAGGTTCTCGACGATCGGCCGGATGTCCTGCGGCCCGACGAGGAAGCGCGAATCCCGGTGTCCGGCAGCGCGGATGCGCTCGACCAAGGCTTCCGAACTTATCCCCTCGATCGGATCCTCGCCGGCCGGATAGACCGGCGCCACCAGCACGGTATCGGCATCGTTGAAACAGGCGGCAAAATCATCGAACAGGTCGCGCAACCGGGTGAACCGATGCGGCTGCGCAATGGCAATCACACGGCCCTGGCACGAATCGCGCGCCGCCTTCAGGACCGCCTTGATCTCAACCGGATGGTGCCCGTAGTCGTCGAATATCTCCACTCCGTTCCACGTCCCGGTGGGAGTGAAACGCCGCTTGACCCCGCCGAACGACAAAAGACCACGGCGAATGTCTTCCGGCGTCAATCCCAGCTCGTGAGCGACCGCGATGGCCGCCGTCGCATTGGCGACATTGTGGCGCCCGGGCATGGGCAGCCTCAGATCGCGCATTTCGGTCTTCTCGCCGCTCTTGCGGTCGCGGATGACGACATCGAACAGGGATGCCGCTCCATCGGCGCGAAGATTTTCGAAGCGGACCGACGCCTGCGGATTGCCGCCATAGGTGACGATGCGTCGATCCTCGATGCGGCTGACCAGCGCCTGGACCTCCGGGTGATCGATGCACATCACGCCGCATCCATAAAACGGCACGTTCTCGACAAACTGCCGGAACGCATCGCGTACCTTTTCGAAGCTCCCGTAGTGGTCGAGATGTTCCGGATCGATATTGGTGACCACGGCGATCTCCGCCGGCAGTCTCAGGAAAGTGCCGTCGCTTTCATCCGCTTCCACGACCATCCATTCGCCGTCGCCCATGCGTGCGTTGGTGCCATAGGCATTGATGATCCCGCCATTAATGACGGTCGGATCGAGGCCGCCCGCGTCGAGCAGCGTCGCCACCATGGACGTGGTCGTCGTCTTGCCGTGCGTGCCGCCGATGGCGACCGCCTGGCGGAAGCGCATCAGTTCGGCCAGCATCTCGGCGCGGCGCACGATCGGCAGCAAACGCTCGCGCGCCGCCGCCAATTCGGGATTGGACTTCTTGATGGCGGAGGAGACGACGACGACCTCGGCCTCGCCGAGATTGGCTGCATCGTGCCCGACGAAGACCCTGATGCCCTTCTCGCGCAAACGTTCGACATTGGCGCTCTCGGACTGGTCAGACCCCTGAACCGAATAGCCCAGGTTTTTGAGCACCTCGGCGATGCCGCTCATTCCGATGCCGCCGATCCCGATGAAATGGACGAGGCCGATTGTCTCCGGCATCTTCATGGCCGGTTCCCTTCTCTCTTGAACGCGTCTGGGCTCTTCCCGCCCGCAATAGCCTCTGCAAGATCGGCAAGCAACTCGCACGCATCCGGCCGGCCGGCCGCCTGTGCGGCCGCCGCAGTGTCCGCCAGCCCTTCGGGGGCGAGCATGCGGGTGGCGATGACGTCGCGTAGAACTTCGGGCGTCAGGCTCGACTGTGCGCGAACTTCCGCCCCCCCCGACGCGGCCAGCGCCGCGGCATTGGCCGCCTGGTCGTGGTCCAGGGCATGCGGATACGGCACGAGAACAGCAGGCCTGCCGATGACCGAGATTTCCGATACGGTCGAAGCGCCGGCACGCGAAATGACCAGATGCGCTTTCGCCATGCGTTCAGCCATGTCGCCGAAGAAAGGCGCGATTTCGGCATTCACATTGAGTTCTTCATAGATCTGGCGCACGCGCGCCTCGTCTTCCGGACGCGCCTGCTGGACGACACTCAGCCGAGCCCGAAGCTCAGCCGGCAAAGCGGCCACGGCCGCCGGCACGGCATCGGAGAAAAACTGCGCGCCCTGGCTGCCGCCAAAGACAAGGAGATGAAAAGGACCATGCGGCTTCGGCACGTCGAACGGCACCCTCGCTGCCTCGATGACCGCGGGACGCACCGGATTGCCGGTCTCGACAATCTTGTCCGCGAACGCGCCTTCGGCCTTGAGAAATCCGCCCGCGATCGCGGTCACACGGCCGGCAAGCGCCTTGTTGGCACGACCCATGACCGCATTCTGCTCATGGACCAGGGTGGGCAGTCCGCGCCGGGTCGCGGCGTAGAGCGGCGGCAATGTCGGATAGCCGCCAAAGCCGATGACGGCCCACGGGCGCAGTTCGGCCATCAGTCTTGAGGATTCGCGTACGCCCCTCCAGATGGTGAACAGCGCGCGCAGCAGGGCGATAGGATTGCGTGAACCGATCGTAGCAGCCGATATCGTATGAATGGATGCAGCAGGAAATTTGCCGGCGAAACGTTCTGCTCGTCCATCCGTCAACAGATGCACCGTCCATCCGCGTTTCTTCAATTCGCCGGCAAGCGCTTCGGCCGGGAAGAGATGGCCGCCGGTTCCGCCGGCGGCCAGCATGATCGTGCGTCCGTTCATGTCACTCGGCCGGGATGGTTCTCGGATCCCCGAACAGGAACCCGTCAGGTTTGCGTCGCGCCGGCTTGCGCCGCGTCAGCGCCAGAACCATTCCCATCGACACGGCCATGGCGACGAGCGACGAACCGCCATAGGAGATGAACGGCAGCGTCATACCCTTGGCGGGCAGCAGTTGCACGTTGACGCCGATGTTGATGATCGACTGAAACCCCATCAGGACGACGAGGCCGGAGATCGCATAGCGCGAGAAGTCGTCATCCTCCCGAAGGGCCGCCTTCAGACCGCGCAGGACGATGAAGGCAAAGAGCGCCACGATCAGGAAGCACAGCGCAATGCCGAACTCCTCGGCGGCGACGGAGAAGATGAAGTCGGTGTGGCTGTCTGGCAGGATGCGCTTGACCGATCCTTCACCGGGCCCCTGTCCCCACCAGCCGCCGCGGATGATGGCTTCCCGCCCCATATCCACCTGATATGTATCGCCCTCCCCGGTCAGGAAGCGGTCGACGCGGCCCGCCACATGGGGAAAGAACGTATAGGCTGCGAAAGCGCCGGCAACGCCGACCGCTCCAAGTGCCGCGATCCAGAGCCATGGCATCCCGGCCATGAAGAACATGACGCCCCATGTGCCCAGGACCAGCATGGTCTGACCAAGGTCGGGCTGCGCGACCAGCAACGCCAGCACAACGCCCAGCAGGATCATGGCAAACAGGTTGCCGGGAATCTCCGGCTGCCTTCTGTGTTCGGAAAACAGCCAGGCGCAGATGATGACGAAGGCAGGCTTGAGAAACTCGGACGGCTGCACCGAAACGCCGGCCAGCGAGACCCAGCGCCGCGCGCCCTTGACCTCGATGCCGAAATAGAGCGCTACCACCATCAGCACCAGAGCCCCCAGCAGCATCACGGCAGCCATCCGGCGTATGTTGCGCGCCGACAGGAAGGAAACGCCGATCATTACCGCCAGCGCCGGAACCATGAAGACGATCTGCCTTTCGACGAAATGGTAGCTGTCGAGCCCGATGCGCTCCGCCACCGCCGGACTGGCGGCAAAGGAAAGTACGACGCCAAGTCCCATCAGGCTCAGGAACGCCGCCAGGAACCATCGGTCGATGGTCCACCACCAGGTTGCCACATGGCTGCGATCGACTCGGCTGACCATTATTTCGTCCCTCCAGTTGGCTCCACACCCGGCAAGGCCAAGACTGCATTGCGGAAGGCGTCGCCGCGCACCTCGAAATTGCGGAACTGATCGAAGCTGGCACATGCCGGCGACAGAAGAACAACCGCCTCCGCCGCATCGTCGGCAGCCGCTTCCTCGGCCGCATGGCGCACCGCAGCCTCCAGCGTTCCGGAAATCTCGTAGGGCACCGACTCGCCGAGCGTCGCCGAAAATGCCGGGGCAGCCTCGCCGATCAGAAAGGCCTTGGCGATGCGGGGAAAAAAGCCGCGCAGCGGTTCGATTCCGCCTTCCTTCGCCAGCCCGCCGGCAATCCAGTAGATGCGCGAGAAGCTCGACAGGGCCGGCGCGGCTGCGTCGGCGTTGGTCGCCTTGGAATCGTTGACGAAGATGACCCTGTCCTTGCGTGCGATCTGCTCCATGCGATGCGCCAGGCCGGGAAAGGTCGACAGCCCCTTCTGGATCTCCCGCATATCAAGGCCAACGGTCGTGCAGCAGGCGACCGCCGCAAGCGCGTTCTGCGCATTGTGCTGCCCCCGCAGCGATGCGATCCCATCGAGTGAGGCTATAGGGGTGATCTTGCCCGACTGCGCGCGCATGAGCACCGCTCCGTCGGCATAGAGCCCGTCCGTCTGCGCCAGCCTCTTCGAGATGCGGATCACAGGACGGCCAGTCCGTTCGAGACGGTCCGCAATCTGCGCGCTCCAGATGTCGTCAACCCCGATGATTGCGGTCTGACTGCCGGCGACCAGTCGCTCCTTGATCGCTGCGTAGTGATGCATCGTCCCGTGACGATCGAGGTGATCGGGCGTCAGATTGAGGAGCACGCCGGCCGTCGGATCGATGGAGGGCGAGAGATCGATCTGATAGGAGGAGCACTCCACCACATAGTGCCGCCCCGCCGCGGGCGGGTCGAGCGTCATTACCGCGCGGCCGATGTTGCCGCCCATCTGCGTGTCTCGGCCGGCTGATTTGAGGATGTGCGCGGTCAGCGCGGTCGTAGTCGATTTGCCATTGGTGCCCGTCACCGCGATGAAGGGCGCTTGCGGGGCGAGCCGAGTGCGCTCGCGAGCGAAAAGCTCGATGTCGCCGATAATCTCAACTCCGGCGGCGCGCGCCAGTTCGACGCTCCAATGCGGCTTCGGGTGGGTGAGCGGAACGCCGGGCGAGAGCACGAAGGACGCAATATGGGTCCAATCGATATTGCGCAGATCCGCGGTATCGATCCCTTCCCTGCAGGCCACGGCAACGCTTTGGGGGTTGTCGTCCCATGCGATAACGGTGGCCCCGCCTTCCTTGAGCGCGCGTGCCGTGGCAATGCCCGAACCGCCGAGCCCGAACAGTGCGACATGCTTTGCCTTGAATGTGGAGGCAGGGATCATCGGGGCCTATCGCAGCTTGAGTGTGGACAGCCCGATCAGGGCGAGGATGACGGCGATTATCCAGAAGCGGATCACGATCTGGCTCTCGGTCCAGCCCTTCTTCTCGAAATGATGATGGATGGGCGCCATCAGGAAGACCCGCTTGCCGGTCATCTTGAAGACCGCGACCTGGATGATGACGGAGAGAGCCTCCATAACGAACAGGCCACCGATAATGGCCATGACGATCTCGTGCTTGGTGGCGACGGCGACCGTTCCGGTCAGTCCGCCAAGCGCCAGCGATCCGGTGTCGCCCATGAAGATCGCCGCGGGCGGAGCGTTGAACCATAGAAAGCCCAATCCCGCGCCGACCACCGCTCCGAGCACCACCGCCAGTTCACCGGTGCCGGGCACGAAATGGATCTGCAGATAGTCGGCAAAGATGGCGTTGCCCGAAAGATAGGCGATGACGCCGAAGGATGCGGCGGCGATCATGATGGGAACGATCGCCAACCCGTCGAGCCCGTCCGTCAGGTTGACCGCATTGCCGGCCCCGACGATCACGAATGCCGCGAAAGGCACGAAGAACACGCCGAGATTGACGATCAGGTCCTTGACGAACGGGAACGTCAACGAGGAGGAAAACGGCGCCGGGCCGGTGTGCATGATGATCCAGACGGCGACACCTGCGATGACGAACTCCAGCGCAAGCCGCAGCTTGCCGGAAAAGCCCCGATGCGATTGCTTGGTCACCTTCAGATAGTCGTCATAGAAGCCGATCGCACCAAAGCCGATGGTCACCATGAGCACGACCCAGACATAGACGCTCGAAAGATTGGCCCACAAGAGGCTTGAGACGATGATCCCGCTGAGGATCATCAGACCGCCCATGGTCGGTGTACCGGCCTTCTTGAAATGGGTCTGGGGACCGTCTGCGCGAATGGGCTGCCCCCGCCCCTGCCGGATACGCAGGGAATCGATGATCGTCTGCCCGAACATGAAGACGATGAGCGCCGACGTGATCAGCGCGCCTCCGGTGCGGAAGGTGATATAGCGAAAGACATTGAAGGCGGCGATCTGGTCAGAGATGGCCACGAGCCAGGTCAGCATGCCGGTTTCGATTCCCTGTTCTTGTGCATCATTGCGTTTCCACCTGCTCGGCAGCGGCCGGAAACCGTTTCGACAGCGCTTCGACAATGCGCGAAAAACCGATCGTGAGCGATGCCTTGACCATGATCGCGTCGCCGGGCCTGGCGTCGGCCAGGACGAGCGGCGCGAGTTCATCAGCTGTAGGGCGGTATTCGACAGGCAGGTTCTTGGGCAGTTCGTCGATCAGCACCCTGATTTCCTCGCCGGCAATGAAGAGTTTCCCGACATCCGCCTTGGCGATCGCCTCTGCGAGACCGGCATGGAGCTCGGCCGAATGGGAGCCCAGTTCGCGCATGTCACCGAGCACCGCGACACGCCGGCCGACACCTTCCACCGGGCTATGGGCGAGCAGGTCGAGCGCCACCCGCATCGATGCGGGATTGGCGTTGTAGCTCTCGTCGATGAGCGTAAAGGCGCCGTCCGGATGCTTGAGGACATGGCGCGCGCCACGCCCGCTCACTGCGCGCAGTCCGCCAAGGGCCTCCACGGCGGCATTCATGTCGGCACCCAGCAGATGAACCGCGCCCAGAACAGCCAACGCGTTCTGCACCATATGCCGGCCCGGCGCCCCCACACGCGCGCGGATTTCTTTTCCCGAAATCTTGACCGCGATATCGGAATGATCCCCGGCCAGGGTGCATTTGATCAGCTTGATCTGGGCCCGAGAATGTTCGCCGAAGCCAACCACCTGGCTGACACCCGCCTCCTTCGCCAGCCTGTCGAGCACCCTCCAGCGCTGGTCGTCGCGGTTGATCAGGGCGAAGCCGTCCTCGACGACGCCCTCGAATATCTCCGCCTTGGCACGTGCGATCTCGTCCAGCGAGCGGAAATGCCCCAGATGGGCCGGGGCGATCAGAGTCACGATGGCCAGATGCGGCCGGGCGAGCTTCGTCAGCGGCCGGATCTCACCGGCGTGATTCATGCCGATCTCGATGACAGCGAAATCCGTGTCGACCGGCATCCGGGCCAGCGTCAGCGGCACGCCCCAGTGATTGTTGAACGACCGGTCGGCCGCATGCACGCGCCCCGATCCCGACAGGGCGAGCCTCAGAGCCTCCTTGGTCGTCGTCTTCCCGACCGACCCGGTGACGCCGATGACCTTGGCCCGGCTGCGCGCACGTGCGGCCGCGGCCAGCTTCTCCATCGCCTTGAGAACGTCATCGACAACGATCATCGGCGTCGCGAGACGCCCAAGCGCGGGCAACTTGCCCTCTGCCACGACGAGCAGGCTCGCGCCAGCCGCGGTCGCCGCAGTCGCGAAGTCGTGACCGTCGAAGCGGTCCCCCTTGATGGCAAAGAATGCATCGCCCGGCCGCAGGCTGCGCGAATCGATCGAGATGCCCGAAATGCCTTCTGGCGGACGCCCCAGGGGACGGCCGTCCATCGCGGCGATCATGTCCTCGACGGTCCAGAGATGACTCATGCCGCCTGCTCCGACAGCGCCGCGCGCACCTCCGCGTGATCGGAAAACGGCGTGGTTACATCACCGATCGTCTGCCCCTCCTCGTGTCCCTTTCCGGCGACGATCAGCGTGTCGCCGGCCCGCAGCATGGCGACCGCCTCGTGGATAGCCTTCCGGCGGTCACCGATTTCGGTCGCGTCGGGCGCTGCCGCCATGATGGCGGCACGGATATCCGCGGGATCCTCGGATCGCGGGTTGTCATCGGTGACGATCACCACATCCGCGAGCCGCGACGCGATCTCTCCCATGATCGGCCGCTTGCCACGATCACGGTCGCCTCCGCAGCCGAAAACGACGAGGACCCGACCGGTGGTGAACGGTCGCACCGCCCTCAGCACATTTTCGAGCGCATCCGGCTTGTGGGCATAATCGACATAGACCGGAGCGCCGTCCTTGGTGGAACCGACGAGTTCCAGCCGACCCGAAGCGCCCTTGAGATGTTCAAGCGCATGCAGGGCCTCGTCCGCCGGTGTTCCGGTGGCAATCGCCAGTCCGGCGGCCACCAGGGCATTGGCCACCTGAAAATCGCCGGCCAACGGCACCATGATTTCGTGGATTACACCGTCTGCAACGATTTCAGCGCGTTGGCGGCTGCGTTCGTGCTCGACCCGGTTGAGATGCAGGAAACGGCCGCCACGGCCGACGGTCAAAACCTCCAGCCCGGCCTTGTTCGCTGCTTCGATCGTCGGCTGCGACCAGACATCGTCGGCAAAGATGACAGCAGGCGCGCCTTTCGGCAGAAGCGCATCGAACAGCCGCATCTTGGCGGCATGGTAGTCCTCGACCGTCGGGTGATAATCCATGTGGTCACGGCCGAGGTTGGTGAATCCGCCGGCGGCAAGGCGCACGCCATCGAGGCGGCGCTGGTCGAGACCGTGGCTCGACGCCTCCATGGCGCCATGCGTCACGCCGCCATCGGCCAGTTCCGCAAGCAGCTTGTGCAATTCCACGGGATCTGGCGTCGTCAGCGACCCGTAGTCGTTGCGCCCCGGCGCCGTCACGCCGGTTGTGCCGATGCTCGCCGCCTGGCGGCCCGTCTGCTCCCAGACCTGGCGAACGAACGACGCCACGGATGTCTTGCCGCTGGTGCCCGTCACGGCAACCATGCATTTGGGCTGGCGCCCGTAGAATCGTGCCGCAGCGAGTGCCAGCGCCCGGCGCGCATCGGCAACCTGAAATACCGGCACACCCGGATTGCCGACACTCGCCCCCTCATCGGCGATGATTGCGAGCGCCCCGCGCGAGACAGCGTCAGCGGCATAGGCCATGCCGTCGGCCCTGCTTCCGCGCAGCGCCGCAAAAATATGCCCGGGGGCGACCTTCCTCGAATCCGACGTCAGTCCGGCAACGACCATGTCCCCTTCGACCCCGGAGTCGACTGGCAGGATATCGGCTAGGTCGTTCAGTTTCATACTTGTCCTGTTCTCTCCCCACGAATCGAGCCCTGTGGCTGCATGCGCCGCAGAATCATATCAATTCGAGACGAGCAAAGCTTCGCTTTCATGGCCGAATTCTGGCTTCACGCCAAGAAGGGGCGCCGCTCGCCGAATGACATTGCCCACCGTCGGCGCTGCATTCAGGCCGGACGTGGCGCCGATCCCCTGCCTTTCGGGCTTGGGCTCGTCCAGCACGACGAGCACGACGTATTCCGGCTTGTCTGCCGGAAACGCGGATAGAAAGGCATTGAAGCGCTTGTCGTTGGCGTAGCGGCCGTTGACCACTTTCTCGGCGGTGCCGGTCTTGCCGCCAACGAAGTAGCCTGGCACGGCGGCACGCCGGCCGGAGCCCTTTTCGACGTTGAGCCGAAACAGATAACGCATGTCGGCGCTCGTGCTCTCCTTGATCACCCGTACCGATTCCCTACGCGCCTCCTCCTCGCCGCGCGGCAGGAAGGTTGGCTGAACGAGATGACCGCCGTTGACGACAGCCGCGGCAGCCATCGCCGTCTGCAACGGCGTCGTGGCGACACCGTGGCCGAAGGAGATCGTGATCGAGTTGATCTTCTTCCAGACGGACGGTTCGGTTGGCGTGGCGACCTCAGGCAGTTCGGTACGCATTCTGTCGAGCAGCCCGATACGCTTGAGAAATTCGCGATGCCCCTCGATGCCGACCGCGTCAGCCATTTTTGCGGTGCCGATATTGGACGAATAGATGAAGATCTCGGGGACTGTCAGCCACCGTCCCTTGCCGTGGAAATCGCGGATGGTGAACCGCGCGATCTGGATCGGCCTCGTCGCATCGAACTTGTCGTTTATATTCACGAGTCCGGAATCGAGCGCCATCGCCGTCGTGAAGCCCTTGAAGGTGGACCCCATTTCGTAGACGCCGGCGCTCATCCGGTTGAGGCGGTCCTTTTCCAGCGCATTGTACGGATTGTTGGGGTCGTAGTCGGGCAGCGAAACCATCGCCAGGACTTCGCCGGTATTGGCGTCGAGCACTACGCCGCCAGCGGCGATGGCCTTGTAGCGATCCATGGCGCTCGTCAGCTCGTCGTGCAGGATGTGCTGCACACGAAGATCGATCGACAGACGAACCGGCTCCAGCTTGGTATCCGACGCCAGCCCGACCTCGCGCAGATCGGCGAAACCCTGGTCGTCGATCCACTTCTCCATGCCGGCTATTCCCTGATTGTCGATATTGACCAGTCCGAGAATATGCGATGCCGTGGCGCCGCCAGGATAGAACCGCCGCTTTTCCGGCCGAAAGCCGATACCGGGAATGCCGAGCTGCATGATCTCGTTCTGCTGCTTCGGCGTGATTTCGCGCTTCAGCCAGGCAAAGCCGCTGCCGCTCTTGAGCCTGCGATAGGTTTGCTCGTAATCGAGCGAGGGCAGAACGCTCGACAGCAGTTCGACGGCCTCGTCGGCGTCGACAATCCGCCGCGGCTCGGCAAAAAGCGATGCCGATTTGATGTCGGTCGCCAGAACGAGCCCGTTGCGGTCGACGATATCCGGACGCGACGCCAGAACGCGATCACCACCTGGAAACCGGGCCTCCTCAACCTCCTGCAGCCCGAGATAGACAAGGCGGCCCGCAATTGCGCCATATATGGCGAAAAAGACGAACATCGTCATCACGACCCGGGCGCGCGCCCGCCCGCCGGTGGCCTTGCGGGAACCCTCCATCACGATGGGACGGTCGGCACCGCCCGACCGTTTCGACCTGCCCAGGCGAGCCAACCAGCCGATCATCGTTTCGTGCTCCCCGTAATTATGCCTCTGTCGGCTTCACCATTCCCGGCGAGTGCATCGCCGTCCGTACCCTCGATCACCGGCGGCTTCTGCGGTATGTCGTCGAAACCAACGATCTGCTCGGCTTCGACAGGCGCCAGATCGAGCTGGTCCTGATAGATCTCCGTCAGCTTCTGCAAGCGCGAAGGCTGCGTCAGCAGGCTCCAGTCAGCCTTCAGGAGATCGATGGTCTCCTCCTCGAGCTGAATCCGCCTCTCCAGCCTGCGGACATCTGCCAGCTTGTCCTCCGCCTCATGCTTGGTCTTGTAGGTGAAGGCGGCGGCCGAGACCATGACCGCAATCAGAACCATATCCGTAGTGCGAAACACGTCTAACGCCTCTCCGCGGGAAGGTTTGCTTCGGGCAGCCGCGGCAACCCGAAGATCGAGAAATCTTGTTCGCCAGCCGGCGTGGCAGTGCGCGTCGCAGATCGCAGCTTCGCCGAGCGCGCTCTCGGATTTGCCGCAGCCTCCGCCTCGCTTGCCGCCACCACCTTGTCGGCCTTTTCGAAGCGGGCGACGCGGGCCTGCCTTTCGGGCAGATGCCTTGAGCCACTGGAACCGCCCGCCCTGTCCGCCAGGAAGCGCTTCACCATCCGGTCCTCGAGCGAATGAAAGGTCACGACAGCCAGCCGCCCGCCGGGTTTCAGCACGCGTTCGGCGGCAAAAAGCGCCCGCCCCAGCTCGCCAAGCTCGTCGTTGACGAAAATACGCAATCCTTGAAAACAGCGCGTAGCAGGGTGAATCCTGTCCTTGGGCGACCGCCCCACGGTGGCCTCGATGGCATCGGCCAGGTCCAGCGTTCGCACAAATGGCCTGGCGTCGCGCCGGCGCTCTATCATGCGCGCAATACGGCCGGCATGACGCTCCTCGCCCAGCAATCCGAAGATGCGCGCGAGATCGCCAGCCTTGAATCCGTTGACAACATCGGCCGCACTCGTTCCGCGCTTTGCCATCCGCATGTCGAGCGGCCCGTCCTGCCGGAAGGAAAATCCGCGCTCGGCCTGATCGAGCTGCATGGATGACACACCGATATCGAGCACGACTGCATCGACGAGATCGTCGGCATATTCGTCGAGCCTCGAGAACGCGCCCTCCACCAGCCGGAGCTTGCCGCCGGACTGCGCCTCCATCGCCCGCCCCGCCTCGATGGCATCGGGATCGCGATCCACGGCGATAACGCTGGCGCCAGCATCGACAAGGGCCCGCGAATAGCCGCCCGCACCAAAGGTGCCATCGATGATCGTCATGCCTTCGCGCGGCGCAATTGCCGCCAACACCTCGGGTAGCAAGACCGGAATATGGCGGGCCAGTCCGCCACCGGCGTCTTGCGATCCACCGGGACCCGCCATCATTCCGCCTCTCCGGAAACCCTGCCGGCTCCCGCCTGCCGCATCTTCAACAGTCGCGCCCTCACCTGCTCGCCATGGGCACGCAGCCTCTCCGGCTCCCAGATCTGAAAAAAGTGACCGCGACCGACGAATGCCACCTGTGTGGATATTCCCGTATGCTCGCGCACGAAATCGGTCACCGTTATGCGCCCGTCCTGGTCGAACTTCAGAAACGCACCATCGCCATAGAGAAAGAACGACATGTCGTCGGCCGTCTGCAGGAACGGATCCTCCTGGGCGATACGCTGCTCGTAGAGATCCAGCAGATCCGGCCCGCCGACATCGAGCGCCGGCTCGGCCAAAGCGCGAAGCGCATAGAGTTCCGTATAGCCACGCTTCTGCACGATCGCACGAAAATGGGCCGGAACGGAGACGCGCCCCTTGGCGTCGATCCTGTTCACCGCGCTCGACAGAAATCTGTCCATTACCCGCTACAGCCGCCATTCCCCGTTGCAACACCGCTGCTGCGGCCCTCTCGCCACAGTCCGGCCCGACCCAGACCCACATAGAAATACCCCGTGCCCGCAACCGCCCCGGCTGCAGGCTTCGACGCTCGTTCACCCGAACAGATACGAATTCTGGATCGTGTTTATGGGATATCATGGGCCAATATGGGCGTCAACGGGAACTCACTACACCAGCATCGGCCAGCAACATCTTTGGCAGTGTCGGCCGACATCCCGTCAATTGATAGTTCATTAAGCCTAATGAAGGGTTTAGATCGAAATCTTCGCTCCATGCGGCTGCAAGAGGAGACCCGCGCGCGCCCAGCCGCCGGCGCGAAGGGCCGAGACCCTCGCGCGCCGTACGTGTCTGAAAACGGATGAATTGCCAGCTGGCCTGTAAGCCGGGTTCTGTATGGCCCCGCCATCGCGAGACGGCGGAACGTGGCGGCCATTCCTCTGGGACAGAGATTGCTCTCTGCCTCGTGCAACCTACCCGGATGGCTGGACCGGAAACTGTCCGGAAGTCGCCTTCCGCGCCATCCCTATTCGGTCTTGCTCCCGGTGGGGCTTGCCGTGCCGCTCCTGTCGCCAGTCGCGCGGTGGGCTCTTACCCCACCCTTTCACCCTTACCCCGCCGGCAATGGAGCTCCCGCATTGGATGATGCATCAGCTCGATTGCAGGCGGGGCGGTCTGCTTTCTGTGGCGCTTTCCCTGGGGTCACCCCCGCCGGCATTTCGCCGGCACCGCGTTTCCATGGAGCCCGGACTTTCCTCGCGAACAACCTTTCGGTTCTCGTCCGCGCGGCCGCCCGGCCAGCTGGCAAACATGCATAAAGGGGTTTGAAGCGCGAAATGCAACCCCAAAGAACGATCCGCACGCACATGACGTTGCCATGCGGCGGCTTCGACGGGGCAAAGGCTTTCACAAGGGGAAGCCACGCCCCGGAAGCAGCTGCTTCCGGGTGCAGGCTCGACATCAGTTGCCGAGGATGCGCTTCACCTTCGCGCAATAGGCGGCAGAAACCTTGTTCATCCGCTTCGCGCCATGTCCGGCATTGTATTTGAGAATGGTTCCGCAGGTCGAACCGCCGCCCAGCTTATGTGCCTGGGCAAGATACTTCATGCCATACTTGATGTTGGTTTCGGGATCGTAGAGCCCCTTGACCGATCCGCTGTAGCCCATCATTCGCGCCGTAGCGGGCTTGATCTGCATCAGACCGACCTCACCGGCGCTGCCGCGCACATCCGGCCGAAAATTGCTTTCAACGCTCACGACGGCATGGGCCAATTGCACTGGCACTCCAAAGTCCTCTGCGTAGCGCGCGATGATGTCCGAATATTTGCCTCCAGTTTTGGAGGCGACTCCAGCGATCGATGCCGGGTTCTTCGGATGATTGCGACCCTCGGCCTTTACACCAAAGCTCATCGTCATGCCGGCAGCCATTGCCACGGCAAGCAGCGTCAGTTTCTTCATGCTTGGATGCTTCTCTTTCCTTATTGCCCCGCCTCGGGGAACTCTTGCTCTCGTTGATGACCGGAAGCACGAACGCGCTCCGGAACTGCACGGGAGGCGGAGATGGCCGGCGAATGCGCACCATTCATGTCGCCGCGAATCACAAATCTTGAAAGAGTATTACAAGCGCCCGCGGGGCCGCCGCGGGCTCAGCTCACGGTCCTTGGCAGGGCGGTCAGCAGTCGATGCAGAGTTTCGACGGTGGACATGTCGGCTACTCCGTCGACACGCTCGGGCCGGAAATGCCGCTGGAACGCATCGATCACCGAACGCGTGACCGAATCGAATTGTCCCGTTATTTCAACCCCATATCCATAGAGCGCAAGCATGGACTGGAGCGCTTCCACAGGCTGACCGCAATCGCCGAGCGCCATGAAGCGTCCGCCGCGAACGGGACTTGGTTCGACCCAATGCCCGATGCCGGCCGCATGAAGAACGGGCCAAGGAAACTTCTCCCCAGGGTCGATCTTGCGCCCGGGTGCAACGTCGGAGTGCGCCAGAATTCGCTCAGCCGCGACCGCATGCCGCGCCACGATTCCGGAACAAAGCCCGATCACCGCTTCGATCTGGACGTCGGGGAACGCCGGATAGCCGAGCATATGGCCGGGATTGACGATCTCGATTCCGACCGATTGCGAATTGATGTCGCTCTCGCCCTTCCAGGAACTGCGCCCTGCATGCCAGGCGCGGTCGCTCTCGCGCACCATCTGCACGACGCGGCCGTCCTCATGCACGAGATAATGGGACGAGACCTGGCTTCTTGGATCGCACAACCAGGCCTCGGCAGCCGCTCCTGTCTGCATGCCCGTGTAGTGAAGGATGATCATGTCCGGCGCGCTCTGGCCGACGCGGGAGCCGAAATTCGGCGATACTCTGACTTCGGCGCCCGGATGATCGGCCGCGAAGCCGGTCATGCATTCACCCGCCGTCGCTCGATCTGGTCGAAGGCGGCATTGATCACGGCCAGTCGCTCGTTGGCGATCGCCACGAATTCCTCCGGCACGCCCCTCGCGATCAGCCGGTCGGGATGGTTTTCCAGGACCAGCCGCCGGTAATGACGCCGGATCTCGTCAAACGACTTGTCGCGATCCACGCCCAGAATTGCGTAGGGGTCCGACTTCCCGAGCACGGCGTGACGCGCAAGGATGCGTTCGAAGCCGGCATCGTCGATCTCGAAGATCTCCGCCACCCGGCGCAGGAATGCCGCCTCCCTCTCATGGATCACTCCATCGGCCTTGGCGATGTGGAACAGCCCGTCGAGAATGTCGGTCAGCATGGCGCAGTTGGGCCGCCCGGAGCCGCACAGACCGGCAAGCCGCTCCGCATAAGCCTCGAAGCCGGCCGTATCGGCCATGGCGAGCCTGTAGAGCCGCGAAACATTGCGCTCTTCCTGGCGTGGTACGATGAAGATCTGCCGGAATGCACGCACTTCGTCCTGGGTAACGACACCGTCGGCTTTCGCCATCTTTGCCGACAGCGCGATCATGGCGATGGAGAATGCGACACGCCGGCGCAACTCGGGATCGCCGGCAAATGTCGTGCGCACAGCCTCTATCAGGTCGCCGACGCCGGCTTTGGCGTTGAGCGACACGCGCGAAACGAAATCACCGAGGCGGGCCCAAATCGACATGTGCCCTGTCTAGTCGGATTTCCAACGAAATGCGAGCATTTACGCGCCGCTGACGCGACGCGTTCGGGATGAAAATTGCCGGATGACGGCGCTTCCAGCCAAAATTTCCTCGTGGCGAAGCGCCGCATGCGGGAGGAGCCGATTTGCCTGCGCTCCTCCCTGCGAACCTTTTCGCGAGCGCTTACTGAGCGGCCGGCTCCTCGGTCGGCTCGGCCGGTGCGGTCGGCGCCGCGCTCGGCGCGTCTGTCGTCGTACCGGTTGCAGGCTGTTCTGCAGGCGCTGCGGGTTCGCTCTGCGTGCTCTGTGTCGTCGTGGTGTCTGTGCTGGTGTCGCTGCAGGCAGCAAGGCCCAACAACGCAACGGCGGATGCAGAAGCAAGAATAAGCTTTTTCATTTTGTCTCTCCTTTGCGGTCTTGCCCGGCTTACCCAGGCACCACGCACGCAAAATGAAGATCCCCGTCGTCGGGTTGCGTCACGTCTGGAATCGTCAGGTTACAATCCGTCAAACCGGACGTCACAAACTCGCCGCGCTCCGTGCGGCCTGGTCATACTGGCCCGAAAGCGCCCGCATCAGCGCCGAGATCTGGCTGACCTGTTCCTCCTCGAAACCAAGCGTGCGCACGCCGTCCACCAGCAACGCCTCGCGCACCTCCCGGTAGCGTCGGCACGCCGCGGCTCCGGCCTCCGTCACGCGGACCGTCTTTTCCTTGCCACGGCGACCGGTCTCGATGAGCCCCGCGCCTTCAAGCTTCTTCAGGGCATAGGCCACCACATGGGTGTCCTCGATGTTCAGCATCATGCAAAGATCGGATAGCGTCTTTTCACGGCCCCGGTGGTTGCTGGAATGCAGGATCTGCACATCGAGCGCACCAAGTCCCGGAATGCCGGCCGCTCCCATGCAGCGCACCATCCAGCGCTGAAAGGCATTGTTCAGGACGGTGATGGCGTATTCCATTTCCGACAGGGACGGCATGCCGCCATCCGCCAGATGGGCCGCGGAGACCACCAGTCCGATGGACTTGTCGGGTTGAACCATATCCACCACCTTTCAATTACATTTTATCGACAAAATGTTGACGTTTTCTCATCAATTGACTTATAGATCATCCACGCCAAATGTCCAAGCGATGCAGCAGGGAGAGGATTGATGAGCCAAAGATGGGACTTCTGGATCGATCGCGGCGGCACGTTCACCGACATCATCGGTCGTGATCCCGACGGCAATCTCCATCCGCGCAAGCTTCTTTCAGAGAATCCGGAAGCCTACCGCGACGCCGCCGTGCAAGGCATCCGCGACCTCCTCGGCGTCGCGCCTGGCGAGCCGGTTCCCTCGCATCGCATCGGCGACGTAAAGATGGGAACGACGGTGGCCACCAATGCGCTCCTGGAGCGCAAGGGCGACCGCGTCCTGCTTCTGATCACCAAGGGTTTTCGCGACGCCCTGAAGATCGCCTATCAGGCACGCCCCGACATTTTCGCCAAGGAAATCATCCTGCCCGAACAGCTCTACGAGCGCGTGATCGAGGTCGATGAACGCGTGCGCGCCGACGGCCATGTCGAAAGAGTGCCGGATTTCTCGTCCGTCGAGGAAGACATTGCCAAGGCCAAACGCGACGGGATCGACGCTGTGGCAATCGTCTTCATGCACGCCTGGAATACGCCCGACCACGAGGTCATGGCGGCAAACCTTTGCGGCCGCATCGGTTTTTCGCAAATTTCGGTCAGCCACCAGATTTCTCCCCTCATCAAGCTGGTCGGACGCGGCGACACGACGGTGGTCGACGCCTACCTGTCGCCGATCCTGTCGCGTTACGTGCGGCAGGTGGCCGGCGAACTCGGCGCCAAGCCGCTCACGGCCGGCAATGACGGCGATCAGTCCGAGGGCCCCCGCCTCATGTTCATGATGTCGTCGGGCGGCCTGACGGCTGCCGACATGTTTCAGGGCAAGGATGCGCTCCTGTCCGGTCCGGCGGGCGGCGTGGTCGGAATGGTCGAGACCGCGCGGCTTGCCGGCTTCGAAAAGGCCATCGGTTTCGACATGGGCGGCACGTCGACCGACGTCACCCATTATGACGGCGAATATGAACGCGCCTTCGACACCGAGGTCGCCGGCGTGCGTGTGCGCGCGCCCATGATGCGCATTCACACGGTTGCCGCCGGCGGCGGCTCGATCCTCCATTTCGAGGCCGGCCGATTTCGCGTCGGCCCCGACTCAGCGGGTGCAAACCCCGGCCCGGCCTGTTACCGGCGCGGGGGACCGCTGGCCGTCACCGATGCCAATGTCATGCTGGGCAAGCTGCAGCCCGACTTTTTCCCGGCCATCTTCGGCCCGCACCAGAACGAGCCGCTCGACGCGCAGGCCGTCCGGCACAGATTCGAGGAGATGGCGGCAGCCATCGGCGACGGTCGCTCGCCGGAGGCCGTCGCCGAGGGTTTTATAACAATCGCCGTCGAAAACATGGCCAACGCGGTCAAGAAGATCTCGGTCCAGCGCGGTCACGACGTGACCCGGTATCTGCTCAACAGTTTCGGCGGCGCCGGCGGACAGCATGCCTGCCTGGTCGCCGACGCGCTCGGCATGGAAGCCGTTCTGATCCATCCCTTCTCCGGCCTCCTGTCGGCCTACGGCATCGGCCTTGCCGCCGTCTTCGCCTCGCGCCAGCAGGCGCTTCTGAAACCGCTCGCCGACGACTCCATGGATGAGATCCGCCTGACGGCGGAAGCGCTCAGAAAGGCCGTGTTCAAGGAATTGAAGGATCAGGGCATCGTCGAAAGCGAGATCGCCTGGCGGCCGGTGCTGCAGGTGCGCTATGACGGCACCGACACGGCTCTGCCGGTCGACTTCGAGTCCTTCTCCATCGCCGATGCCGTCAGCCAGTTCGAAGCTGCCCACAAGGCACAGTTCGGCTTCGTCTACGACAACAAGCCGATGGTGATCGAGGCGATCAGCGTCGAGGGCATCGACATGCGCGAGTTCGGCCGTGACGAGGGCGACGCCGACGTGAATGAAAAGGCTGCCCCGGCGGATGAAGCGCGCAAGGTCTTCTGCGAGGGCGCGTGGCATGATGCCGGCGTCTACCGGCGCGAAAATCTCTCGCCCGGCGCACGCATCGCCGGCCCGGCCCTCATCATTGAAAGCCACCAGACCATCGTGGTCGAACCCGGCTGGCAGGCCGAGATCACGGCGAAGAACCATGTGCTCCTGCGCCGTGTGGAGAAGAAGAAGCAGACCGCCGCGATCGGCACGCAGGCCGATCCCGTCATGCTGGAGGTGTTCAACAATCTCTTCATGTCGATCGCCGAACAGATGGGCGTAACGCTGCAGAACACCGCCTATTCGGTCAACATCAAGGAACGGCTCGACTTCTCCTGCGCCGTCTTCGACAGGAATGGCGCTCTGGTCGCCAATGCGCCGCACATGCCGGTGCACCTGGGATCGATGGACCGTTCCGTGGAGACGATCATCCGCCTCAACCAGGGCGATATCCATCCCGGCGACGTTTTCGCGCTCAACGCGCCCTACAATGGCGGAACGCATCTGCCGGATATCACTGTGGTGACGCCGGTCTTCGACGATGCCGGCAAGGAAATCCTGTTCTACGCCGCGTCACGTGGCCACCATGCCGACGTCGGCGGGACGGCGCCGGGCTCCATGACGCCGCTCGCCACCACGGTCGATGAGGAAGGCGTGCTGTTCGACAATTTCCGCATCGTCGAGCGCGGCCGCTTCCGCGAAAAGGAACTCGAACAGCTTCTGACGGATCATCCCTATCCGGCACGCAATCCGCACCAGAACGTCGCCGACCTCAAGGCGCAGATCGCTGCCAATGAAAAAGGTGTGGCCGAACTTCGCAAGATGGTGACCCATTTCGGTCTCGACGTCGTAACGGCCTATATGGGACACGTGCAGGACAATGCCGCCGAAAGCGTGCGCCGCGTGCTCGAGCGCCTGCCCGACGTGTCGCAGTACGAATATCCGACGGACACTGGACAGGTGATCAAGGTGAAGATCAGCATCGATCGCGAAAGGCGCGAAGCGACGGTCGACTTCACAGGCACTTCCCCCGTCATGAAGAACAACTTCAACGCACCGGAGCCGGTCGCGCGCGCCGCCGTGCTCTATGCCTTCCGGGTGATGGTCGAGGGTCAGATCCCGATGAACGCGGGTTGTCTGCGCCCAATCAACATCGTCATCCCGGAAGGCTGCATGCTGCGGCCGAGCTATCCGGCGGCGGTCGTTGCCGGCAACGTCGAGACCTCCCAGCACGTCACCAACGCCATGTTCGGGGCCATGGGCGCGCTTGCCAATGCGCAGGGCACGATGAACAACCTGACCTTCGGCAACAAGACCTATCAGTACTACGAGACGATCTGCTCCGGTTCGCCGGCTGGCCGGATGAACGACGGGACAGGTTTCAACGGCACGTCGGGCGTTCACACGCACATGACCAACTCCCGCCTCACCGATCCGGAAGTGCTGGAGCTGCGCTTCCCGGTTCTGCTCGAGGATTTCCATATCCGTGAAGGTTCGGGCGGCAAGGGCCAATGGAACGCCGGCGACGGCACAAGGCGCACCATCCGCTTCCTCGAAAAGATGGAATGCGCCATCCTGTCGTCCCATCGCGCCCATCCCCCGCGCGGGCTGGCAGGCGGCGGCGACGGCAAGGTCGGCAAGACCGAGGTGCGCCGCCTCGACGGGACCGTGGAGACGCTGAAGGCCTGCGACCAGACCGTTCTGGAGGCAGGCGAGGCCGTCATCGTCACGACGCCGACGGCAGGTGCATACGGAAAAGGTTGAGGCAACTCACTCCAGATTGGTCTGGATCCAGCGCGGCGAGAGGTGGATGTCGAGGGTCTGCAGTCGCCCCGGACCCAGATTGACGAAACGATGCGGTACGCCGGCGGGCCCGAACACCGTCTCGCCGGCGTCGGCATCGATCACCTGATCGCCGACAAAAAAGCGCGCCCGCCCCTGCTGGACGACGAACACCTCGTCATAGGGATGGACGTGCAGCACAGGCCCTGTCCCCGGCTCGTCATTGCCGTAGGTGAGAACCGTGACATGCGTCGCCAGCGCTTCACCATTGACGAATCCGCGATAGGGTCCGGGAAGCGTGCCGTCGAACAGCCGGGCCTTGGCGGGAGGGCGACCATCCGGCGTCACGGTTGCAGGGTCGAAATCATAGCGGGACATCCAGACCTCCAGAGGTCAGAAACGGGAACCGGCTCTCGGGGGCCGATCCGCTGCGAATGTAATCGAAACGACCGGCAGGGAAGCCGCCACCGTGCCATACCGCAAGTCGAAGCGAAATGCAGGGCTGTGCGGGACCCATTCCGGAACATTGCGCCGAACGACAGTTCCACGGAGTGGAGGCGGGTCTGTCTGCGCTTCGTTACCCAGGCTTGGCAGCAATTTCCTCCAGCCGCGCATAGCTCGCCTCCATGCCTTGCTCCATGCCGCTCGCCAGCATGGCCGCACGCGCCTCGACATCCGGCAGCGTCATGCGCATCGTCATGAGCGTGCCCTCACCGTCAGGCTCGAACCGGGTTTCGATATGATTGTCCGGCGTGGGGTCCGGCAGGTGCATGCGCTCCATATGTACGATACGGCTGAAAGGCTCGAGTTCGACATATTCGCCGGTGAGATAGAAGCCGCCGCCCTTGCCATCGGACCATTCGCAGCGGATGCGGCCGCCCGGTCTGGCCTCGCTGATGCACACCGGCATCGTCCAACCTTCCGGCCCAAGCATCCACTTCTGCATCAGTTCCGGCTCGACGTGGGCGCGATAGACCGCCTCTGGTGGCGCAGCGAAGCGTCGGGTTACGATGACATGACGTTCGCCCTCTTTCGTTAGTGTCAGCTTGCTCATGACCTCTCCTTTCCTTCCCAATCGTGTTGCATTGCCGCCAGAACGCCGTCCAGTCGGTCATAGTTACGCGCCAGGGCCTCGCGCAGCATATTCAGCCACTGGTCGATCTCGGCGATCGCCCCGGGCGCCAGTCGGCACGGCCGCTTCGTCCCGTCCACGCGGCGTATGATCAGACCGGCCGTCTCCAACACTTTGAGATGCCGGGAAACTGCCGGTTGCGTCATCTCGAAGGGCTTCGCCAGTTCCATCACCGTCGCCTCCCCCTGTGCCAGACGGGCAAGGATCGCGCGGCGCGTCGGATCGGCAAGAGCCGAGAAGGCTGCATCCAGCTTCATATCAAGTACATTCCAGTTATATAAAAAATATGTTATATAAAGCCTGACTGGTGTCAAGCAAGCCGACCGCTCGAGCCTCTCCTGCCAAGTTGCCAAGCTGGCGCTCCCGCGTCTAAACCAGACGGGATGATTGTCTTTACCGATCTCGACGGCACGCTGCTCGATCACGAGACCTATCACTTTGACGCGGCACGGCAGGCTCTGGCTGAACTTGCGGCCCATGGCGTGCCGCTGATCCTGGCCAGCAGCAAGACCGCCGCCGAAATCAGGGAACTGCGCAATCGCCTCGACCTCGACACGCCGTCGATTGTCGAGAACGGCGGCGGCATCGACTGGCCGGCCAGCGAGCCTGGCGGGAACGGAGCCGACGACTACGCCGCCATTCGCGCCCGTCTTGCGGCGCTACCCGCCGATCTGCGCAAGCTGTTTCGCGGCTTCGGCGACATGGATTCGGCAGAGATTTCTGCACTCACCGGGCTTGGCATCAAGGCCGCCGCTCGCGCCGCCGCGCGACAATTCTCAGAACCCGGGCTGTTCCGTGGCAGCGGCACCGAGCGCCAGGCATTTCTCCAACACCTTCGCCGCGCTGGTCTGCACGCCGTGCAGGGCGGCCGCTTCCTGACAATATCGCACGGAACGACCAAAGCGCAGCGCATGGTGGAGGTGCGCGATGCGCTGCAGAAAAGGCTCGGCCGCACACTTTCGCCCGTGGTGGCACTGGGCGATGCGGAAAACGACCGCGCCATGCTGGAGGCGTCAGACATCGCGGTTATCATCGCCAATCCGGCGCACGAACCGCTTGCGCCGCTTGTTGATGAACAGCACAAGCCCGTGGTCCGGACAGACCTGCCGGGTCCTCGGGGATGGAACCGGAGCGTTCTCGAACTATTGCTTGATCACGGGTACACAACAGGAATGCGGCCATGAGCGACTTTCACCAGACCGGCGCGACGACGACGCTGCACAATCTGACCCGGCGGTCCGTCGACGCGCTGGAAAGCGAACTGGCGGCCTATGCCCGCACACGGCCGATCACGCTGATCCTGCCATCGCTCTTTTCCGAACTGGAGGGAGAAGCGCTGCCGCAGATCCTGGAGCATCTGGCCGGCGTTCCCTATCTCGCGCAGATCATCATCGGGCTTGACCGTGCTGACCGCGAACAGTTCGAGCACGCGCGCAAGTTCTTCTCCGTCCTGCCACAGGACCATCGCATCCTGTGGAACGACGGGCCGCGTCTCACCGCGATCGACGGGAAGCTTGCCGAGGCCGGGCTCGCGCCCACTGAACCGGGCAAGGGACGCAACGTCTGGTACTGCCTTGGATATGCCCTTGCCGCCCAAAAGGCCGACGTGATCGCTATCCACGATTGCGATATCGTCACCTATTCGCGCGACATGCTTGCCCGGCTTGTCTATCCGGTCGCCAATCCAGCCTTTCGCTACGTCTTTTCCAAGGGCTACTACTCGCGCGTCGCCAACAACACGATCAACGGACGCGTCTGCCGTCTTCTGGTAATGCCGCTCCTTCACGCCCTCGCCATGACGGTGGGGCAGCACAACTACATCGATTACCTGGCATCGTTCCGCTATCCGCTCTCGGGCGAGTTTGCCATGCGGATGAGCGTCGTGCCGGACATCCGCATTCCCACCGACTGGGGACTGGAAATCGGCGTGCTTTCGGAGATGCGCCGCAATGTCAACGCGCGCGCCATCTGCCAGGTCGACATCGCCGACAATTACGACCACAAGCATCAGGATCTGTCGCCCGAGGACAGGTCAAAGGGGCTGTCGCGCATGTCGGTCGACATCACCAAGGCGATCTTCCGCAAGCTGGCCACCGAAGGCGTCATCTTCTCCGCCGGCACGTTGCGCAGCGTAAAAGCCACCTATTTTCGCGCCGCGCTTGACCTGATCGAAAGCTACCATGCCGACGCCGTCATGAACGGACTGACGCTCGACCGGCACAAGGAAGAGCAGGCCGTCGAACTGTTTGCCGCCAACATCACTGCCGCCGGCGAGGCCTTTCTGGAAAACCCCTCCGAAACGCCCTTCATTCCCAACTGGCGGCGCGTCAACGCCGCCTTCCCCGGCCTGCTCGCCGACCTCGCCGCCGCGGTAGAAAAGGACAGCCTCGACGGAGGGTTGTCCGCCTCAGACTGACCGGCGGGGCCGCCTCGGTCGATTGGTGATCCAGGCGCACTGATAGGGCTCGAGCACCATTTCGCCCGCCTCGATGTCGAGCTGCCGGCCTTCGAGAAGCTCGACCCATCGCTCGCGGGCAATCATGTTCAGGGAGACGAAGGGAAGCGGCTGTGGCCTGGCCGTGACATTGTGGATGGCGAAGATCGACTGCTCGCGGTCGAGGCTTTGCCGCCACAGGCCGAACAACGCCGGGCCGAGCTGCAGCGTGTATTGCGTCGCGTTCGGGTGGAAAGCCGGCTGGCTGGTGCGGATGCGGATGCGCCTGAGCATTTCGCCAAGCACCCGCGACCGCATGCTTGCCGGGTCGCCCAGCACATCCTCCAGCGCGGGATAGTCCCATTGATGGCGGTTGACCGAGCGGTTGTGGCCCATCCGTTCGACGCGCTCATGGTCGTTGGGCGTGCCAAGCAGGCTGTGGATATAAAAGGCGGGAATGCCCTCCAGTGCCATCATCACCGTCTGCGAGCAGATGAAGCGTTCAAACTGTCGTCCGTCCTCCCCGTCCCGCGCGGTTCCCTTCAACGCGTCGAACAGCGCGACATTGATCTCATAAGGACGCTCGGTCCCGTCGGCCATGGCGCGCATTGAGACAAGCCCGCCAAAACCGCGCACCGTGTCGATCATCCCGGATATCGCCTCATCGTCGAGATAGCCTTCGGCCGGCCTCAGGCCGATTCCGTCATGGGAGGCGAGAAAGTTGAAGAAGAAGCACCCCAGCGGCGCCGGCGGCATGCGCATCTGCCAGGCGTTGAGCAGGCTGGCATCGCCATAGAGCAGCGCGTGCAGCATCAGCGGCGGGAAGGAGAAGTTGTAGACCGCATGCGCTTCGTTGCGGTTGCCGAAATAGGACAGGTTCTCGAAATTCGGGACGTTCGTCTCGGTGATCAGTACCAGCGGCTCGGCGGCGTAGTCGGCCAGCGTGCGCATCAGCCGCACGATCTCATGCGTACGCGGATGATGGATGCAGGGCGTTCCGATCTCCTTCCAGATGAAGGCCACCGCGTCGAGACGGATCGTGCGCACGCCCCGGTCGATATGGAACCGCATGATGCGTATGAATTCTTCCAACAGTTCCGGATTGGCGAAATCGACGTCGATCTGGTCGTAACTGAAGGTGCACCAGACGTGCTTCTCGCCCGACGGCGTCTCGACCGCGCGCAACAGCGGATGCGGACGCGGACGCACGACGGCGCGCAGATCGGTCTTGGGGTCCGCGGTGACGAAGTAGGAGCGTCCCGGCTCCTGATCCTGCAGGAACTGGGTGAACCAGGGGCTGGAGCTCGAAACGTGATTGAGCACGAGATCGGCCATCAACCGGTAGTCGGCACCGAGCCTCGACAGATGATCCCACGACCCCAGATCGCTGTTGACCTTGAGATAGTCGACCACGGCGAAACCGTCGTCGGACGTCCACGGAAAGAACGGCAAGACGTGAACGGAGTTGATGGCCCCCTTGAGATGCTCGTTCATGAAATGATGCAGGAGCGTCAGCGGCGGGTGCACCCCGTCGATCAGCGAATTGCCGTAGGTGATCAGGACCGAATCGCGTTCGCTCCAGGGAGGCGCGCTGGCACGGCGCGCCTTGGGACGGATATGCGCGGCCTCCTCGTCCGGCCAGAATGCTTCGAGCACCTTACTCGCAAGCGCTGCGGCGTCGCGGTCGGGATAGATGAAAGCCAGATGTGCCTTCACCTTGCGAAAGAGCTGTGACGGGTAAGCCGTTTCGGACATTGTCCGATTTCAGCCTATTGCAGTGCAACATGCAAGTCGCGACCGGCATTCACGCGAACAATTGCGCCGTACGGCGCCCAATCGCGGGCCCAGCATAAGCCGGCAAAATGTCATCGCACTGTTACCCCGGTCCACTACCCGCTTCACAACTCTTCGAGCGAGGGACCTGACCGCCGCCATGACAGACCTGTCCACCGATATTGGCCTCTCCGGGCGCCGCCCCATCTCCAATGCCGTCTATCAGAACAGGGCGCTGTCCAAGGCGGGCCTGTCGGAACGGCTGTTCGCCCTCGCCTTCTCCGGCCTCGTCTATCCGCAGATCTGGGAGGACCCGGACGTCGACATGGAGGCCATGGCGCTTGCGCCCGGTCATCGCATCGTCACCATCGCGTCGGGTGGCTGCAACATGCTGGCCTACCTAACCCGATCTCCGGCAAGGATCGACGTCGTCGATCTGAACCGGGCCCATGTCGCGCTTAACCGGCTGAAGCTTGCCGCATTCCGCCACCTGCCCTCGCACCGCGATCTCTTCCGCTTTTTCGGCAGCACCGGCAATGCACAGAACGAACGGGCCTACGAGCTTTTCATCGCGCCGCATCTCGACGCCGCGAGCCGAGCCTATTGGGAAGGGCGCGACTGGCGCGGACGCCGCCGTTTCGCCGCTTTCTCCAGAAATTTCTACCAGACCGGGCTTCTCGGCGCCTTCATCGCGGCCGGTCACCGTGTGGCCAGACTGTATGGCATCGATCCGAAAGACCTGCTGAAGGCGCGCAACCTGCGCGAACAGCGGGTCTTCTTCCAGGATCAGCTTGCGCCGCTGTTCGACAAGTCCTTGATCCGTTGGATGACATCGAGGAAGGCCTCGCTCTTCGGCCTCGGTATTCCTCCGGCGCAGTACGATGCGCTCATAACCGCCGGCAACGGCGCGATGGCCGACGTGCTCAAGAACCGCCTGGAGCGACTTGCCTGCCACTTTCCCCTGAACGAGAACTATTTCGCCTGGCAGGCCTTCGCCCGTCGTTACCCGGAGCCGGGCGAAGCCGCCCTTCCCGGCTATCTGGAGGAAAGGAACTTCGCCACCATCCGCGCCAATGTCGGGCGCGTGCAGGTCCACCACGCCAATTTCGTCGAGCTCCTGCAGAAGAAGCCCGCGGCCTCCGTCGACCGCTTCGTGCTGCTCGATGCCCAGGACTGGATGAGCGACAGCCAGCTCAATGCGCTGTGGTCCGAAATCACCCGCACCGCATCGCCGGGCGCGCGCGTCATATTCCGCACCGCCGCCCTGCCGAGCCTGCTGCCCGGCCGTGTTTCCCCCGCGATCCTCGACCAGTGGAGTTATCAGGAAAATGCCTCGCGCGAGTTCGGAGCGCGCGACCGCTCGGCAATCTATGGCGGCTTCCATCTCTATGTGAAAGCAGGGCAATGACGGCCCGCTCCGACGCTGCCGGCCATGCCGAACTGATGGACGGCGTCTATCGCGTCCAGCGCCATTTCTACGATCTGACGCGCAAGTATTATCTGCTCGGCCGCGACCGGCTGATCGACGACCTCGACGCATCGCCCGGTGCCAGTGTGCTCGAGATTGGCTGCGGCACGGGACGAAACCTGGTGCTGGCGGCCCACCGCTATCCGCAGGCCCAGTTCTTCGGGCTCGACATATCGGCGGAAATGCTGGCAACCGCGAAGCGCTCGCTCGCGCGCAAGGCACCGCGGGCGCAGATCTCGCTGGCACGGGGCGACGCAACGGATTTCGATGCGCAGCAGCTCTTCGGTCGGGCCGGGTTCGACCGTGTCTTCATCTCCTATGCGTTGTCCATGATCCCCGGCTGGGAGCGCAGCATCGCGCTGGCCGTGGGCCTTCTGGCGCCCGGCGGATCGCTGCACATCGTGGACTTCGGGGGCCAGGAGCGCCTGCCTGCCTGGTTCCGAAGCGGCTTGCGCGGCTGGCTGAAGCGCTTCCACGTCGCGCCGCGCGATTCATTGCGCGCCGTGCTGGAATCGGAATGCGAACACTCGGCCGCAAGCTTTGAATTCAAAAGCCTGTTTCGCGGTTACGCCGTGCACGCTGTCATAAGGCGCCGTTGATCAGTCCTCGCGCCCGTCCAGAACGCCGGCATCCACCAGGTCGACCAGCGCCTCGGCCATGGCCTGCGGTTTGTAGCCGAGCTTCGACGGCGTCAATCCCAACCGCAGGACGACCAGGTCGCGCGACGGGACCATCACCATCGACTGGCCGTCGTGTCCGAGCAGCCAGAAGGCATCGTCCGGCAGATCGAAGCCGGCATCGGGATTCTCGCCCGGACGCCCGCCCGCCGACGGCCCATGCAGCCAGATCTGTCCCCGGCCATATTCGGGCTCACCCCAGGGCGCGGTCGAGGCCGGTGCGGGCGACACCATCCAGTCGACAAACCCCGCCGGAAGAATTGAGCGTCCCTCCCAGGCACCGCGCTGCAACAGGAGAAGCCCGAAGCGCGCCCAATCGCGCGCGCTGGCGTAGAGATAGGACGATCCGACGAAGGTTCCCGACGCGTCCGCCTCCAGCACAGCGCTCGACATGCCGAGCGGATCGAACAGCGTCTTGCGCGCCCATTCAAGCCCGGCCTGTCCCCCGCCGGCTGCGTCCTGCCAGATGCGCGACAGGATCACGCTTGTTCCACTCGAATAGGAGAATTGCTCCCCGATAGCGCCCGTGAGCGGCTTGTCGGCCGCGAATGCCGCCATGTCGGCTTCCAGATAGAGCATCCGCGTCACGTCGCTGACATTGCCGTAGTTCTCATTGAACTCCAGACCGCTCGACATCGCCGTGAGATCGGAAAGTGCGATCTCGCGGCGGCTGTCGTTGTGCCACTGCGCCAAAAGATCGGTCCGGTCGAGCGACAAGCGCCCCTCCTTCACCAGCGTGCCGATGATCGCGGCAGTCACCGTCTTCGACATCGACCAGCCGAGCAGCGGCGTGACGGCCGTAAAGGCATCGCCGTAGCGTTCGCCGACAATGCGCCCGCCATGCACCACGACCACGGCGCGCATCCCGGGACCGGACATCTCGGCATCGTCGAGAATGGCGTCCACTTCGGGATACTGCGAGAAGTCGGCCAGATTGCCTTGCGGCCACAGCGCCTCCCGGCTCACCACCTGCCCGCCCGATGTCGCGATATCCGCAACCCGGTCGATCTCGCCATACGGCGCGTTGGCACAGCCGAGGCCGTCCCGATGGACCGCCACCGACCGGGCGAAAAAGCCCAGCAAGGTCGCCTCGACCGTCCCCGCCACCGCGTCTGTCCTGACCCGGACATATTTCAGCAGCGGATGGCCGGGCGCCTGAACATCGACCGCCAGAACCTCCTGGGGATCACGCTGCGCGATATAGACGTTGGAGCACACGATCTTGGCCGCATATGCAGTGCCGACCTGGATCAGCGCCGGCGGCCAGAAGTGGAGCCAGGCGGCGCAAGCCGCAACCGCAAGAATGATCAGCCCGATGGCCCATCCGGCCAGCCTGAGAATGAAGCGCACGCGGTTTCCTCCCCTCTTTGGTGCGGACTGTCGGGTGGCGGGCGTCGAAAATCAACGCAATTTCGCCCGATTTCGCCACAAATTCATCATCGGGAGGTGACCTTGGCTTAACCTTGGATTATTCATATTGGCGGATTGTCGGGGACATCTTTTGGTCGAACGGAATTGCCGGGGGACCCCATGCGCCGTCTGATTGCCTTTGCCACGCTGGTCTTGCTTGCCGGCTGCAGCGCTTCCACCTATGACCTTGCCGAACTGGCGCCACAGGCTGCCCCGGCGCCCAGGGCGACAGTGTCGCCGGAGACAACGACGAACGTCGTCACCACAGCCTCGCCAAGTCCAACCGAGGCGCTTGCCTATGTGACGCGCACCCATCCCCGCTTCGGCGACAACGATCCGCATGATTGGCAGGACCGCGCGCCGTGGCATCATCCGGTCCACGGAACCGATGTCGCCAAATACCAGGAATATGTCGACTGGAAGAAGGTCCGGCAGAACGGCATCTCCTTCGCCTTCATCAAGGCGACGGAAGGTGGCGACATGGTCGATGACTTCTTCCAGCGCAACTGGAAGGAAGCCCGGCAAGCCGGGGTGCCGCGCGGTGCCTATCACTTCTTCTATTTCTGCCGACCAGCGATCGAACAGGCGCGCTGGTTCATCAGGAACGTTCCGGTCGACAAGAACGCGTTGCCGCCGGTTCTCGACATGGAATGGAATCATCTGTCGCCCACCTGCAAGAAGCGGCCGCCGGCTGCGACGGTACAGCGCGAGATGCGCGTCTTCCTGGAGGCCGTGGAGCGCCACTACGGCAAGAAGCCGATCATCTACACCTCCATCGACTTCTTCGAAGACAATCACCTCCAAGGCTTCAAGGGCTACCCTTACTGGCTGCGATCGGTCGCGGGCCATCCCAACGAGAAGTATGGCGATCATCCCTTCGTCTTCTGGCAATACACCGGCACCGGCGTCGTGCCTGGAATAAAGGGCGATGCGGATATCAACGTGTTCAACGGCACGCATGCCGAGTGGCGAAACTGGCTTGCCCAGAACGCCGGCTGACCGACTGCCGCAACGGCACATGATTGGCCGAGATCGACAGCGATCGTCGAAACCCTTGCGCCACCGCCCTTGACGAACACATAACTCGTCAGCTATTTGTCCGATCAATAGCTGACGAGTTATGGATTGTAATGCACCAGACGCCCGACATTCTTTTCAAGACGCTTGCCGATCCAACGCGCCGATCCATTTTCGAACGCTTGTGCCGCGAGGGCGAGCAGACGGTCGGCGCTTTGACGGCTGTCGCCGGGGTCTCGCAACCGGCCGTCTCGAAACATCTCGGCGTCCTCAAGCAGGCGGGGCTGGTGCGCGACCGACACGAGGGTCGACAGACGCACTACTGCGCGCAAGTCCACGCTCTGGCGCCACTGGTCGACTGGACGAAGGAAATGTCGGGCTTCTGGCAGGACCGGTTCGACGCTCTCGAAGATCTGCTCAACAGGATGGACCAATGACCGATACCGCAACCGAAACGCTTTCCGTCGTTGTCGAGCGGGAAATTCCCCACCCGCCCGAGAAGGTCTGGCGCGCGTTGACGCAACCCCATCTCATTCAGGAGTGGCTCATGAAGAACGACTTCCAGCCTGTCGTCGACCGACGCTTCAAGCTCAGCGCCGACTGGGGCTCGGTCGATGCTCAGGTCAAAACCGTCGACGAAAACAGCACACTTTCCTACAGCTGGGACACCAAAGACCTTGAGAGCGTCGTCACATGGACGCTCACCCCGACCGGAAAAGGCACGATGCTGCGCATGGAGCAGACAGGCTTCCGCCCGGATCAGCAACCCTACTACCGGGGCGCGACGGCCGGCTGGCCGCGCTTCATCGACGCGCTGGAAGGCGTGCTGGCGCAGATGGATTGACATGCCACCACGCCATGATCGCCGCATCGCCACGCTCGATGCCGATGGGACAGAAAGCTTTCCGAGGAGGCGTGAATGACCTGGAACAAGTGGATCCGGCAGTTTCACCGCTGGGTGTCGCTCATCTTCACATTGGCTGTTGCCGCCAATTTCGCCGCGATGGGATTGGGCGAGCCGCCGGTATGGATCGTCTATTCCCCACTCCCTCCACTCTTCCTTCTCCTGTTCAGCGGCTTGTACATGTTTGTCCTCCCCTACGTCGCGAAAGCGCGCAGGACACCCGCCCGGGAACTGACGTGAACCAATGACTGGCAAGAAGACCGGACATGCAGGCAGGCAGGCCCCTGAGCGAGCCAAACTCCTGTCTGGCGGCAATCCGCAGATCGCAAAGGGCTATGGCGAGGCGCCCGTGCGGGCCTACATTGCGGCTATGCCGGGTTGGAAAAGCGGTGTCGGAAAACTCATCGACACCCTCGTGACCCGCACTGTCCCCGGCGTGCGCAAGGCGGTGAAGTGGAACTCGCCCTTCTACGGCATCGAGGATGACGCCTGGTTTGTGAGCTACCATTGTTTCACCCGGTACGTGAAGGTGACCTTCTTCCAGGGAGCATCGCTGCACCCACCCCCGCCAGTCGCCTCGAAGCATGCGCAGGTCCGCTATCTGCACATCCACGAGGACGAGGAACTCGATGAAGACCAATTCGCCGATTGGTTGATGCAGGCCAGCCAGCTGCCCGGCGAACGCATGTGAGGCCGCCACTGATGGCGATGTCCATGGACGAGTTTTTGAGAACGGAGACGCACGTTGATGAATGGGGCCCCGGAACAAACACCTTCCTCGATGATCGACGCCAAGATCGCATCGCTTGGCGACTGGCGCGGCGAGATGCTTGCGCGACTTCGCGCCCTGGTCAAACAGGCCGATCCCGAAATCATCGAGGATGTGAAGTGGAGGAAGCCGTCGAACCCGATGGGCGTCCCCGTCTGGGAACATGACGGGATCGTCTGCACCGGCGAGATATACAAGGACAAGGTCAAGCTGACCTTCGCCCAGGGCGCCGCGATCGAAGATCCTTCCGGCCTTTTCAACTCCAGCCTGGAGGGCAATACGCGGCGCGCCATCGATTTTCATGAGGGCAGTACGATCGACGAGGCGGCGTTGGAAGCACTCATCCGCGCCGCCGTGGCGCTCAATTCCTCCAAGGCCCGTGCAGCATCCTCCCGAAAGAGGGCGTAAGCCGTGTGACGGCACCTTCAGGTTGATCGAATTGCTCTTCTGAACGTCCCAAATTTGCCCCAACTCGCAGGGCAGAAAGGCGACCGACGGCACGTCCCGCTCAAACAGGACCGTCTGAGCGAAAGAGACGTGCTCCAAGGTCTTGATCTGGCACGTGGCTTTGCTTCCGCTTGAGGCGAACGCGTGCTGGTGGAGGGTAATGCGATGGCGCTGTCTTACAGATATCTGGTCTCCTGCCTGTTTCTCGCTGCCACAGGTCCTGCTTGGGCCCAGCAATGCGGGGGCGACTTCGCAACGTGGCGCGAAGCTCTGGCGGCACAAGCCATGGGGCAGAGTGTGGGAGAACGCGGGCTCGCCGCACTGTCGGGCGCGCGCAACGACGCCGAGGTACTGCGGATGGACCGCGCGCAAGGCGTGTTCGCCCAGGATTTCATCGAGTTCTCTAGCCGCATGGTCAACGACTACCGCTTGAAGCATGGCGCGGCGAACCTGAAGAAGCACGCCGCCGTGTTCGAACGTGCCGAGCGCGAATATGGTGTTCCAGGGCCCGTCATTGCAGCGTTCTGGGCATTGGAGACGGATTTCGGCGCTGTTCAGGGCGATTTCTCCACCCTCAACGCCCTCGCGACACTTGCCCATGATTGCCGCAGGCCGGAACTGTTTCGCCCACAGCTCATGTCCCTGCTCACCCTGATCGACCGGGGCACCTTGCCGGCCGATGTCAAAGGCGCATGGGCCGGAGAGATCGGGCAGGTCCAGATATTGCCCTCGGACTACCTTGAGAAGGGCGTCGACGGCGATGGCGACGGCCGCGTCGATCTGCGCGCCAGTCCGCCCGACGTCATCATGACCGCGGCAAACATGCTCCGTTCGCTGGGCTGGCGTTCCGGCGAACCCTGGATGCTGGAAGTGCAGGTGCCCGAGACGATGCCATGGGAGGAGACCGGCCGGGTGAACCGCTTGCCGATCGCCCAATGGTCGGACTGGGGTGTGACCGGCCGGGCCCGCGAGCCGCTCGATCCCGCCCTTCCACCGGCCGGGCTTGTCCTGCCGATGGGGCGCAAGGGCCCTGCCTTCCTGCTGTTTCCCAATTTCGACATCTATCTCGAGTGGAACAAGTCGATGACCTACACGCTGACGGCCGCCTATCTGGCGACGCGGCTGGCCGGGGCACCGGCCTATGACCGGCGCAACCCCGAACCCGGGCTGAGCGTCGAGGAGATGAAGCGGCTGCAGGAAAAGCTGGCGTCAAAGGGCCATGACGTCGGCGGCATCGACGGCGTCCTCGGCATGGGAACCCGCGAAGCCGTACGCCAGGAGCAGATGCGCCTCGGCTTCGCCGTTGATGGCTGGCCGACGCGGTCGCTGCTGTCGGCGTTGTGACGAGCGGAGGAACAGGGAAGATTTGGGCCGCGTCGGGCAGCCTTCGAGTTTCCGATTGCCCTGCCCCACTCCTTCCATCCCCTCACTCTGCCGCCATCGTTTCCAAACTGGCGAAGCCGACCGGCGCCTCTCCGGTCTCGAAAGGTGTCGTGACCTCCACGAACGTGTCGGGATAAAAGCCGTTGAAGCGCGTTCTGAGCGACAGCGAATAGGCGGCGCCGGACTTGCGTCGGTCATCAACGCCACCACACCGTTCTGGACGATCGTCGTCGCCGCCGTGCTGACCACCGACGAGAAGATCACCGGGCCCAAACTCGCCGGCGTGGCGCTCGGCATCGCGGGCACCGCCGTCATGATCGGTCCCGGTCTGCTGGCCGGTCTCGGTGGGCCGGCCTGGGCCAAGTTCGCCCTCCTCGGCACGGCCATGTCCTATGCATTCGCATTCATGGTCGCGCGCCGCCTGAAAGATATTCCGCCGGCGGTCACCGCGGCCGGCCAGCTCACGGCCTCGTCAGCACTCATGATACCCATCGTGCTCGCCGTCCACGGACCCCATGGCCTCTTTTCGGCCAGCGCAGAGGCCTGGGCATCGGTCTTCGGCCTGGCGCTGCTGGCGACCGCACTTGCCTACATCCTCTATTTCCGCCTCGTCGCGGAAGCGGGAGCCACGAACACGTCGCTTGTCACGCTGATCGTTCCCGTCTGCGCATTGTTGCTCGGAGCGCTCTTTCTGGGCGAACGGCTCGAAATGTTCGAATTCGCCGGCATGGGGCTGATCGGACTAGGCCTGATCACCATCGACGGACGCCTGCTGCGACGCCGTCCGGGCTGAAAATCCATGCCGCAGCGCAAAACCAATCCGCCGAAGCCGATCCAGGGGAATTTTTTTTCAACATCGCCGAGAACATTCAATCGATTGGAAAATCAACGCGAAAGCCCGAATGCAGGGCAAGCCGTTCCACAGGACTGCCGCAGCGCAGCATACAATTCGCTTGCCAGAAAGTGTGTCAGCCTTAAACTTTCGGCGTAGTCTGCAGAGGAGGCTATGATATGGGACTGTCACGGCCAATTAATACCTTGGTGCTCTGTGCAGCTTTCGCCTTTGTCGGCGCCCTGATCGTGGGTGTACTACCCTAAAGGCCATCGGGCAGACCGCCCCGCACAAGAAACAGCGAATGGCCGGGCTCATAGCCCGGCCATTCCTTTTTGGTTCTTACGATCAGGCCGCGGCCGGCGTTTGGGCTGCAGCGTCAGCGGGCTCGGCCCGAATGCCGATCATGTGGCAGATCGCAAAGACCAGATTGGCCCGGTTCATCGTGTAGAAATGAAAGTCGGTGATGCCGCGCTCGACCAGGTCCAGCACCTGCTCGGCGGCCACCGCCGCGGCAACCAGCGAATGCGTCTGCGGATCGTTCTCCAGGCCCTCGAACCGTTCTGCAAGCCAATCCGGCACGTGAGCTCCGCAGCGTCCGGCGAAGTTCGCCACCTGCGTGAAGTTGTGCACCGGCAGGATCCCCGGGACGATCGGTACATATATGCCGGCGCGGCGCGCCCTCTCGACGTACCGCTCATAAAGATCGTTGTCGAAGAAGAACTGCGTGATCGCACGCGTCGCACCATTGTCGACCTTGCGCTTGAGCATGTCGATATCGGTCGCGAAATCCGGGCTTTCGGGGTGCTTTTCCGGATAGGCCGACACCGATATGTCCGAAACGCCCTGACGGCTGAGTGCGCCGACCAGTTCGGCGCCATTGGCGTAACCCTGCGGGTGCGGCTGATAGGCTGCACCGACGCCGGCCACCGGATCGCCGCGCAGGGCCACGAAACGGCGCACGCCCATGGACTGAAATTCGCCGATAACCTCATCGACCTCATCGCGCGATGCGTCGACGCAGGTCAGATGCGCCGCCGGCAGCAGATCCGTCTCCTTGAGAATTCGTTCCACCGTACGCGCCGTGCGTTCGCGCGTGGAGCCCCCCGCGCCATAGGTCACCGAGACGAACGAAGGCCGAAGCGGCTCAAGCCGCTTGGTCGTCTCCCACAGCCGTTCTTCCATCTGGTCGGTTTTGGGTGGAAAGAATTCGAAGGAGACGCTGATCCGGTCACCGATGTCCGGTCTGCGCGAAAATCGGAACTGGTTCATCATGCACTCTCCGTTTGCCTTTCATTGAGTTCGTCGGCCACCAGCAGGCGCCTGTCGCGCGCCAGCCACAGCTTGACCGTCAGGCGTCCCTCGCCCGCTTCCTTGGGTTTGAATTCGCGCGTCTCTTCCAGGTCGAGCTCGGCATCCTCCAGCCATTCCTCCATCTGACCATCGGCGAAACCGAGACGTGCGTGAGCATGCTGCTCGCGAAGGAATTCCAGCTCGTGCGGAGCGAAATCGACGATCAGCAGGCGGCCGGACGGCCGCAGCAGCCGCGCCGCTTCTGCGATCGCCAGACCCGGCTCCTCCAGATAGTGGAGCACCTGATGGACCGTCACCAGATCGACGCTGTCGCGGTCGACCGGCGGCGCATAGATATCGCCCTGCCGCACCTGCGCATTGTCTACGCCAGCCTTGTCCAGATTGGCACGGGCGACGATCAGCATTTCGCGCGACATGTCGACCCCGATGCCGCGCTGGAAACGTGGCGAGAGAATCTCCAGCATGCGCCCGGTTCCGGTGCCGAGATCGAGCATGGTCTGGAACGGACGTTCGCCGATCAGATCGAGGATCGCCTGTTCGACTGCTTCATCCGGAACATGCAGAGACCGGATACGGTCCCAACTCTCCGCGTTGGCACGAAAATAGTCGGCGGCCCGCTCCTGACGCTTGCGCTTGACCAGCGCGAGACGTTCCAGGTCCCGGTCGACGGGAGCCTGTGCGGGATCGACCCTGGAAAGAAGGTTCTGGACGAACTCGCGCGTCGCCTCCGCATCCGACAGGCGAAAGAAGGCCCATGACCCCTCCTGGTATCGCCCGATCAGACCCTCGTCCAGCAACAGCTTGAGATGGCGCGAGACCCGCGGCTGCGACTGGTTGAGCACTTCCGTCAGGTCGCTCACGGTGAGGTCGCCGCGCGACAGGAGATACAGGATACGCATGCGGCTGGATTCGGCAGCCGCCTTCAATGTATCAACCATCTGTTCAAGACCGAGCAGCGGGCGAGAGAGCATCTCCACCTCCAAGAACCATATAAAGATATGTTTATATCACAAAGACAAATGGATCAAGACTCCCCCGTCGCTCATGAGCAAGAAAGTGCCGCACGCTGCAAAAGGCCCGCACGCAGCTCTCTCTGAAGGAACAAGACCATGAAGCGTGAAGGCGAGACCCAATTGGACTTTGACCCAGGCGCCCTTGCCGCCGACGCGGGTCTCACCTTCATCGGCCGGGTGGTTTCGCCATGGACGAGCCGGGAGACCTGTCCCAAGAACATGGCCGCCGCGCGCGAGACCGGACGCGGCGCCTTCATCGAGATCGCCGCACCCTACCGGCCGGGCCTATCCGGCCTGTCGCGCTTCAGCCACGCAATCCTGCTCGCCTGGTTCGACCGCGCAGCACGCGACCTGATCGTGCAGGCGCCACGCCATGCGCCAGAGCCGCGCGGGGTCTTCGCCCTGCGCTCGCCGGTTCGCCCCAATCCGATCAGCCTTCACGTGGTGCGCCTGCTCGGAGTGGACGAGACCTCGGGCCGCATCGACATAGATGCGATCGACCTTCTAGACGGATCGCCGGTCGTCGACATAAAGCCCTACTTTCCCTCCATCGACGCCGTTGCGGACGCGACGACAGGCGAATGACAGGAGGAGAGATGACGGCCAGAACCGGCCGCCGGAAGGCCGTGGCAAAGGCGTTGACCCTGCTGCTGCCGATGGCGCCCTATGCCGACATCGAGGCGATCCGCCAGCAGGCAATGGCGCCGCACCTGAAGACGCTTCCCGCTTCTCTGGCAGTCTGGCTTGCGACTGTCGCTCATGTCCGTCACGCCCATACGAGTTACGAAACGCTTCTCGAAGAAGGCTACGACCGCGATTCGGCGCGATTTTTCGTCGTCGATGAGATCAACGACACCCTGACGCGCTGGCGCGCAACCCGGCTCCTCGATCCTGACGTCGACATCGACGATTGAGATCTGAGCCGTCACCCCAACCATTGTCATCCCGGCCGCATGAAGGGCGAGCGGGGACCTATTGAGCGGCGCGGCCGGCCTCCGCAGCAGGCGCCAGCGGCGATGAAAGGCACCGAGATGAGGACCGGGCAGTGCTCCATGCCCATCTTCCAATCCCGGATTGCCCTTCGGGCTTCCGGGATGACGTTGGAGCAGCACGACCGGTCTCCGCAGAAGGCGCAGGTCCACTGCAGCGCGGGCATCACGGCCGATAGAGCCACTGCTCCGGGATACGCACCGAGACCTCTTCGCCCATTTCGATGCGGCCGGGCTTTTCGACCCAGGCAACGAGACCGCGAAGACGCTTGGCCGCCTTTGGAAAGAGCAGCGCACCCGCCTCGACATCGGCCATCCCGGCATGTTCGGCCACCGAACGCCCGGCGATCCGACAGGGGCCGTTCTGCGCATCGATCTTCAGTGTCACGCCGCCCTTGAAGAACAGGAGCGTGCCTGCCGGCAGCATGGATAGCCGGGGCACGCCGTCGAGAAGCAGATTGGCGCCGATCCATTCCGGTCTGAGCCCGGCGATCCCCATGGTACGCGCGATCTCGGCCAGCTCATCCGGCGCAACGATCGAGAGTTGCCGTTCGTTGCGCATTTCCGTGCCGCGCGGATACCAGGGCTCGCGCCCGCCCGAGCGCCGCGTCGTGCCAGCATGAAAATCACCTGCGATGCCGTCGAAACCGAGTTCCAGCGCATCCGTCCCCCGGGTCTCGAAATGATCGAACGGCGCGACAAAGACGCCCGCAACCGTCGCGGCCAGCTTCCTTGCAGGCAAAATTTCGGGCTCGGAATCAAGTCGCATCAACGGCAGCTCCATGGATCGCTCCTTGCTTGGGCAGCCAGACGATTGCCGCCTTTCCTCCCCCGTTTCCAGTCAATTGTCCTGATTGAAAGGACACGGCGATCGATGGGTGGCCGTAGTCACAACCGGCGAAGCAGCCCGCCGCCGATCGAGTAGCCTGCCCCGTAGGTGCACAAGAGTCCGAAATCGCCTGGCTCCATGTCGCGGAAGTTCTGTTCCAGCGCCACCACGGCGCCGGCGGCGGCGGTGTTGCCGAGTTCACCCAGCACCATCGGCGCGCGGTCATTGTCGACCACCTCGCCAAACGCCATCTTGAGGATCAGCGCGTTCATCTTGCCGTTGGCCTGATGCAGCCAGAAGCGGCGCACCGTACGCGGTGTGTGACCGTGTTCGGCCAGGAAGTCGACGATGAAGCGATGGCTTGCCACCGTCACATCCTTGAACACCTTGTTGCCCTGCTGCTTGATCAGATTGCCTTCGGAAGGAATGAAGCTGACATCCTCCTCCGCCACCCGATTGAGATAGCTGAAATTGGACCGGATATTGTTGGAGAACTGGGTCCAGTTGCGCGTATCGATCAATTCGAAATGGCCGGTCGGCTCGGCTCCCTCCTCGACCGCCTCGATCAGGATGGCCGTGGCCGCATCGCCGAAGATGAAATGGGTCTGGCGGTCTCGGAAGTTGAGATGCGGCGTAATCAGTTCGGGCGTGACGACAAGCGCGCGGCGGTGGGCTCCCGACCGCACCAGATTGAACGCCGTGTGCAGACCGCCGGCGGCGGAAGAACAGCCGAGACTGAGATCGAAAGCGGCGCCGGCGGCGCCGATCTCCTGCTGTATCTCTATGCCGATGGAGGGATACATCCGCTGCAGATGCGAGGAGGCACAGATGACCAGGTCGACATCGGCCGCCTCGACATTGGCGTCTTCGAGCGCCCGGCGCGCCGCAGAGGCGCCGAACTCGGCCAGCACGGAAAGCTCGTCGTCATCGCGCAACGGGATGCGCGGAGCCATGCGATCGGGATCGAGTATCCCGTCGCGCGTATAGACGTGGCGGTTGCGAATGCCCGATGCGTGAAAGATGAAATCGGCGCTCGATTGCGCCAACGGCTCCATCCTTTCGGCGCTGCGACGGGGATTTTCTTGACTGACCCAGAGATTGAAGCTTTCGACGAGTTCCTCATTGCTGATCGAGGCTTCCGGGATGGTGGCCCCAATCCCGCTGATGACGACGCGCTTCATATGTCTCGGGCTCTCCTACGCCGCAGGGGCGAGGAATGCGTATCCCACGGATGCGATCCCTGTCCACCGCCATTATCGCAATTCCCGGACAGATGGTTCCCGGTGTTTCGTCCGGAACTGCGAATCAACAAAGAATCGGGCCGGCAACTCGATCCCATGAAGCGACGAGCCGGTCCGGCTGCGATCCTCGCACATTGAAGCGATTTGGCAATCCGGGCATTGCTGCATCGCACAGAAAACGTGCAACCCGCATCATCTTCCCCGGCCATCCGGGGGGCCGCGCTTTACCGCCGCCGCCGCCGAAGTTATTGTTATGCTTCGTGGGGAGGCGGCGATTTCTTGGAGGGTCTTGTCATGCGCACCCATCGCGCTTCCACCATCCTTGCACTCACGGCGCTGGGCGCTGCGGCCGCCACAGGCCCCGTCATGGCGGCCGACTATTCCTGCAACAGCCTGGTTCCGGTCGGAAAGAAGATGATCTGCGCCGGGTTCGAGCCCAACTGGGCCATCGAACTGATCTGCGCCGGTCCGCAGATGACATCGAACTTCATCGACGCCTTTTCCGGCGCAGGCATCGTCAACACACCGGGCAGCGTGACCTTCTCGTCACAGGACCCCTGGACCTTCGAGACCAGCCACCCGGTCACAGGCACCATCGCCTACACACCCGCCGGCTGCACCGATGAAGGCGACAATGTCCACGACTTCACCTTCACACCGACCGGCGCGCCGGGACTGTCGGGACCGTTCTTCCCGTTCTGCTGCAGGATCGAGTGAGGCGCGCACACGCGAATTAACTTCGATTCAATTGTCCGCCAGCATGCTTTCCCAACTGGAGCAGGAGGGCGGGCATGTCTCGAGGACGCACTACCCAAGCATCTTTTGGAAGAAGAGGCGTCGCGGGAAATCATCAGCTCACCATCGCGCCTCGCGGAGCCGAACATGCCAATACACGAGGCGTGCCGCAAGACCATAGCCCTGGCGATGCCGTGCTCGCTTCGCACTCCAAAGTCGCAGGCGCTCTTGGAAAGCCGGACGAACATGCCGCATGGTCCTATTTCAAAGCCTGTGTGGCTGCATTCGCCACAGCAATCCTGCTTTCCGGTTTCATCATCGATTCCAATGCACCGGATGCATTCACGTCGAGGCTCTTTGCCAACCTGATAAGTGGTATCGTCATGATGACGATGGCCCCGATCATGCTGATCCCGATTCGCATCCTTGCCGACATCATGAAGTTGGCTCGCATTCCGCGCGGCGCGTCCGACATCCTGATTGGCGGACTTTGCGGATCACTGATGATGCTGCCCGATCTGATGGACGGGCAGACTCCGCGCGCCCTTTCACTCGCCTTCATCGCCGGCGGGCTGTTCGGCGGCTTCGTGTTCTGGCGCGCCCGCGGCTATCCCGAACTCGACCAGAAACACCACGGAAAGGCCGAAGCGGCACACGCGATGCTCGAGCGGGGGCGGAAGGGACTGTGAGATCAAGGCGCTTCGCCGGACCGACGGACAAGGCCTGATCAATATCCATAATCATTTCGCCAAGCGCGGACCAGCGATTCTTCGCGTTGACGGCTGCCCGGTCTTAGTTGCGCCACGACCGGGCAGGTCGGCTTCGATTATCTGTAGGTGGCTGCCTACCGCGTCAGCCGCTTGTACGTCACCCGCTTCGGGTTGACGCTGTCGGGGCCCAGCCGCCTGATCTTGTCGTTCTCATAGTCCTCGAAGTTGCCCTCGAACCATTCGACATGGCTGTCCCCCTCGAAGGCCAGGATGTGCGTGGCCAGACGGTCGAGGAACATGCGGTCGTGCGAAATGATGACGGCGCAGCCGGCAAAATTCTCCAGCGCGTCCTCAAGGGCTGCCAGCGTCTCGGTGTCGAGGTCGTTGGTCGGTTCGTCGAGCAGGATGACGTTGCCGCCGCTCTTCAGCATCTTGGCCAGATGCACGCGGTTGCGCTGGCCGCCCGAGAGCGTGCCGACCTTCTGCTGCTGGTCGCCGCCCTTGAAGTTGAAGGACGAACAGTAGGCGCGCGAATTCACCTCGTGCTTGCCCAGCTTGATGATGTCGTTGCCGCCCGAGATTTCCTCCCAGACGGTCTTGTTGGGATCGAGATGGTCGCGGCTCTGGTCGACATAGCCCAGATGCACGGTCTCGCCGATGCGGATCTCGCCGGTATCAGGCTTTTCCTGGCCGGTGATCATCTTGAACAGGGTCGACTTGCCCGCGCCGTTCGGCCCGATCACGCCAACGATGCCGCCGGGCGGCAGCTTGAACTCTAGATCGTCGATCAGCAGACGGTCGCCAAACCCCTTGCTGAGGCCTTCGGCCTCGATCACAACCTGACCGAGACGCTCGCCGGCCGGGATGATGATCTGCGCGTCGCCGGGGCGGCGGTCGTTGGCCGCCTTGACCAGTTCATCATAGGCCCTGATGCGCGCCTTGGATTTCGCCTGCCGCGCCTTGGGGCTGGCCGCCATCCACTCGCGCTCGCGCGCCAGAGCCTTCTGTCGAGCCCCCTCCTCGCGCTCTTCCTGGGCCATGCGCTTGGCCTTGGCTTCAAGATAGGCGGTGTAGTTGCCCTCGTAGGGGATGCCGCGGCCACGGTCGAGCTCGAGGATCCAGCCGGTCACATTGTCGAGGAAGTAGCGGTCGTGGGTGATGATCAGCACCGAACCCGGATATTCGCGCAGGTGCTTTTCCAGCCAGGCCGTCGTTTCGGCGTCGAGATGGTTGGTCGGCTCGTCGAGCAGAAGCAGATCCGGCTGCTGCAGGAGGAGCCGGCAGAGCGCCACGCGCCGCTTCTCGCCGCCCGACAGCTTGGAAACGTCGGCGTCGCCGGGCGGGCAGCGCAGCGCTTCCATCGCCATCTCGACCTGGCTTTCCAGGTCCCAAAGGTTCTGGCTGTCGATCTGGTCCTGCAGCTTGGCAGCCTCGTCCGCCGTCTCGTCGGAGTAATTCATCATGAGTTCGTTGTAGCGGTCGAGGATCGCCTGCTTCTCGGCAACGCCCTCCATGACATTGCCCATGACGTCCTTGGAGGCGTCCAGCTCCGGCTCCTGGGGCAGGTAGCCGCAGGTCGCGCCATCGGCCAGCCACGCCTCGCCGGTGAATTCCTTGTCGAGGCCGGCCATGATCCTCAAGACCGTCGACTTGCCCGCGCCATTGGGTCCCAGAATGCCGATCTTGGCGTCCGGATAGAAGGAGAGATGGATGTTCTCGAGAACCTTCTTCTGTCCGTAGGCCTTGGTAAGGCCGGACATGTGATAGATGAACTGGCGTGCCATGGCGCGCGGAGACTCCGTTGCTGGTGTCGGGAAATAGAAAGCCGAGGCGTATGTAGGCGAAAGCGGCGCTCAGGACAATGCGTCCCAGCGCCCTCTCCCAACTCCGCGCGCCCACCGCCGCCCCGAGGGCCGCTCGCGCGGGCCCTCGACGCCAGATATCAAGCGGTCGCCATCTGGCTGCGGTGCGCCCAGCCGGTCATCCGCATCTCGATCCACGCCATCAGGGCATACATGGCGATGCCCTCCACGGCGAGCATGATCAGCCCGGCCCAGACCAGCGGCACGTTGAACTGGCTCTGCGCGGCCAGCATCATGTGGCCGAGGCCGGAATTGGCGGCGACCGTCTCGGCGATGATCGAACCGACAAAGGCGAGCGTGATGGCGATCTTGAGCGAGCCGAAGAAGTACGGCATCGAACGAGGAATGCCGACCTTCAGCATGATGTCCATCTTCTTCGCGCCCAAGGCCCGCAGCACGTCCTCCATTTCCGGCTCGATGGTGGCCAGCCCGGTCGCCACGTTCACGACGATCGGGAAGAAGGCAATGAGAAAGGCCGTCAGAACGGCGGGCACGGTGCCGATGCCGAACCAGATGACGAGGATCGGGACGATCGCCACCTTCGGGATGGCATTGAACCCGACCATCAGCGGATAGAGCCCGGCATAGATGAAGCGCGACCAGCCGACGAGAATGCCGAGCGCCAGCCCGCCGGCCACCGCCAGGATGAAGCCGATCGTGGTCGTGTAGAGCGTCTGCAGCGAATTCTTCCAGATCGCCGGCCAGAACTGGATGATCGCCTCGACGATGCGCGTCGGGGCCGGCAGGATGAACTGCGGAAGTGCAAACAAGTGCACCGCCAGCTCCCAGATCACGAACAGCGCTGCCGTGTAGAGCCAGGGCGCGAGCTTGACCATGTCGATGCCGTTTCTCGTGCTCATGCGGCCTTCCTCGCATCGGCGATGTCGCCGCGCAGTTCGTGGACGATGTCGTTGAAGTCGCTCTCGTAGAGAATGTCGAGTTCGCGCGGACGCGCGAATGGGACCGTCTGCTCCTTGATGATCCGGCCCGGACGGGCGCTCATCACGAAGATGCGGTCAGCCAGGAAGACGGCCTCACGCAGGTCGTGGGTCACCAGGATGATGGTGACGCCCTGCGTCGCGTGAAGGTCGCGGATGACGCACCACAACTCCTCACGGGTAAAGGAATCGAGCGCCCCGAACGGCTCATCGAGCATGAGCAGGTCGGGCTCGTGTATGAGGGCACGGCACAGATTGGCGCGCTGCTGCATTCCGCCGGACAGCTGCCAGGGATATTTCGATCCAAACCCCTTGAGACCGACCGTCTCCAGAAGCGTCTCGGCCTTGGCGACATATTCGGCCTTGTTGCGACGCAGCCGGCGACGATGCTTTTCCACCACTTCGAGCGGCAGCAAAATGTTGTCGAGCGTGGTGCGCCAGGGCAGCATCGTGGGATTCTGGAAGGCCATGCCGACGATCGATACCGGTTTCGTCACCCGCTCACCGGCGACGGTCACGGCCCCTTCCTGCGGAATGTAGAGACCGGTTACGAGTTTCATCAAGGTGGACTTGCCGCATCCGGACGGCCCGACAACGGCGGCGAACTCTCCCTTGCCTACCGAAAGGGACAGTCCCTCTACGGCCAGCAGGCCTTCCGGCCCGCCGTACCGCATATCCACATTGTCGATTGCGACGAGAGATTGGGTCATGAATTACGCTCTGTGGAAATGGCTCGGGCCTCCCGCCCGGAATTCGGGCGGAAGGCCGCAGCGATATGGCGTATCTGCCCGCCTAGGGCAGCATCCGCTCTTCCTTGGCCGGCAGATAAGAAGCGTCGAAGATGTCGGACGGTCCGACATTGCCCTTCAGGCCCATGGAAATCTTCAGCGCTTCAATCGCACTCGAGAGCTTGGCCTCGTCTATGCCGCCAAAGCCGTTTTCCTTCACGTAAGGCGTATTGATGTTCATGGCGTTCGCCATTTCCAGGCGCTCGACTTCGATATCCTTGATGAGCACTTCATTGCGTTTCATCACTGCTTCCGCACCCGCGACCGGATCGGCGACGGCGTCCGCGAATCCCTTGGCGAGCGCCCGCAGGAAGCCCTTCACCGCGTCGGGATTTTCGGCAGCGAAATCAGTGTTGACCAAGATCGAGTTGCCGTAGAGGTCGAGGCCGTTTTCGGCCATCAGAATGGTCGAGATATCGTCGGCCGGAACGCCCTGCGACTTCAGATTGAGCACGCTTGAGAAGGCGAAGCCAAAGATGCCGTCGACCTGCCCCTGGGCAAGCATCGGCTCGCGGACCGGGAAACCGACGCTCTCGATGGTCACCTTCGATTCATCGATACCCGCTGCGGGCACGAAGGCCTTCCACTGCGCGAAGGCACCGTCCGGCGGCGGAGCGCCGAGCTTCCTGCCCTCCACGGATTTCGGGTCTTCCGTCACGCCGAGGCTCTTGCGCCCGATGATCGCGAACGGGGGCCGTTCGTAGACGACCATCACCGCCCTCACCTTTTGCGACTTGTCCTCATCGAGAAACTTGATCAGCGAGTTGATGTCGCCAAATCCCATCTGATAGGCGCCGGTTGCAACACGCGGGATCGCCTCCACGGAACCATTGCCCGAATCGATGGTGACGTTGAGGCCCTCTTCCTTGAAGTAGCCGTTGTCCTGAGCCAGGAAGAACCCGGCCGCCGGCCCCTCGAATTTCCAGTCGAGCGTAAACTTGATGTCCGTCTCGGCGAGCGCCGGCGCAGTCGCACCAGCGAAAACGCCGCCGGCGAGCATGGTCGCCGCAGCCAGAGAAAATAGTCTTCTGCTTATCATTCTGGAATACTCCCTACCCTCTGAAGTAACACTCATAAAGCAGAGCCGCCGGCCGCTTGGCAAGCGATTTTGCACAAGCGTTCAGCAGAATTGTGCAGTGCACATTTTTGTGCCAATGCGTGCATAAAGTTGAGGCAGAAGACGGGTTTGACCGAAACCGGGAATGGTTTCACTTTGCGAACCTGCGTCAGGGGTGAACGATGGCTTTCGATGAGCAGGACGAACTGGCTTCGCCGACGAAGGCGAGATTGCGCCTCTATGTCCGGCGCGCCAGAGACGCCCGTGGCGTCGTGCACATCAATCACGGCCTTGCCGAACACGCGGCGCGCTACGCACGCTTCGCCGATTTTCTCGCGACGCACGGCTTCCATACCTATGCCCACGATCATCGCGGTCATGGGCACACGAAGGCGCCGGACGCCGCGCCCGGAATGTTTTCACGCACAGATGGCATGGAAAAGCTGCTCGCAGACGTCGATGCCGTGCACGACATCATTGCCCGCGACCATCCCGGCCTGCCGGTCGTCCTTTTCGGCCACTCCATGGGCGGCATGATCGCCCTCAACTATCTTTTTCGGCACGCATCGCGTGTGGACGCCGCAGCCATATGGAATGCGAACATCACCGGGAAACCAACCGCGAGGGCGGCATTGGCGATCCTCGGCTGGGAACGGTTCCGGATTGGCTCGGATGTGCCCTCGCGCCTGTTGCCCCGCCTCACCTTCCAAAGCTGGGCCAGGCAGATTTCCGGCGCCCGCACGAACTTCGACTGGCTGTCGCACGACGCGGCGGAAGTGGCCGCCTACCTGGACGATCCACTGTGCGGCTGGGACGCTTCCGTTTCCATGTGGCGCGACATATTCGGCCTGGCGCTCGCCGGCGCCGATGACCGAAATTTCCGTGACATCCCCCGAGAGATGCCATTTCACCTGCTCGGCGGAGCCGAGGATCCCGCCACAGGAAACGGCAGGTCCGTTGACGCGCTGGCAATTCGTCTGCGTCGAATGGGCTTTTCAAACGTCGCCTCGACGATTCGTCCGGCAACCCGGCACGAAACGCTCAACGAGCAGGACAGCGACACTGTGATGGCCGATTTCGTCGCCTGGGCAGATACGGTCATTGCCAGCAGACAATCACATCGAAGCAAATACAGCACCAAGTAGTTTCACGTCGAGTGAAGTTAAATTCTACTCTATTTAGAAAATATTGATATTCCCCATTCAATATTGACCCGAGGGCGAACCGGCCAGGTGGGGGAATCGGGATGTTTTCGCGCATCGTTACGTGTGTCGCGCAGGAGCACGACCAGGCATTCGTCCTGGTCACGCTCGTCGTCTGTGTGATGGGGGCGGCCACGGCAGCGCATATCTTCAATCGAGCAGGCCAGGCGGCCGTCGAGCACCGAACAAAATGGCTGATGCTATCCGGTGTTGCTATCGGCTCGACCATCTGGACCACGCATTTCGTGGCCATGCTCGGATTCAATTTCGTCACGGCCGCGCGATATGACATGGTCCTCACGCTGGCGTCACTGGTAACGGGCATCTGCCTGAGCATCTGTGGGCTTTGGCTCGTCGCAACCGTGGAAAACGTCGCCACACGGATCCTCGGCGGTATGCTGGTCGGCCTTGCCATCTCCGGTACCCACTACGTCGGCATAGCCGGCTTCGAGATACCGGCAGAGATCGAATGGGACGCATCGCTCGTATCCCTCTCGGTCCTTGTCGGCGCAATTGTCTGCGCACTCACATTCGGCCTCGCTTCGAACACACGCAGGCGTACTGCGTGGCAGACGGCTGGCCTGCTCGCGGCAATCTGCGGCACGCATTTCATCGCAATGTCGGCAGCCACCTACATCCCGCTAGACCTCCCGTCCGCAGCGGGGCCAGCCCTTTCGAAGGAGCTGACGGCCGCCATCGTGCTCGTCGTCACGCTGGCCGTGATGGGCATGGGGACATATGGCGTCGATGCACGCACGCAACGCGACCTGGTGGCATCCTATCGCCATGCAGCGTTGCACGATCCGCTCACCGGAATGCCCAATCGACATGCACTTGCCACCCGGCTCGACACCGTGCTTGCAGCCAAATCGCCGCAGGGCTGCGTCATCGTCATCGACCTCGACCGGTTCAAGGACATCAACGACGTCCACGGGCATGCCGCTGGCGACGCCGTACTCAAGGAAATCGCCACCCGCTTCGGTTCCATTCTCGGCGACAACGAGTTTATCGCCCGCACCGGCGGCGACGAATTCGTGGCAATCAAATGGAAAACCGACTGCGAGAAGCAGGCGACCGATTTCGCCAATCGCCTCCTGGCCTGCGTGGACCGGCCCATCGTTCATGGCGGCAATTCGCTGATCACTGGCGCAAGCATCGGCGCCAGCTTGTTTCCGCGTCAGGGTGCGTCGCCCGACGAGCTCATCCAGAACGCCGACCAGGCGATGTATCGCGCCAAAAAGAACCGACAGGCCAATGTCTGCTTCTTCGACGAAGCGGTCGACGGCGAACATCGCAAGCGCAAGGCGCTCGCCATGCAACTGCAGCATGCCGTCGAACGCGACGAGCTGGAGCTCTACTACCAGCCGCAGATCGATATCGTGAGCGGCGGCACCTTGGGCTTCGAGGCTCTGCTGCGCTGGAACCACCCCGAGCTCGGGCTGCTGGCGCCGAAGGACTTCATTCCAATCGCCGAGGACACAGGGCTGATCGTACCGATCGGCGAGTGGGTGATCCGCACGGCTTGCATGGAGGCTGCCTTCTGGGACAGCCCCTACAAGGTTGCCGTCAACGTCGCCTCGGCTCAGTTCAGCCACTGCGATCTGCCACGCATCGTCCACGAGGCATTGATCGAGAGCGGACTGAACCCGACGAGACTCGAGATCGAACTGACCGAAGGAAGCATCATCGAGGACCAGCAACAAACGTTGCACATACTGCGCAAACTCAAGGCGCTCGGCGTGTCGATCGCCATGGACGATTTCGGCACGGGCTATTCGTCGCTCGCCATGCTGCAGCACTTTCCGATCGACAAGATCAAGATCGACCGTTCGTTCATCAGCGCCATCGGCAGCAATCTCGAATCGCTCGCCATCGTCAAGTCGACGATCATGCTGGCGCAGCACCTGCGCATACCGGTGCTTGCAGAAGGCGTCGAGAACAGCGAGCATCTGGAAGTTCTTCGCACGCAGGGCTGCAACGAGGCCCAGGGCTATCTGTTCGGCAGGCCCGCCCCGGTACGCAGTTTGACATTGTCCTCTCAGGCCGTAGCTGCGGCGGGCCGCCGCTGACCCGATTTCCGTCCAGGACCAATGCCCTCACCGGAACTGGGCATGGCGGCTGGTCGCCAGATTGTGCAAGAGGTGGGAGCGCAGTGGAATTGCCGGCGCGGGGCCGATTGCCGTTTCGTTTCTCCGGCACATACTGTAGTCACCTTGGCAACGACAATTGCAGTTTCCGGAAATCATGGCTCAACCACCCCTTAAAGGCGTTCGCGTAATCGAACTGGCCCGCATTCTGGCAGGCCCCTGGGCCGGTCAACTGCTGGCCGATCTCGGGGCCGACGTGATCAAGATCGAGAATCCGAACGGCGGCGACGACACGCGCCGTTGGGGACCGCCTTTCTACATGGGTCACGACGGCGAAAACCTGTCGGCGGCGTATTATCATTCGGCCAACCGCGGCAAGCGCTCGGTCGCCATCGACTTCTCGACGCCGGAGGGTGCCGATACGGTACGCCGCCTCATCGGCACGGCCGATGTGATGATCGAGAATTTCAAGCTTGGTGGACTGAAGAAATACGGTCTCGACTACGACAGTCTCAAAGCCATGAACCCGCGTCTGGTATACTGCTCGATCACCGGCTTCGGTCAGACCGGCCCCTATGCGCCACGTCCTGGCTACGACTTCATCATCCAGGGCATGTCGGGGATGATGTCGATCACCGGAGAACCGGGCCGCGAGCCGCAAAAGGCGGGGGTTGCAATTTCCGACATTTTCACCGGGCTCTACTCGGTCATCGCCATACAGGCAGCGTTGCGTCATGCCCAAGCGACCGGCGAAGGCCAGCACATCGACATGGCCCTGCTCGACACGCAGATTTCCGTGCTCGGCAATCAGAACCTCAACTATCTCGTTTCCGGCAAGCCGCCCGTGCAGATGGGCAACGCCCACATGAACATCGCCCCTTACGAGGTGCTGCCGGTTTGTGATGGACACATTATTCTCGCCGTCGGCAATGACGGCCAGTTCCGCCAGTTCTGCAAGGTCGTCGGACTGGATGCACTGCCCGACGATCCCGATTTCGCGACCAATCCGGCGCGCGTGACCAACCGGGCTCCGCTGCGCGAGACGATCATCGCCGCACTTGCGGACTGGAAGAAGGACGAGTTGTTGCCGAAGCTGGAGGCGGCCAACGTCCCGGCCAGCCCGATCAACAACATCGGCGAAATGTTCGCCGACCCGCAGACCGTGGCGCGCGGCATGCGAATGGATCTCGACGACGGCCACGGCAACAAGATCCCCTCGGTGCGCGCGCCAATGCTCATGTCGGCAACGCCGCCGGCCTACGACAAGCCCTCGCCCCGTCTGGGCGAACATACGGAAGAGGTTCTGGCCGAACTGGAGAAGCGTGGATCATGAAGACCGGCGGCGAACTGATCGTTGAAGCGCTCGAGGCGAACGGCGTCGATCGCCTCTACTGCGTGCCCGGCGAGAGCTATCTGGCCGTGCTCGACGCGCTGGCCGATTCTGCAATCAAGCCCATCGTCTGCCGCCAGGAAGGCGGTGCAGCAATGATGGCCGATTGCCACGGCCGGTTGACCGGCAGGCCGGGCATCTGCTTCGTCACGCGCGGTCCGGGCGCCACCAATGCATCGGCAGGCATTCACATCGCCGCTCAGGACTCCATCCCGCTGATCCTTTTCGTCGGACAGGTGGCGCGTGGCAATCTCGAGCGCGAGGCCTTTCAGGAAATCGATTACCGCGCCTTCTACGGATCGGTCGCCAAATGGGTGGTCGAGATCGATGATCCGTCTCGCATTCCCGAACTCGTCACCCGTGCCTTCGCGGTCGCCACGTCCGGCCGGCCGGGTCCGGTGGTGATTTCACTGCCGGAGGACGTGCTGACGGAACGCGCGGATGCGCCCGCCGCACTGCCTTGCCAACCGGTCGAGACGCGACCGGGCACGGCTGAAATCGAGGCGTTCGAACGCCTGCTTTCCGGCGCAAAGCGTCCCTTCGCCATTCTCGGCGGAACGCGCTGGAGCGAAGAGGCCGTCGCCGATTTCCAGAAATTTGCCGAGGCCTGGCGCCTGCCGGTTGGCTGCTCGTTCCGCCGCCAGATGCTGTTCGACCATTTGCATCCCTGCTATGCCGGCGATGTCGGCATCGGACCGAACCCCAAGCTCGCCCAGACGATCAGGGAAGCCGACGTCGTTCTCCTGGTCGGCGGGCGTTTCGGCGAAATGCCTTCGTCGGACTATTCGCTCATCGAGAGTCCCTATCCGCAACAGGCGCTGGTACATGTCCACGCCGATGCGCAGGAGCTTGGCCGCGTCTACCGGCCGACGATCGCCATCAACGCCAGTGCATCGGCCTTCGCGGCGGCCGCAGTCGGCCTGAAGCCCTCCGCAGCCCCGGCATGGGCCGAACGGACCGAGAGCCTGCACCGCGCCTATCTCGACTGGTCAGTCCCACCGGAGACCGGCCCTGGCGCCGTGCAGATGGGACCGATAATGGCCTATCTGGAAACGGTCCTGCCCGACGACGCCATCCTTGCAAACGGCGCCGGCAACTACGCCACCTGGATACACCGCTTCCATCGCTTCCGGCGTTTCGCGACACAGGCCGCGCCCACGTCGGGATCGATGGGTTACGGCACCCCGGCCGCCGTTGCCGCCAAGGGCCTCTTTCCGGATCGCACCGTCGTGGCCTTTGCCGGCGACGGCTGTTTCCTGATGAACGGGCAGGAGTTTGCGACCGCCGTGCAATACGGTCTGCCGATCATCGTGGTCGTCGTCAACAACGGCATCTACGGCACGATCCGCATGCATCAGGAGCGCGAATATCCGGGCCGTGTAGTGGCTACGGATCTGACCAATCCCGATTTCGCCGCGCTCGCCCGCGCCTATGGCGGGCATGGCGAGACGGTGGAGACGACAGCCGACTTCGCGCCCGCCTTCGAGCGCGCGCGCGCAAGCGGCAAGCCGTCAATCATCGAAATCAGGCTCGACCCGGAAGCGATCACTCCGACAAGGACGCTGAGCGAAATCAGGGAGAAGCGGTGAGACTCGACAGCGTGTCGCACTCCATCGCTACCGAATTAGCGGAAGGCTCCTGCTGCAACGGACTGGTCGACGCATCTTCACTTCAAGCGTTCCCGTTTGACGTCGGTGTTCGCTATGCCGCGTCGAAGTCGAGCACCAGCCTGTCGCTTGTCGGCCGCGTCTGGCAGGCGAGCGTGAAACCCGCCTCGATCTCCCACGGTTCGAGCGAGAAGTTGACGGCCAGTTCGCTGTCGCCTTCCACGACTCGGCAACGGCATGTGCAGCACATCCCTCCGGCGCAGGAATAGGGCAATTCGATGCCGGCACGATGCGCGGCGTCAAGCACCGTTGCGTCCTCCTCGCCCATCGGAAAGTTGCGCCGCACGCCATCGAGCAGAACCTCGACCGTGATCCCCGCTTCCGCCGCCTGCCGCGCAGCCGTCGAGGGCGCGGAGCGTCTCGGAGCCTCGCCGGACGGGGTAAACCGCTCGAAGCGGATGCGGTCCTCATCGACGCCATAGGCATTCAGCGCGCTCGCGACGTCATCGATCATTTCCCCCGGCCCGCACAGGAAGACGCCGTCCGAGCCCTTGGGATCGATCAGTCCGCGTTCTGCCAGAAGCCGGACACGTTCGCCATCGATGCGCCCGTTGAGAAGGTCGACATCCTGCTTCTCGCGCGACAGGACGTGGATCAGCGAGAACCGGCGCATGTGGCGGTCCTTCAGATCGTCAAGCTCCTCGCGGAACATGATCGTCTCGGTGGATCGGTTGCCATAGAGAAGCGTTACGGTCGATTCCGGCTCATGTCCGAGCACCGTTGCGGCAATCGACAGCATCGGCGTGATGCCGGATCCCGAGGCAATCAGCAGATAGTCGTGGCGCGGCCCGATGAGCGACGTGAAGCGGCCTTCCGGCGGCATCACGCGGATCGTGTCGCCGACTGAAAGAAGGTCGTTGACGAAGCGCGAGAACCGACCGTCAGCCACCTTCTTGACCCCTACCCGCAGGAACCTGTCGCCCGGTGCGGAGCAGATCGAGTAGGATCGGCGGATATCCTCGCCGTCGATGGTGGTGGCGAGCGTCAGGTACTGGCCCGGCCGAAACGCAAACGTGTCGCGCAGATCATCGGGAACGTCGAAGGCGATCGCGACGGAGTCGGGGGTCTGGCGTTCGACATCGGCAACTTTCAGTTCGTGGAAACGTGACACCATCGGAACCTCAGATACATTTGAAATAGTCGAAGGGCTCCCGGCAATCCAGGCACCGATAGAGCGCCTTGCAGGCCGTGGAACCGAATTCCGAAACCCGGCTTGTTTCGTGGGAACCGCATTTCGGACAGGCGACATCCGTCTCGCCGAAGAGCGAGCGAACGGAGTTCGACGCTTTCGCCGGCGGCGCAATTCCGTACGCCCTGAGCTTCTCTCGGCCTTCCTCGGTGATCCAGTCTGTGGTCCATGCCGGCGAGACGACGCGCTCCACCCGCGCCTCGAAACCGGCCTCTCGCAGGGCGGCCTCGACTGCGAGCTCGATGGCGAGCACCGCCGGACAGCCCGAATAGGTCGGCGTCACTCTCGCGACGGCCACTCCGTCCTCGATGTCCACTGAACGCAGGATGCCGAGATCGGCGACGGTGACGCAGGGAACCTCGGGGTCGGGCACTGAAGCCGCAGCACGCCAGGCGTCCTGCCTTACGTCCTGCCCCAAGCCGCTACGCCCAGGCCAGAAGGAAGCATTGTCGCGCCGGTGCTCGCCATGTCGGCTGGCCGGTTTCACCATACCGCTCCAGGATATGTGCGCTGCATATGTTGAAGCTCGGCCAGAAGATAGCCCATGGCCTCGCCGTGGCGGCCCTGCCGACCGCCGGTCTGACCGAATTGAACCGGCTGAAACTCCAGCCCCGCCTCGGCGAAGATGGTGCCCACGGTCCGGTCGAACGCTTCGCGCAGCGACGCCGGATCAGGCGCGATGCCGGCCTCCGCGATCGCTTCGCTGACGGGGTCCGTTTCGAACATCTCATCGACGTAGGGCGCCAGCGCCTCGATCGCCTGCTCCATGCGACGGCGGCTTTCCTCGGTGCCGTCGCCCAAACGCACCACCCATTCACCGGCATGGCGCACATGGTAGGCCACTTCCTTGACTGCCTTGCCGGCGATCGCCGCCAGTGTCGCGTCGGCGGACCTGACCGCACCGGCCCAGAAGGGCTGCATGAAGGCGGCGAAATAGAGCTGGCGCAGCATGGTATGGGCGAAATCACCGTTCTCGCGCTCCACCATCAGGCAGTTCAGATAGTCGCGCTCGCGCCTGAGATAGGCCAGATCGTCTTCGCTCCGCCCCTCTCCTTCGGCCTCTGCGGCATACTGGTAGAGGGCGCGCGCCTGGCCGATGAGGTCGAGCGCCATGTTGGGCATGGCGAGGTCTTCCTCGAGCATCGGCGCATGGCCGCACCATTCCGACAGGCGATGGCCGAGGATGAGATGATCGTCGGCCAGCCGCAGCAGGAACGTGACCAGGGTCGACCGGTCGATGTTTGCCTGCGCCGCCATCACATGTGCCCCACATCGTCGGGAATCTTGTAGAAGGTCGGGTGGCGATAGACCTTCGACAGGGCCGGCTCGAAATTCTCGTCCTTGTGCTCGGGATCAGACGCAGTGATCGCGGAGGACAGGACGACCCAGATCGAAGTCCCCTCGCCGCGGCGCGTATAGACGTCGCGGGCTGCCTGGATGGCCATTTCCTCGTCCGCGGCATGCACCGAGCCGCAATGCTTGTGGGCCAGGCCATTGCGTGGCCGAATGAACACTTCCCAAAGCGGCATCTCGTTCTTCGCCATGATTTCTACTCCGCTGCCATCTTCGACGCTTCGCGCCTTGCCTGGCGCTTCTGCGCATGCGCCAGCGCCGCCTCGCGCACCCACGCGCCATCATCCCACGCCTTGCGCCGCGCCGCGATGCGATCCCGGTTCATCGGGCCGCCGCCCTTGACCACGCGCCAGAATTCGTCCCAGTCGATCGCGCCGAAATCATAGCCCTGCTTTTCCTCGTTCCACTTCAGGTCCGGATCGGGAAAGGTCAGGCCGAGATACTCGCCCTGCGGCACAGTCGCATCGACGAATTTCTGCCGCAGCTCGTCATTGGTGAAGCGCTTGATCTTCCAGCGCATCGACTGGTCGCCATGCTGACTGTCGGAATCGTGCGGCCCGAACATCATCAGCGACGGCCACCACCAGCGGTTCAGCGCATCCTGCGCCATCTCCTTCTGTTCCGGCGTACCAGCCGCCAGCGTCATCATGATCTCGTAGCCCTGGCGCTGGTGGAAGCTTTCCTCCTTGCAGACGCGGATCATCGCCCGCGCATAGGGCCCGTAGGAACAGCGGCAGAGCGGGATCTGGTTCATGATCGCCGCCCCGTCGACCAGCCAGCCGATGGCGCCGATGTCGGCCCAGGTCAGGGTCGGATAGTTGAAAATGGAGGAATATTTGGCCTTGCCGGACAACAGTTCCTCGGTCATCTGCTCGCGGCTGACGCCAAGCGTCTCTGCGGCACAATAGAGGTAGAGTCCGTGCCCGCCCTCATCCTGCACCTTGGCCAGAAGTGCAGCCTTGCGCTTGAGCGACGGAGCGCGGGTGATCCAGTTGCCCTCCGGCAGCATGCCGACGATCTCGGAGTGCGCATGCTGGCCGATCTGACGGATCAGCGTGCGGCGATAGCCTTCCGGCATCGGGTCGTTCGGCTCGATCTTTTCCTCGGCATCGATGCGCGCCTGGAAGGCAGCGAGGAATGCCGCGTCCTCTTCCGTCTCTGTCTGCGCTCCAATGAGACCCTGGCTGTACATCGCATCTCCTCCTCGGCTACGGAATGCTGTATGCTCCGGCAACACAACGTGTAACAAAAAATCTTCATTGCATCAATATTTCGTAACATAAAAAGTGAGATGGGTATGAGCGAATTTGCAGTGAGGCAGGCTGAAGAGACGCTCGGTCGGGTCTTTGCGCCCTGGATCGTCGCGATGGGGATCAGGCCTGTCGCCTTCGATGAGGCGGGCGGTGACTTTATCCTGCCCGAAAACGCTGATCTGGTTCATGTCGGCGGTGTCATATGCGGTCAGGCGACGGCGGCGGCCGCCGATACGTGCTCGGTGGTTGCACTTGCCGCCCTCAACGGCCGTTTCCGTATCTGTACGACCGTTGATCTGACGACGCACTTCATCCGACCGCTGAAACCGGGGGACGTCGAGATCCGCGTCGAGGTGCTGCAGAACGGCAGGCGCATGGCCTACACGCGGGTGGAAATGAAAGCCCGCGGCGACAGCCGGGTGGCTGTTACGGCAACCAGCGCCTTCGCCTATCTCGAGGAGTGACTGGAGACTGGGCGCATCTGGCCAGTTGCGCGACGAATCCTTGGACGCCAGCTATCTCGAACCGACACAACGCAATTGAACCTCCCTCTGGCAAAGCGCGCCTCGGCAGTTCGAGCCCGAATCTTGCATCGCTGCGCGAGCACCTGCAAACGGTTCAATGGCTACAGCCCGCCGAAGCGTGCCTTGAATTTCCCGGGCTCGATCGGCGGCGGCACGCCGGCAGCATCGAGCCATCCTTCACTGGGCCCGGCAAGCCGCCCATAGACGGCCCGCACCATTGTCCTTGCGTCCTCGCCGGGCCAATCTTGCGGCAGGAGTGCGGCCGGAAGGCCGGGATCTCGCAGGATGATCTTGCGCCAGCCATGGACAACAAGGGTGCGCGCCGCCATCGCTTCGAGCGGATTGAGCGATACGCCGTCCCGCAGGGTCTCGGTGAGCGGCGTCACTTCATGCATGAAGTTGCGATAGGCGTCAGCGATCGTCGGCAGCCCCCACAATGACCCGGTCTCCCCGGGTATGTGCAGCGCATTGCCGCGTATGACGAGAAGGTCGGCCGGCAACAGTTCGTCGCCATCCGCATCGCCCGTCTCCAGCCGCACCCAACTCCCCGCCCCGGCGCGCACGAAACCATTGTTGTGCAGCCAGTGGTCGCGTTGCGGATTGCGTCCTTCGCCGTTTGCCGGAGGAACCGCCACCGTCCACTCCCCCTGCCAGGCTGGAGGGCCGGCGGCATAGATGCGCCGTGTCGCCAGGTCGAAGGCATGGCGACCCTCTTCCGCCAGACTGTAGAACGAATTGCGCCCATCCTTTTCGCGCATCACCCAGTGGTCGGCGGCGAGCCGGGACATTGCGGTGCGCAAGGCACCCGGCTCGATGCGAAGCCGCGTCATCAGATCCTGCAGAACCGACAGCGCCACGCGGCCGCCGCGCGGAACGATCGCATCGCCGAAAACGGTGATGACGAGCGACCAGACACGCGGACGACCCTGCGCGTGCAGACGGTCGATCAGGCCCTCGAGCGCGGCCACTGCCGGGTTTGTCGGTGCATCCATGGCATTCGAATGGCACGCGACCGGGCAGATTGGCAAGCTGCATCCGCCGGCATCACAAACCGGGGATGCAAAGCCTTCTCAGGCAGCGATGAAGCGGTAGCCCGTTCCGTCCTTCTCCACCATGCCGACGCCGGGATAGGTGAAGTGATAGCCGAGCAGCCTCATTCCGTCTGTCGCCGCACGGTCGACGAGCGACCTGCGGGTCGCAATCGCCGTCTCCGGGTCGGCATCGAATCCGAACTTCCAGTCAGGATTGCGCAACGAGATGATCTCGTTGGGCATCACGTCACCGGTGATGATCATCCCTTCGCCGCCCGCGACCTCGAGCGATATGTGGCCGGGTGTATGGCCGGGCGTATCAAGGACCGACAGACCCGCGACGATCGTGTCGCCGGCCTTGACCCTCGTCATCCGATCCTCGACGGCTTCGAGATCGCGCTGTGCGCCACGGGCGAAGTCGTGCATTGCGTCGGGCATCAGGGAGAAAATGTCAGGATTCATCCAGAAATCCCATTCAGTTGCACCGACGTAGTAGGAGGCGTTGGCAAAGCGCAGACCTCCATCTTCCATCACGGTGGCCCAGATGTGGTCGGGATGCGCATGGGTGAACACGATACCGGTGATCGAGGCCGGGTCGACGCCTGCCGCCGCCAGGTTGGCTGTCAGTTCACCGGTCGATTCTGGCTGGAACTTGTCGCCCGAACCTATGTCGACAAGAATGCGTTCGTCGCCAATGCGGATCAGTGGAATGTTCGTCGCCGGATGGGCCATCTTGTCCGCCCACCCCATCGCTGCGGCTATTTCGTCGCGCTGCTGCGGCGTCGCGTCAGGCGCCAGAACCTCCAGCGGCAGAACAAGGCTGCCGTCGCTGATGACGGCAATGTCGAAATCGCCCTGGGTGAACCGCGCGGGCTGCCCGACCTGTGCCAGAGCTTTCATGTCGATGAAAGGCAGGCTGGTGAGTGCTGCTGCGCCGGCCAGGAAACGGCGGCGCGAGATGCGTTCGTAGATGTCGGCGATATCCAATGCGCTCACGATGGTTCCTCCTAACAGTGCCACGTCCGGAATGCGGCGGGAGGCCAAGCGAGCAGCTTTTCGGGAAGAATATCAACTGGCTTTCAGGACAACTTGACAAGTTGTGTCTCTCGGATGGACGTAACTCCCCCGAGCAGAAGCTGGGTCGCCAGTCTGGCGTAGTCGCGCCGGCTCACTGCGCCCCCTTCGCGAAACCACATGTAGAACCAGTTCAACATCCCGAATAGGCTCATCGTCACGGGCTTCAGAAGCGGCGTTCCCTCGAAGAGGTCCGGCTCCACCGCCCTGATTGCCTCGGCGAAGCGACTGACCAGCTTGCGTTCCAGCGCTTTCAGCGCGGCCTGGTCCTCGTCCGGCAGGAGTTGCAGCGCACCCAGTTGCACCTTGTGTTCGGCATCCGCATCGCGGTAGCTCTCCAGAAGCGCCGCCACCAGGATTTCGAGCCGCTGTTGCGGCGCCAGGTCCGGCCGGTCGGCGTCCTCTACCGCCTCCACCAGCGCTTCCAGGTGAGTGTGGATGATGTCGAAGAGCAGAGCCTCCTTGGAGGCGTAATAGTGATAGAACAGCGCCTTCGACACACCGCATTCCGCCGCCAGACCAGACATCGACGCCCGATCGTAGCCGTCGCGCGCGAAGACGCTCGCCGCCTGGTGAAGCAGCGCCTGACGCTTTTCGTCGTAGTCCTTCGCGCGTGTCCTGGCCACTGTTCACCCCTTGGGACGATTGTCGAGAATGCGCTGCGCCTTGCCCTGACTGCGCGTCACGCTCGCCGGATCGCAGACGTCGACCCGCACGGTCACCCCCACCACATCCTTGATGCGCTGGCACAAGGCGGCGGCACAGGCCGTGCGCGCTTCGAGCGCGGCATGGGTCGGGTCGGCCTCAACATGCACGATCATCTCGTCCATGCGCCCGGCACGTGTAAGCTCGACCTGAAAATGCGGCGCCAGTCCCTTCACGGCAAGAATCTGTTCCTCGATCTGGGTCGGAAAAACATTGACCCCGCGCAGGATCATCATGTCGTCGGAGCGTCCGGTGATCTTCTCCATGCGCCGCATCGAACGTGCCGTCCCGGGCAGAAGCCGCGTCAGGTCGCGCGTGCGGTAGCGGATGATCGGAAAGGCCTCCTTGGTGAGCGACGTGAAGACGAGCTCGCCCTTTTCGCCGTCGGCGACCGGCTGGCCGGTCACCGGATCGATGATCTCCGGATAGAAATGATCCTCCCAGATATGGAGACCATCCTTCGTCTCAACACATTCGTTGGCAACACCGGGACCCATGACTTCCGAAAGGCCGTAGATGTCGACGGCATGCATATCGAAATCCTGCTCGATCTCCTTGCGCATCGCATTCGTCCAGGGCTCGGCTCCAAAAATACCGACCTGCAGCGGGCTTTCCCTAGGATCAAGTCCTTGCGCACGATATTCGTCGAGTATCGACAGCATGTATGACGGCGTGACCATGATGGTCGTCGGCCGGAAATCCTCGATCAGGGTAACCTGTCGCGCCGTCATGCCGCCCGACACCGGCACGACCGTGCATCCGAGCCGTTCGGCGCCGTAGTGCGCTCCGAGCCCGCCGGTGAAAAGGCCATAGCCGTAGGCCACATGCACGATGTCGCCCGGGCGCGTGCCGGAAGCACGCATGGAGCGCGCCACCACCTCGGCCCACACCTCAATGTCGTTTTTCGTGTAGCCCACCACGGTCGGCTTTCCGGTCGTGCCGGACGAGGCATGCATGCGCGCCACCTTCTCGCGCGGAACGGCGAACATGCCGAAGGGGTAATTGTCGCGCAGGTCGCTCTTCACCGTGAAGGGAAACTTCGCCAGGTCCGACAGGGTCTTGAGATCGTCGGGATGAACGCCCGCCGCATCGAAGCTCTTCCTGTAATGGGGAACGTTCTCATAGGCATGGGCGAGCGACCATTTCAGCCGTTTCAGTTGCAGCGCCGAAATCTCGTCGCGCGAGGCGATCTCGATCGGGTCGAGTTCTTCTTTTCTTGGTGCCAGGTCCTTCATGGTGCTCCTCCCTGAGACGGCCCATGCCGCGCTCAGACGTCTTCCTCGTTGAAATGCTTTCCGTCGATCACCCGCGAGGAACCGCGAAACTCGGCGATCAACCGGCTGTCCTGGTTGGTGACGCGCACATCGTAGATTCCCGAACGCCCGTATCGGGTCACCTCCCGCGCGGCGGCAACCAGACGGTCTCCGAGCCTACCGGGCGCCACGAAGGTGATCGAATTGTGCTGCGCGACGACAATGCGGTTGTAGGAATTGCAGGCAAAGGCGAAGGCGGAGTCGGCCAGGGTGAAGATGTATCCCCCGTGGCATATGTCATGGCCGTTGGTGTGATGGCGCTCGACGCTCATCGACAAGGTGGCCGTACCCGGCCCCACCTCGTCCAGTGCGGCGCCCAGCCATTTCGTCGCGTCATCGCGCGCCCACATGGCTTCAGCGCTTCTGCGGGCGATCTCTTCCGCCGTCAATTCCATCCACTGCCTCCCGAAACGACAAACTGCTTCTCGCCTGTCCATGGAGACACTTGCATAAACCGACCGGTCGGTCAATAATACTTCCTGAAGCATGTCCGCTCAAACGGCATCGTTTGAAGAGAGCATGCGCCAGGCCGGCGATCGGCTGGGAGGAAACGCGGAGGAGACAAGCGATGCAGGCGCCCGACGGCCTTGCCGAGTCATTTGACATCAATCATCTGCCACCGGGCTTTGCCGACGACCCCTTCCCCGTCTATCGGGCGCTGCTTGACCATGCGCCGGTGAAACGGTTTGAGGACGGCTCGCTCATGCTGTCGCGCTACGAGGATCTGGATCGCGTCTACCGCGACACCGCCACATTCTCGTCCGACAAGAAGGCGGAGTTTCTGCCCAAGTACGGTCACGCTCCGCTCTACGAGCATCACACGACAAGTCTCGTCTTCAACGATCCGCCGCTTCACACCCGCGTGCGCAAGATCATCATGGGTGCTTTGACGCCCAGGGCGATCGCGGCCATGGAGCCCGGTCTCATTTCCCTGGTCGACGGCCTTATCGACAGGATCGAAGACAAGGGTGCCGCCGACCTGATCGAGGATTTCGCAGCCGCCATTCCGGTGGAGGTGATCGGCAATCTGTTCGTCATACCGCACGAGGAGCGCGGGCCCTTGCGCGACTGGTCGCTCGCCATCCTCGGCGCACTCGAACCTGTCCTTACGGCCGAGCAGGAAGAGCGCGGCAACCGTGCCGTCACCAACTTCAAGGCCTATCTCGCCGACCTCGTGGAACGACGGCGCAAGGCGCCCGGCGATCCCGCGACCGACGTTCTGACACGGCTGATGATGGGCAATGAAGGCGAACTGCTCAGTGACGTGGAGCTCCTGCAGAACTGCATCTTCATCCTCAATGCCGGCCATGAAACGACCACCAATCTGATCGGCAACGCGCTGCATGAACTGACACTGTGGCCCGATCAGCGCCAACGATTGACGAACGATCCAGAACTGATCGCAACGGCGGTCGACGAGTTCCTGCGCTTTCAAAGCCCCAACCAGCTTGGCAACCGCATGACGGTGGCAGAGTGCACCTTTCACGGCCAGAGAATCGCGCCGGGAACCCGCATCCATCTGGCGATCGGCGCGGCCAACCGCGATCCCCGCCAGTTTGCCGAGCCGGACCGGCTTGACCTCGCCCGCAAACCCAACCGCCACCTCGCCTTCGCCCAGGGCCCGCATCTTTGCGCGGGCTTTTCGCTGGCCCGCATGGAAGGCCGCATCGCGATCTCGCGCTTCCTCGATCGCTTCCCGGCGTACCGCCTTGCGGGCACGCCTGAACGCACGGGACGCGTACGCTTTCGCGGCTTCTCGCACCTGCCGGCGCGGGTGAATTGAAATGACCGCAATCCCGCCGCTCAAACGAGTTCCGCCAATGCCGGAGAAACGCCCATGACCATCATCCCCCTGAACAGCTTCGCCACCGGAAAATGGGTCGCACCCTCCGGAAAAACCTCGCAACTCAGGAGCGCCGTCGACGGCCGCGTGATTGCTGAAATCGGCACGCAGCTGGATTTCGCAGCCATGGCGGAGTTCGCGCGCAACGTCGGCGGACCGGCGCTCAGAGCGCTGACCTTCCACCAGCGCGCCGCGAAGCTCAAGGAACTCGCCAAATATCTCAACGAGCGGCGCGACGCGCTCTACGAGCTTTCCTACGACACCGGAGCCACCAAGGCCGATTCGATGATCGACATCGACGGCGGCATTGCAACGATGTTCGTCTATTCGTCCAAGGGACGGCGCGAACTGCCCGACGACGTCATCTATGTCGACGGAGGGATCGAGCAACTCGGCAGGACCGGCGCCTTTGTCGGCCAGCACGTGGCGACATCGCTGACCGGCGTCGCGGTCCATATCAATGCCTTCAACTTTCCCGTCTGGGGAATGCTGGAAAAACTGGCGCCGACGTTTCTTGCCGGCGTGCCGGCGATCATCAAGCCCGCCTCGGCGACGGCATGGCTTGCCGAAGCTGCCTTTCGCATGATCGTCGAATCCGGGATTTTGCCTGACGGCGCCGTGCAGTTCATCGCCGGCGGCACGGGCGACCTGCTCGACCGGCTCGGTCCGCAGGACGTCGTGTCCTTCACCGGTTCGGCAGCCACTGCGGCGATGCTGCGCGCCAACGCCAATCTGCTCGCAAGCGCGACGCGTTTCGTGGCCGAGCAGGATTCGCTCAACGCGACCATTCTCGGGCCCGACGCCGCCCCTGGCACCGCCGAGTTCGACGCCTTCGTGCGCGAGGTGCATCGCGAGATGACGGCCAAGGCGGGGCAGAAATGCACCGCCATCCGCCGCATCCTGGTGCCGGACGCCCACACGAACGCGGTCATCGAGGCGATTGCCGACAGGCTCTCGAAGACCGTCATCGGCGATCCGCGCGACGAAGCGACCCGCATGGGCGCGCTGGCGAGCCTCGCACAGCGCCGCGACGTGCTTGAAAAGGCCCAGATCATCGGCAGCGAGGCGAAACGGGTCTTCGGCGGAGAGGAAGACTTCTCGCCCGCCGGCGTCGATCTGGACCGGGGTGCATTCATCTCACCGATTCTGTTCGAGTGTGGCGACCCCGACAACGCCGACAAGGTGCATTCGGTCGAAGCCTTCGGTCCGGTCTCGACGGTCATGGGATGGCGCGATGTCGACCACGCAGTGGCGCTTGCCAATCGCGGCGCCGGTTCCCTTGTTGCCTCGGTCTTCACGCATGACCCGGAAGTCGCACGCAAGGTCGTGCTTGCATCGGGCGCATGGCATGGCCGGCTCTATTTCGCCAATCGCGATACGGGACGCGAGGCGACCGGACACGGCTCCCCCCTGCCCCATCTCGTGCACGGCGGTCCGGGGCGGGCCGGCGGCGGCGAGGAGATGGGTGGCATTCGCGGCGTCATGCACTACATGCAGCGCACCGCGGTTCAGGCGAGCCCGGACCTGCTCGCAGGTATCACGAAACGTTATGTCCGCGGCGCGTCGACCATTGCCGGCGACAGACACCCGTTCCGCATGCGCTTCGGCGAACTGGAGATCGGCCAGACACTTGAAACGGCCTCGCGCGAGGTGACACTGGAGGATATCGAGCACTTTGCCGACTTCACCGGCGACACCTTCTACGCCCACATGGATGAGGAAGCGGCCAAGGCGAATCCGTTCTTCCCCGGCCGGGTGGCCCATGGCTATCTCATCCTGTCCTTTGCCGCCGGCCTCTTCGTCGATCCGGCGCCGGGTCCCGTACTGGCCAATTACGGCCTCGACAGCCTGCGCTTCCTCAAACCCGTATCGCCTGGCGACAGTCTCAAGGTGCGGCTGACGGCCAAGCAGAAGACGCGGCGCAACGACGAGTATGGTGAGGTTCGCTGGGACGTTTGCGTGACCAACCAGGACGGCGAGGAGGTTGCGACCTACGAGCTCTTGACGATGAACGCGATGTGAGGCCCTGCAACGCGCCTCGTCAAATCTGAGGTTCGTCATCCCGGCCAACCCGCTTGCATCGCGACAAGGCTGGTGCGAAAGGCCGAGTACCGTCCCATCCACGTCATCCCGGCCGAGCGAGCATCGCGAGCGAGAGCCGGGACCCATTGAGAAGCGCGGCCGGTTTCCGGGAAAGAGCCGGCGGCGCTGAAATGAGAGCTGGCCGTTCCCTGCGATGTGCATCCAATGGGTCTCGGATAACCCTTCGGGTATCCGGGATGACGGTGATGGTGTGGCGACGAGCTAGACTAACGCAACTTCCGGTCCACGAACCGCGTCCCGTCCACCAGTTCCGTCGCGATCCTGAGCGCTGCGCCCGTCGCCAGAAGCATCTGGGGAAGCAGCATCCATTCCAGGGTCCAGGCCGCGCCCGAGCGCTCGTTTTCGTGCACCTGCGCCTGATGCATGCCGGAAACCAGCGTGGCGTTGAAACGCGCCAGCGTAACCAGCACTTCCGCGCCGACCGGATTGACCTTGTGCGGCATGGCCGAGGACCCGCCGCCGCCGGCAAGCTTGATCTCGCCCACTTCGCTCTGAGCCAGAAGCGCGATGTCCTGACCCATCTTGCCCAGGCTGCCGGTGACCAGTGACAGCCACGAGGCGAGTTCGGCCATGCCGTCCCGCTCACTGTGGCGCGCATGGACCACCGCCTTCAGACCCAGTGCGATCGCGAGACGACGCGCCACGGCCGGCCCCTTCTCGCCCAGCTTGTCGAGCGTGCCCGCCGCGCCGCCGAAGGACAGGACGCAGACCTCGTCCGCGATGCTGGCAAGGCGCGCGTGGTGGCGTTCGAGCGGATCGCGCCAGCTCCTGATCTTGCGCGATGCGGGAACCGGAATGGCCGCCTGCATACGGGTATGCGCCATCGTCTCGATCGCCCCGTCGCGCGCCTCCAGCCCTGCCAGAGCGCCGGTCAGTGTATTGAGCCTTCGGCCGAACAGGTCGAGAATGGCGCGCAGGCGCAACGCGAGGCTGGTGTCGGCAAGATCCTGGCTGGTTGCGCCGAAATGCACATTGGCGGCGGCCTCGCCGCCGACATGTTCGCGCAACTGCCGAACCAGTTCGGGTCCGGCCACACCGTCACGGGCAAGGCCGGCCTTGAGCTTCTCCATATCCGGGACGAAGCCGGAAAGCCTTGCGACGATGGCATCGGCCGCCGAGGGCTCTACGACGCCTTCGGCCGCCTCGGCTTCGGCCAAGGCGGCTTCGAAGGACAGCATCGCGTCGAGATCCGCCTCGCCGGTCAGCAATACCCCGACCTCCGCGTCACCGAGGAGCCCGGAAAGGAAGGGATGGTCGAAGGGCGACAGCGGCATGGCTCAGATATCGAAGAAGATTGTTTCCTTCTCCCCCTGGAGATGGATGTCGAAGGTATAGACATTGCCCTCGCGGGGCGCGATCAGCGTCGGCACACGCACCTTGTGCTCGACCCGCTGCAGGATCGGATCCTCCGCATTGGCCTTTTCCTCGTCACCGAAATACATGCGCGTGTGCAGGCCGAGATTGATCCCGCGCGCGACGATCCAGAAGGTGATGTGGGGCGCCATCAGCCGCCCGTCGCGAAACGGCACACGGCCAGGCTTGATCGTTTCGAAAACGAATTCGCCGGTCTCCATGTTCGCCGGGCAGCGTCCCCAGCCCGTGAAGTTGGGATCTGCAGAACCGCGCATTTCAGACGGCGAATTGTAGAGCCCGTCGGCGTCGGCTTGCCAGATCTCGACCAGGGCATCCCTGAGCGGCGTGCCGGACCCGTCGATAACCCGCGACTTGACCGTGATGCGCTCGCCCTTGGTCTTGTCGTTAAGCATCGAAATGCCGAGATCGGTCTCGTAGATGCCGTTGATGTCGCAGAAGTTCGGCGTCAAGCCGATATGAACGTATGGACCGGCCGTCTGTGACGCCGATTCCTTCAGGCGATTGAGATCCTGTACCATCAATTCCCCTCCAGCCTGTTTTCGAACATGGTCGAACGGCGTCCGCGCAGGACGATATCGAACTTGTACGCCATCGCGTCCATCGGAATGGTCGCCTCCATGTCGAGTGCCGCAATCAGCCCCTCGATGGCCTCACGGCTCGGAATGGTGCTGGCGATCGGGCATTTCCAGATGAGCGGATCGCCCTCGAAATACATCTGCGTGATCAGCCGCTGGGCGAATCCATGACCGAAGATGGAGAAATGGATGTGCGCCGGCCGCCAGTCGTTGATCCCGTTCGGCCAGGGATAGGGGCCGGGCTTTATGGTGCGGAAGATATAGGAGCCGTCCTCACCGGTTATCGTACGCCCGCAGCCGCCGAAATTTGGATCGAGCGGCGCGAAATACTGATCCTTCTTGTGCCGGTAGCGTCCACCGGCATTGGCCTGCCAGAACTCCAGGAGCGCACCGGGCACCCCCTGACCGCGCTCGTCGAGGACACGGCCGTAGACGAGGATGCGTTCGCCGATGGCGCTCTCGCCAGGCCGCGCATAATTGTGGATCAGGTCGTTGTCGAGCTCGCCCAGAATATTGTGGCCGAACACCGGGCCGGTGATCTCGCTGATGGTGTTGTCGAACGAAAGCAGCGCCTTCTGCGGCGAACGCAGCACCGACGTCTTGTACTGCGGGGTAAATGCCGGCGGATGCCAGGCGCGATCGCGCTGGAAAAACGAACCGGTCTCCGGTTTCAGATTGGACATGTCCGACCTCTCCCTCATTTCGCCGCTACTTCCATCTCGGCCAATGTTTTCTTGACGATCTTGATCGCATGATTGGCCGCCGGAACGCCGGCATAGATTGCCACATGGAGCATGGCCTCGCGAAGGTCGGCCGGTGTCGCACCCGTGTTCGCGGTGGCGCGTACATGCATGGCGACCTCCTCGTCCTGACCGAGAGCGGCAAGCAGCGCGATGGTCACGATCGACCGTTCCCGCTTGGTCCATTCCGGCCGCGACCAGACATGACCCCAGGCCGATTCGGTTATGAGATCCTGGAATGGCTCGTCGAAGCTGGTCTTGGCCGCCTCGGCGCGGTCGACATGGGCGTCGCCCAACACGCTGCGCCGCGTCGCCATTCCCTGCTCGTAGCGCGCGGATTTGGGTGCTGTATCCGACATGCCGTGCTCCTGCGATATTCGAACTGATGCAGCATATACGGATCAGTGCAGTCAGGAAAAATGCCGGTTGTTGTAAAATTCATAACTGTTCTGATATGAAATCTCATGCTGGTCAAAACCCGACATCTGACAACCTTTCTCGAAGTCGCACGCCATGGCGCCGTCGGCCGGGCGGCTGAGGCGCTCCACGTCTCGCAACCGGCCGTGACCCGGACCATTCGTGAACTGGAGGATGCCCTCGGCTCGCCGCTGTTCGAGCGCGACGGGCGCGGAATTCGCCTCACCCTGGCGGGCGAGGAGTTTGCCCGCCACGCCGGCGCCTCCATCGCGGCCTTGCGTCAAGGCATCGATTCCGTCCAGCGGGCACGCATGTCGGCTCCCACACTGAGAATAGGCGCCCTGCCCACCGTGTCCGCCCGCATCATGCCGCGCGCCGTCTCCATTCTGCTGGAAGCGGCCGCCGCCCGGGTCAAGATCGTGACGGGCGAGAATGCCGTCCTCCTCGACCAGCTCGCCAACGGGCAACTGGATGTCGTCGTCGGGCGGCTGGCCGCGCCCGAGCGGATGGTCGGACTGACGTTCGAGCATCTCTATTCGGAGCAGATCGTCTTTGCCGTGCGTGCCGGCCATCCGCTGGCAAAGGCGGCCAGTCTGGATCCCGCGTCGATCGCTGCCTATCCGGTCATCATGCCGACGCGCTCAGCGATTATCCGACCATTCGTCGAACGTCTGCTCATCGCCCAGGGCGTCCCGGAACTGCCAACCCGGATCGAAAGCGTCTCTGATTCCTTCGGCCGCGCCTTCCTGCGTGAAAGTGACGCCGTTTGGATCATCTCGGAAGGAGTTGTCGTCAACGATCTGGAAGCGGGCACGCTTGTGGCTTTGCCAATCGACACCTCCGAAACGCGCGGCGCCGTCGGGATCACCATGCGTATCGATCAGGAATCGAGCCCTGGCCTGAGCGCCTTCATGCGCGCCGCACGTCAGGTCGCCAGCGAGCAGCGCAATCCTCAGTAGGCCAAGCCGACATAGTTCTCCGCCATAGAGGTGGCGGCAGCCGTCGAGTGCACGAGATAGTCGAGTTCAGCGTGCTGAATCTTCTGGCCGAATTCGCCGGTATCGGGAAACCGGTGCATCAGGGTGGTCATCCACCATGAAAACCGCTCCGCCTTCCAGATGCGCTGCAGCGCCCGCTGCGAATAGGCATCGATGCCGGCCGTCGACTTCTCCCGATAGAATTCCTCCAGCCCATCAAAAAGATAACGCACGTCGCTGGCCGCGAGATTGAGCCCCTTGGCGCCGGTCGGCGGCACGATATGGCCGGCATCGCCGACCAGGAACATGCGGCCGAACCGCAGAGGCTCGGCGACGAAGGAGCGCAGCGGCGCGATCGACTTCTCGATCGACGGCCCGGTGGTCAGCACCTGCGCCGCCTCGTCCGGCAGTCGCCGCCGTATCTCGTCCCAGAAACGATCGTCGGACCAGTCCTCGACCTTCTCTTCGGTCGGAACCTGCACATAATAGCGGCTACGGGTCTGCGAGCGCATCGAGCACAGCGCGAATCCGAGCGGATGATTGGCGTAGATCAGTTCGTCATTGACCGGCGGCACCTCGGCAATGATCCCCAGCCAGCCGAACGGGTAGACGCGCTCGTAGGTCTTCAGCAACGCATCCGGGGCCGCCTTGCGGGCCGCACCATGATAGCCGTCGCAGCCGGCGATGAATTCGCAATCGATGCGATGTTCCGCACCGTCCTTGCGATAGGTCAGAAACGGCTTCTCGCCGTCGAAGCCGTGCGGCACGACATCGGCGGCCTCGTAGACCGTCACGCCGCCGCTCTCCTCGCGCTTCTCCATCAGATCGTAGGTCACTTCCGTCTGGCCATAGACCATGACCCGCTTGCCGCCCGTCAGGCCGTGGAGATCGATGCGGTGCAACTGCCCGTCAAAGGCAAGGTTCACACCGTCGTGCGGCAGACCTTCGGCATGCATGCGCGCCCCCGCTCCGGCCTCGTCGAGCATCGCGCACATGCCCTCCTCCAGCACGCCGGCCCGGATCCGGCCGAGCACGTGCTCCTTCGTCGAGCGCTCGACAATGACATTGTCTATGCCGGCATTTGTCAGCAACTGGCCGAGCAGAAGGCCGGAGGGCCCCGATCCGATGATGGCGACCTGGGTGCGCATGGCAGTCCTCCCACGAACGATGATGTGCCGGCAATTTGTGCCGCCGACGGCATGCGTTCAATGGACATATTTGGCATACTCTTGCACTTTACGATCATGCACGAGAAAAACACAATGCGAACCAAAGTCCCCACATACAGCCTTTATGGCGAAGGCCGTGATCAGGACGAGGGTTTTTGGTTGCACTGCGAGACGATTCCCGAGCGCAGCCGGCTGCACGATTGGGAAATCCGTCCCCACTGCCATGAAGCATTTTTCCAGTTCTTGTACATTTCGAACGGAAGCGGCGATGCGTTGCGGGATGGTCGCTGGGAGCCCTTTTCGTCCGGAACCCTGATCTATGTCCCACCGGGGGCTGTTCACGGCTTCCGCTTCTCGCGTGACATAGGAGGTCTGGTGGTTACCATCATGCGCGACAGGTTGGATGCCTTGGGAGACTTCGAGCGCTCGGGCGCGTTCTTTGCTCCGCAACTGGCCGTACTTCCCGCCGCATCCGAATCCGCGCGCCACTCGGTGGCCAACCTGGAACGCATTGCCGCGGAAATGACAAGCCATCGCACCGCGCGCACATTGCTGCTGGAGGCGCTTGTGACAACGATCCTCATCGACACGGCGCGCGCGCTTGGCCACACCGACGGTGTCTCCGGCATTCCCGGCGACCGCGACGGAGCGCGCGTGGAGCAGCTGCTCCAGCTCGTCGCGGCGCATTTCAGCCAGCATCGGCCCGTGGCGTTCTATGCCGAGCGGCTGGGTCTCTCTCCGGCCCATCTCAACCGGATCGCGCGCGCCGCGACGGGCCACAGCGTACAGGGCCTCGTCAACCTGCGGCTGATCGAGGAAGCAAGGCGCGACCTGATCTTCACGTTTCTGCCTGCTCAGTCGATCGCCATGAAGCTGGGCTTTTCAGACGCTTCCTATTTCAACCGATTCTTCCGGCGCCATACCGGCGCGACGCCGGCCGCCTTTCGCCGCAGCCAGCGCGACGCGATGAGGTTGTAGAGACGGAAAAGGGGCGGTCGCCCGCCCCTCCCATCGGCATCGGTTCGCCTACGGATTGCCTGCTACTGAAGCGCCTTGTCGGTGATCGCGTGCGTCCATGCACCTTCCGGCTCTTTGGTGATGACGGGATCGGAACCACCCGAAAGCAGGGTGTTGACGGTGCGCTCGTAGTCGGCCGTGTCGAGCGCTCCATTGGAACCCGCCGTCAGCTTGGCGACCTCGCCCATCATGCGCTTCTGGTGCTTTTCGGTCTGGGCGCCGGTCGCGTCGTTGTCGAGCACGATCATCGCTGCGTCGTCCGGGTTCTCCTCGGCCCATTTCCAGCCCTTCATGGAGGCGCGCACGAAGCGCACCATCTTGTCGGCAAAGGCTTCGTCCTTGAGATTGTCCTCAAGAACGTAGATCCCGTCCTCGAGCGTCGCCACGCCCTGGTCCTCATACTTGAACACGACCAGGTCCTCTTCCGGAATGCCGGCGTCGATGACCTGCCAGTACTCGTTGTAGGTCATGGTCGAGATGCAGTCGGCCTGCTTTTGCAGCAGCGGATCGACATTGAAGCCCTGCTTGAGAACCGTCACGCCGTCCGGCCCGCCCTCGGTCGGAATTCCCAGCGTCGACATCCACGACAGGAACGGATACTCGTTGCCGAAGAACCAGACGCCCAGTGTGCGGCCCTTGAAGTCTTCCGGCTTGGTGATCCCGGTTTCCTTCAGGCAGGTCAGCATCATGCCCGACGACTTGAAGGGCTGGGCGATGTTGACCAGGGGCACGCCTTTTTCGCGCGTCGCCAGCGCAGACGGCATCCAGTCGATGATGACATCGGCGCCGCCGCCGGCCAGCACCTGCGCCGGGGCGATGTCGGGACCGCCGGGCTTGATTTCGACGTCGAGCCCTTCCTCCTCGTAGAAGCCCTTGTCCTGCGCGACGTAGTAGCCGGCGAACTGGGCCTGGGTGACCCATTTGAGCTGCAGCGTCACCTTGTCGGCGGCATGCGCCGCAACAGCGGCGAGCGACATGACGCCCGCAAGCATGGAAACCATCAGTTTTTTCATTTTTGCTTTCCCTCTGAAGTTGATGTTCATGTGGTTGAAGTCCGCCTACCCTCCCCGGACAGACGGATGCCAGAACGTGACGGCTCTTTCTGCGAGAGCCACCACGCCATAGAAGACGGAACCCGCGAGCGCGGCGACCGCGATTTCCGCCCACACCATGTCGATATTCATGCGCCCGACTTCGGTCGAAATGCGGAAGCCCATACCGACAATGGGCGTGCCGAAGAACTCCGCCACGATGGCGCCGATCAGGGCCAGCGTCGAGTTGATCTTCAGTGCGTTGAAAATGAAGGGAGCCGCGGCAGGCAGGCGCAGCTTGAAAAGCGTCTGCCAGTAGGATGCCGCATAGGTGCGCATCAGGTCACGCTCCATGACACTCGCCGCCGCTAGGCCCTGCACCGTGTTCACGAGCATGGGAAAGAAGGTCATGACGATGACGACGGCCGCCTTGGACGGCCAATCGAAACCGAACCACATGACCATGATCGGCGCGATGCCGATGATCGGCAGCGCCGAGACGAAATTGCCCAGCGGCAGCAATCCGCGCTGCAGGAAGGGCGAGCGGTCGATCAGGATGGCGACGACGAACCCCGACCCGCAACCGAGCGCGTAGCCGATGAGCACCGCCTTCAGGAAGGTCTGGCGGAAATCGGCCCAAAGGATGGGAACCGATGTGACGATCCTGCTCCAGATCATCGACGGCGGAGGCAGGAGCACGGAGGGAATGGAAAATCCCCGCACGATGCACTCCCACAGGACCAGCAGCGTGATCCCGAAGACCACCGGCACCGCAACGCCGATCAGCCGCGCCTGCGTCCGGCCCGCCGGCTTCAGCCTTACCAGCCATTCGTTGAGTGCCCAGGCGGCAGCCCAGAAGACGACGGCAAAAAGCAGTATCCCGACCTTCATGCCGCCATCCCCATGCGTTTGAGAACCAGGCGGTGTGCGATGCCTACGATCGCGACGAGCGTCGCCGCGATCGCCGCGGCCGCAAACAGCGCCGACCAGATCTGGATCGTCTGTCCGTAATAGGAGCCGGCCAGAAGGCGAGCTCCCAGCCCCGCGACCGCGCCGGTCGGCATCTCGCCGACGATCGCGCCGACGAGGCTGATGGCGACGGCGATCTTCATCGAGGTGAAGAGATAGGGCATGGCGCTCGGCCAGCGCAGCTTCCAGAACGTCTGCGTGGCGCTCGAGTTGTATGTGTGCATCAGATCGAGCTGGATCGCCTCGGGGCTGCGCAACCCCTTCACCATACCGACAACCACAGGAAAGAAGGACAGGTAGGTCGAGATCAGGGCCTTCGGCAGCAGGCCGGATAGACCGATTGCGTTCAGGACCACGATGATCATCGGCGCGATCGCCAGGATCGGTATCGTCTGGCTTGCAATCACCCATGGCATGACCGATTTGTCCATCGCCCGGTGGTGCACGATGCCGACGGCGATCAGGATGCCGAGCAGCGTGCCGATGGCAAACCCGAGCAGTGTCGCCGACAGGGTGATCCAGCCGTGATAGACGAGACTGCGCTTGGAACTGGGCTTGATGGCAAACGTCGTCTTCCAGATCTCGGCCACCACCTGATGCGGACTTGGCAGCACGGGTCGCTCCTGTGCGAGCGTATCGCGGACAAGCTGCGCCGTGCTCCATTCCTCGCCGGCACGCTTGTAGGCGTCGATCTGACCTGGCGCATTCAGGTAGACGGCGAACACGTACCAGAGCGCAACGATCGCAGCGACGACGACCAGGATCGGAAAGGTCTTGCCAGCCGAAAGACGCGCCAGAAGACCGGGCTCGCGATGATGGGAGGTCGTCGCGGAGAGGGCTGTCATCGTCCGAGGCCCTCCCCCGGCTCGCCGAAGAGCTTAGACCTCATAGCTGTGCCCCGCTCTCAGACCCTCGCGCACGCGGTGCGCGATCGCCAGAAACTCCGGGCTTTCGCGGATATCCAGCGGCCGCTCTTTCGGCAGGGTCGATTCGATGACGTCGGTCACACGGCCCGGACGCGGGCTCATCACCACGATCCGCGTCGACAGATAGACCGCCTCGGGGATGGAATGGGTAACGAAGCAGATGGTCTTGTTCGTCCGCTCCCACAATTTCAGCAGCTGTTCGTTGAGATGGTCGCGAACGATCTCGTCGAGCGCCCCGAAAGGTTCGTCCATCAGCAACAGATCGGCATCGAAGGCCAGCGCACGCGCGATCGAGGCGCGCTGCTGCATGCCACCTGAAAGCTGCCACGGAAACTTCTTGCCGAACCCCTTGAGGTCGACCAGTTCGAGCACCCGCGCTATGCGTTCGGCCTGCTCGGCACGGCCGATGCCCATGATCTCCAGCGGCAGGGCGATGTTCTTCTCGATCGTACGCCAGGGATAGAGCGCCGCCGCCTGGAAGACATAGCCATAGGCGCGGTGCTCGCGTGCCTGGCGCGGCGTCATGCCGTTGACCGTGATCGTGCCGGCGGTCGGCTGTTCGAGATCGGCGATCACGCGCAGGAATGTCGTCTTGCCGCAGCCCGACGGCCCGATAAAGGAGATGAAATCTCCTTTCCCAACGGTCAGATCGACATTCGACAGCGCCTCGACCGGCCCGTCATTGGTCTGAAATGTCAGTCCAAGGCCGTCGGCCTGAACGACGCTTTGGGAGGCTGGCTTCACGCTTGCCCCTTCCATGCTTGGCTGATGGACCGTCATTGCGTCTCAAACGCCCGACGCCGGAATGCCCGCGCGCTGGACCTTGCGCGGAGCCGTGACCTCTTTCCATATCGACAGAGCCTTGCTGACGGCCTGATAGGGTTCGCGGGCGACGAACTCGCCGTGACCCGGCTTCGCCTGCAGGGTTCCATTGTCGAGCATGATTTCGCCGCGCGAAAGCACGTATTTCGGCAGACCCTTGACCTCGATGCCCTCGAAGACGTTGTAGTCGATCGCCGATTGCTGGGTGGAAGCGCTGATGGTCTTGGTCGCGTCAGGATCCCAGACCACGATATCGGCATCTGCGCCTTCCACGATGGCGCCCTTCTTCGGGTACATGTTGAGGATCTTGGCGCTGTTGGTCGAGGTGACGGCAACGAATTCGTTCATCGTCAGGCGGCCTGTGTTGACGCCGTAGGTCCAAAGCACCGGCATGCGGTCCTCAAGCCCGCCGGTACCATTGGGGATCTTGGTGAAATCGCCGACGCCATAGCGCTTCTGCTCGGTCGTGAAGGCGCAATGGTCCGTCGCCACCACCTGAAGCGAGCCCGCCGCAAGCCCCGCCCAAAGCGAATCCTGATGCAGCTTGTTGCGGAAAGGCGGGCTCATCACCCGGCGCGCCGCATGATCCCAGTCCGGGTTGGCATATTCGCTTTCGTCGAGCACCAGATGCTGGATCAGCGGCTCTCCGAAGACGCGCATGCCCTTCTGCCTGGCCCGGCGGATCGCTTCATGGCTTTGTTCGCACGACGTATGCACGACATAAAGCGGCGTTCCGGCCATGTCGGCGATCATGATCGCCCGATTGGTCGCCTCGCCCTCGACCTCCGGCGGCCGCGAATAGGCATGCGCCTCGGGACCGTCATTGCCCTCGGCCAGCAATTTCGCTTGCAGTTGCGCCACGACGTCGCCGTTCTCGGCATGCACCAGCGGCAAAGCCCCGATTTCCGCGCAGCGCTGAAAGGACGAATACATCTCGTCGTCATCCACCATCAGCGCGCCCTTGTAGGCCATGAAATGCTTGAACGACGTGATCCCGCGGTCGACCACTTCCGGCATTTCGTTGAACACCTGCTCGCCCCACCACGTGATGGCCATGTGGAAGGAATAGTCGCAGCACGCCCGCGTCGACTTGTTGTCCCACATCTGGATGGCCTCGAGCAGCGACTGGCCCGGCGACGGCAGGCAGAAATCGACCACCATCGTCGTGCCGCCCGAAAGGGCCGCCCGTGTCCCGCTCTCGAAATCGTCGGTTGAATAGGTGCCCATGAAAGGCATTTCGAGGTGGGTGTGCGGGTCTATGCCGCCCGGCATGACGTAGCAGCCGGTGGCGTCGATCTCGTGATCGCCGTGCAGATCGGGACCGATGCCGACGATCTTGTCGTGCTTGATCAGCACATCCGCTTTCCAGGTGCGGTCGGCGGTGACGATGGTTCCGTTCTTGATGACTTTGGACATTCTTGTTCCCCTTGATGCTTGTCGTCCAAACCGTTGTGCGCCCTCCCGGCGCTGTCCGTCAGATCATTCGACGATCTCCGCGGTCTCCACCACGGCATGGAAGAGAACGTCGGCGCCCGCCTTGGCCCAGTCCTTGGTGATCTCCTCGGCCTCGTTGTGGCTGAGACCGTCGACGCAGGGACACATGACCATTGCGGTCGGTGCGACGCGGTTGATCCAGCAGGCGTCGTGGCCGGCGCCCGAGACGATGTTGCGATGCGTATAGCCAAGCCGTTCGGCCGCCTCGCGCACCGCCTTCACGCAGCCCTCGTCGAAGGTGACGGGATCGAAATGCCCAACCGCCTCTACCTCGTGAGCGATGTCGAGCGCCTCGGCGATGGTGGCGATGCCATCCTCGATGCGCGCACGCATCTCGTTGAGCACCGTCTCATTGGGCGAGCGGATGTCGATCGTGAAGACCGCCTTGCCTGGAATGACATTGCGCGAATTGGGATAGACCTCGACATGTCCGATCGCGCCGACGGCGTCCGGCTGATAGTCCATGGCCACCTCGTGGACGAGTTCGGTGACACGCGCCATTCCGAGACCCGCATTGCGGCGCTTGGGCATGGGCGTCGAGCCGGTGTGGCTTTCCTTGCCGGTCAGCGTCACCTGCAGCCACCACAGGCCCTGACCATGCGTGACGACACCGATGTCGATACCCTCGTCCTCGAGGATCGGCCCCTGCTCGATATGCAGCTCGAAGAACGCCTTCATCTTGCGCTTGCCGACTTCCTCCTCGCCCTTCCAGCCGATCCGCTCCAGTTCGTCGCCGAAGCGCTTGCCGTCGCGGTCGGTGCGGTCATAGGCCCATTCCTGGGTGTGCATGCCGGCAAACACGCCGGACGCCAGCATGGCCGGCGCGAAGCGCGTACCCTCCTCGTTGGTCCAGTTGGTGACGACGATCGGGTGTTTCGTCTTGATGCCGAGATCGTTGAGCGAACGGATGACTTCCAGTCCGCCGAGGACGCCGAGCACTCCATCATATTTCCCGCCGGTCGGCTGCGTGTCGAGATGCGAACCGACATAGACCGGGAGGGCCTCGGGGTCGGTTCCCTCGCGGCGCGCGAACATCGTGCCCATCTGGTCGACGGCGACGCTCATGCCGGCATCTTCGCACCATTTCTTGAACAGGTGCCTGCCCTCGCCATCTTCGTCGGTCAGCGTCTGGCGGTTGTTGCCGCCAGCCACACCGGGCCCGATCTTCGCCATCTCCATCAGAGAATCCCAGAGACGGTCGGCGTTGATCCGCAAGTTCTCGCCCGGTGCGGCCATGTTCGGTATTCCTCTTACTTCAGTTCCACCTCGACGAAGCTCATCGGAGCCTCGCCGGCATTGACGACATTGTGTTCCACGCCCTCGTCGCGGCGATAGCTGATGCCGGCCGCCATGTCGGCACGGCGCGATCCGCCGCCCGGCTCCTCGAGCTGCATGGAACACGGCGTCAACGTGGTGATGACATAATCCATCCCGTGGCGATGCCATCCCGTCTCCGCGCCGGGCACGAAATCCCAGCGCGTGACACGCACCTTGTCGTCATCGATCAGCACTTCATGCGTGGCTTGCGGTCGCGACATGGCGGCTTCACTCGACAAGCGTGAGGACGTCGCGCACATGATCGATCAGCTCGTCGATCTGCCCCTTGGTGATGATGAGCGGCGGCGACAGCGCGATGATGTCACCGGTCGTGCGGATCAGCGCTCCGCGCTCGAATGCCTTGACGAAAGCTGAGAAGGCCCGCTTGGTCGGCTGCCCCGCGATCGGCTCCAGCTCGATCGCCCCGACAAGACCGATGTTGCGGATGTCGATCACGTGCGGCGCATCCTTGAGCGAGTGCAACGCCTCTTCCCAGTAGGGAGCCAACTCGGCCCCGCGCGTCAAGAGCCCCTCTTCCTTGTAGGTGTCGAGCGTGGCGATGGCGGCGGCGCTGGCGATTGGATTGCCTGAATAGGTGTAGCCGTGGAAGAACTCGATGAGATGTTCGGGCCCGTTCATGAAGGCGTCGTGAATCTCCTTCTTGACGAATACCGCACCCATCGGAATGACGCCGTTGGACACGCCCTTGGCCGTGGTGATGATATCGGGCACGACATCGAAATAGTCGGCCGCGAACGGCGTGCCGAGACGACCGAAACCGGTGATCACCTCATCGAAGATGAGAAGAATGCCGTGCTTGTCGCAGATTTCACGCAGTCTTTTCAGATAGCCCTTGGGCGGAATCAGAACGCCCGTTGATCCCGCGACCGGCTCCACGATGACCGCCGCAACTGTCGACGCATCATGCAGGGCAACGATGCGCTCCAGCTCGTCGGCAAGCTCGGCGCCGTGCTCGGGCTCGCCGCGCGTGAAGGCGTTCTTGCCCGGCAGATGCGTATGCGGCAGATGATCGACCCCGGTAAGAAGCGTGCCGAACATCTTGCGGTTGGTGACGATGCCGCCAACGGAGATGCCGCCGAAATTGACCCCGTGATAGCCGCGCTCGCGGCCGATCAGCCGGAAGCGCGAACCATCGCCCTTCGCCCGGTGATAGGCGAGCGCAATCTTCAGCGCGGTGTCGACCGATTCCGAACCGGAATTGGTGAAGAAGACATGGTCCATCCCCTCGGGCGCGATATCGACCAGCCTGTTGGCGAGTTCGAACACGATCGGATGGCCCATCTGGAAGGCCGGCGCATAGTCCAGTTCCGCCGCCTGCCGCTGGATCGCTTCGGTGATCTTGGGCCGGCAGTGGCCGGCATTGACGCACCACAGACCTGCCGTGCCGTCGAGAATTTCCCGCCCGTCCGCGGCCTTGTAGTGCATATCCTTGGCCGACACGAGCATGCGCGGCGCCTGCTTGAACTGGCGGTTCGCGGTGAACGGCATCCAGAACGCACTCAGATCGTTCGGCGCCACATTCTGTCTATTCGACATACCAAGCCTTTCCTTTGTTTTCTAATGCCCCTCGCATCATCCGGCCAACGCTTGGTTTTTGGCGCGCAACTGTGTTACGCAATTTTTGACCGATTGGACAAACGTTAGCATCGCCAGATGGGTGGTCAAGGAAATTGTAGCGAATTTGCGTTGCCGGATGAGCGCTCCACACATCATGAAAAACTGGTCCAGTCCATTGGTCCAGAAAGGGGAAGTCGAATGAGGCAGTTGGATCGCCAATGAATATCGAGACACCCAGCCGCCGCCCCCGCACGCGGATCCAGCGCGAGAAACGCGAACTGATCCTGGAGGCCGCGCTGGAGGTCTTTTCCAACCACGGCTTTCGCGGTGCGACGATCGATCAGATCGCCGAAGCCGCCGGCATGTCGAAGCCCAACCTGCTCTATTATTTCCGACGCAAGGAGGACATTTTCACGGCGCTCATCCAGCGCCTGATGGAGACATGGCTGGGGCCTCTGCGCGAACTCGACAATGTCGGTGATCCCATGACGGAACTCAGGGGCTATATCCGCCGCAAGCTGGAAATGGCTCGTGACTATCCGCGTGAGAGCCGGCTGTTCGCAAATGAAATTCTGCAGGGCGCTCCCCGAATCATGCCGCTCCTGGAGGGCGAACTGAAATCACTGGTGAACGAAAAGGTCGATGTCATTCGCGGCTGGATGCGCAGCGGCAAAATTGTTCGCTGTGACCCCTACCACCTCATTTTCTCCATCTGGGCAACAACGCAGCACTACGCGGATTTCGACGTCCAGGTGCGCGCCGTGCTCGGCCCGGACCGGGGCGGCGAAGGCAGGTTCGAGGATGCGGCGCGCTTCCTCGAACAGCTGTATATCGAGGGGTTGCGACCGTAGCGCGGCACCTGGGGATCCCCAGCCAGCAACCAGGACCCAGTGCAAAACCAGTCGATCCACACATTTCAGACAAGAAAAAAGTTTGCAGGGGCCAGTATTGCCACCTATAGCAGCCCTGTCGCAGAGCCACGCGGGGCCGTTCGGCAATGTGAGCATGAAGAATTAAAGCAAAACGCGATGTTGCCAGTATTCGTCATCAACCTCAATCGATCGCCCGAGCGTTGGGCCGCCGTTCAGGAGAGCGGTGCCGGGCTGGCCCTTCACAGGGTCGAGGCGGTTGATGGTCGCGAAATCCCGCGTGACCAGTGGGTCGACGTCGACGGGGCACGGTTTCAGCGCGATCATGGTCGCAAGATTGTGGCCGGTGAATATGGCTGCTACCGCTCCCATCTCGCGGCCCTGTCTCAGGTCGCTGATGAAGGACATCCGGCGGCCGTCATCGCCGAGGACGACGTCAGGCTGAATGCCGACCTTGCCCACCGCGTCCAGGCCCTCTTGGAGGCTGCACCCGAAGCGGGGCTTATCAAACTTATCAATCACCGGACCCAGGGCTTCATCAAGAAGGGCGTTTCGGCGCTTGGTGATACCTACGGTCGATGCCTTCACGGACCGCAGGGCTCGGCGGCATGCTATGCGGTGACACGCGAAGCGGCGATCAAGCTTCGCTCCGCCCTCGCAACCATGTGGCTGCCCTGGGATGTCGCGCTCGAACGCGGCTGGCACACGGGCGTGCGCACCTACACCGTTCACAAGCCTTTGGTCGAACTGGCCGAGCTCAGAGCACAAACCACAATCTGCAAGGACTATTCCGACACCAAGCCGCCCTTCTGGCGGCGCAGCAGCACGGCGCTGTTTCGCGCCAGCGACTATCTGAGCCGTGTCGGCTACGCAATAGACGCCTCATGATCACATCAAAAGCAGTCGAGACTTCGCAGGTACCATTCTACCACAGACCTGCCGTCGAATATGTCGTTATGGCGGGCCTCATCGCGCTCGTCTCCGCTGTATGGTTGGAATCCGATACATATCGCTATGTCGACCTGGCGCTCGTCGGGCTCGGGCTCTGGGTCTATTATCTCGGCAGCGACCGGCCGGTCCCGAGCATCGGCATCATGGGATGGTCCTGCTGCCTTTGGGCCATATACGTCGCGTTCCGCTATTACTGGTCGGATCATATCCATCCCGACAACACGGGCGGATCCTCGGAGGGCATCTATCTCCTGCCCCTCCTGTATATTACCACCGGCTACATTTTCGAGCTCTATCGGCATCGCGCCCGACAGATTGTCTGGATCTTCCTGACCGTCAGTCTGATCGCGCTGGCCGTCAGCCTCGATTTCACGCGGATTTTCGCCTCATCATCAATGCCGGGGCGTCAGCAGATCGACTTCCTGTTTCACTACAACCCCATCCATTCATCGGTCGGCGGCGGGCTGATCCTGATCGCCGCCTTCTGCTTCCTGCTTGATCTTGCCAGCCGGCCCGGCGTCGAACGACGCCTGCGGTATGGCGGTATCGCACTCGCCTGCGCAGTGATGGTTCTTGCCTTGCTCGGCATTATGGGGGCGCGATCGAAGGGTGTGTGGATAGCACTTCTGGCGACGCTGCCATTTGCCGTGATTTCCGTTCTGGCGGCGACGAGAGGTCGCGTTCGTTTCTGGCTGATCGTCGCCGCCAGCACCGGCGCTGTGCTCGGTGCGGCCCTCTTCGCCAAGCGCATCGTCATGGTCATCGGCCCGGTCATCAGCAGTTCGTGGCAGCTGGCCGAACGTCTGGCGACCGGTGAGCCGTTGCCGGACGTCGTCCTCAAGGCGATCGAGTCCGGAGAGCTTCCCCTCACATTCGAACTGCGCCTGCGCATCTGGTGGAATGCCTTCTCGATATGGCAGCAGGACTGGTTGTTCGGCCAGAGCCTGTACTGGGAAAATCTTTGGCGCCAGACACGTTTTGCGGACGTCGGATACGAACTGATGCACAATGGTTTTCTGGAGATTGCGATCCGTTTCGGCTGGCTCGGCCTCGCCTTCTATACGATCTTTTTCGCCTGGGCCTCCTGGCAGGTCCTGACCTGCGTCCGCCGCGGCCTCATCAACAGCAAGCTGGGCCTGATGTTCGGCCTGTCGATGGTGTTCTTTCTGGTGTCCATGCTCAGCAACTCCAACATCCGGCTTGCTGTGGGCGAGAGCTATATGTTGGTGGCCGGGGCCTTCGGCTTTTGCTGCTTCTTCCTACGGCAACTTGCCGACGACGAGCGCATGGCGGCCATTCCCGAAGCACCCATTTCGGCCAAGGGCAAGGCCGCGCCGGCAGAGGCCTGAACCGTCTCGACCAAAGCTTCTCGGTCTGCCCGGTCTATGTTGCTGTTTGCTCAACGGTCCGGCGCGAGCGCCAGAACCAGCAGCGCGACAACGGTAATCGCCGCGCCGGCAGCGACGCCTGCCGAAGCCCACCCGTGCCCGGCCAGCCCCTCGTAGAGAATGACGAAGGTCGGGTTGAGATAGCCATAGGTCAGCACTTTCGAGGCCGGCAGCCGCATCGAGGCGAATTGCAGGAGAAAGAAGGTGCCGGCCGTGGTGAAAACGGACAGGTAGGCGATCGCCGCCCACACCACCAGCGGCAGAGCGGTCCAGTCGGTCGCGAGGATTTCCGACAACCCGTAAAGCGCGATGCACAAGCCCGTGGCCGACAACGTCCATAACGCAAACGCCATGACGGGCTCGCCACGGTTCAGCCGCCGCACCAGCGGTGCATAGGCCGCATGGCAGACGCAGCCGAGAAAGAAGATCGCTTCGCCGCGCCCGACATCGAAACTCAGGAGCGCCTGCAGATCGCCCTTGAAGATCACCCAGACCGCGCCGGCGCCGGCGATCAGAAGACTGATGCAGACCACAGGGCGCGGTCTTTGCCCCAGAAACAGCCAGCCGAAACCGGTGCTCATGAGCGGCATCAGCGTAAACACTGCACCGGCCGAAATGGGATCGGTGATCTTCAGGGCGACGAACATGGTGACGAAGAAGATGGCCATCAGCCCGCCAAGCACGACATAGCGCCAGACACTGCGGGGGGCCGGCACCCTTCCCTTCAGGACGATGAAGGCGGCGCAGGCCATGATCGCCGTGCCGAAGACGAAGCGGGCGGCATTGATCGCCGCCGGCCCGATATGTGGCGCAGCCAGGGCACCGATGGAGAATGAACCGGCAACGAGCGCCGCGAAACTGAGCATCGCCAGATGGCCGAGCAGCTTCTGTGATCCGGTGGCAAAAGTTTGATGAAGGGAAAGATCGGTCACGGACGAAACGGCCTCATGTTTCCGTCAGCCTGCCAGAAGAGCCTGCGCGACGGCGGTGCGTCTTGTGAAGTGACATGCCGGTCCGTTCAAAGGCAAGGCGCGGTGCCGGCTGGCACAATCGTTTGGTCGAGCGTCGATGCCGTTAGACAAAATGCCTGCCCGGTGACATCATCAATCGCAATCGGAATGGGGACAAAAAGCATAGAGCCACCAATCATTGGGAGGAAATGCTATGGCAAGCTGGCAACCCGATCCGTCCTTCTACCCATCACCCAGGATGGCCGCCAAGGCCCCCGCGGAGCGCCTTGCCTATGTGGCCGCCTTCGATCCCGACCGAAAGACGCCCGACGCGATCGCGGTGGTCGATCTCGATCCTGATTCGGCAACCTATGCCCAGATCGTCGGCCAGGTCGACATGCCCAACGCAGGCGATGAACTGCACCATTTCGGCTGGAACGCCTGCTCGTCCTGCCTGTGCCCCAACGCACCGCATCCGCACATGGAGCGGCGCTATCTGATCGTTCCGGGCCTGCGGTCCTCACGGCTTCATATCATCGACACCAAGCCCGATCCGAAAAGCCCCAAGATCGTCAGGGTCATCGAACCCGAAGAGATCGCCGAGAGAGCCGGCTATACCCGTCTGCATACCATTCACTGCGGTCCCGAAGGCATTTACGTCAACGCCCTCGGCAATGCCGAGGGCAAGGCGCCCGGAGGCATTTTCCTGCTCGACCCGGAAAGCTTCGACGTGATGGGCCAATGGGAAATGGACCGCGGCCCGCAGCAACTTGCCTACGATTTCTGGTGGCATCTCGGACACGACACGATGATCACCAGCGAATGGGGCACGCCAGACACTTTCGAGAACGGCCTCGTGCCCGAAGTCCTGCTCGGCTCCAAATATGGCCGCCGGCTGCATTTCTGGGATCTGCACAAGCGCAAGCACCTTCAGGAGATCGATTTCGGCGAGGAATACCAGCTCGTCTTCGAACTGCGCCCTGCCCACGACCCGACGAAGGCGTATGGCTTCGTCGGCTGCGTGATCAGTCTCAAGGACCTGTCGGCATCAATCTGGACCTGGTACCGCGAGGGCGGAAAATGGGCGGTCAAGAAGGTGATCGAGATCCCTGCCGAACCAGCAGACCCTGATGTCCTTCCGCCTCTCCTCAAGGGCTTCAAGGCTGTCCCCCCTCTCGTGACCGACATCGATCTCTCCATGGATGACCGCTTCCTCTACGTCTCGTGCTGGGGCACCGGTGACATGATCCAATACGACGTGTCGGACCCCTTCGCGCCGAAGGAGACCGGACGCGTCAGGATTGGCGGCATCGTTTCGCGAGCCACACATCCGGGGGCGAAGAACGGTGCGCTCAATGGCGGGCCGCAAATGGTGGAGATCAGTCGCGACGGCCGGCGGGTCTACTTCACCAATTCGCTCTACGGCGCCATCGATCCGCAGTTCTACCCAGACGGGATCGACGGCTGGATGGTGAAGCTCGACGTCGGCGAAGACGGCGGCATCGAATTCGACGAAAAATTCTTCGTCGATTGGCCGAAAGGCCATCGGCCGCATCAGGTCCGGTTGCAGGGCGGCGACTGCTCCTCAGATTCCTACTGCTATCCATGATGGCAAGGACTGACGCCAAGCCGCACGCGGGCCGCTGACATGTCCCCCTGGCTGGTTCTTGCCGGCCTGGGCGCCTTTCACGGGATCAACCCTGCCATGGGCTGGTTGTTCGCCGTCGCCCTTGGCCTGCATCGAAAGAGCGGCAGGGTCCTTCTCCTGTCACTCATTCCGATCGCAATCGGGCACGCGTTGTCGATCGCCTTCGTCGTTCTGGCCGTCATCGCCGTCGGACTCGTTGTGGAGCCCAGGCCACTGGAGATCGCGGCTGGATTGCTGCTTCTGGGCTGGGCGGCCTGGCACCTCGCCTATGGCCACCGCCATCGTGTCCGCGTCGGCATGCAGACCGGCATGTTCGGCCTCGGCCTCTGGTCGTTCACGATGGCGACGGCTCATGGCGCGGGACTGATGCTGGTGCCGGTTCTCGTCCCGCTATGCCTCGCCGCAACGCCCGCGCGCGAACTGACCGCAGCCGGTTCCCTCCCCATAGCGCTCGCGGCAATATCGGTGCACATGGCCTCGATGCTTGTGGTGACCGGCGCGATCGCAATGAGCGTCTACCTGTGGTTCGGGCTCGCTTTCCTGCGCCGTGGCTGGATCAATCTCGACCTGATCTGGACGGCGGCGCTGGCCGTCACCGGGCTCATCCTCATTGTTTGACCTCAATGAGCCACCGCCAGCATGAGGAAGCTGCCGAACAGGGCGGCATTGCTGACCAGGCCGTTGATGCGATTTGCGCGGTCAGCCCCCTCGTGATCCCAGAAATTGTGGAAGATCAGGGTCGCCGCGACGAGAAACGCCATCAGCCCGATTGCCGCGAGCGCCGGCCAGAGACCTGCCACCAGCAACCCGCCGGCGACGATCTGCAGGACGATGCCTGCGGCAAGCAGAGGACGCGGCGCCGGCAAGCCGCGCGCGGCGATGATCTGCGTCAGCATCGGCATGTTCGCCATGTTGCGGATTCCGGCAAAGACGAAGGCTCCGCCAAGCAGGAATCGTCCGATGAAGACAATGACGGATGCGGTTTCGACTGGCATGTGGCGGTTTCCTTCCAGTGTCAGTTGGGTGCGACGGCGATGGCTTCGACCTCGAACAGCATTCCGTCGAGCGCCAGGCGCGGCACCGGGATCAAGGTGCAGGCGGGTTTCATGCCCGGCCCGAAGGCACGCTCCAGTTCCGCGCCGAAAACGTGCAGCTTCGCCTCGTCGTGATCGACGATTAGAACCGTCAGCTTGGCGATATGCTCCAGACCGGTCCCAGCCGCCTCGATGGCGGTCACGAGATTCGCCAGTGCCTGGCGCACCTGCGACTGGAAGTCCGGGGCAAGGGCCCCGGACTCGGTCTCACCGCCCTGCCCGGCCACGAAGACCAGCCGCCCGCTCCCAGCGACGGAAGCGACATGCGAGTAGCCGTTGGCACTGGGATCGTAGAGCCCCGGCGGATTGGACAGACTGACCAGCGGTGATGATGCAACCTTGGCTCTTTCAAGCATGATTCGTTCCCTTTATCCGGATCGGCGTCAGTTCCCGGCTACGCGGCCTTTGCCGGTGCGACGGGATGGACGGAACGGAAGCCGACACAAAGCCGGTTCCACACATTGATCATGCCGATCAGCACCGACAGGCGCACCAGTTCTTCGGGCTGGAAATGCTCGGCCACCGCCTCGAAATGCTCGTCCTCGACCGGGCTATCGGCAAGACGGGTCAGCTTCTCCGTCCAGGCGAAGGCTGCCCGTTCGCGATCCGAAAAGAGAGGAGATTCACGCCATGCGGACACAAGGTACACGCGCTGCTCGCTCTCGCCGTCCTTGCGTGCCTCGCGGGTGTGCATGTCGACGCAGTACGAACAGCCGTTGATCTGCGAAGCGCGCAGCTTGACGAGATGCACGAGGCTCTTCTCGAGCCCGGACTCCTCCACCGCCTTGTTCAGCGCAAGGACGGCCGTCATCAGCTTGGGTTCAGACTTCCAGTAGTCGAGTCTCGGTTGCATTGGTCCCTTCCTTTCCATTTTGAGGGCTCAGTCTTGCGGGCGCCGGTTGCGCTCGAGAAACGCGCACCCGAAGGCAATCGCCCGCGGATCGGCATCCGCCTGGTAATCGCGGATCACGTCGGCGATCTTTGTTTCGGCCAGTGCCGACCGCCAGGCGCGCTCGGCGCGCAGCATGGCGGCGTTGATGGCGCAGGGCTTCCTGTAGGCCGAGGCGTCAAGGGCGCCAGGCCCGCGGCGACGAATCTCGGCGCAGCGAAAGGCCGGCTCCGGCCCCTCGACGGCAAGAACGACATCGAGCAGACTGATCCGGTCTGTCGACCTCGCCAGGCGATAGCCGCCGTGCGGACCCGAAACGGATTCAAGGATACCCGCGGCGGCGAGCATCTTGAGATGCTTCAGCAGATAGCTTGGCGACACACCGTGATATTCGGCAAGCGCGCTGGCCGGCAGCGTCTGCCCCTCGTCGAGCCCTGTCAGCAGGGTGACGCAGTGGATGGCGGCCTCGACACCTTCGCCAAGTTTCATCGGTCGATCTCCTATTATCGACAATCTTTATCCTGGATAATTTTTATCTGCAATAGAAAAATGACTCATCTCGGCGCGGAGCCCTTCGGGTCGACGCTCACGTCAGCTTCTTCAACAAAGTCGCGAGCCTGTCTGCTTCGTCGTTGGAGAGTCGCGCCCCGACAGCCTCGTCGATAGCGCTTGAATAGGTTTGCCACATGCGGGCGCGCAGAACCCTGCCAGCGTCGCTGATCTTCAGCATCTGTCCGCGTCCGTCGTCCGGACAGGGTGCGCGGTCCACCAGTCCGGCCTTCTCCAACCTGTCGACCAACCGCGACAGATTATACTGCTCGAACAGCAATGCGCGTTCCAGCTCGAATGGGCGCAGTCCCGCCTCGCCGGCCTTCTCCAGCTCCCACAACGCATCATACCAGGTCAGTGCCGGGAGACCTGCCGCCTTCAATCGCGCTTCCACGCGCGCGACGGCAACCTTTTGCGATTGCACCAGAGCGATCCAGGCATCGACGATAGAACTATCGGGCATATCGCAAGGCTCACTGGAAATTGAACTCAATGCAATTGCATCAACATTGACGCCTGGCGTCAATCCGGAATAAAGATGCAAGTGCATCTACAATCTGACTCGGAGCCCCGGAATGGCCGAAAACATCACTCTCGTTTCCTTCGACCTGTGCCCCTATGTCCAACGCGCCGCGATCGTGCTGGCCGAAAAGGAGGTACCTTTCCAGCGCGTCGATATCGATCTTGAGAACAAGCCCGATTGGTTTCTCGCTCTCTCCCCACGCGGCAAGGTCCCACTGCTGAAGATCGGCGAGGACGTTCTCTTCGAAAGCGCGGCGATCGTGGAGTATCTCGACGAAGCACGACCCCCGCGCCTGCATCCGGAAGATCTGATCGCGCGCGCCCGCCACAGGGCATGGATGGAATTCGGTTCCGTGATCCTGGGAGAAATCTGGACGATGGAGACGACGAAGGACCATGCAGCCTTCGACAGGGCCACAGCCGCCGTGAAGGAGAAATTCATCCGCATCGAGGGCGAGTTGGGTGACGGCCCCTATTTCGCCGGTGAGGCGTTTTCCATCGTCGATGCCGTCTTCGCCCCGATCTTCCGCTATTTCGACGTCTTCGAGACGCTCGCTGATCTGACGACGTTCGAAGATGTGCCCAAGGTGCAGAAGTGGCGCAACGCATTGGCAAAGCGCCCCTCGGTGCGCAGTGCGGTGGTGGAAGATTACCCCGACCGCCTGCGCGGCTTCCTTCGCCGTAAGGACGGCGTTCTGGTCAACATGCCTGCCGCCGCCTGATGCATCGACAAGAGCCCCGTGGGCAGCCCGGATCGCTCCGGGCCGCCCACGCGGCAGGTGGACATCGAATGGGGCCTATTCGGCGGCCACCCGCACGGCAGGATTGTTGGGATGCGTCGTCCAGTTGGCGTAGACGGATGGAACCGGCTCGCCGGTGCGCTTGTCGAGCGTTCCGGCCGCCAGCGGCTCCATGGTGATGCAGCCTTCCACAGGGCAGACGTTGACGCACAGATTGCAGCCGACGCACTCCTCCTCCTTCACCTCGAAATGACGCGCCCCGTCGACAAGGCTGGTGATCGCCTGGTGGGAGGTATCCTCACAGGCAATGTGACACCGCCCGCATTTGATGCACAGATCCTGGTTGATGCGCGCCTTGGCGATGTAGTTGAGATTGAGATACTGCCAGTCGGTGACGTTGGGCACGGCCCGGCCGATGACGTCATCGAGCGAGGCGTGCCCCTTCTCGTCCATCCAGTTGCTCAGGCCTTCGATCATCTCCTCGACGATCTTGAAGCCATAGGTCATGGCGGCGGTGCAAACCTGCACCGTGCCGGACCCCAGCGCCATGAATTCGGCCGCGTCGCGCCACGTCGTGATCCCGCCGATTCCCGAGATCGGCAGTCCGGCCGTCTCCGGATCGCGCGCGATCTCCGCCACCATGTTCATCGCGATCGGCTTCACCGCCGGCCCGCAATAGCCGCCATGCGTGCCCTTGCCGTCGATCGAGGGCTCCGGCGAGAAGCTGTCGAGGTCGACGGCGGTGATCGAGTTGATCGTATTGATCAGCGACACCGCATCCGTGCCGCCGGCACGGGCGGCGCGTGCCGGCTTGCGGACATCCGTGATGTTTGGCGTCAGCTTGGTGATCACCGGCATGCGCGTGTTCTGCTTGCACCAGCGCACCACCATCTCGACATATTCGGGCACCTGGCCCACGGCAGAGCCCATGCCGCGCTCGCTCATGCCGTGCGGACAACCGAAATTGAGCTCGATGCCGTCCGCTTCGGTGTCCTCGACCAGCGGCAGGATCGCCTTCCAGGCCTGCTCCTCGCAGGGCACCATCAGCGAGACCACCACCGCCCGGTCAGGCCACTTGCGCTTGACTTCCTTGATTTCGCGCAGATTGACCCACAGGTCGCGGTCGGTGATCAGCTCGATATTGTTGAACCCGAGCAGGCGGCGGTCGGCGCCCCAGATCGCGCCATAACGCGGTCCGTTGACATTGACGACTGGCGGTCCTTCTTCACCCAGCGTCTTCCACACCACACCACCCCAGCCGGCCTTGAAGGCCCGCTCGACATTGTAGGCCTTGTCGGTCGGCGGCGCGGAAGCGAGCCAGAACGGGTTGGGCGACTTGATGCCGACAAAATTGCTTCTGATGTCTGCCATGGGTCTTCTCCCTCAGGCCAGCGTCCGGTTGATGCTCTCGGCCGCATCGCGTCCCTGCGCGACAGCCGAAACGGTCAGATCGTCGCCACCGGCGATGCAGTCGCCGCCGGCCCAGACTCTTGACAAGGACGTGCGTCCCTCCTCGTCCACCTTGATCCGGCCGCCATCCAGAGCGATCGAATTGCCCGATCCGTTGAGAACCCCGGCATCGAATGTCTGGCCGATCGCCTTGAACACCTGATCTGCGGCAAGGCGGATCGTCTCCCCCCTGCCCGCCAGCTTGCCATCCTTGAGCGTCGTGTATTCGAGTTCGATGGCCGTGACCTTGCCGCTGTCCACAATGACCTTCTTCGGCTGCAGCCAGTGTCGGATCGTCACACCGTTCGCCGCCGCCAGATCCTGCTCGAACTCCGACGCGTTCATGTGCTCCTTTCCGCGCCGGTAGCAGATCGTAACCTCCTCCGCGCCAAGCAGCTTCGACTGGACGGCGGCGTCGATCGCCGTCATGCCGCCGCCGATCACGACGACACGGCGGCCGACCGGCAGCTTGGTCAGGTCATCCGCCTGCCTGAGCTCGGAGATGAACGCCACGGCATCCTCAACGCCTTCGGCGTCCTCGCCTTCGGCACGCAGCGCGTTGACGCCTGCCAGCCCCATGGCGAGAAACACCGCATCGTAGCGGCCGACGAGGTCGGCCAGCGCGAAATCGCGCCCGAGCGCCTTTCCGTTCTCGATCGTGATCCCGCCAACCGCGGTGACATAGTCGACCTCGGCCTGGGCAAAATTGTCGAGCGTCTTGTACGCAGCAATTCCATATTCGTTGAGGCCGCCAGACTTGGGCTTCGCCTCGAACACCGTCACGTCATGGCCGTAGAGCGCCAGCCGATGGGCGCAGGCGAGCCCTGCCGGACCGGCGCCGACAATGGCGACCGTCCTGCCGCTCGGCTCGGCGCGCTCATAGAACTGCTTTCCAGCCTGCATCGCGATGTCGGTCGCATAGCGCTGCAGGCGGCCGATCTGTACCGGCTTGCCTTCGGCCACTTCGCGCACGCACACCTCTTCGCACAGGGTCTCCGTCGGGCAGACGCGCGCGCACATGCCGCCAAGGATATTCTGGTCGAAGATCGTCTTGGCCGACCCGACGGGATTGCCCGTGGCGATCTGCCGGATGAACATCGGAATGTCGATCGATGTCGGGCAGGCCTGCATGCAGGGCGCATCGTAGCAGAAATAGCACCGGTCGGCCTCGACAAGCGCCTCGTGATGATCCAGCGGCGGGTGCAGATCCGCGAAATTCTCCGCAATCTGCGCCGGCTGCAGACGTCCGGACGCAATACCGTCCTTGAATTGTCCTTCTGCCATCCATGTTCCCCATTTTCTGGTTTTGGAAAAGGCTAGCACGTTTTATTTTTTTATCAATTGGTCAATTTTCGGAATCGGCAGATCAAGCACTTGATATAACTTGAGTATTCAAATCATCTTTGTTTTGAGGCGCCTCGGGATGGACGATGTCCCCGCCATCCAATAGACCGATGGGCACCACCGGGATGGAAGCGATGACACAGTTCACCCTGCACAACTATTTCCGCTCCTCGACGTCCTATCGCGTCCGCATCGCGCTCAACCTGAAGCGCATCGACTACACCTATGTCGCGCACCATCTGCGCCTAGGAAAACACCGCGAACCCGCCTACCTGGCCGTGAACCCGCAAGGGCTCGTTCCGGCCCTCGTCCTTGAGGACGGCACAATGCTGTCGCAGTCGCTGGCAATCTGCGAGTATCTCGACGAGATCGTGCCCGAACCACCGATCCTGCCTTCCGATGCGCTCGGCCGGGCGCGTGTGCGCATGATCGCGCAGATGATCGCCTGCGACATTCATCCGGTGAACAATCTGCGCGTCCTCAACGCGCTGCGCGCCCGTTATGGGGCAGACGACGCCGAGATTGCGGACTGGTTCCGTCACTGGGTGAAAGAAACGTTTGAACCGCTTGAAAGGATTCTGGCTTCCGATGGCCAAGCAGGCGCGTTCTGTCATGGCGATCAGCCGACGCTCGCCGACATCTGTCTTGTCGCACAGGTTGCCAACAATGGCCGGTTCGGCGTCGACATGGCCCCCTACCCGACCATCGCCCGCATCCACGAGAAGGCCATGGCCCTGCCCGCCTTTGCCGAGGCTGCACCCGCAAGGCAACCGGACGCGGAGTGATCCCGGGCGGCGACCGGGCATGACCGACAGTGCGTGAACGTCTGTTCGTCACAGCCCTCCCGGCAGCGCGATTCGAAGGAGACTCAAGATGGACCAGTTCACCGGCGGGTGCTTGTGCGGCAATGTGCGTTTTGTGGCGTCGGGACGGCCCTACCGGGTCGGCCTTTGTCATTGCATCGACTGCCGCAAGCATCACGGCGCCCTGTTTCATGCCTCAGCGATATTCCCGCAGCATGCGGTGAACGTCGATGGCGAAACGAGCGACTATGCCGGGCGGTTTTTCTGTCCGCGCTGCGGTTCCTCCGTTTTCGCACGCACGGCGGACGAGATCGAGGTGAATCTGGGGTCTCTGGATGCACCCGATCAACTGAAGCCGACCTACGAACTCTGGACCATCCGGCGTGAGTCGTGGTTGCCGCCGTTTCCGCTCTCCAGACGCTACGAGCGCGATCGGGACGCCACGCATCGCTTTGAATAAAGCTGGCGGCTGACCGACCCCGGCCGGGTCATAGCGTTAACGCCCGCCTCAACAATCCCTTTAACTTTTACGCATAATTTCGGCCCCATGAGTGTGTCGAGTTTTCTGCGTATCGTTCCGGTTCTCGGTGTCCTGGCCCTGTCGGCCTGCGCCACCCCGCCGAAAAACATCAACAACGTCTGTGCGGTCTTCGATCAGCGCGACGGCTGGTTCAACAACTGGCGTCGCGAGGCGGCCTACGCGGAGCGCAAATATGGCGTTCCGGTCCCCGTGCTCATGGCGACACTGCGCAAGGAATCCGGCTTCAAGCACAACGCGCGCCCGCCGCGTACGAAGCTGCTGGGGTTCATCCCGTGGAAACGCCCGTCAAGCGCTTACGGCTATCCCCAGGCCCTCGACGGCACCTGGCTGCAATACAAGCGCGAAAGCGGCAACTTCGCCGCCCGCCGCTCCGACTTCGGCGATGCGGTGGATTTCGTCGGGTGGTATCATGCCAAGACGGCCGGCAAGTACGGTGTAGCCCGCAACGACACCTATAATCTCTACCTCGCCTATTATTACGGCTGGACGGGCTACGGCCGCGGCGACTGGAAGAACAACGCCACCATCAAGCGCTACGCGCGCGATACCGACAAGATGGCGAGGAATTACGCGGCGCAGATGCAGAGCTGCGGCAGGTAACGCGCCCGGCGCTCACTCAGGCCTTCGGCCCGCCCTTGGCGAGCGCCTTGGCCTGCTTCACCCATCCGTCGCGTTCGATGCGGCCGTGAAACTTCAGATGCGCATCGACCCATTCGCGTTCGGCCTTCTTCCAGGCAGCGATCTGCGCATAGGTGTAGATGCCGAGGCCATGCAGCAGCCCCTCGATTTTCGGCCCGATGCCGGAGATGAGCGTAAGGTCGTCGGGCCTGGCCGGGCGGCGGATTGCAGGCGGCCTGTTCCTGTCAGTTGAGGGTGCATTGCCGGCCTTGCCGGGCGACTTCTTCGACGCGGGATGAGCGGCGGGGCGCTGGTGATGCTGCGCCTTGCGCCCTTTCAGAAGGCCCGCCGCTTCGCGCGGTGTCGGCTCGTCGATGGCGCGCCGGGCACCTGGCCGCGCTGCCGATGCCCTCTTCGAGCCACCGCCCGCACCCGTTTCGCTTCCTGCCCCGCGCGACGAAGACGACGTGGCGTCCTCTGCGCCGGCGAAGCTGATGACCGGATCCATTTCCGCCAACGCCTCGTCATCCAGCCAGCACAGGCTGAAGTGGCCGTCACCGAGGTCCTTGAGCGGCGGCAGTTCGGTCTCGCATTTGTTGCCGCCCACGCGGGACTTCCAGCGGCAGCGCGTCTGGAACGGGCAGCCAGGAGGCGGATTCATGGCCGACGGAATGTCGCCTTCCAGCACGATGTGCTTCTTCTTCACGCTGGTATCGGCGATCGGAATGGCCGAAAGGAGAGCTTCCGTGTAGGGATGGTAGGGCGGCGCGAAGATCTGATCCGTCGTGCCCTGCTCCACGATGTGCCCGAGATACATCACGACCACCCGGTCCGCGAGATAGCGCACGACCGACAGGTCGTGGCTGATGAACAGCATCGTCGTCTTGTTCTTGCGCTGGATGTCCATCAGCAGTTCCGTCACCGCCGCCTGGACCGAGACGTCGAGCGCCGAGACCGGCTCATCGGCCACGACCACCTTGGCGTTGCCGGCAAAGGCGCGTGCCACGCCGATGCGCTGCTTCTGCCCGCCAGAAAGCTGGCGCGGCATGCGCTCGGCAAAGGCGCGCGGCAGCTTCACCAGGTCGAGCAGTTCGAACATCCTCTGCTTGCGCTCCGCCAGACTGGCCCCGACCTGGAATTTCTCCAGGGTGCGGATGATCTGCGACCCGACTGAATGACTGGGATTGAGCGTGTCGAAGGGATTCTGGAAGACCATCTGGATGGAGGAAATCGTGTCGACGTCGCGCCCTTCGATCGGCGTCGCTTCGATATCGGTATTGCCGAGCCGCACCGCGCCGTCGGTCGCCGTCTCCAGCCCAAGGAGCACCTTGGCCAGCGTCGACTTTCCGCAGCCCGATTCACCGACGATCGCCACGGTCTCCGATTCCCTGGCCTCGAACGAGACGTTCTCGTTGGCCTTGACCGTGCGCGTTTCTCCGCCGCCGAAAATGGCGTTGGCGCTCACGTGATAATATTTCTTGAGCCGGTCGACCTGCAGCACCGGCGCGCCGGGTTTGACCGGTTCCTTGGCGGTCTTCGCGCCTTCGGGCAGCGCATCCCAGTCGATCTCGTCGAAGCGCACGCAGCGGCTGAAATGATTGTCGTGCCCGCCGACGGCAAGCATGGGAATATCGCCGGCATCGCACAGGCCCGCTTTGAAGTGCTGGCAGCGGGGACCGAAATTGCAGCCCTTGGGACGCTCGTGCGGCAAGGGCAACTGGCCCGGAATGGCGATCAGCGGCCGCGCGTTCTTGTCCGCGCCGGGCAGCGGGATCGACCGGAACAGGCCTTGTGTATAGGGATGGCGCATGCGGTCGAACACGTCCTCGATGCGCCCGGTTTCCACCGCCTCGCCCGAGTACATCACCGTTATCCGGTCGCAGGTCTCCAGGATGAGGCCCAGATTGTGCGACACGAAGATCATCGAGGTGCCGTATTCCTTGCCAAGTCCCTTGACCAGTTCCACGATGCCCGCCTCGACGGTCACGTCGAGCGCCGTGGTCGGCTCATCGAGAAGCAGCAGGGCCGGCTTGGAAAGCAGTGCCATGGCGATGACGATGCGCTGCTGCTGTCCACCCGAAAGCTGGTGCGGAAACGACCGCATGATGCGTTCGGGATCGGGCAGCCGCACCGCACGCACCATTTCCAGGGATCGCTGGTAGGCCTCCTCCTTCGACACCTTGTCGTGGATCAGCGGCACCTCCATGAGCTGCCGGCCGATCTTCATCGCCGGATTGAGGCTCGCCATCGGCTCCTGATAGATCATGGCGATCTTGTTGCCGCGGATCTGCCTCAGCTCATCCTCGCTCAATTCGGCCATATCGCGGCCCTGGAACTTGATCCGGCCACCGACGATCTTGCCGACATTCGACAGGTCGCGCATGATTCCGAGCGAAACCGTCGACTTGCCGCATCCCGACTCGCCCACGATCCCCATCGCCTCTCCAGGCATCACGCTGCAGGAAAAATCCATCACCGCCGGTATCTCACCCTTGCGGGTAAAGAAGGATATTGAGAGGTTCTCGATTTCGAGAATTGGCTCCGCGGCCTCCTCCGGCCGGTTGCTGCTGATGGCTTCGTTCATGGCGTCGCTCTCAGTTCGGATTCATGCAGAATAGCCGCGCACTCCCGCTTCCGGAATGGCGTGGTTTGGCTGCCTGACTCCCATGACATCAATCTTTCAGCGATTCCTCGCGCAGCGCGTCAGCGAGCAGATTCAGGCCCAGCACAAACGACATCAGCGCGAAAACCGGCGGCAATGCCGGGTGGATCGTCGCCCTCAGAAGGCGGCTCGCATCCTTGATCGCGGTCCCCCAGTCGGGGCTCTCCGGGGCCAGACCGAGACCGAAATAGCCCAGCGTCCCAAGCAGGATCGTCGTATAGCCGATGCGCAGGCACGTATCGACGATCAGCGGACCGCGCGCGTTTGGCAGGATCTCCCACAGCATGATGTACCAGGGACCCTCACCCCGCGTCTGCGCGGCCGCAACATAGTCGCGCGTCTTGATGTCCATGGTCAGCCCGCGGACGATGCGGAACACGCCCGGAGCCGATGCGAAGACCACGGCGACGAAGATGTTCAGCTCGTTCGGGCGGATCGAGACGATGCCCAGGGGATCGGCATCGAACACGAGGCCGGCATAGATCCAGCCACCGATCAGGAGCGTCAGCGCCAGAAGCGGATAGAGCCGCTCCGGCCGGCTCCTGAAGCGCGTCCAGAACAGCACGCAGAAGAAGATGATCGGAAAGATGAAGAAAGCCGCCGCCATGGCGTAGGGCAGCGGCGTGTCCATGATGCCGGGCGTGACCAGCAGATAGAAAAGGAGAATGACCGGAAAGGCCAGCACGAGATTGGCAAGGAACGACAGCACCGTGTCGATCTTGCCGCCGAAATAGCCTGCCGGCAGCCCGAGCGTGGTGCCGACCATGAGCGCAAACAGCGTCGCCGACGGCGCGATGATCAGCACGATGCGGCTGCCATAGACCATGCGCGAAAAAACATCGCGCGCCAGCTTGTCGCCGCCGAGCAGATAGACACCACCGCCGTCCGGCACCAGGGTTCCCGGCAGGGCATCCTTCATGACGGCGATCTGGCTCAACGGGTTGAACGGAGCGACCATCTTGGAAAAGACTGCCGTGAACAGCCAGAAAAGGCAGATCACGACGCCCGCGATGCCCACCCCGCTGCCGAAGAGCTGTCCATAGAGGCCCAGCCGGCGGCGGTAGATGACACTCAGCCCGATGACGATGGCCAGCGACAGCAGGACCGGCCAGAACTGGACGATGATGCCCCAGATAATGGCGATCACGCCGATGCGTTCGTTTGGCATGTGGTCCCCCTACTGCACCCGGATGCGCGGATTGAGATAGGCATAGCCGACGTCGGAAATGAGCTGCGTGACCAGCACGACGAAGACCGACACCAGCGAGCAGCCGAGAAGAAGATCGATGTCGTTGTTGCTGGCCGCCTCAACCAGCGTGTAGCCGAAGCCCTGATAGCGGAACATGGTCTCGACGATGACGACGCCGGTCAACAGCCACGGAAACTGCAGCATGATCACCGTGAACGGGGCGATGAGCGCATTGCGCAGGGCATGCTTGATCACCACCGAACCGAAGCCCAGCCCCTTCAGCCGCGCGGTGCGGATATATTGCTGGGTCATCACCTCGACCATCGAGGTACGCGTCATCCTGGCGATGTAGCCGATGCCGTAGACGGCAAGCGTCATCACCGGAAGGGTGAAATTGTAGAAAGTTATGCCGCGCGAGGCCGATGCGGCCGAGCCGTTGAGCCAGCCGAGCCATGATGCGAAGATCACCGTGAAGATGACACCCGACACGTACTCCGGCGTCGCCGTCGACGCGATTGCCGTGACGGACAGCCCGCGATCCAGCCGTGAGCCTTCTCGCATGCCCGCCAGGATGCCGATCAGCAGCGATATCGGGATCATCACAACAAGCACCCAGAACATCAGGATCCCGGTCGCGGCGAGGGCCGGGAACAGCTTGTTGGAGACGCGCGTCCTGAACTTGGTCGAACAGCCGAAATCGCCTTGCAGAACGCCCGAGTAGACCGGCTTCGTCGGATCGTCGCAAAACGAGAACCGGGCTGTCGGCTCCCCGGTCTCCGGGTTGATGACAGGCTGCTTCTTGACGACGCCGATCCACTGCCCGTAACGCACCAGGAACGGCTCGCGATAGCCGTTGCGTTCAAGCCAGCGCTCCTGATCGGCGCGCGATGCGCGCATGTCCATCTGGCTCAACGCCAGCTTGGTCAGGTTCGGTTCCAAATTGACCATGTAGAAGACGACGAGCGTGAGGCATACCATCGTCAGAACCATGCCGCCCAGGCGCCGCAGGATGAATGTGAGCACCGTCCCCTCCGGTGGGGTGGTTGTTGTTCGATGAGACAGGAAGAGGCCGTAGCCGGCCCCTTCCTGCGGCCCGTCAGGCGCTCGGGTCGAGCCAGACCTTCTGCAGGTCGATCTCGAACATCGGGTGCATTCCGTGGTTCTTCACCGCGGGCACCGAGTGGTTGTAGAGTTTGCGCCAGTAGGGCTGGATGATGATCCCGGAATCCTGGATGATCTGCTCGATGTCCTTCATCACGGTCTGCCGCTTCTCGTTGTCCCCGATCGTCAGGGCCTGGTCAATCAGCTTGTCGAGTTCCGGGTTGGAATAGGCGGTCTCGTTCCAGCTGCCACCCGTCTTGTAGGCAAGGACGATAACCTGGATTCCCAGAGGCCGCATGTTCCAGTTGGTGGCCGAGAAGGGATATTTCGTCCAATCGTTCCAGAAAGTCGAACCGGGCAGCACCGTACGCTTCACCTTGAAGCCGGCCTCGCGCATCTGTGCGGCAACGGCATCGCAGGTGTTATTGTGCCAGTTCTCGTCGACCGAAATGATCTCGTGCTCGAAATCCTCCTGGCCGGCTTCCGCGATCAGCGACTTGGCCTTCTCGACGTCACGGTTGAACTCCCCGATCTCGGCCCAATCAGGCTGGATCGGCGCGACATGGTAGTTGTCGGCCTTGGTGCCCCGGTTGTTGAGGCCCAACTGGAGACAGACATTGTTGTCGACCGCGTACTGGACCGCCTGACGGACCTTCTGGTCGTCATAGGGCTTGTTGTCGACGTTCATGCGGACAGTAAGCGTCGTCGAAGTGCCAACTTCCGACTGCACGAGGTCCAGACCGTCGAGGATATCCACGTAATCGGCGGTCGTCTCGTAATTGGTATGGATCTCGCCGGCCTCGAAGGCGTTGACTTCCGCCGAGGGGTCCGTGCCGTAGTCGATGAACTCGATCCCGTCGAGATAGGCTTCGCCGCCCCACCACTGGCCGTTCTCGCGGCGCTTGTAGACGACGCGGTTTCCGACCTCGTAGGAGACGAGATCGAACGGCCCGGTGCCGATCGGGTTGGCGACCCAGTCCGCGCCCGTCTCGTCGAAGCTCGGATGCACGATGAGCGCCGGATAGTCCGAGACGCCCGGAATGATCGTCACGTCCGGCGCCTGCAGCTTCAGCTTGACCGTATGGTCGTCGACCTTCTCCACCGCGCCCTCGCGCAGCTTCTTGGTCTCCGGATCGATCATCGACGCCAGGCGCTGCGCCATCGAGTTGCCTTCGACGGTCTGGTCGCACCAGCGGGTGATGTTGAATATGACGTCGTCCGCGCTGAAGCTGTCGCCGTTGTTCCATGTCACGCCCTGGCGCACATGAAGGACGTACTCTGTCGCGTCGTCGTTGACCTCCCAACTTTCAAGCAGTTTGCCCTCGAAGGTGAAGTCGCGCGTGAACTTGATCAGCGGCTCCAGCGACTGGCGCATTGCGTTGGCGATCTCGGACCAGTCGGCCAGGCGCGGGTCCTTGTTCGCCTTGACGAACATCGAGACCTTCAGGACGCCGCCCATCTGAGGCTCGCCGTCCTGAGCCATGGCACTGGTGGGCACCGAAAGACCCAGCATGCCGTACGCCATCGCTGTCGAGGCGCCGAACATGCTGGCAAGCGCAAGGAATTCGCGCCGATCCATCCTGCCGGCTTTCGCGTCTTCGGCCAGCGCACTAATCTGCGCGGGAACGCGATCGCCGTCGCTCTTGTAGAATGTCATTGTAATCTCCCATTAATCGGCATTTCGGTCCGTTAGCATTTCCTATCCGGCTCATGTTGTCAAAACGCCGGAGAGGCTCCCTCCAAAGGAAATTTGCCGCGAAGATTACACCCACGATCGCGCAATTGCGACACGATTGCAGCGCGTTCGTTCATCTGGGGAAAGATTGATTGGAGCTTGACTCGATTTGTCTGGCGTCGAATGCAATCGTCTCATGACAATACTTGTCAGCAACATTCCGCCCTGATCGACACCGCGGTGACCGGCAATGCCGCCGGACATGCAACGGCCGTTCGCGGCGCGTCGCGCACTCCGCATGCCATCAGTGCTCAGTATGATCTGGTCGGCTATGGCATGTACCGCTCAAACGGTATCGTTTGAGCGAAAGGTATATGCTTCAAGATATTGATCTGACACTCATATCATTGCTCCCAACATTTCCGTTCGAAGCCAATGCGAGCCAGTGGTTTTTTTTCCACATTTGCTTCCCGTCTGCATGGGCCTTGGACGCAAATGCCGAAAACAGAAAACCAGTGGAGCTTTCGAATTTGACATTCGATCTCGAGGTCGACATCGAGCGGGTATCGAATGTCAAATTCATTCCACTAGATCTTGGGCATCCCCGCGGGACGCATGCGCCGCTTCTGGGCCGCGATACGGAAAGGTGCATTGGGACCGCCGTAGCCGGAATAGCCGCCGCGACGCTCGACAATCTCGAAGAAGAAGCCTTCGCCGAAGAGCGGGCTGTAGAGCTGGAAATACTCCGCCTCGCCCTCGCGGTCGTAGAGGATGTTCTCCTCGCGCAGCCGATCGGCGAATTCCGGATCGAGGCCGAAGCGGGCCTCCAGGTCGTCGTAATAGTTGCGCGATATCGCCAGCGGCTCCAGTCCGTTCGCCTTGAGAGCCTTGACCGTGGCGAAGATGTCGCGGCTGGCAAACGCCAGGTGCTGGATGCTCGACCCGAAGCTTTCGGCGATGAAATGGCCGGCCAGAGTCTTGCGTCCCTCGGCGCCGTTCAGCGTCAGCCTGAGCGAGCCGTCCTCGTTGGCGATCGCCTGGCTGCGAACCAGTCCGGCCGGATCGACGATATCGACCATCGGCGTCTTCCGCGTCCGGAAAATCGACGTGTAGAAGAGCAACCAGGTCAGCATCTCGTCGTAATTCATGGTCTGCGCCACATGGTCGATTCCGACGAGCCCGGCATCCGATCCCGACGCCGCCCCGGTCACCGGGTCGAATTCGATCTCCCAAACCCTGGCGAGATCGGACTTGCCATCCAGGAAATAGATGATCCCTCCGCCGACCCCACGGATCGCAGGGATGGCCAGCTGGCCCGGTGCGCGCGGCTGCTCGAATATTTCCGCACCCAGCGCCTGGGCGCGCGCGACGGTTGCCGCCGCATCCTCGACCTTCAGTCCCATCGCATATGCGGACGCGCCGTGAACCAGATAGGAGGAGTGGGCGAAGCCCTCGCGCTCGGTATTGACGACGAGGTTGATCCCTCCCTGCCGCCAGAGCGTCACGTCCTTCGTCTTGTGGCGTCCGGCCCGCGTAAAGCCCATCGCGGCAAAGAAGTACCCCAGCGCCTGTGCCTCCGTCGAATCCGCTGCGAACTCGACGAACTCGACGCCCTCGACCTCGATACGGTCAGGCATCTCGGGCACGTCGAGCGCAACATCAGGCTCCACACGTCTCACCTGATCCATCAGGTAGACCAGCGAACGCTTGCCATCGACTGCGATCGAGCGCGGCGAGCCGCCGCGAAACTGGTCGTTGAAGATCTCCAGCGACAGCACCCCGCCATAACCGGTCGCCGCCACCGCCCGCATGAAATCCGTGACCGGCAGATCCCCTTCCCCCGGCATGTTGCGGAAATGCCGGCTCCAGTAGAGCAGATCCATGTCGAACCGCGGGGCATCGGCCAGTTGGACGATGAAGATCCGGTCGCCCGGAATGGCCCGGATCGAATTGACGTCGATGCCGCGCGACAGGGTATGGAAGGAATCGAGGATCAACCCGACATTGGCATGGTCGGCCCTGCGCACGACTTCCCATGCATCGCGATGATCGTTGATGTGGCGCCCCCAGGCGAGCGCCTCGAACCCGACGCGCAATCCACGTGTTGCGGCCCGTTCTCCAAGCTCGTGGAAGTCCCCGGCCGCGCGGTCGATGCCGCCAAGCGATACCGGCGACACATTGGAGCACACCAGCATCAGATCGGTGCCCAGTTCCTGCATCAGGTCGAACTTGCGCTCGGCGCGATCGAACACCCTTGAGCGATGCGGTTCCGGCATTCCCTCGAAGTCGCGGAACGGCTGGAAAAGCGTGATCTCCAGGCCGTGATCGCGGACCATCCGGCCCACCTCCGCCGGCGTGCCGTCAAAGGCAAGGAAATCGTTCTCGAAAATCTCGACGCCGTCGAATCCGGCGGCAGCGATCGCCGCCAGCTTTTCGCCGAGATCACCGCTGATCGAAACGGTCGCGATCGAGGTTTTCATGGTCAGGGCTCCATCGCCTATGCGTTCGCCTTGCGCCCGTTCTTCAGCTTGGCCCAAAGCGGTGTCTGGCCGAGAAGTACGAAAAGCAGAAACAGCGTCAGCGCCAGCGAAAGCGGGTTTGTCAGAAACTCCAGCAGGAACGTGCCCACGTCGTCGCGCGCGGAAATCATCGCGCGCCGATACGACACATCCATCAGCGGTCCCAGGATGACGCCCAGGATCACCGGCCCGACCTGGAATCCGTAGACCTTCATGAAGTAGCCGAGAATTCCGAAGCCGAGCATCCAGTAGATGTCGACGGGATTGTTCTGGATCGCATAGGTGCCGACCGCAGACAGCACCAGGATCAGCGGCAGCAATATGCCCTTGGGACATTCAACGATCTTGGAGAAGATGCGGATGCCGGTGAGCCCGAAGAAAAGCAGACATATGTTGGCGAGCGTCAGCGCGCCGACGGTGAACCAGAACAGGTGGGGCGTCTCGACCATCAGGAGAGGTCCGGGCTTGAGGCCGTGGATGTAGAGAGCGCCGATGATGACGGCGGTCACGGCGTCGCCGGGAATGCCCAGTGTGAGCATCGGAATATAGGCGCCGCCAACGGCCGAGTTGTTGGCCGTTTCCGGCGCGACCAGCCCTTCATAGGCGCCCTCGCCGAATGGCCGCGAGGGTTCCTTCACCGTGCGCTTGGCATGATCGTAGGCCATCAGCGCGGCAATATCGCCTCCGGTGCCCGGAAGTGCGCCGATCACGACACCGATCGTACTCGTGCGCAGCGAAAGCGGCAGATATTTGAGCACGATCGACCAGGAAGGAAGGATTTTCGAAACCTTCTGCTTGACGGGCGCGACGTCGAGAAAACGCAGTTGGTAAAGCACTTCGGCCACGCCGAAGAAGCCGATCATGGCCGCGACATAGGGTATGCCGCCCATCAGCGTCAGCGTGCCGAAGGTAAAGCGCCCCTGCGCCGTCATCGGATCGAGACCGACCATGCCGATGGTCACGCCGAGCGCGCCGGCAAAGATGCCCTTGGCCAGTGAATCTCCGGACAGGCTGCCGACCAGCAGGATGCCGAGAATGGCGAGCAACAGGTAGTCGCGCGGGGCGAAGAGGAGCGCGAAATTGGATATGGCGGGCGCGGCAAGCGCCAGCGCCAGAATGCCGACGAAGCCGCCGATGACGGACATGACCGTGGTCACGCCGATCGCGGTGCCCGCTTCGCCGCGCTGCGCCAGAGGATAGCCGTCGAGCGCTGTTGCAATGGCGCTCGGAGCGCCTGGAATGTTGAGCAGGATGGCGCTGCGCGAACCGCCATAGACACCGCCCAGATAGATGCCGGCGATGAGCGCCAGCGCATCGTTGACATCCCATTTGAAGGTAAAGGAGATCAGGATGGATGCAGCCATCGTGACCGACAGGCCGGGAATGGCGCCGATATAGATGCCGGCGAGCGTGCCGAGCGCGACCATCAGGAAGAGCGACGGATCAATCCACGCCATGAAGAAGTAGGAAAACGCATCCATCAGATGAGGCTCCCCGTCGGCAGAACCACCGAGAACACGTAGCGGAATACGAAGTAGATGGCCGCCAGGCTCAGCGCGCTGATCGCCAGGCTGAGAACGATGCTGCCGCGGTACAGATAGGCAATGGCGGCGAACAGAAAGACGAACGAACTGACGACAAATCCGACCGGCTCAAGCGCGAACATGTAGGCGATGATCATGGCGGCGAAGATCGCGAGCCTGGCCGGCGTCACCTCGGCCAGAAAGGCCCGCAGGACGCCACGCTCGGCTGCAGGGCGCTTGCGCGCCGTATCAGCGAGGATCGCCACCCCTGAAACGACCATCGCAGCGGTCGCCAGCATCGGAAAAACGCCGGGCGACGATGGCGAGGAGAAGCCCGCGATCAGCCAGGCCTGCCAGGCGGCCAGCAGACTGAAAACGGCAAGCAATGCAGTGAAAACGAGTTCGCCCGGCCGGCGTGTGCGGCTATCGGCCATGTCATCCTCCCCAGGATCGACGTGCGGCGACCGTCACGGGTCGCCGCACGTTCAGTCATTACGGGCGCGGAATGCCCAGTTCTTCCGGCGAGCGCTTCGTCGCGCCGCTGTCCTGAAGCACCCAGGTGGTCACCGACTGCCACTTCTTGAGGAAGTCCGAAGCCTCGTCACCCGAGATGTTCATCATGACGTTGCCGCGATTGGCCATCAGCGTCTGGAAGGCTTCCGATTCCGCTCCCACCTTGAACGCATCGACCAGTGTCGCCTTGACGTCGTCCGGCGTATCGGCCTTCACGAAGACGCCGTAGAACGGCCCCCAGGGCAGGTACTTCGCCATGTCGGGATATTCCTCGGTGATCGGCGGCACATCGGGCAGGCTCTCGATCGGATCGGTATTGATAACGGCAAGCGCCTTGACCTTGCCGCCCTTGATCAGTTCGGCCGCCGCCGACACGCCGGAGGGCATGAAATCGACATGGCCGCCCTGCAGTGCCGTCAGGCCCGGCCCTTCGCCATCAAACGGAACGGCAGTGACCTCGAACGGAGCCACCGAATTCAGGAGTGCGCCAACCACATGCGGCAGCCCGCCGGGACCGGTTGAACCCATCTTGATCTCGCCGGGACGCTTCTGGGCGTCTTCGACCAGTTCCTTGAACGAGTTCCAGGGCGCATCGTTGCGCGCCACCACAACGGCGACGCCGCGTCCCAGGATGTTGACCGGGTAGAAGCTCGAATAGTCGAGTTCCGACAGGCCCATAACGCCATGCAGCTGCGGGTTCTCCGCGCCGTAGAGGATGGTGTAGCCATCGGCTGGGGCCGCATTGACGTAGGCGACCGAGATGGCGCCCGCGCCGCCTGACTTGTTGAGCATGACGATCGGCTTGCCGAGCGCCTCTTCGACCGCCGGCGTGACGCCGCGGGCAACCACGTCCGTCGCGCCGCCCGCACCCCACATGATGACGCCGAGCATCTCGCGCTCGGGAAACTCCTGTGCCGCGGCAACGCCGGCAAGAAGGGAAAGGGCGGCGGCCGCCCCAATGAACTTACGGATCATATTGTCCTCCCGATGGCTTCCGACAGGAAGCAAGGATTGCTGTGTTTACGCCTGCACCCCCGCGCATTCGCTCTCCCGGAGGGCTCGTTCCCAACACCAGACATATTCAGTGAATCATCCAGCCGGAAAGCGGCGTCTCGACAAGATGTCAGGATACTTCCGATAACGCAATTACCTTGTTTTGCGCCAAATATAACTTCTTGTTATTGATCTTCCGCCGAATACCCTCTCATGACCCGGCGAAGATAGGCGATGAAGGTTTCGGCAAAGCTCGACAGCGCAGAGTCGGCGCGCGTCGCGACATAGGTCTGGAATTGCGTCGGCTCACGGATCGGGATGATGGCAAGGCCGTTGCGCTCCATATCGGCAACGGTGAAGGTATCGATGACCGCCACGCCGAGACCCTCCCGGATCAGGGCGCAGACCGTCGTGCCGAAGCGGGCGCGGATCGAGATCTCGTATGGAATGCCCTGGCGTTCGAAAATGCCTGCCATGATGCTTCCATAGGGATCGTGCGGGTCGATGCCGATAAGCGGATAGCGCGCGATGTCTGCCGACGTGACCTCCTGGCGGTCCGCCAGGGGATGCCCCGGCGATGCGATGCACACCAGATGCCCGCTGGCGAGCGGCTGAAAATCTATTCCCGGGTGATCGAACCTGTAGCTCATCACGGCCAGTTCGCCCTTTGCCAGCATCAGGTAGTCTATGGCGTCCTCGATCTTGAGGATATCGACGTCGACACGAATGTCGGGGTAGCGTCGGCGCACCGCTGCAATCGCTCGAGGCACCATGACATTGGCGATGCTCGGCACCGAGCCGATGGCCAGCTCCACGCCTTTGCCGCGTTCGAGCTGGTCGATGGAAAACTGAAGATCCTCGAGCTTCTTGTGCACGTCCTGCAACTGCCCGAATACATCGCGTGCTTCCGGAGAGGGAACGTAGCGGCCGCCCTTGCGGGTAAAGAGCTTGATGCCGAGCGTCTGTTCCATATGCTTCATGGTGCGGCTGACGCCAGGCTGCGCGACGTTCAGCAGCCGTGCCGCCCCCGCAATGGTACCGGCGACCATGACGGCGCGGATCACCTCTATCTGCCGCAGGGTCAGCATTGCCGCCTCCTCCCGCCGGCCCACATTCCTGATCGACAGGACATGCCTCTCCTCCCCGCATGACGTGCAATCAGCATATCCGGCAGTTGTCCCCTCCAATCAAGTGTCCGGTGTGGAGCAGGCGCTACATTGAAAAGCCCGTCAACCGCTCCCTCAGCCCACGCAAGGTGTCCGCATCGGCATTGGCGAAGGCGAAACGCAGATAGCGCGCCAGCCCGGCACCGAAATATTCACCCGGTATCGTCACCACGCCGCGCTCCTTGGCCAGCTTCTCGGCAACCGCCTGCGACGAGTGCCCGGCGAACGGGTGGCGGACGAAACCGAAATAGGCGCCGACCGCATCGAGCCGCCAGTCCGCGACGGCGGCCATTGTCTCGGAAAGAGCCTCGGCGCGACGGGCGATCTCTACCCGGTTGCCTTCCCTCCATTCGGCAAGCGCCGGCAGCCCCCGGGCAATTGCCGTCTGCGGCGCGCGCGGGGCGCATATCTGCAGATTGTCCATGACCTTGGCGATCTCGGTGATCACCGCCTCGCCCGCCGTCACGGCCCCGACCCGGTGTCCGGGGATGCAGAAGGATTTCGAGAAGCTGTAGAGCTGGATCAGCGACGTCTCCCAGCCGGCTTCTGCAAACAGCCCGTGCGGTGCGCCGGCATTCGGCGCCAGAAAGTCGCGGTAGGTCTCGTCGAGTATGAGCCACACGCCGCGTGCCGCACACAGATCGTGGATCTGCCTGAGAAGTTCGGGCGGATAGACGGCGCCCGTCGGGTTGTTGGGACTGACAAGTGCCAGTGCCTTCACCCCGTCGAGCCTCTCGGCAATCGCTTCCGGCGCGGGCAGAAACCCGTCTGCGCCGGAACAGTCGACGAAACGCGTCTCTATGCCCAGCATGGAAAGCGTGGTCTCGTGATTGAAATAACACGGATTGGTCATCAAGACCGTGTCGCCCGCCCGCGCCAGCGCCATCACCGTGGCAAAGAAGGCCTGGTTGCAGCCCGCCGTAATGTGGATGTTGCCGGCAAAGACCGATCCGCCGTAGAGCGCCGCGACATGGGCCGCATATGCCTCGCGCAAAACGTCCTCGCCCTCGATCGGTCCGTAGCCGCAACTGGCGACCGATCCGGCCGCCTCCGCCAGCCAGGACAGCAGGTCGTCATGCGGTGGATAGCCGGGCACGGCCTGCGACAGGTCAATCAACGCTCCCCTCGCCCCGTCATAGCCGCGCGCCCAGGCCTGCACGGCCGGAACGGGCGGCGGCGCAAGCGTCGCCACGAGTGGGTTGAGGCTGGTGGATGGGCTTGTATTCATGCCTACTTCTTTCTGAGGGGCCGCTTCGCCGCAATCTCATGGATGCGACGCGGTGGACGCTGGATGCCGGGACGGCGCAGCATGCGGCGTGCGGAATTTTGCGGTTCCACGCGCGATTGGCTTTCTTCCATCTCGGAGAACAGCCAGTCGATGAAGACGCGCACCACCGGCGCCTCGCGCAAATCGCTGCGGCAGGCGACATAGAAAGCATCAGCTGCGGGCACCGCCAGATTGAAGGGCGTGACGAGCTGGCCACGTGCCAGCAGTCCGCTGGCCGTCACCGTATCGCCGAGCGCTACGCCGTGGCCGTGCACGGCGGCCTCGACAGCCAGCCGCGCGTCGGAGAAATGGTGCTGCGGGCCGCGTCTCAGGTCCAGCGCGTCGGCGCTCGCAAGCCAGGTGTTCCATTCCCGCCCCTCGTCGGCGTGCAACATGACGTGGCCGCCGATGTCGCGGACGGTACGGATGGGCTTGTTGTTGACCAGTGTTGGACTGGCAACCGGGAAGAGGTCGAGACGTGCCAGCAGCTTGGTCCAGCATTCCGGCCAATTTCCGTCCCCGTAGAGAATGCAGACGTCGACATCCGGCGAACGCGTCAGCGCGTGATCGTTCGAGGCCCCGAGTGTCAGCCGGATATCGGGAAACCGCGCGGTGAAGCTTCCGAGCCTCGGTATGAGCCAGAAGGACATCAGGGCCGGCACGCAGGCGACCGATAATGTCCCGGCGCTGGCTGGCCGGGTCATGCGCGCCGTTGCCGCGGCGATCCCCTCAAACGCCGAGGCAACGGCCGGCAGGAGCTCCGCGCCCTGCGCCGTCAGCCGCAGACGCTGCCCGACGCGCTCGAACAGCCGCGTATCGAGTGCCGCTTCCAGCGCCCGGATCTGGTGACTGACCGCGCCATGGGTGACGTTCAGCTCGTCGGCCGCCTTCGTCAGCGAGCCCTGCCGGGCGGTCGCCTCGAAGGCGCGAAGAGGATTGAGTGGAGGCAGTCGTTTCGCCATCGGCCTTCATGGATCCGCGATTGTGAGATAAATTCACAAAAATCCCTATAACATTATCAATTGCCTTTTCAATTCACTTGCCGCAATTTTCATCAGCCGTCACCGTTGACGCGTTACCAGGCAGTGGGCCGGACGAGGCGCACACCCCAGCGGAATGAGGTTGCGACATGGCATGGGACAAGGAACGTCTTGAAGCGCTGCGCGCCAAATATGGCGAAGGCCATGGCGGCGAACTGTTCGATCCGAAGTTCCGCGCAGTAGCGGAGAAGATCTTTTCGGCGTCCGGCACCCGCGTCGCACCCTATGCCGGCATTCCGACACTGCTCGATGCTCCGCTGCGCCAGATCGATCCGCAAGCGCCCGATCTCTTGGGCCTCGACGTGGCCTTGGTCGGCGTGCCCATGGACCTCGGCGTCACCAATCGCACCGGCTCGCGCTTCGGTCCGCGCGCATTGCGCGCCATCGAGCGCATCGGCCCCTACAATCACGTGCTGGAATGCGCACCCGTCTTCGAGCTCAACGTGGCTGATATCGGCGACGTGCCCTTTCAGAGCCGCTACCGCCTGGAGCAGAGCCACAACGACATCGAGGTGCACATCGGCAAGATCGTCGCGGCCGGAGTAATCCCGCTATCGGTGGGCGGCGACCATTCCATCACCCATCCCATCCTCAAGGCAGTCGGGCGCGACCGGCCGGTGGGCATGATCCATATCGACGCTCACTGCGACACCGGCGGCGCCTTCGACCAGACCAAGTTCCATCATGGCGGACCGTTCCGCAACGCCGTGCTCGACGGTGTGCTCGACCCGACCCGCACGATCCAGATCGGCATTCGCGGCGCCGCCGAATATCTGTGGGAGTTCTCCTACGAGTCCGGCATGACGGTAATCCATGCCGAGGAGATGCCCGCGCTCGGCATTCCGGCCATCATCGAAAAGGCCAGGAAGGTCGTCGGCGCAGGCCCGGTCTATCTGTCCTTCGACATCGACAGTCTCGACCCGGCATACGCGCCCGGAACGGGCACGCCGGAGATCGGCGGGCCGTCGACACGCGATATCCTGGAACTCATTCGAGGACTGAAGGGCCTCAACCTGGTCGGCGGCGATGTCGTGGAAGTGGCCCCCCAATACGATGCGACCACCAACACCGCGCATGCCGGCGCGCAAGTGCTGTTCGAGATACTGAGCCTGATGGTCTTCAGTCCCTCGATCGCTGGCAAGGAGCGCTGAGCAGGCATAAGATCGACAACAAACAAGATGGGAACCTGCCGCAAACCCGGCACACGAAGAGGAGAACAACGATGAAATCACCGCTCCACCGAAATATCGGCCGACGCACACTGCTCGGCTCGGGGCTCGCCGGTGTCGCCGCGCTCGCCATGCCGACGGTCCTGCGTGCCCAGGACCGCTCGATCAAGGTCGGCGTCTACGGAGGCTATTTCAAGGATTCCTTCGACGCCAACATCTTTCCCGAATTCACCAAGTCGACCGGCATCGGCGTCGAGTCGATTGCCGAACCGACAGGCGAGGCTTGGCTGGTTCAGCTTTCGCAGGCTGCCCGTGCGGGCCAGGCGCCAGCCGATCTTTCGATGATGTCTCAGACCTCCACCCTGAAAGGACAGGAGCAGGAACTGTGGACCCCGCTCGACCCGTCCAGGATCAAGAATTTCGACGGGCTTCTCTCCAACTTCGTCAGCAAGTATCCCGACGGTCGCGTCGCCGGCATCGGGGCGGTCGCCTGGTACATCACACTGGTTACCAACACCGATGTCTACCCGGAGGCTCCGACGAGCTGGGAGGCTCTCTGGGACCCGGCGAACAAGGACAAGCTCGGCCTGCTGGCACTTGTTTCCAACTCCTTCCTGCTGGAAGTGACCGCCAAGACCTTCATGGGCGGCACGGATGCGCTCGACACCGAGGAAGGCCAGCTCAAGGCTTTCGAGAAGCTCGCCGAGGTCAAGCCGAACGTGCGGTTGTGGTATCGCGACGAGGCGCAGTTCGAGCAGGCGTTGAAGTCGGGTGAGATCCCGATGGGGCAGTATTATCACGACGTCACCGGTCTGGCGGCTGCCGACGGGCACCCCGTGCGCTCGACCTTCCCCAAGGAGGGCGGCATTCTCGATTCGGGCAACTGGGTGCTTTCCAAGGCTTCAGACAAGGTCGACGAGGCCCATGTCTTCATCGACTACATGAGCCAGCCCGAGATCCAGTCGCTGATGTCGCGCAAGGTGGGCACTGCCCCGACGCTGAAGCGCGACCTGCTCGACCTCAGCGACGAGGAGTTCGCGGCGGTGTCGTCGGATATCGATCCGATCATTCCCCGCTACGATCTCTACATCTCGAAGTCCGACTGGCTGAACCAGAAATGGACGGAACTGATCGTCGGGTAGGCGTCAATTCTCCCCGCCCCGATGATGCCGTGGCGGGGAGTTTCCTCAACTCTGTCGGAGCGCCCGAAAATCCAACCCGGGGTTCTCCGCCCGCGCCCTTCGACCTGAGCCGCATTTGGCAACCAGACGCCGGCTCAAGCCGCCAATACGATGAGGACCAAGCCATGTCGGGACTTGTCCTGCAGAATGTCGCCAAGCATTTCGGCAATTTCGTCGCCGTCGACAATGTGAGCCTGTCGGTCCCGCACGGGACGTTTGTGTGCATGCTGGGGCCGTCCGGCTGCGGCAAGACGACCCTCCTGCGCATGATCGCCGGTCTGGAGGAGCCGACATCCGGCGAAATCCTGCTGGACGATCAGGACATCACGCCGATCCCGACCCACGAGCGCAATCTGGGCATGGTGTTTCAGTCGCTGGCGCTGTTTCCGCACCTTACCGTCGGCGAAAACATCGCCTACCCGCTGCGCATCCGGCGCGCACCGCGTGAGCAGCAGCAAGAGCGCGTCGACGAGCTCCTGGCACTCATCCATCTGCCCGGATATGCCGATCGGCCCGTGTCGAAACTCTCCGGCGGCCAGCGCCAACGGGTGGCGATCGCGCGTGCTCTGGCGCTGTCGCCCCGGCTCTTCCTGCTCGACGAGCCCCTGTCGGCGCTCGATGCCAAGCTGCGCGAAGCCATGCAGGTCGAACTGAGACAACTGCAGCAGAAGCTCGGCATCACCACCATCGTGGTCACCCATGACCAACGCGAAGCGATGACGATGGCCGATCTCGTCGTCGTGATGGGCGAAGGCCGCATCCGCCAGGCCGCCCCGCCGGTGGACATCTACCGCAAGCCTGCGGATGCCTTCGTCGCAGACTTCATCGGCTCGACCAACCTGCTCGACGTGGAAGCCGACACAAATGGACGTGCCGTGGTCCTGGGCAGCCCCATCCCCGATCTCCTCCTCCCGGACGGCCAGAAGAAGGCGATGATCTCGGTGCGGCCCGAGGATGTGCATCTGATGGCTGCCGGCGGCGGCATTGCCGGCAAGGTCACCTTCGTGCGCGATCTCGGCGGCACGATCGAGACTTTCGTCGAGGCCGGCGACAGGATGATCGTCTCCGTGACCACCCCGCGCGAGCGCACCGGCTTCGCCGCCGGCGACACGGTCAGCGTGGTGCTTCCACCCGAATCCTGCGTCGTGGTGAAGAAATGAAACGCGAACCGCCGCGCACCCTGACCGACTACGTACCTCTGGCATTTCCGGCCGTCATGCTGGTGGTCTTCTTCGTCGTGCCTTTCTCCACGATGATCGCGGTCTCCTTCTTTCGCCGCCAGCAGGGCGGCTTCTATACGCCCGATTTCGTCGTCGACAATTACGCCCGCTTCCTCACATCCTTCTTCGGCGGCGTCCTCGGCTTCTCCTTGATGCTGGCGATCATGGTGGCGATCGTCTGCGTGGCGATCGCCTTTCCCTTCACCTATCTGCTGGCCCAGTCGAGCAGACGCGTCCAGATCGTCTGGCTGGTTGTCATGCTGTCGGTCCTGTCGCTTTCGGAGGTCATCATCGGTTTCGCCTGGTCGACGCTGTTCTCGCGCACGGCCGGGATCACCAATCTTCTCGTCTGGGCCGGCCTGATGAGCGAACCGCAGGCTCTGGTGCCCGGCTTCGGGGCCGTGCTGACAGGCATGGTCTATCAGGCCCTGCCCTACACAGTGCTGGTGCTCTACCCGGCAATCGTGCGCCTCGACCCGACATTGACGGAGGCCGCGCGAACATTGGGAGCCTCGCCGCTCCTCGCCTTTTTCAACGTCATCGTGCCGACGCTCAGAAACACCATCGTTGCCACATTAATCATGGTCTTCGTCTTCGCGCTCGGCTCCTATCTTCTGCCGCAGATTCTCGGTCGGCCGCAGCACTGGACGCTATCGGTGCTCATCACCGATCAGGCGATCTATCAGTCCAACATGCCGTTCGCTGCGGCAATGGCCGTCTTCCTCGTGCTGATATCGCTGTCGCTGGTCGCGCTCACGCTCTTTGTCGGGCGCAGGGAGGCCGCCTGATGAAACGCCTACTGCCGCGTCTCTATCTCGCCCTCGTCGGCCTGTTTCTCGCCCTGCCGCTGATCGTCGTCGCCGGCGTTTCGGTCAATGAGAAGCAAAGCCTCACATTTCCGCCCGAGGGCTTCTCGCTCGCCTGGTACGCACAGATATTCGTCGATGATGGCTGGCGTTCGGCGCTGGTCAGTTCGGTGATCCTGGCCGCGACGGCCGCAGCCCTAGCCGTCGCCATCGCATTTCCCCTCGCCTGGTTCCTGTGGCGCCGGATCGCACCCTGGGCGAACATTTTCCAGGTCCTCGGCCTCGCTCCCTTCATCCTGCCGCCGGTCATCACGGCACTCGGCATGCTGACCTTCTGGGCAACGCTGGGCTTTTATGGCCAGCCGTGGACGGCGGCCATCAGCCACGCCATCTTCTTCGTGACCCTGCCCCTGGTCACTCTTTCGCTCGGCTTCTCCTCCATAGACCGGGCGCTGGTCGAAGCAGCCTCCACCATGGGCGCGGACGAGCGAACTGTCTTGAGGACGGTCGTCCTGCCGCTCATCCTGCCCTATGTCGTTTCGGGCTATGCATTTGCCTTCGTCCTGTCGCTCAACGAATACATCGTCGCCTACATGACAGTCGGCTTCACCATGGAAACCTTGCCGATCAAGATCTTCAACGCGCTGCGATACGGCTACACCCCGACCATGGCTTCCGTGTCCATCTTCTTCGTCGCCATCGCTGCGCTGGTCTTCGGCCTGATCGCCCGGTTCGGTGATCTGCCGCGCCTGCTGGGCGCAATGAGCTCGGCCGACAAATGACGCGGATTGCCCTTCTCCAGATGCAGGCAAAAGCCGGAGACATCCCGGCCAACCTCGCCCGCATCGACGACGCGGCCCGCGAAGCGGCCGCCAAGGGCGCAAGCGTGCTCGTCGCGCCGGAACTTGCGCTTACCGGATACGGTGCCGGCGACCAGATCACGTCTCTCGCCGAGCCGCTCGACGGCCATTCGATCGGCGCTCTTCGCAACATCGCCGCGCGGCACGAAATCGCGATCTTGGTCGGCTTCGCCGAACGCGACGGAACGAATGTCTACAACAGCGCCGCTTTCGTTCGTCCCGGCATGGCGCCGGCGATCTATCGCAAGTCGCATCTGTATGGCGATTACGAACGTGGCCTGTTCAAGCCCCAATCCCCCTCCAGCGTTCTCGTCGAGCATGCCGGACTGAAGTTCGGCATCCTCATTTGCTACGATGTGGAGTTTCCCGAAAACGTCCGCCGTCTGGCCAGGGCCGGCGCACGGGCTGTCCTCGTGCCGACTGCCCTGCCTGCGAGCGACCACGCTGCCTTCATCGCGCGACAGATGATCCCGGTGCGCGCCTTCGAGAACCAGATCTTCGTCGCCTATGCGAACCATTGCAGCGCCGATGAGCGTTTCGCCTATGCCGGTCTCTCCCTGATCGCTGCTCCTGACGGCTCGACGCTAGCCGCCGCGCAACACGCTGGCGAAGCGCTTCTCATCGCGGAAATCAAACCCGCCGATTTCGCCCGTTCGGCCGCCGAAAACACCTATCTGCGTGACCTGGCCGACGACGGCTGAACACAGCCGGAGAGACCGGTTTTGCGCTGCACAACAATTCGCTTGACGGCCGCAGGTTTCGCGAGTAGCGAATCCTCTCATTGCCAGTGCGTATGACTATGTACCAACTTCTCGTCGACTATACCGGTTTCGAGCCCCCGCGTTGGCCCTCAGGCACATGACGCGGTAGGTGCAGCACGCAAATTGCGTGCAGATTTCGACATAATGATTTGAATTGTTGAAGTTCTTTGCCCGGTTTCGGGCAGGCACTTTGCTCCATGGCGCACATGCCCCGCCACCGGAGCGACGCATGGATATGGGCTTGAAGTTCATACAACCGCTTGGTCACGTCGATGGACGAAGGCTTACGTTTCCCTGTTCTTGCGGCGGGCGCAAAAGCCCATGCGACACCGCTTCACCGCAATCATTTGTTCACAATCGTAAACGCTTGGATTCGTAAGTTTACAGCCGTCAGGGGGAACTGCGTCGCATTGGCGACGTTCTGCCCTGCAACATCCACAATCGCCGCACAGGTTCGACAAGCGCGGAGGGATTCTCGGCGGCAAACGCTCGCCTTCCGGTCCTGCCGAATCTACCGGACCTGCCTGAAACTGAATTGCTGGGATCTGAATGAACAGACGTGATTTCCTGACGACCTCGACAATGGGGGTGGTGTTCACCGCATATGGCATGCGGCCGTCGCCGGCCGCCGCGGACGGTGACGCGTTGGATTCGGATGCCAGACCTGAGCCAGCACCCTTTTCGTTCGATCAACTTTCCCAGCAAATGAAGGAAAAGGCCGCTCAACCCTTCAAGGACACAAGGACGGAACTGCCCTCCGCCATTTCCGAATTGAGCTACGACCAGCACCGGGCAATTCGCTATCGGCCGGACCATGCCGTCTGGAAGGGACAGACGCCCTTCGAATTGCAGGCTTTTCATCTTGGGTGGCTCTACACGCAGCCCGTCAACCTGTTCGTCGTCGAAGGCGGCCAGATCAGGCCCCTGTCCTTCTCGGGTGCCGACTTCGAGTATCGCAAGCCTCTCGATGCGGCGCAGTTCGACGGCATGGACATGCCCGGCGTGGCCGGATTCCGCCTCCATTACCCGCTCAACCGCCCCGACATTATGGACGAACTGGCGGTCTTCCTTGGCGCAAGCTATTTCCGCGCGCTCGGACGCGGCAATGTCTATGGGCTGTCCGCCCGCGGGCTCGCCGTCAACACGGCAACGCAGGCCGGCGAGGAGTTTCCCCGCTTCGACAGCTTCTACGTAGAGAAGCCCAGCGCGGAGAGTTCGACCGTCACACTTTATGCAACGCTCGACAGCCGAAGCGTCACCGGTGCCTACGCCTTCACCATCACGCCGGGCGACGACACGGTCATCGACGTGACCGCGCGGCTGTTCCTGCGCGAGGACATCGAGCGGCTGGGTGTGGCGCCGATGACATCGATGTTCCTGTTCGCAGAAAACAACCGTCATGCTTTCGACGACTATCGCAACCAGGTCCATGACAGCGACGGCCTGAAGATCGTGCGCCGCAACGGCGAGGAGATCTGGCGCAGCCTCAACAATCCGGGACGCCTGGCCAATTCCTATCTGGTCGAGGAGAACCCGCGCGCATTCGGGCTCTTTCAGCGAGACCGGGATTTCGAGGCCTATCAGGACGCCGGCGCACACTACGAGCGACGCCCCTCGCTTCTCATTGAGCCCTTGAACGACTGGGGCAAGGGCACGGTGGCGCTGGTCGAGATACCAACCGACCTGGAAGTCAACGACAACATCGTCGCGTTCTGGACACCGGCGGAAGAAACCACCGCGGGCAAGGCGTTCGAATTCCGCTACCGGATGCGGTGGGGATCGCTGGACCAGGAAGGCCGGGAACTCGCCCGCGTACGCGCTTTGCGCGGCGGTCACGGTGGGACGTCCGGCACCGAAAATACGGCCGGCCTGAAGAAATTCGTGATCGATTTCGCCGGTGGCGCGTTGGACAACCTGACGCCGGATGACGCGGTGAAGGCAGTCATAAAGCTGACCAACGCCGACATGGTCCATGAGACGCTTTCGCGCGTGCGGGCAAACGGGATCTGGCGACTTACGATCGACGTGAAGCCGCAGGGCAACGCGCCGGTCGAGTTCAGTGCCCATCTCACGCATGCCGAACGACGGATATCGGAAATTTGGCTGTATCAGTGGAGACTAGACGATGAACGTGCATCCTGAACGGGCGGCGTCGCACCGATCCATTGCCGAAACCGGGGCGCTGCCCTACGCGCCCATGGCCATGCCAGAGCAGCGATTGGAACGTCGGTATGAATGGCGCGCTCTGCTGCGCCTGCTGTCGCACCCGTGGATGGTCTGGAAATAGTCGATGACGGACCAGCCTGCGCAGGGATGGAGAGATCGATGACAGGTTTGCAGCGATTCTTCGCCTTTCTGTTCTGCGTCGTCGTGGCCGGCTCTGCCACGGCCCTGGCGGCGAATGTGCTGTTCGCGGACGGCGTACACTGGATCGATCACGTCCGCCTTGCGCTGCTGGGAATCAGCGTCGCGTGGCTGGCCTGGGGCGCCTCGCTGGCCCTCAACGGCTTGCTGGCGCCGTCCGCCGAACCCGCGCCGGGAACCGATGAAAGAGGAACGCCCCAAGCGCGCACGGCGGTGCTGGTTCCGGTCTACAACGAAGACCCGACCAAGACCTTTTCGCATGTGGCCGCGATGATCCGCAGCCTCGCCGACCAAGGGGCGAGCCGGCAGTTCGACTTCGCCATCCTGTCCGACACCAACCGGGAAGAGATCGCCGCCGCCGAGCAGTACTGGTTCGGCCGTCTGCAAGGCGAACACGGCAACATGTCCGAAATATTCTACCGCCGGCGTGCCGCCAACACGGGCAAGAAGGCCGGCAACATTGCCGATTTCATCAAGAGCTCGGGCGCCATCTACGACTATCTCGTCATTCTCGACGCCGACAGTCTCATGGAAGGCGCAACCATGATCGAGATGGTGCGGCGCATGGAGGCCGAGCCGCGGCTGGGTCTGCTACAGACGCTGCCCAAGATCGTTCATGCCCGTTCCTGGTTCGGACGCGCCATCCAGTACGCCGCGTCCTTCTATTCGCCGGTCTTCGCGCGCGGCCTGGCCACCACGCAAGGGGCCACCGGCCCGTTCTGGGGCCACAACGCCATCGTGCGCACGCGCGCCTTCGCCCAGAGCTGCGGCCTGCCCGAACTCAAGGGCCGCCCCCCTTTCGGCGGGCATATTCTCAGCCACGACTATGTCGAAGCCGCACTTTTGAGCCGCAATGGCTGGATCGTGCGTCTGGATACCGATCTTGAAGGCTCTTTCGAGGAAGGTCCCGAAAACGTCATCGACTACGCCAAGCGCGATCGTCGCTGGTGTCAGGGCAATCTGCAGCATTCGCGGCTGCTTCTCGCTCCCGGTCTGAGGCCCTGGAGCCGCTTCACCTTCTTGCAAGGCATCATGGCCTATCTCGCCTCTCCGATGTGGGCGCTCTTTCTTCTGGCCAGCATCGCCGCGCCGGTCATCATCGGCGAACCGAACTATTTCCCCGAACCGCACCGGCCGCCTGTCTTCCCGCGCGTCGAGCAGTTCCAGGCCCTGATCCTGCTGGCCGGGATTGCGGGCATCCTTGTTGCCCCAAAGCTCCTCATCGTCGCACAGGGGGCGCTCAACGGCCGCAATGCGGGCTTCGGCGGAACGCTTCGGGCGCTCGCCACCACTCTGCTCGAAATCGCCTGGACCAGCGTGCTCGCACCCATCATGCTGATGTACCAGGCGCGTTCCGTTGTGCAGGTGGTTTGCGGCGCCGACGGCGGCTGGCCGGCAGCCAATCGCGAGGCCGATATGGTGAGTCTCAAGGAAGCCTGGGACGCTTCGTGGTGGATCTCCGTCGGCGGCGTCGTCATTCTGGCCGCCACGATGGCCTTCGCGCCCGAAATTCTGCTGTGGCTGTTGCCCGTCGTCATTCCTATGACCGTTTCGCCACTTCTCATCCAGGTGACGTCGTGGCGCCTCTCGACGTCCGCCCAGGGGGGAACCTCGCTGTTTACCTGTCCGCAGGACTTCACGCCCTCACCGGTCATCAAGGCACAGGAATCCATCCTCGCGCGCTGGCGTCGGCAGGACGATCGGCTGCCGCCCGGCGGGCTCAACGACGAGCTCGCAGCGTTCGTCGCCACACCGACATCGCGCTGATCCCGTTCGGAATCTGACCTCTCAAATCAGCGCATCGCACCTTTCGGGCCGCACTCGATCGCGAGCCTGTGCGCCAGGCGGAGAACTGCATGTACAAATCTATCGGATCCGGCCGCGACCATCGCATCGACGTCCTGCGCGGCATCTGCCTGGCGATGATCTTCATCAATCATGTACCGGGAAATCCCTACGAAGCCTGGACGTCACGCAATTTCGGCTTCTCCGACGCTGCCGAGGCATTCGTGCTGATATCCGGCATATCCGTCGCGCTGGCCTATTCGGGCGGTTTCCGGAAAGGCAGGACACGCGAAGCGATCGGCAAGGTATGGCGGCGCGTGCGCACGCTCTATCTGGTCCACATCGCCATCACCACCGCCGCCCTGGCACTGGTCGCCGCAAGTCTGCGCTTCTCCGACATTGGGGAACTGGCAGGCAATCTCCGCTTCGACGTCTTCTTTACGCAGCCCATCGCAGCGTTCGGTGGATCTCTTGCCCTGCTTCACCAGACCGGCTACTTCGACATCCTGCCGCTCTATATCGTCCTGCTGCTTGCCGCTCCGCTCTACATCATGGTCGGATTGCGCAGCCCCTGGCTGATGCTTGCCGGGCCTGGCGCCCTGTGGCTGATGGCCGGAATCTTCCGGCTCAATCTGCCCTTGCTGTTTTCCGAACACGGCTGGCAGTTCAATCCGTTGGCCTGGCAGCTTCTCTTCGCCTTCGGCGTGGCCGGCGGCCTTGCCGCCAAGCAGGGGCGCAAATTCGTCGAGTACCGGCCATGGCTGTTCGCCGCCGCTTCGGCATGGCTTGTGTTCTGCTTCTATTGGGCCATCACCGAGAAGGGACCGATGCCGGGTTCGGATCTCCTGCCGGCCTTTCTGTACGGTTACGACAAGCCGTACCTGTCGCTGCCCCGTCTCGCCCATGTGCTGGCGCTGGCCTATGTTCTCACCAATCTCGATGCCGTCGCACGGTTCCTGTCGATGACGATCTTCAAGCCGGCCGAGTTGATGGGCCGCCAGAGTCTCGCCGTTTTCGCGGCGGGATCCGTGCTCGCCATACTGTTGCAGATCGTGCGTTACGGCGAAGCCGACAACATGCTGGGCGACACCCTGCTGATATCCGGTGGCCTGCTCATGCAGTACTCCGTTGCCCGCTACATGACCGACCGCAAGGCCGCCCCACGGAATCGCGAAAAGTCGATCAGACGCGGCTCCGGCCCGCAGAACAAGGCTGGACCGGTCGAGGCCACGACCGGCTGAGACCGCGCGAACCTGCCGGCGCCTTGCGCTCGGCGCTTGCGCCTGCGTCTGCTCCGGGCCATTCTTGGCCGACAGGAGAGGTCGCATGAAGCAACGCATCGGCTTGGTCGGTCTCGGCATGGCCGTTACACCGCACGCCAAGGGTCTGCTCGACCTGGCCGACAAGGTCGAGGTCGCATACGCCTTCAGCCCGAGCGAGGAACGGCGCACCGCGTTTCGCGACCGCTTCGGCTTCCCGCTCGCAACCAGCCTCGACGCAATTCTGGGCGACCCCTCGGTCGACGCCATGCTGGTGATGACACCGGCCTGCACCCATCTCGACATCGTGCGCAGATGCGCCGAAGCCCGCAAGCATGTGCTGCTGGAAAAGCCGCTCGATGTTTCCACCGCCAAGGCCGTCGAACTCGTCGAAACGTGTCGCGAGGCGGGCGTCACGCTTGGCATCGTGTTGCAGCACCGTTTCCGGCCGGCGGCCCTGAAACTTGGAGAGATCCTTGCTTCCGGATCCCTGGGGGGAATCGTCGGCTGCTCGACCGTGATCCGTCTTTGGAGACCGCAGAGCTATTACGACGAGCCGGGGCGTGGCACGCTGGTCCGCGACGGCGGCGGCGTGTTGATGTCGCAAGGCATCCATACTCTTGACCTCATGCTCAGCCTTGCCGGCCCGGTGGAGCAGGTGACCGGGTTTGCCGCCACGACACCGGTTCACGACATGGAGACAGAGGACATGGTCTGTGCCGCCGTGCGCTTCACGAACGGAGCCATCGGCACGATCGACGCCACGACAGCCGCCTATCCGGGTTTTCCCGAACGCATCGAGCTCGCCTGTGAAAAGGGATCGGCCGTGCTCGCCGGCACGTCCTTGCTCGTGCAGTTCCACGACGGTGAAAAGGTCGAAGTCAAACCGGACGAGAGCACGGGCGGCATGGGCGCCGACCCGATGGACTTTCCGCATGATTTCCATCGCGCCGTCATGGACGACTTCATCGAGGCGATCAGCACCGATGCAGAGCCTCGCGTCACCGGAGAGGAAGCGCTCAAGGTTCACCGGCTGATCGACGCGCTGATCGAAACGGGTTCAACGGGCCTGCCCATCACCGTCGACGGCACGGATATCGACTAGCGCGCCTTCGCTTCAAACGATCCGTTTGAGGCGAACATGCTCTGTGGCGGCGCTGCTACGGCACCGATCAGGCGAAGACCACCGTCCTGTTTCCGTTGAGCATGACGCGGTGCTCCAGGTGCATCTTCACTGCGCGCGCCAGGACCCGGCTCTCGATATCGCGGCCGGCGGCGACGAAATCCTCCGCGCTCATCGCATGGGTCACGCGTTCCACGTCCTGCTCGATGATCGGTCCCTCGTCGAGATCGGGCGTGACGTAATGCGCCGTCGCGCCGATCAGCTTCACGCCCCGGTCATAGGCCTGATGGTAAGGCTTGGCGCCCTTGAAGCTCGGCAGGAAGGAGTGATGGATATTGATCACCCGGCCGAAGAGACGCTTCGAGAGATCGTCCGACAGGACCTGCATATAGCGCGCCAGCACCACCAGATCGGCGCGCGAACTGTTGACCAGTTCCAGGAGCTTGGCCTCCTGCTCCGGCTTGTTGTCCCTGGTCACCGGCCAGCAATGAAACGCGAGCCCCTCGGCCTCGGCCACACGGCGATAGTCCTCATGGTTGGAGACGATGGCGGCGACATCGGCGTTCAGCCAGCCGACCTTGACCTGATAAAGCAGATGCAGCATCGCATGGTCGAATTTCGACACCATGACGATGATCTTGGGCCGACGCGCCAGATTGGCCAGTTCCGTCTTCATGTCGAAGCGCTCGATCGGCGCCTTCAGCGCCCTTTCGACATCCTCGCGCGAGGTCGCCTCGCCCGCAGCGAAGGCGATACGCATGAAGAAGCGGCCGCTCTTGCGGTCCCAGAACTGATTGCTCTCGGCAATGTTGGCTCCGATGGCCGCGAGTTCGGTCGTGACCGCCGCGACGATACCCGGCCTGTCGGTACAGGTCAGGTTGAGCACATAGTCATTGTCCTGCATCGGCAGCTCCCCGTCATGGCACTTCGGCAGCCCAATAGTCGCCGGCGCCCGCTATGTCCACGGACTTCGTGCCGCAGGCATCGGTCCGGCAATCGCCCATGCGCGCCATCCTTGCCGCCAGATGCGCCGTCGCCCGCGTGTCGGGCATCCCGGCGTCAGAACTTGTAGGAGATGCCGACGCTCACCGTGTTGAAATTGAGATCGACATTGGAAAGGTCGCCGAAGTCCTCATTCGAGAAATCGTAGTAGCGATATTCGACGCGCCCGACCCAGTTGTCGGTCAGGGCATAATCGATGCCCGCGCCGACCGTCCAGCCGGTAAGCGTGTCGCTCATGTCGAAATTCTGGCCGTTGATCGTCGTCGTGGCCGAGGCATCGGTGAAGGCGACACCGCCTGTCCCGTACAGCATCACGCGATCCCACGCATAGCCGAGCCGGCCGCGTATGGACGCCAAATAGTCGGTCTCGAGTTCGACACTGCCCCCTGGAACGGAAACCGTCTCGTCGTTCCAGACCGCGTTGACGTCCCCCTCGACGCCCAGCACGACCTGGCCGATCTGCCAGTTGTAGCCCGCATAGCCGCCGAACATGCCCCCATCTGGGCTGGCGTCGAGCGATCCGGTTCCGGGATCGAAACTGGCGTCGCCCCAGGCATATCCGCCCTGCAGCCCGACATAGCCGCCGGTCCAGGTAAAAAGCGGAAGCTCCACGCCCGCCGCTGGCGGAGGAGCCGCAACCGGCATGATGTCGGCGGCGTCGGCCGAGGTGGCGAAGGCCGCGCTCACTGAGGCCAGGACGAGAAATGGTGTCGAACGCACGACGGTCTCCTTCCCCTGCTGATCCCCACTCCCCGGTTTCCGCTTCCGATTGTCACATCATACAGTCAAAGGCAGGTCCGAGAAGTATCATTTAGGTAACCATACGGCCGAAAAAAGCCCGCACCTTCCTCCCGGGCGAATTTTATGTAGCATGGCTGTCATCGGGCCGGCCGACCCTAACGCATCAACCAACCGATCAACCCGGTCGGCCGGACAGGCGAAACAATGAAGGCGATGCTCTTCGAAAAGGTGGGCCGGCCGCTGCGGGCGATCGATCGGCCTACTCCGCAGCCCGGCCCCGGCGAGCTGCGGATCAGGATCGAAGCCTGTGCCGTATGCCGTACGGATCTGCATGTCATCGACGGCGACCTGCCCGATCCCAAACTCCCTCTCGTGCCCGGCCACGAGATCGTCGGCATCGTCGAGGCTGTCGGCGCCGGCATCTCCCGGGATCGCATCGGATCGCGCGTCGGCGTGCCCTGGCTCGGCCACACCTGCGGAACCTGCCGCTATTGCCGCACGCAGCACGAGAACCTCTGCGACCGGCCGGTCTTCACCGGTTACACGCGCGACGGCGGCTTCGCCACGCATACCGTCGCGGATGCCGGCTATGCCTTCGATCTCGACGGATATGCGGATCCCGTCGCGACGGCCCCGCTCTTGTGCGCCGGACTGATCGGCTGGCGTTCCTTGAAACGCGCCGGCGAGGCGCAGGCGATCGGGCTCTACGGATTCGGTGCCGCGGCCCACATCATCGCCCAGCTCTGCCGCTGGCAGGGCCGGGACGTCTACGCCTTCACACGCCCCGACGACGGGGCGGCTCAGAAGTTCGCCCGTGAGCTTGGAGCCGTCTGGGCGGGAGGGTCGAATGAAAGCCCCCCGCAATCGCTCGACGCCGCGATCATTTTTGCTCCGGTCGGCGCACTGGTGCCCGCGGCCCTGAAAGCCGTTCGCAAGGGGGGACGCGTGGTCTGCGCCGGCATTCACATGAGCGACATCCCCTCCCTGCCCTACCGGCTCGTCTGGGGCGAACGCGCCATTCTATCGGTCGCCAATCTTACCAGAAAGGATGCCGAGGAGTTCTTTCCCCTTGCCCGCAAGGCCGATGTGCGGACCCACACGACGACTTACGCGCTGACCGACGCCAACCAGGCCCTGGACGATCTGCGCGAAGGCCGGATCAACGGCGCGGCGGTGCTCACGCCGTGATGCGTCACCCCGAAGACGTTGCGCCTCGACTGCGCCCGACCATAACCCGAGGAGATCCCGCTTCATGACCATCCGCAATCTGGAATTCGCCGCCCGCCCCGGATCGCTTGCGGTGATCGGCGCCTCCGACCGGGAAGGATCGGTCGGACGCATCGTCATCGGCAATATCCTCGAAGGCGGGTTCGAAGGCGATGTCTGGCCGGTCAACCCCAAGCACGACGCGGTTGCCGGACGACCGTGCTTCCGCCGCGTCGAGGACATCCCCGGGGTGCCCGATCTTGCGGTCATCGTCACGCCACCCGCGACCGTGCCGGAGCTTATCCGCCAGCTCGGCGAGAAAGGCACGCGCGCGGCCGTCGTCATCACCGCCGGCATCAGGGAGGAAAACGGCTTGCGGCAGGCCATGCTGGACGCTGCCCGTCCATACCTCTTCCGCATCATAGGGCCCAACACGATCGGTCTGATCGTGCCCCACGCCAGGCTCAACGCCAGCTTTGCCCATCAGGGAGCCAAGGCTGGCGGACTGGCGCTCCTGTCACAATCGGGCGCCATCGCAACCTCCCTTATAGACTGGGCCGCAGAGGAAGAGGTCGGCTTTTCCCACATCGTATCCATGGGCGACATGGCCGATGTCGATGTCGGCGACTATCTCGACATGCTTGCCGGCGACGCCGCCACACGGGCCATATTGCTGTACCTGGAAACGATCCCCAATCCGCGCAAGTTCATGTCGGCTGCGCGTGCGGCCGCTCGCATCAAGCCCGTGATCGCCATCAAGGCTGGCCGTCACGAAGAAGCGGCAAAGGCCGCGGCGACCCACACCGGCGCGCTCTCGGGCGCCGACAGGGTCGTGGCCGCAGCCCTCGAACGCGCGGGCATACTGAGGGTCAACGATCTGGGCGGCCTGTTCGACGCGGCGGAAGTGCTGGCCCGCTTCCGCCCGCTTCAGCGCACGCGTGTCGGGATCGTCACCAATGGCGGCGGCGCCGGCGTCCTTGCCGTCGACCGGATCATCGATTGCCACGGCAAGCTGGCCCACCTCTCCGAGGCGACCATTGCGACGCTCGATAAGCACCTTCCAGCTGGGTGGTCGCGCGCCAACCCGGTAGACATCATCGGCGATGCACCTCCTGAACGCTACGAAGCCGCCATTCGCGCCGTTGCGGAAGATCCCGATACGGATGCACTGATGGTGTTCAACTGTCCGACGGGACTTGCCTCGGCTGCCGATGCGGCGACCGCGGTAGCGGACCTCACCGGGCGCGGCATGGTCAACGGCAAGCCACTCGTGACCTGCTGGCTGGGCGAGCGCACGGCGCGGCAGGGCCGGCAGATCCTGCAGAGGGCCGGCATCGCCAGCTTTTCGACGCCGGACGCGGCCGCAACCGCCCTGTCCTATCTGGGCGACTGGTCACAGGCACAAAAGGCCCTGATGCGGGTTCCCTCCAGCCTCGGCGAGGACATACGCACCGACCGTGACACGGTGCTCGCCATCTTCCGCCAGGCGGCAGGCGAAGGTCGCACGATGCTCACCGAACCCGAGGCCAAGGCAGCGATCGCGGCCTATGGCATCGCAACCCCAGAGACCATCGTCGCAAAGTCCAGTGCCGATGTCGCGCCTGCCGCCAGGCAGCTTCTGGGGAGTTGCAAGAAGGTTGTCGTCAAACTGTATTCGAGAACGCTCAGCCACAAGTCGGATGTCGGCGGCGTCGTGCTGGGCATAGCCTCGCCCGAAGCGGCGCAGAAGGCGGCTGAAGGCATCGAGATGCGGCTCGCCGCCATGGGACGCCAGGCGGACCTGGAAGGTTTTGCGGTTCAGCCGATGGTCGAGCGCAGGCATGCCCACGAACTCATCCTTGGCGTCAGCCACGATCCGATTTTCGGCCCGGTCGTTCTGTTTGGTGCCGGCGGAACTTCGGTGGAGGTCGTCGACGATACGGCCATCGCCCTGCCACCCCTCGACACGGTTCTTGCTGGCGACCTCGTCGACCGCACGCGCATCGCGAAGCTGCTTGCAGGCTATCGCGATCGCGAGCCTGCGGACCGTGAAGCGATCATCGGCGCCCTTCAGGGCCTTTCGCAGATGATCGTCGACTTCCCGTGCATTCGCGGCATGGATATCAATCCCATGCTTGCGGACGCCGACGGCGTGGTGGCGCTCGATGCGCGCATCGAGATCGATCCGGCCTCGGTCGAGGCGGCCGGCCCGAATCCCGCGCTGGCAGTACGCCCCTATCCCTCGGGCTGGGAACAGGACGTCGATCTCGATGGCCGCGTCTATCATCTTCGTCCAATCAAGCCGGCCGACGTTTCGCACTATCCAGACTTCATCGCCAAAACGTCACCCGACGACATACGCCTGCGCTTCTTCGCCCCGCGCAAGCACTTCCCGCACGAAATGCTCGTCCGCCTTACCCAACTCGACTACGAGCGCGAAATCGCCTTCGTCGCCCTGGACAGGAGTGATGACGACGCGCTTGCCGCAGTCGGCAGGCTTTCGTCAGATCCGGACAAGGAAACAGCGGAATTCGCGCTTCTGGTCCGCAGCGATCAGCAGGGGCGTGGACTGGGATGGCTGCTGCTGACCAGGCTCATCGAGTACGGCCGGGCGGAAGGCATTGCCCGCATCGAGGGAAACGTGTTGGCCGACAACGCCAAGATGCTGTCCATGGCGCGCGACCTCGGCTTTGCCATTACCTCTCACCCGTCGGAAGGAAACCTCAGGCTGGCGACGCTCGAACTGAGACCATAGCGCCCGCTGCTTTCCTGCCGCCTGAACAGTTTGGGCTCCATGTCAGGCAGTGGTTCCGCGCTCGTTATCCGGCGCCAGTCTATATGGCCGAGGTCCCGCTTCAACTGGCGTTCCAGCACGTCGACCGTCGCATCGGAGGGCCCTCCGACCCTTTCGGCGACCCTTCTGCGCAAGGTTTCCGGATCCGCATCGATCCACAGGCCAACGAATCCGGCGCCGACTTCGCAGGCCGACCGTTCGATGACCGTACGGCGCTCCGGCCGGTCGAACACGGCATCGGCGACCACCGCTCCGCCAGAGCGCAGGATTGTCTGCGCGCGCAACGCCATTGCCGCGTACACTTCATCCGACACCGATGATTCATATGCCGACGCCGCCAGCCGCGTCTCGGGCGAAACGCCGAACATTGCCTTTCTGATCCGGTCGCTTTCCAGAATGCGCGCGCCGGGCGGATTTCCCACCTTCGACGCCAGCGCTTCGGCGATGGTCGTCTTGCCCGAGCCGCTCAATCCGCCAATGGCGACAAGGACGGGAGGCTCGCTTTCCAGCAGCGTGCGTGCGAGTTCGAAATAGGACCGCGCGGTTTCGACCAGTTCATCCCGATGTTCCGTATCGTCCTCGGCCTGCGTGGCCGTCACATGTGCCCGCACCGCCGCGCGCACCGCCATGAAGAACGGAATCAGCACGAAACCGTCCTCGTCATCCATCACATCGAGGTAGCGATTGACGACGAGATTGGCCAGATCGCGCAGGTCGCGATGCCACAGATCCATCAGCAGGAAGGCGAGATCGTAAAGAATGTCGACGCAGGCGATCTGTTCGTTGAAGTCGATGCAGTCGAACAGCGTCGGCTTGTCTTCGAACAGGCATATGTTGCGCAGATGCAGATCGCCATGACAGCGCCGCACCCGCCCGCGCGCCTCCCGCCGGTCGAGCCGTTCGCGATGCCGTTCCAGCGCCGCACGGAACGCGGAATTGAATGCATCCAGCTCTTTCTGGGAGAACACGTGGCTTGTCGCAAAACCAGCCTCGTTGATGTCCAGAACATCGGACATGTTGTCGGTGCCACCACGATCACGGATGACGGCGGCCTCGCGGTGGAAGTCGGCAATGGCCATGGCCAGCGAACTCATCAGCGCCGGCGTCAATGCGCCCTCGCCTGCCATGCGGTCGAACAGGCAGCTCTGGTCGAACCGTCTCATCTCCACCACGGCATCGACGAGTTCGCCTGCACCATCGAGCGCCAGCGTGCCGTCAAGCTCGCGCGTGACACGACGCACGCCCAGATAAAGCTCCGGCGCCGTGCGGCTGTTGAGCGCCACCTCCCGGCGGCAGTAGGTCAGGCGCATATCGGGTGTGGAAAAATCGGCATAGGGCAGCCTGACCGCGCGCTTCATCTTGTAGGCGCGGTCCCCGGCCAGGAAAATCACGGAGATATGCGTTTCGATGCACTGTACTGCCTCCGGGCCTTCGCCCAGGGCCTGCCTGAGAAACCTATGGGTAGCCTCTTGATCCTCAATGATCATGGTGATTGTCGCGCCCTGTCCATTCGCTCAATGCAGCCACCCTGAACACAGTTCCATCCAACGAAGGAAGGATCAAGGTGCTTCTGAATTGATATCGGCACGCACCGATCGGGCATTGACGCGAATCAAGGCGCGACACGGCTCCATCGCTATGTCACGATCGTCTTGCACCGTGAGAAGGTGAGCGCTCGCCTGCGGTGATCGAAGTCGTTGCAGGAAAGGTATCGCCCAATTGGTCCAGTCTCCCGAATGCATCCTTGTGGCGCTGGATGCCCAGGACCCGCCCGCATCAACCCCGGCGCTCGAATTCTCAATCGCCCTGGCAAGGCGGCATGACGCACGCGTGATGGTGCACGTTCTTCCTCCGCCCGTGCAGGTTCCCCTTTCCTGGACCGCCGCCACGGCCAAGGAGCGTCTGGCGAGCGAGGAAAACAGGATACAGACCCTGCTGACGGTCACGGCAAAATTTGTCTCCGCGCGTCTTGCCGAAGCCGGAATCGAATGCCTGATCGAGACGATGACCTCGCCCTTCCAGACGCGAAGCGAGAGGCTCGCGCAGCTGGCCAGGGTGAACGATCTGACCGTGCTCGACGCCTTGAGCGGGAATCCGGCGCGGCGCAGCGTGATCGAGGACGTCCTGTTCGACAGCGGCCGGCCGGTCGTGATCCTGCCGGAAAGCGGCGGCATCGCACAGCCGAAGCGGATTGCCATCGCCTGGGATGGCAGCAGCCGCTCGGCGCGCGCAGTCGACGGCGGGCTCTTCTTTCTGTCCGAAGCCGAAGCCGTTTTCGTCGTCACCGTGACCGGCGAGAAGGATCTTTCGAGCATGGCCCCCGGAGCCGACCTCGCCAGCTATCTGGCGCGCCATGGCGTTGCCGATCCGCAACTGGCGACACTGTCCGCGGTCAAGGGCGATGTCGGCGGGCGACTGCGCAAGTTCATCGCCGAAGAGGAAATCGACCTCATGATCATGGGAGCCTTCGCCCATTCGCGCTTCCGTCAGGCCGTGCTCGGCGGCGTCACCTGGTCGTTCCTGGACGATACATCGGTGCCTTTGCTGATGGCGCATTGACGGGTTCGGAAGAACGAAATCCACGCTCCGCCCGCTGAAACGCGCGCTATTCAGTGTGGCAGCGTGCCGGAAAAGACGTTGACGATGATGATCCCGACAACGATGAAGCCGAGCCCGATCAGCGCGGCGATGTCGAGCGTCTGACGGAAAAAGACATAGCCGATGGCCGATATGAGGACGATGCCGAGCCCGCTCCAGATCGCATAGGCAATGCCGACCGGAATGTGGCGCAGGGTCACAGAAAGGAAATAGAAGGCCAGCCCGTAGCTCGCCGCCATGATGAGCGTCGGCGTGAGCCGCGTGAACTGCTCGGACTTCTGGAGGAATGTCGTGCCGACGACCTCGCAGATGATGGCGACGATCAAAGCGCCATAGGACACGGCCGCAGCGCTCATGCCTCTCCCTCCGATTTCGTGACGTCGATCAGCGCGTGGAGAAGCGCATCCTTGGCCCCGCCATCGCCGCCCAGGAGATCGCTCAACCAGAGGCCGTCGGCAGCAAATCGCGCCATCTCGAGTATCGATGTCCCATCGGTCTCGGCGTGCCTTGCCAGCCGATCGGCCAGCCATTCATTCCACATGCCGCGCAACGAAGGATCGGCGATCATGGTCACCGAGAGCGGTGCCCACAGGCTGCCTTCGGGTCGCGCCCGGTCGGCGAAGACCGCGCGCACATATGCCCGTGTGAAGCGCCCGTGAGGCTGCGGATCGATCTGCATGAAGGCGTCGATCTCGCCATCGAGCCGGGCGAGCAGATCGGCAAAGAGCCCCTGCAACAGGGCCTCCTTGTTGGGAAAATGGTGAAACAGGCCGCCCTTGGTCACCCCGGCCGCCTGCGCCACCGCCTGGATCGTCACGCTGCCGGGCCCGCTTTCGGCGGCAAGACGTGCCGCACAATCCAGCAGACCGCGCCGCACGCGGTCAGGCTCCTTCTTTCGTACAGGCTTTTCTAGTGCTGGCTTTGCATTCATGCTTGAAACATACCGGACGGTCGGTATGTGTCAAGGCGCACTCCGCAGCAGCCGAGGCGCATAGCGGCCTGCATGACCGCCCCATCGGCAATCGATACGCCGAAACTACAATTCAACTGATGCCACCGCCCGCCAACACTCGGTGGAGTTGCTTGACGATCTAGGATTCGCCGCTACTTTGTTTATGCTTAAAATATTTAGGCTTAAAAAATGGGAGGAACAGGCTTTGGAAAAGATCACAAGCACCGAGCAGGACAACCGTCCTGAAGGCATCAATCGCCGGGACCTGCTGCGCGTTGGTGCCGCCGGTCTGGGAGCGGCAACCGCCGGGATGCTGACCGCATCTGGCGCAAGGGCTCAGGGACTGCCTCCAACGCGGCAAGCGGCATGCTCCTGATCAAGGGCGGACACGTTCTGTCGATGGACGCTGCCGTTGGCGACCTGCCGCGTGGCGACGTGCTTGTCTCGGACGGCAGGATCGTCGATATCGGCGAAGACCTCGACGCTCCGAATGCCCGGATAATCGACGCGACCGACAGCATCGTCATGCCGGGCATGGTGGACACCCATTCGCATCTGTGGAACGCGTTCCTGCGCGGCTCCATTCGCGGCGACGACAAGGTCCGCGGCTATTTTCCGACGACCAACAGGGCCGCACCGCTCTGCACACCCGATGACGCCTATGTTTCGGCCCGCTTCGCCCTTCTCGAAGCCGCCCTGTCCGGCGTCACCTGCGTCAACAACTTCTCCCACAATACGCGATCGGTTGCCCATGCCGAGAGTGAAATCCGGGCCTCCATTGAGACCGGTGTCAGAACCCGTTTCTCTCACGGCACGCCCGGGCGTGGCGAGAAACTCGACCGTGACGGCGTCAACGACATGGTCAGCAATTGGCGGGGTTCGAACGCGCTGGTGACGCTCGGCGTGAACCTGCAACTGCCGGCGCCGGATATTCTCAAGTCCGGCGGCGACGATGCCACTTTCGTGGAAGAGATAGAATTCGCCCGCAAGCACGATCTGCCGATATCACTGCATTACGGGAACACCGCGCACGGACTCGTCGCCTTCCTCGGAGATCGGAATTTGCTCGGGTCGGACATTCTGATGATCCACACGCAGGGATTCACGCCGGAAGAGCGTGCCAGAATGGTCGACAGCGGGGTCCCCTTCTCAATGTCGCCCGCGATCGAGATCCCTTATTCGACGGTTCGCAACGGCTACATCCAATTCGCCGAACTGGAGCAACTCGACGCGATCCTCAGTCTGTCCGTTGACGCTTCGAGCGCCATGGCAACCTACGACTTCTTTACGGTGATGCGAGCCCTTCAATGGTCTCACAAGCAGCGCTCCGACGTCGATCGCACTCTGGAGCCCAGGCGTATCGTGGAGATCGCGACCTTGGGCGGCGCAAAGGCGTTGGGCATGGACGCGCAGATCGGATCGCTGACGCCGGGCAAGCAGGCGGACCTCATCCTGGTGCGCAAGACCGACATCAACATGACGCCGGTCATCGATCCCTATTATTCGCTGGTCTATTCGGGTTCTCCGCAGAATGTCAGGACCGTCATCGTCGGTGGGCAGGTCATCGTTGACGACGCAAGGCACACGTCGCTCGACATCAGCGAGGTGGTCGCCAGCGCCGATGCCGCGGGTCGCGCAATGCACGAAAAGCTGGAAGACATCATCGCCAACAGCAAGGAAAACGCCGCCGAGATGAACAAGAAGGGCTGACCACAGTCGGTCCCATCCCGTCATCTTCCGACCCGCGTCAGGCCGCTGAAAGCCTGGCGCGGACCGGCTCATCAGCAATGCAGCCGATGGAAGTGCCCGGACAAGACGATATCGACCATACCGAACTCGATTCGCGTGCCGCTTCGCAGGTCTGCCTGGCCGCCCTAAGCATGGACAAGGTCTACGACCCGTCGGCTAAAAAATGCAGGCTGGCCAACCTGTCTGGCCAACCGCCATATAAGAAATTGAAGTAAAACGATTCTACAACGATTTTGGTGGGCCCGGAGCCGTCCACGAATCCACGTTTCTGCGGGTTTGCTGCAGTGGTACTGTCATTGATACCGTCGCGATGTTCACGCCTTGTTCTCGCGACCGTAAATTCCCCACATGTCCCCTTTCTCACCAGTGGACAGGTAGATGCGATCATCATGCGAACAGACGTAACGCACTCGGTCTTCGGTGAGGTTGTTCCAACTAGCAATAGCCCTGGTTGAGCGATATCGCTTTTCATCCGCGTCCGATGTATTTTTAAGAAACCAAGCGTGTAGCCTCGCCTTGTCGCGGCGTAAGCTACAATTCTCAGCAAGCCAGTTGCTTAGGTTTATCGCGATCCCAGCGACAGCGCCACCTACGCCACCGATAACGATGCCTTCCCAAATCGTCGTGCAATCCACGCAATCGCCCTCCCTTGCCACCGCTGCAATTAGTCAAAATATAATAATGCGCTTTCAGGGCCGTTTGATTCTATTCGAGGTGATAGTTTCCATCTTTTTCGCGACGTGAAAAGTCGCATCAGATTTCAGGCCACTGCTTCCCTCCGAGATAGGCTTCGTGGGCATTGGAAGCTGAAACGATGCGATCGAACAGGTCCGCAAGGGGTTCGCCAAATAGTGCCTCCCACTGCTCACCGCACATGAACTCGAAATAGATTGCGAGCGTATCAGTGATCAAGGTGGATAGGGCAAAAAGAACCTGTGGTCTGGGATGCTGCCATTCGAGATTCGGTGTGAAGCCGCCCGTTCCATCCCACTCAACATGATTGGAATAAATCTCGTGCCAGTTGCCGTGGACGCTGTGTGACGGACCGGCAAACGCACCTAGGTAGGTTTCACCGAGCCCCACTCTTTCCGCTTTATCAAACAGGTTCTTGCCTCCCCATGGACCCTTCTGGTCCAAATCCACATCATCCAGGGAGACCTGTGCTACGGTCGCCGCGCGTTCGATCGACTTGAGCATTCGGTCTTCAATTGGAAGCATGACGCCATTGCGGGCCGCGACGTTGCTCAACACGCGATCGCGCAACTTTCGCTCATGACGGAGGGAGTATTTTACGTATTCGTCGATCAATTTCGGATCGAAGTGCTGAACCATGTAACGGATATTGACCAGCGTCTCGAAAACAAGGCGCGCAAAAATGAATGCCGACTCCTGACGCCTCTGGGTAGTCTGATCGAGCACTGTGTGGACCAGCTTGTACAGCCGAACCATGTTCCCGCCGATCGCGGCTCTATCCCTGTCCCATACCGGCTTTTCGCCGAATGTAGATGCGGCCACGCAGACCCAACTGCCGGTCTCAATCATGAGATCGACAGCAAGGCCCGTGAAATCATCTTCTCGCTCGAATGCTGTCATCTCGTCAGCATCGACTTTGGTTTTCTTAATATCAGGAAGATTTTCAGCAGTGAGTTGGCGCATGAGTTCCTTACGCAGTCAGAACGCTACGGAGCAGTGTTTCCCAGTGACTCATAGCACCGAACTCGTTGTCGTTCACTGGCACCCCAGCGGCAGGCCATGGAACAACGCCGGAAATCGATCGCACCCGCTCCGTTATCAGCGCCGCATATTCAGGATTCAGTTCGCAAAGAATTGCTTGCCGTCCATGCTTGATCGCCACGCCTACTGTCGTTCCAGAGCCGCCTAAAGGGTCAAGAACGGTGCCTCCAATCGGCGCACCAGCCAAGATACACGGCTCAATCAGGTCAGGTGGGAAGGTTGCACCATGCCCGGACAACCCGACGGGCGGCACACTCCAAACTGAGCCTGCCGCCCAACTCGGCATCGCGTCCCGATAGAAAGAATACCTTTTCGACTTCGATAACAGAAAAATCGGCTCGTGCCTTGTTGGCAGCCTATCCTTGGAGGGTTCCGGCTTACCGAAGCCTTTTGCCCAAATGATTTCTTGGCGAAGAAACCAGCCGTCTGCGCGTAGAGCGAACGCCACCTGCCACGGGATGCCCATCGCGTCTTTTTCTTTCAAGTCGCCGTCATTTATCGACAACCTAGTAAGTCCGGCCTTACTCGCTTCGGCCCACGTCCCTTCCTTGAAGCCATTGAGTGATGGTTGGTGGCTAGTGGAACGGATGCGACGGCGATTGTTCATCGTGTCCCCCAGATTCAGCCAGAGCGTTCCGTCATCACGGAGGACGCGGCGCACTTCGCGGAATACCTCGACCAACCTCTGCACGAATGCGCCAGGAGTTTCTTCGAGGCCGATCTGCCCCTCCATGCCGTAATCGCGCAAGCCGAAGTAGGGTGGCGACGTTACGAAGGTGTGGACAGATTGATTCGGAAGTTCCCTCATCCGCTCAAGGCAGTCGCCGAGCAGCAACCGAGGTTCAGCAATTTCCATGATTCGCCCCAATCAACATAAAGTAGAATAAACAATATATAGTTGAGTTGAGCCAATCAATACTATGTTGAATAAGAACATATAGTTCGAGTCCGCGTTCAGGACTCGAGCCCGCAACAGGAAAATTCAATACTTACTCGTTTCTACTCTCAGAGTGGGCGAATATTGGTAAACTAAGTATTTGTTTTATAGACAAAACGGCAAAATAAAAAATTCTAACTATACTTGCGAAACGGGCCGTGACGGTATCCTTGATGCAGGCCATGACGGCATTTTGACGAGAAAATACCGTCAGAATCGAGTTCGAGTCCCGGAAATTTCCTGCTAAGTTATTGATTTCATTGGACAAAAAATGTCCTGGTGGGCCCGGAGGGACTCGAACCCCCAACCAAGCGGTTATGAGCCGCCGGCTCTAACCATTGAGCTACAGGCCCCACGGCGATGTGAATTAGTTGCTTTTTGCGCCCCGCACAAGGCCGACGGCCGCCGACCCGTCGCATTCTTGCGCCGAGCGGTGTTTTCGCACAGGCCGCTGTCGTATCCCCCGGCATTCCTGCCGCCGCAATCCGCCCACAATCCTTCCATATCGCCAGACGGTGAGGGACGATTTTGCAACCTGGAGATTTATCGATGTTTCGAGCCATTGCGCCATTTGTATTGACCGCGGCCATTGCTGCCGCCCCCCTGCCCGTGCTGGCCCAGAACAGCCAGTCCGAGCCCCGCGTCATCAGCGTCACCGGAGAGGGAGAAACCGCGCTCGCGCCCGATATGGCCACCTTGTCGCTCACCGTCATGCGTCAGGCCGAAAGCGCACGCGAGGCGATGACGGCCAACAACGAGGCGATGCGCGACGTCATCGCGGCCATGAAGGAAGCGGGCATCGCGAACCGCGACCTGCAGACGAGCGGCATCTCGATCCAGCCGCGCTACGAACAGCGCAAGGACGACCAGGGGGGCCAGACGGCGGTGATCGTCGCCTACGAGGTCAGCAACAGTCTGACCGTGCGCATACGCGATCTCGCCAGGACCGGCGAAATTCTGGACAAGTCCGTCACGCTCGGCGTCAACCAGGGCGGCGGCATCTCGTTCGGCAATGACGATCCCTCGGCGGCACTGACCGAAGCGCGCAAACGCGCCGTCGCCGATGCGATCGCCAAGGCTGAGACATTGTCGGAGGCCGCCGGCGTGAAGCTCGGCTCGATCGTCAACATGAGCGAGCATTCCGTCATGCCGCGGCCCATGCCTTACGGAGCGGTCAAGATGGCCGCCGATCGCATGGAGTCGGCGCCCATCGAGGGCGGCGAGAACAACTATCAGGTCCAGGTGAACGTCACCTTCTCGATCGCCGAGTAACCGGCCGGCGCGCGGTGAAATGCGATCGGCGCATCGGTTCCTCTATCCGATGCGCCGATCTCGAATGAAGCAGGAAGGGGCCCTTGGGCGCCCCTTCTTGTGGAGGCGTGGATGCGCCGGGTCAGCCGATCACCGGACAATAGGGCGCGCGCGCGAAAACCACGCTGACGCGATGCCCTCGCGCATGACCGCGCACCTTGATCGTGCGGTGACCCGCGCGCGACACATAGGCATCGCGAACGCCCATGGACCTTGCCTTGAACAGGGCGCGATCGCTCGAGCAGTAGGACCGGTGGTAGCCGGATCTGCCCCACCGATGACCGCGGTGGCCGCGATGCCACCGGTGATGGCTGCGATGCCCGCGGTCCCAATGACGGTGGCCGCCGTCATGGTATCCGACATGGCTGCCGCTTGAACTGAACTGCAGGTAGACGCTGTCTGCCATGGCCGGCGCGGCGGTCGCCCCGACAGCGCCGAGGCCGATCAGCGCAGTCAGGGCAGCGGTTCTTGCGAGCTTGAACATCATATTCTCTCCTTGTCGAACAATCTCGTGCGGCGCATTCGCCGAAGCGATGGCGCGAGAATGCCCGTGCATGGCTGAACCTGCGGCGAACCGGCCGTTCAGGCGGCGTTCATGTGGAACAAGCAAGGAAAGATGCCGGCTGTGTCAGCCGCGAAGACGTTTCATCCAGTATTCCATCGGCTTGGCGCTCTCTGTCGCCGCATTCACGTCGCGCCAGGAAAAACAGGTCACGAGCCCTTCGATGCGATGATAGCCGCGCCGCCTCCAGAACGCATCGAGCGGCTGATAATGCGCCGGACGCATGGGATGATCCGGCGGCCGCACCACGGCGGCAAAGACGCAGGAGCGAAATCCCTGGGCCAGCGCGGCCTTCTCGCGCTCATCAAAGAAGCGCACCCCGATGCCTCTGCCGCGATAGGCATGTTCGAGCACCGATTCGCCGAAATAGAAGAAGTCGGCCGGATCGAGACCATGTTCGGCAAAAGGCCCGGCAAATTCCTCGAAATGCTCGGTGAGTGCCGATGCGGTGGCGGCCCCGACGAGCCGTTCATCATCGAAGGCACCGATGACCACGGCGCTGGGCGCGGCAAAATAGGTCTCGAGGTAGCGCCTTTCATAGGCAAGGTCGCCATCATAGAGATAGGGAAAGTCTCGAAAGACCTCGATCCTCAGCCGCGCCAGATCGTCGAACGCCTCCTCTGCTTGCGGACGCGTCAGGCGACGGACTTCGACATGCGTCATTGTCCGGAGACCTGGGCAATCCAGTCGGACAGATTGTAGTACGTCGTCACCCGCGAGATCTTTTCGTCGTCGATCTCGAAGAAGATCCCCGCCGGCAGCGTGTAGTTCTGGCCCGTCGCCTCCGGCAGCCCTTCGGCCGTCGCCAGATATGTGCCGCGCACGGTGAATTCGGCCGCAGCGCGCACTCCGCCCTCGGCCACCATGACGACGATGTCGGACAGTTCCTCGCGGTAGTAGCGGCCCATCATGCCCAGGAACCAGCGAAATTTCTCGATCCCGATCTCGCGCTCGCCCTGATTGATGTCGTGCACGACATCTTCCGACAGACAGGCCAGCATGCCCTCATTGTCACCGGCATTGAAGGCTGCGAGATAGGTCTCGATCAGTCGTTTCGATTCTGCCTGGCTCATCGGCGCCCTCCCGCTTGATGCATCGTCCCGGTGCCTTCGCTTACGAATGACCGGCCATCGCAATGGAAATGCACCCGATCAACCGGCTTGGCAAGTCGGCAATGCAGGCGATGGCCGGCGGCCATGCTCCATCGCCCTGCCCCGCACTGCTCTTACGGCTCGCCTTCGAGCATATGGTCGAAATAGTCCTCGACTTCTTCGAGGTCGCTTTCGAGGGCAGAGACCCGGCCGCGAACCGAGGCGCCCGCCTCGTGCACGCTCTCCGCGCGGCCGGATATCAGGGGGTGCCAGTCATAAAGGTCATGCCCTTCGGCCAGCAGGCGGTAGGCGCAGGTTGAAGGCAGCCAGGTGATCGTGCGCACGTTCTGCGGCGTCAGGCGCACGCAGTCGGACACGAGCTGCAGCCGGTTGTCATAGTCCCGGCAGCGACAAAGGCCCGCGTCGAAGAGGCGGCAAGCCACGCTCGTCCAGTGGATCTCGCCCGTATCCTCGTCTTCCAGTTTCGACAGGCAACACTTGCCGCAGCCGTCGCAGAGCGATTCCCACTCGGCCGACGTCATTTCCTCCAGCGTCTTGGTCTTCCAGAACGGCGTATCCATGATCGGGACATCGCGCCGAAGCGCGCCCCAGTCAAGCCACACTTGTCTGAGCAAGGAGCGAAAGGTTCCGCCTCACCGGTTCGCAAGCGGAACCTTCCGGTCATCACCGGATTTCTTACTCGAAGGGACGGCCCAGAAGAGAGAGAGCAATTCCTTGACCAGATTCCATAAACGCTTCGTCACGCGCACAGCACTGAGCCTCAGTCTGGCCGCCATGCCGGTTGCGATTCAAGCCGGCGCGGCGTCCGAGGCCGCGCTCAAGCCACACGATATCCAGATTGCCCAGGCGCAAGACCAGCCGCAACGGGCCGAAGAACGCATACAAGAGGAAAAGCAGCGCCAGCAACGCGCTCAGGAGGAAAAGCGGCGTCAGCAGCGCGCCCAGGAAGACAAGCAGCGCCAGCAGCGGGCTGAGGAAGACAAGCAGCGCCAGCAACGCGCCAAAGAAGACAAGCAGCGCCAGCAGCGCGCTGAGGAAGACAAGCAGCGCCAGCAACGCGCCAAGGAGGACAAGCAGCGCCAGCAGCGGGCTGAGGAGGAAAAGCAGCGCCAGCAACGCGCCGAGGAAGACAAGCAGCGCCAGCAGCGCGCTGAGGAGGACAAGCAGCGCCAGCAGCGCGCCCAGGAGGAAAAGCAGCGCCAGCAGCGCGCCCAGGAGGACAAGCGGCGTCAGCAACGTGCTGAGGAAGACAAGCAGCGCCAGCAGCGCGCTGAGGAAGACAAGCAGCGCCAGCAGCGCGCGCAGGAAGACAAGCAGCGCCAGCAACGTGCTGAGGAAGACAAGCGGCGTCAGCAACGCGCTGACGAAGACAAGCGGCGCCAGCAGCGCGCTGAGGAAGAGAAGAAGCAGACTGACCGGCAATCCTCGCCCCGGCCCGGAAAGGACCAACCCGCTCGGGCCGAGCAGGAGCAGACGCGCGGCGACGATCCGCGCCAGGCGTCAGGCGAGGTGGTTCGACCGAAATCGCGTGAGAGACGAGACGGTCAAAGAGCCGACCGGCGCGAAGGTGCCAACCAGAGGCGGGAGAATGCCGCCCCGGTGCTCGACAGTGCGAAGGAAAGACCGCGCGGCAACGCAGCGCAACGCAACGGCAACGCCGAGCGCGAAAGGCGGCCAGAGGATCGACGTGCGCGATCAGCCGAGCCGCCGCGATCAGACGCGGCCGCACAGCCGGCGCGCGCGAGGCCGCAGCGCATAGAACCGGTCAGGGCTGAACAGGGCCGGCGTATCGAACGCCGAAGCGAGCGGGAGCAACGTTGGGATCGGCCGCGCGATGCCCGCGTGGTACGCTCCTTTGACGACAACCGCGTCATCATCAACTACGACGACAGGACCTTCGTCGAGCATTACGAACGCCCACGGCTCACTCACGGTGCCAGCGACATCTATTACGAGGAGTTGCCGCGCGGGCGTTACCGCGAAACGATCGTCCGGCCCGGCGGCGTGCAGGTCGTCACCGTGCGCAACCGTTATGGCGACGTCATCCGCCGCTCGCGCATCATGCCCGACGGCCGCGAGATCATCCTCGTCTATGTCGAGGACGACTACTACGACGACGTCTATGATTGGCGCAATCCCGGAGCCGGTCTGGGTCCCCTGGAGCTCCTGATTCCGGTCAGCCAGTACATTCTGACTGCCGGCCAGGTGAACGATCCGGGTGTCTACTACGACTTTCTTGGACAACCGCCCGTCGAGGAACTCGACCGCATCTATTCCATCGACGAAGTCAGGCGCTCGGCCCGCATTCGCGACACTGTCCCGCGCATCGATCTGGACACCGTCACATTCGATTTCGGTTCCGCCGCGATCAGTGAAAGCGAGATCCCACGGCTGGAGGCCGTTGCAGAGGCAATGGCGAGACTGCTTGAGGAGAACCCCGGCGAAACCTTCATGATCGAGGGTCATACCGATGCCGTGGGTTCCGAGTACGCCAATCTCGCGCTCTCGGATCGGCGGGCGGAAAGTGTTGCCGAGGCGTTGACCAACGTGTTCGACATCCCGCCCGAAAACCTCGTCACCCAGGGCTATGGGGAGGAGTATCTGAAGGTTGCGACATCCGCCCCCGAGCGCGAGAATCGTCGCGTCGCGATCCGGCGCATCACGCCGCTGGTCGCACCCGTGGCTAGCGCACAATAGCCTGTCGCGCCGCAGAACCCTGCCCGGCCGGTCTGGACGGCCGGGCACCGTTCGGGCCGCCAAATAGCAATGACGCCCCGCCGCCGGAATGCTAATCATTCCCGTCAAAGGGAGGCTTGCCATGAGGCGCATGAACGGAGCGACGCCCCTGATGGCCCTTGATGCGGTGGCTGTCGACACGGAAACAACCGGACTCGACACGGCCAGCGCCCGCATCGTGCAGATCGGTGCTGTATCGGTTGCCAAGGGCGAGGTGAAGCCGGATGAGCATTTCGAAAGTCTGGTTGATCCGCGTATTCCGATCCCCTCGCAATCGACCGTGATCCACGGCATCACCAACGCCATGGTCCGCAACGCGCCGTCCTTCACGGACATCTGGCCGGAGTTTGCCGACTATACCCGCGGCCGCCTGCTGATCGGCTATTCGATCGGCTTCGATCTTGCCATCATGGCGCGCGAAGCCGAACGGGCCGGCATGGAGTGGTCGAAGCCGCGAACGCTCTGTGTCCGGTTGCTGGGCGCAATCGCCAACCCCAATCTGCCCAACCAGTCGCTGGAGACGATCGCGGCGTGGCTCGGCATCGAGATTGACGACCGGCATCAGGCATTGGGCGATGCGCGGGCCGCCGCCGACATCTTCGTCGCCCTGATCCCGCGGCTCAAGGAGCGCGGCATCCGCACCCTCGCCGAAGCCGAGCGCAGTTGCCTGCAACTGACCGAGCAGCTCGAAAGCCAGCATCGCGCGGGATGGGCCGAGCCGGTGAGCCGGCCGGGCACCGGCCCCCTCGGAACGGTCGACCCCTATGCCTATCGCCACCAGATCGCCGATTTGATGAGCACCCCGCCCATCGTGATCGCCGACACGCAGTCCACGCATGCGGCGATGAAGACCATGGCCGAGCACCACATCAGCGCCGTTTTCACCGCACCCCATGGAGAGCCGGGCGGACCGGTCGACGAATATGGCATCGTGACGGAGCGCGACGTCATGCGCCACATCGCGGCGCAGGGCGCGGATGCCCTTTCCCGGCCGATTGGAGATCTGGCGTCCAGACCACTTGCCAGCATTCGCGCCGCCGCCTTCGTCTACCGCGCCGTCGGCCGCATGGACCGGCTGAAGATCCGCCATCTCGCCGTCCGCGACGAAGCAAACCGACTGGTGGGAATGGTTTCGGCGCGCGATCTCCTGCAACTGCGCGCTGCTGCCGCCATCAGCCTCGACGACGAGATCGAAGCCGCCACATCGCCGCAGGAGATGGCGGCCGCCTGGGCGACGCTGCCGTCGGTCGCCGACGCGCTCATTGCCGAAAAGATCGAAGCCCGCACGATCGCGGGCATCGTCAGTGAGGAGCTGCGCTCCTTGACGCGCCGCGCCGCGCAATTGGCCGAAATGGAGATGGAACGCCAGGGCAAGGGACGACCGCCCTGCCCCTACGCCGTCCTGGTCCTTGGATCGGGAGGGCGCGGCGAAAGTCTTCTGGCGGCCGACCAGGACAACGCCATCGTGTTTGCCGAGGGGGAGCCGGACGGTCCCCAGGACATCTGGTTCCGTGAACTGGGCGACAGGATCGCTTCGACGCTCGACATCGCCGGCGTTCCCCTGTGCAAGGGCGGCGTCATGGCGAAGAATGCCGAATGGCGCGGGTCGAGCGGGCTATGGCGCGACCGCATGGCCGAATGGGTTCGTCGGTCGCGGCCGGAAGACCTGCTCAACGTCGACATCTTCTTCGACTTGATGCCGGCCTATGGCGACGGCGCACTTGGCGAGGCACTCTTCGAGCACGCCTACGAGATCGGCGCCAGCGAGGTTCATTTCGCCAAGATGCTGGGCGAGCGCGTCTCGACGCGATCGAGCCCGTTTACCCTGCTCGGCGGGCTGCAGACCGAGGACGGGCGCATCGACCTGAAGATGCACGGGCTCTTTCCAATCGTGGCGGCCGCGCGGGCGCTGGCAATCCGTCACGGCGTGGCGGTACGCTCCACGAAGCAGCGTCTTGCCGGACTGATCGGCCTTGGCATCGGAGGCGAAGCCGACCTTGAGGCGCTGCTTGCAGGACATGGCTTTCTCATCGGCCTGATGCTGCGCCAGCAGAGCCAGGACCTGCAGGCAGGCATTGCCGTTTCCAATCGCGTCTCGCTTGGAAGGCTGTCGCGGCACGAACAGACGCAGCTCAAATCGCTCCTGCGCCGTGTGCAGCATGTGCCGATACTTATCCGCGACCTGATGTTCGGCTGACCGCGCCTTCGGTCCGACGCCAATGCGCATTCGCGCTATCGACAGGCGCGGTGCTTTCTGTTTCGCTTGACGTCCCAAACGGAGGGAACCGCAATGGGTATCGAAAGCCTGATTGTCTTCATCATCGTCGGCGCGATTGCCGGCTGGCTCGCCGGTCAGATCGTCAAGGGCTATGGGTTCGGCCTGCTCGGAAACATCGTGGTCGGCATCGTCGGCGCCTTCGTCGCCGGCCTCATCTTTCCCGCCATCGGCCTGGCATTCGGCGGTGGCGTCCTGGCGTCAATCATCCATGCCACCATCGGCGCGGTCATCCTGCTCGTGCTCATAAGGCTCATCAAGCAGGCATAGGCAGGCTTGACAGAAACACCCGCACCCGGTCGAGACTGTCGACCGGGTGCTTGGCTGCGTATCACGCCGCGCTGCCCGGCAGGCTCAGAAGAAGGTCCCGGCCACCTTGGTATCGATCTTTTCCAGCACATCGTCGGGCACGAAGAAATCGCCTGCCAACGGGCCTTCGGCGCCCGGCGCATAGCCGGAGAAATCCGTCACCCCTTCCTCCCGCAGAACCAGTTCGTCGATGAAGAAGTTGCCCGTGCATGTGGCTGACGGACGGTTGAGGATCGCGTGCGCGGCGTCAGCCATGATCTCGGGCGAGCGCGACATGCGGGCAACCGCCTCGCCGCCGAGCAGGTTGCGCACCGCCGCCGTATCGATGGCCGTGAGAGGCCATAGCGAGTTGACCGCAATGCGATCCCCGGCGAATTCCGCGCTCATGCCGAGCGTGCACATCGACATGCCGAACTTGGCCATCGTGTAGGCGACATGATTCTTGAACCACTTGGCCTGCATGTCGAGCGGCGGAGCCAGATTCAGAATGTGAGGATTTGACGCCAACTTCAGGTGCGGTATGCACATTTTCGAAACGAGGAACGTGCCGCGCGTGTTGATCTGATGCATCAGATCGAAGCGCTTCATCTCCGTTTCCAGAGTGCCGGAAAGCTGGATCGCACTCGCGTTGTTGATGCACACGTCGATCCCGCCGAACGTTTCGACCGTCCTATTGACGGCCGCCGCCACCTGTTCTTCGTCGCGGATATCGCAGATGACGGGCAGCGCACGACCTCCCGCGGCCTCGATTTCCGCGGCTGCCGTATGGATCGTGCCCGGAAGCTTCGGATGCGGTTCGGCCGTCTTTGCAGCAATCGTCACATTGGCCCCGTCACGCGCCGCACGCAGGGCGATTGCCAGGCCAATGCCGCGCGATCCGCCGGAGATGAAGATTGTCTTTCCTTGAAGCGACATGCCGACCTCCCGTTTGCCAGTGCATCCTAGCGCGCATTCGCTTCAAACGGAAACGCTTGAAGCAGGGATATGCACGGCCGATCAATACCTTGGAGCATGTACCTTTCTCCCGAACGCGCTCGCCATGTCTGCCCGACCGCAGGAAATGGGCCGGATTCGTATGGGCGGGCCAAGAGGTTTACATTCGCGGATCAGACGCTAGTCTTTCCCTGATCGAACAGGCTGGCTGGTTCCGGTCTACCGCCCGGCGCGGGCTGAGCACAGTTCCCCGCGACCGCAACACTCCTCGAGAAACGAACGGACAACACAATGGCCGAAGTCAAGAGCGGCGACACCGTGCGCATACATTACACCGGCAAGCTCACGGACGGCACCGAGTTCGACTCTTCCGCCGGCCGCGACCCTCTGGAATTCCAGGTGGGAGCCGGCCAGATCATTCCCGGTCTCGATCGTCAGATCGACGGCATGTCGGTTGGCGACAAGCAGACCGTGACCGTGCCTGCCGGCGAGGCCTATGGCCCCCGGGATGAAGCCCGTATCCACACATTGCCGCGTTCAACGGTCCCCGCCGACATCGAGCTTGCCGTCGGCGCCAGGCTGCAGGCCAACACGCGCGACGGCGGCACCGTGACGCTGCTCGTCACCGGCCTGAGCGACGACGAAGTGACCGTCGACGCCAACCACCCGCTGGCGGGTGAGGATCTCGTCTTCGATATCGAAGTGGTCGAGATCGTCGGCGACTGACCGCACAGCCCGCCGACTCCTACATGCGCCAAGGCGTTGAGCTGGCGCATGTCTTTGCTTCGAGCGCTCCTGTATGAAGCGGGCCCGTGCCAGATCCCGGACGCACGCGATCCGGGACTGGTCAGACGAACAAAGAGAACTAGATCGACACGAGCCCTTCGCGCATGGCCGTCGCGATCGCGTCGGTCCGGTTTGCAGCGCCCAGCTTGGCGACGATCGAGGCAACATGAAACTTGGCCGTGTGGACCGAGATGTCGAGGCGTCGGGCGATCACCTTGTTGGCCGCGCCCTCGGCCAGAAGCGCAAGCACTTCAGTCTCCCGCGCGCTCAGCCGCGGCCGTTCATCGCCGTCCGGCTCGCCTCTCGGCGCACGGGTGACCGTGTAGCCGTTGGCCGCCAGCAACAAGGCAGCCGCGACCAGTTCAGCCGGCGCGTTCCCGGGCAGAGCGGCAAGCGGAGCATGCTGCCTGCCGAGCGGAGCGGTTTCGGTCGCCTCCTCACCTCCCAGAGCCACAAAGGACGGGTCAGCGGAGGAAGGCGGTCCATCCGTCAGGAGAGCGTCGAATTTTGCCTCTAGTTCTGCATCGCCCGGCATGCTGACGCCGAGCCCGTATTTGTTCTCCAGGAGGCCGGCAATCTGTTCGGCCCTTTTCAAGTCTTCTATGCGGATCTGTACTGTCATATGGCGTCCACCCATCCAACTCCGCTCAGCCGCGGGGCAAGCGGCCATTCTCCAATCGTAACGGGACCCTCACGAGCCCCCTGCCCTTTGGGTTCCTCCCGACCACTCCCGATGGCCCGTCCTTCGCGTGGAAGGCACTGACATTTCAATGGATATGAACTGCGAACATGCACCGTCGAGGCACGTCGGCGAAGCAGCCGACGCGTCGGAAGGAGCACCAGGGTCGAATTCCGCCATGTCGCTCTCCCTCATTTCCCCTTTGGCCAGATGACCGCATATGGTCACAATTTGCAGCCCTTCCTACTGACCGAAAGGCTAGGACGGGATCGGACAGCAGCGTCTGGGCTCATACATAGCTCTTCCTGGTTCGGATTTTAACGCCGCGTCTTGTGTCTCCTGCCAAACCCATGGAGACTGGACAGTCAATCCTCGTCACGCTCGGCGGTCAGCCCGTACTCCTCCACCACTGCCCGCTCGATCAGACCCGCATGCATCGCCAGCAGGATCATCTCCGCATCAAAACCTTGCCCGGCCACAAGGGCCGCCTCGATCCTGGCTTCGACAGCCAGTCCGGGGCCGGCACCGTTCGCGGCCTCGAAAGCCTCACGACCGAACACGCAATAGGCGATCAGGGCCGCGGTGAACGGATAGGCATGCGGTGGCGGCTCGGCCTCGTCGGTCTGGTCCTTCATCAGGTTGACGATCGTCAGCTTGACGCCTTCCGGCACCAGCGCCGGATGCAGATCGAGCGCATGCAGCGCGGCGTCGAGTTGTCGAAGATCGGCCGAACGGCCGAACCTGCCCATGAAGCCCAAGGATGATCTGCGCCGCGCCATGTGTGCTCCTGCCATCTGGCGGGCATAAGCTTCGAACGGAAAGGTTTGAAGCAAAGAAATGCGCGCCAGATCAATACCCCGGACCATGTGCCTTCGCCCAAACCGTGCCGTTTGAGCGGGACATGTTCAAGCAGACTACACGGCGTGCCGCGCGGTGCAACGTCGCTGCCGGCCGATCACCGCTGGGGCGCGCTCATTGCGGCAGGGCCTCGTCGGCATATTGAGCGGCAAACTCGGCGCTCGGGGGGATCGGAGTGATGATGTCGATCAGCACCCCGTTCGGATCGGCCGTGATGAAATGGCGCTGGCCGAACGCCTCGTCGCGCAGAGGCAAGAGGATCGGCAGTCCGGCCGCGCTCAGCCGCTCATGCACCGCATCGACATCCTCGACCTCGAAGTTGATCAGGACGCCCGACGCCTTGCCACGTCCGACTTCCGGAATGGTCTCGTGATCGCCGGCTAGGATGCCGAGATTGACCGCCTCGTCCTCGCTCGACTGCAAATGCGCATACCAGTCATTCTCAAACAGCGGCCGAAAGCCGAAATGCTGGACGTAGAACGCCACGCTCGCCGACACGTCGTCGGTCATCAGAACGGGGTAATAGCTGGTCGCCTTCATCGGAGCTTTCCTTTCGCTCAAAAGATACATACAGTCTGTATGCTTACCACTCCAATTAACATACAGGCTGCATGCATGCAACAGGAACCAATTCGCCGATCCAACGTCGAGCGCACCCGGGCCACACGCGCCAGGCTCCTCGCCGCGGCGCGTGAATTGTTCGTCGCCAAGGGATATGCGGAGACCGGAACGCCCGAGATCGTTGCCGCGGCAAACGTGACGCGTGGCGCGCTCTATCATCATTTCGCCGACAAGCAGGCCCTGTTTCACGCCGTCGTGGAGCAGGAGTCGGCTGCCGTCGCGCAGGAAATAGAAAAGGCCGCGCCATCATCGATGCCGCCCGTCGACGCCCTGATCGCCGGCGGCGTGGCATTCATCCGCGCCATGCGCGCCCATGGCCGGACACGACTGCTGCTGCTTGACGGTCCCGCCGTCCTCGGCCGGGCCGAACTCGATCGTATCGACCTGGAGACGGGGGCATTGGGAAGCTTGCGAGACGGGCTCTCGGCGGCCATGGCGTCGGGGGCCCTGCCGTCCCTCCCGCTCGGCGCCTTCACAGCCCTGCTGTCAGCCGCTTTCGACCGGGCGGCCCTTGCCGTCGACGATGGCGCCGACCCGACCGACTACGAGACCGTGATTGCCGCGATCATCGATGGACTGGCAGCGCAGGCCCACGCGAAGAATGTGGAACCCTGAAACCCGGCTTCATGGCGCCGTCCCTTGCGGTCAGTGGCTTGCGAATAGCCCCTCTCCGCCCGCCACCGCGTCCCCAAGCAACGCGGCAAGCGTGATCTTGCGGGCTTCCTCGCGCGGCCGGGCGACGTGGAGTTCGGCATAGTACCAGCCCTCGGCCTCGAACCCTTCGGGATCGACGCCGATAGCAGCGAGATTGTCGAGCACGTGCCGGCGCTCCTCTGACGAGGCGAAGCGGCGCTGGCGGTACAGTCCGTCGGCCTTTTCCGTCATGTAGCCGTGCCGCTCCAGCATCGTACGCGCTGCATCGAAGGAAAACATCCGCAGTACGAAATGCGCCATCCACGGCCGGCTGCCTTCCGTCGCGTCCAGCAGCCGTTCCAGAGACCGTTCGGTCACATAGCCGAAACATCCCGTCGAGATGATGAGATCGGCGTCGGCAACGGCACGCAGTCCGCTGGGCGAAAGGCCGTCGCGTTCCAGATTGGCTGCAAACCCGCCATCCAGCGATCCGACATCGACCGCATAGTCGACCGCGTTGCCCGCCTGGTCGATCCCGACGATCTGGATATCCCCGTCGACGGGATGGCCGAAGATCGTCCTGTCGCGTTCGACAAGCTCCTCGCGGCCACCGTCGAAACCGTTGCCGTAAAGCCGATAGAGCGTCGCCATCGACAAGCCGTATTTGAGCAGCGCCCCGTTGACGCCATAGGAGCAACCGAGATCGACGATCTTGACCTCGCGCCGGCCGGTCGCCGCCCGGCGCGCGGCGATCAGGCGTGAGAACAGGGGCTTGGCGGTCCCGGGTATCGCATAGCCGAGTTGCGACAGCGTCGAGAAGTAGGAGACCGGATCCCTCTGATCATAGATGGGGTCCAGGTTGATCTTTCCTGTCCGGTCGTATTGAACGCTTTCCATTTGAGCGGCTCCTTCCCGCCCGCAATCGCCACCGGCAGCCGCAGTCGGCGCCGCAGTGGACAGATTGTCGGGATAGAAGGGATATAGGTCGCCGGTTCCCCGATGGAACCGCCGCTAACACAAGTTGATCGCAGACCGACGATGAAGACGGCCGGATCAGCCGAATATCCGGTCCCCCTGCTCGTCGATCATCTGCTTTGCCTTGCGCACCGACGCCGCCACGGCATCGTCCAGTGCCGGAAAGCGGTCGGCGCGGATGAGGCGGTGCTCCTTCACGTCGCCGTCGATTTCCTTCGTGATGACGGCACAGGTCTGGAACTGCCCACCTTCCTTGAACGGCGTGGCGCGGATCTGAAATCCGTTGTGCTCGATTGTCTCTTCGCCAGCAGCTTCCTCGCGCGCTCCGCCGCCACCGCCGAAAAGCTTCCTGAGAAACGACATGCCGGTCTCCGTATCGCTGTTTGCGGCCAGTATGCGCCATTCGGCCGGTTGCCGCCACCAGGGCTGCAATAAGCGGCCGGCCTTGTGAAACTCTTAATGTTGGCGTCGGCCAGTGACTGACTTATGATTGATGCGTGAGGACAGTGCGATGGATGACGCCATCTTTGCCAGTCTTCAGGCCGTGGTCCTGTCGCGAGCAGCCGAACGCATCCTGCTCGTGATGGTGGGAGCGTTGTCCGTCTATCTGGGCTACAGCCTTTTCCGCCACATGCCGTCCGTCAACAGGGCCGAAGGCAAGGTGGAACTGCCCGGCGGCGTATCGATCTTCCTGTCGCGCATCGGACCGGGCATATTCTTCGCACTCTTCGGATGCGCCATCATCGGGTATTCGGTCACCAAGCCGGTGGCGCTCACCCTGCCGGGTGACGCTACGGCCGCTGCCGGAAGGGCCATCGAGTTCACCGGATTCGGCCAGTCGGGTGTCGCTGCGCTGGCCGAGCAGGTTTTCGTGGCAGAGGGCCTCGATCCCGAAACCGCCATTGCCCGCCTCAACGGCTTTGTCGCCGAAGCACGCCTCACCATGAGCCAGCCGCGCGTCGAGGAGCTGGAGGCAGCCGTGCGTGCCGCCAAATTCGCCCTGATGCTGTCAGCATGGAAATCCGAATGGGGCGAGCGCGCCGTCTTTGCCCGCTGGGTCCGCGAGAACGGCGATCGTGATCCCCCCGACGACCTCGTTCCGGCCGCCACCATCGTCTACCGAACGCAATTATGACCTTGCTCCCGCGCACCACCCCTGCTCGCCGCCGCAACGATGGCAACGGGGATCTTGCGGCCATCGCCCTGGCCCTGCTCGTCATCCTCGCCGTTTCGGCCTATGGCGCAACCGCCGATGCCGGTCCGCTCGACACGATCTACGACGACGACGACCTCGTCGACCTGGCGCCGCTCTATGAGCGAGGCTGGAAGGACAATTACGAAAACGTCGTCCGCCCGACGCTGTCGGCGGAAGAACGGGCACGCCTTGATCAGGTCCGTTTCGTCATGCGGCTTCGCATCCCGGACCACGAGCCGTTCGGCTTTCTCGCCGGCCGCGGCATGGTCGTCGCATCCGCCGCCTCGATCCGTTTCATCGAGGATCTGTCGATGGCGTACACCTGGCTTGAATCGAACGGCTATTCCACGCAATCCATGGCGGACTATCTGCTCATGTTGCGCTACTGGAACCCCGATCGGGGCAATCCTCCAAGGCCATGGGACGTCCTTTGCATCCCGCATGACGCCTTTGAAGACGCCAACATCGCCGGGCGGGCGCGCCGCGCCTTCAACACGGCGGTGGTTTTTGTCCTGCTGCACGAATACGGCCACCTGCTCTACCAGCACCCCGGAAACCGGACCGTGCCCCCGGATGTGTCGCGTGTGAACGAACAGCAGGCTGACCGCTTCGCTCTCGACCGTCTGGTCGGTATCGGTGATATGCCGACCGGCGTTCCCATTCTATTCTTCGTCATGGCACATCTGATGGAGAACCGCGCCGACTTCGACAATGATGCGGAATATCGCGCCACCCTCGCCGCACGCACGCATCCCGTTTCCCCCGACCGCTTGCAGGCGCTCGCGCGCCACATGAGCGAGATGGCCGGAGCCTATGAGGGCAACGTTCGGCCGGGCGCCCGCCTCTCCGCTCTCGGGCTCGGGCTCCAGATCAGCCAGCTGGCGCATCTGATGGCTGATGGCGGGGTGCAATGGCTGTCGTCGCGCATCGGACGCACGGTGACGCCAGACGATCTCGGACCGCGCCTGCCCGGTCGCCATCTCGCCCCGCCTTGTGACGCCGAAGCGCGTTCGGATCGGCCGTTCGAAGGCCTCTTCCACGGCGAGATCACGTCCGGACAGACCGCGCTCGGCATCGATGCATTGCTGCATCGCGACGGCGATCATGTCCGCGGCTCCTACAGCTACGGAGCCGGATTCGGCCGCTTCTCCGGTCAATTGGACGGGGACAGCCTGTCCTATGGCTGGACCCTGCCACCCGATACCGGGCGGGCCCGCCTCACCCGCCAGCGGGACGCCTATCGCGGCACATGGGGCATAGGCGACAGCGAAAGCGGCGGCGGCACGATCGAACTGGCACGATGACCCTCATCGGGCGCGTCCGGCTCGCCCCTCCGGTGCCCGGGCATTTCATCCACTCAGATGCAACACGACCTCGCGCCGATGGGATCGGGCGCGATGCTCGAAGAGATAGATACCCTGCCACGTGCCAAGGCCGAGCCTCCCTTCCATGACGGGGATCTGCAGCGAAACCGCCGTCAGGGCCGACTTGATGTGCGCCGGCATGTCGTCCGGACCCTCGGCCGTGTGCACGATCCAGCGCATTGCCGGATCGTCGGACGGCGGCACGAGCCGAGCGAAGAAGGCCTCGAGATCGCGCCGAACGTCCGGGTCGGCGTTTTCCTGTATGAGCAGCGAGCAGGAGGTGTGGCGCACGAAAAGCGTGACCAGACCGGTCTGCACATCGCCACCGCGCACGAATTCCTGGACCTTGTCGGTGAACTCATACAGCCCGGCGCCCTTCGTATTCACGGTGATGATCGATTGCCTCATGGTCTCCTGCTGGCGGTTCCGTTCAACTTCAATTCCTAAAGGGTATTGATGATCTCGCGATAGGCTGCCTCGGGAAAGGCCTTGAGGGTTTTCGTGCGAACGTTCCCGGCCATGCCGAGCTTCATGGCGAATCGGGCCGCAACGGCATCATCCGGGGCCTCCAGCACGGCCACCATGTCGCAGTCGCCCATCGTAAGGTAGAATTCCTTGAAGGCACCGCCCATGTCGGCCAGTTCCTTCTTGGCGGCATCCAGCCGGTCGGGCGACTCGCGCACATTCCGGATACCCTGTTCGGTCCAGTTCACAAGCGTGATATAGATGGTCATGGTATTCCTCCCTGCGGCGACTGGTCACGCGACAGGAGAGCCTGGGCCAGACGCCGGCACATAGCCCCCGATCCACCCGGATCGATTATGTTCCTCGCGCTGCCTGACCGCAAGACGACGGGATGCCAGCGGCATTGACACGGATCAATTGCACACCGCCTGCCGCGCCCTAAATATGTCAATGGGGTGCAATCTCAGGACAACAGACATGCTCGACCTTGAAAGACGCAGAACCCAACTGAAAAATCGCCTCGAAGAACTCGAAACCCGGCTGCACGAAATCGAAGACCAGCTTGACGACGCGCCAAATCCCGACTGGGGAGAAAATGCCGCGGAACACGAGGGAGACGAGGTTCTCGAAAGCCTCGGTGCCAGCGGACTGAACGAGTATCGCGGCATCAAGGCGGCTCTCGATCGCATCGAGGCCGGCACCTACGGAGTCTGCGTCAAATGTGGTGAGGAGATTTCCTCCGAGCGGCTGGATCTGTTGCCACATACGCCCTTCTGCAAGGAATGCGCGAAGGCCACATGAAGTGCCACCGCCATCGTCCGACGCAAGGCGCGGCCGCCTACCAAAGCCTTAGGTCTCATACGACATTCGGATGAAACGGGCCAAGAGGCGGCCCCTCTGGAACACTGCTAGAATTTGCGCCTGCTTGTGACGGCGAGCGCGAGCAGCGGACGTGTCGGCTGACCGTCCGGCGTCACACTCGCGGACTCTGGAGATGACGAAGCACATGGCGCATTTCAGGCATTTTCACGCAATCCTCGCCCTCGCGGCAACGATCACGGCGAGCACCGCAGTTGCAGCGGACGGCGACGCCGCGCAGATCGAGCGAGGCGAATATCTGGTTTCCGTCAACGGCTGCAATGACTGCCACACGCCGGGGTATTTTTTCGGACAGCCCGACATGTCGCGCTATCTCGGCGGCTCGGACGTCGGATTCGAGATCCCGGGCCTTGGTGTCTTTGTCGGGCCGAACCTCACACCTGACGAGGAAACCGGCCTCGGCTCCTGGACCATCGAGCAGATCGTGGCGGCCTTGCAGACAGGACAGCGTCCCGACGGCCGGGAACTGGCTCCGATCATGCCGTGGCACGCGTTCGCCAACTATACCGAAGAGGACGTGACGGCGATCGCCCAGTTCCTCAAGAGCCTGGAGCCTGTCGACAACAAGGTTCCCGGACCGTTCAAGCCGGGCGAGAAGGTAACGAGCTTCATGATGCGCGTCCTGCCTCCGGGAGAGACGGCGGCCGCGGCACCGAAGTGACCTTTCGATTGTACGGAGCTGCCCTGCGCTGTCGCGGCAGCTCCCTCTCAACACGCTTTCGGCGGTAACTCGAAGAAGCCGGCGAAGGCGATGAGAGCGGATCGCTCACCCGTGACGGTCAGCTTACCCGCGCGCTCCAGTTCATCCAGGCGAGCCAGTCCGTAGACCATGCTCGCGATGGTTCCCGGTTCTCCCGTGACCTCCACATCCGGCTTCTCGGCTTCTCCGTGCTCTCCTGTCAGCACACCGTTGCGCACCTCCATGGCGTAGGCGTCGCGACCACATCGGAACGTGATCGTCACGTCAGTCTTTCCCGCCCGCGCGGGGTCGAACATGGCGCGAAAGGAGAGCATCATCGAAACCGCACTGAGCGGCAGCGATGGGTCCTGGGAAGGCGAGCGCGCACCCCAACGGCCAAGAGCGAGAATGATCGGCTCGGCCTCAAGCCCCCACTCGGTCAACTCATAGACCTGCACCGAGGCCGGCGGCGGCAGCTTGCGCCGCCGCACGACCCCCGCCGCCTCAAGGCCTTCGAGCCTTTGCGTCAGCACGTTCGCGCTTATGCCCGGCAGTTCGGCGCGCAGCTCGCCGAAGCGGCGCGGTCCCAGCATCAGCTCGCGCATGACCAGCAGCGCCCAGCGCTCCCCCACGAGATCGAGCGCATGCGCCGTGCCGCAGGAATCCTCATAGCGGCGTCCAGTCATCTTAGTTATTTTTTCTAACTTCATGGTTGCCTATGATAACTTTGCGTGCAAATCTCTGCAAGACACGTCACCGAACACTGCTCTGGAGGAAATGCCCATGAAACTGCTCGCCAATCTGGATTTCGACGGCGAATGCCGCGAAGCCTTCACAGCCTATGCTGCCATCCTGGGCGGCGAGATCAGAGCAATGCTCAGCCATCGCGACATGCCGGACATGGGGCCGCCGGTGCCGGAGGAAAGGATGGACCGCATCATCCACGCCTGGCTCGATGTCGGCGACCAGTCGCTGATGGGCCAAGACGTGCGCGACTTCGATGGCCGCAAGGGTTTTGGCGTTACGGTCCAGACCGACACGCCGGAGGATGCGCACCGCATCTTTACCGCGCTCGCAGAGGGCGGCCACGTGCAGATGCCGATCGGCAAGCAACCCTGGTCAGAAGCCTTCGGCGTTCTTGTCGACCGCTGGGGGATTCCCTGGGTCATCGATACGGCCGAACAAAAGTGACCCGCCACCAAGCGCAAATCCCTCGCGCCAGAAAGCAGAAGGCCCGGCATTTGCCGGGCCTTCCCATATCAATTGCGCTGCTTGATCAGCTGTCGAGGAAGCTTCTGAGCTTGCGCGACCGGCTCGGATGCTTGAGCTTCCTGAGCGCCTTCGCCTCGATCTGGCGGATACGTTCGCGCGTCACCGAGAACTGCTGGCCGACTTCCTCCAGCGTGTGATCCGTGTTCATGCCGATGCCGAAGCGCATTCTGAGCACACGCTCCTCGCGCGGCGTCAGCGAGGCGAGCACGCGCGTCGTCGTCTCGCGCAGATTCGCCTGGATGGCCGCATCGATCGGCAGGATCGCGTTCTTGTCCTCGATGAAGTCGCCGAGATGCGAATCCTCCTCGTCGCCAACAGGCGTTTCGAGCGAGATCGGCTCCTTGGCGATCTTCAGCACCTTGCGCACCTTTTCGAGCGGCATGGCGAGCTTTTCCGCCAGTTCCTCCGGCGTCGGTTCGCGGCCGATCTCGTGCAGCATCTGGCGCGAGGTGCGGACGATCTTGTTGATCGTCTCGATCATGTGCACCGGAATGCGGATCGTGCGCGCCTGGTCGGCGATCGAACGGGTGATCGCCTGCCGGATCCACCACGTCGCATAGGTGGAGAACTTGTAGCCGCGGCGATACTCGAACTTGTCGACGGCCTTCATCAGGCCGATGTTGCCCTCCTGGATCAGATCCAGGAACTGCAGTCCACGGTTCGTGTACTTCTTGGCAATCGAGATGACGAGCCGGAGGTTCGCCTCGACCATTTCCTTCTTGGCGATCGCAGCCTCGCGCTCGCCCTTCTGGACCTGGTTGACGATCCGGCGGAACTCGCCGATCGAGATGCCGGTTTCCTGCGCCAGGTTCTGGATTTCCGAGCGCAGTGCCTCGATCGCACCCCGCTCCCGGGCAGCGAATTCCTTCCAGCCCTTCTCGGGAAGCGCTGCGACGGCGTCGACCCAGTTCGGGTCGAGTTCGGAACCCTGATAGACCTTGAGGAAATTGTCGCGGCGCACGCCATAGCTGTCCGCAAGGCGCAGCAGCCGGCCCTCGTTCTGCACCAGCCGCTTGTTGATGTCGTAGAGCTGCTCGACGAGCGCCTCGATCCGGTTCTGATTGAGCGACAGCGACTTCACCGCCGTAATCAGTTCGTCCTTCAACTTCTTGTAGGAACGCTCCTGGCTGGACGAAAGCTCCTCGGTCGAGCTCAGGCGGGCCTCGACCTGCTGGTCCTGCAGCTTTCTCAGCTTCTTGTAGGTCGCGGCGATGGTGTCGAGGGTTTCCATGACCTGAGGACGCAACTCTGCCTCCATCGCGGCCAGCGACAGATTGGTCTCGTCCTCTTCGTCATCCTCCTCTTCCGTGGCCGTCTCGCCGCCGACATTGGTGATGTCGTCGTCGCGACCGCGCCGCGGCTTTTCCTCGGCCTTCGGCTTAGCGTCCTCGCTCGGACGTTCGACCACCGGCGCCTGCTTGGCCTCGGGGCCCGCATAGGTCGCCTCGAGATCGATGATCTCGCGCAGCAGGATCTGCGAGTCGTTGAGTTCGTCGCGCCAGATGATGATGGCCTGGAACGTCAGCGGGCTTTCGCACAGCCCCGCGATCATCGTCTCGCGGCCGGCCTCGATGCGCTTGGCGATGGCGATCTCGCCCTCGCGAGACAGAAGCTCCACCGACCCCATCTCGCGCAGATACATGCGCACGGGATCGTCGGTGCGGTCGGTCGGCTCTTTCTTGGTCGTGGTGGTCGCCACGGCCGTGCCGGTCTGCTCGGCAAGCTCGGTGGATTCCTCGTCCCCATCCGAGTTGTCTGTGTCCTCGCCGGCTTCGTCGTCCTCCACCACATTGATGCCCATATCGGAGAGCATCGCCATGGTGTCCTCGATCTGCTCGGAGGTCACCTCTTCCGACGGCAACACCGCATTCAGCTCGTCCATCGTGACATAGCCACGCTTCTTGGCGAGCTTGATCATTTTCTTGACAGCATCATCGGAAAGGTCCAGCAACGGTCCGTCGGGACCTCCGTCGCGTTCGGTCTCGACCTCTTCCTTTTCCTTTGTCGCCATTCGTCGTGTCTCCAAGATGCAGGCGACGCTTCGGCACTCCGCCTCGGCCTGCGCGTCGCGGCGACCGTCCCTGCCAGCAGGTAGTCGCCTTATGTTAATGCCCGGCTAACCCTGATGGGCTGGACGTCATTTTCTTTCGGCCGCAATCCGCGCCCTGTGTCGCGCAAACCCCGGACAAGGGGCCGACCGCATGATAACCTTTGTGAACTGCCCTGATTCCGTCATTTTGCCGGAAGGTCAAGCTGCTCTGCCATGATTCGCCGAAAAAAGGCGAATCACGCACCTACTGGCTTCGCCCGGCCCTGCCGGACAATACGCCAAACCCCTCGATGAGCGCCTCGATGGACTGCACATCTCGGAACTGCGTCTGTATTTCGAGTAGCTGACGATAATTTTCCTCCGTCGGCTCGCTCGCCAGCGCGGCCTCCGCCGCCTTGAGCTCCTTATGTAGAGCGCCAGCGCTGTGGTGCAAGTGGAGCGCCTGCGCAAGTGCCTCACGCGCGTCGTCAAGGGCCGCTTCCGGCAGGGCCGGCCATTGCCGCGCGCGGCGCACAAGCGCCTGTGCCGCTTCCCATGTCGAACCGAGCTCACGACGTTCAAGCGCGGCCACGAGGTGTTCGCGGTCCGCGGCCTCGCCATGGGCGATCGCGTCGAGCAGGCCGGCATGCAGGCCCTTCAGATCGGCGTGGTCGAAATCGAGCCGTTCGACGGTATCAAATTCCTCGTCGATGAGCTGCGGATGGTTGATCAGCGCGGTGAGAATGACGGCCTCGCGCATCGGCATCACGCCGGCGCTGCTGCGCACCAGTGCCGATCGCGCCAGGCTTTGCGAAACCGCAAGCCGCCCTGTCGCCTGTCCCGGCCTGCCGCCCCTTCCCGCGCTCGCACCGGCGCCCCAGCCCTCGCGCCGTGCCGGTCTGGCACTGCCGAAAAAAGCCTGCGCCCGTTCCCGCATGTCCTGGCTGTAGTGGCGACGCACGCTTTCGTCGCGGATGCGGCCGGTCAGTTCGCGCAGTCGACGCTCCAGATCGGCGCGGCGCTCGGGCGTGTCGAAAACACCGCCCGAGGTCTCGCGCTGCCACAGCATTTCCGCCAATGGCCGCGCGTCGGCCAGCACGGACGCAAATGCATCCGCTCCGTCCGCCTTGACCAGATCGTCGGGATCCTTGCCGGGCGGCAGCATGGCGAAGCGGACACTGCGGCCTGCCGCGATCACCGGCAGCGCCAGATCGGCCGCACGATAGGCCGCCTTGAGACCCGCCTGGTCGCCATCGAAGCAAAGGACCGGCTCACCGGACATGCGCCAGAGAAGTTCGAGCTGGTTCTCCGTCAGCGCCGTCCCGAGCGGCGCGACGGCGTTGGCGATGCCCGCCTGCGCAAGAGCGATCACGTCCATGTAGCCTTCAACGGCGATCACCTGCCCTTCCCGCCCGAGCCCCTTGCGGGCCCGCGCCAGATTGTAGAGCACGTTGCCCTTGTGAAAGAGCTCGGTCTCCGGCGAGTTCAGGTATTTTGCGGGAACATCCGGCGACAGGGCGCGGCCGCCGAAGGCAATCACCCGGCCGCGCGAATCCTCGATCGGGAACATGATGCGGTCGCGGAAACGGTCATAGGACACCGGGATGTCCTCCCCCGACACCACCAGGCCGCAGGCCTCGATCTCCTTCTGGCCGATGCCCTTGCCTGCCAGAAAGGTCTTCAGCGTATTGCGTCCGTCCGGCGCGTAGCCCAGCCGGAACGATTGCTGCGTCGCCGAGGCCAGTCCCCGGTCGCGCAGATAGGCGCGCGCCTTGGCACCGGCCGGCGAGTGTAGCTGGTCCTGAAAAAATTTCGTCGCCAGTTCCATGACGTCGTGCAGGCCCGCACGCGCTGTCTCGCGCCGCTCCGCCTCCGGGTCGCGTGCCGGCATCGGCACGCCCGCCATATCCGCAACCCGTTCCACCGCCTCGGGAAAGCTCAAGCCATCGAGTTCGGTCAGGAACCGGAAATGGTCACCCGACACCCCGCAGCCGAAGCAGTGGTAGCGGCCCTTGCGGTCCTCGCAATGAAAGCTCGGCGTCTTTTCGCCGTGAAAGGGGCAGCAGGCCCAAAAGTCACCACGCGACGCGTTGGTCTTGCGCTTGTCCCAGGACACACGCGCCCCGATGACGGATGAAATCGGCACTCGGTCGCGGATCTCGTCGAGAAAGGCGGGTGAAAAACGCATAGGCTGATGGGAACTCCTGACCGCCCATATAAGCACGAACCACCGCCGTGCCCAACGTTCCCGTGCGATTGGCCCCGCTATTCACAGCATCGCGCAGCCACGTCGCCGGCAACGCCTCATCATGTTGGAACCAACCGTTTGAAATCAAACGATAACGACCCGCTAACCGTGTTGCCGCAACGCAACGTGACGTTACGCTTTCTCAAGATTCAATCTCCTAAGCCTGCATTCGGGACAAGAATGGGGCACATTCGATTATGCTGACGGTCTACAACTGTCTGGTTGCCGAGCATGACCTGCGCCTGGTGGCGCTCGCTGGCATCATATGCGCGATTGCCTCGATGACCGCGGTCACACTGCTGCGGCATCTGGCAAAATCACGCGGGCGTATGCGTTTCGCCTGGCTGGCGGTTTCGTCGACCGCCATCGGATTCGGCATATGGGCAACCCATTTCATCGCCATGATCGCCTATGCGCCTGGTCTCGAAAGCGGCTACCAGTTGGGCCTTACTCTGATTTCGCTCGTCGTCGCGGTCGTCGTAACCGGCACTGGCCTCGCACTGGGCACGTGGCGAGACACCATCGATCATCATCTCGTTGGCGGCTGCGTCATCGGCTTTGGCATCGGCGCAATGCATTTCCTCGGCATGAGCGCCTTTCGTGTCGAGGGGCAACTCCTCTGGGACCACCTGCTGGTGGCCGTATCGCTTGTCTCCGGCACGCTGCTCGCCGCGCTCGCCGTCCGGCTGGCGCTGCGCCGCCGCGACAAGCGGTCGGCGGCAATCGCCGCCCTCACCCTCACCCTGGCCATCTGCGCCCTGCATTTCATCGCCATGGGCGCGGTGTCCATCCGGCCCGACGCTTCCATCGTCGTTCCGGCATCGGCGCTGCCGCAGCACTGGATGGCCGGCATCGTGGCGACCGTCAGCTTCACGATACTGCTGCTTTCCTGCGCCGCGCTCTGGCTGGAGTTGCGCGACGATCAGCGCGCTCGCCTTGAGGACGAGCGCCTCGACCAGCTTGCCAACGCTGCTGTCGAGGGTTTGCTGCTGTGCGAAGGACGACAGATCGTCAACTTCAACGTGAGCCTGGCCAAGCTCAGCGGCCATGCACGCGAAGAGCTCTGTGGACATGACCTGGAGATCCTGTTTGGCCGTGAGACGGCCGATGCGGTTCTCGGTGGCCCGGACGGCGCCCTCTACGAAGCGCGGCTCATGTTGGCGGACGGCGGCACGGCGCCGGTGGAACTGGTGGCGCAAACCTTCGATCACAGGACCGCAGGACACCGTGTGGTGGCTGTGCGCGACGTGGCCGAACGCAAGCGCGCGGAGGCCGACCTTCGACGAATGGCCTCGAACGACGCGCTGACCGGCCTGCTCAATCGATTCAGTTTCACCAAGCGGCTCGACGCCGGGCTGGCAGCCGTTCGCCGTGATGAAGATACCTGCCTCGCGTTGCTGCTGTTCAATCTCGATCGCTTCAAGGAGGTCAATGATCTGTTCGGCCACGCGGCGGGCGACGCCCTGCTGCAAAAGGTAGCGGAACGCGTGTCCAGTCTGCTCGGGCAGAATCAGATGCTCGCTCGCCTCGGCGGCGACGAATTCGCCATCCTCGCGCCGGGCATCGCCGAACGCGACGAGGCCGCCGCCATGGCTCAATCCATAGCCAAGGCCCTGCGCGGCAATCGGCATGACGTCAAGGAAGAAGTCACGACCGTCAGCATAGGCATCGCCCTGGCCCCGCAGGACGGCTCGGACGCAACCGAACTGCTCAATCATGCCGATACCGCCCTCTACCGCGCCAAATCGGAGGGCCGCGACACATGGCGCTTCTACGATGAAGACATGGGCCAGGAAGCACGCACCCGGCGCATCGTGGAGCACGAACTGCGCCACGCCACCGCACGCAAGGAATTCCACCTCGTCTACCAGCCACAAATGACGGTGGACGGCAGAGGACTTGTCGGTTTCGAAGCGCTCCTGCGCTGGCATCATCCAGAGCGTGGGAACGTGTCGCCGGGTCTCTTCATACCGATCGCGGAGGAATGCGGCGCCATCGTCCAGATCGGTGAATGGGTACTGCGCACGGCATGCACCGAGGCGGCGAGCTGGGACTCCGATGCCACCATTGCCGTCAATGTCTCGCCGCTCCAGCTTCTTCAGCCGGATTTCGTGCCCACTGTACACGCGATCCTGCTCGACACCGGACTGCGCCCCGGGCGTCTCGAGATCGAGATTACCGAAACGGCTTTGGCGCGCGACGTCAACAAGGCGCTCTCCAGCCTGCGGCTGCTGAAGGCCCTCGGCGTCCGCGTCGCGATGGATGACTTCGGCACCGGCTATTCGTCACTTGCAAATCTGCGCGCCTTCCCCTTCGACAAGATCAAGATTGACGGGTCCTTCATCCGCTCCGTCGACCGCAATGGCCAGCAGGCAACCATCGTCAAGGCCGTACTCGGTCTCGGCCGCGGCCTCGACCTGCCGGTATTGGCGGAGGGAATCGAAACCGCTGACGAGCTGCGTTTTCTTGCCGAACAAGGCTGCGATTTCGGTCAGGGCTACTATCTGGGCCGCCCTTCGCCCATAGAGAGTTTCCGCCCGCTCCTTATGAGGCAGGCGACCAAGGCCGCCTGATCGCCATCCAAGGCAAGGGTTCTTTTCCGCCAAGCGCCCATCCTTGGTATTTCATTCGCCCTGTTGCGGCCCCGGCAGGAAATCAGGTTCTTTGCCCTGGCGAAGTGGATAGGTAAAACAGGCGCCTCGCAGTTTCCTCCCCTTCAAGGTCAGGCAGAATAGATGGAATCGCACACGCGCAGCTTCGCGAAGGCCCTCTCCTGGCGCATCACTGGCACGCTGGACACCATGATCATATCCCTGGTGATAACCGGCAGTTTCAAGCTTGCGGCCGCCATCGGCTTTACCGAAGTCGTGACGAAATCGGTTCTCTACTATCTCCACGAACGCGCGTGGCTGCGCATTCCCTTCGGCAGGAAGGACGCGCTGGCCGCCGCGGCAGAGCCCGCACAAAAGGAAAAGGCAGTGGCCTGAATTGTCCTACGGGGCTACTTCGGCAGCCCCTGCTCGCGTATGGCACGGAGGTTCCCGTCGATCGAGAACGCCACCGTCCACAGCTCGATGACGAGGCGCCAAACGATGGCCGAGAAAATGCCGCCGATGATCGTACCCGCGATCATGAGCCAGCCGGCACTTGCTTCCGTGCCCAGGACCAGAACGCCCGAGAAAAGACCCACGATCGTGCTGATGACTATGACGATCTGACCGATGAGATGCAGCCCCCAGGCAATTCGTGGAAATATGAACTTGTCGAACGAGAGAAACGAGCGGATCAAAGTTTCTTCCCCGGTATCCTTGCCGCACACAATATGTCCGGCAACTTATATAGCGCGACGGCCGCGCGTCCAGACTGCGGCCGCCCCCGTCCACAAGCGAATACCGGGATAGAACTCGTCTCACCGAAACGGCACGCCGGCTGGCGCCCGGATGGGTCTTGCCCCGGCTTGTCCGTCACGCACGACAGGATTGTCCTACTGCAGCATGTCCTTGACGATGCCGCTCGCCTTGCCGAAGTCCATCTGGCCGGGGAACTTGCGTTTCAGCGCATTCATGCATTTGCCCATGTCGCGCAGGCCGTCGGCACCTACCTCGTCGATCACCTGGGCGCAGGCCTTCTTGACCGCCTCACCTTCGATCTGCTGCGGCAGGAACTCGCGGATAACTTCGATTTCCTCGCGCTCCTGTTCCGCCAGTTCCAGCCTGTTGCCTTCTTCATAGGCCTGGGCCGATTCCTTGCGCTGCTTGACCATCTTGCCGAGAATCTGCGTGATCTCTTCGTCGCTCACGGGGTCCTTGCCCGCTGCGCGATTGGCGATATCCCGGTCCTGGACAGCCGCCTGAATGAGGCGAATCGTCGAAATCCTGCGCTTGTCCTGCGCCTTCAATGCGCTCTTGAGCGCTTCCGCGAACTGTTCGCGCATCTCCACACATCTCCTTGGCGCAACGACAATAGCGCCCGAGCCACCGGGTGGCAAACCGAATTTTCCGGAACAAGCTGTTGTTTTTGCTTACAAAAGCTTTTCGGGCCGGGTTTTGCCGCGGTCATTGACCGCAACGCTGGCTTGGCCTATTGTCCGCGCCTTGCATAACCTGTTGCTGGCGCGTCGGGACAGGCGGACGATCCGCTTGCCACGCGCTTTTCGACGCGCCATATGGCCTGTTGGCGGCTGTATTTCAAGACAGCTGCGCGCAATCGCGGCGCGTGCGCCATGACGGAGAACGAATAATGTCTGAAAATACAGCTCCTTGGGGCGAGGAAAAGCCAACCGCCCTGCTCGTCCTTGCCGACGGTACGGTGATCGAAGGCAGGGGGCTGGGCGTCGAAGGCCACGCCGTCGGTGAAGTCTGTTTCAACACCGCACTGACCGGATATGAGGAAATATTGACCGATCCCTCCTATGCCGGACAGATCGTCACCTTTACCTTTCCCCATATCGGCAATGTCGGCGCCAACGACGAGGACATTGAGGACCTGACACCGGCCGCCCGCGCCGGCGCCGTCGGCGCCATTCTCAAGGCCGACATTTCCAACCCGTCCAACTATCGAGCCGCCACCCATCTCGACCAGTGGCTCAAGCGGCGCGGCCTCGTCGGCCTGGCCGGCATCGACACACGGGCGCTCACCGCGCTCATTCGCGAGAAGGGCATGCCCAACGCCGTGATCGCGCATGCCGCCAACGGCGTCTTCGACATCGACGACCTGAAGCGCCGCGCCGCCGAGTGGGGCGGCCTGCTCGGGCTCGACCTTGCCAAGGATGTCACGTCCGGCCAGAGTTCGACTTGGACCGAGACCCCGTGGGTCTGGGACGAGGGCTATGGCGCCCTGGGCGAGCCCACCATGCAGATCGTCGCCATCGACTATGGCGTCAAGCGCAACATCCTGCGCCTGCTCGCCGGCCTCGGCGCGGAAGTGACCATCGTTCCTGCCACGACCCCGGCCGAAGACATCCTCGCCATGCATCCCGACGGCATCTTCCTGTCGAACGGCCCCGGCGACCCGGCCGCGACCGGCGAATATGCCGTGCCGATCATCCGCGACCTGTTGAAGACCGACATTCCGATCTTCGGCATCTGCCTCGGCCACCAGATGCTGGCCCGGGCTGTTGGCGGCACGACCAAGAAGATGCATCAGGGCCATCACGGCGCCAATCACCCGGTCAAGGACCATACGACCGGCAAGGTCGAGATCGTGTCGATGAACCACGGCTTTGCGGTCGATTCCGACTCCCTGCCCGCCGGCGTCGAGGAAACGCATGTATCGCTGTTCGACGGCTCCAATTGCGGCATCGCGATCACAGGCAAGCCGGTCTTTTCGGTCCAGCATCACCCCGAGGCGTCGCCCGGACCGCAGGATTCGCACTATCTGTTCCGCCGCTTTGCCAATCTCATCCGCGAGCGCAAAGGCGAGCCGGCTCTGGCCGAACGATAGGGCATCGGCCCCTGGAATCGGTCTTCGCAATGCATGCAACACTGCCAATCCCCGCGCGACCGGATCGCGGCCGTGCGGGGACTTGCCGGTCGTGGCCGCCTAATCGACCATTGCGATCACACCCGACGCCACCATCACCAGTCCGAGCGCGACCAGCGCGGTGAACAGGACCGCGACCGTCTCGCCCGCTCCGGCACGGGACATAAACGCCCGCGACGCGCCTTGCGCGTCCGGCCTTGCATAGCGCAACAGCGCAATCGACACGGCGAGCATCAGCACGCCCAACACGATTTCCATCGAACTTCTCCAGCCAACCTGTTTGCACAGGCGCAAAGCTGGCCGCTCCTCACGCCGAACCGCGAACGGCGGCGACATCAGGATGCTGCGGACGCAGTCTCTACGCCGCGACGGAGAAGCTGAAGGGTGGAGCGCGCTGGGCGGTGGAGCAGGATTCGAAAAGTCTGGCCCCGCCACCCGCGCCACGGCAGCCGCGGAGCGTGCCGGCCAACATGGTGGTGAGGTTCGGGGGCGACGCCAGCGCCATCGGCTCGGTTTGGTCCGCGACCGGTGACGGCCTGTTGCGCTCGGCCAGGAGCATATCGGGTCGAAGTGGTTTGGAAGCCGCGACCGGTGCCGCCACGACCGCCATTTCCAGAACAGCCGGCACGCCATGGTCGGCGCGCATGTCGGCATTCGTCGCCGACATCGCAAGCATGATGGCAAGGCACAGCCATCGCAGACTGGCCAATCTCTCGACGCTCAAGATGCCGCAGGACTTCAAGGCAGGATCCTCGCCGCGAACCGGCTCGCCGCCGCGCAATCATAGCCGACGTGAGGTCCCTTCGCCATAGACTGCGCGATGTCAACGGCTGCCCGATGCTGTTTCCGATGCGACGCCGACCAGACGGCCTCTAGATATCGCTGTTGAACGTGTCGCAGTCGGCCATACGGCCGTTCTCGTAACCGCGCGCGAACCATTCGCTGCGCTGCGCCGAAGTGCCGTGGTTGAAGCTGTCGGGAACCACATAGCCCTGCGTGCGCCGCTGCAGCGTATCGTCGCCGATCTGGTGCGCCGCGTTCAGCGCCTCTTCGATGTCGCCCGCCTCCAGCAGTCCCTTCTGGTCGGTGTAGTGCGCCCAGATGCCCGCGAAGCAGTCGGCCTGCAGTTCGACGCGGACCGACATGGCGTTTGCTTCTGACTGGCTCATCGACTGCCGCATCTCGTTGAAACGCGGCAGCACGCCGACCAGGTTCTGCACATGGTGGCCGACCTCATGCGCGATCACATAGGCCTGGGCGAAATCGCCCGATGCGCCGAACTGGCGATCAAGCTGGTTGAAGAAGTTGAGGTCGAGATAGAGCTTGCGGTCGCCCGGGCAATAGAAGGGACCGGATGCCGCCGACGCGAATCCGCAGGCCGAGCGCACCTGACCGGAGAACAGGACCATGGTGGGCTCGGAATAATCGAAACCCTGCGACTGAAAGATGCCGTTCCACACATCTTCCGTCTCGGCCAGCACGACCCCGGCAAACTGTGCCGCCTCGTCGTCGCTGCGTGGCTGGGATTGCGTGACCTGTCCGCCGCCGCCGGGCGCCGTCATCTGTCCGCCGCCGCCGGCCAGGATTTCCAGCGGGTCGATGCCGCAGGAACGCAGCAGGAAATAGAGGACGACAAGGACGATGATGCCCGACAGCCCGCCGCCGGACCGGCCTACGGGGATGCGGATGCCGGGCCCGCGCGTCATGCCGCCACGCCCGAAGCCGCCGCTCTGGCCGCGCCGATCCTCAACGTTGCTGCTCTGCCGTCGACCTTTCCAGCGCATCGGCGGGTTCCTCCGGGGACATATCGGGCATTTGCACCACATGGCCCCAGCGGGCGCCTGGCACTCGTCCTGCGTGAAGACTAGCGCATCGGCCCGCAAATCGGAATCGATTTTCGGAAAGCGCGATGCGCAAATTCAAGGCGATAGAGCGCCGGCTGCAACCTGTCACAGAAAACCTGCTGCCATTTCGCTCCTTTGATCGCTTGCCGATCAACGATAGGATCGAGCAAGACAAACCAACGGCCGATGATGTCCGCGCTTTCGAAGCTTCGAGCAGACTACGCCCACCGAATGGCGGACGAGAGCGGATGGTCCGATCCGCGCTTCGAAGCGGCCTTCGCCAGCGTCAGGCGCGAAGAATTCCTTCCCCCGCCTCCCTGGACCATCCGCACGGGCGGCTATCTCTGGGCCAGGCGAACCAGCGATCCGGCCGACCTCTATGACGACGTGCTCGTCACGCTCGACGCCGAACAGGGCATCAACAACGGGGAGCCATTCCTGCACGCGCGTTGGATCGGCATCTGCGCCCCGCAGCCCGGAGAAACCGTCACCCACATCGGCGCCGGGACCGGATATTACACCGCCGCGCTCTCCCTGCTCGTCAGTCCCGGGGGACGGGTCGAGGCATTCGAGATCGTTCCCGAACTGGCGGCTGCCGCGACCCGCAATCTCGCCGCTTACGACAATGTCGTCCTACGCCAAGAGGATGCGACGGAAGCCGGCATCGCTCCCTCCGACATCATCTACGTCAATGCCGGGGTCGTATGCCCGCCCCTGTCATGGATCGAGGCGCTGCAACCCGGCGGTCGGCTGGTGTTTCCGTGGCGGCCGCGCGAGGAAACCGGTCTGGCCATGCTGGTCAGGCATCTGCCCGGCGGCTTCAGCGCCACACCCTTCATGGGCTCGTGGTTCATTCCATGCATCGGCGCATCGACCGCACGGTTCGAGGACCGGCTGCCGACGCCTGCCGAAGCACGCGCCACGCGGTCGCTCCGCCTGACGAGCCAATGCGCCCCCGATGATACGGCAACCGCCGTCTTCCGCGATGTCTGGTTCTCCGCGGCGGAGATCGAAACGCCGCCACCCTCTGGCTAGACTTCGCCTCGGGACGGAATCCGGCCGGTCTTTCGTGCCTCTGCTTCCGACTTCGCACCCAGCCAGTTGCGCCCCGCGCGCGCAACACGCAGGTCGCCGTCAAGCGCGACATGCCCATGGTCGATCTCGCGGCCTGCCACAGATATCCCCATCCAGATCGCCGTCATGGTGCGCAGCGAACTCGTCACCTGCAGATCGATGTCGAAACCGGGATCGATATAGCACAGCTCGATGTCTCCACCGTCGAGAACGATCCACCAGTGCCTCTGGCCGTCCGGCAATTCCGGATACAGAAAATGTATCGTGCAGCGCCGCCGGCCGCTCAGGTCGATGTCGAGCTTGCGCCGCATGTCCCACATCAGAAGCGACGGATCGAGATTGCGCAGGGACATCTCGGACTCGACCCAGCGCTGCCCCCATTCGCCAATTCCCATGACGATCGGGCGGAGTTCTTCCCCCGCGGCCGACAGCCGGTATTCCGTCACGCCGCTCGCATTGGTGCTGGTGACGATCACGCCAGCGCGCTCCAGCTCCTTGAGCCGTTTCGACAGCAGCGCCGGCGACATGCGAGGCACGCCGCGCCGCAACTCGTTGAAACGTGTCGAACCATGGAGGAACTCCCGGATCAGCAGCGTCGTCCAGCGCGAACAAAGGATCTCCGACGCCATCGCGATGGGACAGAATTGCCCGTATCCACTGCGTTCCATTGGCCGTTCTCCCACAGCCCGGCCCCGCCTCGCAAACATACCGCCGATCCACGCGGCAGCCAATGCAGCGCTACAGTTCGTGAACTGGACGCAGGCCGGTCGCTGCAGGATCATTCTCTCGGGGCACAGCTTGTATGGAGCGACCAATGGTAGCCGAAACAGGACTTGCACAGAAACTTGCCGAACCAGGCAACACACAGGATATCGTCGCGATCGCCCGCAGTCTTACCGAACAGTTCGCCGCCCGTGCGCGGCAGGCCGACGACAATGATGCCTTTGTCACCGACAACTACGAAACCCTTCGTTCCGCCGGGCTGGTCGAAGCCGGCGTCCCTGCCGAACTGGGCGGGCTTGGTGCGCAGGTGGGCGCGCTGGCCGCGATGCTGCGCGAAATCGCCCATGCCTGCGGTTCGACGGCGCTCGCCTTCGCCATGCACACGCATCAGGTGGCGATCCCGGCCTGGCGCTGGCGGCATCACAACGCTGCTGCGGTGGAGCCGCTTCTGCGCCGCGTCGCCGCAGAAAGGCTGATCCTGCTGTCGAGCGGCGGCTCGGACTGGATCGGCGGCTCGGGCGTCGCGGAGAAGGTGGACGGCGGCTACAGGATTACGGCGCGCAAGGCGTTCACATCGGGCGCCGAGGCGGGCGACCTTCTGATGACAGGAGCCATATTCACCGCAGAAGATGGGACCCGCAACGTCGTCCATTTCCCTGTGCCCATGAAGGCGCCGGAGGTGCGCATCGACAACACCTGGGAGACGCTCGGCATGCGCGGAACGGGCTCCAACGACGTCGTCATCGACGGATTGTTCGTACCGGACGGCGCTGTCGCCCTGTCGCGCCCGGCCGGCGAATGGCATCCTGCCTATCAGATCATCGCGACCATCGCGCTGCCGCTCATCTACGCTGCCTATCTGGGCGTGGCCGAACAGGCACGTGACTTAGCGCTCAATCTGGCACGCAAACGACCATCGACCCACGGCCTGATCGACCTTGCCGGACGCATGGACACCCACCTCACGGCCGCGCGTCTCGCCCATCGCTGGATGGTGGAGACGGCCGAGCGCAACGCCCCGTCTGCCGACAGCGTCAACGACGTGATGATGGGCCGGGCGCTTGTCGCCCGCAACGCCATCGAAACGGTCGAGCTGGCCATGGAACTTGCCGGCGGCGCATCCTTCTATCGCCGCAACGGGCTGGAACGCTGCTTCCGCGACATTCAGGGCGCGCGCTATCATCCGCTGCAATCCGGCCCGCAGGCCCAGTATGCGGGCGCCATGGCTCTCGGCCTGCCGGTCGACACGATCTACTGACGTTTCGGACGCAGGGAGATGGCGCATGGACAGGATCGTTCGTGCGCCATCCGTGTTATATGCGATAATTTCGTGGATGACCTTACGTACACGGAAGTTGACGTTGACTTGTCAGGGGTTGTCTGTAGTTTTCGGCCCATGACCTTGTGGCATCCTGACGCAGATCAGCTCGAATTGCCGAGCATACTGAACGCATTGGGCGATCCGACGCGCCTTGCGATCGTCGGGTATCTGGCGTCCAACGACGGCAACGGCATGGCCTGCGGCGAGTTCTGCAACCTCGGCTCCAAGACCGCGCTCAGCTATCACTTCTCCAGGCTGCGCGAAGCCGGCATCATCCAGGTGGAGCGCAGCGGCACGCGCCGACTGGTCACACTTCGTACCGCCGCGCTCGACAGCCGCTTTCCGGGCCTCCTCGAAAGCGTTCTGGCAACGGCCCGTCGAATCAAGACACTCAAGGGGCGGCCGGATGGCGTGGCCGCGACGGCCCGTCCCGTCGGCGTCGAAGCGCTCTGATCTGTTTGCCGTCCCCGATCCAACCTGGACCTTCATCTTCTGGAGCAGCGTGGCCTGTGGTCGGAAAATCGATTCCGATTTGGGCGCCGAGAGGCTGGACGCATTTTCGGGGTTACGCTCGCGCGCGTCCTCCCCTATAAGGCGCGCCTAGCCTGACAATCAACTTCGTGCAGAAACCGGTGAGGAGCCCCTCTCCGGCGTTTCGCGCAAGCAGCAAGAGACGGACCAGAGCCCATGCCAAAACGCACCGATATCAAGTCCATCCTGATCATCGGCGCGGGACCGATCGTTATCGGCCAGGCCTGCGAGTTCGACTATTCAGGTACGCAGGCCTGCAAGGCGTTGAAGGAGGAAGGCTACCGCATCATCCTCGTCAACTCCAACCCGGCGACGATCATGACCGATCCCGAGCTGGCGGATGCGACCTATATCGAGCCCATCACGCCGGAAGTCGTGGCCAAGATCATCGCCCGCGAGCGCCCGGACGCCCTCCTGCCGACGATGGGCGGCCAGACGGCGCTCAACACCGCCCTGTCGCTGCGCCGCATGGGCGTGCTGGAGCGTTACAATGTCGAGATGATCGGTGCCAATGCCGAGGCCATCGACAAGGCGGAGGATCGTGCTCTCTTCCGCGAGGCCATGGCGAAGATCGGGCTCGAGACGCCGCGCTCCATGCTCGCCAACGCGACCGAGGTGAAGAACGCCGACCGCAAGAAACACGAGGCGCAGCGCCAGGAACTGAAGGCGGCCCACCAGGGCAACGATCTCGACGCCGCGCTCGACGCGCTGGAGACCGAATGGAACCTCGGAGAAGGCGACCGCAAGCAGCGCTACATGGCGCATGCCATGGCGATCGCCGCTCAGGCGCTCGACCATGTCGGCCTGCCGGCGATCATCCGTCCGTCCTTTACGCTCGGCGGCACGGGCGGCGGCATCGCCTACAACCGCTCCGAATTCTTCGAGATCGTCGAGCGCGGCCTCGACGCCTCTCCAACCACCGAAGTGCTGATCGAGGAATCGGTGCTCGGCTGGAAGGAATACGAGATGGAGGTCGTGCGCGACCGTGCCGACAACTGCATTATCATCTGCTCGATCGAGAACATCGACCCGATGGGCGTGCATACCGGCGATTCCATCACCGTCGCCCCGGCATTGACGCTGACCGACAAGGAATACCAGATCATGCGCAACGCCTCGATCGCGGTGCTGCGCGAGATCGGGGTGGAGACGGGCGGCTCGAACGTCCAGTTCGCCGTCAATCCTGAGAACGGTCGCCTCGTGGTCATCGAGATGAACCCGCGCGTCTCGCGCTCCTCCGCGCTAGCCTCCAAGGCGACCGGCTTCCCGATCGCCAAGGTCGCCGCCAAGCTCGCCGTCGGCTACACGCTGGACGAGCTCGAAAACGACATCACCGGCGGGGCGACACCTGCGTCCTTCGAACCGAGCATCGACTACGTGGTGACCAAGATCCCGCGCTTCGCGTTCGAGAAGTTCCCCGGTTCCGAGCCCGTTCTGACCACGGCCATGAAGTCGGTCGGCGAGGTCATGGCGATCGGCCGCACCTTCCAGGAATCGCTGCAAAAGGCGCTGCGCGGCCTCGAAACCGGCCTGACCGGGCTCGACGAGATCGAGATTCCGGGCATCGGGGAGGACGACGACAAGAACGCGGTCCGCGCCGCGCTCGGCACGCCGACCCCCGACCGGCTGCGCATGGTCGCCCAGGCGATCCGCATGGGCACGCCCCTTTCCGAAGTGCACGCCATGTGCAAGATCGATCCGTGGTTCCTCGAGCAGATCGCCGGCATCCTGGCGATGGAAGCGCGCGTGCGCGAGCACGGCCTGCCCACCGACCCGGTCAACCTGCGCATGCTCAAGGCGATGGGCTTCTCTGACGCCCGCCTCGCCTCGCTCGTGAAGAAAGACGCCGAAGACGTTCGAAAGATTCGCCATTCGCTCGGCGTCCATCCGGTCTTCAAACGCATCGACACGTGTGCGGCCGAATTCGCCTCGCCCACGGCCTACATGTACTCGACCTACGAGGTCCCCTTCGCCGGACGGCTTTCCGACGAGGCGCAGGTCTCCGATCGCAAGAAGGTCGTCATCCTCGGCGGCGGACCCAACCGCATCGGCCAGGGCATCGAGTTCGACTATTGCTGCTGCCACGCGGCCTTCGCGCTTGCCGATGCCGGCTACGAATCCATCATGGTCAACTGCAACCCGGAGACGGTGTCGACCGACTACGACACCTCCGACCGTCTCTATTTCGAGCCGCTGACCGACGAGGACGTTCTGGAGATCCTGCGCGCCGAGCAGCAGGCCGGCACGCTGCACGGCGTCATTGTTCAGTTCGGCGGCCAGACGCCGCTGAAGCTTGCCCGCGCGCTGGAAGCCGCCGGCATCCCGATCCTCGGCACCGCACCCGACATGATCGATCTGGCCGAGGACCGCGACCGTTTCCAGAAGCTGCTCATCAAGCTCGGCCTCATGCAGCCCAAGAACGGCATCGCCTTTTCCGTCGAGCAGGCGCGGCTCGTTGCCGGCGAGCTTGGCTTCCCGCTCGTCGTACGCCCCTCCTACGTTCTGGGCGGGCGCGCCATGCAGATCATCCCAGACGAAAGCCGGCTGCAATCCTACCTGCTCGACACCGTGCCGGGCCTTGTGCCGGAGGACATCAAGCACAAATATCCCAACGACAAGACCGGGCAGATCAACACGCTTCTGGGCAAGAATCCGCTTCTGTTCGACACCTATCTGACCGACGCCATCGAGGTTGACGTCGACTGCCTGTGCGACGGCTCGCAGACCTTCGTGTCCGGCATCATGGAGCATATCGAGGAGGCCGGCATCCATTCCGGCGATTCCGCCTGCTCCCTGCCCGTCCATTCGCTGTCGCCGTCACTGGTCGACGAACTGGAGCGCCAGACGGCGGCCCTTGCCAGGGCGCTCAATGTCGGCGGCCTGATGAACGTCCAGTTCGCCGTCAAGGATGGCGAGATCTTCGTGCTGGAGGTCAACCCGCGCGCCTCGCGCACCGTGCCCTTCGTCGCCAAGACGATCGGACGCCCTATCGCCAAGATCGCCGCGCGCATCATGGCCGGCGAGACGCTCGACGACGCCTTCGCGCATTACGGCGACAAGCCCGACCCGCGCGGGCTCGGCCATATCGCGGTCAAGGAAGCGGTCTTCCCCTTCGCCCGTTTCCCTGGTGTCGACACGCTTCTCGGCCCCGAGATGCGCTCCACCGGCGAGGTCATGGGCCTCGACCACGACTACGCGCTGGCCTTTGCCAAGGCGCAGCTCGGCGCCGGCGTCGACCTGCCGCGCTCGGGCACGGTCTTCGTCTCGGTGCGCGATGAGGACAAGGCGAAGGTGCTGCCGGCCGTTCAGCGTCTCGCCGAACTGGGCTTCAGGGTTCTGGCCACCGGCGGCACGGCGCGCTTCCTCAAGGAGAACGGCGTCGAAGCCGAGAAGATCAACAAGGTTCTGGAAGGCCGCCCGCATATCGAGGACGCCATCCGCAACCGCCAGGTCCAGCTCGTCTTCAACACGACCGACAGCCAGAAGGCGGTGTCGGATTCAAAGTCGCTGCGCCGCGCCACCCTGATGCAGAAGGTGCCCTACTACACGACCATGGCCGGCGCCGTCGCCGCGGCAGAGGCCATCGCGGCCTTGAAGGCGGGAAGCCTGGAGGTCCGGCCGCTGCAGGAGTATTTTTAGAGGCGGCTGCTTACCACTCTTCAACACAGTCGCCCACCTTCGTCATCCCAGGGCGAAGCCGAGCGCAGCGAGGCTGGAGACCCTGGGATCCATGCCTGACCGTTTCAGGCAGGCGAAGCGGTGAAGGCAGAGCGCCAGTTCCGTCCCGCCACCCCTTCGTCCCCGTTGCGGCATGGATCCTCGGGTCAAGCCCGAGGATGACGAAGCGGAAGAGGCGTTACCTCAGCCGGCGGCGCCGGTTTCCACCCACTTCCCATATTCCTTCATCAGCCCCTCATAGGCTTCCATCGGCGGCAGTGCCTCATAGCTGTGCAGCGCCCCGGTCTGCGCGAACGGCAGTTTCTCGCTCGTCCAGGTCTCGATGAAGGGCGCGAAGCCGGACGGATCGTCGAGCATGGTCGGGCGCAGGTTGACGAACCAGTCCATGCCTTCCGGCCGGGTGAACATCCACGTCATGCAATGCGGGCAGAAATAATGGCGCGTGCCGCCGCGCAGGCCGCCGACCACCGGCTCACCCTTCGTAACCTCGAATCCCTCCGAGGGAATGGCCGCCGAGAGCGAATAAGCCGAAGAACTCATCTTCTGGCAGCCGGTGCAGTGACAAGACATGGTGACAAGCGGCGGCGCGCTCACCCTGATGCGCACCTCGCCACAGCGGCACCCACCCTCGCGCGGAAGTTTCCAGTCGTGCATTGCCATCTCCTTTGTTCGGGCGGCACGATACACATCGCGAACGGGTCGATCCATGGCCTGCTTGGCCGCACATCGGGCCGGGAATGCCGCTGCGTTCAATATTTCCGCTATCTGTACCGATACCTGACCGCCGACGGCATACCCACCCTATCCCTCGACCCCCCCCCTCCTCCGGCTCGCCCACGCTCCTGTCGCGCTCGAAGCCCTCGTTCTGGATGACGAGACTCTGGATCGCCACGCCGTTGCCGTTGGCGTCGAGGTCGGGCAGCACCTGGAACTCAGACGGCCAGCAGCGATAGATCAGGTAGGCGAGCACGAGCTGCCCCGCCTCGTTGTAGATCTCCAGCACCATGTCCTTGCGGAAATCCTTCAGCGACACCTCGCCGCCCTGCCCGCCGCCAAGCTGCCAGACCTTGTTGGCCCATCGCTCGAACTCGAGATCGTGCGTCACGCCGCGCTCGATGGTGATCGGCTCGAAGCGGGTCAGTCCGGGCGAGCGGCGCACATTGGAAGGATCGCCCCCGTCGCGCACCTCCACCACCTCGGTCACGCGCTTCAGCGCGCTGATGCGCGAGATGCCCGCGACATAGCGGCCATCCCATTTAAGGCGGAACTTGAAGTTCTTGTAGGGATCCTGCCGATGCGTGTTGACGGCGAACTCGGCCATGGCTTTCCTCCCGATGCGCGGCCGAGTTTGGCCCGGATCGCGCCGGGCAGAAATGAAGTTCTTCACCCCTCGTTGAGCATTCGCTTCAAACGGAACCGTCTGAATCTGCGCATCGGCTCCGATCAGCCTGCCTTCTTCCGGTAAAGCCACAGCACAACGGGCGAAAGCGTGACCGTCAGCACGGCCGGCGCGGCCAGCGCCAGCATGATCTGGCCGCCTGTCGCCGTACCGTCCATCAGCCCGCGCAACGCCGTCGTCATGTGCGAGACCGGGTTGCGCACCACGATGGCCTCCAGCCAGCCCGGCATCGTCTCCGGCTTCACCATGATGTTGGAGGCAAAGACCAGCGGAAACATGAAGGTGAAGCCGATGGTCATCACCGTCATCGGCGTACGGATCAGTAGGCCGAGCACGATGAACACCCAACCCATGCCGAAGCCGACGGCGATCAGAAGCACGAAGGAGGCCGCGACGCCGACGATTCCGGCGTCCGGCCTGTAGCCGAGGACCAGCCCGATGCCCAGGATGATCAGCCCCGCGATCACATGGCGCAGCACGTCACCCACCATCAGCCCGGCAAACGGCGAAAGTGGCCAGATGGGCAACGATCGGAAGCGCTCGAACAGCCCCTTGCTCAGGTCCGTCGACAGGCCCATGCCGGAATAGACGGAGTTGAAGACCACCGTCTGCACCAGGATACCGGGCAGAAAGAACTGCAGATAGTCGCCGGGCGAGCCGGCCAGCGCACCGCCGAACACGAAGGTGAACAGCAGCGTGAACATGAGCGGCGTCATGACGAGGTCGAACAGTTGTTCGGGCACGTGCTTGAACTTCAGCATTGCCCGCCAGCCGAAGACCAGGGCGTTGGAAAGCGCCGACGGCTTTGGCGGCCGCTCTGCAAAGGGAAGGCTGGCAGGGGTGATGTCGCTCATGACCGTTCCTCCTTCGCCTCATCCCCGCGCGGCTGCCCGGTCAGCGCGAAGAACACCTCGTCGAGGCTCGGCGAGCCCATGGAAAAGTCGGTCGGCTCGATCCCGGCGGCAATCAGCGCCCGCAGCGCCTCGTTGGCGGCGCTGGCCGAACCGGCGACGATCGAAAGCCGCGCCCCTTCGGCGCTGCGCTGGGCCGCCGAGCCAAGCTGCGCCTCCAGCACCGCCTCCGCCTCGTCGAGCCGTTCCGCGTCCGCCACCGTCACGTGCAGATAACCCGCGCCGATCGCCGATTTCAGCTCGCGGCTGGTGCCTTCGGCGATCTTGCGCCCGTGATCGATGACGGCGATGCGGGCGGCCAGTTGGTCCGCCTCCTCCAGATATTGCGTGGTCAGGAGAATGGTCACACCCGAGCGCACGAGTTCTCGGATCATCCGCCAAACGTCCTGCCGCGCCTTGGGATCGAGGCCGGTGGTCGGCTCGTCGAGAAAGAGCACGCCCGGCGTGACGATCAGCGAGGCGGCGATGTCGAGCCGGCGCCGCATGCCGCCCGAATAGGAGCTGACCTGCTTGCCCGCCGCGTCTGACAGGCCGAATGCCGCAAGCAGATCGTCGCTGCGCTTTTTCGCCCGCGCGCCCGCAAAGCCCCACAGCCGGGCCAGCATGATCAGGTTTTCACGTCCCGTCAGATCCTCGTCGAGCGAGGCGAACTGGCCGGTCATGGCGATCGCGGCGCGCACCTCCTGCGGTTCGCGCACCAGATCCCTGCCCATTATGGTGGCTGATCCCGCGTCAGGCGAAAGAATTGTCGCCAGCATGCGGATCAGCGTCGTCTTGCCCGCGCCGTTGGGGCCCAGGATGGCGAAGACCATGCCGCGCGGCACATCAAGGTCGATGCCATCGACCGCCCTGACAGCGCCGAACTGCTTGACCAGCCCGCGTGCCGAGACAGCAAGTGGTAGGCTTTCGCCGGCCTGCGGAAGCGCGCGCACAGGCGCTGCATCGTTCATCGCGATCTCCTCCCGGAACTGGGGCCACGCGAAGACGGCCGCGCCCGGCCTTTCATGACCGGGCGAAGAGATACACCACGAATACCCACCAAATGAAGCGAAAGCCGGTTAGGCCGATATTGCCTCCTGCCAGCTCCCGCCGCGCGACTGGCGGCATCGAGCAGCGCGGCCCCGCACGCCCAACGCACCTGCAGCCTGGCGGCGGATGCTGGTTTTCGGATCGGAAGCGAACCTTCCGTTCTAGCGTTTCCGACGCCGGTCCTTGCCCAGGCCCGTCTCGTCGAGCAGCCCCTTGCGCTTGGCGTCGTAGTAGTAGCCGCTGGCGTAATAGCGCACGGCAAGATCCTGATTGCCGCCGGCCGTCAGATAGGCCCCGCGCAGATAGCGCACCGCGTAGTTGAGATTTGTTTCGGCGTCGAGCAGCCCCGAGGCCGGGCCGCGATAGCCCATCGTGCCGGCCGTATCGTGCCGGATCTGCATCAGCCCCCAATAGGGCCCGTTGCGCGCGCCCGGATTGAAATTGCTCTCACGCTTGACGACCCGTCGCACGAGTGGCTCCGGAACGTCGTAATGGTCGGCATAGGCGGCGATCAGCCGGTCAAGCTCAGGACTGCGCGCGGCAACGACACCCTCGCCGAAACGCTCCGCCAGCGGCTGTGTCGGCGTTGCTCCGGCATAGGATTGCAGCGAAACCGCGCTGGCGACGGACCCCGTTGCCATGGCGTCGATTTCAGAACTTCCGGCCTCGGCCACGGCTTGGTCCCGCGAGCTCGGCATGAACGACATCTCGCTGGGCAATTGCGGATCGCCCGCCGTATCGATCGCGTCCGCGGTCGTGCAGGCAGATGTCAGCACCGTCAGCATCAAGGCGGCCAGGCCGCCGGCAATTGATTTCATGACCCCTCTCCGGGCCGCGCCCGCCAGGTTCCTTCAACGCCCTTGAAATCGGGCGTCAATGTGGCGAAAGGCCGGAAATCGGCAGCCCCCGCAATCGACAGCACGTGTCAGGAGTGTACGTTCGCGATACGTTCCAGAATACCGATCGTGCTGCTATGATGGGTGCTGACGTGAGGAGAAGCCATCCATGACAGCCGCATCTGGCCGGCATCTTGTCGAAACGGCACTCGGAGCCATCGGGATCGCATGGACGGCGCGCGGGCTCTGCCGTGTGTGCCTGCCGGAGATCGACCGCCCGTCGACCGCACGGCGCCTTGCCCGCCATGCTCCAGCCGAATGTATCGAAGTCAACAATCCGGCTGCGCTGCCGGGCTGGGTGGCACGCCTGGCCGAAGATATCCGCAGTTATGCAAATGGCGCGGCGGTCGACTTTTCCTACGTCCCGCTCGATCTCACAGGCATATCTCCCTTTCGCCTGGCGATCTACCGCGCGGCATTCGGCCTCCGCTTCGGCGAGACCGTGAGCTATGGAGAACTCGCAGCGCGCGCCGGCCATACGGGCGAGGCCCGCCAGACGGGCCAGGCGCTCGGCGCCAACCCGTTGCCGCTGGTCGTTCCCTGCCATCGCATTCTGGAGGCAGGGCGCAAGATCGGCGGCTTCTCCGCCCATGGCGGCATCGATACGAAGCAGAAGATGCTGGCGATCGAGGGCATCGACCTTGCGCCCTCGCCGGCCCAGACTTCCTTCGACTTTTGACGCCGCCGGTCAGTCGCGGCGGAAGAAGAAGTCGTCGCGGTCGAAGCTCTTGCAATTGCGAACGAAGCAGTTGCGCCGGTCACTGGTGGGAATCCATGCATTGTCCGCCACCTCACCGACCGCGCAGAACCGCCCGTCGGCGACGTAGCGATCATAAAGCGTCAGCGACGGATCGCGCGTCGAGGGATAGCGCAGGATCACCGCTCCCTCATTCTGCACCGCCGCCTGAACACGTGCGCAGGTCATCGACAAGGAGTTGTAACGTGAGATGGCCTCGGCAGGCACGCTGGCACTCAGCAGGCCGATTGCCGCAATTGCCGACGCAATATTCGCATGACGCATTGACGCCTCCTCGAAAATCCTCGCACAAGTCCCGCACGCGCCCATTGCGCACACCCGACCGCATCGCAGTCTAGTCTGCCCCACAGGCATTGCCAGTCAACCGTTTCACATTCATCAAAGCGTGACCTTGAGGGACGCTCCCCCGCCCCGGATCTGCGTATGTTCTTCCCGAAAGATCGGCTCCGGCTTTCGAGCCGAAGAGCGGCGACCTCACCATGGCATTGCCAAACGCCCCATAACAGGGTATCGGTTGTGCATTGATATTTTCGGCCGATCGACCAAACTGGCCGCGACTTGTCGCGTCTGCCTGCGTCTATCTCCAAAATCTCGATACAGGCGGCCCGCGGGCTGACGCCCAAGGGTCAAACAGACGTTACAAGCAAGACAGGAATTCAAAATGGCAACTGGAACCGTCAAGTGGTTCAACGCGACCAAGGGCTATGGCTTCATTCAGCCCGACGCCGGTGGCGCCGACGTGTTCGTTCACATCTCTGCCGTTGAGCGCGCAGGCATGGGCACGCTGAACGACGGCCAGAAGATCAGCTACGAGATCGAGCAGGACCGCCGCACGGGCAAGTCCTCTGCCGGTCAGCTCAGCAGCGCCGAGTAATCGGCTATCGGACCGGCGCCGGCCCCACAGGGACCGCCCGGAAAGATTGAGACAAGTCAGCGAAAGGCGGGAGCAATCCCGCCTTTCGTCATTTTGGCAAACGCTGTGATCCACCGTGTCGGGCCATTCGATATTGCCTCGGCCGATTGATCGCTATGATTTCCTGCCTGTACCGTTTCCGTTTGCAGCGAACGCGCGCTATCGTCCCCGGACGAAAACCGGAGGAGGACAAGCATGGCAAAGGAACGCATCGGCTTTGCCGGCGTCGGCCTGATGGGCCGTGGCATGGCCAGGAACATCGTCGACAAGGGATTTGAGCTCACCGTGCTCGGCCATCGCCGCCGCGAAGCCGTCGAGGAACTCAAGCGCCACGGCGCGCACGAAGCCGAAACGGCGCGGGAACTGGCCGAAGCGAGCGACATCGTCATCCTTTGCGTCACCGGCAGCCCGCAGGTGGAGGCGATCGTCACCGGGCAAGACGGCCTCGCCTCGGCGGGCAAGCCGCTTCTCATCTGCGACTGCTCGACCTCCGACCCCTCCTCCACCATAAGGCTGGCCACGGAGCTCTCGTCCAAAGGCATCAGCCTCATCGATGCGCCGCTGTCGCGCACGCCGAAGGACGCCGAGGCCGGAACGCTCGACGTGATGGCCGGCGGCGACCTGCACGATTTCGAGCGGGCGCGGCCGGTGCTTGAAACCTTCGCGCAGAAGATCGTGCACACCGGGCCTGTCGGCTCCGGGCACACGATGAAGCTGCTCAACAATTTCGTCTCGCTCGGCTATGCCGCACTCTATTCCGAGGCGCTCGCACTGGGGGCCAAGGCCGGGATCACACCGGCAACCTTCGACAGTGTGATCCGCGGCGGGCGCATGGACTGCCTGTTCTACCAGACCTTCTTCCAGTGGGTGTTGCAGCGCGATCCCGAGGCGCACAAGTTTGCGCTCGCCAACGGACTGAAGGATTTGAGCTACCTGTCAGCCTTCGCCAATGCGGCCGGCGCAGTGAACCCTCTCGGATCGGCCGTGCGCAACGCCTTCGCGCTGGCGGTGACCACCGGACATGGCGAAGACTACGTGCCGATGCTCTCCGACGTGATCGCCGAACTCAACGGGGTGTCGTTGAAGCCGAATGAGTGAGAACTCTCGATCGGCAGACGGCTGCGCTCACCGATCGCCGGGCAGCCAGCCGATCGGGACATGACCGGCATCCGCCGCGACGCGCTCCAGCCACGCGGCGACATTGGGGAACGCGGACAGGTCGAACCCGCCGCGCTCCGCCTCGTGCGTGTAGGCGTACAGCGACAGGTCGGCGACGCTGATCGCTCCGCCGGCGATGAACGGCGTCTGCGCCAGCTGCCGCTCCATCACGCCGAGCGCCTTGTTGCCGCCTTCCAGTGTCGCTTGCAGCCGCTCGGGTGTCCGCTGATGCGCGCGCTCGGGATAGACGAACAGGGCACGCCGCACGGCGATGTTGGGTTCGTGGCTGTATTGCTCGAAGAACAGCCACTGATAGACCAGCGCGCGCTCGAACGCATCGGCGGGCAGGAATCGGGTTCCCTCCGCCAGATGAAGCAACATCGCGTTGGATTCGGCGAGGAACCGCCCGTCCGCGGTTTCCATCAGCGGCACCTTGCCATTCGGGTTCTTGGCGAGATACTCGGCCTTGTGCGTTGAACCGTCTATGGAATTGACCTCGACATGGCGAAACGGCCGGTCGAGCTTCGCCAGAAGCAGGCGCGGCTTGTAGCAGTTGCCGCTGTCGCTCATGCCGTAGATGGTGATCATCGTGCGCTCCCTGTCGGATCCCTCGCCCCGTTAGGCCGATTGTGCGCAAGCGTCCAACGATTAGTTTTGCGCCAATGATCAACGCGGCTGATGGCTCGCAGGCAACGCCATGTCCCCTACCGGCCGGCAGCGCTCTTCTCTGTCCGCCCGAACCCGCCGAGAAGCGATGCGACTGAAAGCGGCCGTTCCTCCAGGATCACGCCGGCCAGCTTCTGCGCGCCAAGCAGTCCGCCCTGCAGATGACCCGCCCCGGCCTTCAGAGCAAGGTCGAGATCGTCCGGCGTCTCGATCCCGCAGACGAGAAGACTGCAACCCAACTCGCGCAACGAATGGAGCCCGGCGGAAAAGAGGCGCGCGCGTGCACCGCCTCGCCCGACGCTGCGCAATGAGGCAACGTCGATCCGCACGAATTCCGGCCTGATCTGGGCCGCCCCGTCGAGGTCGGGCGCGCTGCCGCGATGGGCGCCGATCGACACGCCCAGGTCGTGCTCGGCCAGCGCGCGTGCAAAGGCATGGCAAGTCCGGCGGTCCGCAACCCCATGCGTGTTGACATGACACACGACATTCTCGCGCGGCGCTTCGGCGTGGTCGCAGATCTCGGCAATTTCGGCCGCTGCCCGCTCCACGTCCCTGTGGCCGCCATGAAGCGGATCAACCGGCAGGAAAAGCCTGAAATCCCCAGGTTCGTCGACGCCGATATGCCAGAAATTCCTGAGGTGAAGCGTCGTCAGAAGCGTGCTCAGATAGGTCCGCTGCTCATTGCCTGCGTCCGAAAGGAATTGGACGAAATCCAACCGTCGCCTGCCGATAAAGGGCGCGGCCGCGGCATCCGACATGCACGGAATCAGCGACGCATCGTCATGGCGGTAGATGAGCTGGAAGGCCGAATTCAGCCGATAATCGCGATACAGAGCAGTCTCGATGCCGATCTCGTCACAGACCAGCGCCTGCCGCAGGTCTTCGTCGACTTTCATCCTGTCCATCATGCCGGAGCACTCCACGTCCGCAGACGGTCACAATGCCCCTCAGGCACACGATACCGCATAGGCCCGCGCCCGACGAGCACAGACAATGGCGCGGTACCCCCGCAATTCGGCGCATACCGGCGTTCCCGCCGGATGCCCGGAAAGGTCAAGAAATGTTGCAATGTGACGTCCCTGTCGATCGGCGGCTCTTCGTCCGCCTTTGTACGCATCGTTGCACACCCGGTTTGATGCCACGTTAACGCGCGCCGACAATTTGCAAGCCTTGCGATTTCGCGCGCATTGGGACATTAGAGGGCCGCTGCAATCGCGCAGCCTGAACTCACCCGAACGGAGACCCCTGTCATGGCTTTTATTGCCGACGCCCTTTCCCGCGTGAAGCCTTCCGCAACCATTGCGGTGAGCCAGAAAGCCCGGGAACTGACGGCGAAAGGCCGCGACGTCATCGGACTGGGCGCCGGAGAGCCGGATTTCGACACGCCCGACAACGTCAAGAACGCCGCGATCGAAGCCATCCGCCGCGGCGAGACCAAGTACACGCCGGTTTCCGGCATCATGCCGCTGCGCGAAGCGATCGCCGCCAAGTTCAAGCGGGAGAACAATCTCGACTACCAGCCCACGCAGACGATCGTCGGCACCGGCGGCAAGCAGATCCTGTTCAACGCCTTCATGGCGACGCTCAACGCCGGCGACGAGGTCGTCATTCCGGCGCCCTACTGGGTCAGCTATCCGGAGATGGTGCTTTTGTGCAACGGCACCCCGGTCTTTGCCCAGACCACGATCGACAACGGCTTCAAGCTGACCCCGGAAGCGCTCGAAAAGGCAATCACGCCGAAGACCAAGTGGCTGGTGATGAACTCGCCGTCCAATCCTTCGGGCGCCGCCTATACCGAAGCCGAGCTGAAGGCGCTCGCCGAGGTGCTCCTGCGCCATCCGCACGTGTGGACGCTCACCGACGACATGTATGAGCATCTCACCTATGGCGATTTCGCCTTCCGCACCATCGCCGAGGTGGAGCCCGCGCTCTACGAGCGCACACTGACGATGAACGGCGTGTCGAAAGCCTATGCCATGACCGGCTGGCGCATCGGCTACGCGGCCGGGCCGCTCCAGCTCATCAAGGCGATGGACATGATCCAGGGCCAGCAGACATCTGGCGCCTGCTCCATCGCCCAGTGGGCCGCCGTTGAGGCGCTCAACGGCCCGCAGGATTTCGTCCAGCGCAACAAGGCGATCTTCCAGGGCCGGCGCGATCTGGTCGTGTCGATGCTCAACCAGGCCAAGGGCATCACCTGCCCGACGCCGGAAGGCGCTTTCTACGTCTACCCGTCCTGCGAAGGAACGATCGGCAGGAAGGCCCCGTCCGGCAAGGTGATCGAGACGGACGAGGATTTCGTCAGCGAGCTTCTGGAAGCCGAAGGCGTCGCGGTCGTCCACGGTTCGGCCTTCGGCCTCGGGCCGAACTTCCGCATTTCCTACGCGACCTCTGAAGAGCAGCTTGAAAAGGCCTGCGAGCGCATCCAGCGCTTCACCGCCTCACTCGACTGAACCATGAGAACGGCGCCGTCAGTCTCCCTGACGGCGCCAATCGCCTGGCGTGCAGTCGAATCGGGTGCGAAAGGCGCGCCCGAAATGTGACAGGTCGCGGAACCCGCAATCATAGGCAATCGTCGAGATCGGCAGATGTGCCATTGCCGGTTCGCGCAGGTGCGCCGCGGCCGCCAGCAGCCGTTCCTGCAGCACATGGCCGCCGAATGTCTGCCCCTGGCGCGCGAACAGCTTCTGCATGTAGCGTTGCGAGATACCCGCCGCAGAGGCGCATTCGGCCGCGTTGAGCTGCGGATCGTGTAACCGCCGGGCGATCATGGACTTCAAGCGCAAAAGAATGGCGTCGCCGCGCGCCTGCGCGGCATCGACCCGCGCATGTTCCTCGCCCGCAAGCACCATTGCCGTCAGGTCGAGCAGCATGTCGAACAGGCGTGCCGACGTGGCCGACGGCATCCAGACCGCACCGTCACCGAGCACGCGCGCGGTCTCCATCACCAGCTTGCCGATGCCGCCGTGGTGCGACAGCACTGCCGGGCCGACCTCGACGTCACGGCGCAGGCGGCTGGCCAGCGCCGAGCGTGGCACCCAGAATGAATGGACGGCAAGTGTTGGGCGCGAACGGTGTTCGAGCACGAAGGGCCGTGTGCTGTCGAACAGGCCGACATCCCCCGGATTCAGGGTCGCGGCGCGTCCACCCTGCTCGATCCTGCAAGCACCTCCTGTCTGGTAGTTCAGGTAGAAGCATTCATCCGGTGCGGCCGCGATCTCGTGTGGCGTTCTCAGAACCTGGTGTGACGTGGCCTTGACCCGGTTGACCGCGCCGTTGCCGAGCGGCACCGATTCCACCCTGGCGCTGAATCGGGCCTGGGTGCTCCTGCCCGCCTCCGGCACCAGATCCATGAACGCCGCACAGATGCCTTCGCGATAGTAGCTGAATGCCTCATCCTGGCCGACGTCGTTCGTGTCCCACACACGCGCCGCCGGTCCCGCAACATCGCGATGCCTCACAGGCCGCATTTCGCCCCGCATCTTCCCCTCCCGCAATTCATCTGGCCGGAGACCTGCAATCCGGTTCGCCGCAATGGAACGGCCAACTGCAAACCGCATGGCAATGTCCCCTCCAGTGCGCTCCCGGCACAGGTTTGTTCGTCCTCAACAATTCCCTCACCCCATCGGCATGCCATTCTGCTCTCGTCACACCGCATCCGCAGGGAGGAGAAAATGGCAACCTATGTCCTTATACACGGGGCCTGGCATACGGGCGAATTGTTCGAACAGGTGGCAGAGCCCATTCGCGCCGCCGGCCATGTGGTCCACACGCCGACCATTGCCGGAAACCGGCCGGGCGACTCCAGGAAGACCGGTCTCGCCGAAGCAATCGCATCGATCGTCAGCTATCTGGACGACAACGATCTCTCCGACATCGTCCTGCTTGGCCATTCCTATGGCGGCATGGTGATCACCGGCGTCGCAGACGCGGTCCCCGAGCGTATCAGGCGTCTGGTCTACTGGAACGCCTTCGTTCCCAATGGCGGGGAGTGCCTGAACGACATGGTTCCGCCGCACTATGTCGCGCTTTTCGATGCCATTTCAGCAGAGAACCCGGACAATTCCGTCATGCTGCCCTTCCCGATCTGGCGCGAAGCCTTTTTCAACGATGGTGATGCCAACGCGGCAAAGGCGGCCTACGATGCACTCAATCCGCATCCCTATGCGACCTTCACCGACAGGATCGAGCTGAAGACCAACCCGGCCGAAATGCAGGTCGCCAAATCCTATATCAATTGCACGGAAGACACCGCCTTGCCGCAAAGCCTCGGCTGGCATCCCCGCCTGTCGGAAAAGCTTGGCCTGTTCCGCCTCGTTCTGTCACCGGGCGGCCACGAACTGTGCTTCACCGATCCCGGCCTGCTGGCCGAAAAGATCATGGTCGCCGGGCGCGACTGATCTGTGGCGGTTCGAAGGCGACCCCGACGGCGGCATGATCGGCGCGGGCGGGCGCGTTCAATTCAGAAGGCGTACTTCGGCTGCGCGGCAAATGGGCTCAGCCCAAGCCATTGCTGCATGGTCGAGGCCAGATGCGGCCAGCCGTCGAACTTGAAATTCTCGGCCGACGCCTTGACCGTCGTCAATCCCATCCAGACTGCCGTCATGGTCCTGAGGTCGGTGGTCACATAAAGGTCAACGTCCAGGCCGGGGTCGGTCAGGCAGAGATCGGTGCCGCCCGACGGCTCCACCACCAGCCACCAATCGCGCTTCGAGGCGGGCTGGTCGTGGAACCGGAACTGCAACACGGTGCGCTGCTGCGGCAGCGGGGTGGGGTCCAGGTTTCGGCGCATGTCCCACATCAGGAGGGACACGTCGAGGTTTTCAAGCGAGGGGTCCGACTGCACCCATTTCTGTCCCCACATCCCGAAGGACTCGACAACCGGGAACAGATCACGTCCCGCGGGGGTCAACAGGTAGTCGACGTTCTGTGAGCCCGGCACCGGCTTTCGCTCGACGATGCCGGCCGCCTCGAGTTCGCGCAGTCGCTGCGCGAGCAGGCTGGGCGACATCCGGGGCAGGCCTCGGCGCAGTTCGTTGAAGCGCGTCGAGCCCGCGACAAGTTCTCGGATGAGCACCATCGTCCATCGCGTACACAGTATTTCCGCGGCCATGGCGACGGGGCAGAACTGATGGTAGCTGGCGTTCGACATATTCTGCCTCCCCCAGACTTTCCAGAATACATCCTCCTTGCAGGTGGGTTCCAGTCCATAATTTGAATCGGCCAGTACATTTCGAACACTGGCTGGCTTGCCTGCGACACATCATCTTGAAGATCGGAACCTGCTCCCGAACGGGTTTGCGAAACGCAACTGGACACAAGTGGGAGGCGCAACGCGTCGTCGTCCACACGAGCGAGGAAGAGATGGCACAGACATTGAAACTGAACCGCCTCGAAGGTGGCACCCGGCAGATATCCGAGGAAGACCGCGCTGCGCTTGACGGCGCACTTCGCGGTTACACGGCGACGGAAACGCAAGCGGGCTATGACGAGGCTCGCACGATCTGGAATGCAATGATCGACCGCAAACCGGGACTTGTGGTGCGCGCGCGCGGCACGGGCGATATCCAGGCGGCGGTCAATTTTGCACGCGACAACGGTCTGCGCATGTCGATCCGCGGCGGTGGCCACCAGATTGCCGGGCTTGCCGTCGAGGACGGCAGCTTGATGCTCGATCTGTCGCTGATGCGCTCCGTCTACGTCGATCCGGTTGCCAAGACCGCCCGGGTCGAGCCTGGCGCGAGCCTTGGCGATGTCGACCGGGAAACACAGGTGCACGCGCTGGCCGTGCCCGTCGGGGTGAACTCCACCACGGGCATCGCGGGTCTGGCACTCGGCGGTGGGTTCGGCTGGATCACGCGCAAATTCGGCATGACCGTCGACAATCTGATCTCGGCCGATGTGGTGACTGCCGACGGCTCGATCCTGAAAGCATCGGAAAAGGAAAATCCCGACCTCTTCTGGGCGATCCGGGGCGGCGGCGGCAATTTCGGCGTTGTCGCGTCGTTCGAGTTTCGCCTTCACCCCCTCGGGCCCCAGGTCATGTCCGGCCTTGTCGTCCATCCGATCGCGCAGGCTGCGGCCCTGCTGCCGGAATTCCGGGCGATCTGCGACGAGGCTCCCGACGAACTCACGGTCTGGTCGGTGTTGCGCAAGGCGCCACCCCTGCCGTTTCTGCCCGAGGAGTGGCATGGCAGGGAGGTGCTGATTTTCGCGGCCTGCTATGCGGGCGACATGGCCGACGGCGAAGCCGCGATGCGCAAGCTGCGCAGCCTTGGCTCGCCGATCGCCGACGTGATCGGTCCGCACCCCTTTGTCGGCTGGGAAGCGGCGTTTGACCCGCTTCTTGTTCCGGGGCAGCGAAACTACTGGAAAAGCCGCGACTTCATCGCGCTGACCGATCGCACGATCGAGGCGCTTCTTTCGGCCGTGGACACCCTGCCCGATCCTCAATGCGAGATCTTTATTGCGCATGTCGGCGGTGCGATGGCGCGGGTGCCCGCCGACGCGACCGCCTTCCCGCAGCGCGACGCCCATTTCACGATGAATGTGCATACACGCTGGAGCGAACCCGCAAAAGACGGAGCCTGCATTGGTTGGGCACGCGACGTGTTCGACAAGACGGCGGCCGACGCGGCCGGAAGCGTCTATGTCAACTTCATGCCTGAGGATGAGGAGAACAGGCTCGGCGAGGCCTATGGCAACAACCTCGACCGCCTGCGGCAGGTGAAATCGGTGTATGATCCCCACAACCTCTTCCGGGTAAATCACAACATCCAGCCTGCGCCTTTGGCTCACGCGGCGCAGTAGCGCCGAGCGAGGCATTGGCCTGGAGCGGCGCATCGTTTCACGGAGACATGTGCCGCTCCAATGATGCAATGCGCGGCGGGTCCTGACCGCGAACCAGCCGCGCCACCTTCGCTCCTTCCCGCGCTCTTGCCCTCAGCGTCATCCCGTGGGACGATCATTCCTTGCCGGCAAGGGAAACAACCCTCGCCCGGCGCCGACGGCCGGAAGGGGGCCGGCCGCCGCTCATGCAATCCATGAGGGAGGTCGAGCACCATGGGCAATCGTTCAGGAACAAGGCGCACGGGACCGAAATGCATCGCCATTATCGGTCCCTTCGCGAGTGGCAAGACCACACTCCTTGAAGCCATTCTGGCGCGTACAGGCGCCATTCCCCGTCAAAACACCGTCTCATCCGGCAGCACCGTCGGAGATTTCTCTCCCGAAGCCCGTGCCCATGAAATGAGCGTCGAGGCCTGCTTTGCGACAACCGAATTCCTCGGCGAAAGCATGACCTTCGTCGACCTTCCCGGGTCGGTCGAGTTTGCCTACGAGGCGGAACCCGTGCTTGCCGCCTGCGACCTGGCTGTCGTCGTCACCGAGGCCGACGAAAAGAAGATCCCGGCGCTGCAACTCATCATGCGCATGCTCGACGACATCGGTCTGCCGCGGATGCTGTTCCTCAACAAGATGGACAAGTCCGCTGCCGGCGTGCGCGACACGCTGAAGCTCTTGCAGCCGGTCAGCGCCGCGCCGCTCATGCTGCGCCAGATTCCCTTGCGCAAGAACGGCATCGTCATCGGCTCGATCGATCTCGCTCTGGAGCGCGCCTACATCTATCGCGAGCATGCCGAAAGCGAAATCGCGGCGATCCCCGACGACGAGAAGGCGCGCGAGGTCGAGGCGCGGTTCTCCATGCTTGAACACCTGGCCGACCATGACGACGCCTTGATGGAACAGTTGCTGGAGGAAATAGAACCGCCGCGCGACACCATTTTCGACGACCTGGCAGCCGACCTGCGCGAGGGCGTGGTCGTGCCGGTGCTGATCGGCTCGGCGGAAAAGGGCAACGGCATACTGCGTCTGCTGAAATCGATCCGCCACGACGCGCCGGATGTGGCCGAGACACGCAAGAGATTGGGCCTTGCAGAGAACGCCGGCACCGTCCTTCATGTCATGAAGACCGTTCACACCCCGCATGGCGGCAAGTTGTCCGTCTCGCGGGTTCTGTCTGGCGATTTCAGCGACAACAGCGAAGTTGTTTCCGCACAGGGCAAGTTCGGCAAGATTTCCGGCATCTACAGCCTGCTGGGGCGTGACCAGACCAAGCTTTCGTCTGCCTCCGAAGGCATGACCGTCGCCCTCGGCAAGCTTGACGACATCCGCACGGGCGACACGGTCGCCGTCGGCAAGACGCCGCCGCCGGCGCTGTTCGAAGGCAACCCGCCTCCTCCCGTCTACACAAGCGCCCTGAAACCGCGCGAACGCAAGGACGAGGTCAGGCTGTCTTCATCGCTGCAAAAGCTTGGCGAAGAAGACCCGTCTCTGACCATGGACCACCAGGACACCGGCGAGACCATTCTTTCAGGTCACGGCGAGATGCATCTGCGTGTCACAGTGGAGCGGTTGGAAGGCAAGTACCAGATCCCCGTCGAGGCGGCGCGGGCGGCCGTCCCCTATCGCGAAACCATCCGCAAGGGCACGACCCAGCGCGGCCGTCACAAGAAGCAGTCCGGCGGACACGGGCAATTCGGCGACGTCGTTCTCGACATCAAGCCTCTGCCCCGCGGCGCAGGCTTCGAGTTCACCGATACGATCTCGGGCGGGGTGGTGCCCAAGCAGTACATCCCCTCCGTCGAAGCCGGCGTGCGCGACTTCCTGAAATCCGGCGCGCTCGGATTTCCCGTCGTCGATCTGGCGGTCAACCTGGCCGACGGTTCCTACCACACCGTCGATTCCTCCGACATGGCGTTCCAGATGGCCGCCAAGCTCGCCATGCGCGAGGCCATGGCTGCCTGCTCGCCCGTGGTTCTGGAGCCGATCATGAAGATCCAGGTCTTCACCCCCAACGACGCCACCGCCAAGGTGACGGCCATCCTGCCCCAGCGGCGCGGTCAGATCCTCGGCTTCGATGCCCGGCCGGGTTGGCCGGGGTGGGATGTCGTGGAAGCCATCATGCCCCAGGCCGAGATCGGAGACCTGATCGTCGAGCTGCGCTCGGCAACAGCCGGCGTCGGCACCTATCACGCAGAGTTCGACCACATGGCCGAGCTCACCGGCCGGCTGGCCGACGACGTCGTCAGCGCCCACGGCAAGGCCGCCTGATCGGGCGCATGTGGCGCACCGGCGATGCTCGCCGGTGTGCCGACAAGTTCGCCATCACCGCAAAGGAGCTTTGCCATGCACCTCCCACTGCTCTCGCTTGTCGTCGCCGCCCTTCTCGTGGCTGCTCCCCCGGCATTTGCCGAAGGCACCGCCGAGGGCGATATCGTGAACGCGCAAGGTCAGAAGATCGGCAGCCTCACGCTGACGGACGGTCCCAACGGGATCATGCTGGCCATCGAGGCCAGCGACCTGCCGCCCGGGCCGCACGGCCTTCATCTGCATTCGGTGGGCACCTGCGACGACGCCGCCGATGGGTTCAAGGCATCCGGCAGTCATGTCAATCCTGCGGGAGCGCAGCACGGCCTGATGAACCCTGACGGTCCCGACGCCGGCGATCTGCCCAACCTGATCGTGCACGACGACGGCACCGTCCGCGTCGAACTCTTCTCCCCCCACGTCGCGCTGGCGACGGCAGACGGCCGCGCCAACCTTCTCGACGAGGACGGCTCCGCCCTGGTGATCCACGAGAGCCGCGACGACCAGACGAGCCAGCCCATCGGCGGCGCCGGTGCGCGTATCGCCTGCGCTGCGATCGGCGGCATGTAGGACGGCACACGCCAGAGCGAAGGGCAAAAAAAGGCCGGTTCCAAATGGAGCCGGCCAAGTTAATGGAAGTGCCGTAAAACGGCGAAACCTCCAGAGGGGAACACTCTCGAGCGCCAATGGGAGGAGGAATGCGCTCAAGAGATGATTGCTATATGAGCTTGCCTTGCCTCTTTATCAAGCAAATGATTTGCAATTCACCCATGCAAAACTGCATGGGTTGGTGTTCCACCAATATTTCTGCGGCATCTGCACCCGTTCAGCATCGCCGCGTGAAGTCCAATTCTGCTTAAATATCGGGCAGTTCAGAACGACCAGCTGCGCGCCTTCGAGAAGATAAAATCGCGGAACGCTTTCAGCTTGGCCTGGTTCTTCATCGCTTCCGGATAGGCGAAATAGGTATCGAAGGACGGCACCTCCATCTCCGGAAGCAGCTGAACGAGGCCCGAATCAGTGTCCACCATGTAGTCGGGCAGCATGGCAATGCCGACACCGCGCATGACGGCGCGCCGGATCGACATCAGATCGTTGATCTGCAGGATGGTGGGACGCTTGTCGCCCTCGGGCATGCCATATGTCTGCAGGCTGTTGAGATCGCGCAGATATTGCGGCACCGGCTCGCCGAAGGTGACAAGACGGTGCTGATCCAGTTCGTCGACCGAGTTCGGCTTGCCGTGCTTGTTCAGATACGCCGGTGCTGCAAAGACGTGCAGATGGACCGTGAACAGCCGTCTTTGAATGAGATCGGGCTGCATCGGCTGGCGCAGCCTGATGGCGCAGTCGGCCTGCCGCATCGTCAGATCCAGTTCCTCATTCGCTAGGATGAGCTGCAGCTGGATGTCCGGATACATTTCGAGGAATTCCTGGACACGCTGCGTCAGCCAGCCGGCCCCCAGGCCGACCGTGGTCGTGACCTTGAGCACGCCGGAAGGCTTCTCTGTCGTTTCGAGCAAGCGCGAGCGCACGGCCTCCAGCTTCATCAGCACTTCATGCGCCGTGCGGAACAGGAGCTCGCCCTGCTCCGTCAGCACCAGGCCCCGCGCATGGCGGTGAAACAGCGGCACGCCGACATCGTGCTCCAGCGCGCCCACCTGCCGCGAAATCGCCGACTGGGATAGATTCAACCGCTCGGCCGCGTGTGTAAACGACCCAGCTTCAGCGGCCGCGTGGAATACCCGCAGCTTGTCCCAGTCCAGTGACATGCCGTCCCCTCATCTTGGACCTTTGCGGTCCTTCTTGTCGTTTCTCGGATTGCCGGCCGCAGCCGGCTCCGAAAGCTATTCGGCCGCTTCCTTGTGCGTTTCCAGTTCGGCCAGATATTTCTCCGCCTCGAGCGCGGCCATGCAACCGAGACCGGCCGCTGTCACCGCCTGGCGATAGATGTCGTCCGTCACGTCACCCGCTGCAAACACGCCGGGAATGTTCGTCCGCGTCGAGTTCGGCTCCGTCCACAGATAGCCGTTCGGCTTCTGCTTCAGCTTGCCCTCGAACAGTTCGACAGCCGGCGCGTGTCCGATGGCGACGAACACGCCGTCGATATCCATGTCCGTGATCTCGCCGGTGTTCTTGTTGCGCAGACGAATTCCGCTCACCGACGCCGGCAGCGGCGTCTTGGCCTGCGTCCCGGTGATCTCGTGCACCTCGGTATCCCACAGCACCTTGACGTTGTCCTTGGCCAGCAACCGTTCCTGAAGGATCCGCTCGGCGCGCAACTCGTCGCGGCGATGGATCAGCGTCACCGACTTCGCGAGGTTCGCCAGATAGAGGGCTTCCTCGACGGCCGTGTTGCCGCCGCCGACAACGACGACGTCCTTGCCGCGATAGAAGAAGCCGTCGCAGGTGGCGCAGGCCGAAACGCCGAAGCCCATGAACGTCTGTTCACTCGGCAGGCCGAGCCACTTGGCCTTGGCGCCGGTCGCGATCACCAGCGCGTCGCAGCTGTATTCGGTTCCCGAATCGCCCTTGAGCCGGAACGGCCGCACGTCCAGATCGACCTCGGTGATCAGGTCAGCGACGATTTCCGTCCCGACATTCTCGGCCTGCTTGAGCATCTGCTCCATCAGCCAGGGCCCCTGGATCGGCTCGGCAAATCCGGGATAGTTCTCCACATCCGTGGTGATCATGAGCTGGCCGCCCTGCTCCATTCCGGCGATCAGCACAGGCTTGAGCATGGCGCGCGCCGCATAGATTGCCGCGGTATAGCCCGCCGGCCCGGAGCCGATGATGATGAGGGGGGCGTGCTTGACGCTCATGAATTCTGCCTCTTGACCTGCGGCGCCACGCCTGACTGCCGCCCGCGCCTGCCTGAGATGATTGGAGTGCGTAATTTAGGTGGTCCATGGGTCGAGTTGCAAGGCGGCGAAATGCCCTTCCCCCGAAAGCTGCGGCCAAACCGTTCCAGCAACACCGGTATTTGGCGAAAACCGATCCTGCCGGCGGCCCGCCTTGCCGGTTTCCATGCCCCGCACCACTTGCAAGACAATATGCGCGGCGAGGCTCGGCGGACACCGCGCAAATCGCTGCAATCGGCTTGGCCGGCGCGCTTCAATCGGATAGCGTGCCGCCGCGAAATGCAATGCTGCGGCACGATTCTTCCGGAGACCCAATGACCTTGAAGGCCGATCTCGACGCCACGGACTGGAAGATCCTGAGGGAACTGCAAAACAACGGCCGCATCACCAATGTCGAGCTGTCGCGCCGGGTCGGCATTTCCGCGCCGCCTTGCCTGCGCCGCGTCAAGCGGCTCGAGGAAACGGGTGTCATCCGCGGATATCGCGCCCTTTTGAACAGCCCAACCCTCGGTTTCAATGTCGTGGCGTTCTGCCTTGTCGGCCTTCAGCACCAGTCGGAGGCCGAACTGAAGGCCTTTTCCGACCGCGCTCTTTCCTGGCCCATTGTACGCCGGGCCTGGATGGTTTCCGGCGATTCAGACTTCATGCTGCATTGCGTGGCGACCGATCTCGCCACTTTTCAGAACTTCGTCATTGAAAAGCTGACGTCGGCGCCCAATGTCGACACGGTGCGTACCGCGCTGACCATCCGTCAGATCAAGGACGAGGGACTGGTCGAGATCGACAAGTAGACAACTGAATGACTCCGTGGATCGAATAGGCTATCAAACGGCAGCCACTCAAGGATCGGCCCGCCTGGGTTCAGATGAACAACCTGAAGAGGGCCCCGATCTCATACACTGATCATGGATTCTGAGGCATGAAGTACGAGATGTTCGAGCGGAAGCCGGACGTATTGTCACGCGCCCTGCTTGCCATCGCGGGCATTCATGCACGTCCGTTCATCGCATCAAGCGGATCTTGCAGCGGTCCTGGTCGGTTCCTTGCGTGCACCGCTGCCAGCCCGACTGCAGGGCGCGGCGATACATTTGGCTTCGCACCGGTATGAGCATGTCGCCCTTCTCGATCGTCATCGTGAGCTACAACAGCGCGGCCGTGCTTTCGCAAGCCATCCGCTCCGTCCCGGCCGGTCACGAAGTGATTGTCGTCGACAATGCGAGTTCGGACATGTCGGCCGACATCGCTCGGGCCGAGGGTGCTTCGGTGCTGCAAATGCCGACCAATCTGGGCTTTGGGGCCGCCTGCAATCGCGGTGCCGCTCTCGCCTCACATCCGCTGATCCTCTTTCTCAACCCCGATGCGCGCCTGCGGCGTGGTGCACTAAATGCCCTCGCCAAAGCTTTCTCACAATATCCGAACTGTGCAGCTGCAAATCCAATGATCCGCGGCGCCGGAGGGAAACAGTTCTTCCGGTTCCGCACGAAGCTCTTGCCGCGTCCCTACCTGCGGCGCCCCCCTTTGCCGACGGCTGACTGCAAAATCACATTGTTGATCGGTGCGGCGCTAGCCATCCGCAGGGACATTTTCGAAAAGGTCGGAGGCTTTGACGAGTCGATCTTCCTCTACTTTGAAGACGACGACCTGTCCGTGCGCCTGCTCAAGGCGGGTTACGACCTCTATTATGTGCACGATGCCGTTGTCGACCACGAACTCGGCACCGGGACACCTTCGACGGACGAAGTGCTGCGTTTCAAGGAGTATCAGTATACCAGATCGAGGGTCTACGTCCTGGCCAAGCACGGTCGTATCCAGTTCCGGCATCTCGATATGCTCAAGGAACAATGGAGCATCCTGACTGCTACCACCGAGATTGAGAAGAAATGCGCCAGGGCACGGCTAGAGGCGTTGAGGATCAAACATCCATGATCACACATGCTATCCAACAGCAGCGGAGAGGGTCATGACGGCATCGAGATGCGGCACTCGGCCTGCGGATGCCTGACGCCATGACCGGCAAGATCGAGAACCTGTCTGCCTATGTCATATGCAAGGATGAGGCGGGCGTTATCGAGGCGTGCCTGCGCAGTCTATCCGTATGCGCGGAAATCGTTGTGGTCGATTCGGGGTCGACCGATGGCACTCTGGAGATCGTTCGCCGGCTTGCCGCCGAGGGCCTTGCCGTACGACTGTTCGAACGAGACTGGCCGGGCTACGCAAGGCAGAAGCAGTTTGCCCTGGAACAATGCACCCGCGAATGGGCGATCTGCCTGGACGCCGATGAGCGGCTGAGCAGCGATCTGATCGCAGCCCTGCCCGACCTCGTATCCAGGCCGGATGTGGCCGGCTGGCGTATCCCACGCACGCCGTTCCTGTACGGCTACGGCTATGCTGGCCCCGGCAGAACCGACGGAAGGCTTGTCCGGCTCACTCGCACCATGGCCTCCCAGTACGATCTGGAGGCAAGGGTCCATGAAAGCATGATGGTCGAAGGCAGGATCGCCACGGTCGGCACCGGCATGATCCTGCACCGTCGAGCACTTCCGCTCGGCGAGCAGATCTTGAAGGAAAACGCTTACTCCACCCTGAAGGCCGAACAACTCCATGCCGCCGGCGTCCGGCCACGCCTTGCTCGCCTCGTCCTCAATCCGCCCGTCTATTTCCTGAAGACATACCTGGCGCGCCGCTTCTTCCTTTGCGGATGGCCGGGGTTCATTCACGCCGCCACCGCAGCGATCTACTCCTTCCTGACCGAAGCAAAATTGCTGCAGATGCATCTGGCGGACCGGAACATGCCCGATGCCGACGGGCCTGCGCATGGGCATGAAGCGAAACGCCGACACCCGCATGCGTGACGTCACGGCGACAGAAAGCTCGAAGCCCTGATTGCAAGCCGATAATAGGCCCTGCCGCTTTCGTGCGCAGCCACTTCCCTGGCCGATTTCGATTTCTTCTGGATTGTCGTGCCGCCCAGCGATGCCGAGAGCTCGCGGATACATGGCGGCCTCGCCGTCAGCACGCGCACCCCGTGCAGCCAGCGCATCTGCACGGTGGTGTCGACGGGTCGGTCGAACTGCGCAGTGAAGGCAAGCAGTCCGCGCGCGGCTTCGCGTCCGACAAGTTGCGCCTGCATCCCAAGTCCGGGAAGACGCGGCTCAACGATTGTCATCGCCCCGGCGCGGGCAATGACCGGCCCTGTCTCCCGGCGATCCGCTTTGGGAAACCGCAGAATGTCGCCGGGCGCGAGATTGGCGAGCGCCAGTTCGAGCACTTGACCGAAGGAGCCGGCGTTCGTCTCCACGTCGTCCTCGAACACAAGACCGGCGTCGAGATCACGATCCAGGATGGCCTGCCATGCCTTTCGATGCGACAGGAAGCAGGCGACTTCCGATGTCCGCAGCGCAAATGGATATCGCGGCTGGTGCAGTCCGGGCCGGTAGACCTCGGCAATCTCCGCCTGCGGCAGGGCCTGCCCGTCCACCGCTTCGATGATCGAGCTGCTCATGGGCAGCAGGCTTTGCCGCAGCTTCTCCACCTGCGGCGCCCGACCCGTCGCGCGCGCAAGATGGACGATGAGGGCTTCGACCTTCATCGCCCGCTCCACAGGTGCTCATAGACCCCGCCGATCGCTTCGGCCTCTCGGGCCAGTGCGAAGCGCGCGCGCACATCGGCCAGCGCATTGGCTCCATGCGTCTGCGCCTTGGCCGGATCGGCCAGATAGGGCCGGACGGCATTCGTGAGCGCCTCGCCGTCGCCGGCCGGCACGACGCCGCCGGTACGGCCCGGCTCAATCATCTCGGCATAGGCGCCGGCATCGCTTGCGACAACGGCGGTGTGCGAAGCCATGGCCTCGAGCGGCGTCAGACCGAAACCCTCGTTGCGCGACGGCGCGACATAGAGGCTGATGCGCCGATACCAGATCTTCACATCCGGCACCTCGCCAAGAAACAGTATTCGCGACGACAAGCCCGCTTCGGCGACCCGGCGCTCCAGGTCGCGGGCGAAACCGGCATGTTCGGCGGTGATCCGGCCGGTTATCACAGCCGTCCAGTCGGGATGATCCGGCAACAGCCGGACCATGGCATCAACGAACAGGTCGGTGCCCTTTTGATGCCGCACGCGCCCGAAGCAGCCGACGCCGTAGCGCCCCGGCAGGCCGGATGCCGCCCATTCGTCGTCGGGCGAAGCGGGTGGATGAAAGCGTTCCAGATCGACACCATGCATGATCACCTTGTGCGGCACGTTCAGATAGGAGCCGGAACGCGCGCTGGTGGCGATCACCGCGTCCATGCGCGCAATCAGCCATTTGGTGAACGGCTTGTGGTGGCGCTGCGCGGCGGATGTGAAGACGAGCCGCAGCGGTGCCCTGAAGACATGCTTGAGGACCAGACCGCCGATCATCTCCACATTGCGCCGCGCATGCCAGATGCGGAAGGGCCGGCCCTTCGGACGCCGCAAGAGCGCCGGCAGCTGCCACCAGCGCATCTTCGGCAAACTGTCCGGCAGACCGGGGCCGAATGTCGCAATACCGAGCGTGCGCGCCTGCAGCGGCACAAGCTGCACGATTGTCGAGGTGACGCCCGACAGCCGCTTCTTGAAGTTGGGCGCAATGACGTCCACCGCGCTCATGTCAAGCGCGCGTCCCTCATGCTTGCCTCGCCCCAACGGCATGCTTGTTTCCGTGTCCATGGCGAAGGCTTCGCCCAGCGTCCAGATCAGCCGAACCGGACCTGCACGATCTCGAATCCGCGCGCTCCGCCAGGTGCGTTGACCTCGACAGCGTCGCCGACTTCCTTGCCGATCAGCGCACGCGCGATCGGAGACGAAATGGAGATGCGGCCCGACTTCACGTCGGCTTCCTGGTCGCCGACGATCTGGTAGGTCTTCTCTTCCTCGGTATCCTCGTCGACGAGCACGACCGTGGCGCCAAACTTGATCTTGTCGCCCGACAGCTTCGACACGTCGATGACCTCGGCACGCGCGATCAGATCCTCGAGTTCCCCGACCCGGCCTTCATTCAGGCTCTGGGCCTCCTTGGCCGCGTGATACTCGGCGTTCTCCGAAAGATCGCCATGGGAACGAGCTTCCGCAATCGCTTCGATGATGCGCGGCCGCTCTTCCTGCTGACGCCAGCGCAACTCCTCCTTGAGCGTATCAAAACCGTTTGCGGTCATCGGGACCTTGTTCATACCTTCTAGACCTCTCCTGCTTTCGACGCCCGCCATCTTGGCCGCGACCGCTCGCGGACCATTCTGAGCGCAAAAAGAAAACGGTCCGCAGGCCGCAGCCGACGGAACCGCCACACTCGAATTGCACGAGATATAGCAATCTCCGAGCCGATTTTCACGTCAAAAAAACAATCGGCCGAATTTGGGGCGGTCCCGCCATACGGATTTCCATCCGCTCCCCCTGCCCCAGCCGCACGCCAACATGCGTTCACCGTCTTGTGATGACCGCCGCCGTCCTTTCGCCCGTCTTGGCGGCGACAAGCGGCGGTGCCGCGCCCATCGCGGTCGTGAACACAATGCGACGAGGAACGATCGACAATGGACCGACTGACCTTTGCCGCCGCCGCCGTTGCGATACTGGCTTCGGCGACGCTTCTTCTGACCAAGGGCGCGACCGCCCAGACCTTCGAGACGCAGGAATATCCGGTTCAGGCCGAAGTAATGGCGCAAGGGCTTGAGCATCCTTGGGGCTTTGCCTTCATGCCGCAGGGCGGGGTGATCGTGACGGAACGCCCCGGCCGTGTCCGGCTGTTGACGGAGGAAGGCCTGTCGGACCCGCTCGACGGCGTTCCCCGGGTCGCCGCGCGCGGCCAGGGCGGCCTGCTGGATGTTGCGCTAGCTCCCGATTTTGCGCGCAGCGGCGAATTGTATCTTTCCTATGCCGAGCCCGGCCCCGATGGATCCGGCACCGCCATTGCCCGCGCCCGCCTCGTCGACGACGCAACCGCTCCGCGTCTCGATGACGTCGAGACGATCTTCTCCATGAACATCAAGAGCAGCGCCAGCCGTCACTTCGGCTCGCGCATCGTGGTCGCGCCCGACGGCACGCTCTTCTTCACCATCGGCGATCGCGGCGACGGCGAGCGCGCACAGGACATGCGCGATCATGCCGGCGCGGTGCTGCGGATCAATCCGGACGGCTCAATTCCCGCCGACAATCCCTCGCCGGACGGCACCGTGCATCTGCCCGAGATCTGGTCCAAGGGGCACCGCAATCCGCAAGGCGCGGTGTTCGATCCGGTCACACGGTCGCTGTGGATCACCGAGCACGGCGCACGCGGCGGCGACGAACTGAACCAGCCTGAGGCCGGCAGGAATTACGGCTGGCCGGTCATTTCCTACGGGGTCCACTACTCCGGCCGCAAGATCGGCAAGGGCACGCAGGCGCCAGGCTTCGAGCAGCCGCATCACTACTGGGACCCCTCGATCGCGCCGTCCGGGCTCAGCGTCTACCAGGGCGACATGTTCCCCGAATGGCAGGGGGATTTTCTCGCCGGTGCGCTCAAGTTCCAGCTCCTGGCGCGGCTGATACGCGACGATTCTGGCCGTTTGACAGGCGAGGAACGCATGTTCGAGGGCGCTTTCGGCCGCATACGCGACGTCGACGTCGCACCCGATGGCTCGGTCTGGCTTCTCACCGACGAGGCGAACGGCAAGATCATCCGGCTAACGCGCGCCGGATAGGAGACCGTGCGCGCCGCACTCCTGCGGCCCGTCTATCCGTGCTGCTTTTCGAAGGCCTCGATCTTCTTCGACAATGCGGCATATTCCTCGCACCCGGTTCCGCACCGCTGTGCGATTTCGCCAAGCTGCTCCTTCGCCGCCGCCAGGTCGCCCATCTGCAGGTGCGCCTCGCCGAGATATTCCCGCGTCAGCACGTGATCGGGATCGATTCTGAGCGCCTCTTCATAGTAGCCGAGGCCGACGAGCAGCTTGCCCTGCATGCGATTGGCATAGCCCAGCATGTTGAGCACCCCGGGATCGCCCCGGTCCTCGGCCAGCTTCAGGACGCCGATCGCCTCGTCATAGCGGCCGGCATAGGCAAGCGCCCGGCCGGCCTCGAACAGGCTGTCGGTGTCGAGACTCGACGATTTGGGAACGCATTTCTGCTGGCCGTTGTCCCAGACCATGCCGGAACTGCACTGGTTGCCCGAACCGGAACTGCCTCCGCCTCCGCCTCCGCCTCCACCTCCGCCCGCCGCATGGGCGGCAATGCCCCAGGGCATGGCGAGCGCCATGGCGATGGTTGCGGCGACGACGTGTTTGCGTGCGATACGGTCTGGCATGCCTCACTCCTCGGCCTTCAAAGCCTTGTTGCCCCGACAATAGGGAGCCCTCTTTGCGCAGACAATAGGCGAGTTGAAACACAAACTGATGTCACATTGGCGTGACGGTTTGCGAACCGCGCGCCACATTGGTATGGGCGACCTCGCGCCCGCCCAAGCATCCCCCGGAGAGCCACACAGAGATCCCATGACCCGACTTCAGGCCAACATTGTCCTGCTTCTGGCAGGCGCCCTCTGGGGAATGGGCTTCATCGCCCAATCCACGGCAATGTCGGCGATCGGGCCCTTCCTCTTCGTGGGCCTGCGATTCCTGTGCGCAACCGTCGCGATGCTCCCCTTCGCCATACGGGAAAGCCGCGCCTCGGCCATTGCGCTGTCGCGTCGCGACTGGAGAGCCTTCACGGTCATCGGAGCGATGCTGTTTGGCGGCATGGCGAGCCAGCAACTGGGGCTGCTGACGACGACCGTCACCAATTCGGGTTTCCTCACCGGCCTCTACGTGGTCATGGTTCCGCTGCTGGTCGTCATCCTCTTTCGCCAGAGGCCGCATCCCGTCGTCTGGCCCGCCGCCCTTGCCGCGCTTGCCGGAATCTGGCTCCTGTCGGGCGGTTCGGTCGAGCGGCTGAGACTGGGCGACTGGCTCACGATCCTGTGCGCGTTGTTCTGGGCCGGCCAGATGATCCTGATCGCCCACCACGCCAACGACACCGGGCGCCCGGTCACGCTGGCGGTGACGCAGTTTGCCGTGTGCGCAACGCTCGCCCTGGCACTGGCGCTGGCCTTCGAGCCGTTCGACCCTGCCGCCATCCGCCTGGCGCTGCCAGAGATCCTCTATGCCGGCATCGTGTCCGGCGGTATCGCCTTCACGCTGCAGGTTGTCGGCCAGCGCTACACCACCGCGCCGCAGGCGGCCATCTTCCTGTCCTCGGAAGCCGTCTTTGCCGCCCTGTTCGCGGCCCTCTTTCTTGGCGAGAGATTGCCGCCGACGGGCATCGCGGGCTGCGCGCTGATCTTTGCAGCGATCCTCGCCGTCGAAGCGCTGCCGCCTCTTCTTTCCCGCCGCCGCGCTACCCTTTGAAGACGAATGCCGCGCCCGCCGCGATCAGGGCGAAGCCCACGGCATGGTTCCAGGTGAAGGCTTCCTTCAGGTAGAGAACCGAAAATCCAGCGAACACGATCAGGGTGATCACCTCCTGGATCGTCTTCAGCTCCGCCGCCGAATAGGCCGAGTGTCCGATACGGTTGGCGGGCACCGCCAGCCAGTACTCGAAGAACGCGATCGCCCAGCTGATCAGCACGACGAACACGAGCGGTGCCGACTTGAATCTCAGATGACCGTACCATGCGAACGTCATGAAGACGTTCGACGCGCACAGAAGGAGGATCGGCAGCAGCCTCGGCGACGCCAGTGTGTCCACGTTTAGACCTGTGAAGAAGGAGCAATCGGAGCCCGCCATTTGAATCCATTCGCGGTCGCGGTCAATCCGGGCCGAGATCGCTGCGTAACGGTTCCGATTGCAACAAAGCCCGGTTGAATACATTATTGCGGGCGGCGGGTGGCCAGGGAATGTTCGCGTGCAGAAGCCAGTCGAACGAGAATGGTCGCTGTCGATTGACCCCGAAACGGTTCGCCTGTTCGTGGACAAGGCGAAGGCGCTCAGCGCCGCGCTCAACGACGACTACAATGACGGCGCCGAGCACGAGATCGAATTCGACGGCGACCATGACGGGCATCTGCACGACGGTCTCGCCGAAGAAGAATCCGAGGACCTCACGGAAGCCGAGCTGCGCGAGCTGATCAACGACCTCAATGTCGACGAGGCGGCCGAACTCGTCGCCATCACCTGGGTCGGGCGCGGCGACTACGACGCCTCGGAATGGGACGAGGCGGTCAATGAGGCTCGGCTGCGCGGCAATCGCTACACGGCGAATTACCTTCTCGGCATGCCGATGCTGGCCGACTACCTGGAGGGCGGCCTGGAGGCGATCGGCGCCTGACGGGTCGAAAAGGTTCCATCCGGCATACGCACATTTCCGATCACACGCGACACGCGAATTGAACCGCGCCAACCTTGCTCCACCCCTCTCTGGGGCACATCTGCCTTGACATGATTGTCTTGATTCATCGCACGAGCCGACTGACTCGATACGCGAACCGCGGCGTCCAAACTATTGCTGCGGCGTTGTTTCTCGCGACCGCCACCATCCAACCCGCAAGTGCGATCCCCGCCCTGCCGGAAAGCGCGCCCCTGCCTGCGCAACGTCCCGCAAGCAACAGCGAAGCGGCAACCGGCACCGCGAACAAGCTGCGGCCCGAGCGGGCGGAGGAGCCGGATTCGGGACGCGACGACATTTCTCCCGCGACGCCCGAACTGCCGCGGGTCTCCGTCCCTGTGCCCGAGCCACGCCCTGGCCCGACGACGCGGCGAACGGCCCTGCGTCAACCGCGCAATCCGAACGCCGACGATCTGCCGGCCTGTCACAATCGGCTGAATTCGCTCGGCGTCGGTTTCGAACCGCAAGCGCCGATTGCGGAAGAAAACGGCTGCGCCATTGCCGCACCGGTTCTCGTCGACCGGCTCGCGCCGGACATCGAACTTCTGCCGCCCGCCCTGCTCGACTGCCCCGCAGCCGAAATAGCCGCGCATTTTGCACGCGACGTTGCCGACCCTGCTGCCAAGGAGCAGTTCGGCGCCCGGATCGTCGCCATACGACAGGCATCCGGCTATGTCTGCCGTCAACGCAACGGCGAGGAAAAACTGTCAGAACACGCCTTCGGCAACGCACTGGATGTCTCCGGCTTCGAACTGGCGAACGGGCGCAGCATTCGCGTCGCCGCAAGCGGCAACCGGGCAGTGCGCGACTTCCTGCGGGCGGTGCGCGGCGAGGCTTGCGGTCCGTTCAAGACCGTCCTCGGACCGGGCTCGAATGCAGACCACGCCACCCACTTCCATTTCGACCTGGCCGAACGCAGAAATGGCGCGACCTATTGCCGATAGAGGGTTCGATAAGTCAGGCGACCCTGGTGCAGGACAGGCGGCCGAGTTGCAGCCGGAGCTGGTTCAAGGCGACGTCGGCCGGCTTCTGCTCGACAAGAACAGCCGTCCCGAACCCGTGCAGCAGCCCGATAAGAATGGCCGCCTCCACCTCGACGTCCAGGTCCGCGCGGAACTCGCCGCTCGCCACCCCCTGCTGCAACAGGCTTGCGATGTGCTGCTGCAGACGGTTTGGTCCGTCGGTGAAGGCCCGGTGGGAAATCTGGTCGTCGCTCTGTGCGAAGACGGCATAGGACATCCACAGCAGGTGAAAATCCCGGCTGTCCTTGTCTGTCGGCAGCGCTTCTTCAAACAGCGCCCACAGCGTCGCGCGCGCAGTAGCCGGCCGCGGTAACTCTGCGACACGCTGCGCCCAGCGGCTGTTGCTTTGCCTTTCGAGGAATTCGAGGCCCGCCCGCATCAGGCCGGCCTTCGTCTCGAAATAGTACTGCACCAGACGCAGCGAAACCCCGGCTTCGACCGCCACGGCCCGAAGCGCGACGGCGTACAGCCCCTCACGCACAGCCACCCGCACGAAGGCTTCCAGTATCGCGGCACGGCGCTCCTCATGATCTACGGTTCGTGGCATCGGCGGAGTGCTCTGGATCGTTTGTACCCGTTATGATACAAGCGTATCACAATAAATCAACTGATCCCCTCTTCATGTCGTCGACAGCTCCACCAATATCCCGCCGCCACTGGATTGTCGCTGCGATCACCGGTTCGGGCGCATTCATGGCGATGTTGGATTCCACCGTCGCCAATCTCGCGCTCGATACGATCCGAACCGACTTCGATGCCCCGCTCGCCAAGGTTCAATGGGTGGCGACCGGATATCTGATTGCGTTTGCGGTTTCGCTGCCTTTGACCGGTTGGCTCGGCCGACGCTTCGGACAGTCCCGATTGTGGGCTGCCAGTACGCTCGCCTTCCTCGTGGCTTCGGTTCTGTGTGGCCTGTCCGGCGAACTGGACATGCTCATCGCCGCCCGATGCATGCAAGGTTTCGCGGCCGGGCTGATGGTGCCGGCCGGCCAGGCATTGCTCTCCTCGCTTGTCGATCGCCGGCAGCTCGGACGGCTGATGGGAACCGTGGGCTTTGCCGTCGCGCTCGGCCCTGCCCTTGGCCCTGGGTTCGGCGGCGTCCTGATTGAAGCAATGTCGTGGCGCTGGCTGTTCTGGATCAACGTGCCGATAGCGTCCATAGCGCTCGTTGCGGCTCACCTCATGGCGCTGCGGGACCAGCAGTCGCAGCAAACTCGCCTCGACGCCAAGGGTCTGGGACTGATTGGGACCGGCCTGCCGCTCCTGCTTTACGGCGCCGCCGAGATCGGTGCCTCTGGCTTGGCGCCTGTCTCGCTTTGCGCTTTCGGTCTCGGAGCGTTCCTGACGGCCGGCTTCTTTCGCCACGCGCCGCGTTCGGCCGCACCGCTGATTGATATCCGCCTTTTCGAACGTCCGGGCTTCATGCTGGCTGTGATAACCGCCGGCCTGACGGGTGCCGCCATGTATGGGGGGCTGCTGGTGTTCCCGCTCTTCCTGCAGCACTCCTTGCATCAATCGCCAGCCGAAGCGGGCTTGATGCTGCTGTGGATGGGGTTGGGATCGGCCTTGGCGCTGCCTTCTGCCGGATCATTGACCGACAAGCGTGGAGCCGCAGCCATCTGCTTTTGCGGAAGCGTCTTGCTTCTCATCGGCACTGCGCCCTTCGCCGCATCGTTGTCTTTTCCAACGATAGGCGTCGCGGCCATGCTCTTCCTGCGCGGCTTTGGTTTGGCATTTGCACAGATGCCGGCGATGACCGCGGCCTATGGAGCGGTGGCCAAGAGCGAAACCGGAGATGCCGCGACCCTCATCAATATCAGCCAGCGCCTGGGCGGAGCGCTCGGAGCCATTGCTGCCGTCATCGTCTTGGAGCATGGCCCCACGACGTTTGGGGTGACACCCCTTCAATGGGCCGTCTTGCTGTTGGTCGCCTTTGCCTTGGGGCCTCTCGTAACGTCCCGGGGCCTTGAGGCAAAGGCATGGAATGACTGATCTATCGATCTTTTCGGCTTCAGCCAGCTTGCCTTCAGGCACATTTCGGCCACAGGTCTGAACCCGGCGCTGAGCTTTCCTTTACCCTTTGCCCATTAAGCTGTTCCAGAACCCCTTCGGCACAGCGGAATTCATGGACGAAGACGTGGACAAGCACCAACGATTGCAGCGCGGTGCCCTTTCGAGGCGACTGCTGGGCAGCATGTGGATGGCCGCCTTCTCGGTGCTGGCCGCTTGCTCAGTCTCGGATACGCTGCGCCCGACCGTCGACATCGGCATGCAGACCGCCTCGACGCACTATACCTCGACCACCGATCTGGGAGCACCGGTCCCGCTGCCCCCCGCGCCTGTTGGCAATCAATCCTATCCAGGCAATTCCGGGCCGATGGCGCTCGCGGCCGCCCCGGCAATGTCTGATCCCTACGCGCAGGGCAGCGACGGCCCGACCCCTCCGGCATCGATTGCCTCGGTCGCTCCGGCCACGGTCGCACCTGTCGCCGTTGCGCCGGCAGCGGCCATCCCTGCAACCGTCTCGGCGCCGCCGCAGGAACAGCCGTCGGCAATCCCCCCCATGGTCGAAGCGCCGCCGGCCGCGGCCCGGCCGGTGCAGGTCGCGTCTGCCGCGGGCTCGCAATTGCCGGTCAGCCTGCCGCAACCCGACGCAAGACCGGTTGTCCAGGCATCGGCGGCCAACAGCGGCCGCGGCATGCAGGCGCTCGTGCCGTCCAACCCGATGCTTGCTGCCGCGCCGCGTCCGGATTCACCCATGTCTCGCTCGCAATCGTCGAGGATGCCCGCCGACGAGGTTTCCTGCCGCCGGGAACTGAAGCGCCTGGGCGTGCGCTATACGGATCTGGCGCCGATCCGCGAAGGCAGCTGCGGGATCGACTGGCCGGTCAAGGTCTCCGGCCTGTCCGGCAATATCCAGATGAAGCCGGCCGCCACGCTGTCCTGCGACATGGCCCTGGCATTCGCCGAATGGACGAAGAACGAGCTCGCACCCGCCGCGCGCTGGCGCTACATGACCGGTGTCAAGACCATCCATCAGGGTTCGAGCTATTCCTGCCGGCGCATCAGCGGCACGCGCACCCTGTCCGAACACGGCAAGGGAAATGCCCTCGATGTCATGCGCATCGAGCTCAAGAACGGCCGCGACATCGACGTTCGCCGTCCCGGGCTCTTCGCCTTTCGCCAGCGAGGGCTCCTGAACAACGTGCGCTCCGACGCCTGCAGCTATTTCACCACCGTCCTCGGCCCCGGCTACAACGCCGACCATGCGGACCATTTCCACTTCGACATCAAGGAACGCCGAAGCGGACGCCGCGCCTGCCGCTGATACGCGCGCAGCGTCGGGGGTCAAGAAAGTCCATCGCGGGGCATTCACACGGACCGTCATTTCCGCATATGCTGCACGGCTTGACGCTGCGGCATCGAATTGTCCGGAAAACACGATGGGCGGACACGAGGCGCGCGGCGCTGTGCAGGGAGGACCCGCACATGCGACGCTATCTCAAACCAAGACGGCTCGCCTCGGCGGTCGCGAGCATCGGCATTCTCTATCTCCTCACGGCCTACGTTGCCCTTCCCTATCTGTGGGATTGGCACGACGATGATCGCCCCCAGGAGACCATGGTGACGCAGACGCCGCAGGGCATCCCCGGCGATCCGATCAATGTCGGGCTCGTCGGCAAGCGCGAGGAGGTTCTTAGGGCTTTTGCCGCCGCCCATTGGTATCCGGCGGACCCCTTGACGCTGCGTTCAAGTCTCGACATCGGGATCAGTGTTGTGCTCGACCGGACCTATGACGACGCGCCCGTCAGCACCTTGATCTATGACGGGCGCCGTCAGGATCTTGCCTTCGAAAAGACCGTGACGAAAAATCCCGACCGGCGCCATCATGTCCGCCTCTGGCAGATGGCCCGCACCGGAGAGGATGGCCGTCCGCTGTGGCTCGGCGCCGCGAGCTTCGACCAGGGCGTCGGCTTCAGCCACGACACGCTTCAGGTCACACACTATATTTCGGCCAATCTCGACGCCGAACGCGACGGACTGATCGAGGACCTGAAATCCGCAGGCTACGTGAGTTCCGTCTCGGAGATCCCAGGCGTTGGAGAAACGACGGAGGGCCGCAACGGCGAAGGCGACATCTACCGCACCGACGGCAAGGCGATGGTCGCTGTGCTCAGGCCGAACTGAAGGCGGCCGGTACTATTTTTCCGCCGGCACCGGCGTCGGTTTGCCGTTCTTGTCGAGCGCCACCATGATGAAGTCGGCGTCCGTCACCTTTTCCATGAGCTCCGAAAGATAGCGCTGCGCCCAGGCCTCGACCTTGAGCGTCATCGAGGTTCGCCCCACCCGCGTGATGTGGGTATAGATGCACAGCGTGTCGCCGATCTTCATCGGCTTGGCGAAGGACATCTCCTTCACCGCCGCCGTCACCACGCGTCCCTTCGCCCGTTCGGCCGCACGGATGCCGCAGGCAAGGTCCATCTGCGCCATGACCCAGCCGCCGAAGATGTCGCCCGCGGCATTGGCGTCGCCCGGCATTGCCAGTGTTCGCAGGGTCAGTTCGCCCGTCGGCTTTATCACGTCTTCGTTCATGTCCCTCTCCGGTTCGGGCGGCCCGATGGAATCGCTGTTCAAGACTATGCAGGTTTCGAGCAGGATGGAACGGCGCATGCCGCATGGCTCCTGCCTCATGGCGGAATATCGACGCCCGGCGTCGCCATTGCCATGCGCGCGTCCTCGCGCCTCGAATAGGCTCTGGCGAACATCCACAACGGAGAGGACGACCGACTTGCCGACCGCCAAAGCCGCCATCTGCCGCGCGTTCGGCGAACCTCTCTCCATCGAGGAGATCGAAATCGCCGATCCCGGCCAGGGCGAGGTGCTGGTGAGCGTCAGGGCCTGCGCCATCTGCCATTCCGACATTGCCTTTGCCGACGGAGCCTGGGGCGGCGTATTGCCGGCGGTCTACGGTCACGAGGCGGCAGGCGTGGTGGAAGCGGTAGGCACCGGCGTCACCGCCTTGTCGCCCGGCGATCACGTCGTGGTCACGCTCATCCGCTCCTGCGGCGAATGCCACTATTGTCGCCGGCAAAGCCGCGTCATGTGCGAGGAGGTCTTCCCGCTCGACCGCAACCCGCCTCTCAGGAGCGTCAATGGCGAACGATACGAACAGGCCATGCGCACCGGCGCCTTTGCCGACAAGGTGCTGGTCCATGAAAGCCAGATCGTGACGATCCCGTCCGACATCCCCTTCGACAGCGCCTCGCTTCTGGCCTGCGGCGTCATCACCGGTTTCGGCGCGGTCGCCAACACGGCGCGGTTGTCACACGATGACACCGTTGCCGTCATCGGCTGCGGCGGCGTCGGGCTCAACAGCGTTCAGGCCGCCCGGATTGCCGGAGCGCCGGTGATCGTGGCGATCGACGTGGCCCCGGAAAAGCTGGGGGCGGCGCGCGCCTTCGGCGCGACGCACACCGTCGATCCGGCGCGCGAAAACGCCGCCGCCCGCGTCAGGGATCTGACCGACGGCCGCGGCGTCGACTTCGTCTTCGTCACGGTGGGCGCCAAGAAGGCGCTCGACGGAGCCTTTGACTACATCACAAGAAACGGCACTGTGGTGGTCGTCGGCATGCCACCCTCCGGCGTTCTGGCCGAGTACGACCCTTCCACGCTCGCAGCCTGGAACCAGAAGATCCTCGGCTCCAAGATGGGCGAGGCCGACATCGCCAAGGACATTCCCGCCCTGGTCGACCATTACCGTGCCGGTCGGCTGAAGCTCGATGAGCTGATCACCGAACGCTATCCTCTGGAAAGAATCAACGAGGCGATTGCTGCGTCGAAGACCGGCAAGGCGCTGCGCAATGTGATCGTATTTTAGGGGAGCACCGGAGCCCGCCCATGAAGATCACCGACATCAAGACCTGGGTCGTCGGCAATCCGCCGCCGGGGATCGGCGGGCGCTATTTCATCTTCGTGCGCCTGACGACCGACAGCGGCGTCACCGGCTATGGCGAGGCCTACAACGCCACCTTCGGCCCGCACGTCACGGCCCGCATGATCGAGGACGTCGCCGAGCGCTACCTGGTCGGCCAGGACCCGCACGACATCGAGACCTTTTTCCGCCGCTGCTATTCCTCAGGCTTCACCCAGCGCCCGGACGTCTCGATGATGGGCTGCTTTTCGGCACTCGAGATCGCCTGCTGGGACATCATCGGCAAGGAAGCCGGCAAACCGGTCTACAAGCTGCTCGGCGGGCAGGTACATGAGCGACTGCGCTCCTATACCTATCTCTATCCGCATTCGGGCAGCGCCGTTCCGGCCGAGGCGGACAGCCCGGACAGGAACGTCTACAACGACCCCGAGCTCGCCGCCCAATGCGCGTCGGAATACGTCCGCCAGGGCTTCAACGCCGTGAAGCTCGACCCCGCCGGCCCCTACACGGCCTTCGACGGACATCAGCCGCGGCTCGCCGACATCGATCTTTCTGTCCGCATGGTGGCGGCGATCCGCGAGGCCGTCGGCACGTCCTGCGACATCCTGTTCGGCACGCACGGCCAGTTCACCGCCTCCGGCGCGCTCAGGATGGCACGCGCCATCGAACCCTACGACCCGCTCTGGTTCGAGGAACCGGTGCCGCCCGACATGCCGGAGGTGATGGCCGAAGTCGCCCGCGGCACTTCGATCCCGGTCGCGACCGGAGAGCGGCTGACGACCAGGAGCGAATTCGCGCGCGTCATCGTAAGCCGCGCCGCATCGATCCTGCAGCCCGATCTCGGCCGCTCCGGCGGCATTCTGGAGACGAAGAAGATCGCCGCCATGGCCGAGCCGTATCACATCCAGGTCGCGCCGCATTGCTACTGCGGACCGATCGTCGGTGCGGCTAACATCCAGCTCGCCGCCACCCTGCCCAACTTCCTGATCCTGGAATCGCTGAAGACATGGGACGGCTTCCACGCCAGGCTTCTGAAGCGAAAGATCGAATGGCAGGACGGCTGGGTCATTCCCTCGAGCGAGCCCGGCTTGGGCGTGGAACTCGACGAGGCGGTCTGCGAAGCCCATCCCTATGACGGCAAGCCGTTGCATCTGGAGATGATGCAGACGCCGCTGTTTCCGTAGGCGAGACGCAATCGCGTCATCGACGCCGCTCCCCCCTTCCCACCATCGCCCTCACGGTGCGCTCCAGCAACGCCTGCCCGCCCGACTGCCAGCCCAGGGCGCGCAGGCGCTCGGTTGCCATCACGTTGAGCGCCGAGGCGTCCGCCCGCGCGGGCAATGGATGGGCCGAGCCGGCGGCATCCCGCACCAGCGCCAGAAGGTCATGACGGTCCACCACGAGGTCGGAAACGTTGAAGACGCGTCCCGCGACCGTCATCGCGTCGGCTTCAAGCGCCAGCAGGACCGCCGCCGCCACATCGTCGCCGTGCACTTCCGTCGCGACACGCGGCGCAACGGGGCGCCCGGTCAGATAATCGTCGAACAGACCCGCCCATTTATGTGTTCGCCCCGGCCCCGCCGGGCCGTAAACACCGGTGATGCGCAGGCTGCAGCCGGCAAACGCCGCGTCGCACAGCCCTGCAAGCGCCTGTTCCGCCTCGTACTTGACCGCGCCGTAGAGCGTATCCGGATCGGGCGTCATGTCTTCCGATAGAAAAGCCCCCGGCGCTTGCCGCCCATAGACCGCGCGGGTCGACAAGAAGACCGTTCTCCCGACGCCCGACCGCTTCGCCGCCGCAAACAGCGCCACCGTGCCGTCGAGATTGCGCCGCCGGAATGTCGCCGGATCGTCCCCCTCGCCGCCGCGATATTTTCCCGGCAAATGGTCGAAGGCGCCGTGCACGAACCAGTCGACGCCCGCAAAGGCCCCAGCCTGGTCGAGTTCCGGATCGAGCGTGCCTTCGATGAAATCGACGGGTCGCGAGAAGAAGCCCGGCTGCCGCGCCCGCCGGCCCAAGACCGCGACCGCGTGCCCCGCTCCGAGCAGCGCCTCGACGATGAAGCGGCCCACCATGCCCGTACCGCCGGAAACCAGCGCCTTCATCGCCAATCCCTCAGCCGGACCTGACCGGCGGATTGGGCAAGGCCTCGATGTCCGGAATCGCCTCACCCCTGTAATAGGCCCGCCAGAGCTCGATCAGCGGCTGCAGCCGGTCTGCCTTTGGGTGGTTCGCTTCCCACGGCTTCTCATACTGGTAGTGAACGACCGACACCGAGGCCCAGTCCCACAGTTCCGGCAGATTGAACCACACATATTGGAGCATGTTGAAGAACACCGGCAGGCCGTGCCACTGCGGGAAGAAGCTCTGCAGAAAGGTCTGGTCGGTCCGCTTCCAGAAGGCCTCCGGCGCGTCGAGCGCGGCCAGCATGCGCGCAAACGTCTCCGGCGAAGGCCGGGCCACGAACACGCCCGAATTCAGTCGATGGAAATCGGCAAGGCTCTCATACACATTGGGCGCAGCGGAGAACTCTGGATAGAGAAAAAGCCTGTCGATGTTGCGTACGACGACTGCGTCGGCGTCGATGAAGACGCAGGCTTCGTATTCTTCGAGCTGCCAGAGCCTCAGCTTGGCAAAATTGTCGAGCGGCGTATGGAAATGCGGCTTTCGGCCCTTGGTGAAGGGATTCCTGCCGTGGATGTTCGCTCGTCCGTGGCGTTCGTTGAAGGCTTCGGAGGTCGGCAGGAGCGCGGCCTCGACGAGCTTCGCTCCAAGCTCCTCAAGCGGCTTCAAAGCCTCGGTGGTCACGCCGCCCGTATGCAGGACAACGATGTCGGCCGACGTCCCGGTCAGCCGGAGCGAACGCACGAGCGCCGTGGCGCCCATGGCGTAGTCCGCATTGGTGACGAGGGTCACATAGGCTTGGCGGGGGCGCGTCATCGTCTTGCTTGGAGATGGAGGGCTCTGCGGGGCGGCGTGAAGGGGCGCATGCGCAACCGCATTCAGTTCGCCCTCACCCCACACTCTTCAGGCGCTTGCCTTCCGGGTCGCGCTCGACCGTCGGAGCGATATCCTTGGTCCAGGCCGAAACGGCGGGAATGCGCGAGCGGTCGACCCGATAGGCGAACTTCCTTGCCACGTCGACCACCTCCGAAAGCAGTCCCTGCTCCAGCGTGATGGGCTCCAGACCCAGCGCCAGAAACTGCTCGTTCTTCACGACCAGATCGTTTTCGGCTGCTTCCTTGCGCGGATTGGGCAGGTAGGCCACCGTCCCGCCGGTCATGCGCGCCACCATCTCGGCCAGGTCGCGCACCCGGTGCGTCTCCGTCATCTGATTGAAGATCTTCACCTTGTCGCCCCGCTTGGGCGAGTTCTTCAGCGCCAGTTCGACGCAGCGCACGGAGTCCTGGATGTGAATGAAGGCGCGCGTCTGTCCGCCTGTCCCGTGCACGGTCAGCGGATAGCCGATCGCCGCCTGGATGAGAAAACGATTGAGGACCGTACCGTAGTCGCCGTCATAGTCGAAACGGTTGACGAGCTGGTCGTGCAGCCGCGTCTGGTCGGTATGCGTGCCCCACACGATGCCCTGATGCAGGTCGGTGATTCTGACCCCGTCGTTCTTGGCGTAGAACTGGAAGAGAAGCTGATCGAGGCACTTGGTCATGTGATAGACCGAACCGGGATTGGCTGGGTAAAGAATATCCTGCTTCACCGTTTCGCCGGCCATCGTTTCGATCCCGACGGGCAGGTAGCCCTCCGGTATCGCCGCGCCGACGGTCGAATAGCCATAGACCCCCATCGTGCCCAGATGCACAAGATGCGCGTCGAGATCGAGCTCAACCATGGCGTTGAGCAGATTGTGGGTCGCGTTGACGTTGTTGTTGACCGTGTAGTTCTTGTGCCGGTCGCTCTTCATCGAATAAGGCGCAGCGCGCTGTTCGGCGAAATGGATGATCGCGTCCGGGCGCTCCTCCGCCAGCCACCGCTTCAGAACTTCATAGTCGCGCGCAAGGTCGATCAGATGAAAATGAATGCGCCGTCCGGTTTCCTGGTGCCAGATGCGGGTGCGCTCCTGGATCGAGTCCATCGGCGTCAGCGACTGGACGCCCAGTTCTGTATCGATCCAGCGCCGAGAAAGATTGTCGATAATGTGGATATCATGCCCTAGCGCGGACAGGTGAAGCGAGGTGGGCCAGCCCACGAATCCGTCACCGCCCAGAACAGCAATCTTCATCGAATCGATCCCTTCTCCGCATACAGCCAGCCGCTCGGTAACAACGTCATGTGACAGGAATTGTACGGCATTCTCGCAAAATTCATATGCAAGCGAGTTCTTATGCGGCTATTTGCATATACTAGGGGCGGGCCGGACGACAAGCCGTAGACGTGTGGGGCGGACAGCGCGACAGCGCCATCTCCAAGCTATGGCCACAGTTTTCTCTTTAGCGTCTGGTCTGAAATCGATAACTATCAGGGGGGAAGGATATTTTCGGTGCCCCGAAGCCGCAACTTTTTCGCCAAGCTGCTGGAGCAGCCTCGCACGCTGCGTACCCATCTGGTCGCCTTCGCTGTGGCGCTCGTCCTGCCGCTCGCCTTCCTGGCGGCATTGGCGGCAGTCTGGATCACGCGCACCGAGCTTGCGGCCAACGAGGCACGTTTGCAGGCAATGGCGACCGACATTTCGGCGACGATCGATCGCGAGATCAACTCCTGGCTTATTGTCCTCGACACGCTCGCCACGTCCGAACTGCTGGAGAGCGGTGATTTCGACGCGTTTCACATGCGTGCCCGCGCCGCACTGCGCAACCGCGCCGCACACGTCCTGCTCCTGGATGACGAATTCAATCAGCTCTTGAACACCCGCGTCCCCTACGGAACGCCGTTACCGAAGACGGCGAACATCGAAAGCGCCGAGATCGCCTTGCGCACCGGCCAACCCTATGTGTCCGACGCGTTCCTCGGCACGGTATCGGGTGAAGAGGTCATCAACATCCTGCAACCCGTCGAACGCGGAGGTCGAAATTACATCCTCCTGATCACGTTCAACACGGCGCGTATCGGAGAGATTGTCGGCAACGAGAATCCGCCAGAAGGATGGGCCATTACGGTCACGGATCGCAAGTCGCAGGTCATCGCCAGCAACCCGCCCGGCGGCGCAACGATCGATCTGGCACTTCAACCCCTGAAGCCGGCTCACAGTTCCGGTATCATCAGACCTCAAAGCGCCGAGAACGACAATCTGATCGAGGCGTACCGCTGGTCTGCCCTAACGGGCTGGCGCACCTCCGTTCGCGTCGACCGGGCGGTCCTCGACGCACCCCTTTGGAACGGGCTGTTCGGCGTCGCTGTGTTCGCAGCCGCAGCCATTGCCCTTGGCCTGGGTCTGGCAAGTCTGCTCGGTCGCCGTGTCGCCATGTCGATGCGGCATCTGCGCCTTGCCGCCTCCGATCTTGCCGCAGAGCGCGCGATTGACGCGCGGCAACTGCCGATTTCGGAGGCGAATGACGTCACTTACGCGATCCGCAGTGCCGCCGGCGTCATCAGCGAGCGCAGCGCGGCGCTTCGGGCGAGCGAAGAGCAGTCGCGTGCCCAGGTCGAGCAGATCCGCATCCTGATGCGCGAAATGGTCCACCGCAACAAGAACATCATGGCGGTGATCCAGGCGATCGCCAGGCGGATCGGGCGCAATTCAGCAACCCTGGACGAGTTCCGAAGCAATTTCGACGACCGCATCGCCGCCCTTGTCAGTTCCAATGAACTGCTCTTCGGCTCGGGAGGTTCCCGGGTTCCGCTCATCGAACTGATCAGGCAGCAGCTCGAGGCCTTCGTGGAACCCGGCTCGGATCGCCTCGAACTCGAAGGGCCTCCCCTGTCGATTGTCCCGGAGGCCGTGCAGAGCATCGGCCTCGCCCTCCACGAACTGGCGACCAATGCAACCAAGTACGGCGCCCTCTCCGACGAGCGTGGCAGGATCCGGATAAGCTGGTTGCGTCAGGGCGCACGCGGACTTGCCATGGAATGGCGCGAAATCGGTGGGCCGTCGGTTTCTACGCCCTCACGGACCGGATTCGGCCATGTCGTCATTGATCGGCTGACCGGTCAGAACCTCAATGGCGAGGTCGACTATGTCTTTGCCGCGACCGGCGTCGAATGGCGGTTGCGGGCACCCGATGTGATCGCGGACGCAGATGATGCCCAGCCGGGCACCGAGACTGACGACGAGGTGCGGCCAGAGGCTGCGGCCAACATATGATCGGCCGGCATCGGCAGGAATTCGCGCGCGGGGCCGGCTTGAAATCACGTTCTTGGTATCCTCGGCGCGGCGCTGCCCGGAGCCATCATCTAGACAACCTTGATCGCGCGGTATGCGCGGCCAGCATCATGGTAGGGGTGGGGTATAATGCTGGCCGCGCTGTGCGTTGGTCAGGAAGCCTGTCCACGCGGGGTGCGGATCGGACGTCCAGAAAACGCCAGTGGGATGATCCACACCGCCATGTTGCGTCATTTCCCAGTCCGGCGCGATTACGTTTTGACGGAATAGGCCCGCATTTCTTTGGCCCTCCGCCCCGTCTTCGGCAGCGCTGCGCGGCACCCCTCTTCAAATTTACACCGCCAACCGCCATGATCGCGCCATGAACAGGACGGTCCTCCTCTTGCCTGCCGTGCTCGTCTTTGCTGTGTCGGCGTCTCCTGCCTGCGCCGAATGGCGTCTTGAGGACGGCATCGCGACGTCCGCGCCGGAAGACGGCAACAGCAACATCCAGCGCATCTCCGTCTTTTGCGGCGACCCGGTGCATATCGAGCTCCAGGCCGAAGGTGGGCCGGTGCTGCCGGCCGACGGGTCGGGACAGGCGGACTATTTCTACCAGCGGGGACGCATTGAGGCGCAGATCGACGGCCATTACTTCCAGCTCGTCGCCGCCGGCGCCGACGCCGCCGTGGTGCTTTTCGCCGAGGGCGCCCCCAATGAGAACGACATGGGTCCAATCGGTGCCGATTTCATCGCACTGCTTTCCTCCGGTCGCATGCTGACCATCGCCTTCGACATTACGCCCGAGCCCAATGCTGAAACCGATTCGCCCTGGGAGACCTATGCGCGCTTCTCGCTGGCCGGTTCCTCTGCCGCGATCGGCGGCGCTCTCGCCACCTGCAGCTGGAACAACTGACACATCGCTGTCAGGACGCGCCGCCGCCAGCATGTTTGATCGCCCGCCGCGCTCTTTCCATTTCTCCTGACTCTCTCCATATTCGGGCCATGGCCAGAACCCCTGACAAGAAGATGCAGCGCAAGCCTGCCGATGCCGTTCGTACGGACAAGCCAAGGAAGCGCAGCCCCATCACCGATTTCATGGATGCCTCCGAGCCGCTCGTTCCGCGCGGCTTCGAGGAAGCGCCGCAGCCCGGCCTCTCTGGCGAGCCGCTGAAGGGCTCGATCGCCGATTGGGCCGACGAGATCGCCCGCGCCGCCGCCGAGACGCCCCCTGCCGCGCCCTCCAGGGCGAAGACCGCCAAATCCGCCAAGCCAGCGAAAAAGGTTCCTGAACGGTCCACCTCCCCCGGCAAGACCGCGCGCGGCACCTCGATGGGCGGCGCCGCCTCGGCCAGGGAACGCGCCGCCGCCGGCCTCATGCCGGTCGCCGGCCTCGACGTCTCGCTGGAGGACGCGCAGAGCCTGTCGAGCTCCGGCGTCACCGCCACCGTGGCCGCCCTCTCGGCGCTCATCGAGAGCGGCAATCCCTTGCACAAGGACGGCAAGATCTGGACCCCGCACCGTCCCGAGCGGCCGGAAAAGTCGGAAGGCGGCATCGCCATCCGGATGAAGTCGGAGTATCAGCCGGCCGGCGACCAGCCGACCGCCATCCGCGACCTCGTCGAGGGCGTCGACGCGGCGGAGCGCACCCAGGTGCTGCTCGGCGTCACCGGATCCGGCAAGACCTTCACCATGGCCAAGGTGATCGAGGAGACGCAGCGCCCTGCCCTCATCCTCGCGCCCAACAAGACGCTGGCCGCCCAGCTCTACGGCGAGTTCAAGCAGTTCTTCCCCGACAACGCGGTCGAGTATTTCGTCTCCTATTACGACTACTACCAGCCCGAGGCCTACGTCCCGCGCACCGACACCTATATCGAGAAGGAGAGCTCCATCAACGAGCAGATCGACCGCATGCGCCACTCGGCCACGCGCTCCCTGCTCGAGCGCGACGACGTCATCATCGTGGCCAGCGTCTCCTGCATCTACGGCATCGGTTCGGTCGAAACCTACACGGCCATGACCTTCCAGATGCAGATCGGCGACCGGCTCGACCAGCGCCAGCTTCTGGCCGACCTCGTCGCCCAGCAATACAAGCGCCAGGACATCAACTTCGTGCGCGGCTCCTTCCGCGTGCGCGGCGACACGATCGAGATCTTCCCCGCCCACCTCGAAGACCGCGCCTGGCGCATCTCGCTGTTCGGCGACGAGATCGAGGCGATCACCGAGTTCGACCCGCTGACCGGCAAGAAGACCGGCGATCTGAGATCGGTCAAGATCTACGCCAACTCGCACTACGTCACCCCGCGCCCGACCCTCAACCAGGCGATCCGCTCGATCAAGGAGGAGCTCACGCACCGCCTCGCCGAGCTCGAGAAGGCCGGCCGCCTGCTGGAAGCCCAGCGGCTCGAGCAGCGCACCCGCTTCGACCTCGAAATGCTGGAAGCCACCGGCTCCTGCGCCGGCATCGAGAACTATTCGCGCTATCTCACCGGCCGCCGCCCCGGCGACCCGCCGCCGACCCTGTTCGAGTACATCCCCGACAACGCGCTCATCTTCATCGACGAGAGCCACGTCACGGTGCCGCAGATCGGCGGCATGTACCGCGGCGACTTCCGCCGCAAGGCCACGCTCGCCGAATACGGCTTCCGCCTGCCCTCCTGCATGGACAACCGCCCCCTGCGCTTCGAGGAATGGGACGCCATGCGCCCGCTCACGGTCGCCGTCTCCGCCACCCCCGGCGGCTGGGAGATGGAGCAGTCGGGCGGCGTCTTCGCCGAACAGGTCATCCGCCCCACCGGCCTGATCGACCCGCCGGTCGAGGTGCGCCCGGCCAAGTCCCAGGTCGACGACGTGCTGGGCGAGATCCGCGCCACCACCGCCGCCGGCTACCGCACGCTGTGCACCGTGCTCACCAAGCGCATGGCCGAAGACCTCACCGAATACCTGCACGAGCAGGGCATCCGCGTGCGCTACATGCACTCCGACATAGACACGCTGGAGCGCATCGAGATCCTTCGCGACCTGCGCCTCGGTGCCTTCGACTGCCTGGTCGGCATCAACCTCCTGCGCGAGGGCCTCGACATTCCCGAATGCGGCTTTGTCGCCATCCTCGATGCCGACAAGGAAGGCTTTCTGCGCTCCGAGACCTCGCTCATCCAGACCATCGGGCGCGCGGCGCGCAATGTCGACGGCAAGGTCATCCTCTACGCCGACCAGATCACCGGCTCGATGGAGCGCGCCATGGCCGAGACGCAGCGCCGGCGCGAAAAGCAGCTCGCCTACAATGCCGAGCACGGCATCACCCCGGAAAGCGTCAAGTCGCGCATCGCCGACATTCTCGATTCGGTCTACGAGCAGGACCATGTGCGCCCCGAGATCGCGCATCTGGAGGATGCCGGCGCGCTCGTCGGGCACAATCTCGCCGCCCATATCGAGCATCTCGAAAAGGCCATGCGCGATGCCGCCGCCGACCTGAACTTCGAGGAGGCCGCCCGCCTGCGCGACGAGGTCAAGCGGCTGCGCGAGACCGAGCTCGCCGTCATGGACGACCCGCTGGCCCGCGACACCGGCGTTGCCAACACACAGAAGAGCCGCCGCGATGCCGCGCGCGCAAAGAAGGGGCGCGGCGCAAGCGGCCAGCCAATCTCCCCAGAGAATGAGCAGCGTTCGGCGCAGCCGCGAGGCCGACCGGCCGTCGGGCCTGATGGCCCGGCCACCCGCGACGCCGAAGGCGCGCAATCGGGCAAAGGCCGCAGCGAGCCGCGAAGTGGCGACAGCGTGAGCGAAAGGAAGCAGTCCTCACTCTTCGCCAAGCCCTCGCTCGACGAGATGGGCACGTCCGGCGACCATGCCACGCCTGCCGGCTCCGGCTCACTGTTTAGCAAGCAGGACCACCGCGAGGCGCACGCCGCCGACTACGGCACGCCCGGCGACGGCAGGTCGCCGACGGGACGGATTCCTGCCCCCGACGCCCCACGCGGCGGAGCCGGACGGGATAGCGTATCCGGGACACGCGAAACGCAGGGCAAATCCCTGTTCAGGAAGAACACGCTCGACGAAATGACGGTCGGCCGCACCGAAAAGCCGGTGGGCGGCACGAAACCGGAGAAGCCGCAGGCGAGCCCTCATCCTGGGGAGGGCCGCACGCGCGTCTCGAAGGACGACGACGATCCGAAACCCGTCCGCCGCGACAGGATCGGCCTCGGCTCATATGAAGACCCGGCCGATGAACGTCAGCGCACCCGCCGCCCGAAGAAGAGTGGCCGGCCGGGGCGTTAGACTGTGAGCGTCATCCCGGAAGCCACCCCTCCACCTTCATCCCGGGCGCCACCCCCTCCACCGTCATCCCGGAAGCCCGGAGGGCTATCCGGGACCCATTGGAAGACCATCGTCGAACACGGCCCGCTACTTGTTTCGCGCCCGTCAAAAGGTCCGACTCTCGATCGTATGATGACACCGACCGCAAACCTGCCGACCTCGTGTGAGTGGTCAGGCACGACGACAACCCAAAACGCATCCGCCGTGACAAGATCGGCCTCGGCTCATATGAAGAACCGGCCGATGAACGCCAGCGCACCCGCCGCCCGGCGGAACTACGGCTTTCAGGGGTGAGGCTGGGATGGCTGCCATTCACGACACCGCTTCATTTGCGGCGGTGGCCTGCTGCGACTTGGCAGCCTTGTCCTGCTGGCTACGCATCCATGTCCACTTCGTGTATTCGCGAGCAACACGTGCGCGCGCTTCTTTCAGCGGCAGGCCCTTGTAATGGGCGACGGTGGGATTTCGCTCGAAGAAATTGTCAACCTGTTCTTGCGTCATATTGGCGTGAGCTTTCAGCAGCCAGTCGTAGAGATCGAAAGGATCGTCATCGCGCAGCCCGCGCGAGGCGTTGTCTTTCCCGAACACCGCATCCGTATAGTGGCGCGCGGCCTGCGCTTCGCCCGCCGTCAGCGGCATTTCTACGAGCCAGTGGCGACCGTTCGCGCCGACAGTAAGCATAGCCTTGTCGTCGCCCCATGAACTGATTTCTTCCACCGTCGCGCGGACGGTCTTGCCATCCATGTCGGGCGCCTCGACCATGTCGCCGATCTTGACGGTGCGCTGCGGTCTGCCGTCGCTGTCGAGCAACTCAGGCGGCGAGCCGTCGAAGGTAGTCGGCACGGTGCTAGCCGTCTTCCACGCTTCCATGAGCCAGAAAATGTCGCGGTGCTTATCGTAGCCCTCAAGCGCGGCTTCGATCTCCAATGGCCGACCGAAGGGGTAGTCGTCCATCTTGATGGTTTGCAGGAAGCCGAAGCACGGTTGGCCCGTTACGTCTTCGTCGACGAGGAACGTGTGGTTGGTGACGACGACATAGGCGGGCACGATCGGCTGGCCGTTCACCGTCATGCTGTTCTCCGCGTCGCGGATCGCAGCTTCGACCTTTTCGGCGACGGCGCGCCAGTCTGCCTCGGCCATCATGGTGGGGATGCTTAGCTCAAACCAATAGACCGGATTCGTGAGCTTCTTCTTCGACGCGTTGTAAATCTGGTTGCGCACATAGACTTGCAATTCGCGCTGAAACTCCTCGTTCGTCACATCGCCCGTGGGCGCTTTCCAGCCATTCTTGCGCTTGGCTTCGATCTCATAGGTCTTTCCCGACGCCTTGGACTTCGCCCTGAACTCCGGCGTCGGCGTCGATCCGGCCTTCGTCTCCGCGCAGGAGATCTCCATGCCCGCGACGGCCAAGGCCGCACCCACGATAGCCTCGTGATACGCGGGCATGAAGCTGACGGGATCGCGCAGGCGCTTGAGTAGTGGCTCAGGAATTTCGTCGTGGTGGGCGATCAGGTAGAGCGCATAGGCCAAGTGCAGCCAGCACGCGATGAAGCCCATCATCACAATGGACTTCACCTTCGGCTCGCCGGGCTTCTGGCTGTTGTATGCTTGAGTCTTTTGCAGCCAGCGGAAGAGCGGATGCTGACCCTTGCTGCGTTCGCGCTCGCCCCATTCATGGTCGAGCGCCTTCTTCATGAAGTAGTCGAGGAAGTCGGGGAAGATGAACCAGTTTTCTCCCCAGTAAACCGTCTGCTTCACCGCCACGAATCGGAAGCCGTTCGCCTCATCCATCCACGACACGATAGGTTTGCCGTGGCCTTGCTGCTGCTGGCGCACGTTCTCCGCGGCCTGATGCTGTCGCAGCATGGCTTGCGCTCGCGCCAAGAAGCCAGGACCGCGTTCAGGCGTAGGCGCGCGCCGCGCACCCGGTTTGGTCGTATTCAAACAGCACTTCTTGAACTTCTTGCCGCTCCCGCACGGGCACGGCTCATTCCGTCCAGTCTTCATTTTCGCGATTATGGCAGAGTCGTGCCGCTAGGTCATTCCCAGACGCTTGGTGTTTTGCGCCCGTCTACAGGAACGGACGGCAGGTTTTGGCAGCGACAGTGGGAAGCGGAACGACCGCCATTGGGTCGGTTGCCGAACGGCGGCTTGATCAAACCGGACAGCCCGAACGCGGGGCCCCTATCGGGACGCTCCCATCTCGTCGCAGGAGCGTCGGCAGGGTCCGCATTCCGTACCGCGCGAGGATAGATCGGCTCCTCCGGGATTTCTCACCGCCGCCAAATGTCTGGTCTTATGGCGTCTTGCCGCCTCCCCCACCACCAATTATTTCCACGCCTTCCACACCGCTCTCATAATCCCCCCATCGCCCTCGCGGGAACCGGGTCCGGACCGGGGATCAGGGAGGGCGGCGGCAGCCTCCCTCCCCGGCCACGGTAACCGGGGACATGTGAGGGCCCGCGGGCCGGCCGGAGCCTGAAAGGCCGGCAAGCTTGCGGGACAGCGGCCGGCGGGGCGCGTCGTGCGCGCCACGACTACCAAACACAGAGGCACGGACAACGCGCCCCGTTTCCCGGCTCCGCGCTGTCGCGGGGTCCAATGGCCAGACGGAAAAATCCGGGCGTGGCGGCGATGACGCGCGCCGCTCGTCCCCAACCCGGCCACCGGTTTCCACACATCACCCAATCGAAGGAGGTCACCATGGCGAAGACGGCCGGCGCGAGCCACGATCCCATTCTCGACGACATGCTGCGCGCGCTCGCCCGGGCGGCAAGGAGCGTGCCCGCGCCCTCTGCGGAAACCGGCCCCTTCGCGCCGCCGCCGTGGCCGCGCGATCAGATGAAGGCGATGTACCGCTATCTCGCCGCAGAGGCCGGCATGCCGAAGCGCTGCGCCGACCGGCGCTGCCGGCGCATCGGCCAGTGCCGGGGCGGGCCGGAGCGCGACGGGCCGGACGGCTGCGCCGGCCTGTGGGAGGAAGCACAGGTGCACAGCCTGACGGCCACCTTCCTCGCCCTTGGTCTCGCCTGGGCCAAGGAGACGGAACGCCTGCAGGCGATGACCGAGGCCTATTTCGCCGGCGGCCCGGTGCAACCGGGCGCGGGCGGATGAAGCCGACCGCCGGCCTTCGCCGCCATGCCACACCGCGCAGGCACTCGGCCGTCATTGTCGAACTGCATCGCGCAATTTTCGAACTCTCATCCCTCCTTTGGCGACATTTTTGGAAAAATACTCCCGGCGACGCGCTTGAAATTTCCCGGCCGAAGGCGCACATGGAGCCGAGCGCCGCCTGCCCTCCCACAGGCGGTGCTGTTTTTTCCAGCAATCATGTCCGGAGCTGGCCGGGCGCGTCCTCCCCGCGCCCTTTGCGGCCCGTTCCGGCCGTCATTTGGAGCCAACAATGTCCATAACAACCGCCGACGCGCCGGGCGACGTCGAAGCGCAACCCTCCACGCCCGCCGCTGCCGGCAATCCGCGCCACCGGGTCATCCTGGCGAGCCTCGTCGGCACGACGATCGAGTTCTACGATTTCTACGTCTACGCCACCGCCGCCGTGCTGGTGTTCCCGCACCTGTTCTTTCCCGCCGGCAACGAGACCACCGCGCTTCTCGCCTCCTTCGCCGTCTTCGGCGCGGCGATGATCGCACGTCCGCTGGGCGCCATCTTCTTCGGCCATCTGGGCGACCGGCGCGGCCGCAAGATCACGCTGGTCGGCGCGCTGCTGACCATGGGCATCGCGACATTCCTCATCGGCCTTCTGCCGACCTACGCCATGGCGGGCTGGCTGGCCCCGGCGCTGCTCGTCGTGCTGCGCCTGGCGCAGGGCTTCGCGCTCGGCGGCGAATGGAGCGGTGCGGCCCTGGTGGCGACCGAGAACGCGCCGGCCGGCAAGCGGGCGCTGTTCGGCACGTTCCCGCAGCTCGGCGCGCCGCTCGGCTTCATCATCGCCAACGGCCTGTTCCTCGGCATCGCCGCGCTCCTGCCCTCGGCCGATCCCTCGCGGCCGTCCGAGGCCTTCCTGAACTGGGGCTGGCGCATTCCGTTCCTGTTTTCCGCCGTCATGGTGATCATCGGCATGTGGGTGCGGCTCAACCTGGTCGAAAGCGCCGCCTTCAAGAAGACGGTCAGCACCGGCAAGGTCCAGCGCCTGCCGCTGACCAGCGTCTTCAGAACCCATTGGAAGCAACTCGTGCTCGGCACCATGTACATGCTGGCGACCTACGTTCTGTTCTACCTGATGACGACCTTCTCGCTCAGCTATGGTCGCGCCGCCGCCGATGCCGCCTTGCCCGGCCTCGGCTACGACTACACGACCTTCGTCTGGATGATGATCTTCGGCGTCGTCTTCTTCGGCGTCTTCACCATGCTCTCCGGGCCGCTGGCCGACAATTGGGGCCGCCGGCGCACGCTTGTCTGGGTGACGCTCGCCATCATCGCCTTCGGCCTCCTCTGGGTGCCGATGCTGGCCGCCGGCACGTTCGGCGTCGTGGCCTGGCTGGTGCTCGGCTTCACGCTGATGGGCCTCACCTTCGGCCCGATGGGCGCGCTGCTGCCGGAGCTTTTCGCCGCCAATGTGCGCTACACCGGCTCGGGCATCGCCTACAACGTCGCCTCGATCCTCGGCGCCGCCGTGGCGCCCTTCATCGCGGTCGCGCTGTGGAGTGCCGGCGGCGGCAGCCCGTTCTGGGTCGGCGTCTACCTGTCGGTCATGGGGGCGTTCACGCTGATCGCCCTGCTCGCCGGCAAGGAGACCAAGGACGTCGACATCGACGCGTGAGCCCTTGCCTGCGGGCCTTCCCGAAAAAGATGCGGCCGCGTGTCGGCGCGGCCGTGTCTCCTTCGTCATTCAGTCGGAATTCGACTTTATCGTTCCGCACTCGATCATGGAGGACCACAGATGAACGAACAGACAGCCCAGGCCGACTTCCCGCCAATGCCGCCCGTCAAGGGCGGGCTGACGCCCTATCTCGGCATCGACGGCGCGATGAAGGCGGCCGAATTCTACCAGCGCGCCTTCGCAGCCGAGCAGGTCTTCGCCGTCCCGCCCGACGAGAAGGGCCGCACGATGCACATCCATCTCTATGTCAACGGCTCCAGCCTCATGCTCGGCGATTTCTATCCCGAGCACGGGCATGCGGCGAAAGCCGTGCAGGCCTGCACGATGCAGCTGCATCTGGGCGCCGACGAGATCGAGAAATGGTGGCAGCGCGCGGTGGATGCCGGCTGCGAGGTCGTCAACCCGCTCCAGGTCATGTTCTGGGGTGACCGCTGGGGCTCCCTGCGCGACCCGTTCGGCGTCGAATGGGCAATGAACGCGCCGGTGAAGAAATAGGCCATGGCGTCGGCGGGCGGCTCATTCCTCCGGTTCGGTCGTAAACAGGAGGGGATAGCCCGCCGCCCGCCCCGCATCCGTGGCACGGGTGGCCTTGGTCTCGGCGACGTCACGCTCGTAGACCGCGACCACACACACGCCGCGCCGATGCGCGGTGATCATGATCCTGTAGGCCTGGTCCTGGGTAACGCGAAACTCCGCCTTCAGCACCATCACGACGAATTCGCGCGGCGTGAAATCGTCATTGACCAGGATGACCTTGTGCAGGCGCGGCCGCTCGACCTTGGGCCGCACCTTTACGCGCGGCTTCACGAGCGGTCCTTCGGACTCACCGCCGAAGGCCGGCCACACGACTGCCGTTTGCAGCGAAATTCTATGCGTGTCCTTCGAGCCCGGCATGAACGAGATCGAGCGGCTGCCGGCGTCCCTTGAGATAGGCCTGGGTCACACGGCTCTCGATCTCCGCGCGGCGCGCCTTGGCCCGCGCCGAAACGCCGAGTTCGGCGCACAATGCGTCGACGACCTGCCTGATTTCACGCTCGCTTGTGCCTGGCCATGCAGCCGGCGGGACTTTGCGGGTTTCTGCGCCTGTCATTGCGCCTTCCTCCAGACGGCCGACGACGCGATGTCTTCCCGCGTCCGTCTCGGGGCCGCCACCTCTATTGAGCCCCGCATTTTGGGAAAAGCGTAGGCCCTTGAGTTCAAAAAATATTGCACGACGTTACAATTCCGGTGAGCGGAGATGCGCCTTCCGTTACGGTATGTTAGCAAGTCGGCGATTACCCGGCGCTCCCGCCGATCTCGCGATCCCTGGCGCCCGGCAGGCCGCTGGCGGCCTGTCACAAGCGAAAAAGGCCTTGCCCCACTTGGAAAAATAAACGACAAATTCGACGTTCGGGCATTTGCCGGCCCGGAGACTGGAATAGCCTGCCCCGGAAAGTAGCGCAGTTCAGCAGCCGGGTGTGGACCATGAAGGAGAGGGCTTCTGCAAAGACCCCGGGCAACGGTCCAACTGTTTCTTCTCCCCCGATGAACGACCGAGTGAACGCGGAGTCCATCTCCGCATGACTGCAACTGACCGGTGACCAAGGAGTTCCATATGGGCGAGCAGACCGGAACGGTAAAATTCTTCAACCACGCCAAGGGATTTGGATTTATCACGCCGGACGGCGGAAACAAGGACGTCTTCGTCCACATCTCCGCGGTGCAGGCCTCTGGCCTTCCCGGACTGGAAGACGGGCAGAAGGTGTCTTTCGACACGGAACCGGACAAGCGCGGCAAGGGCCCCAAGGCTGTCAACCTGACGCTCGGCTGATCAGTCCAGTCATTGCCCCCCGCATCGCGTCGGTGGGTTGTCGAAGATCTTCTCCGCGCGCTCGCCGCGCGGTTTTTTTGTGCCGTGCGTCCACCGAACGTGACAGGCCGCAACACGAAATGAAGCTGAATGACCCGTTCAGCCTGCGTTCAGCCCCATTTTCCTATTTCTCCGTGCATGCCCGTCCGGGCAGCGGCCAACCGGCTCGAGTGAGAAGGAGAAAGAGATGAACCGCATATTCAAGTCCATTGTGCTCGCCGGCGCGACCGCCGCAACCGTCATGCTTCCGATCATGGAGGCAAGCGCCGGAGACCGCCGCTGGCGCGACCATCATCGCCCGCGTCATCACCACCATTATGTGAAGAAGGACAACAATACGGGCGAAATGATCGCCGCCGGTGTCGTCGGGCTCGCCGTGGGCGCTCTGGTCGCCGGTGCAGCCGCCAATGCCGGCAATGCCCAGCCCGTTTATCGCGAACGCAGCTACTACCCGCCAGCGCCGCGTCCGGCCTACCGGCAGCCGACCGTCGTCTATGCAGATCGCGGGTATGGCTTTGAGCCGTGGAGCCGCGAATGGTATCGCTATTGCGAAAACCGCTATCGCAGCTTCAACCCGAGCACCGGAACCTTCCGTGGCTATGACGGCCGCGACCACTTCTGTGTCGCAAGGTAGGATTGCATTGGGGCGCGGTGGGTCGCACCTCACCGCGTCGCCTCACATGCTCAATCAGCGCAGGAACGGGTTGGTGCGCCGCTCCTCACCGAACCGGCCTCCCGGCCCGTGGCCGCAGATGAACCCGACATCGTCGCCGAGCGGCAGCAGTTTCTCCTTGATCGACCGGATCAGCGCGTCGTGATCGCCGCCGGGCAGGTCAGTGCGGCCGATGGAGCCGTGAAACAGGACATCGCCGACATGGGCAAACGATGCCTCTCGGTTGTAGAAGACGACGTGACCGGGAGCGTGGCCGGGGCAATGCAGCACTTCGAATGTGTGCTCGCCGAACGAGACGGTCTCGCCTTCGACAAGAAAACGGTCCGGCGTGCAGTTGCGGACGACACCGGGCAGGCCAAACATGCGCGCCTGCTCCTCCAGCCCGTCCAGCAATCGCTTGTCGTCGGCATGCGGACCGACGATCTCGACGCCAAGCGCCTCCTTCAGTTCCATGGCCCCGCCGGCATGGTCGATATGGCCGTGGGTCAGCCAGATCGCCTCGATTTCGAACTCATTCTGCCTGATGGCGGCGAGAATTCGGTCCACCTCGCCGCCCGGATCGACAACCACGCCTTTCCTGGACTGCGTATCGAACAGAATCGTGCAGTTCTGCTGAAACGGCGTAACCGGAATGATCCCGGCGTTGAGCTCACCCATTATCCTACTCCCTGCATCGTCGGTCAGACAGGACGAATTCGCCCTCTAGTGGTTTGTTCCAACATTTGCATCCCATCTGCATCGGACTCGAGCGCAAACATTGGAAACAGAAACCACTAGCAACATTATGATTCTAGTGGAATTTTCGAATTTGACATTCGATCTCGAGGTCGACATCGAGCGGGTATCGAATGTCAGATTCATTCCACTAGCGCGCTTTCACTTCGAACGGAACGTTTGAAGCAAACATATGCGCGCCAGATCCATGCTCAGGAGCATGTACCGTCGGCAAGGAGGTTGCCACCCGCCGCTCGACCCTTTCATGGCCACATGAAAGGGTCTGCTGCCTTCGCGAACGCGCGGCTCAGGTCTTTTTCATTGAGCTCATGACAGCGCCGACGATTGCGGTCAGGACGCCGCCGCCGGCAACGCCGCCGATCGCATCGCCCAGGACGCCGCTCATCGCGCCGGCCGCGGCCGCCGGATCGCCGCCGCCGAGCATCGAGGCAAGTATGGCGCCGCCACCTACCCCGCCGATCGCACCGGAGATCGTCTTGACCATGGCGCTCATAGCCGCCTGCTTGAATGCCGCCCCGACGGCATGACCGCCGATCGCGCCTGTAACGAGTTGAATGATGAGGGGGACAAGTGTTTCCATGGGATTTCCTCTCCATGGAGCGCCGCGCGTCCTTTCGGGCCGACAGGAGACGCTCCCAACACTCTGAGTTCGGCCCACTGCACATGCTGGTGCCAGTGTGCCGGCGACCCGGACCATGCCCGGATGGAGCAATCCAAATCCCAATTTAGACGAAAGTCAAATACCGATAGGGTTGCATGCCAGCCGACATGCAACCCTATCGAACAATCCTGCCGAAGCGGCCCTGCGCCGGTCCACCGTCTGCGGACCGACGAAACATGACACGCCTACTCGGCAGCGACCGCGTGCTTGGGACGCACTTCGTCCACGTAGTCGTTCATCAGGTTGAGCGAAACCTCGCCGACATTGAACCGGTAAGGTCCGACTTCCGAGACCGGCGTGACCTCGGCTGCCGTTCCCGTCAGGAAGCACTCGTCGAAGCCGGCCAGTTCTTCCGGCATGATCGCCCGTTCCACGACCTCGTATCCCCGCCGGCGGGCAAGCTCGATCACGGTGCGTCGCGTGATGCCGTCAAGGAAGCAGTCGGGCGTCGGGGTGTGCAGAACGCCATCCTTGACGAAGAAGATGTTGGCGCCGGTAGCTTCCGCCACCTGACCGCGCCAGTCGAGCATCATGGCGTCGGCATAGCCCTTGGCCTCGGCCGCGTGCTTGGACAGCGTGCAGATCATGTAAAGTCCCGCCGCCTTGGAGCGCGACGGAGCGGTCCGGGGGTCCGGGCGACGATATTCGGCGATGTCGAGCCGAATCCCCTTGCGCTTCTGCTCGGGATCGAAATAGCTCGGCCACTGCCAGATGGCGATGGCGCAATTGATGCGGTTATGCTGCGCCGAAACGCCCATCATCTCCGATCCGCGCCAGGCGATCGGACGCACATAGGCGTCCACGAAGCCCTGCTTCTTGAGGAGCGTGCGGCACGCCTCGTCGATCTCTGCCACCGAATAGGGAATTGTGAAACCAAGGATGCGCGCCGATTCATGCAGCCGCTCGGTGTGCTCGGTGAGCTTGAAAATCTCGCCACCATAGGCCCGTTCGCCTTCGAACACGGCGCTTGCATAATGCAGACCATGCGTCAGCACATGGATCTTCGCGTCGGCCCACTTTACGAATTCGCCGTTCATCCAGATGTAGCCGTCTAGCTGATCGAAGGGAACGGATGCCATGCGAAACCTCCTGCGGGCACAATGCCCGCGTCTTGTTGATAGTCTTTTTTCCGCGCCTTGATGGCGCGGCGTCCTGGCAGTCTTGCTGATCGGCGACGAAAACGCAAAAGAAGGATCCGTCGGTTCGGCGGTTCGAGCTTGTCTTTTTGTTCACAATCTGTCGAAAAGCTTGTCAAAAATTACCAGATGGCCGAATATAAGTCAACAAGGCTGACATATTTTGGAGTCGAACGAAGCCCCATGTCGAAAATGGCCAAGGCCGATCACGAACCGATCCGCAGCCCTCTCACCGGTGATGAAGGCATCGATCTCGATATCATCGAGTTGCTCTTTTTCGCCTACCGGGACTTTACCTCCGATCCCGACCAGATTCTGGCCGACGACGGATTCGGCCGGGCGCACCACCGGGTCCTGCATTTCGTCAATCGTATGCCTGGGCTGACCGTTGCTGAACTGCTCGACGTGCTGCAGATCACCAAGCAGAGCCTGGCCCGCGTTCTCAAGCAGCTCATTGACACCGGGCATATCGTGCAGCTTCACGGAGTGCTCGACCGGCGCCAGCGTGAGCTCTATCCCACTGCCAAGGGGCGTGCCCTCGTGTTGGCGCTCGCTTCGCCACAGTCGCGCCGCATCCGTGCGGCACTGGAGGAAGCGGGAATTGCCGAGCGAAGCGTGATAGAACGCTTTCTCAAGGCGATGGTGAATCCCGAACTGAGAGCACAGATCGACAATTTGCCAGGTGCTGGCTCAGACAAGCGCCGCGGAGATGATGGACATGGCTGACGATATGGTTGTGCCGGACGACGATGCGCCACACCTTCTTGTGGTCGACGACGATACGCGTATCCGCACGTTGCTCAAACAGTTCCTCACCACCAACGGCTTCCGTGTCACGGTCGCCGGAACTGCCGCCGAGGCGCGCCGCCGGCTCGCCGGGCTCGATTTCGACATGATCGTGCTCGACGTGATGATGCCGGGCGAGAACGGAGTTGAACTGACAAAGGCATTGCGCGAGGAGAAGGACGTCCCCATCCTCATGCTGACCGCCCTGTCTGAAACCGACAGCCGCATCACAGGCCTTGAAGCCGGCGCCGACGACTACCTGCCCAAGCCCTTCGATCCGCGCGAACTGATCCTGCGCGTCAACAACATCCTGCGCCGCGGCGGACCACCGACGACGCCGAAGGTCGAGCAGATCGTCTTCGGCCCCTATACCTTCCAGATTGCCCGGCGCGAACTGCGCAATGCCGGCGAAACGATCAAGCTGACCGATCGCGAACAGGAGATACTCGCCATCTTCGCCGAACGGCCGGGCGAAACCATCCCCAGGCACGAGCTCGTCAGCAACGACTCCGAAGTCGGCGAGCGAACGATCGACGTGCAGATCAACCGGTTGCGGCGCAAGATCGAACGCGACCCTGCCAACCCTTTGTGGCTGCAGACGGTTCGTGGTGTTGGATATCGTTTGAGCGTGGAATAGTTTACACCGCGGGCGGGGTCGGGTGTCTTCCCCTCAATTGAGGACTCCTTGCACCCTGGTAACCGGCGGGAACAACCTATGGCGACGACCGATTCCGACAGCATGGGCCTCAGCGCGCGCCTGACGCGAACTGCGGGCATGATTGCGGTCGTCTGGCGCAAGTTCTGGCGGCGTGTTTCGCGATCGATGCCCAAGCGGCTCTACGCACGCTCGCTCATAATCGTGATTGCGCCGATGATCCTTCTGCAGTCAGTGGTCGCGTTCGTCTTCATGGAGCGCCATTGGCAGACGGTGACACAGCGCCTGTCGACCGCGGTGACGCGCGACATTGCCGCCATCATCGACCTGATCGAGACTTATCCCGACGAGCAAGGCATCGCCAACGCGATCCGTATCGCCCAGGACCGGCTATCGCTCAAGGTCGACATCATGCCGCCCGATCCCCTGCCCGCACCGGGTCCCAAGCCGTTCTTCTCGATCCTCGACCAGATCCTGAGCGCCGAGATAACGCGCCAGATCAACAGGCCCTTCTGGATCGACACGGTCGGCAATTCCAACGTCGTCGAGATCAGGATCCAGCTCGAAAACAAGGTTCTGCGCGTCTTTGCCCGACGCAGTCAGGCCTATGCCTCCAACACGCACATCTTCCTGTTGTGGATGGTCGGAACATCGCTCGTCCTGCTGACCATTGCGGTCCTTTTCCTGCGCAACCAGATACGCCCGATCCAGCAACTGGCCGAAGCGGCGGAGAGTTTCGGCAAGGGTCGCCCGACGCCGGAGGACTTCCGACCGCGCGGAGCCGAGGAGGTGCGTCGGGCGGGCCTTGCATTCCTGCAGATGCGTGAGCGCATCGAACGCCAGATCGAGCAGCGCACGGCAATGCTGACCGGCGTCAGCCACGACCTGCGAACCATCCTCACCCGGTTCAAGCTGCAACTGGCTCTGTCGGGCGCAAAGCAGGACAACGAAGCCCTGAACCAGGACATCGAGGACATGCGCTCGATGCTGGAAGGCTATCTCGCCTTTGCGCGAGGCGAAGCGCTGGAAGATGCCGGTATGCTCGACATCTCCTCGCTGTTCGAGAAATTCCAGGAGGAGGCGCGGCTTCGCAAGCGCAACCTGACGACCCAGCTCTCCGGCGATCCAGAGGTGCATGTGCGTCCGAACGCATTCACCCGACTGGTGACAAATCTCGTCAGCAACGCCTTCCGCCATGCCAAGACTGTGAAGGTCGCCGCCATCCATTCGCCGGGTGCGCTGATCATCACCATCGATGACGACGGCCCCGGCATCAGCCCTGACAATCGCGAGGCTGTCTTCCGGCCGTTCGTGCGCCTCGACGAAGCGCGCAACCAGGATTCAAGCGGGACCGGGCTTGGCCTGTCGATCGCCCGCGATATCGCGCGCAGTCATGGCGGAGACGTGACGCTCGACGACAGTCCGCTGGGCGGTCTGCGCGCCGTGGTCCGCGTGCCGGCATGATCGGCAGAGAACTCTTCAAGCGGCAGGGCGCAGACGCTACGCGTCCGACGTCTCTTGTACCGAAGTCGGCTGCTCGGTGAAGCCCTCGACGTCGGAGATCTCCTTGGTGTCGCGCTTTATTTCCAAGGGACTTGCCACATAGATCGCGATCAGCTCGGCACAGGATCGCAGAGCGTCCAGGTGTATCCGCTCATAGCCGTGCGATGCATCGACCCCGAATGCGACAAGCGCCGTGCGGATGTCGTGGCCGGCCTCCACCGCCGAAGCCGAGTCCGAGCGATAGAAGCGGAAAACATCCTTCTGAAACCCGATGTCGTGCTCGCGGCACAGATCGACCAGCTTGCGCGTCAGATGGTAGTCGAACGGACCCGTCTGATCGGCCATGGCGATGGTTGCGCCGAATTCCGAAGAGTTCTGCCCGGGCGCCGTCGTGCCGTTGTCGATCGTCACCATGGAGGCGACTTCGGGCGCCACGATCGACGCGGCACCGACGCCCACCTCTTCGGCAATGGTGAACAGCCAATGGATGTCGACCGGGGTGCGCAGGCCTTCGCGTTCGGTTGCCTCGAGCGCGGCAAGGGCGATCGCAACACCCGCCTTGTCGTCGAGATGGCGCGACACGATGAAGCCGGAATCGAGGAATTCAGGTTGCGGATCGATCGCCACCATGTCCCCGACGTCGATGCCCAGCGCCAGCGTATCGGCGCGCGAGCGGGTCAGCGCGTCGATGCGCAACTCGACATGCGGCCAGCCGACCGGCAGCGTGTCGACCTCGTCGTTATAGGTATGGCCGGACGCCTTCAACGGCAGGATCGTGCCCCGGTAGCTGCCGCGCTCGGCATAAATGTTGGCGCGTGCTCCCTCGGCGAACCGCGCCGACCAGTGCCCCACCGGCACCAATTCCAGACGTCCGTTCTCCTTGACGTTCTTGACCTGTGCGCCGAGCGTATCGAGATGGGTAACGATTGCGCGCGCGCCCGATCGCCGGCTGCCCTGACGCACGGCACGGATCGCGCCGCGCCGTGTCAGTTCCACATTCATGCCGAGACGTTCGAGCTCGCTCGTGCAGTGGCGTACCACAGTGTCCGTGTAGCCAGTCGGGCTATCGATGGACAGCAGCGCCTTGAGCTGATCCGCCAGATAGTCGGTGTCTATACGAGGTTTTTTCATTCCCCTGTTCTGGCCCGCATTGCATCCCATTGCAACGTGTCGGACCTGGAATGTGGAAAAAGCAGATCGATGAAGCGCTCCGCCGTCGGCTGCGGCTCGTGGTTGGCGAGGCCCGGCCGTTCATTGGCTTCGATGAACACATATTCGGGCTCGGTCGGCGCCTTGACCATGAAATCGATCCCCACCACCGGGATCTTGATGGCGCGCGCCGCCCTGCAGGCGGCATCGACGAGACGTGGATGCACGATGCCGGTGACATCGTGGATCGAACCGCCGGTGTGGAGGTTGGCGGTCTTGCGCACGAGGATTTCGCGCCCCGTGTCCGGCACCGTGTCGAGCGTGCACGACTGCGCCGCTAGACAGCGGATGGTTTCCTCGTCGATCGGAATGGTGCTTTCGCCGCCCGTTGCCGCGGCCCGCCGTCGCGACTGGCTCTCGATCAGCGCGCGGATATCGTTCTGCCCGTTGCCGACGACGCTCGGCGGCTTGCGCAGCGCGGCCGCGACGAGCTTGTAGTCGATGACCACCAGCCGCAGGTCCTCCCCCTCGAAACAGGATTCGACGAGAACTCGGTCGCAGACCTTGCGCGCCTCGGCGATGGCGCTGTGGGTGTCGTCCTCGTTCGCCAATCCGACCGACACGCCGCGCCCCTGCTCGCCGCGGGCCGGCTTCACCACCAGGCTGCCATGCGTCCTGAGCAGTTCCTCGACCGCCGCCGTATCGTCTGCGTCGACCTGCTCGGGCACGTTCAGCCCCGCTTTTTTAACAACCCGCCGTGTGACGGCCTTGTCGTCACAGATCGAGACAGCCACGCCGGACGTCATTTCCGACAGGCTCTCGCGGCAATGGACCGAGCGGCCACCGTATACGAGCCGGAAGAAGCCGCCTTCGGCGTCGGTGACCTCGACCTGCACGCCGCGCCGGCGCGCCTCGTCGACGATGATGCGCGCATAGGGGTTGAGATCGTCGTAGCCGTCGACCTGACCGGCAAAGAGTTTCTCGTTGATCGAGTTCTTGCGCTTCACCGCAAAGATCGGAACGCGCCGGAATCCAAGCTTCTCATAGAGCGCGATGGCCTGCTCGTTGTCATGCATGACGGACAGGTCGAGATAGGCCGCGCCGCGCGCCTGGAAATGTTCGGCCAGACGCCGCACCAGCATTTCGCCGATGCCGGGATGGCGCGACTGCGGATCGACCGCGAGACACCACAGCGACGCGCCCCGCTCCGGATCGTTGAACAGACGCTGATGATCGATCCCCGTCACGGTACCCACGACATCGCCGCTCGCGGCATCCTCCGCAACAAAATACGTGATCGAACGGCTGTCACGGTTGGCCCAGAAGAATTCCGGCTGCACGGGCACCATGCCGCGCGAGGCATAGATGCTGTTGACCGCCTCCGCATCCAGCTCCGACGTCAGCCGGCGGATGAAGTAGCTCTTCGTCTTGCGCCGCCCCGGCCGGTAGGTGGACAAGTCGAGACGGTATGTGTGCGACGGGTCGAGAAAGGTCTCCTGCGGGGCGAGGTTCAGCAGCACGTGAGGATCGCGCACATAGAAGGCGATATCGCGCCGGTCCTCCCCTTCACGCGCCAACGCCTCCACGAGCGAGGCATTGTCGGGGAATGTCTGGGCGAACAGGAGCCGGCCCCAGCCGCAGTCGACCGCGACGGCGGAACGCATTTCGTTTTCCGTCCGGTCCACATGGGTGATGGGCGGCTTCATGCTTTCGCTGCGAAGGCGCTTCAACCTGTAGCCGAGCGCCTTGTCGCCGCGGGCGGATTGCGCCCGCGCCTCGCTCGTACGGTCCTTCGTCATTGCCTCAAATCCCGTGCGTTTGCAGCCACAGTTCCAGAAGTCCGGCCTGCCAGAGCTCCGAGCCGCGCAGCGGCGTGATGTGCTCACTCGGAGCCTCGAAGAGCTGATCCAGCCATTCGTTGCGGAATAGGCCGCGTTCCCGCGCTTTCTGCGACGTCAGCGCGCCACGCACCATGTCGAGATAGGGGCCGTCGACATATTTGAGTTGCGGGACGGGGAAATATCCCTTCTTGCGGTCGATGACCTCCGCCGGCACGACCTGGCGCGCGACATCCTTCAAGACGCCCTTGCCGCCATCACGCAGCTTCTCCTCCGGCGGAATGCGTGCGGCGAGCTCGACCAGTTCGTGGTCGAGGAACGGCACCCTTGCCTCAAGCCCCCAGGCCATTGTCATGTTGTCGACCCGCTTGACCGGGTCATCGACGAGCATGACCGTGGAATCCAGCCGCAGCGCGCGATCGACGGCGGTATCGGCTCCCGGCCGCATCAGGTGTTCGGCAACCACTTCGCGGCTGTAGTCGACATCGTCCGTCCAGGCCTCGCCGAGTTGCGTCCTCAGCTTCTCGTGCGAGCGGTCGAAGAAGACCCGCGCGTAATCGCCGACCACGTCGTTGGAACTCATCAGCGGCGGATACCAGTGATAGCCGCCGAAGATCTCATCGGCCCCCTGCCCCGACTGCACGACCTTGATGTGTTTCGACACCTCCTGGCTCAGCAGGTAGAAACCGACATTGTCATAGGAGACCATCGGCTCCGACATCGCGGCAAACGTGCCGGGCAGAGCATCCATAAGCCTCTCGGAGGGCACGAAGATCTTGTGATGGTCGGTGCCGAAGGTCTTGGCGATCAGGTCGGAATAGACGAACTCGTCACCCTTCTCGCCATTGGCCTCCTCGAAGCCCACCGAAAAGCTCATCAGACCGGTCTGTCCGGCCTCGGCCAGAAGGCCGACGATCAGGCTGGAATCCACGCCCCCCGACAGCAGTACTCCGACCGGGACATCTGCCACCATGCGCCGCTTCACCGCCAGGCGCAGCGCCTCCATGACGCGGTCGCGCCAGTCGACCGAAGTCAGCCTGCTGTCGGCTGCATCACGGCCGAAAGGCGGGTTCCAGTAGATGCGCTCCCTCGACGTGCCATCGGGTTCGATGACGCGGATGGTGGCCGGCGGCAGCTTCTTGACACCCTTGAGGATGGTGCGCGGCGGCGGCACGACGGCATGAAAGCTCATGTAGTGGTGAAGGGCGACCGGATCGATCGACGTATCGACATCGCCCGCCTCCAGCAGAGCCGGCAGCGAGGAGGCGAAACGCAGCGTCTTGCCCTTCTCGTTCAGATAGAGCGGCTTGATGCCGAACCGGTCGCGCGCCATGACGATGCGGCCGGTGTCGCGCTCCTGGATGACGAAGGCGAACATGCCGTGGAAACGCTCCACGCATGTCTCGCCCCAGGCGTGCCACGCCTTGAGAATGACTTCCGTGTCGCCATGCGAGAAGAAAGTGTAGCCCCTGCCTTCCAGTTCACGGCGCAATTCCGGGTAATTGTAGATGCAGCCGTTGAAGGCGATGGTCAGCCCGAGACCGGAATCGACCATCGGCTGCTGCGCCTTTTCCGACAGATCGATGATCTTCAGCCGTCGGTGCCCGAAACCCGCATTGCCATGCGTTACCAAGCCGGACCCGTCAGGCCCTCTCGGGGCCAGGGCCTCGGTCATTTTCGAAATTGCAGTCGCGGAAGGAATTCCGCCATCGAGTCTTATTTCACCACAAATGCCGCACATCGGCGCGCGTCCAAACCTCCATTGTGAGTTGCAAATCCGCGCGATCTATTATAACTCTAATCATTAGAAGTCAAATGAAAGTCACACAGCATCATGCTCGGTGAAGATACAGCCAACGCGCCGCGAGGCGAAACGTTCCATGAACCTGAACTGCGGATGCTCCTGAAGGCGATCCGCCGCATCGTGCGCGCCAATGACCTGCAGTCGAAAGCGCTTGCGCGCGTCAGCGGCCTGACGGCGCCGCAGCTCGTCGTGCTGACGGGCGTCGCCGAACTGGGCGAAGTCACGACGAACGCGCTGTCAAATTATGCCGACCTCAGCCCGGCCACCGTCGTCACGATCCTGGAGAAACTGGAACAGCGCGGCATCGTCGACCGATACCGCTCGACGACCGACCGCCGTGTCGTCTACACGCGCCTGACTGACAAGGGCCGGGAAATGGTTGCCAATGCGCCCGGCATGTTCGGCGCAGATTTTGCCGATCGCTTCCTGCACCTCCCAGCGATCCGACGCCGGGCAATGCTCGACGGCCTGACCGAACTCGCCAACATGATGAGCCGCGGATGAGTGCCGGCGTCAGACCGAATGCGTGACCGGCTCGACCGGTTTCAGTTCATCCCTCGCCGTGATTTCGACAAGCAGCAGCGACACCGTTCCAGCCAGCACGAATCCGATCGCCAGCGGCACCGTCGTCTTATCGTAGAAAGCGCCGACAATGACGGCGAGGATCACCGCGACGAGGCTCGATCCCGAGGCGATCAGCGATGTTCCAAGGCCCGCCAGCCGGCCGAGCGACTGCATCGCCATGGCATTGAGATTGCCGAAAAGAATGCCGATGCAGAAGAAGACGGCGAAGCCCAGGATCATGAACAGCGCCAGCGGCGGACGGCCCGCGAACGCCATCGAGGCAGCCAGCATGGCCAAGCCGAACATCGAGAGCCCGATCAACGCCAGCCGCGCCATGGTGAGCATTCCGAAGCGGCGGACAAGCTGGGCATTGACGAAGGAAGCAAGACCGATTCCCGCGGCAAGCGCGGCGAAATAGACGGGAAAGGTCTCTTCAATGCCGTAGACATCGAAGAAGAGATCGGCCGCCGTGCTCAGATAGAGCAGTTGAGCACCGAAGATGCAGCCGGTGGCGACGATCAGAAGCATGACGCGCCTGTTCGACGCGATGCGCAACACGTTTCGCGCGAAGGTTATCGGTCTGAGCGGAATTCGGTCTTGCGGCGCCAGCGTTTCGGGCTGGCGCGCAATGAGCCAAAGGCACAGGACCGCAGCCATGAACAAGTAGATGACGAAGATCGCGCGCCAGCCGGAAAAGGCCAGGACGAACTGGCCGAGCGCCGGCGCCAGCATCGGCACCAGAATGAAGAGAACGAACACGAAGGACATGACGCGCGCCATGGCGTCGCCCTCGTACTGATCGCGGATGAGCGCGCGTGTGACGATCTTCGGCCCCGAAACGCCAATGCCCTGGACGATGCGGCCGAGCACGATCATCTCGACGCTGCCGGCCAGCATCACCAGCACCGTGCCGGCCAGGTAGATCACCAGCCCGCACACAAGCGCCCTCTTGCGTCCGATCGCGTCGGACATCGGCCCGAACAGCAATTCGCCCGCGACCATCCCGAGTATGAACAGCGATATGATGTGCTGGGTCGACAGCGGCGGCTCGACATGCAGGTCAGCCTCGATGGCGCGCAGCGCCGGAAGCACCGCGTCGATACTGAGCGCCGTCAGCGATGTCAGAAGCGCGTAGAGGGCGATATGTTCGAGCGATGTCTTGTTCATGAAATGTGTTCAGCAGAGCAATCCTGTCCCCGTTCCTACCGCCTCCACGGCGCAGCGGGAAGTCAGTTGACGGTTCTTCGGGGAAGCGGTCGCCCATCGGGGCCGCGAACAGCCACCCTGGCTAGGTTGACGGATGCCATTCCTGCGCCAACATGGGTTTAGCGCTGTTTGGAAGGACTGCACCAATGAAGACACGCAAACTCGGCCCTCATCTTACCGTTTCGACGATCGGGCTCGGCTGCATGGGCATGAGCCACGCCTATGGCGGCCAGGACGAGCAGGACTCCATCCGCACGCTCCATCGCGCCGTCGAGCTCGGCGTCACCTTCTTCGATACGGCAGAGGTCTATGGCCCGTTCGAGAATGAAAAACTCGTCGGCAAGGCCCTGAAGCCCTATCGCGACAAGGTGGTGATCGCCACCAAGTTCGGATTTCGCATCGACACGAGCAAGTCGGGCGCGCAGGCAATGGCGGGCGTCGACAGCCGGCCCGAACATGTGCGCGAAGTTGCGGAAGCCTCGCTGAAGCGGCTCGGCATCGAGACGATCGACCTACTCTACCAGCACCGTGTCGACCCCGAGGTGCCCATCGAAGACACGGTCGGCGCCATGGCGGAACTCGTCAAGCAAGGCAAGGTGCGCGCGCTCGGTCTCTCCGAGGCCGGTGCGTCCATCATCCGCCGTGCCCATGCCGTCCATCCGATCTCCGCTCTTCAAAGCGAATATTCCCTGTGGACGCGCGAGCCGGAGGGCGAAATCCTCGATACCTGCCGCGAACTCGGCATCGGCTTCGTGCCGTTCAGCCCGCTCGGGCGCGGCTTCCTGACCGGAAAGATCCAGAAACCCGCGGATTTCGGCGACACGGATTTCCGCCGCACGCTGCCGCGCTTCAGCGCCGAGAACATGGCAGCCAACGCCGCGCTGGTGAAGATGCTGGAGGAGATGGCCGCCGCAAAAGGTGTCAGCGCTGCGCAGCTTGCGCTCGCCTGGGTCATCAATCAGGCGGATTTCATCGTGCCCATTCCGGGCGCGCGCAAGATCGCGCATCTGGAGCAGAACGTCGCCGCGGCCGATATCGTATTGTCGCCGGAAGAGCTGACGGCGCTCGGCACGATGCTGTCACCGGACAAATTCGCCGGTGAACGCTATGGCAAGGCGGCCATGTCGCTGACCAACAGGTGACTGCAGTTGACCTGAGCCCCGACATCCCTCCAGTTGTTTGGAGAGTCTTGGGTTTCATTTCTGGCCTTATGCGGCCTGCATTTCCAGCCTGATTTTCGTGGCGAACTCGGCCGGCGGGATGTTGCCGAGGGCTGAGTGTGGTCTGTG
>CAWZZC010000023.1:0-133208 GCA_963966365.1 Mesorhizobium sp. | reverse complement strand
ACCGACCACACGCTCACGAAGATCATTGGACAAAGGTGCTGTCATCAGATGCCGGCCTCCTTCCCAGCCAGCATCTTGAATCACAAAATCAACGAAACCGGAATCCCTCGCGATTCAATCAAGCTCTGAACCGCTCTAGGGCCGCCTCTCGCGCAAATGCGTCGACCATGACCTCCTGATGGAATTCGGAATCGGCCTTGGTTTCCGGCACAGCGATCTGCTGCCACGCCATGGGCTGCCTTACGGGGCATGGGCGGGCGCGTTGCACTGCCAGTGAAGACGGGAACGTTGGCGTGTGGTGGCGCTCGGCAGGCGGCGGCGCGCAGACCGCAGGCGGAAATCGGCGAGGGACCACCACATGTGGCCCGTTTCCCGGCACCATTTGCGTACTGCCATGGTTCGGTGTTGCTGTCGGATACGATCGCATCGCGTTTCAAACGACACGAAGGCCGGATTGCGAGGTGTCTGCGAAGCCCCGTGACCGGCATGAGGTGAATGGCGATGTTGACGGCGGCAAGATGATCTGTGACGCCACGACCTGAACAACCACCTCTGCGGTAGCATTGACCCACAGAATCGCCATAATCAAGATTACCACGTCGCCCATATTCGATGGGGCGAGAGGAAACGTTCTTGGTTCGCCTGAATGCCCAATGGAATGACCAGTGCTGAATTCTGAAACCAGCCAATCGATCGCCCCGCCGGTTGGTGAGCCAGACGACCACAACGCCACCACCGGCGCGCAAGCCTCAAGAAGGACGGCGGTCCTGCTTGCCACCTACAACGGTGAGGAATTCCTGCATGAACAGCTTGCGTCGCTTGCTGCACAGACGGTGGAACAGCTGGACATCTGGGCCAGCGACGACGGCTCGACGGATGGTACGCTTGACATCCTCCGGAAATGGCAAGGCAAATGGTCGAAGGGTGGGTTTCATATCCTTTCGGGCCCGTCGAACGGCTTTGCCGAGAACTTCAGGAGCCTGATGGCCAACCCTGGAATCGATGCCGACTACTTCGCCTTCTGTGATCAGGATGATCTGTGGGATTGCGGCAAGGTCTCCGCGGCGATCGAGGTTCTGGAACGCGATGCCATCGGCAAGCCCGGCCTTTACTGCTCGCGGACCCGCATCATCGGCGCGGACGGGCAGCCTGTCGGACAGTCGCCGCTTTTCGCCCGGCCACCCCACTTCCTCAATGCCATCGTGCAAAGTATCGGCGGCGGCAACACGATGGTTCTCAACCGGCAGGCATGGTCACTCATCTCCGAGAGTGCACGGCGTACCTCCTTCGTCAGCCACGACTGGTGGTGCTATCTCCTGGTCTCTGGTGCCGGCGGCTATGTCCATTACGATCCCACGCCGCGGATCGGATACCGCCAGCATGTCGGAAATCTGGTCGGCGACAACATGAGTCTTCGGGCACGAGCCGATCGCTTCAGGCGGCTGTTGACGGGGCGATTTGCCGCGTGGAACGATGAGAACCTCGAAGGTCTGGACAAGTGTGCCGACATGCTGAGTGACGACGCACGCGCATCCATCGCTCGTTTCAAGTCTATCAGGTCGAAGCGTCATGCCGGAGCCGTGATCAGCTATCTGCGTTCGGGCATGTATCGCCAGACGCTGGCAGCGAACGTGATGCTGTGCGTTGCAATCTATCTTGGAAGGCTGTAGTCGCTTGTCGACCTTTATGGGCGGCGTGTCGAAGCGGGGATCGGCGGCCGTCAACCCAAGATCTGATTGGAGGGGTTCTTGAAAGGCATCATTCTGGCAGGCGGAAGCGGAACCCGCCTATACCCGCTTACCCTGACGGTATCGAAGCAGATATTGCCGGTCTACGACAAGCCGATGATCTTCTACCCCCTGAGCGTGCTGATGCTGGCGGGTATCCGCGAAATTCTCGTCATTTCGACACCTCGCGATCTCGGCGGTTTCCGGGATTTGCTTGGTGATGGCAGCGAGTTCGGTTTGAAGATGGCCTATGCCGAACAGCCGCACCCGAATGGCTTGGCTGAGGCCTTCATCATCGGCCGCGATTTTGTCGGCGACGATAACGTCGCAATGATCCTCGGCGACAACATCTATTATGGCGACGGCCTCTCCGATCTCTGCCAGGAAGCGGCAAAGCGCACGACCGGCGCCTCGGTTTTTGCCTATCACGTGGACGACCCTCAGCGATACGGCGTCGTTGCCTTTGACAAGTTGACCGGCAAGGCGCTGTCGATCGAGGAGAAACCCGAGAAGCCGAAATCCAACTGGGCGGTCACCGGTCTCTATTTCTACGACAACGACGTCGTCGGCATCGCGTCCTCGATTAAACCGTCGGCACGTGGCGAGCTTGAGATTACCACCGTCAACAACACCTATCTGGAACGCGGTACGTTGCATGTTCAGCGTCTCGGACGCGGCTATGCCTGGCTCGACACCGGCACGCATGACAGCCTGCATGAGGCCTCATCGTTTGTCCGCACGATCGAGCACCGTCAGGGCATCAAGATCGCCTGTCCGGAGGAGATCGCGATGGAAATGGGCTGGCTCGATCCACAAAGGGCACTGGAACGAGCCGACAAGCTCGGCAAGACCGAATATGCCGCCTATCTCAGGCGGCGCGCGAGGGAAATCTTCGAAGCATGATCACTGTTACCCCGCTGGGACTGGACGGAGTCGTCGAAGTCATCCCGAAGAAATTCGGCGACGACCGCGGCTTCTTCTCCGAAACCTACAATAAGGAGCGATTTGCCGAAGCGGGGATCGAGGTGGAGTTCGTCCAGGACAACCAATCCTATTCTGCCGCCCGGGGCGTACTGCGGGGCCTGCACTATCAGCTCCAACCGCGTGCACAGGACAAGTTGGTGCGGGTCGTGCGCGGCTCCATTCTCGATGTGGCCGTCGACATCCGCAGGACTTCGCCGACCTTCGGTAAATGGGTCTCGCTTGTCGTATCGGCCGAAAAATGGAACCAGATCTTTGTCCCGAGGGGCTTTGCTCACGGTTTTGTCACTCTCGAGGACCATACGGAAGTCGTCTACAAGGTGACGGATTACTATTCGCCGGACCATGACCGCTCGATCCGCTTCGACGACCCGGCGCTCGGTGTGGACTGGCCGCTGGCTCCGAGCGAATTGCTGCTGTCTGAGAAGGACAGGAATGCGCCATTGCTGGGCAACGCCGATTTGTTCGATTGAGGGCCTGATTGCATGAAGACCATACTGGTGACCGGAGGGGCGGGGTTCATTGGATCGGCGGTCTGTCGCCACCTTGTCGGCAACCCGGAGGTTCGGGTCGTCAATGTCGACAAACTGACCTATGCCGGCAATCTCGCCTCGCTGCGCTCCATCGAGAACCATCCGAACTATGTCTTCCACCAGGCCGATATTTGCGATGACGCGGCGATGCTCGGCATCATGCGCGGCGAAGAGGTTGATGCCATCATGCATCTTGCCGCCGAAAGTCATGTCGACCGCTCGATCGATGGCCCGGGCGCCTTCATAGAGACCAATGTGGTGGGCACCTTCCGGCTGCTCAACGCCGCACTCGCCTACTGGCGCGAGCTTGGCTCGAACGGCCAGGAAGAGTTCCGTTTCCACCACGTCTCGACCGACGAGGTGTTCGGCGACCTTCCTTTCGACAGCGGCATCTTCACCGAAGAGACGCCGTATGCGCCATCATCCCCCTATTCGGCCTCCAAGGCCGCCTCGGATCACTTTGTGCGCGCCTGGCACGAGACCTACGACCTGCCGGTCGTTCTCTCCAACTGTTCCAACAATTACGGCCCCTATCATTTCCCCGAAAAGCTGATTCCGCTCGTCATTCTCAACGCACTCGACGAAAGGCCGCTGCCGGTCTATGGCGCAGGCGCCAATGTGCGCGACTGGCTCTATGTCGAAGATCATGCCCGTGCTCTGGAGCTGGTGTTGACCAGGGGAAGTCTGGGCGAGAGCTACAACATCGGCGGGCGCGCCGAACGCACCAATCTCACCGTGGTCGAAGCGATCTGCGATATTCTGGATGAGAAGCGCCCGCGAGCCGGTGGCAAGCGCTACCGCGATCTGATCACATTCGTCACCGACAGGCCGGGACATGACCGGCGCTACGCGATCGATGCCTCCAAGATCGAGCGCGAACTCGGCTGGACGCCACAGGAGACCTTTGAGAGCGGCCTTGCCCGCACCATAGGATGGTATCTCGACAATGGCTGGTGGTGGCGTCCGATCCGTGAAGGAGCCTATGCGGGCGAGCGCCTTGGTAAGGCAAAGGCGGACGCCTGATGAGGATCGCCGTTACCGGCAGGCAAGGCCAGGTCGTCCAGAGTCTGCTGGAACGAACCGCGGCCCGGCCCGACTTTGAGGTCGTTGCGCTTGGCAGGCCGGATCTTGACCTTCTCAAGCCCGAATCGATCCGTCCGGCCATCGCCGCTGCGCGCCCCGACGTTGTCGTTTCTGCAGCCGCCTATACGGCAGTCGACCAGGCGGAGGATGAACCGGAGACGGCCTTCACCGTCAACTCAACCGGAGCGGGTCATGTCGCTGCCGCAACGGCCGAGCTTGGCGTGCCGGTGATCCATCTGTCGACCGATTATGTTTTCGACGGCAGGAAGACTGAACCTTATATGGAGGAAGACCGGCCGAACCCGCAGGGCGTCTACGGCGCTTCCAAGCTGGCAGGGGAGGAGGCGGTGGCAGCGGCCAACCCACACCATCTCATCGTGCGAACGGCTTGGGTCTACAGCCCCTTCGGCAAGAACTTCGTCAAGACGATACTGCGGCTCGCCGCTGAACGCGACGAACTGACCATCGTCGCCGACCAGTGGGGAAACCCAACATCGGCGCTGGACATCGCCGACGGAATACTGCACGCGGCCACAATGATGATGGAGCGCGGCTTCGACGGCTACGGCGTCTATCACCTGGCCGGAACGGGCGAAGCCAACTGGGCCGGCTTTGCCCGCCACATTCTGGCAACAAGCAGGCGCTATGGCGGCCCCTACGCAGATGTGAGGGACATCGCCACCAGCGACTTCCCCACCAGAGCCCGCCGGCCGGCCAATTCACGCCTCTCGACAGCGAAGTTGGCGGGGATATTCGACTGGGCAGCTCCGGAGTGGGAGAGATCGACGGAGACAATTGTGACACGATTGGTAGCGGCTGGAAAGCGGAGACGGGATGACTGAAACGGCGCTCGGCAACGACACGCGCAAATCGGCCACCATGGTGGGAGACGAGAGAACGCTCCCTGGACCTGCCGCGACGAACGCCGCGAGAACCTGCATTCTGGTTCTCGGTATGCATCGCTCGGGCACGAGCGCCCTGACGCGCGTGCTCGGCCTCCTCGGTGCGGAATTGCCGAAAACCCTCCTGGGTGCCCATCGTGGCAACGAAGCTGGCCATTGGGAGCCGCGGCGCCTCATGGAGATCAACGAGCGAATTCTTGCCGAGGGCGGCAGCCGCTGGGATGACTGGCGCGCGTTCGACCCTTTCACACTTCCTGCTGATCGCATCGACCATTACCGCCGCGAAATCGTCCGCACGATCGATGAGGAATATGGCTCCGCACCACTGTTTGTTCTGAAGGATCCGCGAATCTGTCGCTTCGCAGCACTCTATGAGGACGCGCTGGCGACAATGGGCATTGCCTGCCGATTCATTCTACCGCATCGCAACCCGCTTGCGGTCATTGCGTCGCACTCGAGCCGCGACGGTATGACATCGGGCTTTGCCGGGCTTTTGTGGCTCAGACATGTGCTGGACGCTGAAGCCGCAACGCGCGGCAAGCCCCGTGCCTTCATCGCCTATGATGCTCTGCTTGAGAATTGGCGTGGAGAGGTTGAACGCCTGGCGAAGTCCCTCGATCTGGAGTGGCCACGCGGGGTCGACGATGCCGCTGACGACATTGACTCGAACCTGCTGCAGGACCTGAAGCATCATGCACCCGCTGTCGCCGACCTTGAAGCGGACGCATCCGTTGCCGGCTGGATCAAACAGGCCTATTCGGCTCTCTTGATCCTCACGAGGGAACCGGGAAACACTCGCGCTTTGGAGACACTCGACAGGGTGAGTTCGGAATTTGACGGTAACGCGGCTATATTTGGTGCGGCGAGTATCCCTGAGATGACTGCGCGGGAACGGACCTTGCTGCAGAAGCTCAACAAGGGAGGACACCAAAATGGTGGGCTCGCCGACTCGGTGAAGTCAAAGGACGCGGAGATCAAACGTCTGTCGGGCGTGATCAGAACAACTGGCGCGGAGCAGGACGACCTTCGGCGTGAGATCGTCACTTTGCGCAACACTTTGACCAGCCTGGAGCGGGATCTGGCGCTGGCGAATGTGGAAAATTCGCGTCTTCAAAGCGTGTTGGACGGGATTGTTGCCAGCAGTTCGTGGCGACTGACGCGACCGATCCGGCTCGCCAAGAAGACTGCAGCGCAATTTCGTACTGCATCCGCCCTGGCGTTGAACATGGCTCGCGAAGGGGATCTGACGCCCGGAAAGCTGCGTCGAGCCATCGTCCGTCTGCCTGCACTGATCAGCGAAGGAAGGTTCTCCAATCCGACTGATGCCGCTGGCTTGGCGGAAACGTTCTCCGCGGCCGAGGTCCGGCTCATTCGCGAACAGTTCGATCCAGATCATTATTGTCGTAATAATCCCGATATCGCACAGACCGGCATTGATCCATTTCAGCATTTCATGCGCCAAGGCTGGAAGGAAGGGCGCGACCCTTCTGCCGACTTCTCCGTTTCTTATTATTTGCGCCGATATCCCGATATCGCACGTGCCGGAATAAACCCGCTGATCCATTATGTGCTTCACGGACGCAAGGAAAAGCGCTCACCGCTCCCTCACCGCAAGCGTCTGGAACGCCTGGATTATCGGCCCAAAGTCTCGGCCATTGTTCCCAACTACAATCACGCGGCGTTTCTCGAACAGCGCATTGAGTCAATTCTTGCCCAGACCTATGACAACATTGACATTGTTATTCTTGATGACTGCTCCAGTGACGATAGTCGCCAGATCATCAAGCGCTACTGCGAACTCTTTCCAGACCGTGTTCGTGCGATCTTCAACGAGACGAATTCGGGCAACGTTTTCCGGCAATGGCGCAAGGGCGTCGAGAACGGCGACAGCGACCTGGTCTGGATTTGCGAAAGCGACGATTATTGTGAACCGGACTTTCTTGAAAATCTGGTCCCGTACTTCCGCGACCGGAGCGTCAACATAGCGTTCGGCGCCATCCAGTTTTGTGACCGTGAAGGAAATCCGCAATCGGGCCTCGACCAGTACCGTGAAGGCGCCGAGGCCGGCATATGGCATGAAGCGGTTGTGAGGCCCGCCCACAGATGGTTCGTCGGTGGCTTCGGCGTGAACAATGTGATCGCCAATGTCGGTGGCTGCATCTGGCGCCGCCAGAATCTGCCCTCATCTGTATGGGAGGAAGCCGAGACGTTTTCCGTTGTGGGCGATTGGTACCTCTATTGCCATATCGCAGGGGGTGGGCAGATAGCCTTTGACCCCGCTGCCGTCGCCTATTTCCGACAGCATGGGGCGAACACGTCGGTTACAGCCTTTGTCACCCCGAAGTTCTACGAAGAGCACCACCGGCTCATGTCTCTGCTTCGCAGCACCTGGGACGTGCCGGCAACAACAGTGGAGAAATTTGTTTCCAAGGTCGACTTCCAGTACCGGCATTTCAAGCTGGAGAAGAAACTGGGGCCGATCACACAGTACCTCGACAAGGACAAGCTCTTGTCAGTCGACCGCCAGAAGCCCCATATACTCATCGCGTTTCTCGGCTTCCACCCAGGCGGAGGCGAGGTTTTTCCGATCAATCTTGCAAACGAACTGTGCGTCCAAGGCTATCAGGTTTCCATGCTCGCCCTCGACATGAGTCATGTCAATCAGAGCATGCTCGAGAAGCTCAACCACGCCATTCCTGTCTATGACGCGTCCTGGGTTGCAGAGATTGGCGCCGACCGGTTCCTGTCCGAAGCCGGCATTTCGCTCATCCATTCTCATATGGTCTCGTTGGAAATGTTCTTCTTCCAGCAGTGCAAGATCGGGACGAACATTCCCTATCTGGTCACCCTGCACGGTTCCTATGAGGCAGGCAATCTGGATAAAGAGTTCCTCAAATGTGCTGTCGAGAAGGTGGCGCACTGGGTCTATCTGTCGGACAAGAACCTGGCGCCGTTTCGCGACCATGGCCTTTCAACGAGCAATTTCACCAAGATAGGGAATGCAGTGCCCGAAGATCCGCTGCCATTCCCGAAGACCCGGGAAATGCTGGGCATCAAGCCTGATGCTGTCGTCTTCACACTCGTCGCGCGTGGCATCAAACGCAAAGGCTGGCGGGCCGCAATAAGCGCATTCAAGCAGTTGCGCGATCGCAGGCCTGACAAGGATATGCACCTGCTCCTCGCTGGCGAGGGAGAGGAGGCCGATCAGCAGGCTGCCCTCCACGGCGACGACCCTGACATAACATTTCTTGGATTCCAGTCCCGCATTCCAGGGCTCTACAGACTATCGGACTGCGCCGTTGTACCGACCCGTTTTGCCGGCGAATCCTTTCCCCTTTGCATCATAGAAGCAATGCAGGCCGGAAAGCCTGTCATAGCGACGCGAACTGGAGAGATCGAAAGCATGCTATCCACACCCGAAGGAACGGCCGGCGTGCTCGTAGAACCGATACGGGAGACGAACCGGTTCATTGAAACAGTAAGCGCCGCAATGGAAATCATGCTCGACCCCACAAGAAGAAGTGAATTCGCCCGCCTGTCTCAAGAAAAGAGCAGAATGTATAGTATGGAACGAATGACATCAGAATATGATGAAGTATACAGTTCCCTCTTGAATGAAACCCAGACGGATAGCTAGTTCACATGAAAAAGAAAATAATTCTACATATTGGGGCAAATAAAACCGGAAGTTCTGCTATTCAGCGATTTATTTCCTTGAATAGGAAGGAATTTCTTGATGAGGGGATAGTTATCCCAAACGATGATTTCCAGGTTTCCGACAGCATTCAGGGTTATCATGTTTGGGGATTTGCAAGGCTTATCAAGGAGGAAGCCAACGGACAACAAATTCTTGAAGACGCGGTCGAGGATATATTCCGATCTCAGCCTTCTGCAAACACTATTCTGTTTAGTGCCGAGAATCTTACTGCGAATGCCGGTGCTCCTCATTTGTTTCAGAACATAGCAAAGAAGTATGAGATAAGGGTTATTGTATATATACGGCGCCAAGACGATTTTATATTGTCCTCGTGGCAGCAATGGCACTCCAAGCGATATGATGATTTTTGGGCCTGGACCATTTCGGTGCTTGGCACCCTTGGAAACTGGCGTACCCACCTACAGAATTGGGAAACCGTTGTCGATAGGTCGCAGATAACTGTACGGGTATATGAAAGGCCAAAACTAAAGGATCAGGATGTCATGTCTGATTTTCACCAATGGGTCGGCCTAGAAAGACCTCTTTCTGCGCTAAACATTCCTACAGTTCAGGTTAATCCAAGCTTTAGCGATTCAATTGTCGATCTTGTCAAGGGAAATGATTTGATATTCGAGAATACTCATGACAATGAATTTTATCGATTTATTGAGAAATATACAGGGGATCTTTATTTTAGAAAAAGCGCCGAATCTATTTTGACTGTAGAGCAGAGAAGGGCAATAATTAAAACATATCAAAAAAGCAACAATTGGGTAAAAAGAAATTACTTTCCTGGAGCGGATGGTGAATTGTTTTCAGAAATTAAGGATAACGATTTCACTTACGTTGATAGCGATAAGATGACAAAGCAGCAACTTCAATTCTTAACAACTCTAATCTACCGTCTGCATGGCGAGAAGGGGAAGGTAAAATGACTGTATTGAATTCGTTCGAATTAGGAGGAGTTCGATTTGTTCAAGATATCCGACCGGGCAATGAGCGTGGGAAATCTGCGCAAAATGAATTCATACTGGTCAAGACAGACGCCTTCCTGAATTTTTATAGGGGGTTATGTCGGAAAGAGCCTAAGAACATTCTTGAGATCGGAATGTTTGAGGGTGGCTCCATGGTCTTTTTTGACAAACTCTACAATCCGCAGAAACTTGTTGGGCTCGACATAAGGGCCCCCATCCCTGCGCTGGAGGAGTACAAGAAGGATAAGCCGCACATTGCAACGCGATATGGAACCTCTCAAGATGATCCACGCATTGCTGATCTACTTAGGAATGAATTCCCGGACGGGATAGATCTCATCGTTGATGACGCGTCTCATCAATATTCACTGTCGAGAGAAACGTTCCACATATGCTTCCCTTTCTTGCGACCGCGAGGACTGTATGTGATCGAAGACTGGTCATGGTCACACAAGCGTCCGAGTCAGAACTCAACCCATCCATGGCATGACAAGCCGGCGCTTACAAATCTCATCACGGAGCTCGTTTACAGCCTGCCCGACAGCAGGCAAATCAGCAGAATGACGATCTATAGAGACATCGCCGTTGTTGAGAGGTCCGAGCATTCTAGCGGCCAGATCAACCTTGACGAAGTCCAAGAACGTTTGCGCGGGCGTCACTTTGAAATGATCTAGAATCCGTTCTCATTGGAAGAGACGTTTTCGTCATCAAGAATAATACCCACAAGAGACATACAACATATGCTAAATAGGCCTTTGGTTCTCGGTCCTGGCTCCTCTCGTGTTGCGCCTGATGTAAGAGATTTGGATACACTTGCTGCTGCGTACAGCAGAAACACCGGAAATCTTATGTTTTCGGAGGCAGGATTTACCATTTTCGAAAATGTGGTGCGAGCCTCCTATCGGTTTAGACCATCGGACATCGATGGTCGCGACTGCATTGTTGTGACGGCGGCGAACTGGTTGAGTCAGGGTTCCGATCTCAGCGTACTAGCGAGTCGCCTAGAGCAAACTAAGCTCCCGGTATTTATCCTTGGACTAGGTGCCCAGTCCGGCCTAGGAGGCGCGATACCCAAATTAACCGAAGGAACATTGCGTTGCATAAAGTTGATATCGGAGCGGTCCAAATTCATTTCCGCTCGGGGCGACTTTTCTTGTGAAGTCTTGGAAAGCTACGGAATACGCAATGCCAAGTCGACCGGATGTCCCTCGCTCTTAATGAATGGCCCAACGAAGCCAACGTTAAGAATTTCTGATAAAGTTGATTACCAGTCAACAGCGATTCACAGTACTAGACATCGAATGCGTCCGTGTGATGGATTTCAATCATATCTATATCAGCAGGCTATTAAGCATGATATGGATATAGTTCTTCAATCGGAATTGTCAGACATTCCGTATGCAATGCATACACATCATTCTGATGATAATGACGCTCACATTTCAGAAAAAGTCATTGAAAAATCCTACGGCGTTAGATCTTCCGATGCAAAAGAGTATCTCGCGCGTAGAGGAATGGTATTTTGGGATGTACCGTCGTGGATTCAATACCTCTCAAAAAAGAATTTCTGTGTGGGTACGCGATTCCATGGAACAATTGCTTCTTTGTTGGCGGGAACTCCAGCCATGTTGATTGTCCATGACTCTCGTACACGGGAAATGGCCGTAAGGATGAACATCCCTCACATTTTGAATTCAAGAATAGATACGGACAAGCCGCTGGATCTTGGAAAGCTTTATGATCGCGAGCAATTCGTAAATTTTGAAAACAGATTCATGGAATATTATCGCAGGTTTGCTCTATTCTTCGAGGAAAACAATATATCTCTACGCAAAGAATTCAGTTTGAATAAAGTTTAATAAGAAATTTAACTTGAAAACCTACTTGAAATATTCATTCAATGGACCAAAATATACCATTTTACCGCCTTTTAGTTCCATGATCTTATTGCATGTTTTCTGAAGTAGTGTGTGGTTGTGGCTGGCTAGAACGATGATGCCGGCCTTTTCGGCGAGCTCGTCCATGCGAGCTCGCGCCTTGTCCTGAAAGGATGGATCGCCGGCGCCGATCCATTCGTCCATCAGCAGGATTTCCGGCTCCATGGCGGTGGCGATTGAAAAGGCGAGGCGTGCCGCCATACCTTGGCTGTAACCCTTGAACGGAAGATCGATGAAGTCGCCGAGTTCACTGAACCCGATGATCTCGTCCATGCGAGCGGCAATCTCATTTTCGTTCCATCCATTGATAAGACCGCGGAGCACAATATTGCGCCGACCGGTCGCCTCGGGTCGAAATCCGAGACGGATATTGAAAAGCGCGTCTACGCGGCCGTTGATTTCGACGCTACCGGCGCTCGGTTCGTATATTCCGTACAGGACCTTCAGGAGTGTCGTCTTTCCTGCGCCGTTGGAACCGACGAGCCCCAGCCTGTCTCCGGCGTTGAGCTTGAAGCTAATACCGTCGAGTGCGGTGACGAAGCGTGTACGCCCCTTGCCCCCTATTCGTCCGCCCGTTGGCATGCGTTTGTCCTTCGGCCGGAATGTGAACTTCTGGCGGAGCCGATAGGTCAGGCCGAGATTTTCTGCGGACAGTGAAACCATTAGAGAACGAACACCACCTGTTTGCGCAGTCGTCCGAGCAGGACGAGTGCCACGACCCACAAGGCGCAAGCGATCGCCGCACAGAGCATGAAGGAGCGAACGGGAACATTGCCCGTCAAGATCGGGATGCGCACGATCTCGAGAAAATAGGTGAAGGGATTGTAATAGTAGAGGGCATTGCGGATGCCATGTCCGCCCGGGGTCCAGAATACCGGGGTCAGGAACATGCCTATGCGCATCAGATTTGACACCAGGAACTGGCTGTCGGGGAAATAGGCACCAAGGAATGCAAAGAGCGTAATCGCTGCCGGAGCGGTCAGTATGATAAGGATGACAGCAAGTACCGACCAGCCCCATACCGCTGTAAACGTGACGTCGCTCAACGCCAATATGGCAAGGCAGCCGACCATGGCGTAGCCTGCGCGCATCACGGACTGGGTTGCCATGCGCATCACGTAGGTGGAGAGGGGCAGTGTCGTGCCTTTAATGAAATTCTCCTCGCGCACGAACAGCGTGACGCTCTGGGTCAATGTTTCCATCATGTAGAACCACACAAGCAACCCTGTTGCGACATAGGCCGAATAATGGGGTGTGCTCGCGTCGCCACGCTGGAAAACGAAGATGAAGGTGCCTGCAAAGGCCAGATAGTTGAACAGAAGCCACAGTGGTCCGAGCGTCGTGCGCCGGTGCTGATCGCCGATGTCTTCATGCGCCAGCGCCATCCAGACCCGCCGAAGGCGGAGACCGGCGCGTATGTCGGCAAGCGCACTTGCAAAAACGTTGAGCATTCGTCCTCTCGTGCAAAGGCTGCGGGCAGGTACCACAGGGATGAGAAATTGCAAAGCGCCTAGCTCTCGAGTGGGGCCATCGTTCCAATGCGTATTGGGTTGCTGATCGGTTGCCGACATGGCTTGCGCCAGGACGTCGCGAGCCACAGGGCGGATACGGTCCTGTCGATCCTGCGGCACGGTATATGATCGAACAGTTCAAATGCTGCGGTTGAGACCGACGCCGCCCTGTATTTGCGGTGGTGCCGGAGATCATCCGCCGAAGGGGGTAGTCTTCGGAGTGGTTCATGAGGCAGACACAGCTCCTACATTGAGCCCAGCAGTGCCATTGCGCTGTCGGAGTCGGTAATGATAACCGACGCCAATCCGGCTGCAGCCGTTGCGCGAAGGGCTGCGTGCTTGTGCTCACCGCCTGATGCCACGATACGATGTGGTATTTTCCGGTAGTCCTCAAACGCTGGCGAAAGTACTTGTCTGTTGAGTGGATGATCGATCGGCGCACCTTGCGCGTCGAGATAGCGGCCCAGAAGATCGCCGACGGCGCCGGCCGCGAGGAGATCGGCGGGCGAGGTACCCTCCGGCAGACCATAGCGTACCTGCAACGACTGCTCAGACACGTCGCCGATGCTGAGAAAGGATATCTCCACGCGGGACAGGGCGCTGAAAATCCGCTCGAAAACCGATTGTGACGCAATGACATCGCGCGACTGGGGGCTTTCGGCGTAGATGGGGGCCGCGAAATAATTGCACTGCGCCCGCAAAACCTGGGCAAAGGCGCGGACGATTTCGAAGGTGTTGATCTCTGAGCCGCGGGTCAATCCGCCCATCATGGAATGGACCCCGATGCCAGGTTCGTTGGCTGGTGTCATGCGCCTGATCGTCTCGCGCAGCGTTGCCCCCCATCCCACGCCGATCGAAGATGGCTTGCGGCTCTGGATCAGCCGGTCGAGATAGCCTGCGGCGGCACGCCCGATGACTGCATGCATCAGTGCGGGATCGGATGGCGTCGGGACGATGATGGCGTCGTCCAGTGCGAAACGATCGCGAAGCCGCGCCTCGAGCTCGATAGTGTCAGTGAGCGGCGAGGTGAACGCTATCCTGACCACACCTTCTTCGACGGCCGCGGCGAGAAGTTCATTGACCCGTCGGCGCGTGAGGTTCATCCGTGCCCCTATCTCCGCCTGGGTCAGGCCCTCCACGTGGTAGAGCCACGCCGCCTTCACCATCAATTGCTGCTGATCCATTCCTCCTCCCTGTCAGTCAACGGTTCGACGTCGTGTTACATATGTCACTCTAGTGTAACATATGTAACATAGGGCTGCGCGCGACCTGTCTTCAAATCGCGCGAGTGGCAATGACGGCCGACCTTCTCATTTTCGACTGCGACGGTGTATTGATCGATAGCGAGCCCGTCGCAAGCAGACTGTTGACGAATGCGATGCGCCGGGCAGGTGTCGATGTGGCAGAAGCACAGGTGCATAGCCGCTTTACCGGTGCCTCCGAGCAGGAAAGCCGCCAGATCTGCATCGATGAATTCGGCCTCGACGATATTGACGGCCTGTTTCAAGACGTACGAGCAGAGATCTACGCGGAATTTTTACGCTCGCTGCGAACGATGCCCGGCATGACGGAGTTGGTGATGGCATTGCCACACCGAAAATGTGTCGCCTCGAACAGTGGAATGGAGCGATTGAAACGCAGCCTCGGCCTGTTTGATCTCTGGCATGCATTCGCACCGCATATCTTCAGCGCCGAAATGGTCGCCCGCGCCAAGCCGGCCCCCGATCTCTTCCTGCTGTGCGCGCAGACGCTCGGCGTCGAACCACAAAGCTGTATCGTCATCGATGATAGCACGCATGGTGTGTGTGGAGCGGTTGCTGCAGGGATGACGGCGATCGGCTTTGTCGATCCGGCGGATCCTCGCGCAGATCGCCGCCTTGCTCTGGAACGGGCCGGCGCGTGGCTCGTCGTCGAAGGGGCGGCGGAACTGGCGGCCGCGCTGAAGATGAACCTATCCACTGCCCGGTCGGTACGGTCGACGGCGGCGCTGGCCAGAACATGATGGCGAAGGGGAGTGGCGCATTGCGGAGAGAGTAACACTCGTATCGATATCGCGTCGGGCTGAGTGCGCCAATCCGATGTATTGAAGCCCTCGTTCAATTAGGGTTTTGTTTTATTGAATTTCGATTTTGTCTTGGGAGACAGCGTTTTCCCCTGAGATTGTATTATATTGTTTCTTTTTAATGCATTGGATGTAAGGAAAAATATTAATCATTTCATCGGTGCGCCATCATGAATTCAACAAAGTGTCATGTCCGGCGTTTAGATGCGTCTCCATGTTCCAGCCACGCAAGCCAATTGGCAACAGGGAGATAGCGACATGTTTACACTGAACCGGCGGCACGCACTCGGACTGCTTGGCATGACGGCGGGCAGCATGGTGCTGCCACGCATTGCGCTCGGCCAGGGAGGGCGTCCCTCGATAACCGTCGCTGTGCAGAAGATCACCAACAACAACACGCTCGACATCTGGAACGAGCAGTCCAATGTCGGCGAGCGCGTATTCTTCCCCAATCTCTGGGAAGGTCTGATCCTGCGCGACTGGATGGGCAACCAGGGTCCGCTGCCGGGACTCGCCACGGAATGGAAGCGCATCGATGACAAGACGCTCGAACTCAAGCTGCGCCAGGGCGTGAAGTTCCACAATGGCGACGAACTGACTGCCGAAGACGTGGTGTTCAGCTTCTCTGCCGAGCGCGTCTTTGGCGACACGCAGCCCGTCGGCGGCAAGACGATCTTTGCCGACGATCACAAGCCGACGACCGTCAAGGAATTGCCCGCTTCGGTGCCCGGCATCGGACGTCGCCTTTGGCCGAGCCTCGCCGGCGTCGAGGCCGTGGACAAGTACACGGTGCGTTTCCACAACGCCACGCCGGACGTCACGCTCGAAGGCCGGCTCTATTCCTTTGGCAGTCAGATCACCAATCGCCGCGCCTGGGACGAGGCGGCAACCTACGCAGACTGGTCGCGCAGGCCGATCACCACCGGACCTTACATGGTGGCGGAGTTCAAGCCCGACGTGTCTCTGACGCTGGTTGCCTTCGATGAGTACTGGGGAGGGCGTCCGCCACTGGCGGAAATCCGCTTCGTCGAGGTGCCGGAGGTGGCCTCACGCGTCAACGGCCTGCTGTCTGGTGAATACGACTTTGCCTGCGACCTGCCGCCGGACCAGACGGCAGCGGTCGAGAACACGGCAGGCTTCGAGGTGCAGAGCTCGACCATCTGGAACCATCGCATTTCGGTCTTCAACACGCTGAACCCGATCCTGGCCGATCCGCTGGTGCGCCGCGCAATGACGCATTCGATCGATCGCAAGGCGATTGTCGAGGCATTGTGGGGCGGCAAGACGGTCATCCCGGCCGGATTGCAGTTCGAATCCTTCCGCTCCACCGACATGTTCGTCGAGGGCTGGGCGGTTCCCGAATTCAATCCGGAACTGGCGCGCGACCTGCTCAAGCAGGCCAACTACAAGGGCGATCCCATCCCCTATCGCCTGCTCAACAACTATTACACCAACCAGACCGCCAATGCGCAGATCATGGTCGAGATGTGGCGCCAGGTCGGCCTCAACGTCGAGATCGAGATGAAGGAGAACTGGGGCCAGATCCACGACCCGGAGGGCATCAAGGGCGTGCGCGACTGGTCTGCGTCCAACACGATCAACGACCCGATCACGCCGATGGTTGTGCAGTTCGGTCCGAACGGTGAAGTCCAGCAAAAGAGGGACTGGAGCAATGCCGAACTCAACGAACTCTCCGTCGTGATGGAGACGAGCACCGACCGCGCGAAGCGCAAGAAGGCGATCGCCCGCATGCTGGAGATCTGCGAACGCGAAGACCCCGCCTATCAGGTTCTGCACCAGAATGCGGTCTTCACCGGCATGAAATCGTCGCTCAAGTGGAAGGCGGCACCGGCATTCGCGATGGATTTCCGCCAGTCGAACTGGTCGATCTGATCCGACACGGTCGGCCCCGGCGGTGTTCGACGTCGGGGCCGTCCTCATCTTTGCGAACGGGACGCGGGCAACAGCCATGTACGGGTTTCAAACATGACGGCATCCAGCCTGGTGGAACTGCGCGACCTGACGGTCGCGTTCGACGGGGTACAGGTCCTTCACGGAATCAATCTCGACGTCGACCGCGGCGAGGCTGTGGGGCTCGTTGGCGAGTCCGGTTGCGGAAAGTCCGTCACCTGGCTTGGGGCACTCGGTCTGTTGCCAAACAAGGCGAACGTTGCAGGTTCCGTGCGGCTCGACGGCCTGGAACTGTCTGGTGCGCCGCGTTCCGTGCTCGAGACGGTGCGCGGCAAGCGGATCGCGATGATCTTTCAGGATCCGTCGAGTTCGCTCAATCCGGTGCTGCGCATAGGGCGGCAGATCATGGAGGCGCTTGGCGCCCATCGCGGCCTGACGGGTGCGGCGGCAAGGGCCGAGGCGCTGCGTCTCATGGACATGGTCGGTATTCCCGACCCCGCCCGCCGCTTCGACCAGTACGCCCATGAATTTTCGGGCGGCCAGTGCCAACGACTGATGATCGCGATCGCGCTGGCAGGCGAGCCCGACCTCTTGATCGCCGACGAGCCGACCACGGCGCTCGACGCGACCATCCAGGCGCAGATCCTCGACCTGCTCGCGCGGTTGCGCGAGGAGACGGGCATGGCGCTGGTCTTCATCAGTCACGATCTCGGCGCCGTGTCCCAGGTCTGCGAGCGTGTCTGCGTCATGTATGCCGGCCGGGTCGTGGAGGAGGGTTCGGTTGAGCAGCTCTTCGCCGATCCTCGCCATCCCTATACGCGCGGCCTGTTCGACGCCATTCCGCGCCTCGACGGCCCGCGCGACAGGCTGGTTCCGATCCCCGGCACGGTGCCCAATCCGAACGCGTTGCCGCAAGGTTGCGCATTCTCGCCGCGTTGCGCGCACGCCACGAGCTACTGCCAGACCAGAAGGCCGCCGCTGTTGCTGCAGCGGGACGGCCGCAATCTCGCCTGTGCTCATCCGGTCGAGATGGCACAACCCGCCAGCAGCAACATCAGACTATTCGAAGACACCGTGCAATGACCCCCCTGATCGAGGCTGTCAATCTCGTCCGCACCTACGAACTGCGCAATGGACCCTTCAACCGGCCGCGACCCGTGCGCGCTGTCGACGGCATATCCCTTTCGGTCATGCCGGGCGAAACCGTCGGGGTTGTGGGCGAGTCGGGATCGGGAAAATCGACGCTTGGTCGGATGCTTCTCGGCATTGATCCGGCGCAGGAAGGGCAGGTTCTGTTCGAGGGACAGCCCATGCCCGCGTTCGGCACCTCACAATGGCGCGAGCTGCGGGCCAAAATGCAGCTGGTCTACCAGGACCCTCTCGCCGCGCTCGACCGGCGTCTCACCATCGCAGCGCAGATCGGCGAACCGCTCGAGATCCACAATATCGGTTCCAAGAAAGATCGCGCCCTTCGGGTTGCCGAACTGATGAAGTCCGTCGGTCTGCGCGCCGACCAGGCGGGACGTTATCCGCACGAGCTTTCCGGCGGCCAGCGCCAGCGCGCGGTCATTGCGCGGGCACTTGCGGCAAGGCCCTCGCTTCTCGTGTGCGACGAGCCGGTGTCGGCGCTCGATGTTTCGATCCAGGCCCAGGTGGTCAACATGCTGCGCGACCTGCAAGAAGAAAGCGGCATCGCCATGGTCTTCATCAGCCATGACCTCAAGGTCATGCGCAACATCGCCGACCGTGTAGCGGTGATGTACCTCGGCAAGATCGTCGAGGAAGGATCATCCGACACAATATTCCGCGTGCCGCGCCATCCATACACGCAGGCGCTCGTCTCGAGCGTGCCCGTACCCGGCAAGCGCCTCGAAAGCCGGGTGATCCTGCAAGGAGAGCCCCCCAATCCGGCTGCGCGCCCAACCGGCTGCGCCTTCCATCCGCGCTGTCCGCTGGCAGTAGACATCTGCCGCACCGAGACACCGCCGCTTCGGCGCGTCGAAGCCGGCCGGACGGCTGCCTGCCACGTCGTCGACGGCAAGAACGCCAAGGCTGCCTGAGGGATTGTGCGATGATCCAGTTTGTCCTTACGAGGCTTCTGCGGGCCGCGATCACCATCCTGGCCGTGATCACCTTCGCTTTCGTCGTGCTGCGCATGTCGGGCGATCCGGCGCAGGTGATGCTTGGCCCGGACGTGCCGCAGGATGCCGTCGACGCCTTCCGTCGCGCCTGGGGCCTCGATCAACCCCTTTGGATCCAGTATCTGGCCTATATCAAGGCGATCTTCACCGGTGATTTCGGTGTCTCGATGCGCGACAAGGCGCCGGCCATCAACCTGGTGTTGGAGCGCCTGCCGGCCACTCTCCAACTGACGATACCGGCTCTCGTCCTCAAGCTGGCGATCGGCATTCCGGCCGGCGTCTACGCCGCCCTTCACCGGCAGAGTGCGACCGATCGCGGCGTGATCCTGCTGGCCATTGTCGGCTTCACGATCCCGTCCTTCGTCATGGGCCTCGTCCTCGTCCTGATATTTTCCGTCATGCTTGGCGTCCTGCCATCGGGCGGCCAGGACACCTGGATGCATGGCATCCTGCCGACGGTTACGATGAGCATTGGCGGCATCGGCATCCTTGCCCGGTTCTCGCGCAGCGCGATGGTCGAGGTTATGGGTCAGCCTTACATCCGCACCGCCTCGGCCAAGGGCCTGAAATGGCATGACGTCGTCTGGGGCCATGCGCTGCCCAACGCGGCGATCCCGATCGTCACCATTGTCGGCTTCATGGTCGGATCGCTGATCGCCGGCGCTGTGGTCGTGGAATCGATCTTTTCCTGGCCGGGGATCGGCCGGTTGCTGATCGTCTCGGTGAGCAACCGCGACCTTGCCGTCGTGCAATGCATCCTGCTCATCATTGCCGCGGCGATGGTGATCTCCAACCTCGTGGTCGACCTGCTTTACGGCTGGCTTGACCCGCGCCTGCGCGCACGTGCTGCTCACTAGAGCGGGATGAGGAAAAGTGGAGACCGGTTTTCCGCCCGCATCCCGCTCCAACTTATTGGAATCGATCACGTTCATGATTCTGGAGCGGTTCGATTCAAAATCATCGTGGCCTAAAGACCCGCACCCGGACCGCCAGGAAAGACGATCATGACCTCGGCCAACCTCTCCGACACGCAAGCCTCGCCGCGCCCGGCATTGGCATTCATGTCCCGTTTGCGGCGGCAGGTGCCTGCTTCCGTTGCGTTCGGCTTTGTCTGGCTGATCGCCATGGTGCTGGTCGCGGCTCTCGCCGATGTGCTGCGGCCGTACGGGATCACCGCGATGGATCTGACCAACCGTCTCGCGCCACCGGGAACGTGGGCCCATTGGCTGGGCACTGACGAGCTTGGCCGAGATGTGCTGTCAAGGCTCATCCAGTCGATCCGTGTGTCGCTCGTGATCGCCTTCGGCGCGACGATCATCTCGGCCGTATTCGGTACGGCGCTGGGCTTTGCAGCCGCGCAGTTTCGCGGCACCGTCGAGCATCTCGTTCTGGTGCTCGCCGATTTCCAGGCGGCACTGCCTTTTCTCATCATGTCGCTGGCGGTGCTGGCGTTCTTCGGCTCTTCGATGGTGCTTCTCGTCTGCCTTATGGGTTTCTACGGCTGGGAGCGTTATGCGCGTATCGCCCGCGGCCTGGCCATCTCCGCCGGCGCGCAGGGCTATGCCGCCTCGGTGATCCAGCTCGGCGCGACGCCGGCTCGCGTCTATTTCCGCCATATCCTGCCCAATGTCGCATCGACGCTGATCGTTTCGATGACGCTGACCTTTCCGGAAATCATCCTGATGGAAAGCGGCCTGTCGTTCCTCGGCCTCGGCGTGCAGCCGCCCGAAACCAGCCTCGGCAACATGGTCGGCTTCGGGCGCGAATATCTGACAACCGCACCCTGGATCATGCTGGCGCCTGCCGCAGTCATCATGCTGACGACGCTGTCGATCTCCCTGGTCGGGGATTGGCTGCGCGACAAACTCGACCCAACCATTCGCTGAGGAAACGTCATGACGCTGATCACGGGCCATCGCGGCGCTCGCAATCTCTGGCCGGAAAACTCGCTCGCCGGCTTCCGCAACGTGCTCGAACTGGGCGTCGACGCGATCGAGTTTGACGTCCATCTGACGCGGGCGGGGGAACTTGTCGTTATCCACGATGCAACGCTGGAGCGGACGACGGACGGGGCTGGCCGGGTGCGCGATCTGACCCCGCAGGCGCGCGCCGCCACCAAGCTCAAGGGCATGGATGAGACGGTCCCGGCGCTGTCAGACGTGCTTGCCGTGCTTGCCGGCGATGAAGGCCCGCGGCTCCATGTCGAGATCAAGATCGACGAGACCGGAGTGCCTTATCCCGGCATCGCCGCCATGGTTGCCGAGAAGCTCGTTCGTTTCGGCGTCGCCGGCCGCTCCTATCTCACCTCGTTTGACACGACGGTGCTCGATGATTGCCGCACGCGCGCGCCCGAGATTGCACGCCTGGTGTCGGTCAACGCATCCTGGGCCGAGCGGCAGGGTGGTCTCGAAACCTTCATCGACAGGGTTGATCCGCTCGTCGACATCGTCGCCGTCCACCACGAACTGATGGAAGCGGAGTGGGATCTGATCCGCCGAAGCCTGCCGCTGGAACGGCTCTGCGTGTGGACGCTCAACGAGACGGCGCAGATGCGTCCCTGGCTGGAGCGCGGCATCGGCCATCTCACATCGGACCGGCCCGATCTGGCGCTTGAGGAGCGCTCCGCGCACCGCCTCCGGAAGGCGGCAATCGAAGCATAAGGCCAATCAATCCATTAGGAAGAGAGTACAATGTCAAACATCATAGCGACGGGTTTCAACACGGGTTCGCTGGACGGCGAACTGTTCAGCCTTGAAGCCGATCTTCGCCGGCTAGCCGAACTCGGTGTCGACGCGGTCGAGCTCGGGTTGACCAGCGTCGATCTCATCGCCGGCGGTCGGATCATCGAGGAGCGGGCGCGGAGGCTGCAGGCGATCACGGGTCAGTTCCCGCTGCGCTACACGGTGCATGGTCTGGTTTCGTCCAATTTCATGGATCCGGAGACGGTGCGCTATCAGCTCGATGCGGCCAGGGCCCTGATCGAGATTTGCGACCGGATCGATGCCCGCGTCATCGTACAGCATGGCGGCCACCTGCGGGCCGACCAGCTATTCGAGCGTGCCGACGCGGACCGGCGTGAACGCGAAGCGCTGTTCGAACTCGCCGAGTTCGCCCGAACCCATGACGTGCGTATCGCGCTGGAGAACATCTTTACGACCGAGCCGGGTCAGTACCGGCAGACACCGGCAGAGGTCGCGGCCACGGTGAAGGCCGTCGACCATCCCAATCTCGTGGCGCTGATCGATTTCAGTCACGCCTATATTGAATCCACATATCGCGGGCTCGATTTCTACGAACAGCTGCGCGCGATGGCGCCGGTGGCGGGCCATCTGCACGTACACGATTCCTTTGGCCGCCCGCAGGCCTTCTACAAGCCGTTTCATCCGCAGGAGCTGACCGCCATGGGCGTCGGCGACCTGCACATGCCGCTTGGCTGGGGCGACATCGACTGGGATCGGATCTTTGGCGAACTGGAGTTCCTGCCCGGCACTGTACTGATGATGGAGATCGGGCATCGCTACCGCAGCGAGCAGTCGGCGAGCCTGGAACGGGCGCGGCAACTGATGGCGATCAACAGCGCGCGAAGGTCCATCGCCGCCGAGTGACAGAAAACGACTGAAACGCTTTGAGCGCGGGCGGCGGGTACCCTTATCAGGCAGGGGCCCGCCTCCGAGCGCCGGGTCAAAGCGACGGAGCGTCGTGTTGCGTTCATATGGTCGCGTCGAACCGCGTCCTCGTTGCTGAGATCGTTCGGGGTTCGATGGACAGACCAATCAGATCGTCGCGACCGGCGTGACCGGCGAGCCGATCGCGCCTCGAAGATAGAGCGGCGGAGCGGTGAGGAAGACCGCGGATCGTCCCGACGCTTCGAGAGCCTTTGCCAGATCGCGGAAGTACCAGAGTTCCGCCAGCGGCATCCCCAACTTGAAGAGGCAATGGTGATGCAGCGGAAGACGCAGGCAACAGGCATGGGGGTCCGTGTCCGGGTTCTCCACGGCGTAGTTGTCGGCGGCGATGGCCGCGATCCGGCTTTCGGTGATCCATTCCTTCAGCGCCGCATCGGTTCCATCGAGCACGGCTCCCGTACGGCTCAGCCGTTCGGGGTCGGGTTGCCCCTGCATGTCCCAAAGCGCTTCGGCATAGCCGGTGCGCAGCATCAGTATGTCGCCGCGCCGCAGTTCCACACCCTGCGCGGCGATGACCTCCTCTAGCATGGAACGGTTCACCACGACACGCTCGATGCCGAAGTGACGCGTGAAGTCGATCAGCACGCCACGGCCCTGGACAGGGGTTCGCGCCATCTCGCTGACCGACAGGCGGCGCGCATAGGAGCCGTGTTCTCCCTCGGCGCCTGACCCCAGCACGTCGACGTCTGCGCGATGGCCGTTGTAATAGCAGCGTTCAGCGACGCCATCGCCATCGGCGTCGAACAGGGCTCCGACATGGGCAAGCGAGTCCCACTGAGTGGAATATTGCGTCGACAGAAGAACTTGATCGTCGCTCAGCACGTCCCTGAGCAGCGGATCCACTTCGCTCAGAGGATAGTTGATATAGGGCGTGTCGCCGAGACAGGTCGGTGCCAGGCGTGGCGGCTTGCGCCGGGGGTTGAGCGACAGGCGGCCAGGGAGATCCAGCGGCAGCGACAGGCAGAATGCCCGGCCGTCGCGGATTTCTCCTGCCGCCGCACGGCGTTCCGCATCGCCGATATAGTTCAGGGTACCAAGCTGGTCATCCGCACCAAACTCGCCCCAGTTGCTGCCGTCCGGCCTGTTGATCCAATGGGGCAAACTTCATCCTCCCTCGGCTTCGTCGATCGATGCCGAAATCGCGATGATCTGCGGCAAGACCGCGTCGATCCGATCCATCTCGGCCCGTTTGGCGGCATCCCATGCATAGAATCCCTGGCCGGTCTTGCGGCCCAGTTCTCCAGCCTTCACCTTCCGTTCGAGTATGTCAGGAACGCTGTGACGTGCGTCAAGGTCAGAATAGAGATAGCGCGCGACGTTCAGGTGCGTGTCCAGACCGTTGCAGTCGCGCTGAAGGAACGGGCCGATCGCCGCCAGCCGCACCCCAAGCGAATAGCGGGTCACCAGATCGATCGTTTCGGCATCAGCCACGCCGGTTTCCAGCAGATGGAAGCATTCGCGCATCAGCGCGTGCTGCAAGCGGTTGGCAATGAAGCCGGGAACGTCGGCCCGGAGAATCGCAGCCTTCTTTCCCGACCTTTTCAGCACATCCGCCACCAGATCCACCGCTTCCGGCCGTGTTTGGCTGGCTGGCACGATCTCCACCGCGGGGATAACGTCCGCCGGGTTGAAGAAGTGGGCGATCAGAAAGCGTTCCGGGCGCTGCACGCCTTCAACAAGCTGTGCGGTGCGCAGCCCGGAGCTGTTGGACGCAATCACCGTGGTGGGCGCGAAGAAGCGTTCCAGATCTGCGATCACCCGGCGCTTGAGATCGAGCACTTCGGGAACGGCCTCGATCACCAGTGCTGCGGAGCGCCAATCGTCATCGAGGTCGTCAGCGGCATGCGCAAGCACCGGCGTATGCCCGGTTGACGCGAAGAAGGTCCTTGCGTCGTCGAGTGCATCCGCAGACGGATCGATCAGGGCGACCGGGTGGCCGGCGCCAAGAAAATGACGGCAGATCCGCTTGCCCATGATGCCGGCGCCGACCACGGCAAGACAGTGCATAGAAAGCCCTCCTCACAAATCGGTTGACAATATAACTGATCTTTTGTGATAAACAATCCATATCACTGAGTTTGCCTGACGGGCGCTAGCGCCCATGGAGAGGGAGGAAGATTTGAACGCGATTGCAGATTTTTTCACGAGGTTCATCAGCCGCTACATGCCTGATCCGCTCGTGGTGGCCATCATCCTCACGGCATTGACCGTGCTCTTTGCGATGGTGTCGCAGGGAACCGGGTTCCTCGAAGCCTCGCGCTTCTGGGGTGACGGTTTCTGGAACCTGCTGGCCTTCACCATGCAGATGACCGTCATCCTGCTGGCGGGCTACATTCTCGCGCGTACGCCGGTCGTGGATAAGCTGATGGATTACGTCGTGCTGGGCATCAGCACGCCACGCGCCGCCATCATTGCCGCGACACTGGTCGGAGGCGTTGGCAGCTGGTTGAACTGGGGCTTCGGTCTGGTGCTGGGAACGCTCATCGCACAAAAGCTTGGCCGCAAGGTCAAGGGCTTGCACTATTCGCTCGTGATTGCGGCTGGCTATTCGGGCTTTGCGGTCTACGGCGTCGGGTTGTCCGGATCCGTTCCGCTGCTGCTCAACACGCCCGGGCATTTCATGGAAGACACGATCGGCCTGGTCCCGCTCGATGCGACGATCTTCTCGCCCTACGTCATCACGATGAACCTCATTCTTCTAGTGACGCTGCCGCTCTTCAACGCGATGCTGCACCCCAAGAAGCCGGAAGACATCGTCGAGGCGCAGCCCGAACCGCAACTCCCCATTGCCGACACCGACATCAAGGACCTGACCTTCGCCGAACGCCTGAACCATTCACCGATTCTCGGGCTTGGGATGGGGTTCTTCGGGCTGCTCTACATCGCGCTCTATCTGATGGATGGCGGCAGCGTCACGCTGAACTTCATCAATCTCCTGTTCCTGTCGCTGGGCATCACACTGTTCGTAACGCCGAGCCGTTTCCTTGCCGCACTGAACGAGGGTGTGAAGGTGGTCAGCGGGATCATCATTCAATACCCGTTCTATGCCGGCATTCTCGCCATCCTCTCAGGATCCGGTCTCATCGTGACGCTGGCCAACTGGTTTGTTTCGATCTCGAGCGCCGAGACCCTGCCGATCTGGTCGTTCTTCTCCGCGGGCCTGATCAACCTGTTCGTTCCCTCCGGCGGCGGACAATGGGTCATCCAGGGGCCCGTGATGATGGACGCCGCGGCGACGCTCGGCGCCTCCATTCCGGCCACCGCACTTGCTGTTCAGATCGGTGACCAGTGGACGAACATGGTGCAGCCCTTCTGGCTTCTGCCGGCGCTGGCCATCTCCGGTCTCAAGCTCAAGCAGCTGATGGGCTACATGGTCATGGTGCTCTTCTATCTCGGCATCGTGTTCTTTGCGACCATCGCGATCTGGGGCTTCGTGGGAACCGGAGCCTAGAACGCCATGCCGTGGATGGTCGAAACCTTCGACAGGCCGGACAGCACAGAACTGCGCTCGCGCCTGCGTCCCAAGCATCTCGAGTATCTGGAAGCGAACAAATCGCTGCTTCTGGCCTGCGGGGCCAAGCTCGACGATGCGGGGGACGCCGCCAGCGGCGGGCTCTATCTGCTCGATGTCGATACGCGGGAGCACGCGCGCTCATTCATCGAAAACGATCCGTTCTTCCAGGGTGATCTCTTCGAACGGGTCGCGATCACCCGGTGGCGAAAAGCCTATCTCGATGGGCGCAATATGCTGAATGAGGATTGAATGCTTTATCAAGTTGCCATGACGGTCAATCTGCCGGCCGATCTCGATCCCTCGGTCGCCGAGAAGATCAAGGCGCGTGAGAAGGCTTATTCTCAGGAACTCCAAAGGCAAGGGATATGGCGACATATCTGGCGTGTCGCGGGCCTCTACGAGAATGTCAGCATATTCGACTGCCGCGACAACGAGCATCTGCACGAGGTTCTGACCGGCCTGCCGCTCTATCCGTACATGGATATCCGCGTCACGCCGCTTTGCCGTCATCCGTCGTCGGTGCGTGAGGACGACACATGACGGGCTTCGTGCGTCGCGCTGCAGTGATTACTGGCGGCAGCCGTGGCATCGGGGCCGCCATCACCGCACGCCTGAAGGCCGACGGGTTCCGCACCATCTCCCTCGACATCGCCGAGCCCTCAGGCAACGAGGATCGCCACTGCAAGGTCGACCTGAGCGACGCGGCGGCGACCGAAGCCGTGTGCAGGGAACTGGCCCGGACCGAGGAGGTGACCTGCCTCGTCAACAATGTCGGGATCGTTCTGCCGGCGGCGCTCGAAGAGGTGAAGATCGACGACTTCGACCGGCTCATGCATCTGAACCTGCGTCCTGCACTCATTTGTGCGCAGGCCTTCCTGCCGGGCATGAAGGCTCTCGGCAGCGGCCGCATCGTGATGATCACGAGCAGGGTGAGCAAGGGCAAGGAATTGCGTACGCTCTACTCGGCGACAAAAGGGGCGGCTCAGTCCATGGCGCGAACCTGGGCCCTGGAACTGGCGCCGAGCGGGATTACGGTCAATTGCGTTGCTCCCGGACCCATCGCGACGGATGCCTTCTGGCAGAACAATCCGCCTGACGCTCCACGCACGCGCGAGATTGTCGAAAGCGTACCAGTCAAACGGCTCGGGAACGGAGACGACGTTGCCAGCGCCGTCTCGTTCTTCTGTTCACCGGATGCCGGTTTCGTGACCGGCCAGACCCTGTTCGTCTGCGGGGGCGTCACGGTCGGCTGACCCTTGCGACGGGTCAGGCCCCGATATGGGCGCGCACGAGGTCCATGAACCTTTGCGGCTGTTCAACACATGGCAGATGACCGGCGTCGGCGATCTCCTCGTACGAAGCATTGCGGATCGCATCGGCGGTTGCCTTGACGAGGTCGGGAGGCGTGGAAGTGTCTTCGGCGCCGGCAATCACCAGCGTCGGCTGTTCGATCCTGGCAAGGTCGCCCCTGTAATCGGCGTCGCGGATTGCGGCGCAGACCTGGGCATAGCCTTGGGCCGGCGTTCTTTCGAGCATGGCCCGCCACATGGCGAAGTCTTCTGTCTCTGCATAGGATGGCGCGAACCAGCGAGCCAGGATGGCGTCGCTGATCTTGGCGATCCCTTCCGATAGCACCGTGTCGATGCGCGGGTTCCATATCTCTGGAGAGCCGATCTTTGCCGCGGTGTCGGAAAGCACCAGGTGGGTCATCTTGTCCGGTCGGCGCAGCGCCAGGCGCTGCATGATGAGGCCGCCCACGGACAGGCCGATGCCGACGAAAGACCCGATTGCGTAGTGCTCGAGAAGACGTTCCACGTCGTCGGTCATCGTCTCGATGTCGAGATTTTCGGATGCGCGGCTCAAACCGTGGCCGCGCTTGTCGTGACGAAGGATGCCCCAGCTTTCCGGCACAAGGGCGACGACGCGATCCCAGACCCTCAGGTCAGTGCCAAGCGAGTTGGCGAACACCAGCATCGGCGCGTCCTCTTGCGCGGGCCGAAAGCCATGGTGCACGCCGCCGAGGGCGGTGAACGTTTCGTATCTCAACATTGTCTCCTTTCGGGGTTTTCGGGCATGCCCGCTCAAACGGATCCGCTTGAGCGGGGGTGAATGTTTCAAACTATCGATCTGACGCCCATATCCTGGCTTCCAACGTTTCCGCTGGAGGCGACTGGTCGCTAAGGCATCGCCTCGTCCAGGCATGACAAGAGCAGGTCGAGTGCGCGGTATTCGCGGTTTCTCTGGTAGACGAGCGAAATGTTGGCAGTTTCCGACACGTCGTCGAGCGGTTTGTAGACGACGTCGGGGATCAGCAGGTATTTGATCGATTCAGGCACGATCGCGACGCCGAGGCCCGCGGCGACGAGGCTGACGATCGAGGCGAATTGCGGCGAACGGTGCACGATGTCGGGTGTGATTCCCGCATTGGCGCAGGCCCGGTGCATCGATGCGGAGAAGCCGGTATTGGGCGGCAGGTGGGTGGCGACAAAGGGGTCGTCGCGCAGGTCAACCAGAGCTACTGGGCCGTCGGTGGTCGCCAGCCTATGAGCCGAGGGCAGGGCCACCCAGAGGCGTTCCTGGCACAGGACGCGCGTGACCACGTTGTCGGGCATGTTGGGATAGGGAAGCCGCACAATCCCTGCGTCGAGATTGCCCGAAGCTACCTCGGGAATCTGCAGGTCGAGATCCATCAGCGTCAGGTGGAGCTGAATGTCGGGAGCCTTCTCCCGATAGTTGCGCAGCAGGCGGGTGAGGATGCCGTTGAACGCTGCGGCACCGATATAGCCCAATGCGAGCTCACCGATCATTCCCTGGCCGACGCGCATGGCGACCGCCTGCGCCCTGGTCGCATGGCGCAGGACGGCGCGAGCCTCGGGCAGCAGGAGGCGCCCGGCCGGCGCAAGTTCGACCTTGCGGCGGTTCCGTTCGAACAGAACGGTGCCGATCATCTCTTCCATCTGCTTGAGATGCATGGTCAGCTGCGGTTGGGAGATCTTCAGCCGTTCAGACGCCCGGCCGAAATGAAGCTCTTCGGCGAGGATGACGAGCAGTTCGTAGTGCCGGAGCGACAGCATTCCAGATAAGAACCCCATTCTTATTTGGAATCATTATATGTTGCGCTCCGCGGTCATGCCAGTGCGAAATCCGCATTCGCGTCGCTCGCGGCCGAGGAAGACATGCGCGGAATTTCTACGGGCGTGCCTCATCTCGAAAAGCGGGACCGGCGGGATGCGCAATGGTGGCACTGCGCATCCCCATGTCCGATCGGCAATCAGGCGGCTGTCTGGGTGACGAACTTGGTCACCAGATAGGCCTCGATGGCCTCCGAGCCGCCCTCGGTCCCGTGGCCGGAGTCCTTGATGCCGCCGAAGGGCACTTCCGGAAGCGCAAGCCCGATATGGTTGATGGTGGTCATGCCCGCCTCGATCTCGACGCCGAGCCGGTTGACCGTGTCGGCGGATCCGGTGAAGGCGTAGCTCGCCAGGCCGAAGGGGAGTCGGTTCGCCTCCGCGATCACCTCGTCCACGGTGCCGAAGGAACGAAACGCCGCGACCGGGCCGAAGGGTTCCTCGTTCATGATGCGGGCTTCCAGCGGCACGTTGGAGAGCACGGTCGGCTCGAAGAAGTTGCCCTTGTTGCCGATGCGCCGGCCGCCGGTCTTCAGGTCCGCGCCGTGTTCGACGGCATCGTGGATCAGCGCCTCCAGTGCCGGGATGCGCCGCTCATTGGCGAGCGGCCCCATCTGGACGCCGTCCTCCATGCCATTGCCGACCTTGATGGCGGCAGCAGCCTGTGTGAACCCTTCCACGACCCGGTCGTAGACCCCTTCCTGCACGAGGAAGCGGGTGGGCGAAATGCAGACCTGGCCGGCATTGCGGAACTTCGATGCAGCAAGCAGCTTCACGGCCTTGTCGACATTGGCATCGTCGAAGATGATCGCCGGCGCATGGCCACCCAGTTCCATGGTGGCGAGCTTCATGTGTTCGCCGGCCAGGGCGGCGAGTTTCTTGCCGACCGGCGTCGAGCCGGTGAAGGAGATCTTGCGGATGACCGGGTGCGGGATCAGGTATTCGGAGATTTCCGCCGGAACGCCGTAGACGAGATTGACGACGCCCGCCGGCACGCCGGCATCGGCGAAGGCGCGGATCAGTTCGGCCGGCGATGCCGGCGTCTCCTCGGGAGCCTTGACGATGATCGAGCAGCCCGCGCCGAGCGCGGCGGACAGCTTGCGCACCACCTGATTGATCGGGAAGTTCCACGGCGTGAAGGTGGCCACGGGGCCGACCGGCAGCTTGATGGCAAGCTGCGTGACACCGGGGGCGCGCGCCGGAATGACCTGGCCGTAGGTGCGCCGGGCTTCCTCGGCAAACCAGTCGATGGTATCGGCGCCCGCCAGAACTTCGCCCTTGGCTTCGGCCAGGGGCTTGCCCTGCTCGCGCGTCATCATGGCGGCGATGTCCCTGGCGCGCTCGCGCAGGATGTCGGCGGCCCGTCGCATGATCTTTGCGCGCTCGAAGGCCGATTTTGCGCTCCACACCTTGAAGCCGCGCTCGACCGCGGCCAGCGCCGCGTCCAGGTCGGGGCGCGTCGCGTGCGCGACCTTGCCGATGACGCCGCCGGTCGCCGGATCGATGACTTCCAGCCACTTGCCTTCCTCGCCCGCACGCCACTCTCCATCGATGAAAAGGCTCGTGTCGGGATAGGCGATGTTCTCAGTCATGGCGTTCCATTCTTCCTGTTCAGTGGGTTCGGAGGTTGGCCGGCCATTCAGCGATGGCGGCGGCTGAGGGTGCCGCACACCATGCATGAGATTGACGGCTTGGCAACCGTCCTGCGTCGAACTTCGATCAGGCCGAGAAGGCCGCCTCGATCGCCGCTTCAAGCATGGCGAGCCCGTCCGCGACCCGCCTACCGCGTTCGCATCAGGGCGTCGAGTTGTGGCGGCAGGCGCACGCCGGGGTGGCGCTGCGTGAAGTCTTCGGTCGTCGTTCTGGCGGCAGCGATGTCGCCCGTTGCAAGTTGATGGAGCCCGTACAGCATCATGACCATCGCATCGTATGGGGTGCGCGCCCGCAGGAGCTCGATTTCCGAGCCGGCGGCAGAGAGGTCTCCGCTCTGCAACAACGCATAGGCCAGGTTGATCCGCATATCCTGATCGGTGGGGTCGGCTGCAACAGCCTCCTTGAAGATGGGAACTGCTTCTGACAGGCGTCCCTCCTGCATCAGCCTCTGGGCCAGTGCGGCCGCGATCAAAGGATCGCCGGGGTTTCTTTTCCTGCCGCTCCTCAGGATTGCCGTCGCTTCGCTCGTCTCGCCCAGCGCTTCGGCGATGCGGGCGCGCGTTATCCATGCCTGGACAAGTTGCGGATCCATGAAGACGGCCTCGGCGAACGCGGCCTGCGCCGCGGTCCAGTTGCGCATCACCATGGCGAGACCACCAATCGCCATCTGCGTCTCGGGGAAGTCCGCCTTGGCCGTCATGGAAGCGCGCAGCGCGCCCAGGCCGTCCTGCAGGGGCGGGCGTTGCTCTTGTGGCAGTGCATCGGGCGGCAGCGAGGCGAGTTCAAGTGCGGTGGCCACGCGCACCGACGCGACCGGGTCATCGAGCAATGGCAGCAGATGCCGGACCCGCTCTGCCGGCGGGGCGGATCGCCAAAGACGCACGGCCGTTTGGCGTACAATGTCGCTTGGGTCGCCCAGCAGCCCGGAGAGCGATTGCCGGGTGGCCTCATCCGCCTGGTCGACGATCTCGCGCAGGGCGGTGGCACGCACGATCGCCGGCTTGTCGGTATCTCGCGCCAGTTCGGCAAGCTCGAGGAGCCTGTTCCTCGTCAGGCCCTCCTTGCGTACGGCGTCAAACAGCATCGCCGTATGGTGATCAGCAGGAGGACGCCCCGGAGCCCAGTCGGCAATGGCTGCCGCTGCCCATGCAGCGTCGCGCTCCTCATGGCAGGAGAGGCAGGCATCGGGCGAACCCACCTTTTCGGACAGAAGCGGGTCGGGCACGCGGAAGAAGTGATCCCGCCGGCCGTCTACGACCATGTAGTCGCGCTCCGGCATGTGGCAGGAATCACATTGCGCGCCAGCACTGCCATTTGGGTGATGATGGTGATCGGGCGTATCGAAGTCCTTGAGCACCAGTGTCGGAAATTCCTGGCGCCCGGCCTCGTTGTGGCACTGGGTGCACACGGCATTGCCCTCGGCCACCAACTGGCCCGAATGCGGGTCGTGGCAGTTGCTGCAGGTCACGCCCTTCTCATGCATCTTCGACTGCAGGAAAGAGCCGAGGATGTAGACTTCCTCGTCCTGCTGGCCGTCGTCGAAATAGAGCCCGTCGCCGAGCGTCGCCAGATTGTAGTGGTCGGCGAACGGATCGCCAGGCGGGGTGCTGTCGGGGCCAAGAGACTCCCGCCGGGAATGACAGGGCCCGCACATGTTCTGTTCGTTTGTCTGCCTGTCGCTGCTTGCCGGCGCGACCAGTCCATGGAGTGTCAAACCGGTCCAGTCTTTGACACCATCGTCGTCACGCGCCCAGGCGATATGGGCTTCGCCAGGGCCATGGCAGGACTCGCAGCCTACTGTCAGTTCCGACCAGGCCGTGTGGTAGCTGCGCGTTTTCGGGTCGTAATTCTTCCGAAAGTCGGTCTGATGGCATACCGCGCAGCGCGCCTGCCAATTCTTGTAGGGCCCCGTCCAGTGCAGGCCGTTGCCGGCGGAGACGTCGATTTGCGGGTAGAGATGGTACCAGCGTTTCGCCTCCGTGTCCCAGGCGAGATCCAGCGCCTGCAGCCGCCCGCCGTCGAGTTCGACCAGATATTGCTGCAGCGGTTCCACGCCGACCACATACCTGATCTTGAAGCGGGCGAGCCTGCCGTCCGCGCCGTCTGTCTCGATGAAGAAGTCTTCACCCTCGCGAAAGAAGCGTGAGACGACACCTTTGTGTTCGAAGGTCGCATCGTCGAAATCGCCGAGCACGTTCTCCGCCGCCGGTTCGCGCAGCGCCCAGCCGTGATGCGAATCCTGCCAGGCGTCGAATTGCGCTTCGTGGCATGCTCCGCAGGCATCAGAGCCGACAAAGCCCGGCGTCTCCTCGGCACGGGCTGCCGATATCACGGCGAACGCAAGAAGAATGACGGTGCACATGAGCACTCGCCGCCCCATAGCCGTGGCGAAAAGAGAAGCGAGCGCCGCAATGCAGGCTGAGCCTGGCAAGGGACGTGCGAGCAGACCGGCCGAGTGGATCATCGCACGTCCAATTCGCCGAGGCGGGCGAGGGGGTGGACGGCGGCTGTCGACATCCTTGCGTCAGTCACCGACGATATTCCAGCTCTCGTCGGGATTGAAGCTCTCGATGTATTTGACGATCTCTTCCGTCGCCGGGCCGAGGTCAGTTTCGTAGACTGTGCCAAACTGGTTGATCATGAAGGCATTCACGCCCGTTTCGCCATATCGGACGGGCCAGGCGATGAGGCCGAAACCTGCGATCATGTTGCCATTGATGACATAGTCATAGGCTCCGCCGGCGATCCTGTCGCCTTGACCGGCGAGAATGCGATAGCGATAGCCGAAATAGCCTTCGCCTTCACCGGCCGCATCCAGGGCGGCCTGGTCGAGGAAGGCACCGGCCGGACTTTCGCCGGCGTCGGGCGAGGCAGGCCAATAGAGCCCATCGGTTGCGCCCGGACTGCTGATGAGCTTCTGGGCGTATTCGAGTACGCCGTCGCCGTCGCGGTCCTGCGCGGCATAGTCGTGCTGGGCGTCCAGGTAGGCGCGCATGGTCTCGATGGTCTCGAGCTCGTTTTCGCCGACGCGCCGGTTCACGATTTCCTCGAGCCCGGCATAGGTGTCAAAGGCCCATTTGCCTTCATCGTTCTGCACCACCGGGAAGGGAAACGGCCACAGCTTGGCGCCGAGATCGATCACCACGCGATCATCCGCGATCTTTTCCACCACCACCTGTTCGGCAGCGTTGGCCCGGATGTCGGCATAGCTTTGCATCGTGCCTTGGTCGGCCCTGACGTGCGCTTGGTCGAGACCGAGCAATTGCGTCAGGCGATCCAAATCGTCATCGACAAGCGCGGCGATGAACGCGTCGACGACGCCTTGCGCCTCATCGAATTCGGGCGGTTCTTCCTTGGATGCAAAGGCCGTCATGCCCGTTTCCTCCTGAGCAGAGACGGAGACAAGGGGCGCGAGTGCGGTCAGGCCGGCAAGGATCGCGGTCGTGGCGCGGCGGGCAAGCAAACGATGAAATTTCCGTGTCATTGTTGTCGTCTCCTTGTCCCCGCCTCTAGCGACGCCGACCGCCGCCGCCGCGATGCGCGGCCCGATGCCCGCCGCCACCGCCGCGATGCGCACTTGCGCCGCCGCGCCGGCCGCCTCCCATCGACTTGTGGCCACGCTGGGAGGCAACCTTCTGAGTCTTGCCATGGCTGACATGGCCGAGGCCGGATGGTCGTTGCGGCCTGCGATCCGCCTTTGCCGCCGGCTTTTTCTTGGCGATCGGATGGTTGATCGTGGCCGGTTTCTTGGCAGACGGCCTCGTCGCCGGCTTCTTTGCTGCCGGTCTTGCCGCCGGTTTGGAAATGTCCGGTTTGTGGACCGCAGGCCGCTGCGCAGGTCGCTGGATGTTGGGCCGGGCGGAAGGCTTGGGGATGTCGGGACGGTTGCCGCCAGGTCTCTGGAGTTCGGGACGGTTGCCGCCAGGTCTCTGGATGTCGGGGCGCCCGGCGGGCCTGGAGCCGTCGGGACGCGCCGCCGCGAGGTTTCCCCCGCCTTTCAACCCTTCAAGTGTGCTCTTGCGCACGTCGCGTCCCTTGGCCGGCCGGTTCGGCCCGCCGGGTCGGGCTCCGGGATGCTGCTGTCTGAAACTGGCGGCGCGATCGCGCACGGAATTGTCCCTGTTGGCCTTCAGGTTGTTCTTGATCTGCGTGCGATCGACATTGGCCAGGCGGTCGCGATCGATCTTGATCTTGGAGCGATCGACGTTTTTCCAGTCAACGTCGTTGAAATTGACCTTGCCGTTGAAATTGCGGTTGTTGAAGCAGTTGTTGCAGTCAAAGTCGACGTCGCCGCCATGCCAGGAACCACCCCAGACGCCCCAGTCATTCCAATCGACCGCAGCGGCCCACAGCGCGCCCGTGGCTGCGGCGGCGAAGAAGGTGGCGGTTGGAAAGTAGTAGTTGGGATAGGGGTCCGGATAGTAGCCGATAGGGGCGGGAGGATAGTCGGGGACGTAGAGCATCTGCGGTTCGTATTGCGGCACATAGACGGTATCCGGCGCGGCCGACTGGATGATGATATTGTCGTTGTCCTGGGTGACAGTGACCTTGTCGTCGCTCTTGATGATGTCCTTGGCAAGCGCCTCGTCGCGCAATTGCTGGATGGCGATCAGCACGTCCTTCTGCTGGTAGGCGATCGCGTCGCCGAACTGCTGCGTCCAATCGAGATCGTCGCTCATCATCCTGACGATCTCCGGATAGTTGAGAAGCGATATGACGCTTCCGTCCCACGTATCCTTCGGTTTGAGGCTGTTGTCCTTATCGTAGTCGTCGAGAAAGCGCGCGGCTTCGACGATCTGCAGCGGGTACAGCGCGGCGGCCGAAATCACCGCCACGAGTTCGTCCGGATAAAGAGCGATGGGAGCGACCAGCACTTCCATCTCTTCCTCGCTCAGCGGCGCCGGTGCCTGGTCTTGGGGCTGCGCATCGTCGCCCGGGTCCTGGTCCGACGATGCGGCAGCCGCATTCTGCTGCTCCTGCGCCACGGCGGCGGTCGAGAAAGGGCCGGTGGCGAGTCCGAGCATCAAGGCGACCGTCGCGACGGACGAAATCACTCCAGACGTTCCTAGCATGGCGTTCCTCCTAGTGACGCCGGATTGCGGCGGCGAGCGATTGGCGGGCCACACGCCGTGGCCGGGTCGTCACATTCTCATTTCGGAAACAGGAAGGTTACGGCGAGGCGGGCGCCAAAACCGTCTGGCCCGTTGTCAGGACTTTCCGCCCAGTAGCGTACCCCGGCCTGAAGGCTGATCGGCTGTTTGTTGACGGTCACAAGCTTGCTGACCATGAAGTTTATCGGAACCGACCAGGACTCGTTCTCCCAGTCGTAGGTCGATTCCGTGTTGAGCGCGAAGGTCCAGGCGTCGTGCGTCGTGTAGGAGATGAACGGCTGCAGGAAGGTCGAAGATATGTCGCTGCGGTCCCCATCACCAGCAAAGGACCAGATGTGATTGGCGAGAATGCCGTAGGTCCACGGTCCCGATTGCTTGAGCGCCACACCGGTCGGCCCCGCTCCCCATTTCCCGCCTCCAAGCAGGTCGTCGGTGCCCGTCGGCAGAAGGAAGACGGGGCCGAGACCCCAGATCACGCCGTCGGGTCCCGGCGCCTTGGGTGACAGGAACAGGCTTTGCACCGTGTCGCCGAGCCCGAACTGCGTACCTGAATCTCCGGCAATGTCATTCTGCCAGGCGACCGGCAGGATTGTGCGCGAAATCAGGTTCCAGTCCTCGCTTATCGAGAAGGGCAGGACCGGCTGAATGTTCACATAGGTCTTCGACCCGTCATTGGGCCCGTAGCCGGTGTCGTAGTTGAACTGGAACGGGACGCTGATCAACGAGGCAATGGGGTTGGCAAGCTGCTTGGCCAGGTCTGACTCCTGTGCGTCTGCGTCCATCGCCGCAGACAACGCTGCGCAGCACGCCACGAAGCCCAGGACAGACCGGCCGATGACATACCGATTGAGCATTGCAAAACTCCGGATCTTGTTATTGTCCACCCGAACCCGCCGACATCCTTACCTTCCCATGGCTGCACTATCGGTTGGGTGCGATATGCTGCCGCTTCGGGAGATTATGGGGCACTTCAACTCTAAACAACAATAGGACCTTCGGGCAATGCGAGGTTCCAAAGCTTCATCTGATGGACATGTTCTTCTTGAAAATATAAGCTCACTTCCTTCTGCATTGTTGGGTTTGGCTTGAAGCGGTTCCCATCGGTCATCCAACTGCTGGTCTTCATGGTTTTCCTGGTGCCTGCGCCGGGTGTGTCGTGCGCAGCCGGTGAAGCGAACGCCAGGCGCGTACTGATCGTCTATGAAAGCGACAGCTTGCTTCCCGCTGCAGTCGAGATCGCGCGGGGGCTGCAGCAGGGCTTCGACGGCGGGCCGTACGAAGTGGAGTTCTATTCCGAGTATCTCGACGCGCTTCGCTTCCAGGACCCCGAACATCTGGAGAGACAAGCCACGACATTGGCGGCGAAATATTCCGATGTCGGGATCGAGGTCGTTCTGGCGGCCGGGCCGGGTGCGCTGCGGTTCATGATCGAGCATCGGCAGGCGATCGCGCCGGGCGTGCCTTTGGTATTCGGTGCGGTGACAAGCAATTCGGTGCGTTCCATCGCGCTGCCCTCCGACAGTTGGGGCGTCCTCAGCCATTTCGATACCCTTCGCACGATCGATCTCGCGCAACGTCTGCAGCCAGACGCAAGACGCATCGTCGTGGTGACCGGGTCGGCCGATTTCGATCGTTCGTGGCAGGCGCGGGTGCGAGAGGAACTGTCCGGACAAGACACGGGAATGAGCGTGGAATACCTTTCCGGGCTGAGTCTGGAAGGCTTCAAGGAAGCTGTGGCTCAACTGTCTGGCGACACGATCCTGCTCATTCTCACGGTGGTGGAGGATGCCTCAGGTCGCACATTCGTCCCGCGCCAGGCCGCCGCCGACATCGCGTCCGTTGCTGGGGTGCCGGCCTATGGCGTGTACAGCACCTATGTCGGCACTGGCGTTCTCGGTGGTGTTGTGGAGACCTTCGAGGGAATTGGCGCCGATATGGCGGCGCTTGCCAGCAGTATCATCGCCGGCGTGCCGCCCGAGCAAAGAATTGTCGCCTCCACGGTTCGACCGATGGTCGACTGGCGGCAGTTGAAGCGCTGGGGGATCTCGACCGAGCTTCTTCCCGAAGATGTATTGCTTGAATTCTATGAGCCTACCGACTGGGAGCGCTATCGCACCGCGATTCTGGCCGCCATGGCGCTTCTTGCGCTTCTGTCGGTGCTGGTGTCGGGCCTCATTGTCGTCGACCGACGCCGCCGAGTGATCCAGCAGGAACTGGCTCTTGAGCGGCTGGAGTTGGCGCATCTTTCGCGTATTTCCCAGCTCGGGCAGCTCTCAGGGGCCTTCGCCCATGAATTGAACCAGCCCCTGACGTCCATTTTGGCAAATGCCGAGGCCGGGGTACGGCTTCTGGAAAACAGCCCGCCGGACCTGAAGGAGCTCAAGGAGATCCTCGGCGATATCGTCGCGGACGACCGGCGTGCCGCTGGCGTCATCACGCAATTGCGTCAACTGATGATCAAAGGTGAAGTAAAGATCGAGCCAGTCGATATAAACAAGGTTGTTACATCAACGATAGAATTGGCGAAAGGTGAGCTTGTGGTTCGCCAGACGACAGTCGATTTTCATCGGAATCAAAAGGAGCTTTTGGTCAACGGAAACATTCCTCAGCTGCAGCAGGTCGTCCTGAATTTGATGCTGAATGCGGCTCAGGCCATGTCGCATCTGCACAGTTCTCAACGCAGGATTACCGTGGAGACGGGCCTGGGTGCCGATGGAATGTGTGAACTCTCGATAGCCGACCGCGGGCCCGGGATCTCTGCAGAGATGCGAAGCCGAATTTTCAAACCGTTCGTCAGCGGAGGGGGCAACGGGATGGGGCTTGGGCTGTCGATCTGCCGGTCCATTGCACTGGCTCATGGAGGAACGCTTGCCTTCGACGAGCAGGCGAGAGGCGGTGCCCGCGTGGTTCTGACCCTGCCGTCAAAATAGGAGGAGATACACAATGCCCCCCGTTCCGCCGACAGTCTATCTCGTGGACGACGACAAAGGGATACTCGTTGCACTGTCCAGACTGCTCGGTTCCGCCGGCTATAGCGTCGAACCTTGCGCCAGTGCCGAGGAGTTTCTTGCCTGTCACGACCCCGATGTTCCAGGCTGCGCGGTTCTGGATCTGCAACTGCCGGGCATGGATGGCCTGGGCCTGCAGGGCAGCTTGGCGGGAGAAGCGCCCGGGCGGCCGGTCATCTTCCTGACGGGGCGTGGCGATATTCCGGCAAGCGTCAAGGCGATCAAGGCGGGGGCTGTCGACTTCCTGACCAAGCCTGTCGAGGCGTCGACCCTTCTCGCTGCCATTTCCGCTGCGCTTGTTCATGATCTGCAAGCACGTCAGGGCGCCAGTCAACGCCGCGCAATGACCGAACGACTTGCCAACCTCACGCCGCGTGAGCGCGAGGTGCTTGGTCAAGTGGTGGCCGGGCGGCGCAACAAGCAGATTGCCGCGGATCTTGGCATTGCCGAGAAGACGACCAAAGTTCATCGCGGACGCATGATGGAAAAGATGGGCGTGCAGAGCGTGGCGGACCTCGTCCGGCTCGTCACGGTCCACAACGGGCCCTGACAGTTCTCGACATGGGACCCAAGGCCAATTTCCGCACAACCCCTATTGCTGTAATTGATAGCAATGGAACATGCGGTACCGATAGTCGCGATCGTCGACGATGATGAAGCCGTACGTCGCGCTCTGCGCCGGCTCGTCCTGTCGCTCTCCCACCAGCCGCAGACATTCGCCTCGGGAGAGGAATTCCTTGATGCATTGAAGGATTTCGCGCCCGATTGCGTGCTGCTCGACCTGCATATGCCTGGCCTTAAGGGGCTGGATGTGATCGAGCGCTTGCGCTCGGATGACAGCCGTGTGCCTGCCATAATCATCACCGGTTATGATGAGACGGGAATGCGCGAGAAATGCCTCAAGGCAGGCGCATCGGCCTATCTGGTCAAGCCGGTCGAGCGCGTCGTGATGGCCCGAGCGATCGAGGACGCCATCGCCCCTTCCGCGTGAGGCAAACAATGCCGTGGCCTGCCAGCGGTCGTGACGGCATTGCCCCAAGGTCCAACTTACGCAGCGTCATGCAACACTGCCATACTGGGTTCAGGCCCTGAATGGCCCTTCATGCCCGCGGGTCTTTCATGCCGAGGCGTTTGAGCGCCGGCGAAGGTCAGATTTCTGACGACCGTCCAGTCACGACGAGGAGATCGAAATGAGATTTGGACGCATACTTCTAGGGATCGCAATCGGGGCGTTTTCCGCCTCGTTTGCGGCCGCGCAGGATGAGGCCGAGAGGCCGAACATCCTGGTGATCTGGGGTGACGACATTGGCCAGACGAATCTCTCAACCTACAGCTTCGGGCTGATGGGCTACGAGACGCCGAACATCGACCGGATCGCCAATGAAGGGATCAAGTTCACCGACTACTACGCCGAGCAGAGCTGCACGGCGGGCCGCTCGACCTTCATCACCGGCCAGTCGACTTTGAGGACTGGCCTTTCCAAGGTCGGGCTGCCCGGCGCCGACGTCGGACTGCGCGACGACGACGTGACAATCGCGTCGGCGCTCAAGGATCTCGGTTACGCAACTGGCCAGTTCGGCAAGAACCATCTTGGCGACAAGGACGAGTTCCTGCCCACCGCGCATGGCTTCGACGAATTTTTCGGCAACCTCTACCATCTGAATGCAGAGGAAGAACCGGAGAACTTCAACTATCCGCAGGATCCCGCTTTCCGCGAACAATACGGACCGCGCGGCGTGATCCGTTCGTCGGCCGATGGTGAGATCGAAGACACCGGTCCGCTGACCCGCAAGCGGATGGAAACGGTCGACGAGGAGACTTCGGCGGCAGCCATCGACTTCATGAAACGTCAGGTGGATCAGGATACCCCGTTCTTCGTGTGGATGAACACGACGCGGATGCACTTCCGCACCCATGTAAAGGACGAGAACCGCAGCGAGCCCGGGCTGACCGCGCTGACCGAATATGCCGACGGCATGATCGAACATGATGCGATCGTCGGCCAGATCCTCGATGCGCTGGACGAAATGGGCGTCGCCGACAACACGATCGTGATGTACTCGACCGACAACGGCCCACACCAGAATTCGTGGCCCGATGCCGGCACGACCCCGTTCCGCAGCGAAAAGAACACCAACTGGGAAGGCGCCTTCCGCGTTCCCGCCATGATCCGCTGGCCCGGCCGATTCGAGCCCGGCACGGTCAAGACGGGCATGTTCTCGGGCCTCGACTGGTTCCCGACGCTGCTGGCCGCCGCCGGTGACGAAGACATCAAGGACCGCCTTCTCGAGGGTACGACGATCGACGGCAAGGACTACAAGGTTCATCTCGACGGCTACAACCAGCTGCCGTATCTGACCGGGGAGAGCGACGAGACCGCGCGCAACGAATTCTTCTACTTCAACGATGATGGAGCGCTTGTCGCCTTGCGCTACGAGAACTGGAAGATCGTTTTCCAGGAGCAGCGCGCGACAGGCACGCTGCAGATCTGGGCCGAGCCGTTCACGCCGCTCCGGGTGCCCAAGATGTTCGATTTGCGCGCCGACCCCTATGAGCGGGCGGACATCACGTCGAACACCTATTACGACTGGCTGCTCGATCACGCATACCTGCTGGTGCCGGCACAGGCAGAGGTCGCCAGGTTCCTCGGCACCTTCGAGGAGTTCCCGCCGTCACAACGCGCGGCAAGCTTCTCGGTCGACCAGCTGCAGGAGCAGCTCGAAAATTCGCTGAACAACATGGCTCAGTGACCGAACGACTTGGTTCGCCCGCGGGGAGACTCAATTCCCCGCGGGCTATTGCGCGCCGGCCCGGATTCCTCGGATAGGAGCTGAACGGACCACTGTTTGCCTCAATGGAGGTCGAAATCGACGAGGCGGCCCGACGCGTCGAATTCGGCGTCGAATCGTTCGCCGGACGAGAAAAAGCCCTCGATCTCGATTTCGCCATCGTTCGATATCTCGATCTTGTGCAGATTTTCGAGATCGTTCAATTGGGGATGACGGGCCACGGATTCCGGCACGAAACGGCCGAGCAACGATGCAGGCATGACTGCCTTCCGGTCTTCGGCCTCGATCTCCTGGACATTGCCGTCCCGGTCGATCTCCACTTCGATCCGCGTGCCGTCATCCAGTTGCAGCAGGTATTCCCGCTTGCCGTGCGGCCATTCGCGGCTGTCGACGAAGATCAGTCCGAGACCGCGCAGCGCTTCGGGGAGCGCATCTTCGGCCGTGGCGTTCCGGCCAGACGTGGCCGAGCGGATTTTCTCGGCTGTGATCTGGTTTCCATCGCGCTCACCAGACACCGTGACGCGTTGTCCCGGCTGCAATGGCGGCGTTGTCGGCGGCGCGGCCACCAGAACCGGGCCACCGCCTGTCTGCAGGACGAAACGGTCGCCGAAGACATTCATCACCTCGCCGGTTATCTCGGTCGACTGCGCATGCACCCCCGTGGCCAGGCACAGGCTCGACACGAAAAGGCAGCGCCTGATTGCATTCATCGAATCGTCTCCTATCCAGCCATGACCCCTGATTGAAACCGTGGAGGATCGATTCCCGCGGACATGTCGTCAATGCTCCACGAGCGACGACGGACTATGCCGCCGCCAATCGTGGCTGATCAGCGCAACGGCCCGAAAGTCGGAATCGATTTCTGGACAGCACGATGCCCAAATTCAGGGACGTAGGGCGCTCTAATCGAAGTTTTCCTTCGAATCGGCCTTGCCCATCACCCAGTAGCCTGACGCCTTCATCCAGGTCAGCGGATGGCCGCGTTCCTCGACCAGGTAGGTACGTATGGCCCGCGTGACCTTGGCCTCGGCGGCGATCCAGACGAAGGTCTCCGGCTCGAGATCGATCGTCCTGAGAACGTCGAGCAGTGCCGCAGGGTCGGTGGCGTCGGAAAGGGGACGGTAGGCCCACAGCCCGGTCAGTGCCGCGCTCGTGTCGAAGGACTGATGTTCCTCGGCATCGGTCACGGCAACGATGCTGGTGATCGTAGTTCCCGGCGCCATTTCCTCGATCCTGCGGCCGATGGCGGGCAGGGCGGTTTCGTCACCGATGAGAAGCCAGCGCTTGACGTCGGGGGAAACGACCGCCGATCCGCGCGGACCGCCAACCTCGAGCGTGTCGCCGGGCTTGGCGTTGAGCGCCCAGAGCGTCGCCGGGCCGGCATCGTGGAGGGCAAAGTCGACGACGAGCGAGCGCGCCGCATTGTCATAGCGACGGGGCGTATATTCGCGCCGCTCGATGCCGTCCGGACCATTCGGTGATGGTGCTGCGATCTTGATGTGATCGTCGGGCGCCAGGCTGATGAAATCCGCGAGCTCTTCGCCGGTGAAGGTGATGCGCAGCATCTTCGGGGTGATATTCTCGACCTCGGAGACGGTGAGCGAACGGCGCTTCAGCTCGTGACGCACGCGTTCGATGCGTGGAGCGAAGGCGGCGGGTTCGGTCGTGCTGGTGGTCATCAGTGTCCTCTCAAATCCCGGTCTCGGTTCTGCAGGACACAGCCGCGCAGACCGAAACCGGTGAACGGTTCGATCATGCGCGTTGATTGACGTTAACGCTTACGTGCACGAGCTCTCCGCCCATGCAGTTGTCGGCTATGTAGATTGGCACGATGATGAGAGCAAGAACGGATCGGGTTTCGGTGGTCAAAAATTGTTGACCAAGGATATCATGATTTTGTCGCGGAACAATCATTTCCTGGTCGCCGCATGCCATATGGAGCAGAAACTCACGATGATGCACCGAATGGTCGCCGCACTTTTTGCTCTCGTTCCTCTGGTCGCCGGAGGCGGCTTCGTCGCGCCAGCCGCGGCTCAGGAAACAGCGCTGGTCGAAGCCTTGCCCCTCTCGGCCGTTCTCGAACAGGCGGCCATCCTGGATCAGCTCGAAACGCTGACTATCGCCCGGGATGGGGAAATCCTGGTCGAGGAGGGGTACCGGGGCCATTCGACCGCCGCGCCGACCAACATCAAGTCGGCCTCGAAAGCGATCATCGGCGCACTCGTCGGAATAGCGATCGATAAAGGGCTGCTCGAAGGAACCGATCAGCCGATCGCTCCGCTTCTGGCCGACAGATTGCCGGACGATGCCGATCCTCGTCTCAGGAGCGTCACCATCGGCAATCTCCTGTCCATGCAGGCCGGTCTCGAACGCACTTCGGGGCGCAACTACGGGCGCTGGGTGTCGAGCAGGGACTGGGTGCGCGCTGCACTGGCACGGCCTTTCGTCGACGATCCAGGCGGTGGCATGCTCTATTCGACCGGCAATACGCACATCCTCTCGGCGATCCTGACGCGGCAGGGCAGACGCTCGACACTGGATCTCGCGCGCGAGTGGCTGGAACCCGTCGAAGGCTTTGCGATCGCCGACTGGATGCGCGATCCGCAGGGCATCTATTTCGGCGGCAATCAGATGGCGATGAGCCCGCGCTCAATGCTGGCCTTCGGTGAGCTCTATCGCAACGGCGGGAAGGCCGGAGAGATACAGGTCGTGCCCGAACGCTGGGTCAAGGCGTCCTGGACGCCGCGCACGCGCTCCATCTTTCATGACGACCAGTATGGCTATGGCTGGTTTGTGACAGAGATGGGCGGGTACGACGTCAATTATGCCTGGGGGCATGGCGGCCAGATGATCTACGTGGCGCCGGATCTCGGCCTCACGGTCGTCATGACGTCCGCTGCGGACCGGCCGTCCGCGCGCAATGGATACCGCGACAGGCTGCATGCGCTGATGAAAGACATCGTCCGTTCCGCAAGTGCCCCGGTGTCGGACTGATCGATTGAACGGATGCTTTGCCGTGCCTTGGGCAGAAAAAAAGCCCACTGCCGGGAGGAGGAGGCAGTGGGCTTGGATCTCGACACGGCACGGGAGGAGGTGTGCCGTATGAGGCGTCGGCTTTCCGGGAGGAGGTGGATCACCGACAGGGGTGCTGATAGCGCGGCTTCCGGTCGTTCGACAACCGTCAGTTTTGCATGGCTGATGTGCAGTCCGGCGGCCTGACGAATATTGTCGCACCTTCCGCGGTGAAGAACGCGAAGCAGGTGCATCGTCCGTCCACCTTGGGTGTCGTCGGGCCGATTCAGGTGTTTGTGTCGCCCCGTCAATCCAGCACGAGCGCCAGGCCCGGGACGCTGCCGATGAGGCTGCGATCCTCCACCATGACATATTCGAGATTGCGCCGCGCAATGCGCGCATGTTCACGCGCAAGGGCCTCGGCGCGCGAGCCTTCGCGCGCGGCGATTGCCGCCACGATCGCCCTGTGTTGTTCCTGTGCGGTGTTGAGGGAACGCCTGAAAGCTTCGATGTCGGCGTTGTCCGGGAGGAAGGCCGAAGGCGATGCGAAGGGGAGGCGGGTGACGCGCTCGACCTCGCGGCGGATCATGTCGCTGCCAGACAGCCCGGCGAGCAGGTGGTGAAACTCGGCGTTGAGTTCGGTGTAGCGTTCGAATTCAACCTCTCCGACCTTATCGGAAAAGCAGCGGTCGAGCTGCTCGACGACGGCGCGAATGCGCGCCAGCCCTTCCGGCTTCGCTCCGCGTTCGGCGGCCAGGCGCGCGGCGGTCCCCTCCAGGACACCGCGCAGCTCTATTGCGTCGACGGCATCGTTGAAACCAAAGGTACGCACGATGAAGCCGCCATTGCGGGCGCGCTCAAGCAATCCTTCCTCGGCCAGGCGCGACATGGCCTCGCGGATGGGGGTGCGCGAGATTTCAAGCTGCTCGGCCAGAGGAACCTCGAACAGGCGCGTACCGCCGGCCAACTCGCCGCTCAGGATTCGCTTGCGCAGTTCGATCTGGGCCCGAATCGCATGGGTCTTGCCCGTGTTGTCGTCCATGGGGGCTGGGTCCTTGTTGTGCGGTGGCCGTGTATACATCGCCTGATGGCACCGCGCCAACAGGCTTGCCGAAAGGAACATTCCCCGTCCGTTTGGAGCGTCCGGCACAAACGACAACAGCCGCGCCTGGTGGCGCGGCTGTCAATCTTGGAGAGCTGGGGCAAGCTGGGCAGCACGCTATGCGGCGCGCGCACCCGGTTCGAGCGGGATCTCGATGTCGACCTCGAGTGTCGAGACCTGCTTGCCGCGATCCATCTTGACGTTGACCTTGTCGCGGTCGACCTGAACGTGCTTGGCAATGACCGCCAGGATTTCCTCGCGAAGTTGCGACACCAGGTCCGATTGGCCGCTCGATGCGCGTTCGTGTGCCAGGAGCACCTGCAGGCGCTCGCGCGCCGTCGGTGCCGACGCCTGTCGTCCGAAGAAGCGAAAGATGCTCATGCCGCTCTCCTTCCGAAAATCTTGCCGAACAGGCCGCGCTTCTCGCCCGGGACCGCGACCGGCACGGACTCGCCCGTAAGGCGGCGCACGGCGTCGAAATAGGCCAGAGCGGGCGCACTGCGATTGTCGGCAAGCGTCACCGGCGAGCCGAGGTTGGAGGCGCGCAGGACGTCCATGCTTTCGGGGATGATGCCAAGCAGAGGGATCGACAGGATCTCCAGCACGTCGTCGACCTTGAGCATGTCGCCGCGATTGGCGCGCGCTGCGTCGTATCGGGTGAGAAGCAGGTGCTTCTCGACCCGCTCCCCGCGCTCGGCTTTCTCGGTCTTGGCATCGAGCAGGCCGATGATCCGGTCGGAGTCGCGAACGGAGGAGACTTCGGGATTGGTCACAACGACTGCAATGTCGGCGTGGCGCATGGCGAGCGTTGCACCTCGTTCGATGCCGGCGGGGCTGTCGCAGATGATCCAGTCGAAGGACTTGCGCAGCGTCGCAATGACCTTTTCGACGCCTTCGGCGGTCAGGTTGTCCTTGTCGCGGGTCTGCGAGGCAGGCAGCAGGTACAGCGTCTCAAGCCGCTTGTCGCGGATCAGCGCCTGCGGCAGCTTGGCATCACCCTGGATGACGTTGACAAGGTCATAGACGACCCTGCGCTCGGCACCCATGACAAGATCGAGATTGCGCAGGCCGACATCGAAGTCGATGACGACCGTCTTTTCTCCTCTTTGCGCCAGGGCGGCGCCGAGCGCGGCCGTGGACGTCGTCTTTCCGACGCCGCCCTTGCCAGATGTAACCACGATTACTTTCGCCATCTTGCTCTCCTGTCTACTGGCCGCCCGCCGGCTCAGATGAGTGTTTCCGCCTTGATCGCATCGCCTTCGAGCCAGAGCTGCACGGCTTGCCCGCGGAGCTGCGGCGCCAGGTCCTCGGCGGTCTTGTAAAGGCCGTCGATGGCCAGCAGCTCGGCTTCCAGCTTGCGACAGAAAATGCGCGCCGAACTGTTGCCGACCGACCCCGCCAGCGCGCGTCCGCGCAGGGTGCCGTAGACATGGATCGAACCGCCGGCGATCACTTCCGCGCCCGAGGCGACGGAGCCGATGATGGTCACATCGCCCTCCGGGAAGATCACTGACTGACCCGAGCGTACGGGCTCCTTGATGACGATCGACGACGTGACCCGCGCTTGAGGCTGAGGCGCCGGAGTGGTGGCATGCGCCATCGGGTGCTCGCAGGCGGCTTCCTCCGCTTCCTGCGGTGCCTCTATGTCGGACGCCGGTCTTCCGCCTTCCATGGCCGGGGGCATGTCGCCGCCAAGCAGCAGCGACGGTCGCGCACCTTCGACGCCCATGATGCGTACGTTGCGGCTCGCAAGTTCATCGATCAGGCTCTTGAGCTCGGCGCGGTCGATGCGCAGCCCCTCGATGTCGAGCACGACCGGACGGCGCAGGAAGAAACCCGCCGACCGTGCGGCCAGATCGTCGAGCCGGGCCAGCCAGTCGCTGAAGGGTTGCTCCGGTGAAAGCACCAGCGCCAGGAAGGATCGGCCCTTGAGGCGGATCGGGCGGGTATCGGTTAGGTCTTTGGTCATTTTCGTTAATTTTCCGTTGCTTCGGTCTAAGCGAAGGATGGTTAACGAATGGTTAATCAGCGTGGCAGGAGCGGGGCTGGAACGGCAACAATCTGGGGAAAACGTACGTATGGCGGCGGCATCCCGCCGCAGCACCGGTGCGGCGTTCGATGCAAGGCGTTTTGCGGCCTGATGGTGAATACGATCCTGGCGTGGGCTGCTGGACGCTGCGTCAGGCTAGCCCGCTTGTCTTGTGTTCAAGCGGAACCGCTTGAAGTCAAGATAATCGTGCCGGATCAACAGGTTGTAGAGGGCATCCTGCGGTCAGGCGGCGTTGCGGGGTGGCACGTGTCCCAACCGCGCCTCTAGCTTTGCTTGGTGATCGTCGAGGGGAGAAGAGATGTTCGATTAACCGAGAAGGGGCGGCAACAGCTTGGCGAGTGGGATGGTGAGGATCAGCAGAGCCAGGACAGCGAGCAGAATGCGAAGCATCGGACTTGGTCCTGCTTCCTTTTCCTGGCGTTCCCGGCAGACACAACTCCATTGTCCCAACCGTCGTTCGTGATGCATCCCCTGTCTCCCATTATGCTCACTTATTATGATCATAGGGCGCCCATCTGCGAGGGCAAGATCAAATGAATGATCGTGCTTGCGAAAGTGTGATGGGCGACTTTGTGCGTCTTGTGTGCAACAGGTGGAAGATAGTCGTTAACGCCTGTGCTCCGCACACGGATGTATTTGCTGAAAACTCTCGCGATTCGGTCTACCGTTGCTGATCTGCAGTCGTCATGAGGGGAACGTCTGCAGACCGCAAAGGAGAGGGGAGACTTCCATGAGGTTTGCGGTTGCTGCTGTGGTGGCTCTGAGCGGCGTTGGCCTTGCCAACGAAGTGAGGGCTGCCGACATCTACTCACCGGTGACGCCAACGGTCGAGCAGATCGAGACGGAGGATGGCTGGACATTCTCGGTGGCCCCCTATTTCTGGGCTGCAGGACTGTCGGGGGACGTGGCATCGTTCGGCCTGCCGACGATCGATGTCGATGCGAGTTTCAGCGACATTCTGGACAATCTCGATTTCGCGGCCATGGCGATCGGCGAGGCGCGTAACGGTCGCTACAGCTTCTTCGGCGACGTCATCTATACAAAGATCGAGAATTCCAACGCGACGCCCAGAGGCATTCTGGCGAGCACCGTCGACGTGACCGCCGAGACGTTCGCGGGTCTGCTCGGTGCCGGATATGCAATCGCCGATGGACCGTCGGGGCGGCTGGAACTGATCGGCGGTGTCAAGATCTGGTCGGCCGAGACGAAAATCTCGTTCAACGGCGGCTTTCTGGACGGCATCGCGCGCAGCGACAGCGCCACCTGGGTCGATGGCGTCGCCGGGTTGCGCGGAACCTATGCCATCAATTCCAATTTCTACCTCACCGGATGGGGATATGTCGGTGCGGGCGGCGCGGATATCGACTGGGACGTGGCCGGTGCGCTCGGCTATCGGTTCAACGACACCGTCGCCACAGTCGTCGGATACCGCGCGCTTGGCGTGGACTATAATGATGACGGATATGTCTTCGATGTCGTGCAGCAGGGTCCCATTCTCGGCCTCGTGATCCGCTTCTGATCATCGGCGTGCGGTGGCAAGCGCCGGCGCGGGGTTGCTTGTTCGATATCTGCTGACATGTTAGCATGACAGCGATGGGAGACCTTGCAAGATCCGACAAATCTCCGCGACTCGCGGGGAGGGCGACAGAGCGCATTGTGCAAGCCTTGCGCGAGGCGATCGTGACGTTGGAGCTGCCGCCGGGGTCGGTTCTCGACAAGACGGCGCTGACCGAGCGTTTCGGCGTGTCGCGGTTTCCCGTCGCCGAGGCCCTCAACCGTCTGAAGACGGAAGGTCTGGTCGACATCAAGCCGCAGAGCGGCTCGACCGTATCGCTCGTGCGTATCGCCGATGTTCAAGAAAACATGTTTCTGCGCAGGGCGCTGGAAGGCGACACTGTCGCCCAGCTTGCGCTTCGGCGCGACGAGGCATTGCTGGACGAATTGAACCGCAATCTGCGCTACCAGAAGGCGGCCGTCGAAGCCGAGGACAGGCTGGGGTTCTATCAGCTCGACCTGGCCTTCCACGATACTCTTGTCAGTGCCATCGGCTATGAGCGGGTGCGGGCCACGGTCGAAAAGGCCCGGCTGGCGCTCGACCGCGTGCGCCGGTTGCTTGGGTCGCCGCGCCGGCACGCCGTGACCTACCAGGAGCATTGCGCGATCGTCGCCGCACTGGAAAAAGGCGATGCCGTCGCCGCCAGGCAGGCAATGGTGGACCATATCGACGCGGTGATGCGTGAACTGGAAGCGTTCAGCGACGAGAATCCGGGCGTTTTCGTCGACCGGTCGTGAGGTAGCCGGGCGGTCGGCCTGTCCCCGGAGGAACATCGCACCATGCGTCATACGGCAGGCGACACCGGCTCACGTGCCGCTGATCAGCGAGGGAAGCTGCAGCATATCGTCAAAGATGATGTCCGCCCCGAGCGGTGCCAGTGCCTGCTTCAATGATCCAGGAATGGCGTGCGAGCCACCGGTGAAGGCGAAAACGCGCATACCCGCGGCGCGGGCGGCGGTGACGCCCGCGGGACTGTCTTCTATGACGAGGCAGTCGGTTGGGTCCACGCCCATCTGAGCTGCGGCGTGGATGAACAGGTCCGGTGCCGGCTTGCCGCGCTTGACCATGGTGGCGCTGTACAGGTGTGGCTCGAGCAGCGCGAGCAGCCCGGTGACGCGCAGCGAGGTGCGAATGCGTTGCGGCTTGCTGGAGGATGCCACGCAGCGCGCGCAATGGAGGCTCGACAGCGCTTGGTGAATGCCGGGTATCGGCCGCAGTTCGGCCTCGAAGCGTCGATTGAGTTCGGCGCGCATGAACTCCAGATGCATTTCGGTGATGTCGATGCCAAAATCGCTCAGCAGGATCTCGCGCGTGGACGACATGGACCGGCCGAGAAAGCGCTCATAGGCGGTGGCCTCGTCCACGCGACCGCCGGCTTCGGCAATCACCCGGCATAATACCTGGACGGATATCGGTTCGCTGTCGACCAGCACGCCGTCACAGTCGAAGATGACGAGCTTGGGTTGGCCCCGGCCTGTCGATTTGGTGTTCACCTGCTACGCCCTGCTGTCTGTGGATCGCGGACCCGCTTCTACACGGCCCACCGTTGTGGCGAAACCTTGATCCGATCCTGGAAGACGTTCTGGACGATCCGGAATTCAGCCGGCCTCTTCAGCCGTTCAAATGACGCGTTTGCGCAACCAGGCCGAGATGACCTCGCCGAGCACGACAAGGGCCAGGATCGCAAGCAGCACAGTCGCCGCCTCCTGCCAGTTGAACGTGTCGATGGCCCCTTGCAGGATGATGCCGATTCCGCCTGCGCCGACCAGGCCGAGGACTGTCGATTCACGCAGGTTGATGTCCCAGCGCAGGATGGCCACGGCCCAGAAGGTGGGCATGACCTGCGGCACGATCGCATAGAGGATGACCTTGATACGTGAAGCGCCGGTTGCCTCCAGTGCTTCCACCGGCCGCCGGTCGATCTCCTCGATCGCTTCGCCCAGCAGCTTGCCGATGAAGCCGATGGAACGGAACATGATGGCGACAATGCCGGCCACGATGCCGGGACCGAAGATCGCCACGAAAAGCAGCGCCCAGATGATCGTGTTGACCGAACGGCTGGAGACGAGGATCAGCCGGCCCAGCCACAGTGTCGCTGCGTTGGGCGTTGTGTTCTGCGCCGCGATATAGGCGACCGGAAGCGAGACGAACACGGCGATGGCCGTCGCTATGGTGGCGATGTTGACGGTCTCGACCAGCACCCAGAGAATGCTCGGCAAGTTGGACACGTCCGGCGGCACCATCCGGCCGAACAGGTCGCCCATCTGTTGCGGCGCGTCGAATACCCACGGCCAGATCACGTCGATGCTGGTCAACGCCCAGACGATGGCGGCGACCGAAAACAGAAAGATGACGAAGCGCTGCAGCCGTTCGCGCGGAGTGTAGCGTGCCCACGTTTCCGGTGTGGTTTCCATGCTCACCATATCCGTTTCCTGATCTGGCCGCTGATCGCCTCGCTCACCAGGATGACGGCGACGATCACGATGGTGATGGCAAGGGCGAAGTCATAGTCATAGCGCCCGAACGCATTGGCGAGCGTGGAGCCGATGCCGCCCGCGCCGACGATGCCGACGACGGCCGAGGCGCGCAGGTTGCTGTCGAGCTGATAGATGCTGAGGCCGATCTGGCGCGGCATGATCTGTGGGAACACCGCGTAGATCAGCGTGGAGAAATACCCGGCGCCGACCGCCCGCATGGCTTCCACCTGGCCCCTGTCGATCTCCTCGATCCGCTCCGCCAGCATCTTGGCGACAAAGCCGATGGAGTAGACGATCAGGGTCAGCACGCCGGCGAATGGCCCGAAGCCGACTGCCTTGACGAAGATGATCGCAACGATCACCGGATGGAAGCTGCGTGCCACGATGATGAGCGCGCGACCGAACAGGTAGACGGGCCTGGGCGCCAGGTTCTTGGCTGCCATGAAGGCGATCGGGATGGACAGGAGGACACCGCCGACGGTCGCCAGAATGGCGATCTTGAGACTTTCCAGAAAACCGTCGATCAGCAGACCGCCGCGCGCGAAACTTGGCGGAAAGGCGCCGCTGAAGATGCGCCCCGCGCGACTGAATCCCTCGGAAACCCGCGCCCAGTCGATGGGCAGCATGACAAGAGCCCAGCCGAAATAGAGCGCTGCGGCCGTCATCAGCGCGTAGCGCAGCACGGGATTGGCGATCATCGGCGGCTTGCGCCAGGTATCTGGATGAGTGTCAGGCACAGACGTCATGCGTTGTGGGCCCTGAGCGGGGTGACATTGCCGGGCTCGCCTCGTTCTTCGGCGGGGACGCCGGCATAGATCTCGTCCATCGCCGCCTTGTCGAGCGCATTTGGTTCAGCGTCGAAGATGATGCGGCCATAGCGCATCCCGACGATGCGATCGGTATATTGCTTGGCCTCGGCGACGTTGTGGATGTTGATCAGGACCGGCAGCGAGAATTCGCGCGATAGCGCCCTCAACAGTTCCATGATCTGTTCCGATGTTTTCGGGTCGAGCGATGCCGTTGGTTCGTCGGCGAGAAGGATCTCCGGTTCCTGCATCAGTGCGCGCACGACGCCGACGCGCTGGCGTTCGCCGCCGGAAAGCTCGTCTGCCCGCTTGTTCGCATAGTGGGCGATGCCGACGCGGTCCATCAACTCGTAGGCACGCCGGATGTCTTCTTTCGGATAGCGCCGCAGCGCCGCGCGCCACAGCGGCAGATAGCCGAGGCGGCCCGATTGCACGTTCTCCATGACCGTCAGTCGGTCGACGAGGTTGAAGCCCTGGAAGATCATGCCGATGCGCCGGCGCGCAGCGCGCAGACCCGCGCCCTTGAGGTCGGTCAGGACAAGCCCGTTCAGCTCGATGGTTCCCGAACTCGGTTCGACAAGGCGATTGATGCACCGCAGGAGCGTGCTCTTGCCGGCGCCCGAAGCGCCGATGATCGAAACGACGCTGTCTCCCGGAACCTCCAGGTCCAGCCCCTTGAGAACCGGCGCGCCGTTGCCATAGCGCTTCACCAGCTGTGATATCTTGAGCATCAATCAACTCCGCGATGACGGAAATGCATCCGGGAAGGGATCGGACGCAAGGCCAAGCCCAAGCCTCGCGTCCGAGGGAGGATCACTCCTTGGCCAGACCCTGCGGGGTGTATTCCACGCCATTCGCCTTCTGGATTTCGCGGATGACCGCCCAATCCTTCTGATAGGTGACGGGAACGAACTTGCTGACCCCGGAAAACTCCTCGCCAAGCGCCGTTCCAGCGAAATCGAAGGAAAAGAAGGCCTCCTTGATCTTTTCCACCAGTGCCGGATCGAGATTGTGCGCATAGGTATAGGAGGTCGTCGGGAACGGATCTGACTCCCAGACGATCGTCACGTCCTCGGGATCGTAGAGGTCGCGATCGGCCATGCGTTCGACAACTTCGGACGCGACAGGCGCGGCATCATAGTCTCCGGCAACCACGCCGAGCATCGATTGGTCGTGGGAACCGGAATAGACGACTTCGTAATCCTCGTCGGGTGTCACGCCGAGGCCCGGAAACAGCGCGCGTGGCGCCAGATTGCCGGAGTTCGAGGTCGGCGAGGTGTGAGCCACGCGCTTGCCCTTGAGGTCGGCCATCTCGCTGATGCCGGAATCCTTGCGCGTGTAGACCTGAAGTTTATAGCCGAACCGGCCGTCTTCCGATCCCATGATGGCGAACGGCACGGCCCCGGCGAGATTGACGGCGAAGGGGGTCGGCCCGGTCGAGAAACCGGCGATGTGCAAGCGCCCGCTGCGCATGGCCTCTACTTCGGCGGAATTGGATTGCACGGCGAAGAACTGCACGTCCTTGCCGGTCTTTTCTTCCAGATGGGCTATGAAGGGCTCCCATATGTCCGCGTAGATCGCGGGATCTTCCACCGGTGTGTAGGCGAAGACGAGAGTGTCGGGATTGGCGAGCTTGGCCGGGTCGCTGGGCGTGTCCGCGACCAGATCCTCATTGGCGTCGCAATACATTGCGTCGAGTTGGCCGCGATTGGCACAGTCGTCCTGTGCCTGCGCCGCGGTGCCGGCCAAGAGTGCTGAAATGCCGAAAAGGGCCGCTGCCGCGCCCCCGGCGAAACGGATGTCGGTCGTTCTAGGCATGGTTTGTCTCCTCCACTGCGGGCATCGCGGCCCGCTTCTCCCATGGGAGCATCCTCAATGAGCCGCTTCCAAAGACCGTATCGACAGTTTGTGGCAGTTTGCAACACCTGACGCAAAAAATTTTGCATAGCCCTCGAAATTGTGGAAATTCAACGCTACAAGTTTGCGAGATCGCACGACATTTTTGGAGGTACCAGCGTGATCGAAATGACGGCAAAGGCTCCGCAGATCGACGAAAACACGCCGCTGCCGTTTCGTGAGCTGAGTTGTGACCGCCTTGCCCGGGTGGACTTCGTCCTCACCGATATCGACGATACGCTGACCACCGACGGGCGGCTGCCAAGCCTTGCCTATGCCGCGATCGAAAGGCTGCATCTCGCAGGGGTGGCCGTCATACCCGTCACCGGGCGCCCGGCCGGCTGGTGCGATCTCATCGCGCGGCTCTGGCCGGTGGATGCCGTGGTCGGCGAGAATGGTGCGTTCTATTTCGCCTGCTCGCCGCAAGGCGGCATGACCCGCGTCTTCGCACAATCCGACGAGGAACGGCGCGAAGGGCGCAGGCGGCTTGAGAGCGTCGCCGCGACGATCCTCTCGTCGGTGCCCGGAGCGCGCCTTTCTGCCGACCAGACGTTTCGCGAGACAGACCTGGCGATCGACTTCGCAGAAGACGGGCCGCGTCTCGCGGCAGAGGACGTGGCTCGCATCGTGGACTGCTTCGAGGCGGCCGGGGCTGTGGCAAAAGTGTCATCGATCCATGTCAATGGATGGTTCGGCCGGCATGACAAGTTGACGATGACGCGACGGCTGTTCGCCCAGCGCTACGGGATCGATGTGGAATCGGAGGGGCAAAGAGTGATTTTCGTCGGCGATTCGCCAAACGACGCTCCGATGTTCGGATTTTTCGAGAACAGTGTCGGGGTCGCCAATTTCGCGGAGTTTCAGCACATTTCGGCGAACCAGCCGAACTGGATCACGAGCCGGGCCGGCGGTGCAGGATTTGCCGAGGTGGCCGACGCCATCCTCGACGCCAGGACACACCGATGACGCGTCTGAAGAAGACCGCGCGCCGTGAACAGATCCTTGTGGAACTCCGCCATCATCCGCATGTGCGCACGTCGGAACTCGCGGCCCGGTTCGGCGTGTCGACGGAAACCGTTCGCCGCGATGTGGAGGCCCTGAGCGGCGAAGGTCTGCTGCAGCGCGCCTATGGCGGAGCGTCGGCCGCGCCGATGGGCGCGCAGCCGCCGTTTGGCGAGCGCGATCGCGAACACATCGAGGAACGGGCCATGATCGCCCGGCGTGCCGCCGAACTGGTGCGTCCGGGCGAGGTGCTGATGATCGATGCGGGCTCGACCACCCACCAGTTCGCCATGGCCCTGGCGGCGGCGGCGCATGATCTGACGGTCTTGACGAACAGCGTCGCGGTCGCCTCCGCGCTGGCCCAGAACGAGACCATACAGGTGATCATCTGCCCCGGCGACTTCATGGCGCGGGAGGTCGGCATCTACGGTGCCGAAACGATCGACTTCATCGGCCGCTACAACGCCAACCGCGCGTTCATCGGCGCCAGCGGGTTCACCGCAAGAGGTATCACGGAGGCGAATCGCCTGGCAGTCGGCGTCAAACGGGCAATGTTGCGCCAATCGCACGAGAGCTATCTGCTGGTGGACCGTTCCAAGTTCGACGTCAATCTTGTCGCGACCGTCGAGCCGCTTTCCGCCCTGACCGGCATCGTCACCGACGAACAGCCCTCGGCGGCGCTGGCAAAGGCTCTGGTCGAGGCTCGGGTCAACGTCTACCTGGCGGCCTAGAAGGCGTAGGCTCCTCCATCCACATCAGAGCCGTGGCGCCGCGATGACGCGGGGCCGAATAGTGTGCATGCTGTGGTCAACAGGTGCCGGGAGATATGCATGTTCGGATTTCGGGACGTCGAGATCGTTCAGGCCGTGGTGCGGGCAGGGGGCTTTCGCGCCGCCGCTCAACGCTATGGTCTGGCCCAATCGGCCATCTCGTCGCGGATCGCGACACTGGAGAAACGTCTCGGGATACGGCTGTTCGACCGCGTCGGGCGTCAGGTGCGGCTTTCGCCTGCCGGACGGCGGTTTCTCGAGGAGGCCGAGCGGCTCGTGCGCAATCGCGACCGGATCGTGCAGGAATTGACCGAGGCGAGCGGGTTGGGCGGCACGGTGCGGATCGGCGTGGCCGAATCGATCGTCCACACGATCCTGTCTCCGATGCTCAACCGGTTGCGACAGGACCACAGCCATGTCCGCTTCGAACTGTCGGTCGACACCTCCGATCAACTGGCGAGGAACCTGGTCGAGGACCAGCTGGATATCGCCATCATGATGCGCGAGCTGCAGCCGCGGGGTGCTGTCGCGGCGCCTCTGCGTCCCATCAAGCTGGGATGGTATGCGTCCTCGAAAATGACCGAACCTGCCGCGCCGCTGACTCTGGAGGAACTGGCGAAGCATCCGATCGTCACCTTTCCAAAAGGCACGCCGCCCTACAGCCAGATCGAACGGCTCTTTTCCTCGTCGGATTTCGAGGCTCCGGTCATGCACGGTTCGGCATCGCTGTCCACCGTGCTGCACCTGGTTGCCGATCAGTTCGGCATCGGCGTTCTGCCGCAACGCATCGCCACGTCCCACCAGTTCGGCGCCGCCGAGCATATCCGGCAATTGCCGGTGGAGCCGGCGGCCAAGGCCCAGGACCTGAACTTCGTCGTTGCCTATTTCGCGGAACGCAATCACGAGGCTGGCCAGATCATCACGGCAGCGGCGCTCGAGGCAGATCAAATTGATCTTGAAAACAGATCATAAATTCTCACTTATGATCAATTGACAAGATCGAACTCGTCTGGAATCCTTTTCCGATCGGAAGGGGTCAATGGCGTGACAGATCTGAGTTGGCGCAACGAAGTTGATGATGCGGCGATAGCCCGTGCCAGAAGCATGTCCCCGCAGGCCGTTCGCGAGGCGATACGCGCCGGACAGCACCGCGGCCCGACCGCCGGCTATGCGCCTGGCTATCTGCAGGGCAATCTTGCCATCCTGCCGAAGGCTCTGGCGGCGGATTTCCTGCTTTTTTGCCAGCGCAACCCGAAGCCCTGCCCGATCATTGGAATTGGAGAGCCGGGCGAGGTCGGTCTTCCCGAACTCGGTGACGCCATCGACATCCGTACGGATGTTCCTGCCTACCGGGTGTTTCGCGGCAGCAGCGAGTACGAGATCGTCGACGATCTCAAGACCGTGTGGCGCGATGATCTCGTGACCTTTGTGCTCGGCTGCTCCTATTCTTTCGAGGAGGCCCTGGTGGCGGCCGGAATTCCGGTACGGCACATCGATGCCGGCCGCAACGTTGCGATGTACCGCACCTCGATCGAAGCGGTTCCGGCCGGTCCGTTCTCCGGGCCGGTGGTCGTGAGCATGCGCGCGTTCCGTCCAGCCGACGCGATACAGGCCATCATCCTGTCGGAGCGCATTCGACTGGCGCACGGGGCACCGATCCATATCGGCGATCCTGCGCAGATCGGCATCATGGATCTGTCGCGGCCGGATTTTGGCGACGCGCCCGTGATCGAGGACGGCGACATTCCCGTTTTCTGGGCCTGCGGCGTTACTCCCCAGGCGGCGATCGAACGATGCGGCGCAGAGCTCGCGATCACCCATGAGCCCGGTCACATGCTGGTGACCGACGTTCCTGCCGCGGCATCGGAAAGCCGGCTGTCCGGCATTGCCTATCCGCGGCGTCAAAAGCCGTAGATGAAACCAACAGAGGACGAGATCATGAAAATTCTGCGTAATTCACTGCTTGCCGGAACGGCGCTCCTGATCGGGGCAAGTGCGGTTCAGGCGGAAGACCTCGCGGTGGTCGGAAGCTGGAGCAATCTGCCGCTGTACAAGCAGTTCGAGGCGCCATTCTGGACCGAAGCCCTTCCCGAGGCCTCCAAGGGCGAACTGAACGTCAGCATGACCACCTTCGACCAGATGGGCATCCAGGGTTCGGATGTTTATCGTCTGCTGGGCGACGGGGTCTTTGACGTCGGCATGACCGTGGCCGACTATACGGTGGGCGATGCGCCCGAACTCGAAGGTCTCGATGTGCCGCTGGTCGCCACGACCGCCGCGGATGCCAAGGCGATGGTGGACGCCGCCCGGCCGATGGTCGAGGACATCATGATGGATCGCTTCAATTCGAAACTGCTGGCCATCGCGCCCTATCCGCCGCAGGTCGTGTTCTGCAAGACGCCGGTGGAATCGCTTGCTGACCTCAAGGGCAAGAAGATCCGCGGCTCGGGCCGCATGACGACGAAGTTCCTCGAGGCGCTTGGCGCCGAAGGCATCAACGTCGCCTTTTCGGAAGTTCCCGGAGCGCTCGAGCGCGGCGTGGTGGACTGCGCCGTCACCGGAGCGGGATCCGGCTACAGCGCCGGCTGGTGGGAGGTTTCTTCCCATCTGATGACGCTGCCGCTCGGCGGATGGGATCCGGTCGTCACGGCCATCAATGCCGACAAGTGGGACAGCCTGTCCGACGCGGACAAGGAACTGATCACCACCCAGATCAAGACCGAATTCGAGGATCCTGCATGGGCGGCGGCGGCCGGCGCGCTGGCGAACGACGTGGCCTGCCTGACCGGCAATGGCGAATGCGCATCCGGTGAGGCCGCAGACATGACGCTGGTCGAGCCGACCGATGCCGACACCGAAACGGCCCGCGCCATCCTGACCGAAACCGTGTTGCCCGAATGGGCCGATCGCGCCGGCAAGGACTGGGCGTCGCGCTGGAACGAGAGCGTCGGCAAGACCGTCGGGATCGAAATTCCGCTCTGATCGAGACAAGCGCCGGAGGGGCGTTGATGGTTTTTGAAACAACGATAGACATTCTCCGGCGCATCAATCGCGTCATCGCGCTTGCAGTCGGGGTGGTGCTCACCCTGACTGTACTGTTCATCCTCGCCGATATCGTCCTGCGACAGGTCGGGCACTCCTTTGGCGGGTCGGACGAGATATCCGGCTACGTCATGGCCATTGTGGCGAGCTGGGGCCTGCCCTATGCGCTGATCGAACTGGCTCATGTCCGCATCGATCTCCTGCGTCTCCGTCTGGGCGAGATAGGCCGCTGTCTGGCCGACCTTCTGTCCATCGTCACGCTGGCCGCCGTCACGTTCGTTGTCGCGTTTCAGGCCTGGCCGGTGCTGGCCAAGAGCATCGCGCGCGGCTCACGTGCCAACACGCCGCTCGAGACGCCGTTGTGGATACCGCAGGCGCTCTGGTTTTCCGGTTGGGTCTGGTTTGCCATCACGGCGACGCTGCTCGTGTTCTGCGCGCTCGGCCTCATCGCCAGCCGGAGAACCGAATTGTTCAACCGTTCCTTCGGCACGGTCTCCGAAGCAGAGGCGCTGAAATGATCTGGTCCGTCTCGATCGCCCTGCTCGGGCTTCTCACCCTTTCGATTCCGGTCGGCATCGTTCTTTTCCTTCTCGGATTCGGTGTCGATCAGTTCTTTTCGCCCTTTCCGCTGACACGAGGACTAGGACAGGTGGTCTGGTCGTCCTCCAACAGTTCGACGCTGATCGCCATTCCCTTCTTCGTCCTTCTGGGCGAAATCCTCGTGCGTGGCGGCGTGGCCGAACGCACCTACGCATCGCTCGACAAGTGGTTTTCCTGGCTTCCAGGCGGCCTCGTGCATGCCAATATCGGCACGGCGACGATGTTTTCGGCCACGTCCGGCTCGTCGGTCGCAACCGCGGCCACGGTTGCCACGGTCGCCATGCCGCAGGCCGACAGGCTGGGTTATGATCCGCGCCTCTTCTCCGGCGCCATTGCCGCCGGTGGAACGCTGGGGATTCTCATTCCGCCGTCGATCAACCTCATCGTCTACGGCTTTCTCACCGAGACCTCGATCCCGCAGCTGTTCCTCGCCGGCCTTCTGCCGGGCGTGTTGATGGCGCTGGCCTTCATGGCCGTGACCGCGGTCATCTGCTGGTTCAAGCCGGCACTCGGAGGCGTGAGCCGCAGCTTCACCTGGGGCGAGCGCTTCGCAAGCCTGACCCAGCTGGTGCCGATCATCGTTCTGTTCGTGGTCGTCATCGGGTCCATCTATGCCGGTTGGGCGACGCCAACCGAATCGGCGGCCGTCGGCGTTGCCATGGCGATGCTGATCGCCGCGTTCAACGGAGGCGTCGGCCTCAACATGATGCGCGACGCCCTGCTGGGCACCGTGAAGATCACCTCGATGATCATGCTGGTCATCATCGGCGCCTACTTCCTCAACTTCACCCTGGCATCGGCCGGCCTCGGTCGCGAACTGACCAGTCTGCTCGAAAACACCGGGCTCTCGCCGATGGGCACCTTGCTGCTGGTGATCGCGCTCTACATCGTGCTCGGTTTCTTCATCGAGACACTGTCGCTGATGGTTGCGACCATCCCGATCATCGTTCCGATCGTGGCGGGACTGGGCTTCGACAAGGTCTGGTTCGGCGTCCTTCTGATCGTGCTCATCGAAATGGCGCTGATCACGCCACCGGTCGGCCTCAATCTGTATGTCGTTCAGGGTGCGCGGACGTCGGGCACGTTGGGCGAGGTGATGGTCGGCGCGGTGCCATATGTGCTCGTGATGCTTCTCATGGTCGCTCTGCTGGTCCTCGTGCCGCAGCTGGCCCTGTTCCTGCCCGCAGCACTTTGACATTCAACTGAACCGGAGGGCCTCATGCGCTTTCAATGCGCCGGCAAGCAAATCGATCTCGAATTCGCCCATTGCATCGTTGCCGGATGGACCGGCCGCAACCCCGCCGCGATCCAGCATCACATCGATGAGCTGGCAGCGATCGGTGTCGCCCCGCCATCGACCGTTCCGCTTTACTACCGCGTCTCGGCGAGCCTTCTGACCCAGTCGGACAGCGTCCAGGTCGTGGGCGAGGGGTCGTCGGGCGAAGTCGAGCCGCTGATCGTGCGCGCCGACGGCAAGACCTATCTCGGCCTTGCATCCGATCACACCGACCGCGAACTCGAAAGCCATTCCGTGGCGTTGTCCAAGCAGATCTGTGTGAAGCCTTGTGCCTCGCAATTGTGGGAGTTCGATGCCGTGGCTGACCGGCTAGACGGGATCGAGCTGTCCTCATGGATCCGGGAGAACGGCGACTGGACCCTTTACCAGGAGGGCAGCCTTGCGGCGATGCGCCCGCTGGCCGAATTGATTGAGGGGTCGGGCATGCATGCGCTCGCCGCCGACGGCCCTGTGGGGATGCTGTGCGGCACGCTGGGAGTCAAATCCGGTGGCGTCAGGCCGTCGACCGAATTTCGTATGGAAATGCGCGATCCGGTGCTCGGCAGAACGATCGCGCATGAGTATCGTATCGAGACCTTGCCCGTCATCGCCTGACGCAAGGCATGCCGGGGCCATCGGCTCTATCCTGTTTCATGGGGGAGAAGATACAATGATCGATATCGTCGCAAAGGCCCGTACGGCCATCGCGAAGGCCGAGGCGCTGGGTGCCGAAGCCGGTCGCATCTTCACCGAGTTCGATCCGAATCGCATTCTGGCCGAGGCGGAGCATCTGCAGAAGCGCGCCGCCGCGGGCGATGAGATGCCGCTCTTCGGCATGCTGGTTTCGATCAAGGACCTGTTCGACGAGGCGGGGCAGGTGACGAGCGCGGGCTCGCGCCTGCTGCGAGACGCTCAAGCCGCAACATCGGACGCCGATGCCGTGGCCACGCTGAAGAAGGCGGGTGCGCTGCCCTTTGGACGCACATCGATGAGCGAATTCGCCTATTCGGGCGTCGGGCTCAATCCGCATTACGGCACGCCCGGCAACATCTTCGACAGGACGCGTATTCCCGGCGGCTCCTCGTCTGGCGCGGCGCTGACGATCGCTCACGGGCTGTGCGACGCGGCGCTCGGCACGGATACGGGTGGCTCGGTGCGCATTCCCGCCGCCGCCAATGGTCTCTATGGCTACAAGCCCTCGCAGAAGACCGTTTCGCGCAGCGGCGTGCATCCGTTGTCCGACGTGTTCGACAGCGTCGGCCCGCTGGCCGGCGATCTGGATAAGGTCGTCGCGCTCTTCGAAATCCTGAGCGGCGGCATCTGGCCGGCCGCTGCGCCGGAGCGGCCCCTGCGGCTTGCCGTTCCTCTCAATGCCTTCGTGAATGGGGTCGACGAGGCCGTCGGCAGGCATTTTGAAAGCGCATGTTCGGCGTTGCGGGCGGCAGGCCACGAGCTGCGGGAAGTCGATCTCGGTTTTCTCGACCAGTCGGTGACGCTCAACAGGATCATCATCGCGTCGGAGGCCCATGCGCTCTATCGGGAACGTCTGAACGATCTCGAAACCCTTGGCGATCCGCGCGTGCTGAAGCGCATACGGTTCGCCGAGACATTGGAGCCGGGCGCGCTCGATGATGCATTGGCCCAAAGGGCGGGGATCGTGTCGCGCTTTACCGAGGCGATGACGGATTTCGATGCGCTCGTCGCGCCGACGCTCGCCATCGAGCCGCCGACGATCGAGCGGGCCGAAGCGGAGTTCGACACCGTCAACGCCATGATGCTGCGCAACTGCTCGCTGATCAATCTCGCCGATGGATGCGCAATGACCTTGCCGATGGCGAGGCAGGGCGCATTGCCCGGCGCCTTGATGCTTGCGGGACCCAACGGCGCCGACGCTGCAATTCTCGCGGCAAGCCGCATCGTCGATCCGCTCATCAAGGCGTGACGGAGATCGTCCGGCGCGCCATCAGAACCTGACGGTGATGCTTGCGTTGAAGCCGTGCTCGCGGGCGTCGCTGGCGATCTGTCCGGCATAGGAGAGACCGAGCGTTGCGCTGTCGGTGATGGCGAGGTCGAGACCGGCCTCGATCAGCGCCGCGTCCTCGGCGATCGGCGTGCCGGCGACCGTGAAGGCGTCGCTGCCGGCGAAAGCCTGCGAGGAAAGCGGCACCGTGTCGCCGAAGGCGTGACGCCAGGCAAGCGTGCCATGGGCTCTCGCCGTCATCTCACCCAGCGCGAACCGCGTCGCCGCGTGCAGGCCGAGCGTGGCGAACGTGGTGTCGGTGGTGGCGCCGCTTGCGCCGAGCGCCGCCGCGCCGCCCGCCTCGCCAAAGCCGTCGGTGTCGAGATTGACATAGGCCAGGCCGGCGAAGGGCTCGAAGGTGGCGGCGGCCGTCTCGATCCGGTAGCCGGCCTCGCCGAAGACCTGGAACGTGCCGGCGTCGTAGCTTGCCGACAGCGTGTCGGAAAAGCCGTTGAAGGCGGGCGAACGGCCGGTCTCGATGTCATGCCAGGTATAGGCGAGCCCGCCATTGAGGCGCAGCGCCTTCCAGCGACCGCCGCCATACAGGCCGAGATGAACATTGTCGCTCGACGCCGAGGAGGCGCGTCCGTCTGCGTCAAGGGATGAGTGGCTGTAGCCGGCCAGAAGGCCCAGCCGGACGTCCGGCGCAATTGCACCGTCGAGGCCGGTCAGGAAGCCGCCGGTCGAGCGCTCGAGGCGGGCCGCGTTGCCGTCGCCGTTCGCCTCGCCCCAGGCGCCGAAGGCCTGGCCCCAGGCCGTGAGGCCGAGGCCGTCCGCCGCCGCCGGACGCGGGCCGTCCGGGCCATAGGCGATCAGCGGCATGGCCGGCGCGGCGATGCCTGAGAAGGCGGAGCGCAGGCGCGCGCCGACGGCATCGCGGACGAAATGGCTCTCCTCGATCAGCGCGCTCTTGAGGCTGGCGTGGATTTCGCCGGAAAGCGCGTCGAAGGCGCCGCCGATCTGCGCGTCGTCGTTCGGCAGGCTGGCGACGGCAAGGTAGACCTCGCTGCCGGAGCCCAGGCTTTCCACGCCGCTGGCGGTCGCGATCTGGTTGCGCGTGCGCGCCCTGTCGGCAAAATCGGTCTGGTTGCGCTGCAGTTCGAGATAGACGTTGCCGGCGTCGTAATCGAGCACCGGCGTCAGGAAGGCATAGACGGAGGTGACGCCGCCGAAGGTACCGTCGATGCCGCCGTCGGCGGTCAGGATCGTGTAGGTCGAAAAGGGCCGGTAGCTGCCGTCCATGCCGATATGGGCGACAGAGGCGCCGTTGAGATGGGCCGTGCCCAGCACATGCACCAGATCGCTGCCGGTTCCGCCCGGATCGGTCTCCACCTCGTAGGTCGAGCCGGCCGCAAAGGTGAGATCGCCGGCAACCGTCAGCGTGCCGATCGAATTGCCCGGCGCCAGCGTGGCGCCATCGCCAAGCGCGACCGCTCCAACCCTACCAGCGCCCTGCAGTCGCGCGCCACTGGCGATGCTGAAGGAGCCGCCCAGCTTTCCTTGGCCGTCGGTGCCGCCGACGGCCAGGATGCCCCCGAGCACCGTCGTTGTCCCGGAAAAGCCCGAACTGTCTCCCGACAGGAGCAGTTTGCCCGCACCGTCCTTGGTGAAACGTCCCGTCCCCGAGAGCACGCCGGAATAGGCGACGTCTGCCTCGTCCTTGAGTGTCAATTGCGCGCCCGAGGCAATCGCGGCATTACCGCTGAATCGTTCCGCCGATGTGACAAGTCTCCCCGAGGAAATGGACCAGTGGAGTGAAGACGTTCCGGTCAGCGTCAGCGTTCCGGCACCGCTCTTTAGCATGGAACCGTCAGTGCCGCCGTAGCCGGCGATGCTGCCGGCGAATACGCCGTTTGTTGCCTGGTTGAAGGTGACTGTGCCCGCGTTGGCGATGTTTCCCGAGATGGAGTTCACGTCACCGATCAGCGTTCCGGCTGTCACCGTCGTGTCGCCATAGGCGTTGCTGCCGGAGAGGATAAGTGTTCCCGTGCCCGATTTGACGAGACCGCCGGCATCGATGGTACCGGATATAGAAAGCGTACTTGAACCGCCGGTATCGAACAGCATGGCGCCGCCGAGCGGGAGGACGAGATCGCCCGCAAGCGTCCAATCGGCGCCGGTCTCTGTCTCGACCGTAGAAATTCCGGAAAAGCGCGCGTCCTCGCTGCCGCTGCCTTCAAGTGCGAGCGTTCCGCCAGCCGTGCCCAGCACGACGTTGCCGATGAGTGACGAACCTGTTTGCAGAACCAGCCGGTTTCCGGTGCCGCTCATATCGATGGCCAGCGCCCGCGTTGCGCCGTCGCCTCCCAGGCCGCCGGATATCGTGCCTGAATTGATGATCGTCGCCGGAGAGGCTGACGTGATGATGATGCCCTGGCCGCCAAGGCCGTTGGTGCCGGCTGCGCCGCCGCCCGAGCCGGCACCAGCAGAGCCCCCATCGCCGCCGGCGATCACGCCGTTGTTCGTCAGTGTGATCGAGGCATTGCCTGAATAGCGGACAGCCGCGCCGCCATGACCTCCATCACCGCCCTTTGTCGGTGTGAGGCTGTATTCTGTCGTGCCGCCATTACCACCGCTGCCCCCCGAAATTGTGCTGTGATTTACGAATTGAGGGATGTCATTCGGGCCGTCGAGGGCAATCCCGCCATTGCCGCCATTGCCGCCGGGGGTTGATATCGGTCCAAGCGTTCTTGGGATGATGCCGAAGCCGAGCGCGGTGAGGGGGGTATTGTTATTGTTGAAGAGAATCAGTTGGTTGTTCAGACTTGTCGCGGCAATGGTGAGTGTATCGTTCGTGCCGGTTGTCGTCGCGGTGGCGGTGACGCCGGCAATGGCCGAGATCTTCGCTGCGATATCCTCTAGAGTATCTGCAGCGTTGATCGTGACGGTCGTTGTCGTGCCGTTGACGTTCAAGTCGAAGGAGTCGCCGGCGGCAATGCCGGCCTGACCGGCCAGCGATACGGTCCCGTCCATGCCTGAGGTGGTGCTTGTATCTCCCGCGTCTGCAGGGCCGAAAGTGTAGCCGGTACCGCCCTCGCCACCCGCGAGGGGCCCCCCCACGACCACCGCAGTCGCGCTCGGTAGGGTGTGATAGACGCCGCCATTGCCTCCGTCGGGAACTGTAGATGTACCGTTGGAACCTGCTGGGCCCACCTGCGCTGACGCCGGAAAACCGCCGGCAAAGGCTGCAAGAATCGCGCCCAGGGCGATCGCAGATCTCCGAACGTTCTTGCGTGAAATTACGCCACGGGCGTCAATCGCACTCAGGTCGCCTGTCTGTCTCATGCACGTCGCACCCCTGCCAGCAGAGATCAATGGCACGTTGCAAGAACAACCTGCCGACGTTCCCAATATTGGTTAGGGTGAAAAAATACAACATCTTACTTTATTAGGCTTGTCTTATGCTGCAATGACTCCTGAAATGGCCTTGCAGGCGATGGCTCGTGCCTCCTGAATGTGCACACCACTTGTGGCCTCACACATCGACTGCGGCGACGACGGCCGCGCAGTCTCCGGCCTTGATCAGCCCGGGAAAATGCCGCGCCGCCAGCAAGCCCGAAAGTCTTGCCCTGATTTCCACGGGCGCAATTCCGGTTCTGCTGACCGAGTGGATGCGGGCGATGACGTCTCCCTCGCGCACGGCTTCGCCGAGATCGACCATCGTCTCGACCATTCCATCATGCTCGGCGATGGAAAAGCATTCGTCGGAGGGCATGTCGAGCCAGCGGGTCGGCTGGCGCTCGACCGCACCTTTCAGGATGCCGGCATGGCGCAACAGGTTTGCGACGCCGCGGCGCGCGATCCGTACGGTTTCCGCCCGCGCGGTGCCGCCGCCGCCAAGCTCGGTGGTGACGAATACCTTGCCCATCTCTTCGGCCGCGGTGTCGAACATGCCGCGCGCGTCCAATTCGATCATGCGCATGGAGAATGGCGCTGCGAACGCTTCGACGGCGGCGAACGCCTTCTTCTCCACTTCCTTGTCGGGGTGAACGTGAGCGGCGCAGAAGGGCAGGAAGTCGAGCGTCCTGCCGCCGGAGTGGAAGTCCAGCACGATGTCGGCGCGTGGCAGAAGATGGCGCTGGAAGTAGTCGGCGATCTTTTCCGTCACGGTGCCGTTCGGACGCCCGGGAAAGCAGCGGTTCATGTTGACCTTGTCGATCGGCGACGTGCGCGTTGCCGCCAGGAAGGCGGGATAGTTCATCGCAGGAACGATGATTACCGTGCCGGTGATTTCGCCCGGGTCGAGCGTGCGCGCCAGTTCGAAGAGCGCCAGCGGTCCCTCGTATTCGTCGCCGTGATTGCCGCCGGTCAGCAGTGCCGTCGGGCCGTCGCCGTTGCGAACCACGGTGATCGGGATCATCACCGATCCCCAGGCCGAGCCGTCATGGCTGTAGGGCAGGCGAAGGAATCCGTGCTGGACGCCTTCGCGGCTGTACTCGACGCTCGGTACGACAGGTGTGGAGCGCAAGGATTCGACGTTCATCACGGCCTCATTCCTTCACGAACAGTTGCCTTGGGACGCTTGCCAGACACTCTACGCCCGTCTCGGTGATCAGGATCGATTCGGTGATCTCCAGCCCCATGGTTTCAAGCCACAGGCCGGTCATGAAGTGGAAGGTCATGCCGGGCCGGAGCTCCGTGCGGTCGCCCGGTCGCAGGCTCATCGTGCGCTCGCCCCAGTCCGGCGGATAGGAAATCCCGATCGGATAGCCGGTGCGGTTGTCCTTGACGATGTCGTATTTCTTCAGCACGGCAAAGAACGCGTTGGCGATGTCCTCGCAGGTGTTTCCGGGACGGGCGGCTTCCAGGCCCGCCTCCATGCCTTCCAGTGTCGCCTTTTCCGCGTCCAGGAAGGCCTGGTCCGGCTTGCCGAGATAGACCGTGCGCGACAGCGGGCAGTGATAGCGGTTGTAGCATCCGGCGATCTCGAAGAACGTGCCTTCGCCCTTCTTCATCGGCCGGTCGTCCCAGGTCAGATGCGGAGCCGAGGCATCCAGACCCGAGGGCAGCAGCGGGACGATGGCCGGATAGTCTCCGCCGATGCCGTCGACACCGCGGATTCCGGCGTCATAGATATCGGCCACCAGATCGTTCTTGCGCATCCCGGGCTCGATCTTCTCGAGAATCCGCCGGTGCATCGCTTCGACGATCCGCGCCGCCTTGCGCATGTAGTCGATCTCAGTCTCGCTCTTGACCGCGCGCTGCCAGTTCACGAGGGACGTGGCGTCTACAAAGCGGGCATTGGGCAGATGCTTCTGCAACGAGGCGAAGGCGGCGGCGGAGAACCAGTAGTTGTCCATCTCGACACCGATCGAAAGCTTGTCCCATCCGCGTGCCGCCAGTTCGTCGGCAAGGCGGTCCATCGGGTGGCGCTCGGTGGATTGTACGTAATGATCGGCATATCCGACGATGTTGCCTTCGCTCAGATAGGCCGTGCGCCTGGCCCCGTTGGCGTCCTGTCCGCGCCCGAACCAGACCGGCTCGCCCGCCGGCGGCACGATGACGGCCTGATGGACATAGAAGGACCATCCGTCATAGCCGGTCAGCCAGGCCATGTTGGATGGGTCGCTGACGATCAGCGTTTCGATGCCCTTGGCCTCCATCGCGCGGCGCGTCTTGGCCAGCCGGTCGTCATACTCGGCGCGAGAAAATTTCAGGTTGGGCTGAGACATTTGGATGTGTTCCTCGCACAAGCGGTTTGGGTGCCCCGAATGGTGGGCTGTGTCGTGAATGGCTAGCTCTCGAAAATCGTCCCGGCGCCGGCGGCCGCCGCCCTCTGCCGCGCCCATGTGGCGATCGCGGTGTCCTGGACGCCGGTCCCGGTGAGATCGCAGACCGTGATCGCTTCGGGCGACGGCCGGCCGGCGGACTGCCCCGCGACGATCGCTCCCAGTTCGGGAAATTCGGCATCCGGTTCGATCAGGCCGGCATCGACCGCGTGATGGAGTTCGCCAAGGCGGCGGGTCTGGTCGAGACTGTCGGCGACGTAGAGGTCAGACTTCGCAATGATCTGCGGATCGATCTCGTTCTTGTGCTCGGCGTCAGATCCCATGGCTGTCACGTGTTGGCCCGGCTCAAGCCAGTCGGCCATGAGGATTGGACGCTCCGCCGGTGTCGTCGTGACGATGATATCGGCACCGGCGACCGCACGGTCAGCCTCCGGCTCGGCGACGACCTCGAAGCCCAGCGTCTTGGTCAGCCGCGCGGCGGTTTCTTTAGCCTTGCGGGCATCGCGCGCCCAGATGCGTGCCTGGCGGATCGGTCGCGCCAGTGCAAGCGCCTGCAGTTGCAGGGTAGCCTGCACCCCGGCGCCGAATACCGCTGCGACGGCAGCGTCGGGACGCGACAGGTGCCGGGCAGCGACCGCGCCGGCCGCCGCCGTTCGCACATCGGTGAGGTAACCGTTGTCGAGAAGCAGGGCCTCGACCAGTCCGGTCTTGGCCGACAGCAGAACCATCATCCCGTTGACGCTCGGCAGGCCGAGTTTGGGATTGTCGAAGAAGCCGGGGCTGATCTTGATCGCAAACCCGTCGATACCGGGCACGTAGGCTGTCTTCACGTCGACCTCGCCACGATACTCGGGAATGTCGAGCCGCAGGATCGGCGGCATGGCGACGCGCTTGGTCGCCAGTGCCAGGAATGCGTTTTCCACGCAGTCGACCGCATCGAGGTCGAGCGGAACGATGCGGCGCAGTTCGCTCTCGGTCAGGATTGACATGCGGTTCATGCCGGCACCTCATGGCTCATCGCAAATGCCCGTCGCCCATGGCCGGGCATCATCGCGGGAAGGGGAATCATCGGCGGTCCTCCGGCAATGCCAACGTCATCAGACGCCCCAGTTCGGGTCGTGGTGTCGCGCATCCGCTGAGACGCAGGCAGTTCCATGCGGTCGCCAGATTGCTCGTCACCACCGGCCTGTCGATGGCCTTTTCTATGGCCGGCACGATGCTTGCCGCGCGCATCGCGGTGCAGGAGATGAAGAGCGCTTTGGCCGATCGATCGGCCTCCATCGCGGCGACCGCTCGCTCGACGATCACGTTGGGCTTTACACGCGCCATGTCGCGATCGTCTTCCAACCCGATCCAGGTCAGCCCGGTCACCTGATGACCGCTGGCGGCAAAGTAGCGGGCGACAGAGCGGCTGGTCTCGGCGGTGTAGGGGGTCAGCACACAGATCCGCGCTGCATCGAGGGCGCGCAGGGCACGAACGGCCGCCGCAGGCGGCGTCACAACCGGCACGCCTGGCTTTCCTGCTGCAATGGCTGCCTCCACTTCGGCGTCGCCGATGGCGACCGAGGCCGAAGTGCAGGAGTAGCAGATGGCGTCGAGATCCTCGCCGGGCAGGATGAGGCCGGCGGCCTCGGCCAGCAGCGGCTGCATGGCGCGCAGGCTTTCGACGCTGACCGGATTGGTGAACGGAATGCGGTTGCAGTAGATACCTACGCCTTCGGGCCCGACGATACGCTGGAAATCGGGCTCGGTCGTGTGATCGGTCGACAGCAGCACGAGCCCCACCCGCCTGGCGACGGGACGTTCGTCGAACACCGGCCCGGCATCGGCATTCAGTGCGGCATGCACCTCACGCATGGCGGTCTCCTCCCGGAGCACGGGATTGGCCCTCAAGAGGCCGTGGCTCGTCGTTTGTCATCATGGGAGCACCTGAAATCTGCCGGTTCGCCTGTGCGAACTGACCGGCCGGGCAAACCGAAACTCTATTCCGTCACTTGACGGTCAGACAGGGGCAGTGGGCAAGACTGGTCACCTTGTGCGACACGCTCCCGAGCAGAAAACCTTCCACGTCGCCCACGCCGCGGCTGCCGAGGACGATCAGGTCGATCTCGTTCTCCTTGGCATAGCTGACGATGGTGCGCGATGGCGGGCCGCGTTTGACGACCTTGCGCACGTTTTCGAAGCCGAGTCCGGCCAGGTTGGCGGCCGCCTCTTCGAGCACGTTCTTTGCATATTCGCGCAATGCCTTGTCAGGCGATTCCGGCTCGAAGGGCCGCACCATGGACAACGACGCTTCAAGAGGGCTGTGATGGCGATACACGCACAAGAGGACGAGTTCGGCGTCGTAGTGCCGGGCGACGTCCGCGCCCAGCTCCACAGCCCGCCGGGCGGGCTCGGATCCATCGACAGGAAGCAGTATCTTCTTGAACATGGGACCTCACCAATTCTCGCTTCGCCGTTGCGTCAGCGGAAGGCCAGATCGCGCAGGAACAGCGCAATCTGCGGAAAGAAGATCAGCGCAACCGCAACGCTCAACAGCATGATGATGAACGGCGGTGTGCCGCGCACGACTTCGACATAGGGGCGCTTGAACACGGCGATCGCCGTGAAGATGTCGCAGCCAAAGGGAGGCGTGGCCGAGCCGATCGCCACCTGGAGCGTGATGATCGTGCCGACGAGGACAGGGTCGAGCCCCGTGGACTGGACGACTGGAGCGAAGATCGGCACCAGGACAAGGATGACCACGATCGGGTCGACGAACATGCAACCGATGAAGAACGCAATGGAGATGACGAACAGGACGCCGATCTGCCCCATCTCCGCAATGCCGACCGCGGCAAGGATGTGCTGCGGGATCTGGGCGAAGGAAATGACCCAGGAGAACGCGGCCCCCGCGCCGACGAGAATGAACACGACGGCGGTGATGAGGCCGGTCGACTTGGCGATCGAATAGATCTGGCGCGGGCTGATCGAACGGAAGATGAGCATTTCCAGGATGAGCGCATAGAGCACGCAGGCCGCGGCCGCTTCGGTCGGGCTGAACACGCCGCCATAGATGCCTCCGACGATGATCACCGGAAAGCCAAGCGGCCAGAGAGCCTGACGCACCGCCGTCAGGCGTTGCGACCAGCTCAACTTCGGCTCGGTGGGAACGTCGTTGCGGATGGCGTAGAACACGGCATAGCAGGAGAAGATCGCCAGGATGAGCAGTCCCGGTCCGATGCCGGCGATGAACAGTTCGGCGATCGACGTGCCCGATACGACGCCATAGATGATCATCCCGATCGACGGTGGGATGAGGAAAGCGATGTCGGATGAATTGACGATCAGGGCAAGGACGAAATTGTCCTTGTAGCCTGCGCTGAGCATACGCGGCCGGAGCGGCGTTCCCACGGCGACGACCGTCGCCTGCGTCGAACCGGATACCGCGCCGAACATGGTGCAGGCCGCCGCCGTCGAAACGGCCAGTCCGCCTTTCACATGGCCGACAAAGGCCATCACCATGTCGATAAGCCGTTCGGCCGACTGGCCGCGGGTCATGATGTCGGCGGCAAAGATGAACATCGGCACCGCAATCAGGGATGCGGGTCTGATGCCCGCCAGCATCTGCTGGACCATGGTCTCCAGCTGCCCGAAACCGCCGAACAGAGAGAAGAAGCCGACAAAGGCCGCGACGATCAGCGGGATCATCATCGGGAAGCCCGCCAGCAAAAGGGCAATCATGATGAGGAAGATGGTGAGCGCCATTGGTCGACCCTTCAGAAGTCGTTTTCTTCCTCGTAGCCTTCCAGCACGAGGGTCGAGAGCCAGATGTGCTTGTCGGTGAGGTTCTTCACCGCCGTCAGCGCGTATTGGACGCCGGTCATGAAGAACCCGACCGGCACCCACAGATACATCCACCAGACCTCTATCTGCAGGGCCGACAAGACGCGGCCCTGTTTGGCGAGCGTCAGCACGTAGCCGGCCGAATACCAGCAGAGCCCGAACATGAAGATGGCCGTGACCAATGCGATCAACACCATCGCCATGCGCCGCACCGGCGTAGACAGCGTGTCGAATATCGCCGACATCCGAATGTGCCGTCCGTGCCGGGCCGCATAGCTGAGCCCCGCGAAGGTGATCAGCACGATCAGGATGCTGTTGAGCTCTTCGGAGAAATAGATGCTCTTCTGCAGCACGAACCGCCCGATGACGTTGGCAACGGTGTTGAGCGCCATCAGCAGCACACCCACCGCAAGCATCACGGCCTCGATGCGGGCGATGATGCTGTCGATGATCCCGAGCAGACCCGGGAGGTTCGATTCGGACTGTGTGATGGTGCTGTCAGGCTCGCTCAAGAGCGTATCTCCATGATCAAGAGGGGTTATCGGGGCGCCCGGGCGCAAGTGCCCGGGCGCGCCGCGCCCTCTAGTCGACAGCGTCCAGGTCGGCCTTCATCTGGTCGAGGATCTTCTTGCCGCTGTCACCGGTCATTCCGATGAATGCCTCCTCGACTTTCGATGCGGCTTCCATGAATGGCTGGCGCTGCTCCTCGGAAAGGATGTTGATCTCCATTTCCGGCTTCGCTTCCTTGATCTTGGCCAGCGATTCCTCCTGCAGGCCCTTCTGGTATTCGAGGATGTATTCGAAGGCGGAGTCGGTGGCCTTCTGGATCAGTTCCTGATCTTCGGCACCGAGGCCGTCATAGAACTGCTTGTTGGCCATCACGGCGGTGGTGAAGTTGTTGTGGCCAATGCAGGTGATGACGTCCGTCACCTCGTACATCTTGGTGGATTCAAGGAAGAATCCGGGGTTCTCCTGTCCCTGGATGATGCCCGTCTGCAGCGCGCCGTAGACCTCGCCCCATGGCAGAGGCGTCGGGGTCGCACCCCAGACATTGTAGGACTCGACCAGCAGCGGGTTGGTCATGACCCGGAACTTCACCTCGTTGAGATCCTCCGGCTTCGTCACCGGCTCCTGGGTGGTCATGCAGACCTCGCCTTCCGGGAACATGGTCAGGAGTTCAAGGCCTTGCTCCGCATAGAGCGGCGGGAACATCTCGTTGATGGCCTTGGACGTCCGGAAGAATTCGAAGAGCTTCTGCTCGTCCTGCGGCAGAAGATAAGGCACGAAGAAAACCTGCGCCTCCGGGATCAGGGCGCCGGTGAAGCCCGGCGACTGGTCGACGAACTGGAGAATCCCGGCCTGTGCCTGCTCCATGATGTCCGCGGATTCGCCAAGCGTTCCGAACGGATAGAGGGTCACGGTGTGGTCCGAGTTCTCTTCGATATATTCCTTGAACTTGGTCGCGTAGACGCCCTGGACCTCGTTGAGAGCTTCTTCGAAGGCGTAGCGCCATTCTGCCGCTTCGGCGGTCATAGGCACGACGGCAAGCGCCGTGCCGATCATCAGGCCACGAATCATCTTGGACATTCCAGTGCGCATGGCATTTCCCCTGTTTTTCTCGCGCGTCAGTCGAGCATCGCCCTGCCCGTAAGCCAGGACGAGCCAATTGACGTAAGTTCAGGGGAGAATCAAAATCATGTCAATTCATAAAATAATATCATGACAATATTTGCCGCTATGCGCAAAGTGACGGCGTTTGCAGCCTAAATCGCCAGCAGAACCACTTCCGGGTCGCTCAACAGCAGCTTTACAATGATGGCGAGGCCGGCGCGCAGCTCCTCCTGTGTGGTTGAGCCGAGCGAGATGCGCACGGCCGGCTGCCACTGTGCATCGGAGGTCCGAAACGACGACCCTGGCGCGATGGCAACGCCCTGTAGCCTTGCCTGGGAGACGAAACTCTCCTCGCTGCGCCCGTCGGGCAACGGCAGCCAGACATGAAGGCTGTTTTCATGCGAGGAATAGGGGATGTCGCCAAATGCCTGGGCGGCGATCGCGTGGCGTCCGGCGAGCGCGCGGCGCTGCCATTGCACGAGATCGGCCGCCGTTCCGTCCAGCACCCACCGCGTGGCGATCTCGGCCAGGATCGGCGCCGCCATCCAGTTGGAAACCAGATGCCGGTTGGAGACCGCCGACACGTATCGGTCGGGGACAGCCAGATAGCCGATTCGCAGGCCCGGCAGCACGATCTTGGTGAAGCTGGTCACGTAGAGTGTGCGTTCAGGTGCGAAAGCGGCAATCGGCGGCGGACGGTCGTTGACCAATGGCCCGAGCACGTCGCTCTCGATGATCGCCAGGTCGTGCCGTCGGGCGACGGCCACCAGTTCATCCCGGCGCGCTGCGCTCATCAGGCTGGCTGTCGGGCTGATCACGGACGGCTGGACGAACACGGCCCGCACCGGTGTTTCCCTGCATATGCGGTCCAGCGCCTCGGGTACGAGCCCCTCCGCATCGACCGCGGCGCCGCGCAGGTTGACGCCCAGATAGGAGGCGAGAGGCACGAGTGTGTGGTGCCCGATCGCTTCGGTGACTATGGTGGAACCGGGTGGGGCGACGCTCATCAGCGCCACCGTCATGCCCGAAGTTGCGCCGTTGGTGACTGTGACGTTGAGTGGCGAGACGGTGAGACCGCATACGCGCAGCCACTCGACTGCCGCCGCCTTGTGGCGCGGGAAGACGACATTGGGCCGGAAGGACAGCGCAGCGCTCGGCGGCAGGTCGTCTGCCAGGGCGGCCAATGCCTGCTTCATCCTGTCGAGATGCCTTTGCTCGCAGATCGGCTTGAGGATCGTCAGGTCGATGACCTCGCCTAGCCGCTCCGGCAGATAGGGCGGTTCGGCCTCGCGCTTGTGTGTCTCCACGAAAGTGCCGCGCCCGATCTCACCGGAAATCAGGCCGCGCCGACCCAGCTCCTCATAAGCTCGGCTGACGGTCTGCACCGACAGGCCGAGGTCGTCGGCCATGCGCCTGTGCGTCGGCAGCCGGGTCCCATTCTTGAGCTGGCCGTCACCGATGGCGCGTGCGATCTGTTCTGCAAGCGACAGATAGGCCGGGCGCGTGAGGAGTGCGGGATCTGGACGCCATATTGTCATGATTTATATGAGATCAAAATCAGTGCAATTGACAATCGAAAAATGACGCGGTCATGCTCCGTCGTTCATTTTTGACAGGCTGAATCATGACATTGGCGCGGCTCGACCCTATCGACATCAGGATCCTCGATGCCATCCAGCGCGACGGGCGCATCACCAAGCTGGCGCTGGCCGAGAAGGTCGGGCTGTCGCCGACGCCGTGCTGGATGCGGCTGCGAAAGCTGGAAAAGGCAGGCATCGTCAGTGGCTATCACGCGCGCGTCGACATGCGTCGCGTCGTGCCTATGGCGACGGTTTTGATGGAAGTCACCCTTGGGGCGCACCGCCAGGCCGATTTCGATCGCTTCGAACGTGCGGTGAAAGACACGCCGCAGATCGTCGGCTGCTGGTCGGTGGGTGGCGGCGTCGACTATATTCTCAAGGTGGTGGCGCGCGACATCGACGCCTATCAGCGTCTGGTCGACATGCTGCTGGAACGCGAGATCGGGATCGACCGTTATTTCACATATATCGTGACCCGCACGGTCAAGGACGATTCGTCGCTGCCTGTGGCGGCGCTGGCGCCCAGTACGGAGTGAGCAGGAAGTTTTGTCTGCAGCAGACATGATCTGCAGACAAAATCTCTTCGGTGCCGGCCATCAACGGTCACTCTGTCCGCGCGTCGCGGACTATCTTCGCCGCAGGTGCAACGGGAGGTTTGCAAATGTCGGCATTGTTCGCCCGCTTCGATCATCATGAGGAACTCGGCCGGCTCGCCGATCGGCGGCTCGTGCGCGAACTTGCCTATGTCGCAGGAAGCTGGACGGCCGGAAGCGGCGGTCATGGCTTTAGTGTCAGCGATCCGGCCACCGGCATGCCGCTGGCGTGGGTTGCCGCGCTTGACGGGAGCCAGACCGACGCAGCCATTGATGCCGCTCACAAGGCCTTCGCCGACTGGCGGGCCCTTCTGCCGCACGAGCGTGCGGCCGTCCTGCGCAGATGGCATGCCCTGATGCTCGAAAACAGGGAAGACCTGGCGCTCATCATGACGCTCGAGCAGGGCAAGCCGCTGAGCGAAGCACGCGGCGAGATCGACTATGCCGCATCCTTCGTCGAATGGTACGCCGAAGAGGCCAAACGGGTGAATGTGGAGAGCGTGACGAGCCATCTCGCCGACGCAGAGATGGTCGTTCGGCGCGAGGCGCTGGGGGTCGTCGGTATCGTCACGCCGTGGAATTTTCCGTCCGCCATGTTGACGCGCAAGGCAGCCGCGGCGCTGGCCGCCGGCTGCACTGTGGTCGCGCATCCCTCCTCGCAGACGCCGCTCTCGGCGCTGGCGCTAGCCGAACTGGGCGAGCGCGCGGGTCTGCCGGCCGGCGTGTTCAACGTCGTCACGGGCAAGGCGGCCACCATCGTTGGACGCATGTGCGCCGATCCGCGCGTACGGGCGATGAGCTTCACCGGCTCGACCGAAATCGGCCGGCTGATCGCTGCCCAATGCGCGCCGACGATGAAGCGTCTCGTCATGGAACTCGGCGGTCACGCACCGTTCATCGTTTTCGCCGATGCGTCGCTGGACAAGGCGGTGGACCTGGCGATGGCGGCCAAGTTCGCGACCTCGGGGCAGGATTGTCTGGCGGCCAACCGGATCTATGTCGAGCGTCCGATCTACGAGCGTTTCTGCGCCGCCCTGGCCGAGCGCGTCGCCGGTCTCCGCGTCGGCAACGGACTGGACGAGGGCGTCGAGATCGGCCCGCTGATGAACGAAGGCGCCGTAGCGAAGTCGCTGGAGCACGTCGAGGACGCGCAGGCGAAGGGCGCGCGGCTCCTGGCTGGCGGCGGGCGGCATCCGGCGGGACCGCTGTTCGTCGGCCCGACACTCCTGACCGATGTGCCGGAGCATGCGCTCATCATGCGCGAGGAGACCTTTGGCCCGGTGGCCGCCGTGGCACCCTTCGATGACGAGGATGACGTCATCGCGCGCGCCAACGATACCGAATATGGCCTTGTGGCCTATGTCGTGACGGAGAACGGCGCCCGCCAGCGCCGGCTGTCGCGAGCGCTCGAATACGGCATGGTGGCCGTCAATCGCGTCAAGATCACCGGCGCTCCGATACCCTTCGGCGGCGTCAAGCAGTCGGGCCTTGGCCGGGAAGGCGCACGCCACGGCCTCGAGGCTTTCACCGACCTCAAATATGTCTGCCTGGAAGCAGGCTGAAACCAGTAACAGCAGGAGCAGCTCGATGCGCGATCAGTCCAACGAACTCAACGCCTGGGACCGGGACCATTTTTTCCACCCGTCCACCCATATGGGCACGCATGCGCGCGGCGAGAGCCCCAACCGCATCATGGCCGGCGGCGAAGGGGTATACGTCACCGACCGCGACGGCAAGCGCAGCCTCGACGCCTTTGCCGGCCTTTACTGCGTCAATGTCGGCTACGGGCGCACCGAGATCGCCGAGGCGATCGCCAGCCAGGCGCGTGAGCTGGCCTATTACCACGCCTATGTCGGGCACGGAACGGAAGCCTCGATCCGGCTTGCCAAGATGATCATCGACCGCGCGCCGGAAGGCATGAGCCGGGTCTATTTCGGCCTCTCGGGCTCGGATGCCAACGAGACCAACATCAAGCTCATCTGGTACTACAACAATGTGCGCGGGCGGCCGGAGAAAAAGAAGATCATCTCGCGCTGGCGCGGCTATCATGGCTCGGGCGTCATGACCGGTTCGCTGACCGGGCTGGCGCTGTTCCACAACGCCTTCGATCTGCCGCGCGCGCCGATCCTGCATACCGAGGCGCCATATTTCTACCGTCGCGAGGACCGTTCGATGAGCGAGGAGCAGTTCGCCCAGCACTGCGCCGACAAGCTGGAGGAACTGATCCTTGCCGAGGGACCCGACACGGTTGCCGCCTTCATCGGCGAGCCGATCCTGGGCACGGGCGGCATTGTGCCGCCGCCGGCCGGCTATTGGGAAAAGATCCAGGCGGTTCTGAAGAAGTATGACGTCCTCCTGGTCGCCGACGAGGTGGTCACGGGCTTCGGCCGGCTCGGCACCATGTTCGGGTCCGATCACTACGCCATGAAGCCGGACCTCATCACCATCGCCAAGGGCCTGACGTCCGCCTATGCGCCACTTTCCGGGGTGATCGTCGGCGAGGAAATGTGGAAGGTGCTCGTCGAGGGTTCCGACAAGCTCGGCTCGCTCGGCCATGGATGGACCTATTCGGCGCATCCCATCTGCGCGGCCGCCGGGATCGCCAATCTTGAAGTCATCGACAAGCTCGGGCTGGTCGGCAATGCCGGTGACACGGGCGCCTATCTCCTGTCGGAACTGCGCGCGGCGGTCGGCGATCACCCGAATGTCGGCGAGGTCCGCGGCGAGGGGATGCTGGCGGCGGTCGAATTCGTCGAGGACAGGGACGATCGCAAATTCTTCGACGCCTCGAAGAAGATTGGCCCGCAGATTGCCTCAGCGCTAGCCGAGCGCGGCGTGATTGGCCGCGCCATGCCGGAAGGCGATATCCTGGGCTTTGCGCCGCCGCTGTGCCTGACGAAGCAGGAAGCCGACACGATCGTCACGGCGACCGCCGATGCGGTCAAGGCGGTTTTCGACAAAAGCTGACCGACCGCGCCTCGCTTCGGGCGCATGAGCGCAACAATCTTCTCTCAAAGGCCAGGAAGCCGGATGCGGTTTCCGGGCCTTTGCTGTTGTCTCATTTCTGAAATTTTTCTCCCAGGAACGGCCGCGATTTGAAATCAGATTCTAAGGCGAGCATATTCGGAAGTTCGCCAATTGCCTGACTTCGTGCGTGCAGATCGATACTATCGCGCCATTCGAACACCGATAAACCACGGATCCCGGCATGAGTCCGGGACCAAGCACCAAGCATTGGAGTCACAACATGCGTATCGCGTCACTGGCACTCACGCTGTCGCTCGCCGCTGCGCCGGCACTGGCGGCGGATATCCAGCCGCTTGTCGATGCTGAATGGGTCAAGGCGCATGCCGGTGAGGAAAACGTCGTGATCCTCGATATCCGCGACAAGGTGGCGGAAACGGATCTCGGCGACAAACCCTATATCCAGGGTGCGGTCGCGGCTCCCTATGCCGGCGCCGGCTGGCGGACCGAGGTGAACGGCGTTCCCGGCATGCTTCCGCCGGTGGACGAGATCGTGAAGCTGATCGGCAATCTCGGCATCGACGACGACGATCATGTCGTCATCGTGCCCTGGGGAACCGATTCCACCGAATTCGGCGGCGCGACCCGCGTCTACTGGACCTTCAAGTATCTGGGCCATGACGAAGTTTCCATTCTCGACGGCGGCTGGCGCCAGTACGACGCTGCCGGCGGCGCGCGCGCGGCCGAGCCGGCAAAGCCCGAGCCGGCAGAATTCTCCTATGAGCTGCGCGAGGAATTGCGGGCCACGACGGAGGAAGTCGAAAAGGCGCTGGAGACGGGCGTGAAGCTCGTCGATGGCCGTCCTGTCGAGCAGTTCCAGGGCAAGTCCAAGAGCCCGGTCGTGCGCGTCGAAGGCACCATTCCGGGGTCGGTAAACATTCCGCACAGCGAGTTCTACAGTGCCGAATACGCGCTGTCGGCACGTCCCGAGACGATCAAGGCTCTGAGTGAGGCGGCTGGCATCGGGACAAGCGAAGAGAGCATCGTGTTCTGCAACACCGGCCATTGGGCATCGGTTGCCTGGTTCGGGCTGAGCGAGGTGCTGGGCAACAAGAACACCAGCATGTATGACGGCTCGATGAGCGAGTGGACCGCCGATCCAGCGCGTCCGGTCAAGAACCATTCGGGCACCTGACCGGAACGGCCCCGGCGAAGAAACGCAAACAGGCGAATGTCCGGACCCGCTCCGGGCATTCGCTCTTTGAGGGTGGCCGCGCACGCGGTCGAGTGACGGGACGCCGCGCAAGCGGCCGGAACGAAAATGTCTGACATTTCCATTGATCGACCCCAATACCTGCCGCCCGCGGTGATCGATCGCGCACCGGCACTCGTGGCCGGCGGGGCGCTTGTGGCCGGCTTTCTGGCGATTGCCGGCCTCGTGGACCTGCGTCAGGCGGCGCTGTTCCTCATCGGAGGCATTCTCGGCGCGACGCTCTATCACGGTTCGTTCGGCTTTACCGGTGGCTGGCGTCGCCTGGTCGTCGAGCGGCGCGGACGCGGGGTGCGGGCGCAGATGCTGATGATCGCGGTCGCGGCAGTTGCCATGATGCCGTTGATCGCAGCGGGCAGCATCGGCGGCCAGCCGATGGTCGGCGCCTTCGGTCCGGTGGGTGTTTCCGTGCTGGTCGGGGCGCTGATGTTCGGTGTCGGCATGCAACTGGGCGGCGGCTGCGGCTCCGGAACGCTCTTCACCGTGGGCGGCGGCTCGTCGCGGATGCTGGTGACGCTGGCGTTCTTCATCGTCGGCGCGCTGGTCGGCACGGCGCATCTTCCATGGTGGCTGGCGCTGCCGTCACTCGGCACGATCGATCTCGGCCGGGAGATGGGTACCGGCAGCGCGCTATTCGCGACGCTGGCAGCACTCGGGCTCGTCGTGCTCGTGGCCGCCATGATCGAGAGGCGCGCGCATGGCAACATCGAACGCGAGCCGGCCCCCAAGCGTCCGGGCTGGAGCTGGCTTCTCTACGGCCCGTGGCCGCTTATCGGAGCAGGACTCCTGCTGGCGATCTTCAATGTCGCCACCTTGCTGCTCGCCGGCCATCCATGGTCGGTGACCTTCGGTTTCGGGCTGTGGGGCGCCAAGGTGGCTCAGGCTGTGGGTGTGCCCGTGGCAGACTGGGAATTCTGGAACTGGCCGGGACCGCAGGCCGCCCTCCAGCACAGCGTTCTCGCCGATGTCACCTCGGTGATGAATTTCGGCGTCATACTGGGTGCGGCCCTTGCGGCGAGCCTTGCCGGCAAGTTCGCGCCAAAGGCCGCGATCCCCCTCGGCTCGCTGCTCGCAGCCGCCATCGGGGGTCTCTTGATGGGCTATGGCGCGCGGCTGTCCTTCGGCTGCAACATCGGCGCGCTGTTTTCGGGCATCGCCTCGGGCAGTCTGCACGGCTGGCTGTGGTTTGCGGCAGCCTTCGCCGGCTCGTTCGCCGGGATCTGGATCCGGCCGCTTTTCGGTCTCGACGGGTTTTCAAAGAAATGACGGCAACGAGAAACACGCTGCTTTTCGGAGCGGCGCTAGCCGCCGCTACCGGAGCCGTGGCGGTCGACCACTACACCCATCCCGTCCCGCGGGCCAAGACGGAGCAGGCTTCCTCGGCCGCAGCCTCGGCTGCGTCTCCCTGTGCGGCCGGAGCGCCGGTCGCCTCTCCCTGCGCGCCTGCCGCGCCATGTGCCGCTGGCTCGCCGAAGAAGGCTCCGCCGCCGCCTCCGGCACCTCGCCCCGCTGCGGACAAGAAACTGGCTCCGCCACCCCCTCCGGCGCCGTTACCGGTCGAGAGCAAGAAGCTGGCACCTCCTCCTCCGCCCGCACCTTTGCCGGAAAAGGTCAATGGCTGACGACACGAGAGCCCGCGCGCTGAGCGAGATCGCCTTCTGCCAGAGCGTGCTCGCCAAAAGCGGGCTCAACGTACTCAGCGAAACGTTCCGCGATACCGGCGAGATCACGGTGTGGGACCATTACCCGCCGGGCGATGTGTTCGATCCCGCGAGCGGGGCGCAGTGGTTCTATCACTGCCACCCGGCCGAGGAGGGCGCGCGCGAGCATGGCCATTTCCACTGTTTCGTGCGGCCTCAGGGGCTGGAAGGCCCGATCCATCATCTGGCGGCGGTTGGTGTCGACGCCCATGGGCGCGCGCTACGCTTGTTCACCGTCAACCAGTGGGTTGTGGGCGACGACTGGCTCGATACGGCAGGAACGATTGCGCTGATCGATCGCTTCGACGTGCAGATGCCGCGTCCATCCTATCTCGTGAACCGATGGCTGACGGGGATATTCGTCGCCTACAAGGACGAGATCGCCGAACTCATCCGTGAGCGCGACCGTGCGCTGGCCACCCACAGTCCCCACGCCGTCGCCGCGCGCCAAAATCGCACGCTCGAAGTGACGTCGCAGTTGGACCTTCCTCAGTCCTGACTCCGCCGTCCCGGCGATCAGAGCATCTGCGAGATGGTGCGCGCCGTGCTCAGGACCCGCTCGATCAACGCGGCATCGGGGCGCAGTTGCAGCTCGTGGCCGGAAAGGTTGATCGCGGCGACATAGCGTCCGTCGCGCGAGACCAGGGGCGCCGCGATCGAATAGGTGCCGGTCGCCAGGTGTGAACTCTGCGCGACATATCCGCGGCGGCGATCTTCCGCGAGCAGCGCCTTCAGCGCATCCAGCGTGACGGGGGCCTTGTCGCTCATCGGAGCGAAGACATAGCCCGCATAGCGACGGTCGAGGTCCTCGCTTGAAAGGTCGCTTAAAAGCACGCGGCCCATGGTCGTCGAAAAGGCGGGCAGGCGGGACCCCACCGGCACGTTCGACACCATCGACCTGTCGGAGAGGGCACGGTAGACATAGACGATATCGGTCCCCTCGAGCACCGAGACGTGGACCGTGAAGCCCGTTTCGTTGCGCAGGTCGTCTGCCGGCTGGCGCGCAATGTCGTAGACGTCGAGCGAGCGAATGTATCGGTATCCGAGGTCCATGACCCGCGGCGCGAGCCGATACCGGTTGTCCTGCCGGGTCAGGTATCCTTCGCGTTCCAGCGTCACCACAAAGCGATAGGCGGCGGACGAGGTGACGTTGATCGCCTCGGCAATCTCGCTCAGGGTCATGTCCGGGTGGCGGTGGTCGAAGCTCTGCAGGATAGTCAGGCCGCGAACCAGGGAGTTTGAGCGGTAGTCCGGTTCCTTTGCCATATTCGGTCTATCGGCCGGCGATCTCGTTGCGTTGGGCCAGCCTCTGCGAGACGCGGCGCATTGCGGCGGCGTAGTCGGCCAGAATGGCGTCTTCGCGCGGGTGATGGCCTGCGGTCACGACGCGCTGACCGCGCACGACGACGTCGCCGACATGGAAGCCCCGGCCCGCGAAGACATGGAAGTCGAGCGCGGCTTCGGGATCGACCGGCGCCATGGCTGCCGGCTCGGGGCTGACGAGTTCGACGAAGCTCGCCATCCCGCCGACCGCCAGCGCGCCCTCCGGCCGGCCTGCCGCCCTTGCCCCGCCGAGCGCGGCGCGTGTCCACAGATTGGCCGCCACATGCGGCTGGCCGGGCGCGGCGAGAACGTTGCGCTGCCGGTCGCGCAGGCGCTGGCTGTATTCGAGCTGCTGCAATTCCTGCGCCGCGAAGGCGGCGATGTTGGAATCCGATCCGATCCCGAAATGCCCGCCTTGCTGCAGATATTCGGCCGCGCGGAAGATGCCGTCGCCGAGATTGGCCTCGGTCATCGGGCAAAGACCGACGGTCGCCCCGGAGGCGGCGATCTGCGCCACCTCGGCGTCGGTGAGATGGGTCGCATGGATGAGACACCATCGCTCGTCGACCGGGGCGATATCGAACAGCTGCTCGACCGGGCGGCGCCCGTTCCAGGCCAGCGCGTCGTCAACTTCCTTCACCTGTTCGGCCACATGGATGTGCACCGGGCAGTCGGGCAGAACGGACTCGCGCAACTCCATCAGTCGGGTCATCTCGTCGGTCGTCACGGCACGCAGGGAATGCGGCGCGATGCCGAGCCGGTGGCCGGCCCTGGCGGCGGGCGCTTTCAGCGCTTCCACCATTGCGGCATAGCCGTCGAGGTCCTGGATGAAGCGGCGCTGGCCGTCGGTTGGCGGCAGGCCGCCGAAATTGGAATGCGCATAGAAGACCGGCAGGTGGGTGAGCTCAAGGCCCGTCGCTGCGGCTGCCTCGAAGATCGCCAGGGAAAGCTCTTCGCGGCGCGCGTAGGGGGTGCCGTCGAGATCGTTGTGGACGTAATGGAATTCCACGATGCCCGTGTAGCCGCCCTTCAGGAGCGCGAGATAGAGCCGTGCGGCGATCGCCTGCATGTCCTCGGGCGAAAGCGTCAGCGCGAAGAAATACATGATGTCGCGCCACGACCAGAAGCTGTCGACCGGATTGCGGCGCACTTCCGACAGGCCCGCCATGGCGTACTGGAAGGCGTGGCTGTGCAGATCGGTGATACCCGGCACGACCGGGTTCTCGTAGACCGGCAGGCCAAGCGGATTGTCGTCGTTGGCAAGTGCGGCGATGGTCCCGTCGGGAGCGAAGCTGGCCGAGAGATTGCGCGCCCAGCCATCGGGGGTGAGCGCGAGACGAAAATGTGCGCCCTTCATGCCGGTGGAGGTCATCATTGCCTGCTTTCCAATGTGGTGCCGAAATCGAGCATTGCTGCGACGAGGGCGCCAAGCGCCGTCTTCAGGCGGTCTGCCTTGTCCGGCAGATAGGTCCAGGGACTCTCTTCCAACATGTAGCAATCCTGCGCGATCTCGATCTGCAGGGCGTGGACATTGCCGGCAGGCTGCCCGTAGTGCCGGGTGATGAAGCCGCCCTTGAAACGCCCGTCGCGGACCGCGCTGAATTCGCTTGCCCGCAACGCCTCGAAGGCGGCATCCGAAAGGGCGGGGGCGCAACTGGCGCCGGAATTCGTGCCGAGATTGAGGTCGGGCAGGCGGCCCTCGAAGAGCCGCGGAACGCGGCTGCGAATCGAATGAACGTCGAGCAGCAGGCAATAGCCATGGGCGGCACGGATCCGCTCGATCTCCGCGGCCAGCGCAGCATGATAGGGCTCCCAGGCTTCGGCGATCCGCGCCGCGCGGTCAGCCGCATCGGGTTCTTCGCCTTCGCGGTAGAGCGGCGTTCCGTCGAAATCGATGGTGGAGACAAGGCCCGTCGTCGCGCCGGTGTAGAGCGGTACGTCGTCCATCGGCCGATTGAGGTCGACCACGTAGCGCGAGAGACGGGCGGTCAACAGGCTGGCGCCCGCCGGCACAATGTCGCGAGCGATCCGGTCTATATGCCAGTCCGTGTCGCGAAGGTCGAGCGCTTCGGGACGAAGCCGGGACCGCAGCGAATCGGGCAGCTCCGTGCCGGCATGGGGCACGTTCAGCAGCAGCGGCGTATCGCCGGCAATCCGATCGAAAAGCGGCATTTCAAGCTCTTTGCCCACGTCATCTCCTTTCGCATTTGAAAACTGTTATTGACATGCAAAAACGAAGCGTCAAGAACGTTTCCATCCTATCCCGTCCCGGCAGGCTGGAGGCCGAGCGGCGCGGGGGAGATGAACCTGAACAGAGGGAGTGCATTTCATGATCCTATCCCGGCGCCAGTTCCTTGGCACCACGGCCGCTGTTACGCTGGCCGGTTTTGCGACCGCGCCAGCCTTCGCGGCCGGCCGCACCTTCTTTGGCATCGCCACCGGCGGCACGGGCGGAACCTACTACCCGCTTGGCGGCATGCTGGCGCAGCTCATTTCGAACACGGCCGAACTGCCGGACACGAAGATCTCGGCAACCGCCGAAACCGGCAACGCATCGGTCGCCAATGCGCAGCTTCTCGGACGCAGCGAGATCGAATCCGCCTTCGTGGCCGCCGACATTCTGGATGCCGCCTATCGTGGCGTGAACCAGTTCAATGAAGGCGCCCTGACAAACCTGCGGGCCATCGGCGCGCTCTATCCGGAGACGGTTCAGCTCGTCGTACGGGCCGACAGCGGTATCGAGAAATTCGAGGACCTCAAGGGCAAGTCGGTCTCTTCCGGCTCGCCGGGATCGGGCCAGTGGCAGCTTCTGGGCGACCTGCTCGAAGCCCACGGCATGACGCGCGAGGACGTTTCGGAGGACTATTCCTCGTTCGCCCAGTCGGTCGACAAGATCAAGGACGGCAATCTGGCGGCTTCGCTGATCACGGCCGGCCTGCCGACGTCGTCGGTGACCGATCTCGCCAACGGCCATGACATCCGCGTCGTGCCGTTGAACGGCCCGGCCATCGCCAAGCTGCAGGAGACGCAACCCTACTACGCCAACGCGATCGTTCCGGCGGGCAGCTACAAGGGCATCGATTCCGATGTCGAGACGCTGGCCGTGCGCGCGATCTGGGCTACCCACGCCGACGTTTCCGAAGAGCTGATCTATGCGGTGACGAAAGCCCTCTACGAGAACACCGAGACGCTCGGCAAAGTGCATCCGATGGGCAAGCAGATCTCGCTCGACAAGGCACTGGAAAGCGTCTCGATCCCGGTCCATCCGGGAGCCGAGAAGTACTACGCCGAGAAGGGCGTCTCCAAGTAATGCATCCGCGCAGGCAACTGCGCAGGATCGGGATGGCGGCACTGTTCGCCATTCCTTTCGTGCCATTCGCTCTGCCGGCCGCGGCCGGCGGAGATGTCTGGCTGTGCCTGACGGAGACCCGTGGCGCGGGGCGCGAGGTTGCCCGCCTGCCGCTCGGCCCCGAGGCGGAATTCGAACTGAGTTTCATTCATTCGGTGTCGCGGACGCCGGTCGTCGATGCCTACCGGATCGAGGACGGTGAAATCGTGCAGACATCGGAAGTGTTCCAGGCGCATGGCGCCGGCCTGCCATCGATCGCCAACGACATCGACGCGACCGGTTGGCGGCACGAAGATGGCCGGTTTGTCATCGATATGAATCGCCACACCGGCCCCATACCGCTTCGCATCCAGGCCCAGTTCAAAAATACGCTACACATCGCGGGCACCGATCTGCCTCTTGCCGATCTGGGACATGCCGCACTGACCCTTGCCCCTTGCGACGAGGATACAACGCATTGACGAACGAGAGTCCCGCCAAGAACGACCGTGCGCCAACTGAAATCGAGGCCGAGCACGAACCGACCGCAGACGAAGTCGAGGCGCTCGTTCGGGAGTACGATTCGGAATCGAATTTCCGCCAGCTCGTCGGACCGACGGCGATGCTCGTGACCGTCGCCTCCGTCATCCTGTCGCTGTTCCATGTCTACACGGCGGGTTTCGGGCTGCTCAACGAGGTCATGCACCGCACGATCCATCTGTCGTTCGTGATGGGGCTGATCTTCCTCGTCTTTCCGCGCAAGCGCGCCAATCCCGACGCGAAGGTCTGGATGGAGTCGCTGATCTTCGCGGCGCTCTATCTGTATCTGCTCTACGACATTGCGGTGGCGCTGCCGGCGAGCACGCTGAAGAACGTCTTCATTGCCGTCATGCTGGCTCTGATCGCGCTGACGCTGCCGTTCAACCGCCGCGGCGCGGATCCCGAGAAGGTTGCCCTGCGCGACTGGGTGTTCGCCGCTTTCGGCGCCGGCTTCTCGGCCTATCTGACGATCTTCTTCAAGTACATATTCATCGACAATGTCGGCAATCCGCCGGAGCCGGTCTACATGATGGGCCTGGTCGCGATCGTGATGACGCTCGAGGCGACCCGCCGCACCATGGGCCCGATGCTGGCCTATATCGGCATCGGCTGCCTGCTCTACGCCCTTGTCGGACCCTATCTCCCGGGGATCCTGGCGCATCGCGGCTATTCGATCACCCGCATCGTCAATCACCTGTTCGTCGGGACCGAAGGCATTTACGGCGTCGCGGTCGGCGTGGTGGCAACTTATGTGTTCCACTTCGTGCTGTTTGGCATCCTTGCCCAGATGAGCGGGCTCGGAAAACTCTTCATCGATCTGGCGACCATCGTCGCCGGGCGGGCATCGGGCGGTTCGGCGAAGGTCTCCGTCGTTTCGTCGGGCTTCTTCGGCATGATCTCGGGATCGCCGATCGCCAACACCGTGACGACCGGCGCCTTCACCATTCCGCTGATGAAGAAGTCCGGCTTCTCCGGCCGCTTCGCCGGTGCGGTCGAGGCGTCCGCATCCTGCGGCGGGCAGATCACGCCGCCGATCATGGGCGCCTCTGCCTTCGTGATGACGGAAATGCTGGGCGTGCCCTACAACGAGCTGATCCTGATAGCCATCGTGCCGGCCTGCTTCCACTACATCGCCATCCTCCTGATGGTGCATCTGGAGGCCAAGAAGCTGGGGCTGACAGGACTGTCGAAGGACAGGATCCCGCAGTTCGGAGCGGTCCTGGCGCGGTCATGGCACCTGTTCGTGCCGCTGATCGTGATGGTGGCCATGCTGCTCATGCAGTACACGCCGTTCCTGGCGGCCTTCTGGGGTATCATCCTGATCATTGTCTTCTCCTACGTGCCGCTGGTCATGCGCATGCTCGGCAACACGACGATGGATACGGATACGGTGCTGACTCCGCCCCGTCTGGTGCGGGGTTTCGAAGACGGAGCCAAGTTCGCGCTGGCCATCGGCGCCGCCTGCGCCTGCGTCGGCTTCCTGCTCGGCATGACCACGCTGACGGGACTCGGCTTCAAGTTCTCCGCCGCCGTGGTGCAACTGGCCCATGACGTGGCGGGGTTCGTCACTGCGCTCGATTTCACCGGCCTCCTGTCGGAAAACGGCCTGGCGCTGTTCTTCGGACTGGTATTCGTGGCGATCGCCTGCATCGTCATGGGAGCCGGTATTCCCACCACGCCGACCTACATCATCCTTGCCTCGATCGCTGCGCCGGCGCTGACCGAGTTCGGCGTGCCGTTGATCGCGACGCATTTCTTCGTGTTCTATTTCGGTGTCCTGGCCGACGTGACGCCGCCGGTGGCGCTGGCGGCCTATGCGGCAGCGGGTCTGGCGCGCAGCGAGCCGATGACGACGGGCACGACCGCGTTCCGGCTCTCCATGGGCAAGGCTCTGGTCCCGTTCATGTTCATCTACGCGCCGAGCCTGCTCTTCGTGGATTTCACATGGACCGAGTTCATCACTGCGCTGGCCTCCGGTCTCCTCGGCGTTCTGGCCCTGTCGGCCGCCTATATCGGCTGGTTCAGGCGCGACCTCGTGCTTTGGGAAAAGGTGGCGCTGACGATCGCCGGCCTGCTCCTGATCTCGACCCATTGGGTGGCGATCCTCGCAGGAACAGTCGTGGTGGCGGCCATTCTGGCCCGGCCCGGCGGTGAGCCGCGCCGCGCGACTTGATCCGGCGCGCATCTTCCGTTTGAAGCAGATGCGCGCCAGGTGAGCGACGGCGGCCTATTCCGCCGCCGCCGACATGTTCTTGCGCACGCCCTGCTCGACGCGGTTACCGATCTCCGTGTCGATATTGCGCCAGTACTCGAACGCCCTCTTGCGGACCGGTTCGGTGACGCCATCGAGCAGATGACCGACGATGTTCGACACGAGCCGCTCGCGTGCCGGCTCATCGAGCACCTTGCGTATCAGGTCCCGCGGCTGGGTGAAATCATCGTCATCCCTGCGCTTGGTGTAGGCGTTGCGGACAAACTCGCCCTCCGCGGCCCAGGTCGCCAGTTCCGGATAGCGGTTCGTATCGGCCTGCGGACCGCCTTTGGAGTTTGGCGCATAGACCGGGTCGGAGACGTTGTGCACCCGCATCGCGCCGTCCTTGCTGTAGCTGTGTACGGAGCATTTGGGCGTGTTGACGGGGATCTGCTTGTAATTCACCCCGAGGCGGGCGCGATGCGCGTCCGCATAGGAAAATACGCGGGCAAGCAGCATCTTGTCCGGGCTGAAGCCGGTTCCCGGCACCTGATTGTTCGGCTCGAAGGCGGCCTGTTCGATCTCCGTGTGATAGTCGGTGGGGTTACGGTCGAGCGTCAATTTGCCGACCTCGATCAGCGGATAGTCGCCATGCGGCCAGACCTTCGTCAGATCGAATGGGTTGAACCTGTAGGTCTCGGCGTCCTTGAACGGCATGATCTGCACATGCAGCGTCCAGCTCGGATGCTCGCCGCGCTCTATGGCATTGTAGAGGTCGCGCTGGTGATAGTCCCCATCGGCGCCGGCAAGGCGGTCTGCCTCCTGCTGGGTCAGGAACTCGACGCCCTGATCGGTCTTGAAGTGGTACTTCACCCATACCTTCTGGCCCGACGCGTTGACCCACATGTAGGTATGGCTGGAATAGCCGTTCATGTGGCGCCATGAAGCCGGGATGCCCCGGTCGCCCATCAGCCACGTCACCTGGTGGGCCGACTCCGGCGAAAGCGTCCAGAAATCCCACTGCATGTCGTGGTCGCGCAGATTGCTGTCGGCGCGCCGCTTCTGCGAGCGGATGAAGTGCTGGAACTTCATCGGATCGCGCACGAAGAACACGGGCGTGTTGTTGCCCACCATGTCGAAGTTGCCTTCACTGGTGTAGAACTTTACCGCGAAGCCCCGTGGGTCACGCCACGTGTCGGGGCTGCCGCGTTCGCCGGCCACGGTGGAAAAGCGTATGAGGACGTCCGTCCTTGCGCCGGGCTGAAGGAATGCCGCCTTGGTGTACTTGCTGACGTCCTTCGTGACCTCGAAGCGACCAAAGGCGCCGCCGCCCTTGGCGTGCGGCTGTCTCTCGGGGATGCGCTCACGGTTGAAGTTCGCCATCTGCTCGATCAGGTAGTGATCGTGAAGCAGCAGCGGACCATTGGGGCCCACTGTCAGGGAGAATTCATCACTCGAAATGGGTATGCCGGCGTCGTTGGTGGTCGGCTTCGTCTTGTCGGACATTTGGGCACCTCTTCCTGCGTTGCGGCATTTCCGTGTTGCCGAGCTTCAACTCGGACAGGTACCCATACGCAGTACCGGGCTTCAGCCTCGGTCCGTCGGCACAGGTAGCGCTGTCCCGAGTACCCCCGCTACAATCCCGACTCGTCTTCTCGTCCACAATTGCGGCGCGTGCAGCGTTTCCTGGCTTGTCGCCAGTGTGACGCTCGCCGCCTGTTGTTGCCCGTGGACCGTATCGCCCGGCATTTATACCAATCCAACCATCGAGCTTCAATGTGGCGAGGCCGGAAGCCCGCCTCTGCGGCAAACCGGATGCTCATACCCACCTGTTCCGACAAATATTTTGTCCTGCGAAGAATTTTCGTCGCTCGTTTCCGCTTGTTTCTTGTCTTTTGTCATTTTGTGTTTGCCATTTCTTTCCCGTCCCATCACCATGACGAGGCAATAGTCGACATCTGCGTCACGCGTCACCGGCACTTTTCCCGAAGACCATCACTGTGGGGACAAGGGAGGGAGAGATGGCACTGAAGGCTGCGGTCCTGGGCGGCGGAATTGGCGGATTGACGGCCGCGCACGAACTGGCGCTGCGCGGCTTTGCGGTCGAGATATACGACGCGCGGAAGATTCCGGGCGGCAAGGCGCGTACGATTCCTGTTCCGCACAGCGGCACGGATGGCAGGCGCAACCTTCCCGGCGAGCATGGCTTTCGCTTCTTTCCCGCATTCTACATGCATCTGCCGGAGAGCATGTCGCGCATTCCCTATGGGGCGCGCGGTGCAACATGTGCCGACAATCTCGTCGGTGTCGAGGCGATACAGATCGCCCGCTACGACAAGCCGTCGCTGGAGCTCCTGGCCCGCATTCCGCGCTCCATGGCAGACATCGAAATCCTGATCCGCGAAATATACGACCACGTCCTGCCCTTGCCGCTGGAGGATCTGAGGTTCTTCGCCGGCAAGCTCTGGCAGGTGATGACGTCGTGCAAGGAGCGCCGCCTCGCCGAGCTTGAAAATCAATCCTGGTGGGATTTCGTCGATGCCGGCCAACGCGGCCCCGATTACCAGAAGCTCCTGGCCGAGGGATTGTCGCGATCGCTGGTCGCCGCCAAGGCGCAGGAGGGCAGCGCCCGCACGATCGGCCAGATACAGGTGCGGCTGGCCGATGGCATGATTGCCGGCGGCAAGGGCACCGACCGCGTGCTCAACGCGCCGACCAGCGAAGCGCTCCTGCTGCCCTGGATCGCCGAGATCACCCGTCTGGGCGGCGCCTATCACTCCAACAGTCGCGTGACGCGCATCTCCATGGACGACAATCGCATCTCCGCGGCGAGTGTTGCCGGACCCGAAGGCGAGAAGGAGATCGAGGCGGACTATTTCGTCTGCGCCATTCCGATCGAGCATTTTGCGTCCCTGATCAGCGACGACATGATCGCCCATGCGCCCGAACTCGAAGGCGTGAAGAAGCTGGCGAAGAACGTGCGATGGATGAACGGCATCCAGTTCTTTCTCAAGCAGGACGTGCAGATCGTCGACGGTCACTCGCTGTACGTCGACAGCCCCTGGGCGATCACCTCGATCTCGGAGGCGCAGCTTTGGCGCGGCACCGATCTCTCGCACTACGGCGACGGGACGGTGCGCGGCATTCTGTCGGTCGACATCTCCGACTGGGAGACAGCGGGCACCTTCGTCAAGAAGCCGGCGAGATCGGTCGAGGCACTGAAGGATATTGCCAAGGAAGTCTGGGAGGAATTGAAGCGCAGCCAGAACGTCGGCGGACGTATCCTGCTGTCGGATGACATGCTGCACAGCTGGTTTCTGGATACCGACATCGAGATCCCGCACGCCGACAGGCCGCACCCCACCATCGATCTGGAACCGCTGTTCATCAACACGCCGGGATCGTGGTTCGAGCGCCCGGCAGCGAAGACAGGAATACCAAACCTGACGCTTGCGTCGGATTATGTGCAGACGGAAACCGATCTCGCCTGCATGGAAGCGGCCAATGAAGCGGCGCGCAGGGCGGTCAACGCAATTCTCGACGAGGCAGGATCGCACGACGAGCGGTGCAGGCTGTGGGACATGCCGATGCCGTCTCCTCTCAGCGCCTGGCGAAGGCACGACAGGAAGCGGTTCGAGGCGGGCGAACCATGGGACGGCCATCTTTTCTTCTGAGACGGCCGGAGATTGAGGAAGGAGTGCATCATGGATGCCGATGCCGGCCCGAGCCTGATCAAGCGTCTTCGCCGGGCGATGCTGGCGCGTGCCGGCGAGGCGAACATGCCGGGTCCGCCGCGTCAGCTGGGCCCGTTGCGCGGCGGCGATGACGTCAGCGAACGAGACGATGGGTTTCATTTCCAGGATTTCCAGCAACACTCGCACAAACTCTTCTATGTCGAGTGGTGGTACTACAATTTTCAGGATCCGGTCTCTGGCCTCTCGGGCATGGTGACGTTCGCCGTATGCAATCCCGGCAACGAACTCGACCTTGGCACGGCGAGCCTCAACATGGCCGTGTTCCCGCCCGGCAAGGATGTGGTCACGGAGATCGAATTTTTCCACGTCACCCATTTCGCGGCGGTGCCCGAGTGCGCCGACGTGACGATTGCCGACAACTCCGTGAAGGTCGTCGATCCCGACACCTACCGGGTGCGCGCAAAGACCGGCAACGGTGATGTCAGCATGGATCTTACGTTTCATCGCAAGGGGCCGTCGCAGCTTCTGGCCAACAACGTGCCGGGATATTCGGGCTGGGAGGTCTCTAGCTGGCTGGTCTACATGCCCGGTGCGCGCGTGGAGGGAAACGTGGTCGTCAACGGCCAGACATATGAGCTTTCCAATGCCAAGGGCTATCACGACCACGATTGGGGCATGTGGATGCTGCCCGAACGCATCTGGAGCTGGGCGCAGTTCTCGACGCCCGATCACACGACCGCGTTCGATGTCGGATTTCATGCCGCCTTTCAGAAGTCGACGGCCTATCTTCGCTGGGGTGACAAGGCGCTCTATTTCCCGCAGGAGAAATTTCACGCCATGCAGACCGGCTGGCAGAGCTGGTGGCATTTCTGGGACTATCCGACGCGGGTGTCCTTCGAGGGAATCGATACGAGCGGCAACTACATTCTGAAGCTCGACTGGCAGGTCACGGAGACGTCGACCTTGTGGAAATATCCGTTGATCGTGTTCGAGCAGGCCTGCGATTTTACCGGTCAACTTCTTGAAAGGGATGCGCAAACAGGCGCACCGGGTGCGGTCCTGATGCAGATCGAGACGCCGGGCTTCTGCGAATATACCGATCGCTGGATCGGCGGGCACCGAGACGATTGATCATTTTGTGCGCAGATTGTGCACTCCGGTCCAATCGTCGGTCACGCCGTCGCGCGCGTTGGCCCGGGCCCGCTCCAGGTAGGCCTGGGCCGCAACATCGTCGGGCACGTGGCGCAGACAATCGGAAAATGCATCGGCGGCGCAGTCAAAATCCCGGGCATAGAAGTGCTCCACACCCTCCTGGTAGCGCGCCAGCAGGCGGCGCAGCGGTTCGGCGCGCTCCTGCGGCAAGGCGTCCAGCACCTCGAACAGCCGGATCGGCTGTTGCTTGCCGACGACGGTGATGTAATCGACCTGGCGCAATGCGAACTGTCCGGGATCGGCCAGCGCGCGATAGGTGCTGTCCGAGATCAGCGTGCTTGCCCGGTACCGGCGGGTGAGCCCCTCGATCCGGGCGGCAAGGTTCACCGTATCGCCGATGGAGCCGCCGCGGATCTGATTGAGGCCGCCCACGGCGCCCAGAACAACGTCGCCGGTGCTCATTCCGATGCCGAACCCCGGAACCGGCAGACCGCGCCTTTCGAGCGTCCCGTGCAGCCGGCGCAGCTCGCGGCTCAGCGCGATGGCCGCCTGAACGACGACGTCGGCCGGCGTTTCGAACAGGCTGAGGACCGCGTCGCCGATGAAATTGTCGACATAGCCGCCGGCCCTCAGGACTTCGCTCTCGATGGCGGCGAACAGCTCGTTGAACAGTTCCATTCCGGCCTTCGGGCCGATCGCTTCCACGATGCCGGTCGAGCCGCGCATGTCGCAGAACATCACCGTCATGTGTTTGGGCGCGAAGTCGCCAACCCGCAATTGGGTGATCTCGCTGTGGCCGAGAGCGCGCAGAATGAACTGCGGTACGAAGCGGCCATGCGCGGTGGTCAGCGAAATCCGACGTGCCTGCTCTTGATGCAGGATGCGCTTGAGGCGTTCGTGGCGCAAGGCGGCAACGAGAGGCGTGGCGACGGCACGCAACTGGCCCACGGGCACGGCGTGACCGCTGTCACGCTCGGTCTGGACGAGGAGACACACGACCGCACCGTCATATTGCGGCAGGGCGACACATGTCTGTCGCGTCCCGTTCGTCGATCCCTGGCGCGCAATCATGCGCTCGGCGGACCCCGCGCACTCGCGGGCGGCGGCGGCGGCGTCAGCCCGGGTGGGCGCTTCACTCAGATCGACCGTCAGGCCGCCTGGATCCGAGCGGCTTGAGCGTAGGAGCGTGACGATTTCCCCTTCCTCAATGACGGCAAGTTCGAGATGGGAGCCGCCCAGCAGATCCATGATGCGCTGGGACGTCTGGGCCGCGAGATCTTCGAGGCCGGTGCTTCCGGTTTCCTGGGCAGCAAGGGAAGGGTGTCCACGTGCCCCCGCCTCTTCATCGCCATGCGGGCTATCCCAGGAGGGACTGCCGCTGAGCCGGGCGGCAAAGATCGGCGATCCCCAGTATCTGGCCGACTTCACGGCTTCGGCCATGTGGGCATCGCCGTGCGACAGGCCTATTTGCGCCTCAACACGCGCCAGACAGCGGGCCGCAAAACCGGCATACAGAACCGGCGATTCCTGGCCGGTCTGTGAGGCGCTCGGATGAATGGTGTGGCCGAGACCTTCCAGGGCCTTGAGGCGGGCGCCAGCAGCGTAGTGGGAAAGACATTCGGCCAGTCTGGCCAATGGCGCGACGTCGATGGCCCCCTTGTCGGCCCAACGTGCGAGCTGCCTTGCCCCTCTGCGGGCGAGCCGCACCATCGTTTGCGGCGTGGTTCCGGCGACGGCGCATTCCGATGCGGCAAGCGTTCGCAGTACGATGGCATGGGGCACATAGAACTGGCCCCGCAGGGCGTCGAAATGACGGTCGATCTCGCGGGTTGCGGCGAGACAGGCCATCATGTCGCCGGCCATCGCATGGCGCAGCGCCTGGTAGAGCTTCACGTAGCAGAACGAAGTGAAATCGCCGTGATCCAGGCAATAGGCCTCGTGGCCGGCATCATCTGGCAGTTTGGCTTCTCCCGGCTCCGCCGTCGCCCAGTCGACGAATTCGAGCATCATGCCGAGAAGGAACGCGACCTTGCTCTGATTGTAGCGGGTGGAGACGGCGAGCGCTTCCGCAGCCATGACGCGGATGTCGGAGAGAGGGGTGCCAGACCAGAAGGCGTCATTGCACCGGTGCCACATGCAGTAGGTGGCGAATTCGAGGTCGCCTGTCGCAATACCGGCCTTTTCGCCCTCCATCAGGTGGTCGGCGATGAGGCCGCGCTGTTCGCGCCAATGACGCACGAACACGTTGAACAGCATGTGCACGCGCGCGCGCAGATGATCGGCGTTGAACTTCTCGATCAGTCTCAATGCCAGGATGCCGTAGGAATACCCCGCCTCGAAGCGTTCCAGAACGGCGCACAAGGCAAGCCCGTAACATTCCCAGCCGAAGGCGGACTGGACGCAGTTACCTTTGCTCACGGAAAGGCGCACCATGCGCAGGACGATCAGCGCAAACAGGTTCGGAGTGGCGAAATAGGCCGCCGAAGCGGCCAGCATGAGCGTTTCCATTTCCCGTTCGGAGCGCTTGTCGCTCATGCGCGGCAACTGGAACAATTCCTCGCTCGTATAGCGCTTCAGGAGCAGCATGGTGCGGGCGAAGCTCAACGCGACACGGGCCTTGCCGGGATCGCGTGGCAGCGGCGCGTCGAGGCGATCCAGCGTATCCAGCGCGATATCGAGCGCCTCCGGATAGGCCATCGCGCTGACACGTTCCTGCAGCAGCATTTCACGCGCCCGCGCCCAGTCGGCTGCATCGCGGGCGTTTGTGGCCGCTTCGCGGCTGAAGTCTTCGAGTGCCTTCCTTTCTCCGCAAAGATAGGCCGCCTCGGCGCCAGCCAGATGGACCATGCGGGCCTTGTCGTATTCGTTCAGCCAGGCATCATCGGGCAAGGTGAGGATGGCTGCATGGGCAAAGGCGAGCGCCATGCTCGGGCCGCCGGCGTCTAGCGCATGTCTGGCGGCCAAGGTGTTGAGCTCGAAGACACGTTTGCGTTCCGCGCCATCGGGTATCGCATCGAGCGCCTGGTTGAACAGGGATACGGCGCGAAACAGCCATTCATTGTTATCTTCATCGTCGAACCGGCGGGCGAAGATCCGCGCGGCACGCAGTCGCAAACCGCCCATGTCGGCATGCGCGACGCGATCGTAGGCGGCCTGCTGGAGTGTGTCGTGGGCAAAGCGATACTCCGCACGGTCGGTGTCGGAAGGCCTGCGGCCCGACGTATGCGCTATGACGAGATGCCGTGCCTTCAGTTCCTCGAACTGGACACGCAGGTCCTCGACAGGAGCGGATCCGACTTCGGCAAGCAGAGCGATGTCGAATGTCTGCCCCATTCCGGCGGCGACGGTGAGGGTGCGCAGCGTCCCCGGTTCGAGCGCCGATAGCCTGATGCCGACGAGATCCTGCACCCGGTCCTTGCTGAGCAATTCCCGGGCCGCATCGACCTCCAGAGACCAGGTGCTGCTGTGCCGGTCATGCTGAAGGATCTGCTTTTGCACCAGGACGTCGACGAAGTTCGCGGCGGCGAGTGGAACGCCGCCGGTCGATTGCTTGATCTGCCGGCTCAACTGCTCGATGATCTCGGCGGGAAGTTCGACAGACTGGTGGATGAAGGCCTGAATTTCTGCTTCCGACAGGCCGCCGACCGTCAGTTCCAGTGACTTGACGCCGGCAACCTGAACGGCTCGAAGAAATGTCGGCACCCGCTGTTGCCCGTCCATGACCTTGTCATCGGAACGAAAGGCGACGAGCACCGCCACGTTTTGTACATCTGGATCAACCACCAGGTCGCACAGGAGGCGCAGCGTCGCCGGATCGGCCCATTGCAGGTCGTCGAGGTGAAAAAGCAGCCTGCGCTCGTGCGTCGCCAGAGCCCCGACAAGCTTGCGCAGCACGATGGAAAGACGAACCTGGTTTTCCTGCGGCGCCAGTTCGATGAGCTCGGGTTGCGCGCCGAGGACCGCGGCCATGCGCGGGCACAGATTGATGACGAGTTGGCCGTTAGGACTGACCGCATCGACCAGCCTGTGACGCAACGCCGAGCGCTGGTCGGGATGCAGCGCCAGTATCCGCTCCGACAGGGATGAAAGCGCGTCGGTGAAGAAGCGGGCCGGGCCGAGGTCGAGGAATTGATCGAACTTGGTCGAGACAAGCCAGTAGTCGTTCCCCAGCCCACCCAGGACTTCGCCTGCCAGGGTCGATTTGCCGACGCCGGCCTTCCCGGAGACGAGAACGACCCGTGTCTCGCTGCCCGACCTGTCGCCAAGAAACTGGCGCACGCGGGCGATCTCCGCATCCCTCCCGATCAATCTCTTCTTGTGTTCCAGTTGCATCGATACCGCCGCCCGCCACGCGAAACGGAATGCTGGACTTCTTCTGCAACCTCAATCTAGCGCAGATTGTCGGCGTCCTGTCGATAGGCGGATGGAACACGGATGGGCTCCTTGCGATGCGTCCTCGTCTTGACACCACGGCATGGGAGAAAAAATGTGGGAATCAGCAAGTGTGCAAATCCGCTCGATCGAAATGCCTGCATGAGATTCATCCGCGACCTTGCATCTTTGCCCAACAGAGTTGATCTCTGACCGCCCCGCATCGCGACGGCCCGCCCGTCACCGCCATCCACAGGAAGCCCATGTCTTCGAACAACACTCCCTCCAGCTCTAGCGACGCCTATGTGATCGGCGTGGATGTCGGCACGGGCAGCGCGCGCGCCGGCCTGTTCTGCGCGACCGGCGACATGCTCGCCTCGGCCAAGCGCGACATCACCCTTTGGCGAGAAGGGGCAGGCATCGCTGAGCAGTCGAGCGACGAGATCTGGTCGTCGGTCTGCGAGGCTGTGCGTGCGGTGATGGGAAAGACCGGCATCGATCCGTCTCTGGTCGCCGGCATGGGGTTCGATGCGACGTGCTCGCTCGTGATGGTCGGGGAGGGCGGCAGGCCGCTTCCGGTCGGGCGGAGCGGCGATCCCCGGCGCAACATCATCGTATGGATGGATCACCGGGCGACCGAACAGGCCGAGCGCATCAATGCGACGGGCCACAAGGTTCTCGACTATGTCGGTGGGATCATTTCGCCGGAGATGGAGACGCCCAAGCTGCTGTGGCTCAAGGAAAACCTGGGCGAAATCTATCATGGTGCGTGGCAGTTCTTCGATCTGGCCGACTATCTCGGCTGGCGGGCAACCGGCGATCTCGCGCGTTCGAGTTGCACCGTGACCTGCAAGTGGACCTATCTCGCCCATGAAGACAGGTGGGATCCTGACTACTTCCGAACCATCGGGCTTGGCGAATTGCCAGACAGCGGGTTTGCGGCCATCGGGCAACGTGTCGTCGCTCCGGGCACCCCGCTCGGACAGGGCCTGAGCCGCCAGGCCGCGTCCGATCTGGGGCTTCTGCCCGGCACACCGGTCGGAGCCGGGCTGATCGACGCTCATGCTGGCGGGATAGGCACGGTGGGCGCCGACGGCAATCCGGAAGAAAACCTCGCCTATGTGTTCGGCACGTCGTCCTGCACGATGACCTCGACCCGCAGCCCGGTCTTCATCCCTGGGGTCTGGGGCCCGTATTACCAGGCCATGATTCCCGGCATGTGGCTCAACGAGGGTGGGCAATCGGCCGCCGGCGCGGCGGTCGACCAGCTTCTGTCATTCCATCCGGCTGCCGCGGAGGCGACGCAGGCGGCGTCGGCGGCAGGGCAATCCCTGCCGGCGTGGCTGGCCGAGCGAACGCGTGGCGCGGTGGAAACGGCGTCCGGTGCGGTAATTCTCGCGCGCGGCCTGCATGTGGTGCCCGAATTTCTCGGCAACCGCGCTCCCTTTGCCGATCCGCATGCGCGTGCCGTCATTGCCGGCCTGGGCATGGAACGGGGCATCGACAACCTGATGGCGCATTATGTGGCGGCCATCTGCGGCATCGGCTACGGCCTGCGCCAGATCATCGAGACGCAGGATGGTGCGGGCGCGAAGGTCGAGCGCATCATGATCAGCGGCGGTGCAGGGCAGGATCCACTCGTGCGTCAGCTTCTGGCGGATGCTGCCCAGCGACCGGTCCACGGCTGCGCCGTTGAAGAACCTGTGCTGCTCGGCGCAGCGATCCTCGGCGCGGTCGCCTCCGGCCTTTGTCCCGATATCGTCGGTGCCATGGCGTCAATGTCCCGGACAGCGGATGTCTATCGCCCCGAAGCCACCGTGTGTGGCGAGCATGAGGCGCGATACAAGGCGTTTGTGTCCCTGCAAAGGGTCGCGCGCGAGATTCGCAGCCTCGACTGATCGCGGATCAGGACCCACATTATCGATGCGATTGCGTTCACAACGGCTTGCATCCAGCCACGTTTCGCACTCATGGCGCCGATGCGGCCGTGCGTCGCCACAATGGAGTTGCCCTACATGCCGCTTTCAAAGAGCGAGGAAATGCTGGCCCGGCTCGTTGCCTTCGATACGACGAGCCGCAACAGCAATCTGTCCCTCATCGACTATGTCGCGGGCTATCTCGAAGAGCTTGGCGTCAGGTCCCACAAGGTGTTCGACGAGAGCGGGCAGAAAGCCAACTTGTGGGCGACGATCGGCCCTGAGAGAGAAGGCGGTATCGTGCTCTCCGGGCACACGGACGTCGTGCCGGTCGACGGGCAGAACTGGGACAGCGATCCTTTCACGCTGACGGAGCGCGACGGTCGTCTTCATGGCCGCGGAGCCTGCGACATGAAGGGGTTCGTGGCCGCCAGTCTTGCCGCGGTGCCACGATTTCTGGCGCGCGACCTCAAGCGCCCGATCCATCTGGCCCTTTCGTATGACGAGGAGATCGGCTGCCTGGGTGTCATAGGATTGCTCGAATGGCTGAAGGACGCGCCTTATCGGCCGCGCTACTGCATTGTCGGCGAGCCGACGATGATGGAGGTCGTCGTTGGTCACAAGGCCAAGCGCTCGATGCGGGTCGAAGTGACAGGGCGCACATGCCACTCCTCTCTCGCCCCGCATGGCGTCAACGCGGTCGAATATGCGGCGCTGCTTGCGGTGAAGATGCGTGAGATCGGTCAAAGGCTGGCAAGGCAGGGGGGCCGCGACCCGATGTATGATGTGGTGCATACGACCGCACACACGGGCGTGCTTTCCGGCGGCGCGGCGCTCAACATCGTGCCCGACCAGTGCACCATGATGTGCGAATTCCGAATTCTGCCGGGCGAAGATGCCGACGCACTGGTGGAGGAGTTGCGTGCCTATGCCCGCGACGTGCTCGAACCTGAAATGAAGGCGGTCGCGCCGGAAGCCGGTATCGAGATCGAGCTCACTTCGGCAATTCCGGGGCTCGACACGGCGGTCGATGCCGACGTCACGACGCTCGCCAAGCGCCTTTCGAACACGAACACGCACTCGAAGGTCGCTTTCGGCACGGAAGCCGGCCGCTTCCACGAAACGCTCGGTCTGGAAACGGTCGTCTGCGGTCCGGGCTCGATCGATATGGCGCACAAGGCCAACGAATATATCGAGCGCGATCAGATCGCGCGTTGCGATCGTTTCCTCGACCGGGTCGGCGACTGGGCCGAAAAGGAATTCTGACAGGATCCTGCCTCTCACAGGTCGAGACGGGAGCCCAACGCGCGGCGTTGCGGGATGGCCGGTTCGACGGTATGAGCCTCGCACCTGCCGGCAATTGCCTCAATCGGAGACCTATAGAAGATGCTGACAAGCGGGATCGCCCAGGAAGGGGCCTTGCCGAAGGACGTTCTGGACGTCGACTACAATGCGCGGGCTTCCGTACCGACGCAGGCGTTTGAACGCTCGATGGAGCGTTATCGCAGGGAATCCGAGGCGGCCACCTCTTGTCTGCCGGGCATGTGCGACATCATCTACGATGAGGTCAGCGGCGAGAGGCTGGACATATTCGGCGCTCGTGAAGGCGGTACGTTGCCTGTGTTCCTTTTCATCCATGGCGGATACTGGCGCGCGCTCTCGAAGCAGGATTCCGCCTTCATGGCCGCCGCCCTTGCGCGTCACGGCATTGCGACGGCGGTTGTGGACTACACCTTGGCGCCGGCGGTGAACCTTACCGAAATCGTGCGCCAGGTTCGCAGTGCCGTCGCCTTCCTGTGGCGTGAGGGCACGCGGTTTGGCATCGACCCGAGCCGCATCTTCGTCGGCGGCAGTTCCGCCGGCGGCCACCTGACGGGAGCGGTTCTGTCCGAAGGCTGGCACGAGGATTTCGGCGTTCCTGCCGACCTGATCAAGGGCGCGATGCCCGTCAGCGGCCTGTTCCATCTGGCGCCCATCGCCAAGTCCTTCGTACAGCAATGGATGTCATTCACTCCGCAGGAGGTCTCCGCACTCAGCCCTGCCGAACACGTTCCCGCGTCGGGGGCGCCGATCATCGTCGCTTATGCGCAGCACGAGCCGGCAGGCTTCAAGCGGCAGTCGCAAGACTATCATCGAATGTGGCAGGAAGCCGGCCTCTCTTCGACGTTGATTGAAGTGCCCGACCGGGATCATTTCGATGTGATTCTCGACCTGGCAGACGAAAACAGTCTTCTGGCGAAGAGGCTTGTTGGAATGATCCTGGACGAAGGCGCCTGACGCGAACTGAAGCCCTGCGGCTCAGCTTTGTTCGCGAGGCGTCAGGCGTTGCGCCATGCGCCGCACCACCTTCGCAAACGCCGCAGTGGCCGGCGCGACCGAGCGGCCGCTTGCGTGGATCAGCACCACTTCGCGCGCGATGCTGGGATTGGTGAGGATCTTTCCAGTGACCTTGTGGTTGCGCGCTGAAGCCAGTGCATAGGTCGGCAGCACGGCAACCCCCAAACCGACCTCGACAAGCGCCAGGGCCGTGGTGATCAGCGACACCTCGAATGCGGGCTTCACGGGCAGGTGAACGGTCTCGAAGCCGACTTCGACCAGCAGACGGATGCCGCTGTTCCTCGTCAGCGTGATCAAAGGCTGGCCCTTCAGGTCCGCCCAATTGACGGTCGTTTGGCCGTTGAAGGGGCTGCTGTAGTCGCAGAATAGCATCAGGTTGTCACGCATGAGTACCGTGCGCTCGAGACCGGCTTCGTCGGGAGGGAAGGTGCCAAGGCCGCATTCGGCCTGACCCGTCAGAACGCTTTCGACGATCTGCTCCGTGCCGACGTCGACAAGCTCGATCGCTATGCCGGGGTGCTGCTCCTGGAACACGGCGATCGCCTGCGGCAGCACAACGGCCGCCAGAAGCGGCGGCGCCGCGATGCGGACGCGCCCCCGCTTGCGCTCGGCAAGTTCGCGGGCGTTTTGAACGGCATGATCGAGATCTTCCAGCACCTTGCTGGTGGACCCCATGAATTCGCGGCCGGCATTGGTCAGTTCGACACGCCGGGTGGTCCTGTCGAACAGTCGAACGCCGAGTTCGAGCTCGAGATCGCGAACCGCCTGCGACAGCGCAGGCTGCGCGGTGCCCAGACGCCGCGCGGCGCTGGAGAAGCTCCCGTCCTGGGCTACGGCAAGGAAGCTCTCGATCTGCTTGATGGTGACCCTCATGCCATTCCATATATAACGATTTCCGATGAATTAATAGGATAATTCACAATTGCGATATAGGTTCGATCGATGTTTGCTTCCCGTGGTAGATCGCCGATCCATTCGATCGCGACGGGGAGCTGGGTTTGAATATAAGCAGGAACGCCACCGCAACGGGACAGCGCTGGATCGGCCGCAGTTTGCCGCGCGTCGAGGACGTGCGTCTCGTCAGCGGTCGTGGCCGGTTCGTTGACGATCTCCTGCCGCAGGGATGCCTGTTTCTCGAGTTTCTGCGCAGCCCCTATCCTCAGGGAACGATAACCGCGCTCGACGTCGATGAGGCGCGGGCGGCCGACGGCGTCGTGGCGGTGATCACGGCTGACGATATGGGCGCGCTCGGCGAGTCCGCAATCAACAATGTCCTGCCCGATATGGCGATGCGCCCGTTGCGCCCTCTTGCAGCTGGCGAAGTGGAGGCTCCCGGTCAGCCGGTGGCCGCAGTCGTGGCGACCTCGCTCGCTGCCGCCCGCGATGCCGCGCAGAGCATCTATCTGGATGTCGAGCCGCGCTCCGATCCCGATGGCAGCGGCGACACCGAGATGTACAGCTTTCACCACAGCGATGGCGATCTGGATGCAGCCTTTTCCCGCGCCGCACATGTGGTTTCCGTTTCTGTCGAGCATTCCCTGGTGGCGCCGATGGCTCTTGAGCCGCGTGCGACGTTGGCGCAATGGTCCGGCGGTGCCTTGACTGTCTGGGCGTCGACGCAGGCTCCGTTCAGGGTGCGCGATGATCTGGCCCGCATTCTGGACCTGCCGACGTCGCGCGTGCGTGTCGTCGCCCCGGACGTCGGCGGCGCCTTCGGCGGCAAGGCTTCGATCTATCCCGAGGACGTCGTTGTGGCGTGGGCCGCCCGGCACCTTAAGGCGCCTGTGAAATGGTGCGCCACGCGCGGCGAGGAACTGCTGGCTGCCACGCAGGGGCGGGGTGCGCGAAGCGAGGGCGCGCTGGCTCTGTCGGAGGATGGAAAGCTGCTTGGCCTGAGAGTGCGGCTTGCTTTCCAACTCGGTCACTGGATGCCCTACAGTTCGGCCATTCCCGGGCGCAACGCCAGCCGCATTCTTCCTGGCCCATATCGCGTCGAGGCAATCGAGATCGACCTGAAGGGCAGGGCGACCAATCGCGCCGCGGTCGGAATCTATCGCGGCGCCGGGCGTCCGGAGGCGGCGATGCTTCTGGAGCGTCTGATGGACGAGGCGGCCAGGCGGCTGGGAATTGATCCTCTGGAACTGCGGAGGCGCAATGTCATCGATGCTGCGGCCTTCCCTTATGCCACCCCAACCGGCCAGACGCTCGATTCGGGCGACTATGCGCGGCTTCTGGACAAGGTGTCCGGTCATGCCGGGTATGAGGAGCTGCGGGCTCAGCGCGACCGGCGTCGGGAGGCTGGCGAAGTCGTGGGCCTGGGGCTGGCCCTCTATATCGAGCCGTGCGGTCAGGGCTGGGAAAGCGCCGACGTCAGTTTCTGCCGCGACGGGACGTTCAAGGTGAATACGGGCTCCAGCGCACAGGGGCAGGGGCGCGAGACCGCGTTTGCCCAGATCGCTGCCGACGCGCTTGATGTCGAACCACGGCAGGTAACGGTTCGCGAGGGCGATACGGCCGATCTGGGGAGCGGCATCGGGGCCCTGGCGAGCCGAAGCACGGCCATTGGCGGCAGCGCGGTGGTGCGCGCCTGCGCCGAATTGCGGTCTCAACTGGCCGAGATCGCCGCCGAACTCCTGCAGTGCGATGCCGCATCGCTCGCATTTTCCCCGGAGGGGGTGTCCGCCGGCAGCGTTGCTGGGGCGCAGTGCATGTCGTGGCAGGTGCTTGCCGACCACGCTTCCGCGAACCCGAAGGATGCGCCCGATGCGCCGCTTCTGACCGGTTCAGTCGTATACCATGCGGAAGGCGAGGCCTGGAGCAGCGGGTGCTGTCTGGCGCTCGTATCGATTGATCCATCTACCGGAGAGCCGAGCTTCGACAAGCTTGCCTGGGTGGACGATGCGGGACGGGTGGTGAACCCGCTTCTCGTCCGCGGGCAACTGGTGGGCGGCATGGTTCAGGGGCTGGGCGAGGCGTTGATGGAGCGTGTTGTCTATGACGCTGAAGGGCAGCTCCTCACGGGTTCCCTGATGGACTATGCCGTGCCGCGTGCCATCGACGTGCCGGCGATCGAGATCGACAAGTTCGAAACGCCGTCGCCGTTCAACGCACTTGGTGTGAAGGGTGTCGGCGAGGCGGGGTGCATCGGCATCCCCGCCGCCATCTTCAATGCCGTTTCCGATGCGGTGGCGCCGTTCGGATCAAACGATCTGCAAATGCCGCTGACCAGTGAAAGGATCTGGCGGGCACTCCAAGCGCGCCAGACTGAACAGGAGCTCACGGAAGAGCAATGAAATACGACAAGAAGACTGCAAAGACGTATGCGCGCCAGAACATGAAGGGCATCTGGGCTGCCGCCCTGATGCCCTTCAAGGACGACCTTTCCATCGACGAGGCCGGCTTTCGCAAGAACATCGATCACTGGATCGAGGATCTGAAGATCGACGGCTTCTTCATCGCCGGCAAGCAGGGCGAATTCTTTTCCATGTCGCTGGACGAAAGAAAGCGGTCCTTCGATCTGGCGGTCGAGGCGTGCGCCGGGCGCGCGCAGACGATCATGTCCTGTTCGGACCAGAACATGGATGTCGTGATCGATCTCGCCAAGCACGCCCAGGCGTGTGGCGCCGACTACATCGTCGTTCATGCGCCGATCCTCCATTTCTTCAAGGAGCAGGACGAGACGCTGCTGCGGTACTACGAGACCATTGCGGAGAAGGTCGATATCGGCATCGCACTGTGGAGCCATCCCGACAGCGGCTATCTGATGAGCCCGCAGCTGTGCAATCGCCTTGCGGACATCGACAATGTCGTGGCGATCAAGTACAGCGTGCCGCGGCCCATGTATGCCGAGCTGACCAGACTCGCCGGGGACCGGATTCTCATCAGCACCGCTTCGGAAGAAGAATGGCTCGACAACATCGTCGAGCTTGGCTGGCAACTCTATCTCTGTTCCTCTCCGCCCTACCTGATCCAGACGCGCAACGATCTGCGCATGCGCGAATACACGGATCTGGCTTTCAACGGTGAGGTCGAGAAGGCGCGCGCGGTCCGCGATAGCCTTGAGCCCGTGCGCCGTGCCCTGCGCGACACGCGCCCGGCCGAAAAGCCGCACTCGCACCAGAAATATTGGCAGGAGCTGCTTGGCCAGGCCGGTGGCGCGGTGCGTCCGCCATGCCTGCCGCTGACCGATGACGAGAGGCGCGCAACGCGCGAAGCGTTCGAGAAGTGCGGCCTGAAGCTCTGACTATCGAAGTTGCCGGGCGGAACCAATCAGGAATGGGAGACTGACATGTCGACGAAACGCAGACTTTCAGCATTCAATTTTTCGAAGTGGATTGAAGAACATCAGCATCTTCTGAAGCCCCCGGTGGGCAACCAGCAGATCTGGGAAGATGCCGATCTGATGGTCACGGTCGTTGGTGGACCCAACAAGCGCACCGACTATCATGACGATCCGGTTGAAGAGTTTTTCTATCAGTTGCGCGGCGACATGGTGCTCAAGGTCGTCGACAATGGCGACTTTTACGACGTGCCGATCCGCGAAGGGGAGATCTTCCTTCTTCCGCCGCATGTCCGCCACTCGCCGCAGCGTCCGCAGGAAGGTTCCGTCGGGTTGGTTGTCGAGCCGAAGCGACAGGCCGACGAATTTGATGCCTTCGAATGGTATTGCTTCGAATGCCAGGCGCTCGTCAAACGCGTCGAGGTGTCCCTGAAGAGCATCGTGCGCGATCTTCCCCCGATTTATCAAGCTTTCTACGCCGACGAAAAGGCTCGTACCTGCCCCAACTGCGGAACCGTCCATCCGGGCAAGGAACCGCCTGCGGGCTGGGTGCAGATCTAGTCCGAAGCGCCGGGCCGAAGATCGGGATCGATTTTCGGCCGGCCTGACGGCTGAACAGATGGAGCGCCGCGTCCGCAGGGACAAACGGCGCTTTCAGGCGATTTCACGATGAGGGGTGTTGAACTATGAAGACGATCAATGCGGGGCTGTTTGCCCTGGCGACCATGCTGGCCGGTACGATCCATGGGAATGCCCAGGAGCCGGTCAAGATCGGCATGATCACGACGCTTTCGGGGCCGGCAGGTTATCTCGGCCAGGACGTTCGCGACGGCTTCGAGCTCGCGATCAAGATGAATGACGGCAAGCTCGGCGGCGTGGACGTCGAGCTGCTGATCGAAGATGACGGGCTGAAGCCGGGCAACGGTCGGCAGATTGCCGACAGGTTCCTCAACAACGAGGACGTCAAGCTCTTCACGGGCATCATCTTTTCGAATGTGGCCGGCGCGGCCGTCCCCGATATAGTCGATGCCGATGCCATCTTCGTCAGTCCCAATGCCGGTCCATCAGAATTTGCCGGAGCGGGCTGTCATCCAAACTATTTCGTTCTGTCCTGGCTGACCGACACCATGCAGGGCAGCGCCGAAAAGAATGCCAGCGACCTGGGCTACAAGCGCGCCTTCGTACTGGCACCGAACTATCAGGCCGGCAAGGACGCGATTGAAGGGTTCAAGCGCTACTTCGAAGGTGAGATCGTGGGCGAGATCTATACACGTCTCGACCAGACCGATTTTGCCGCCGAGATGGCGCAGATCCGCGACGTTGATCCTGACGTGGTCTTTCAGTTCCAGCCCGGCGGTCTGGGCATCGCATTCCTGCGCCAGTATCAGCAGTCGGGTCTGCTCGGCACCATTCCGATGGTCGTGTCGGAACCGTCCATGGACCATGCGATCCTGAAGGCCGTCGGCGATGCTGCCGAAGGTCTCAACGTTTCGGGCGCCTGGAACACCGACCTCGACAATGCGACCAACCGGGAATTCGTTGCCCGCTTCCAGGAAACCTACGACCGCACGCCGACCATGTATGCCGCGCAGGGCTACGACACGGCGCTCGCCTTCGCGTCGGCCCTCAGCAAGGTGGGTGGCGATGTCGATGATGTCGAAGCGTTCCGCGCAGCCTTGCTGGATGCCGACTTCGAGACCACACGCGGGGCGTTCGAGTTCGGCGCCAACCAGCATCCCGTTCAGGACTGGTATGCGATGACGGTCGAGAAGGACGAAAAGGGCGAAATGGTCCTGAAGACGCGCAAGAAGCTCATGTCCAAGCACGGCGACCCATTCGCCGCCGACTGCAGCTTCTGAGGCGTTTTGCCATGAAGGTGGTTCGGCAGAAAATCTCGGGCACGGATCTGGCGTTCGATCGTCTCGAATGCGGTGGATCGACGGTGACCTGCATTCCCGATATCGCGAACATCGCCTGGCCGGCGACCGCGCTATTCGGGGATCTGACACCGCATGCCCTGGCTCATGCCGAAACCACCTCGCCTGCCGGAACGGTGCATGCTGCCGAGGGCACGATCGGCCTTAGCTTCAACAGCTATCTGATCGAGACGCCTCAGTTTACGGCGCTGATCGACTGCGGCGTCGGCAACGACAAGGAGCGTCCCGATCGTCCGGCCTGGCATCGCCGCAACGGACGGTTTCTCGAAGCGCTCGCCGCGCTCGGGGTATCGCCCGAGCAGGTGGACATCGTGATCAACACGCACCTGCATGCCGACCACGTGGGCTGGAACACCCGCCTCGTGGACGGGGCATGGCAGCCGACCTTTCCGTCGGCCCGCTATGTGGTGTGTGCCGATGAGCTTGATCACTGGATGGCGGTCGATCAGGCCAACCGGGGCGAGGGCACACTTCACGGCGCCTTTGCGGACAGCATCCGGCCGATCCTGGATACGGTCGGCTTCGACGCCGTTGCGGCTGACAAGGAGATCGCCGAGGGACTGCGGCTTCTGCCGGCGCCCGGTCATTCGCCGGGCATGGTGGCGGTGATGTTCTCAGGTGAGGCCGGCGCGGTGATATTCCCTGCCGATGCCATTCATCATCCACTGCAACTTTCCAATCCGAACGTTGCGTCCAATTTCTGCGAGAACCCCCGGCAGGCATTTGAAACCAGGCAACGCTTGCTCGCTGAGGCCCAGGCCAGCGACGCGATCGTCGCCCCCTATCATTATCCGGCGCCGGTCTTCGGTCGCGTGAAGGGAGAGGGATCGACGTTTCGGTTCTCTCCCCTTGCAGTCGAGGAGTCGGAACGTCCGGCAACCAAGCGTGCAACGCAACAACCAGAGGAGAACTGAGGATGGATTTCAGAACCACATTTCTGGCCGGTCTGCTGGCGGCTTCGGTGGTGCTGCCTGCCACGGCGCAGGAGCCCGTCAAGATCGGCATGATCACCACGCTCTCCGGACCGGCGGGCTATCTCGGTCAGGACATTCGCGACGGCTTCCAGCTCGCGATTGAGGAAGAGGGCGGCAAACTGGGCGGTGTGCCGGTCGAGCTTATCGTCGAGGACGATAGCCTGAAGCCGGGCAACGGCCGCCAGATTGCGGACCGCCTGCTCAACAACGAAGGCGTCAAGCTCTTTACCGGCATCGTGTTCTCCAATGTGGCCGGGGCGACGGTGCCCGACATCGTCGATGGCGGCGCCTTCTATGTCAGCGCCAACGCCGCGCCGTCGAACTTCGCAGGCAAGGAATGTCACGAGAACTATTTCGTCGTCTCCTGGCAGAACGACAGCCTGCACGAGAGCGCCGGCCAGAACGCGAGCAATCTTGGCTACAAGACTGCCTTCGTCCTGGCGCCGAACTACCAGGCTGGCAAGGATGCCATTTCCGGCTTCAAGCGGTTCTTCAAGGGCGAGATCGTCGGTGAAGTCTACACGCGTCTCGACCAGACCGACTTCGCCGCCGAGATGGCGCAGATCCGCGACGCGGATCCGGAAGTCGTTTTCCAGTTCCATCCCGGTGGACTGGGCATCGCATTCCTGCGCCAGTATCAGCAGGCTGGACTCCTGGACACCGTGCCGATGGTGGTCGCTGAGCCTTCCATGGATGCCGTCATTCTCAACGCCGTGGGTGATGCAGCCAAGGGCGTGAATGTTTCCAGCCACTGGAACTCGGACTTCGAGAACAGCGCCAACCAAGCGTTCGTCGCAGCCTGGAACAAGGCCTACGACCGACCGCTGACCTATTACGGCAGCCAGGGGTATGACGCCGCGCGCGCCATAGCCGCGGCGCTCAAGGCCACTGATGGCTCGATCGATGACGCAGATGCCTTCCGTGATGCCATGCGCGAGGCTGCGTTCGATTCCGTGCGCGGCGACTTCGCCTTCGGCTCCAACCAGCATCCGATACAGGACTGGTTCGCCCTCAAGGTGGTGGAAGGTGAAGACGGCAAGCCGATCCTCAAGACGACCGGCACGGTCCTAGAGAAGCACGGCGACGCCTACGCTTCCCAGTGCAGCTACTGACACAGCCATGCGGGCGGTGGCTGACCGCCGCCCGTTCCCTTCCAGCAAGCAACTGAAACGCCTATGACCCTGTTTCTCGAACAAGTCCTCAACGGCCTGCAATTTGGCGTGATGCTGTTTCTGATGGCCGCCGGCTTGACCCTGATCTTCGGCATCATGGGCATCATCAACCTTGCCCACGGCGCGATCTACATGATCGGCGCCTATGCAGGGACCTATGTAGCCATGGAAACGGGGGTCTACTACGCGGGCATTCCTGCCGCCCTCGCAGCCGCGGCACTGACCGGCGCGGCGATGGAGTTCCTTGTCGTGCGCCGTCTCTACAAGCGCGATCATCTCGATCAGGTGCTGGCGACCTTTGCGCTCATCCTGATTTCCAACCAGGTCATCACGCTCATCTTCGGCCGCCAGCCGCTGTTTGTGGCCATGCCGGAAGCGTTGAGCGGGTCCGTGGAACTGCTGCCCGGTGTGTTCTACCCGAGCTACAGGCTGGCGATCATTGCGGTCGGGCTGCTCGTCGCCCTGGGGCTTTACCTGATCATCAACCGGACGCGGATCGGCATGCTCGTGCGCGCCGGATCCACGAACCGCGACATGGTGCGCGCGCTGGGCGTTGACATCCGCATGCTCTACACGGTGGTCTTCGGACTGGGAGCGCTGCTCGCCGGGCTCGCCGGGTACATGGCCGGTCCGATTCTCGCCGTTCAGGTCGGCATGGGCGAACAGATCCTCATCACGACCTTCGTCGTGGTCGTCATTGGCGGGGTCGGCTCGATCCGCGGCGCGTTCTTCGCCAGCATCATCATTGGTGTCTTCGATACGATGCTTCGTGCCTATCTGCCGGGCCTGCTGCGGCAGGTCATGGTCGGGCCGGAGGCCGACGCGCTTGGCGCGGGCCTCTCCTCAATGGGCATCTATCTTCTCATGGCGCTGGTTCTGCTGGTCAGGCCCAAGGGCCTTTTCCCAGCGCATTCGTAAGTTTCGGGTTGAATATCTCGATGACACAATCGTCCAACAAGATACTCCTGGGCATTGGCATATTCGCCATTCTCCTGGCGTTGCCGATCCTCGCCGACATGTTCGGCCAGCCGGCGCTCACCTCGCTCGCCACGCGGGTCCTGATCTACGGCATCGCTGCGGCAAGCCTCAACTTCATCCTGGGCTTCGGCGGCATGGTCAGCTTCGGGCACGCGGCATTCTTCGGGATCGGCGGCTATGTCGTCGGTATCCTCTATCACCACTATGCGTCCGGCGAGCCGATTTTCGGGTTGATCCCGGGCACCAACCAACTGCTGATCACGCTGCCGGCGGCGATTCTCGTCAGCGGCATCTTCGCCGCGATCATCGGGGCCCTTTCGCTTCGCACGAGCGGCGTTCAGTTCATCATGATCACCCTTGCCTTTGCCCAGATGCTGTTCTTCCTCTTCGTCTCGCTGAAGGCCTATGGCGGCGACGACGGGCTGATCATCCGCCGGACGAACGAATTGCCCGGACTGAACATGCGGGACAAGCAGACGATCTACTACGTGTGCCTAGTGATCGCGGCGCTGTTCTTCGCGCTCCTCTACCGGCTGGTGAATTCGCCCTTCGGTTACGTGATTGCCGGTCTGCGGCAGAGTGAACAGCGCATGGCCGCGGTCGGGCTGCATGCCTATCGCTACAAGCTTGTCGCTTTCGTGATTTCTGGCATGGGCGCCGGTCTGGCGGGCGCGCTGATGGCCAACTTCATGCGCTTTGCCAGCCCTGACATGCTGCACTGGACGAAGTCGGGCGAGCTCATGGTGATGGTCATTCTCGGCGGCGTCGGTACGGTGTTCGGTCCCCTTATCGGTGCGGCAAGCTTCATCGTTCTGGAAACCGTGCTCGCCTCCTGGACCGAATACTGGCAGCTCGGGCTGGGCTTCGTTCTGCTGTTCGTCGTTCTCTATACCCAGGGGGGCATTCAGGCCCTGCTCAAGCATGCGTTCGGGGGGCGGTCATGAGCACTCCAATTCTCGAGGTAGATCACCTCCACAAGCGTTTCGGAGGGCTGACGGCGACCGACGATGTGTGCCTCACCGTCGAGGACGGTGAGATCCACGCCCTGATCGGCCCCAATGGCGCGGGCAAGACCACCCTGATCTCGCAGCTCTTCGGTGAGCTGGTGCATGATGAAGGAACGATCCTGCTCGAGGGCCGGGCGATCGACGCGCTGCCGACGCCCGAACGCGTGGCGCGGGGCCTCGCGCGGACCTTCCAGATCACCTGTCTGCTGCCCGACTATACCGCGTTGCAGAACGTCTGGATCGCCTGTCAGATCCGCCGAGGGCACAGCTTCCGCTTCTTTGCGAATGTCCACGGCCAGAAGGACCTGCAAGCCGAGGCGTATGAATTTCTGGATCGGGTCGGGCTCGCGGATCGCGCCGGCGAACTGGTGGCCAACATCGCCCATGGCGAGCGCAAGCAACTCGAACTGGCCATCGCCCTGGCGATGCGGCCGCGTCTGCTGCTGCTGGACGAGCCCATGGCCGGCCTTGGGCATGTGGAAAGCCAGCAGATGGTCGAACTGCTGCACAGCCTCAAGGGGCAGTTCGCAATGCTCCTCGTCGAACACGACATGGAGGCGGTGTTTGCCCTGGCAGATCGAATTTCGGTTCTGGTCTACGGCCGCATCATTGCGACCGGCAGTGCCGATGAAATCCGCAGCAATCCCGAGGTGAGATCCGCATATCTCGGGGAAGGAGACGAACTATGCTGAGCGTAGAAGGGCTTCAGGCCGCCTATGGCGCAAGCAAGGTCCTCTTCGATGTCGCAATGGAGATCGGAGAAGGGCAGGTCGTCACTCTCCTCGGTCGCAACGGCATGGGCAAGACGACCACCGTGCGTGCAATTACGGGGCTTCTGCCGGCGCAATCCGGTCAGGTGCGTTTGCGCGGCAACAATGTCACAGCCGCGCCTCCGGAGCGCGTTGCGCGTCTCGGTGTCGGTCTCGTGCCGGAAGGCCGTCAGGTCTTTCCAACGCTGACGGTCCGCGAGAATCTGGTGGCAACGGCCAGCAACAGGCTCAAGCGCAGCGATCCATGGACGCTGCAGAGGGTCTACGAGATGTTTCCGCGTCTGCGCGAACGCGCCGGGCAGGCCGCAGGCACCTTGTCTGGTGGAGAACAGCAGATGCTCGTCATCGGTCGGGCTTTGATGACCAATCCATATCTCCTCATCCTCGACGAGGCCACGGAGGGTCTCGCCCCTGTGATCCGCAAGGAGATCTGGCACTGCCTGGAAAATCTCAAGGGCCAGGGGCAGTCGATCCTGCTGATCGACAAGAACGTGGAAGTGCTCAAGAGGCTGGCCGACCATCACTACGTCCTTGAGAAGGGACGCACGGTGTGGTCGGGAACCAGTGCCGATCTGGAGCGTGATTCCGAAGTGGTGCATCGCTATGTCGGTGTCTGAGACGGCAAGGGAAGGGCGCACGACGCGCGTCTGCTTCGTCGGTTGGGGCGCTATCGCCCGACGTGTGGCCGAATTGCTCGTCCAGCGTGGCCAGACCGGCGTGCATATCGTTGCGGTCGCCGTGCGCGACCAGACGCGTAAGCGCTCGGGCCTGCCCGAGGGAGCGCGTCTGATTTCCTCGCCGGACGCGTTGGCGGAATTGGACGTCGACCTCGTTGTGGAAGCGGCGGGCCGTGCGACCGTTCCCACATGGGGTGCGGCGGCATTGCGGCTCGGCTGCGACTTCGCGGTCTCTTCGACGAGTGCATTCTGCGATGACGCAGTGTTGCGGGAACTGATCGGGACGGCCGAACGTCACTCGGGCCGGATCCTGGTTCCGCCGGGCGCGCTTGGCGGGGTGGATGCGCTTGCATCGGCCGTCGCCACCGGCCTTGACATGGTCGAGCACGTGATCGTCAAGCCGCCGCGTGCCTGGTCGGGCACGGGCGCGGAGTCTCTGGTCAATCTCTCCGCCCTCAAGGAGCGCACGGTGTTCTTCACCGGTACCGCGCGGCAGGCTGCCGATGCCTTTCCGCAGAATGCCAATGTTGCCGTCATCACGGCGCTGGCCGGCTTGGGCCTCGATCGCACGAGGGTTTGCCTTGCGGCCGACCCGGCGCTTGTCCGCAACGAGCACAGTATCCGTGCCGAGGGAGCGTTCGGTTCCCTTGATGTGCGCATCAGCAACGAAGCCCTGCATACCAATCCGAAGTCGTCCGAAATGACAGCGCTCAATGTGCTGCGCCTCATAGAGAACCGTGTCAGCGCGCTGGTGCGCTGACCAAAAAACAGTCCGGAGCTGGATCGAATGGAACTGGTCAATCAGCAACGCATCGAAGCGCCGCGCGCCGTCGTCTGGCAAGCAATCAACGATACGGAAGTCTTGCAGCGCTGTATTCCCGGTTGCGAAGCGATCGAACGCGTAAACGAGCGGGAACTCAACGCCACCGTGGCGCTGAAGATCGGACCGGTCAAGGCGCGCTTCAAGGGAACCGTCGCCTTCGAGGATGTGCGCGAACCCGAGTCCCTGACCATGGCGGGCCAGGGTGCCGGCGGCGTGGCGGGACACGCCAAAGGAAGCGCAAATGTGCGTCTGGATGAAGAAGACGGCGCAACGATCCTCTCCTATGAGGTCAATGCCGCCGTCGGCGGCAAGATCGCCCAACTGGGCGCTCGTCTGATCGACAGCACGGCGCAGAAACTGGCCAGGGAATTCTTCGCGCGTCTGGACGCGGAGATCACACAGACTCTGGCAACGAAGCCATGACCGTGGCATCGAGGCCGACCGTCGACAACTGGAGCTACCGATGACACGGGTCACGATGCGGATCAACGGCGAAACCGTCACGGAGGACGTGGAGGACCGGACATTGCTGGTCGAGTTCCTGCGCGTGCGGCGCAGGTTGACGGGAACGCATGTCGGCTGTGACACAAGCCAGTGTGGAGCATGCGTGGTTCACCTTGACGGCGTGGCGGTGAAATCGTGCGCCCTGCTTGCCGTCCAGTGCGAGGGGCGCGACGTGAAGACCATCGAGGGGCTCGCCGATGGCGAGGACCTTCACGCCATGCAGAAGGCGTTTCATGAATCGCATGCCCTGCAGTGCGGGTTCTGTACGCCGGGCATGATCATGTCGGCGCTCGACATGGTGCGCCGCAAGGGGGGCGATCTCGACGAGACGACGATCCGCCATGAGCTGGAAGGCAATATCTGCCGTTGCACCGGCTATGAGAACATCGTCAAGGCGATCCGCTCCGGCGCCCAGGAGATGCAACGATGAACCCGTTCGAGTACAGGCGCGCCGAAAGTGTGCAGGCGGCGGCGTCCCTCTTGTCGGAGGTCGACGACGCAAGCCTTCTGGCGGGAGGTCAGACGCTCGTTCCGACGATGAAGCAGGGCCTTTTCGCGCCCGAAATGCTCATCGATCTCGGAGGTATCGCCGAGTTGCGCGGCATCCGGGCAGCGGACGACGCGATCCTGGTCGGCGCAACGTGCACCCACGCCCAGGTCGCCACGTGTGAAGCGATCGGTGAGCGCATTCCCGGTCTGGCGCAGCTTGCCGGACAGATCGGCGACGCCCAGGTTCGCAATCGCGGGACGATCGGGGGATCGATCGCCAACAACGACCCGGCGGCAGATTATCCTGCGGCCTGTCTCGGGCTCGGCGCGACGATCGTGACGGACCGGCGCGAGATCGGCGCGGACGACTATTTTCGGGGATTGTTCGAGACCGCGCTGGAAGACGGCGAGATCATAACGGGGGTTCGCTTCATGGACTGCCCGCAATCGAGCTATATGAAGTTTCGCAATCCGGCCTCCCGGTTTGCGATCGTCGGGGTCTTTGCCGCGGTGAAGCAGGGTGGTGTTCGCATCGCGGTTACGGGAGCGGGACGGGACGGCGTCTTCCGCTGGCGCGCCGCCGAGGAGGCGCTCGACGAAGACCCTCGCGCGGACGCGCTGCAGGGTCTGTCCCTCCCGGACGAGGACATGCTCGACGACATGCACGCGAAATCGGACTACCGGGCGCATCTCGTCAAGGTGATGACGATCCAGGCCGTCAAAGGCGCTCTCTCCGCCTGACGGATTTGCCGATCATTCGGGTGGGCCCCAGCCGCCGCCATTGGCTGTGCGCACGATAATCTCGTCGCCCGGCTGGATGGAAAGGCCACTGACAAAGGCATAGCGATCTTCGTTGCCGTCGGTGCGGCGGACCGAAATGCTGTTGGTCCCGCCGGTGTGGCCGCCTTCCAGCGACCAGGCCGGCTGCTTGCTGCGGCTGTAACCGGCCGACAGGATTGCGTTTGCGCGGGGGCGATAGCTGACCGACAGTCCCTTGCCGCCGGAATGCCTGCCGAGGCCTTCGTCGGTCTCGTTAAGGCGCTTGTAGGCGACGTCGATGCCATAGCGCGCTTCGCAGATCTCGACCGGGCAGTTGAAGGTCTCGCCGTGGCTAGCCGAGTACATGGCGTCCAGGCCGTCGCGTTCGGCGGTGGCGCCCCAGCCGCCCATCTGCGGCTCGACCATGGTGAAGGGGCGATCCGTGTCGGGGTGCCGTCCGGCGATCACCGTGCCGCAAATGGAGGCGAAGTGACCGGCCGGCAAGCGTTCTGGCATCGCTCGCGCCATGCATTGCCACAGCATGTCGTAAAGCCTGATGCGTGTCTCGAAATAGTAGCCGTGCGGGGCATTTCCCGTTGCGTGGAATATCGACCCCGGCTCCGTGATCACTTCCAGCGCGCGAAAGGAGCCGGCATTGGCGAACAGCGTCGGGTCGGTCAGAGCCTTGAAGATCATCTGTGCCGAGATCACGGCGCCGTCGCGGCTGGTGTTGTAGGGGGCGTTGCGCTGCCCGGGATTGCCGGTGAGATCCACGATGAAGCGCTCGTCTGTCACCGTTATGGCTGCTTTCCAGACGGCGCCGTCATCCTGCGTCTCCTCGATGCGGTAGGTTCCCTTGGGCAGTGCCCCCAGCCCGGCGCGTGCGCGCCGCTCACCTTCCTCGAAGAGATCGGCGAGCGCGGCCCGATAGGCTTCGAGACCGTAATTGCCGACAAGCTGGACGATGCGCGTTTCAGCCTTGCGGCTCGCGGCGACCTGCGCCCACAGGTCGCCACGCACGAAGTCGGGCAGGCGCGAGTTCACCGCGATAATGTCGAAGACAGAGCGAAGCGGTTCCCCGTTCTCGAATAGCTTCACGGCAGGCAGCCTCAGACCTTCCTGAAATATCTCGCTGACATCGACCGCCATCGAGCCGGGGGTCCTGCCGCCGACATCGTTCCAATGGGCGATGGAGGCCGTCCAGGCAACGAGTTCGTCTTTTACGAAGACGGGAAGGGCGATGACGACGTCATTCAAATGGGTGACGCCGCCGTAATAGGGGTCGTTGGTGATGTAGCAATCGCCGGGTCGGATGGCATCGAAGCCGTTCAGCTCGACGATGCGCTTGACAGCCTTGTCGAGCACGCCGACGAAGGTCGGAATGCCGGCGCCGGAACTGACCAGTTCGCCATGCGCATCGGTGATGCCGGTGCCGACATCGAGCACCTCGTAGATGATCGGGCTCATCGCGGTCTTCTTCAGGACCGCGAACATCTCGTCGGCGGCCGCCGTGAGGCTGGCCTGGATGACGGTCGCCGTGATGGTGTCGATGCCGGACGCACTCATGTCTTCAGCCTTTCACCACATGGAGGTCGCGCGGCAGGCCGGAGAGAATTTCCGGCCCGTCGGCGCGCAGGATGACGATCTCTTCGAGCCGGATACCGAAGCGGCCGGGCAGGTAGATGCCGGGCTCGATGGAAAACACCATGCCCTCTTCGAGAACGGTCTCGGACGTTGCGGTGATGTAGGGCGGCTCATGGCCGTCGATGCCCATGCCATGTCCGGTGCGATGGACGAAGTAGTCGCCATAGCCCGCCTCGGCGATGACACCGCGCGCGGCTGCGTCGACGTGCTTTGCAGCGACGCCGGGTCTTGCTGCCGCGAGCGCGGCCTGAACGGCCTTTTCGACGATCGCGTGAACCTCCGCATAGCCTTCAGGCGCGTGGCCGATGGCAATCATACGGGTGATGTCGCTCGGAAAGCCCTGCTTGCGCCCCCCGATGTCGATGACGACCGCGTCGCCTTTCTTCAGCACGCGTTCGCCCGTCTGGTGGTGCGGGAAAGCGCCATTCGGGCCGCTGCCGACGATCCAGAAGGCCGGTGCGGCCGCTTCAGAGGCAAAATGATCGCGGATGATCTGGGCAAGCTCCCGCTCGCGCATTCCGGGCGCGGCAGCGGCGAACGCCTTTTGCATGGCGCGGTCTGCAATGGCGGCGTTCATCTTCAGCTTCTCGAATTCGCCAGCATCCTTTCGCATGCGCAGGCGCCCAAGCGTCGCATCGGTGAAACTGTGCGTGGCGTTCGGCAGCGCACCGAGGAGGAGCAGCGCGAAGTCGGCCCGCATGGTTTCGTCGAGGACCACCGAAGCCGCCTTGTCAGCGCCGACGGCCGCCAGCGCCGCCGTGAGCGCCGCCTTCGGCCCCTCGTCGTCGCTCCAGGTGTGGAATGCGATGTCCGTGCTCTCGCGCGTGCCCTCCGCGTTGAGCACGGGCATCAGGAAAGCTTCCTTCTCGGGTCCGACCAGCAGCAGGCAGGGCCGCTCGTCGGGGTGCGGGTGAAAGCCGACCAGCCAGTCCATATGCGATCCGGGGGCAAGGGCGACGAGATCCGCGTTTTCCGCCTTCATGGCGGTACGCAGGCGAGAAAGGCGGTTTACGGTCAGGTTGTGCATGGTTCTTCCGTCGGTTGCGTTGTGTGTCAGGCCGCGTACTGGGCCGAATGGGCGTCTTGTGCGGGCACGATGAGCCGGCTGCCGAACGCCTCGCCCTCGTCGAATCCGCCGATGTCGGCCATTTCGGCCTCCGGCGGGGCCTCGCAGGACCATTTGCGGCTCGGTTTCCAGCCGCATTGCCGCTTGAGCAAGGCAGCGTATTCGGCGCGCTTGAGAGCGGCGATGGAAGGGTCGATCACCGGAACGCCGAGGCGTTTTTCCACATCGCGATAGAAACCCACCTCCATGGTGCAGCCGAGGATCAAGGCTTCGGCGAAATCTTCCTCGACGGCCTTGCGGCCAGCCTCCAGCAATCGCCGCTCGGTTTTGGCATGGTCGGCCTGGAATTCGGTGACGCCGAGCTCGACATGATAGAAGCCCGCCAGCCTGTGCTCGTGACCGTGTTCGCGCACGGTGGCCGACATCTGGTTGACCCATTTGCGCCGGCCGACGATGACGCCGAAGCGATTGGCGAGGCTGGCTGCGATCTCACAGGCCGCCATGCAGGGTGCAGTCACGACCATGTCGCCAGACACCTCGCGCGCGTCGTAGAGTGCTGTGTCGTAGAAGCAGCCGATGGCCAGGGCATCAAAGCCCTCCCTTGCTGCCTGGCGCGCGGCACGTACGATGCCCCGCGTCACCATTGCTTCATAGGCGCGGAACTCGATATGGCTGAACCGACCCTCCGATGCCGGTAGCGAGGTCACGTGGACCTCGGTGCCAGGCATCTTGTTGTCGCGCGCCATTGCGGCGAAGATCTCGTCATGGGCTGCTGAAGCCGCGACGGGGCTCAGATACATGATCTTCAGGGGCTGCTCGCTCATGCCTTGCCTTCCTGCTCGATTTCATTTGCGCCAGTGTTGCCGGTGAGCATCGAGTTCTCCGCGCCGGTCAGCCGGCGAAGCCGTAGACCTCACGGGCTCGTTCGGACGAGATCAGTCCGTTCTTGATGTCTTCTTCGACGGCAGCGCGATCGCGCTCCTTCGGGTTCCCAATGCCGCCCCCGTTGCCGGTCACGACGCGGATAACGTCGTCGGTGTGGGTAGTCAGGCCGGAGACGAAGGCGAATTTCTCGCGGCTGCCGTCCCTGCGTATGACCTCGACATAGTTGGGCGAGCCCTCGTGGCCGCCGTCGAGCGCCCAGGGCGGGAACTTCGATCGTGTGTAGCCGGCGGTCAGGAAGCCGTTGTCGGCACGGATGCGATAGTCCATCACGATGCCGCGGCCGCCGCGATACCTGCCCTCGCCACCGGGCTCCAGATTGAGCTCCATGCGATCCACGAGGAGGCCGTTGCGCGCCTCGTTGATTTCCGCGGGGCAGTTGTAGGTCTCGCCGTGAAAACCGGAAAAGATGGCGCTGTTGCCGTCCGAGCCGCGGCTTGCGCCCCAGCCGCCGATCTGCGGCTCGATGATCGTGTACTGGCGCCCGGTGTCGGGATGGATGCCACCGATGAAGGTGCCGCAGACGGAAGCGAAATGGCCGGCGGCCAGCCGTTCGGGCATGTGCTGGGCGAGGCACCGCCACATGATGTCGTACACGCGCAGCTCGATCTCGTAGTAGAAGCCGATCGGTGCCGGTTCCTTCGCCTGGAAGACCGAGCCCTCACGGGTGAGGAGCCGGATCGGCCGGAAAGATCCCTCATTGGCCGGTGAATAGGGATCGGTCAGCGACTTGAAGATCATCTGCGCAGCCACCATCACGCCGTCGCGGCTGGTGTTGACCGGATTTGCCACCTGGTCGGGATTGTCGCGCAGATCGACGACGAATTCGTCATCGGAGATCGTGATCTTGACGTTGAATATCCGGCCGTCGTCCTGCTCTTCGGACAATTCGAACGTGCCCTTGGGCAATTGGGCGAGCTCCTTGCGCGAAACCTCCTCGCCGAAATCCATGAAGGAAGTCATGGCCTTTTCGAAGGTTGCGACGCTATATTTGCCGGCGATCTCCTGCAACCGCTTGGCGCCTATGCGTACAGAGGCGATGGCTGCCCATACGTCGCCTTCGAGAACGTCGGGCATGCGCGAGTTGACCTTGATGATCTCCATCACCGAGCGGATCGTATCGCCCTTCGAGATGATCTTGATCGCCGGCAGGCGCAGGCCCTCCTGGAAGATCTCAGTCGCCTCGCCGGTGAGAGAGCCGGGCGCCATGCCGCCGACATCGGAGTTGTGCGCGATGTTGGCCGTCCAGGCGATGATGTGGCCGTCGCAGAAGACCGGCATGGCGACGACGATATCGTTGAGATGGGTAACACCCCCGTAATAGGGGTCGTTGGTGACGAAGACGTCGCCCGGCTCGATGTCGCCCGGCTTGTCGAACTTGTCGACCATCACCTTCACCGCCTTGTCGAGGACGCCGATGAAGGCGGGGATGCCGGCCCCGGACGAGGCGAGGGCGCCCCTGGCGTCGGTGATGCCGGTGCCCATGTCGAGCACTTCGTAGATGATCGAGCTCATCGCCGTCTTCTTCATGACGACGAACATCTCGTCGGCTGTGGCCTGGAGCGAGTTCTGGATGATTTCCAGGGTGATGGGATCTGTGGGTGCAACACTCATGCCTGCCTCCTTCACCGCGCCAGTACGATGTGGATATTGCCGTAGCCATCGATCTCGACCTGGTTGCCCGGGTGGATGACGACCGTGGTTCCGGGATCCTCGACGATGGCCGGACCGTCGAATTTCATGTCGGGCTCGAGCTTCGTCCCGTCATAGATCGCCGCCGAATGGACACCTTCCAGCGCGTAATCGACGTCTCTGTGGCCCTTGAGCGCCGCATCGGCCTTGGCGCCTGTCGGCTCGCGCTTCTGCATGGTCAGCTTGCCCACCTCGGCCGAAGCCACGAGGTGAATGCCGACGAGTTCGACCGGCGCGTCGAGACGGTAGGTGTATTCGCGCTCGTATGTTTCGTGGAAGGCCTTTTCGATCTGCGACAGGCGCGCATCGGTGATCTCACCTGCATCGAGCAGAACTTCCGTCGTGTGCTCCTGGTTCTGGTAGCGGAACTTACCGTAGCGCAGGAACTTCACCTTGCGCGGATCAACGCCTTCGGCCTCGAACTGGCTGCGCGCTCTCGCCTCGGTGTCGGCGAACAGGCCTTCGATGAGCGTTGCTGCGCCCGGTTGGAGATCGGCGAGCCGGGTGACGAAATAGTCCCGGCGCAGGTCCGACATCATCATGCCCCAGGCGGAGAAAACCGAGGCGCCTGCCGGTACGACGACCTTGCGCACGCCCAGTTCGGTCGCCAGCGCAACCGCATGCATCGCGCCGCCGCCGCCGAATGCGACCAGCGTGAAGTCGCGCGGGTCGTGGCCGCGATTGAGCGAGACCAGCTTCAGGGCGTTGACCATGTTGTTGTTGGCGATACGGATGATGCCGCGCGCAGCTTCCGCTGCATCGACGCCGAGCTTCTCGCCCACCCTGGTGATGGCTGCCTCGCTTGCCGCCATGTCGGCGATCACTTCGCCGCCGCAGAAATAGTCCTTGTTGATGCGCCCGAGCCAAAGGTTGGCGTCGGTCGTGGTGGCCTTGTCTCCGCCCCGGCCGTAGGCTGCCGGCCCTGGCGCCGCGCCTGCCGACTGCGGACCGACATGCAGTTTGCCGAACTCGTCCACCCAGGCGATCGAGCCGCCGCCATTGCCGATCTCGACCAGATCGACCACCGGCACCATGATCGGATAGCCGGCCGAGGTGCGGTCGCGCTCGATCCAGTAGTCGGTCATGATCCTGACCTGACCGTCCTCGATCAGCGAGCACTTGGCTGTCGTGCCGCCAATATCGAGGGCCAGCACGTTGGGCTCGCCGATCAGCTTGCCCAGTTCGGCTGCGCCCCAGAAACCCGAGGCGGGGCCGGATTCGACCATGGTGATGGGGATCTGCGAGACGGACTCCAGCGAGTCCACGCCGCAGTTCGACTGCATGATGTAGGGGCTCTGCCTGAGCCCCTTTTGCTTCAGCGCCGCGTCGAGCCTGGAGAGATAGCGCTCCGCGGTCGGCTGCACATAGGCCGAGAGCACGGCGGTGTTGGTGCGCTCATACTCGCGCCATTCGCGGGTGATCTGGTGTGATGAAACGACGGAAATGCCGGGCCATAGCTTCTCGATTTCCGTTTGAACCGCCTTTTCATGCGCCGGATTGGCGTAGGAATGCAGGAAGCAGATGGCGACCGCCTCCACGCCTTCCGCCTTGAAGTCGGCGAGGATCGCGGGCAGGCCGGAAAGGTCGAGCGGCTTCAGTTCCTCGCCCTTGTAGCTCATGCGTCCCGGCAATTCCCGGCGCAGGTAGCGCGGTACGAAGGGCTTCGGCTTCTCGTAGTGCAGGTTGAAGAAGTCGGGCCTGTTGCCGCGGGCGATCTCCAGCGAGTCGCGAAAGCCTTCGGTGGTGATCAGGCCGACCTTCACACCCTTGCGCTCGGTCAGCGCGTTGATGACCACCGTGGTGCCGTGGGCCAGAAAGTCGATCGAGGCGGGATCGATGCCGGCCTTGTCGATGACGTTGAGAACGCCCTGTTCGAAATTGGGCGGCGTGGTGTCGGACTTGGCCGTAACGATGCGCGAGGCTCCGGTTGCCGTGTTCGTCTCGAAGCAGACGAGATCGGTAAAGGTGCCGCCGACATCGGTGGTGACGCGGATGGTGGTGTCAGCCATCATTGAGCTCCCGCATTGATGAGACGTTCGTTGAGAAGGAGACAGGCAAGGCCGGGAAGCTTCAGCGCCTCGGCGGCTTCGACCTTGTCGGGCGTATAGAACCCGGCTTCGTGCAGGCAGTTGATGGTGCCGATCACCTCGCCTCCGACGATGATCGGAATGTTGATGACGGATTCGCAGCCCAGCGAACGGATGAGCTCGTGATCGTCGAAAACGGCCTTGATGCCTTCGATGTCGTTGGCGACGAAGGTCTTCTTTTCGCCGATGACCTGGCGCGACCAGTCGGTCTCATTGGCCGGCTTGGTGCCGGAAACGGGATAGGCGTCCGGCATGTTGGAAAAGACGCGTCCGGCAACGCAGTCGACCGGGTCGTGCGTCATGATCGTGAAGAGTTTGACGCCGACGATCCGGTCGGTGAGGACGCACAGCGCCTCGAAGGCGGTGGCCGGCTGTCCTTCTCGCGACGAGATGGCTTTGGTGAATTCGGCATAATCAGGCATCGGCGTTCTCTTTCTCCATCAGTTGGTCGCGCAACGCCTGTTCTTCGGCGGTGACGACCGGTACCGCGCCGATCAGGCGGCGCGTGTAGTCGCTTTCGGGATCGGTGAAGATGCGATCGGTTGAGTTGATCTCGACCAGTCGGCCCTTCTCGAAGACGGCGACGCGGTCGGCGATGTTGCGCACGACCGACAGGTCGTGGGTGATGAAGATGTAGGTCAGGCCGCGGCTCTTGCGCAGTTCGTCGAGCAGTTTCAGCACGCGTGCCTGAACGAGAACATCGAGCGCGGAGGTCGGTTCGTCGAGCACCACCAGATCCGAGTGGCAGGCCAGCGCCCGGGCGATCGCGACACGCTGGCGCTGGCCGCCGGAAAGCGCCGCCGGGGTGCGCGAGCGCAGGTCCGCCGGCAGGCCGACCTCCTCCAGAAGCTGGCCGACGCGATCCCAGCGCCCGGCCTTGTCGCCGATGCCGTGCACGTCGAGTGCCAGGCGCAGCGACGCGCCGACGGTGCGCTTCGGGTTGAGCGAGGACAGCGGGTTCTGCTGTACGAGCTGGATCGCACGACGGTGGGCGAGATCGCGCCTGGCCGGCAGGGCGTTGCCGCGATAGACGATTTCGCCCAAGGTCTGCGGATAGATGCCAAGCACCATGTTGGCGATGGTCGATTTGCCGGAACCGGACTCGCCCACCACGGCCAGGCATTCGCCTTCGGCGACGCCGAAGGAGACGTCGTGCACGGCCCGCACCTCGCGGGTGCCCACGTGGAATATCTTGGAGACCGATCGCAGGGAAAGAAGGGTCTGGGTCATACCGGGGCTCCGGGTTCTGCGCATCCTTCATGGACGATGAGCGGCGCCAGGAAGTCGGGCGAGGCATCGTCGATCTCGGGAATGCCGCCGCCGGTGATGCGCGGCACGGCGCTCATCAGGGCGCGCGTATAGGCATGGCGCGGATTTTCGAACAGGTCGCGCGTCATGGCATGTTCGACGATGCGGCCCTTGTAGATGACGTAGACGCGGTCGGCGAATTCGCGCACGACACCAAGGTTGTGCGAGATGAACAGCACCGAGGTATGATGCTTCTCGACAAGCTCGCCCATCAGTCTCAATGTCTGCGCCTGCACCGTCACGTCGAGCGCGGTGCCCGGCTCGTCCGCGATCAGCAGGGACGGCTCGTTGGCCAGTGCCATGGCGATCATGACGCGCTGGTTCATGCCGCCCGAAAGCTGGAACGCGTAGGAGTCCAGCACCCGCTCGGGTTCGCCGATGGCGACATCGGTCAGCGCGGCGACCGCCTTCTGACGCGCCGCGGCCTCTGTCAGGCCGGGCTCGGCGCGCGACAGCACCTCACGGAACTGGTCGGCGATCGTATAGACGGGATTGAGCGAGGAGGTCGGGTCCTGGAAGATCATTGACATCTTCGTGCCGCGCAGCCGGTGCCGCTCGGCGTCGTGCATCGCCATCAGGTCACGACCCTCGAAGTCGACATGGCCGGAGATGCGGGCTGTTCTCAAGCTCTGCAGGAGGCCGAGAACGATGCGCGCCGTCACCGACTTGCCTGAGCCGGACTCACCGACCAGCGCCACGCGTTCTCCCTTCTGGATGTGGAGCGAGATGCCGTGCAGCACGTCGACCATGCCGCTGTAGGTGCGGAACTTGAGGACGAGATCCTCGATGCGCAGTGTCGGCGCGGTCATTGCTCGGCTCCCAGGATTTCGCGCAGCGCATCGCCGAGCAGGTTGAAGCCGAACACCGCCACCAGGATCGCCAGGCCGGGGAAGACGGTGAGCCACCAGGAATCTGGCAGGTATTTCGAGCCGTCCGCGACCATGGAGCCAAGGTCGGGCGTCGGCGGCTGGACGCCGAGGCCGAGGAAGGAGAGGGAGGATGCGATCAGGATGACGAAGCCGAGGTCGAGCGTCATCTTGGTCAGGATCGAGGGCACGCAGTTCGGCAGGATCTCGCGGAACATGATGTGGGCCTTGCCGGCACCGATCACCTCGGCGGCGAGCACGTAGCCCTCTTCGCGTTCGGAGCGGGCCAGATTGTAGACGAGCCTTGTGTACCAGGGCCACCACATGGCGGTGACGGCCAGCATTCCGTTGGTCAAAGTCGGCTCGAGCAGGCCCATCATCGACATGGCGAGGACCAGCGGCGGGATCGACAGGAAGACGTCCGTGACGCGCATGAGGACGAATTCCGTCCAGCCGCCGAGATAGCCGGCCGCAAGCCCGATCGTCACGCCGATCGGCACGGCGATCACCAGCACCACGATGCCCAGCAGGAGCGATATGCGGTAGGCATAAAGGATGCGCGAAAAGAGATCGCGGCCGACGAGATCGGTGCCGAAGATATAGGGCCATTCGGGTGCCCGGTTGAAGTTGGCGAAGTCGACGACGGCGCCGCGATGCTCGGGAAAAGGCGCGATGAAGTCGGCGAACAGGGCCGACAGCACGACCAGCGCGACCAGCGTCAGCCCGAGCAGCGACAGCGGGTTGCGGATGAGGATTGTCAGGGTCCGTTTCATGACGCCCTCTGCGACAGCCGGATGCGCGGATTGATGAAGGCGATCAGGAGATCGACCACGATGTTGACGATGAGGAAAAGCGCCGAGATGACGAGCACGGTCCCGACGATGGCGTTGAGATCCTTGCGCAGGATGACGGCCACGCCATAGCGCGACAGGCCCGGCCAGGCGAACACGGCCTCGACAAGAAAGGCGTTGCCGAGCATTGCCGCAAAATCGAGGCCGATGATCGTCAGCGACGGGATGAGCGAGGGCCGGAAAGCATAGCGTCTGGCGATGCGGCGTTCGGGAAAGCCATAGGACTGGGCCATCTCGATGTAGGGCTTATCGTAGGTCTCCACCATGTTGGAGCGCGTCAGCCGGGCCGCCTGCCCGATGCCCGAAAGAGCAAGGGCAAAGGCTGGGAGCACGATGTGCCAGGCAGCGCTGCCAAAGGCGCGAAGGTTTCCGGCCAGCAAGGTGTCGATGAGAAGGAAGCCCGTTGCATGCGGCACGGCGAAGGCATCCGAGATACGTCCCGCGATCGGGAAAATCGGCAGGAAGAACGCGAAGAGCAGCATCAGAATGACCGCCCACACGAAGCTCGGAGCGGAAACGCCGAGCAGCGACACGAGACGGACGCCGTTGTCCACCCATGAGCCGCGATAGCGTGCGGAGAGGACGCCAAGCGGCAGGCCGATGCCGATCATCATGATGCCGGCGACGATGATGAGTTCGAGCGTCGCAGGCAGGAACTGCGCAATGTCGGCCATGACTGGCCGGTTCGTGTACAGCGAGACCCCGAGGTCGCCACGGGCAAGATCGGCGAGGAAGTAGCCATACTGGACGGGCAGGGGTTCATCGAGATGCAGCCGGTCGCGCAGCGCCTCGACCTGTTCGGCGCTGGCATTGGGACCGAGCGCGATGCGCGCGGGATCCCCGGGAATGACCCGGGCGATGGCGAAGATCAGCATGGACACCCCGACAAGCACGATGAGGGAAATGCCCAACCGCTTCACAAGAAGGCGGACCACTGGTGACATGACGTTGGCTACCGTTCCAGACCGGTTCAGCGCCTGCCGGCGATGCACCGATCTCTTCGAAACCTCGCAACCCGCAAGGAGAACCGGTCTGCGTTCCCTCCGGGATTGCCCTGACAGACCGGGACGGGCGCGCGCCGCGTCCCGGTTTTTTCTCGCCTCTATTCGTTCATTTCCATGAGGCGGAATGTGAAGCCGAGGCCGTCCATGCCGAACGCCTTTGATGGATCGGACAGCGCCGGCGCGCTGAAGCGGTTGCTGGCCGCGAAGACGGATGTCCGGTCATAGGCGTAGATGGTCGGGGCCAGTTCCATCAGGCGGTCGTTCAGTGCCTTGTAGGCCTTCGCCCGCTCCTCCTGGCTGGAGGCGGTGCGTCCGGTTTCCAGGAGTGCGTCGACCTGATCGTCCTTCAGATATTCCGGCGATTGCCACGTGCCGGCGGCAGAGGAGTGGTACATGCCGTAGAGCAGCGTGTCGGGGTCACCTGTCACCGCATTGACGAAGAGCTGCGAGATATGCGGCGTGTTCTCCGGCTTGGTGACCTGTTCCGAAAACAGCGCCCACGGCATCTTGACGATCTCGGACTTGATGCCGAGCTCGGCGAAATTGGCCTGCATAAGCAGGGCGAAGCGCTCCTCGATAGGGACCTCGCCGATCCACGAAAGTTCCAGCGTGAAGTCCTGCGGATCGTACTTGCATTCGGCCAGATGCTCTTTGGCAGCTTCGAGGTCGCGCTTGAGCGTCTCGGACGCTGGGTTGGAGCCGAGCATGCCGACCGGGATGGCACCGGTGGGTGCGGATCCCTGGGCGACGTCGCCGTTGATTGCCACAATCCGCAGTGCCGCCTCGTAATCGAAGGCCTTGGACAGAGCCAGGCGGCAGTTGACGTCGTCGAGTGGCGCCTTGGTCGTGTTCATCTTGATGTAGAAGCCGCCCGATCCCGACTCGGTCAGAAGCTGACCGCCATCGGCGGCAATCGACTTGATCACCTCCGGGGGCAGCCACTGCGAGGCAATGTCATGCTCGCCCTGCGAAATCAGCGTGCGCACCGTGGCGGCTTCCAGACCGTAGCGCAGGCGTACCGTGTCAGGCGCCTTCTCGGGCATGCCCAGGAAATAGTCGGCGTTCTTCGCCATCACCGTTTCCTGCTGCGGATTATGCGACGTCACTTCATAGGCGCCGGTTCCGGCGCCGTGGGCCGAGAGGTAGGCCTGGCCCCAGTCCTTCATCTCCCCATCGCCATCGGCGAGGTTCTCCATGACGAGCTTCTTGTCGACAATGGGCAGACGAATGAGCGCGGCGACGAAGGGCGCGTAAGGCTGAGACAGGTTGAAGCGGACCGTGTGCTCGTCGACCGCTTCGGCGCCATCGACATTCTCGAAGAGGTAGGACAGGCCGGCTCCGAGAGCCTTCATGCGCTCAAGCGAGAATACGACGTCCTCGGCGGTCAGCGGATTTCCGCTCTGAAAGGCAACGTCGGGACGCAGCTTGAACACCCAGTCGTCGCCATCGGCTTCCCAGCTTTCGGCGAGCAGCGGGGCCAGGCCAGGCTCGCCCTGCTTGCGGGTCACAAGCGTGTCGTAGACGTTGAACATGAGAATGGAGTCGGCATAGTCCGACGCCTTGGCCGGGTCGAGTTCACCGACCGGCACTTCGTCGAGCCGCAACACCGTTTCGGCTGAGGCTGTGGCTGAAAGGGCGGCAATGCTGGTGGCGGCCAGAAGCGCCGCGACAATTGGCTTGGCAAGGAAATTCATCGTTCAGACCTCTCTGTTGGCTCTTGGCGTTTGTTGTTTTGCGGGCTGTCGTCACGCCGGGGTCCGGCAGCCGTTCATTTGTGAAGTGCGCTCGTGTCCTCCCCGAAGACGTCCATCGTTCCGGCCCACAGAATGGTCGCCGGCCGGTCCGTGTGGTTCCAGGTTGAATGTATCCGGGTCGATGGAAAGTGGATCGAATCGCCCACTTCGAGGATGGTCGGCTCCCCATCCAATTCCACTGTGATCGCGCCTTCGAGCACGAACATGAGCTCTTCGCCGTCATGCGCGATCGGCTCGCCGCGATGGCCGGGCGGCTCGTGTACGATGACGCTTCGCAGCACGTTGCCTGGGAAGGACGAGGAGATGCGCTCGTAACTGACGGTGTTGCCGCCAATGGCATAGACCGCCCGCTTGTCGTGGCGCGTCAAAGCAGTCTCGCCCTGTGGCTGGGCCAGGAATTCGCTCACGCTCATGCCGAGCACACGCGAGACCGAGACCAGCGATGAAAGGGAAGGGGTGGTGATGCCGCGCTCGATCTGGGAGATGAACCCGACCGAGAGCCCGGCCGCCTCCGCGACTTCCTTGAGCGTCAGCTTCAGTTCGCGACGGCGGGTGCGCAGCCGCTGTGCGAGAGAAGCGGATGTATTTGCCCGTTGCGTTTCGCGAACGTCCTGGTCCACCTTGCGCTCCCAGTTTTTAGTATTTGTAAAAAAACGCAGGCGCCGCCGCCTGTCAATGATTTTTTTAGTATTGCTAAAATCTGCTTGCTGCCGACCCGGACCACCGGCCGGGTGGGCCTGGTGCAGACCACGCGATGGCGATAGCGGATTGTTCCGCGATCACAGGGCGATCGGGCGTTGTCGAGCGTCGGCATGGTTGTGGCCGCGCCATCCGAAGAAGTGTTTTGGAAGTGGAGTTGTGTTGCGCTCGGAATACGGAGCAAGCAACTTAGATTAATGTCAAAAATCTATTTTGATTGAACGTGTACAGCACGCTCGTTTGACGTGCATCAATTTATATGCCGAAATTCTTCAATAAGCTGCCTGAAGAGAGCGACGGTCTGTCGAGAATGTGCCGGCTGACGGTCATCCCCCCGCAATCTGGATCGGCAAGCCATGGCCAAGAAGTTTCCGACTGCGTTCAGCATCCTCTTCGTCCTGATTGCCGTTGTGGCGGTGATGACCTGGATCGTCCCGGCCGGGCAATACGAGAGGGCCTTCAGCGAATCTCTCGGGCGCGAGGCGCCCGTGCCGGGAACCTATACACGGGTCGAACCCAACCCGCAGGGCCCGATCGCCGTTCTGATGGCGCCGATCGCCGGCCTCTATGACCCCGTCACCAACACGGCCAACGCCATCGACGTCGCCGTCTTCGTGTTGATCATCGGCGGATTCCTTGCCGTGGTGACCAAGATGGGCGCCATAGATGCCGGGATCGGCGGCCTGCTCAAGGCATTGAAGGGCCGCGAAATCTGGATGATCCCCATCCTGATGGCAGCTTTCGCGGCAGGCGGAACCAGTTACGGGATGGCGGAGGAGAGCCTTGCCTTCTATGCCATCGTTCTCCCCGTGTTCATCCGGGCGGGCTATGACGCACTGACCGGG
>CAWZZC010000022.1:0-427393 GCA_963966365.1 Mesorhizobium sp. | reverse complement strand
CCTTGTATTTGTAGAAAGTCGCTTCCGATATGCCGTGCTTGCGGCAGACATCGGCGGTCTTCACCCCCGATTCCTGCTCCTTCAGGATCGCTATGATCTGCTCTTCCGTGAACCGTGAACGCTTCATTCGTCCGTCTCCGTAATCGACGGACTCTACCAAAATCTGGAGGAGGTTCAGGGGCTCAGGTCACAGGCACAGAGAGTCCGTGTCGCGCTCTGCGGTGATATTGCCATAGATGCCGGATCGCACGATTGGCCGCGGCGCAATCAAGCCATTGGCCAGCACGCATTTGCTGAACCGGTTGCAGCAAGCGTATGCCTGCCAGATCGATCCCTTCGAGCATATGCCTCTCGCCCAAACGATTCCGCTTGAGCGAGACCTGCTCAGAACAAACGCCCGCCGTCGGGAACCTTCTTGTCAATCGCGGCCAGCACCACGGCACCTTCCTCGTCCGGAAAGCCGAGCGTCAGCACCTCGGACATGAACTTGCCGATCTGGCGCGGCGGGAAATTGACCACCGCCATCACCTGCCGCCCGACCAGTTCTTCCGGCGTATAGTGCCTGGTGATCTGGGCGGACGATTTCTTCACGCCGATCTGCGGCCCGAAGTCGACCCTGAGCTTGATGGCCGGCTTGCGCGCTTCGGGGAAAGGCTCGGCCTCGACGATCGTTCCTGCGCGGATGTCCACCTTCTCGAAATCGGCAAAGGTGATTTCCGGACTCTCGGCCGTTTCGCTCGTCATCTCGATTCTCTGCCCTTCATTGGTTCCGTCAGGCCGTTCCATAGGTTTCGAACAGCACGCTCGACAGGGCCTGCCGCGCCGAAACACCCGACCAAATGACAAACTGGAACGCCTGGAAATAGCACTCGCAGGCCTCCAATGCGCTGTTCAGCAGAACCTCGACCTGCTGGCTCGTCGGCTCCACGCCGCCCGACAGGAGAAGGGCCTGGCGAAACATGATGGCGCCCTCCTGCTCCCACAGGTCGAAGTGGCCGAACAGCATCTGCTCGTTGATCAGCGCCAGCAGGCGCATGACTTCCAGCGTCCGGGTCTCGGGCACCTTGATGTCGAACGCGCAGGCCAGATGGAGGGCCTCGAAATCCTCCATCCACGAAAAGGAAACGTGATAGTCGGTCCAGTTGCCGGCCACCGAGATCGAAATCTCATCGTCGCCGGCGCGCTCGAACGCCCACTCGTTTGCGTTGGCGACCTGTTCAATCACATCCACCGGATGCGCCTCGCGTGACAGGTCCAATTCCAGAAGGCTCATGATTGCTTCCTGTTGTTGTGGGAGCACCACCGCGCGCTCCGCCGGGAAACGCAGACGCGACATGCAAGACTGAGGGCCGAAACTGCAAACTCTCCTGCCGGACGCCCTGCCCCGGCGCATGACCGCTTCGAATCATGCAGTAAATTCAGTCTATTGATGGAGAGTCACAGGTCCAATTCTTTTTTAACCTTATCCCGGCGCGCATGTGGATAGCGCCTTTGCCGACGAAGCGGGGTAGCGGTTAAGAGACTCTGTGAACTGGCTTTTTCGCCACGGAAGGGTTGTGGAAACGCCGATCCGTTACTTCTTCGCCGTGCCCTTGGCACGCGTCGATGCGGCCGTTCTTGCGGCGCCAGTCTCGTCCATTGCCGCGATGCGCGCCTCAAGGGCATCGATTCGCTCGGCAAGCTTTTCGTTCTCGCGCCGCGCCTTGATGGCCATGTCGCGCATGGCCTCGAACTCTTCGCGCTGGACGATATCCATGGAATTGAGAATGCGCTCGGCCTGGGCCCGGAAGGCCGTCTCGGCCTCGCGACGCACGCCCTGTGCGGCACCGGCGGCATCGGTCAGAAGCTTCGCGAACTCGTCCAAAATGCGATTGGGTCCATTGGTGGTCATTGGCGCATTTCCCATTCCTGCATCGCAGGTAAGGGCCCGGCGCTTCATTTGCAAGCAGCAAGTTGCCGCAAGGCGCGGCAATCGCCCTGCTTGACCCGGCCACTCCCCTCCATCATGGTCCGCCCGTCGAAATACCCACACGAGGCCGACCTTGTCAGAACTCCTGCTGCTGCCGCTTCTGGCACTGCCGTTTCCACAGATCGATCCGGTCATCTTCAGCATCGGCCCGCTTGCCGTTCACTGGTACGGCCTGGGCTATGTGGTCGGCATCCTGTTCGGCTGGTGGTACTCGAAACGGCTTCTGGCAACGCCGCATCTGTGGCGAAACGGGCAGGCCCCGCTGAAGCCGGAAGCGCTCGACGATTTTCTCGTCTGGGCAGCCATCGGCATCGTTGCGGGCGGTCGCATCGGGTACATCCTGTTCTACGATTTCGCCCGCTATCTGGACAATCCGCTCGCCATATTTGCGGTCTGGGAGGGCGGCATGTCCTTCCATGGCGGGCTTATCGGCACCACACTCGCCATGATCCTGTTCGCGCGCTCGCGCGGCTGCAGCGTGTGGAGCCTGTTCGACGTGATTGCCGCCGGCGTGCCCGTCGGACTCGGGCTGGTGCGGGTGGCGAACTTCATCAATTCCGAACTGTGGGGACGACCGACCGACGTGCCCTGGGCCATCGTCTTCCCCAATGGCGGACCCGAGCCGCGTCATCCCAGCCAGCTCTACGAGGCGGCGCTGGAGGGGATCGTGCTGTTCCTCGTCCTGCGCCTGCTGACCCATCGCGCGCTCAAGCTCAGGCAGCCCGGCTTCGTGGCCGGGGTCTTCATCGCCGGCTACGGGCTCTCGCGCATCATCGCCGAGTTCTTCCGCGAGCCGGACGCCCATATCGGCTATCTGGCCGGCCAGTGGCTGACCATGGGCATGGTGCTGTCGCTGCCCATGGTGCTGATCGGCCTGTGGGCCGTCCTGCGCGCCCGCAGCGCGGCGGCAGCCTCGGCATGACCGCGCTCAAGGAGCGCATCAAGGCGCTCATCGGCCAGACGGGCCCGATGAGCACCGCCGATTACATGGCCACGTGTCTGTTCGATCCCGAGCATGGCTATTACACCACGCGCGAGCCGTTCGGCCTTGCCGGCGATTTCACCACGGCACCCGAGATCAGCCAGATGTTCGGCGAACTGGTCGCGGTGTGGCTCTATACGGCCTGGAAGGCCCAGGACTGCCCATTGCCCGTATCGGTGGTCGAGATCGGACCGGGACGCGGCACTTTGATGAAGGACATGGTACGCACGCTGCACCGGCTCGACCCCGTGCTTGCGGCACAAGCCCGCTTCGTGCTTATCGAGGCAAGCCCGCGGCTCAAGGAGGTGCAGGCGCGCACGCTCGCACAGAGCGACGCCCAGATCGAATGGTGCGATTCCATCGAGGCTCTGCCCGATCAGCCGGCCTTCATCGTCGGCAACGAGATCTTCGACGCCCTTCCGGTACGCCAGTTCGCCAAGGCGAAAGGCGCCTGGCGCGAACGCTGCGTCGGCCTCGACGAGGAAGGCGCGCTCCGGTTCGTGCTCGGCGCCGCCGCGATCGAGCCATCCCTGTTGCCGGATGAAGCAGCCGATTGCGCGGACGGTGCGATCTTCGAACACGCGCCGGCGCGCGATGCCATGATGAGCGCGATCGCAGGACACATCCGCATACACGGTGGCGCCGGCCTCTTCTTCGACTACGGTCATCTGGAACCTGGTCTCGGCGATACCTTGCAGGCGGTGTGCCGGCACAAGCCGGAAGGCGTCTTCGACAGTCCGGGCGCAGCAGACCTCACCAGCCACGTCGACTTCCACGCCCTGGCGCAGGTGGCGCGCAGCGAAGGTCTCGAAGCGGCCACGATGACGCAGGGTGACTTTCTCCTGGCGATGGGCCTATTTGAGCGGGCCGGGCGGATCGGCCACGGCGCAGACCCGAAGGCGCAGGCAGACATTGCAGCGGCCGTCGAACGGCTCGCCGGGCCCGACGCCATGGGAAGTCTTTTCAAGGTGCTTTCGACAACCCCGCCGCACAAGGCTGTGCACCCCTTCGCCGGCACACATTGACTTGGCCTGCCCCCTGCCCCACGATCCGCGCCGCTTCGGCAACGGATGGCAAACAGACATGGCGAATGAACAAGGACCGGCTCCCCTTCGGTCGCCCGCGCTCAGCGAACTTGTCCCGCAAGGCATAATGCACGGATATTTCACGCGGCAGGGCGGCGTTTCGAACGGGATCTATGCCGGTCTCAATATTGGGCTCGGCTCGTCCGACCAGCGCGACAGCGTCATCGAGAACCGCCGCCGGGTGGCCGAGGCGATGGGCGTTGCGGCAGCGAATCTCACCACTGCCTACCAGATCCATTCCGCCGATGCCGTGACGATCAGCGCTCCGCTGACCGGGGAGCCGCCGCGCGCCGACGCACTGGTCACCAACGTGCCCGGCATTGCGATCGGCATCACCACGGCCGATTGCGGGCCGGTGCTCTTTGCCGATCCGAAAGCGCGCGTCATCGGCGCCGCGCATGCTGGCTGGAAGGGCGCACTTACCGGCATATTGGAATCGACGATCGACGCCATGGAAGCGGCCGGCGCGCACCGGGCCGATATCGTCGCCGTGCTCGGACCGTCGATCAGCCAGGCAAGCTACGAGGTCGGCCCGGAATTCGTCGAGCGTTTCCGGCTTGCCGACGAAGCCAACGAACGGTATTTCGCGCCCTCGCAAACACCGGGTCACGCCCAGTTCGATCTCAATCGCTACACGGTCGACCGGCTGGCGGTTGCCGGCGTGCAGACCTCGATGCTTGCACGCTGCACCTATGGCGAGGAAGAGCTGTTCTACTCCTATCGCCGCGCAACACATCGCAACGAGCCGGATTATGGCCGGCAGATTTCGGCAATCGCTCTGGAGGATCGCTGATGGCTCTTCATTTCGACCGCACGGAATTCGACGCCCGCCGCGACCGGCTGCTGATCGAGATGGCAGATCGCAAGCTGGACGCGCTGCTGCTGTTTGCCCAGGAAAGCATGTACTGGCTGACGGGCTACGACACGTTCGGCTTCTGCTTCTTCCAGTGCCTGGTGGTCAAGGCCGACGGCACAATGGTGCTCCTGACCCGTTCGGCCGACCTGCGCCAGGCGCGCCACACCTCCACCATAGAGACCATCAACCTGTGGACCGACCGCGATGGCGCCAACCCGGCTGCCGATCTTCGCAACCTCCTCAACGATCTCGATCTGCTCGGTTGCCAGATCGGCGTCGAATACGACACGCACGGGCTGACCGCCTTCAATGGCCGGCGGCTCGACGAGCAGCTCCAGACATTCGGCAAGATCAGCGACGCATCCGGCATCGTCAGCCGCCTTCGCCTGTTCAAGAGCCCGGCCGAAATAGCCAAGGCCACGAAGGCCGCCGAACTGGCCGACGACGCGCTGGACGCGGCCTTGCCGCTGATCAAGCAGGGCGCCGACGAAGGCAAGATCCTGGCCGCCATGCAGGGCGCCATCTTTGCCGGCGGCGGTGACTATCCGGCCAACGAATTCATTATCGGCTCGGGCCCCGATGCGCTTCTGTGCCGCTACAAAGCCGGCCGGCGCAAGCTCAACAAGAACGACCAGCTCACCCTCGAATGGGCCGGCGTCTTCCATCATTATCATGCGGCGATGATGCGGACCGTGCTGGTCGGCAAGGCCACGAAGCGCCACCAGGAACTGTTCGAAGCGGCCCATGACGCATTGGTCGCCGTCGAGGAAGCGATGGTGCCGGGAAAGACCTTCGGCGACGTTTTCGACGCCCATGCCCGCGTCATGGAAGCTCATGGCCTGACCCGCCATCGCCTCAATGCCTGCGGTTACTCACTGGGCGCCAGGTTCACGCCCTCGTGGATGGACATGCCGATGTTCTACTCCGGCAATCCCGAGCCCATCGCCCCCGACATGACCCTTTTCGCGCATATGATCATCATGGATTCGGAAACGGAAACCGCCATGACGCTGGGCCGCACCTATCTGACGACCGAAGCCGGCGCCAAGCCGCTGTCACGGCATGATCTCGACCTGATCGTCCGGTGAACGCATTGCCCACGGCCAACCGATACAGGCTCGCGGTTCGCCGCTATGCCGCGCTCCTCCTGCTCGCACCGTTGCTGACGGCCTGCAACAGCACTGAAACGGCGCTGGGCACCGCCGCGAATGCGCCCGCGCAGCCAACCGTCATCAACACGGCACCCGTCACCACAGCCGCGCCGGCGCAGGTGAGCGGACGAATACGGTTCGCGCCGGTCGTCGGCACGACGATCGAGGCGGCCACACCCCTTTCCCAGCGCCTCAAGGATCGTGCGATCCAGCGCGGAATGACCATCGCCAATGGCGAAGAGGCTCCCGACGTCCTTCTGAAGGGCTATTTCTCGGCTTTTGCCGAGGGCAACGGCACGATGGTCATCTATGTCTGGGACGTGCTCGACGCCTCCGGCAACCGGCTGCACCGCATCCAGGGACAGGAGAACGTGGCGCGCACGGCGGCAAATGCATGGGACGCCGTTCCCTCGCAAACCATGGAGACGATCGCCGACCGGACGATGGATGAACTCGCCGGATGGCTCGCCTCGCGCGGCGGATGAGGCATCGGATCCGCGATACGACACAAAATCATACGAATTGAGAGGCCGAATCGGGCCGAGTGGACTTGCAATAGTCGGCCAGCACGCTAAAAGCCGCCTCAATTCCGCGCTCGCTGACCGCCGGGGACATTACATGAAACTTTTCGCAGGCAACTCCAATCGGGTGCTGGCAGAGTCTGTCGCCCGATACCTGAACATTTCTCTCGGCAAGGCGAGTGTCCGCCGCTTCGCCGACCAGGAGATATTTGTCGAGATTCAGGAAAATGTCCGCGGCGAAGACGTCTTCGTGCTGCAGTCGACATCCTACCCGGCAAACGATCACCTGATGGAGATGCTCATCATGATCGATGCGTTCCGCCGGTCCTCGGCGCGGCGCATCACGGCGGTGATCCCCTATTTCGGCTATGCGCGTCAGGATCGCCGCGCCTCCGGCCGCACGCCGATCTCGGCCAAGCTGGTCGCCAATCTGATCACCCAGGCCGGCGCCGACCGCGTCCTGACCCTTGACCTGCACGCGGGCCAGATCCAGGGCTTCTTCGACATCCCGACCGACAACCTCTTTGCCGTGCCGGTGCTGTCACGCGACGTCAAGGCGCATTACCAGCTTTCCAACGTGATGGTGGTTTCTCCCGACGTCGGCGGCGTGGTGCGCGCCCGTGCACTCGCCAAGCGGCTCGACACGCTGCTCGCCATTGTCGACAAGCGCCGCGAACGGCCGGGCGAATCCGAAGTCATGAACATCATCGGCGACGTGCGCGGCAAGGACTGCCTGCTGATCGACGACATCGTGGATTCGGGCGGTACGTTGTGCAACGCGGCCGAGGCGCTGCTGGCCAACGGCGCGACAAGCGTCACGGCCTACATCACCCACGGCGTGCTGTCGGGCGGCGCAGTCGCGCGCATCACCGGCTCCAAGCTGAAGGAACTGGTCATCACCGACTCCATCCAGCCCACCTCGTCCGTTGAAGCGGCACACAACATACGCGTGGTGTCGATCGCGGACCTGATCGGCGAAGCGATTTCCCGCACGGCGACGGAAGAGTCCGTTTCCAGCCTCTTTGACTGATCAGCCGGCGAGCGGCGGCAGAAGTCCGGCTGCGGCGGCAAGTCCCAGCACCACGAACAGATTGGCGTGGAAGCGGATGAGCGCGATGCCGGCCGCAACCGCGATGAGGGCAGCCCCCGCGTCGAAACTCGCCCATTCGGGCACGGGCAGCGCCAGCGGACCCATCTCGACACTGCCGACGGACGCAAACAGCACATGCAGGGCAAACCACACGGCGAGGTTGGCGATCACACCGACGACTGCAGCCGTGACCGCCGCCAGGGCGCTTGCCAGCCAGCGCACATGGCGTACGGTCTCGATGTAGGGCGCTCCCGCGAATATCCACAGAAAGCAGGGAACGAAGGTGAACCACAGGGTCACCACGGCACCGATGAAGCCGCCGGTCAGCGGCTCGAGGCCTGACTGGCGCGCTCCGCCCAGAAAGCCGACGAAGACGAGCACCAGGATGAGCGGGCCGGGTGTCGTCTCCGCGAGACCGAGGCCCGTGAGCATCTCTCCGGGCGCAAGCCAGCCATGGATCTCGACCGCCTGCTGCGCCACATAGGCCAGCACCGCATAGGCGCCGCCGAAGGTGACAGTCGCCATCTTCGAGAAAAATGCAGCCTCCTGGGAAAAAACGTGCCGCGTGCCCAATGCGGCAAAGAGCATAGCAAGAGGCACGAACCAGACCGCGAGCCAGATGCCGCTCGTGCGGACAAAGCGCGCAAGGCTCGGCTGCGCCCAGTCCGGCACTGCCTCGGCCGTGGCGGCGCCATGCTTGTTGCTTGTCGATCCGGCAGTGCCACGCACACCAAGCAGATGAGCAACGAAGCCAACAAGTGCAGCACCTAGGATGATGGCGGGAAAGGGAACCTTCAAGACCGCGATACAGACGAAGGCGGCAACCGCAAGGACAACGGCGAAGCTGCCCTGTAGGGCCCGTTTCGACACCTTGATAAGCGCCTCGAGAACGATAGCCAGAACCGCCGCCTTCAGTCCGAACAGAAGCCCTTGCACGACCGGGACATCGCCTGCGAGCACGAAGACGGCCGACAGAAGCGTGATCACGACGGCACCGGGCAGAACGAACAAGAGCCCTGCGATCAACCCGCCCCGAACCCCATGGAGAAGCCATCCGGCATATGTCGCCAGCTGCATCGCCTCCGGCCCCGGCAGCAGCATGCAATAGTTGAGCGCATGCAGAAACCGCGGCTCGTCCAGCCAGCGCTTCTCGTCGACCAGCACCCGATGCATCAAGGCGATCTGCCCCGCCGGCCCGCCGAAGGACAACAGGCCGATGCGCGCGAAGGCCGCCGTAGCCTCGCTCAGGCTGGGACCATGGACACCCTGCTCAACGCTCGTCATTGACTGCGCCCCACTGGCCAGTTGTGCGTTTCCTGAGTGGCATGGCGGCACCAGCCATAAAGGGCATCGTATATCGTCATCCCTTTTTCCAGCTGCTCCAGATCGTCCGTCTCCGTCGCCGAGAGCCCAAGCGAAATCGCAAGCAGCCCCGCCGCCTGCGGCTCGAGTTCCAGCCGTGCGGTATCGGCCGCGCGCACGATGCGCGCCAGATGATCGAGCGCCGAATCGGCCAGACCAAACTCCTCCACCAATGTGTCGAAGGTGCAACGTTCGCCACGATGGGAGTAGCGCACCCCTTCAACGTCATAGGCGACGGCTCCGATCTCCGCCGCCACGTCGCGGACCCATTCGGCCGCCACGAAATGGAACACGGCAAGAGGATCGATGAAGCGCCGCACCAGCCAGGGGCACGCGATGCGATCGATCTTGGGCCTTTCGCGGCTCACCCAGACTGTCGGCTGATCCGCAAGCTGGATGTCCGGAACATCGATCGCCACGCAGGAGCCACCTGCATCGAGATAGGCCTCCATGCCGCCGTCAAGCAGCAAGGCGGCAACGCCGCGAGCCGCAAGTTCGGCGGCAGCGATCTGGCTGACATTGTGCCCTTGGGCGCAGTAGACGACGATCGGCCGGCCGGCGGGCAAATCCGGCAGCCATTGCGAAACGGCCATGTGATCGCGCCGGATCGCGCCTGCAATGCGGCGGCCGGAAGCGCGATAGGCCGCTTCACGGCGAACATCGATGACCAATGGCCAACGACGGCTGCCACTCATCATGATCAATTCTTGGGCCGAGATTTTTCGGGACATGGAATATCCTCCGCAATCCTTGCGAAGGCGGAACTTGGGCCGAAGCCTGTTCCGGGGAGTCCACCATGTCCCCGTGCCGGCGATAATACTCCATTGCCGGACAGCGTTCAATTGTGACAGGTATGGCGCATCCCAAGCTCCATGAACTGAAGGCCTGTCACGTCATTTCACGCAGCGAAGGCCTCGCGGATGGCATCCACCATGCCATCCACCGCCGAGCCGTTGGATTTGGGATTGCGATAGAGGACAACGCGCGAGGTGTCGATGTCGCCGAATCCGTCTGCCGCACCCAGTTCGCGGCACCCCGGAGGAATGTTGCTGCGCGAGATAGGCGCGATCGCAAGCCCCGAGGCAACCGCTATCTTCAGCCCCCCACTCGTGTCGCTGCGATAGGCGACACGGAAATCGATGCCCCGCTCCTCCACCGACTTCATCGCAAAGTCGCTGCACCACCCGGGCCGGTTGTAGAGTGCGATCGGCAAGGGTGTCTCCAGATGCTGATTGTGCTCGTCGGAGGTGACCCATACCGTCGGGTCGACCTTGAGCGTTTCGCCTCCCGGCATATCCTGCCACTCGAAGACCACGGCAAGGTCGAGCTGGCCGCCGCGCAGCGCATTCATGTTGCGCTCCGACGAGCCGTAGTGGGCCGAGATCTCCACCTGGGGATGACGACGGGCGAACGAGCCCAGTGCCTGTGGCAGGACGGTGTAGCCGTATTCCTCGGGGATGCCGATGCGCACGGCCCCCACCAGGCTCGGCGAGTGAAACGCTGCGGCGGCCTCATCCAAAAGCGACACGATGCGTCGCGCATTTGGCAGAAACTGCTCGCCTTTCCGTGTCAATGCGACGCCACGTGAACCACGCTCGAACAGCGCTTCTCCGACTGTATCCTCAAGCCGCTTCACCTGCATGCTGATGGCCGACTGCGTACGGCCGACCACCTCGGCTGCATGCGTGAAATTGCCGGTATCGGCAATGGCAACGAAGGTGCGCAAGAGATCGCTGTCGAGTTGAATGGATCCGGCTCCCATCAGAAAAATTCATCTCAGGCATCATAGCAATTCGTTTGAAGCATGTCGAACCAAGCATTATCTGTCCAACTCAACACGCAACCGAGGTGACCCGAAATGGCCTTCGCATTTGACTGGCCGACCACAGCCGGATGGTTCGGCAACCGCTCCAAGGGAAAGAAGGCTTCCTCCCCTTCCCTCATCGGCACGCCGCTGCGCGCCATCCTGTCCAAGCACGACGACCGTCTGCTTCGCGACATCGGGCTGGAGCGCAAGGATGTTCTCGGCGTCGAAGGCATGACGCTCGAGATGCTGGCCAAACAGAAAGCGATCTGGCGCCTCTGATCGCAGACGCGGTCGCTACCGTTCCTCGCTCCCCGCCGGTCCGCGACCGGCGGGTCTTTTTTTCGCATTTCGGCGCCAGCTTGCACTTTCACGCGTACTTCGCTATAGAGCCGCCACCCGCGTAGACACCCTTGGAGGCAACGTGGGCGGAAGCGGCGGGAAGCCGCTTTCAACGTTTTCGGCCCCGCGAAACGGGCGCTCGAAAATGCTCCAGACAACACGCGAAAGGAAATGCCATGAGCGATACATACGAGCTCAAGGCCGAAGCGCGCGAACGGGTTGGTAAGGGGTCCGCCCGAGAAATTCGCCGCAACGGTAAAGTCCCTGCAGTCATCTATGGTGACAAGCAGGCCCCGCTGTCCATCACCCTCTCCTACAAAGAGGTTTTCCAGCGCATCCATGGCGGCGGTTTCATGACCACTGTTGCCACCATCGATGTCGACGGCAAGAAGCATCAGGTTCTGCCGAAGGATTTCCAGCTCGACCCGGTGCGCGATTTCGTCATGCATGTCGATTTCCTGCGCGTCGGCAAGAACACCGAGGTCAATGTGGCCATTCCGGTGCACTTCATCAACGAAGAGCAGGCGCCCGGCATCAAGCGCGGCGGCGTGCTCAACGTGGTCCGTCACGAGGTGGAGTTCCACTGCCCGGCCAATGCCATTCCGGATTCGATCGAGATCGATCTGGCCGGCCGCGACATCGGCGATTCCATCCACATCTCGGACGTGAAGCTGCCGAAGGGCGTGCGCCCGGTCATCCATGACCGTGACTTCACCATCGCCACCATCGCCGGTTCGTCGGCCATGAAGTCGGAGGCCGAGGGCGGCGAAGAGGCCGCCGAAGAAGCGGCAGAGGAAGGCAACGGCGAGGAGTAATCCTTGCAGGCGTGCCGGACTTGGAGTTCGTTGGGTCCGAAATCCGCAAGGCGGCCGCAGGATCCACTATTCGAGTTCGCCACGCCCCATCGGAGGTTTGAGCCATGCTGATTTTCGCTGGTCTCGGAAACCCCGGTTCCAAATATGCCAACAACCGTCACAATGTCGGTTTCATGGCGGCGGACGCAATCGCCCGCCGCCATTCCTTTTCGCCGTGGTCGAAGAAGTTCCAGGCCGAAGTCGCCGAGGGAATGATCGCCGGCGAGAAGGTCCTTCTGATCAAGCCGCAGACATTCATGAACAATTCCGGCCAGGCGGTCGGCGAGGCCCTGCGCTTCTACAAGCTGTCCCCCTCCGCGCTCACCGTTCTTTACGACGAGATCGACCTGGCGGCCGGAAAGCTGCGCGTGAAGACCGGTGGCGGCGCCGGCGGGCACAACGGCATCCGCTCGATCGACGCCCATTGCGGCAAGGACTACCGCCGCGTGCGTATCGGCGTCGGCCATCCCGGCGTCAAGGAACTCGTCCACGCCCATGTTCTGGGCGACTTCGCCAAGGCGGAGCTCACCTGGCTCGATCCGCTCCTCGACGCGATGGCCGACAATGCCGGCCTGCTGGCCAAAGGCGACGACAATGGCTTCATGAACAAGGTCAGCCTGGCCGTGAAAGGCCCGGCAGGCGATAGACAGGCCGGCGACGGTGTCCCGAAGCCGAAGGGCAAGAGCCATATACGCCAGGCACGCCCGAACAACCCAGCGACCAAGATGCCGGAAACCGGGCCTATGGCCGCGATGCTGAAGAAGCTCCTTGGCGGGAAGGAATAGGCCAGGAATGATTTGCCGTCGGGTTCACTCCGGCCATCTTGCGACCGATCGCAGCAGCCGAGGCTTGACGATCTCGGGCCCTTTCGCCCATAGCCCTCAACACATTATCGTTTCCTCACAGGACTGACATCATGGGTTTCAAATGCGGCATCGTTGGCCTGCCCAACGTAGGCAAGTCGACGCTTTTCAACGCGCTGACCAAGACGGCCGCCGCACAGGCGGCGAACTACCCCTTCTGCACCATCGAGCCGAACACCGGCGAGGTCGCCGTTCCCGACATGCGGCTGAAGAAGATCGCGGCGGTTGCGGGTTCCAAGGAGATCATCCCGACGCGCATCTCGTTCGTCGACATTGCCGGTCTCGTGCGCGGCGCCTCCAAGGGTGAGGGCCTGGGCAACCAGTTCCTCGCCAATATCCGCGAGGTCGATGCGATCGTCCATGTGCTGCGGTGTTTCGAAGACGACGACATCACCCATGTCGAGGGCCGGATCGATCCCGTGGCCGACGCAGAGACCGTCGAAACCGAGCTCATGCTGGCCGACCTGGAAAGCCTTGACCGGCGCATCGTCCAGACCCGCAAACGTGCCACCGGCAAGGACAAGGAAGCGATCACGGTCCTTCCGATGATGGAGAAGGCCCTGGAGCTGCTGCAGAACGGCAAGCCGGTGCGCATGCTGCTGGACGGCATCGCGTCCGAGGACCTCAAAATCCTGCAGGGGCTCAATCTCCTGACGTCCAAGCCGGTGCTCTATGTCTGCAATGTCGCCGAATCCGATGCCGCAAGCGGCAACGGCCAATCCGCCGCGGTGGCGAAGATGGCGGAAGCCCAGCGCGCGCGCACCGTCGTCATCTCTGCGGCGATCGAGGCCGAGGTCGCCCAGCTTCCCGACGAGGAAGCTGCCGAATACCTGGAAGCGATGGGGCTGGAGGAACCGGGTCTCGACCGCTTGATCCGCGAGGGCTACGCGCTGCTCGACCTCATCACCTTTTTCACCGCAGGTCCCAAGGAAACGCGAGCCTGGACGGTCGAAAAGGGCGCGAAGGCGCCGCAGGCGGCCGGCGTCATCCACACCGATTTTGAGCGTGGGTTCATCCGCGCCCAGACGATCGCCTATAGCGACTATGTGGGACTTGGCGGCGAAACAGCGGCCAAGGAAGCCGGCAAGGCGCGTGACGAAGGAAAGGAATACATCGTCCAGGACGGCGACGTGATGCTGTTCAAGTTCAACGTCTGACTTCGCACTTCCGAGGTCGAGAAGTCACCGGCTGGCAACATGGGCGCGGTAGAGTTGCGCCGCGCGAGATCTGAAATAAGGTGTCGGCAAATACTGGCTGGTGAGATGAAGCAAGGAGGCCGCCGATGATCAGAGCCTTCGTTGTCGAAAACGAGCGGCTGCGCATGGTGGACGATTTCGGGTCCGCCGCGCAGCAGATCGTATGGGCCGACCTCTTCTCCCCGACACAGGAAGAGAAAAGCCTCGTCGAGGCCTGGCTGGGCTGTGAAATCCCTTCCCGCGAAGAGATGGAGGAGATCGAGGTCTCAAGCCGCCTTTATGTCGAGGACGGCGCCTATTTCATGACTGCCACCCTGCCCGCCCAGACCGACAGCGACAAGGCCGAAATGGCGCCGGTCACATTCATACTGTCCGGCCGCCGGCTGGCAACGATACGCTTCCACGAGCCCCGTGCCTTCAAGACCTTTCCGCTTCACGCGGAGAAGGTTGCGCTCGGCTGCACGACGGCCGACACGATCCTGCTCAGCCTGCTCGAGGCCATCGTCGACAGGCTGGCCGATGTACTGGAGCGCGTCGGGCGCGAAATCATGGAACTGGCGCGCGGCATATTCCATCCGGCCGAGAGGAAGAATGCTTCGAAGCGCGACCGCGACTACCAGCTCACCTTGCGACGCATCGGACGAAAAGAGGAACTGGTGTCGAACATCCAGGGCAGCCTGCTGACGCTCGAGCGGCTGGCCGGTTTTCTCGGCAGCGCGGCGTTGCAGATCAAGAGCGACAAGGTGGTGCGCTCGCGGGTCAAGACGCTGTCGCGCGATGTCGATTCGTTGAGCGATCATGCTGGCTTCCTGACGCAGAAGATCACCTTTCTGCTCGACGCCACCCTGGGCATGATCAACATCGAGCAGACCGCGATTATCAAGATCTTCTCGGTCGCCGCCGTCGTCTTCCTGCCGCCGACGCTCGTTGCGTCCATCTACGGCATGAACTTCGAGATCATGCCGGAACTCAGTTGGGATTTCGGCTACCCCTTCGCGATCGTCATCATGATCATTTCGGCGGTGCTGCCCTTCCTCTATTTCAAGCGGCGCGGCTGGTTGTGAGTTCGGCCACGGCCTTCCCGCAATAACCTTTCACGTACTTGCACCGGCGGTCCGGACGGGCCAAGATTGTTGAAACTTGAACAGGATGCGGCGATGAACCAGAAACGATGGGCCTATGAGGATTTTGAAGTCGGCGCTGAGGTGACGTTCGGCCCGCGACGCGTCGTTGCCGACGAGATGATCGCGTTTGCCGAGCTCTACGATCCCCAGCCCATGCACCTCGATGAAGACGCGGGCAAGAACAGCATGCTGGGGGGTCTTTCCGCTTCCGGCTTCTTCACCGCGTCCACGTTCATGCGCATGATGTGCGACGCCTATCTGCTCGACTCGACGTCGCAGGGCTCGCCCGGCGTGGATTACGTCAATTTCCGCAAACCCGTTCTCGCAGGCGACGTATTGAACGGAAAGACGATCGTGCTCGGCAAGCGCCCCTCCAACACGCGCAAGGGCCTCGGGTTCGTGTCGGTGCGCCACGAACTCTACAATCAGCGCGGCGAACTGGTGTGCGACATGGCGAACACGGGCATGTTTCTCATGCGCGAGGAGCAAGCGGCATGAACATCCACGAAAACCCGCTGATCGACCGCAAACTGGCCATCGGCGAGACGATCGTTCTCGGCTCGCACCGCTTCGAGGCCGAGGAAATCAAGGAATTTGCCAGCAAGTACGATCCGCAGCGATTTCACGTTTCCGAGGACGAAGCCAAGGCAAGCGTCTTCGGCCGACTGTGCGCATCGGGGTGGCACACTGCCGCCAAGTGGATGCACTTCAATGTCGCCTCCTATCCTGCCACGCTCGAACGCTCGAAAGCCTTCGGCGAGCCGATTGTCTTCGGTCCGGCAGCCGGCCTGCGCGATCTCAAATGGCTCAAGCCCGTCTATGTCGGCGACGTGATCACTTTCACCAGGACGGCCGAGAGTCACCGCGCGCTTTCCTCGCGCCCCGGATGGCGCCTTCTGACCAATCGATGCGAGGCATTCGATGAGGACAAGACCCCGGTGATGCAGTTCCGGGCGCTGGTGCTGATGAAGGTGGGATAGCCTAATGCTCCCTCTTGTGCGAGATTGGTCGCGTGGATGCTAATCTGATCGATTGGACCCGATGGACGATTCTCTGCTCGTCGCCATGGCTCTGGTTGCCCAAGCCGATCCGCTGTTGTTGGCGTTCGCCGTCATCGTCTTCGAGATTCCACGCTACACCTTCTCGCTCATCGCGCTGGCCATTCATCGCGGCCTGAGAAAGCCGCGGCTCGATGAGCCGGACAGCCATCATACCGTCAGCGTCGTCATTGCCGCCTTCAATGCCGGCAGCGGATTGCTACGCACGGTGCGTTCGCTGCGCCACCAGACTCTGCCGCCGATGGAAATCATTGTCGTCAATGATGGATCGACCGACGATACCCGCGTGATCGCCGAGAAGGCGCGCGAGGACGGCCTTATCGACACCGTCATCCATCACGGCACGCGGTGCGGCAAGAGTGCCGGCGTCAACAGCGGCGTCCGATTTGCGCGGGGATCGCTCGTCATGACGGCGGACGCCGACACGATCTTCGAGCGCGACGCCCTTGCACGTCTTGCAGCGGCTTTCAACGATCCCCGCGTCGCCGCAGCGAGCGGCAACCTCGCAGTCGCAAACACGGGCGCATCGATCACGACGGCGCTGCAGGAACTGGAGTACATGATCTCCATCAGCGCGGGCAGATCGTTTCTCAATCTGATCGATGCGATGGCCTGCTGTTCAGGCGCCTGCGCCATGTACCGGCGCGACGTCTATTTACGCCATGGGGGTCTCAATGTGGGTCCCGGCGAGGACCTTGAGTACACGCTTCGCTTGAGACGTCTCGGCCACAAGGTCCGCTTCGTGCCGGAGGCCTGGGCAGCTACTGACGTCCCGGATCGCTTCCTCGCTCTGGTTCGCCAGCGCATGCGTTGGGATCGCGACGCATTGCGGATACGTCTCATCGAATATCGGGAAGCCTGGCCGTTCAGACGCGAACGTCTCGCCGACACGCTGCAACGTCTCGATTTCATGGTCTTCGAGTTCATCCCGACGATACTGTTTCCATTCTACATCGCGTTCTGTTTTGCATTGATGGGATCGGCGGCCCTCGTGTTCCTCTTGGCAATCTACATCTTCGTTCTGATGATCGCCCTGCTCAACATCGCCGTCGCCAATCTGTTGTTCGGACAAACGGCAAGCTACTTCAGCCTGCTCGTCGCACCGATATTTGCGCTCTATGCCATCGTCATGAAGTTCGTACGTTTTGCAGCCTTTTCGTCGGAGATCCTGTTCATGGCCTCGCGCCGGGACGACTATGTTCCTCCACGGGTACGAAAGGCCCTGTTCAGTCCCCCGACAAGGTAGATGCCTCGATGAAAGACGATATGCGGCGCATTGATCCCGACATCCCAGATCCGGTCGAAAGCCGCCGTGCTTCGTCAGGGCGCATCGTGCGCTTCATCTATGGCGTTTCGGTCCTGGCGCTCGTGGCCTTCGTGGTCATCCGGTTCGGCGGGCCGCTGGTCTATCTCAGCGGACCGGGAATCGTCTCGGCACCACGACTGATCGTCTCCCACCCCGTTGTCGTCCGCGTGGACAACGTGGCGGTCGAGCCAGGCGACAGGGTCGAAGAGGACGACATCATCGCAACCGTCCAGTCACCGCAGGTGGACGAGACCGTGTCGACCCTCATGCAAGCACTCTCGGACGTGACCGGGCGGCAAGCGGATCTGCAGATGCGCGTAAGCATCGCGGCCAACTCCATCGACGCGGCACAGGCCCGCCTGGAAGTCGCGGAGGAATCCATCCAGCGCTTCGAACAGTCCCCAAGCAGTGTCAGCGGCAGCGTCATATTCCGCCAGCAGATCTACCGGGAACGGGCGGAAGCGCGACAAGTACTCGCCGCCCTGCAGGCCGAAGCCTCGGAGGGGCAGGCGCAGATTGACCGGCTTGTCGGGACGCAGCGCAGGCTTGAAGATGAGATCGAACGCGTCAGGAGTTCTTTCGACGAAGGCCGTGTCTTGGCACCGGCAAGCGGCATCGTCTCCGAGCGCCTCGCCCATGAAGGCGAAACCGTCGTGACCGGGTCCCCCATCGCCGAGATCATGGTGGACAATGCGGCCTACATCGACTGGTATCTGCCCAATTTCCGTTTGGTTGAGCCGCAGGTCGGGCAGCACGCCTTCGTCATTTTCGGCCAGGCTCGCTTGAGCGGCACCATAGAGGCCATCCTCCCGATCGCCGAGGTCTACAGGCACCAGCCCACTTCCTTCATCGCGAGTTCGCAGCTCGGACAGGTGGCGCGTGTTCGGCTCGATCGACCCGAACAGCGTCTTGCGCTCGGTTCCGCCGTTCGGGTCCGCATGTACTACATCGAACTTCTCGACCACTTCTGGAGCGGCGTGGTCCGCACTCTGCATCTCGACAACGGCCATGCAGATTGAGAGTTCATGTGCCCGGTGCCCGCTGTGCGGTGGAAAGCTGCAAAGGTCGCCAATCATCCATCATCTGCTGTGCGCGTATGTCGGGCCCGAACATGACTTCAATCAGGCCGCAGAGACAACCTGTCCGAAGTGTCGGCGACAAGTGCACGAAAGCCCCGGCGACTGGGAAGAAGTCGGCGAATGCGCCAGTTGCCTGAAGTGCGGGGCCGACTTCGTCGTGTCGTGAAGGCCATGCGGTAGCCGGCCGGTTGCTTCCGCTACAAGACCCCGCTCATGCAGTTCCGGGCGTGGGCGCTGATGAAGGCATGGCGGCGCCGCCAAATCCCTTCGATGCTCACTCGGCGTTTCGGCGCACGAGAATGCCAGCGAAGAACGCCGCAAGCTCGTCATGGGCGTTAAGCGGAAGGACGTGGGCGATGTACTGGTCAGGGCGAACGATGACCATGCATCCTTCCGTGCGGTCCACTCCGCGCATGTCGAAGACGTCCCTGTCGCCTGAAAGATCGGCACAGAACAACTTCTCGTAGTCGCGGAGCCCGTAGCGCCCCTTCGTGGGCAGAAGAAGGGATGGCATCGATTCCATCGCCAGTTCACGATGGCCCTGCTGGAACACGGCCCGCAGGTCGATCAGCGCATCGATGTCTTCGCCCGCCGGCGTATATCGTCTGACAGGGGATTGCGGCTCCTCCTGGAGAAATGCGCAAAGTCTTTGGATGCCGGACTGCGCGGCGGCGGGATTCCCCTCGCCGGCGAAGGCAAAGATGCGCCAGCGTCCGTCGGCCTTGACCGCGTGCCCGAGATGGACCGGCTTTGCGTCCCCCAGGCGGATCACCGGGGCGGAGTGAAAACGTGTCCCGATCTCGAAACCGGTCGCCAGGTGCTGGAACGTTGCCTCCCCGATCAGCTGCGACGGTCGGTATCTCACCGCCGTGCCGGCCGTGTAACGCCCATGGCGGACGAAGTACTTTTGAACCTCTTCCGGCTCGACACCGTCCGGGTTGGTGCCCGACTTTACCGGAGCGCTGAGCATGCGCGCCCATTGACGATCGAAATCGATCAACTCCCTGGCGATCGCCTGGCGTTCAGCCGAATAGCTGTGCAGGAGTTCGGGCCGGCTGCGCCCTTGAAGCACATGGGCGAGCTTCCAGCCCAGGTTGAAGGCGTCCTGCATCGAAACGTTCATGCCCTGCCCCGCCTTCGGGCTGTGCGTATGGCAGGCGTCGCCAGCGATGAAGATGCGCGGCGTGCGTGTTGCGGCCTCGTTTTCGGGAACGTCATCGAAACGATCGCAAAGTCGCTGACCGATCTCGTAGACCGACCACCAGGCGACCTCCTTCACGTCGAGGGAGTAGGGATGGAGAATGCGCTGGGCTGCCGCGATCAGGTGATCGACGGTGATGTTCCTGTTCGCCACGCGTTCGTTCTCGTTGAGCTTGTCGAGTTCGACATAGATACGCACGAGATAGCCGCCCTCGCGTGGCACAATCAGGATGCTGCCTTCTCCGGCCGATTGCACGAGGGCCTTCAACCGGATATCGGGAAAGTCGGTCACGGCTAGGATATCCATGACACCCCATGCCTGATTGGCCGAATCGCCCCGCAACTCATGCCCCAGTGCCTTGCGCACCGCACTGCGTGCACCGTCGCAACCCACGACATACCGGGCCCGTATCGTTTCCACCTCGCCCTCGTGTCCGGGATCGGTTCGCTCAAGGCGAACCGTCACCGGATGCTCGTCGGGCGAGGTTGTGCTTTCTGTCTGAAGATCGACAAGGCGCCTGGAATAATCCGGCTCCAGCCGGTTCGGCGAATTGCGCATGACATCGAGATAGAATTCGTGCACCCGCGCCTGATTGAGGATCACGTGCGGGAATTCCGACAGCCCGTCCTCGACATCCTGTACACGCCCGCTGCGGGCGATCCCCCCAGACTTCGCGGGATCGGGCTTCCAGAACGTCACCTCATTGACCCAATAGGCTTCTCTCATCACCCGCTCGCAGAAGCCGAACGCATGGAACATTTCCATCGTACGACACGCAACGCCGTCAGCCTGACCCAACTGAAGTGGTCCGGGTTTCTGATCAACGATCCTGGTCGTGATATCGGGAAATGCCGCAAGCTGTGCGGCCAGGGTCAGGCCAGCCGGCCCACATCCGACGATCAGGACATCCACTTTGTCGGTATTTCTCCGGCCGGCAGGATTGGCATCGGAGATATCCGGATCGCCGGCTTTGAATCCATTGAGGTGGAATTGCATGGGACTGCTACCTCCGATGTTGCTTCTGCCTGCGCAGCGGCACGGTGCAAACCGTGATCGATCCCGCCGGTTCGCTCCCTGCCGCCAACGTTTCCACGTCATCATTCACGGCGCCGCGCTATATCGAGGATCGACATTCCGAATATAGAAAGTATACTGATGATCAGCATACTGTCAAATTAGGCAACCGCGTTGGAGGTCATGGTGACACATATCAGCGACATGCCCGGCCATCTTGTCCGCCGGTTTCAGCAGATCGCCGTTGCGATTTTCTATTCGGAAGTTTCCAGTGCGGGCTATGACCTGACACCGGTGCAGTATGCGGCGCTGGTCAGCGTCGAACAGAATCCGGGCATCGATCAGGCGACGCTCGCCGGCCTAATCGCCTATGATCGAACGACCATTGCCGGCGTTGTCGACCGCCTGCAGCAGAAGGGTCTTCTGGAGCGCGAGGTGAGCGACAGGGATCGCCGCTCCCGCGTCCTGCACGTCACCAACGCGGGACGGCAGACCATCAAGGAGATTACACCAGCAGTGGAGAAAGCGCAGAGGATGATGCTGGGCGGCTTGGACGCGTCAGAGGCCAACGATTTCATGCGGCTCTTGCGCAAGGCGACTGACGCTGTGAACGACCTCAGTCGAGCGCCTCTGCGCAAGGACTAAAGCCGCCGATCCGCTGCACCACCAGACCAACGTGCAGCAATGAGCGTGCCAACAGCGCTCAATCCCCTGCGAAGGCAACCAAGGTGCGAACAGGAACGCCCAGCGCTTCGAGCTTCGCTCGACCGCCGAGATCGGGCAAATCGACGACGAAGCAGGCGGCGACGATTTCAGCTCCCATCTGCGTAAGCAGCTTCGCAGCCCCCTCGGCGGTGCCACCCGTCGCAATCAGGTCATCCACGAGGATGACCTTTTCACCCTGAGTGACGGCGTCCTTGTGCATCTCCATCTCATCGACGCCGTATTCTAGACTGTAGGCGATCCTGACTGTCTCGTAAGGCAGCTTTCCCTTCTTGCGGATCGGCACGAACCCAGCCGAGAGCTGATGGGCGATAGCTCCTCCGAGAATGAAGCCGCGCGCCTCGATGCCGGCGATCTTGTCGATCTTGTTGCCGGCATAGGGATGGACCAGTTCATCGACCGCACGCCGAAAAGCCCGCGCATCGCCGAGAAGCGTCGTGATGTCGCGAAACATGACGCCAGGCTTCGGATAGTCAGGAATGTTCCGAATGGACGCGAGCAGCGTGTCTTCGAGAGAGGTCTTCATGTCAAGGATTCCCTGTCGAGCATTTGTGCCGCCTTTCGGGGCAAAAAGAAAGGGCGCGCCGGCGCCCTTTCCTTCTCGTTCACTTCGGGTCGCGACAATCAGTGCGCGACTTCGGACCATACCTTGCGCTTGGTCAGATAGACCAGGCCGGCAAAAAGGATCAGGAACACCATCACCCGGAAGCCCATCTTCTTGCGTTCCTCCAGATGCGGCTCGGCTGCCCACATCAGGAAAGCCGCGACATCCCGCGAATACTGGTCGACCGTTTCCGGCGTGCCGTCTTCGTAGGTCACGATCCCTTCCGAGAGCGGCGGCGCCATCGCCAGCGACTTTCCGGCGATGAAATACGGATTGTAGTAAGTGCCTTCCGGGATCTCCATGCCTTCCGGCGGTGTCTCGTCATAGCCGGTCAGAAGGGCGTGGATGTAGTCAGGTCCACTCTCGGCATACTGCGTGAAGATGTCGAAAATGAAGGTCGGGAACCCGCGTTCCACGGCGCGTGCTTTGGCGATCAGCGAGAAATCCGGCGGGGCCGCACCGCCATTGGCGGCTGCCGCCGCCTCGGCGTTCGGGAAGGGCGACGGAAAATGGTCCGACGGGATTGCCGCGCGTTCGAACATGTCGCCATTGCCGTCCGGTCCATCCTCGACCGTATACTCGGCGGCGACCGCCTTCACCTGGGCTTCCGAATATCCGAGCGCTTCGAGTGCACGGAACGGAACGAGGTTCATCGAGTGACAGGCGGCGCAGACCTCCTTGTAGATCTTGAAGCCGCGCTGAAGCTGCCCCTTGTCATAGGTGCCGAACGGGCCGGCAAACGACCACGACAGCTCTTCAGGCTTGTGGATCGGAAAATGGGTGGGCTCAGCCGCGCTGTGGCCGTCTTCGGCCGCATGCAGGGTGCCGATCATTCCCGCCATAACCAGGCCCGCAGCGGCCAGACCGGTGAGAATCTTTTTCATGCGAGTAAGTCCTTTCGAGATTCTCTTCGGTTCACACGTTCTTGTCGGGCGAAGCTGTCGCGCCTTCGGGCACGGCGGTACCGCTTCCCTTGGCCTTGCCGAGTACGGCCTCGGTAATCGAGTTCGGCAGCTTGCGCGGCGTTTCGATCAGCCCCAGAAGCGGCATGATGACCAGGAAGAACGCGAAATAGTAGAGGGTTGCGATCTGGGCCATGGCGACATAGGCGCCTTCCGCCGGGCGGGATCCAAGCCAGCCGAGGAAGATCGCGTTGGCGACGAAAAGCCAGAAGAACAGCTTGTACCAGGGCCGATAAGCGGCCGACCGCACCTTCGAAGTGTCAAGCCACGGCACGAAGAACAACACCGCGATCGAGCCGAACATGGCCAGAACGCCGCCCAGCTTGGAATCGATCGGTCCGACGTTGAAGGTGATCGCGCGCAGGATGGCGTAGAACGGCAGATAGTACCATTCGGGCACGATGTGCGAAGGCGTCTTCAGCGGGTTCGCCTCGATGTAGTTGTCGGGATGGCCGAGATAGTTCGGCAGATAGAAGACGAAATAGGCGAAGAACAGCAGGAACAGCACCATCGCGAACGCGTCCTTGATGGTCGCGTAGGGCGTGAAAGCCACCGTGTCCGTCTTCGATTTCGGCTCGATGCCGGTCGGATTGGTCTGTCCGGTCACGTGCAGCGCCCACACGTGCAGGACGACGACGCCCGCGATCATGAACGGCAGCAAGTAGTGAAGCGAGAAGAACCGGTTGAGGGTCGGATTGTCGACCGCGAAGCCGCCGAGCAGCAACTGCTGGATCCAGTCGCCGACCAGCGGAATGGCGGTGAAGAAGCCGGTGATGACCGTCGCACCCCAGAAGCTCATCTGCCCCCACGGCAGGACGTAGCCCATGAAGCCGGTCGCCATCATCAGGAGATAGATGATGCAGCCAAGAATCCAGAGCAGCTCGCGCGGCGCCTTGTATGAACCGTAGTAGAGGCCACGGAAGATATGGATATAGACCGCGATGAAGAACATCGACGCGCCGTTGGCGTGCAGATAGCGCAGCAGCCAACCGGAATTGACGTCGCGCATGATCTTCTCGACGGAGTTGAACGCGATCTCGGTGTTGGCGGCATAGTGCATTGCAAGCACGACGCCGGTGAGGATCTGAGCCACCAGCATCAGCGAAAGAATGCCGCCGAACGTATAGGCATAGTTCAGATTGCGCGGCACCGGATAGGCGACGAATGAATCGTAGACCAGCCGGGGCAAAGGCATACGCTGATCGATCCAGCGGCCAAGGCCCGTCGTTGGATTGTAGGTAGAATGTCCACCGCTCATGTCAGAAAGTCCCCTAATGCCTTAGCCGATCCGAATGACGGTGTCGGAAATGAATTCAAAGGTCGGCACGGCCAGATTCTCAGGTGCCGGCCCTTTGCGGATGCGCCCGGCCGTATCGTAGTGCGAACCGTGGCATGGGCAGAACCAGCCGCCGAAATCGCCCGACTGACCGAGCGGAACGCAACCCAGATGCGTGCACGAGCCGATCATCACGATCCAGTTCTCCTTGCCCTCGCCCGCCGACCGGTCGACATCGGTCGCCGGCGCGTCGGAAGCGAGATTGGCGTTGCGGGCCACCGGATCCTTGAGTTCGGAAAGTGGCACTTCCTTTGCCGCCTCGACCTCGGCAGGGGTACGGTTGCGGATGAACACGGGCTTGCCGCGCCACTTGGCCGTGACGGACATCCCCGGCTCGATGGAGGAGACGTCGACCTCGATCGTCGCCAGGGCCAGGGTCGAAGCGTCGGGACGCATCTGATCGATAAACGGCCAGGCGACCGCTCCCGCGCCGACCGCCGCGGCGGCACCGGTTGCTACATATAGGAAATCCCGGCGTGTGGGTTCGGTGGTGTCGTGTGCGCTCACGGAACTCTCTTCCTCTTGACCCCGTTTGGCCGGCTCCCATCCATTCCACGATTGGCCGCCCGCGCAGACACAGCTCCGCGGGCCGGTTGGAATCCCCGGCAATTTGCGTTGGTTTCTAGGCAGGAAGCCGGCAATTGTCCATATGCCAGCAGTTCATGTGGGCAGTTTGTCGCGGGTCTATTGGGCGCAGTTGCCCCCGCACCCGCTCAACACCGGGAAGACACTTGCAGACGCGCCGCCAAGAGGGCCGCACGACACGCCGCGGGGGCCCGGCCAGAGCCTATCTCGCCCCCAGCCGGACGAGCACGCGTCGCGGGATCCCATACTGGCGGATAATGTCGTCATGGCGGCGCAGGCCACACAATTCGCGCTGGATGAAATAGGCGTAGACGGCATCCACAGCTTCTTTTAGCCGCCGTTCTCCACCCTCTGCGGCCTCTGCATCGCTCTCGGCGAGTCTGTTCAAGGCGCGCTCCATCTTCTCGCCGGCGCGGCCGAGCGATGCCGCCCTTTCGGCGAGAAAGTCATACTCCAGCGCGTCGAGCGCGTCCTGGCGCCGTGCCATGCCGTCCGATGCAGATCGCACCATAGCCGTCACTCCGCGGCGAGCCGGTCGGCAAGGAAACCGCCGGACTGCCGCTTCCACAATTGCGCATACAGACCGCCACTGGCAAGCAGATCGTCGTGCGTGCCTTCCTCGACGATTCGCCCCTTGTCGAGCACGATCAGCCTGTCGAGCGCCGCGATGGTGGAAAGCCGATGCGCCACGGCGATGACCGTCCGCCCCTCCATCATCCGATAGAGATTGTCCTGGATCGCCGCCTCCACCTCCGAATCGAGAGCCGACGTCGCCTCGTCGAGAATGAGAATCGGGGCGTCCTTGAGCATCATGCGCGCGATGGCGATTCGCTGACGCTGTCCGCCCGACAGCTTCACGCCGCGCTCACCGACATGCGCGTCATAGCCCGTTCGCCCCTTCGGATCGCTCACCGAAACGATGAAATCATTCGCGGCAGCCTTTTGGGCCGCCTCCACGATCTCCGCCTCTCCTGCTGCGGGCCGGCCATAGCCGATATTGTCGCGAATCGAGCGATGCATGAGCATCGGCTCCTGGCTGACGACCCCGAACTGTTCGCGCAACGACGCCTGGGTGAGGGTGCGGATATCGGTTCCATCGAGCAGAACGCGGCCCTTCTCGACGTCGAACAGGCGCAGCATCAGATTGACGATCGTGGTCTTGCCAGCCCCCGACGGCCCGACCAGCGCCACACGCTCTCCAGGCCGGACATGGAAGGAGAGATCTTCGATCACTCCGCCGCCCTTGCCGTAGTGGAAGGTGACATTCTCGAAACGGATGTCTCCGCTTGTACGCTCGGCAGAGACAGCGTTCTCGGCATCGCGAATCGCCGGCTCGACCGAGATCGTGCCGGTCGCATCCTGGACGGTGGCGAACGATCGGATCAAACCGTTGATGTTGAACATCATCCAGCCCGACATGTTGTTGAGCCGGAAGACCAGGCCAAGCGCCGCCGCGATCGCCCCGGTCGAGATGGTCCCTGCCGTCCAGTTGGCGACCGCGATCGCGCCCACCGCCGCCATCATCAAGCCGTTGAGGATGGCAACACAGGCGCGCACCGTTGTGATGTTGCGCGTCAGCCGGGTCACCGCGCGGTAGAAATTGTCCAGACCGTCACGCACGAAAGCGTGTTCGCGGCGACCGCTGTCGAACAGCTTGACGGCGACGATATTGGTGAAGGCATCGACGAGGCGACCGCTGAAGATCGACCGCTGATCGGCCGTTGCACGGCCCGCCTGGCGGAGTTCCGGCAGAACATAGCGGATGATCAGCCCGTATCCGCAGCACCAGACCGCCAGCACCAGCCCCATCAGCGGATCGAGCGAGGCAAGAAGTGTCGTCGCAAGCACCAGGAACGTGATGAAGGACCATACCGATTGCAGGATCGATACGATGAAGTCTCCCACCGCCTCGCCGCCCTGCATGATCTTCTGGGCGATCCGGCCGGCAAAATCGTTCTGGTAGAATTCGTAAGGCTGTTCGATCACGCGCCGGAAGGCCTGCCAGCGCACCATCGCAAAGAAGCCCGGCACGATGATCTGCTGCTCGACAATTGCAGCCCCGATCATCACCACCGCACGCACCACCAGGACGAGCAGGAGCAATCCGATGAGTTCGGGCCAGTGATCGGCCATCAGCGTCGCCGGATTTGCCGAATCGAGAAGATCGATCAGCCAGCCGATCGCCCAGTAGAGCGCCGCATCGACGGCGCCGACCAGCCCGCCCATCACGAGCAGAAGGATGAACGGCCCCTTTGCCTGCCGGGCGAAATGGAGAATGAACTGCCAGGCATCTTTCGGCAGGACCTCGCGATCGGTGTCGTGGAAGGGGTCGATGACCCCCTCCACGCGGCGCCACAGCGCCTCGCCTCTGCGCGGCTCATAGGCCGCCTGGCGTTCTGATCCTTGTTTCACAGTCACTTATGCATGATTCCTGAATCAGTTTGGCATGAGGATGGCCACAATCGCTATTCGGCCGCCTCCGCCGGCTCCAGATCGATGAAGCCGCCCGACTGGCGGTTCCAGAGCTGCGCATAAAGCCCGCTCTGCGCGATCAGTTCATCATGCGTGCCCTCTTCCACGACCTCGCCCTTGTCCATCACGATCAGGCGGTCCATCGCGGCGATGGTCGACAGGCGGTGCGCGATGGCGATCACGGTCTTGCCTTCCATCAGCTGATAGAGGTTTTCCTGGATCGCCGCCTCGACCTCCGAATCCAGCGCCGATGTCGCTTCATCAAGGATGAGGATCGGCGCGTCCTTGAGCATGACGCGGGCAATGGCGATACGCTGGCGCTGGCCGCCGGACAGTTTCACGCCACGCTCGCCCACATGCGCGTCGAGCCCCTTGCGCCCCTTCGGGTCGGTGAGGTCGGTGATGAACTCCGTCGCCTCCGCCTTTTGCGCGGCTTCCAGCATCATATCCTCGCTGGCGTCCGGTCGGCCGTACAGAATGTTGTCGCGCACGGAGCGATGCAGCAACGAGGTGTCCTGCGTGACCATCCCGATATTGGCGCGCAGGCTGTCCTGCGTGACGTCGGCGATATCCTGACCGTCGATCAGAATGCGCCCACCCTCGATGTCGTAGAACCGCAAGAGCAGATTGACCAGCGTGGACTTGCCGGCACCGGACCGGCCGACCACGCCCACCTTTTCGCCCGGCCTGACGGCCAGCGAGAGTTTTTCCAGCACGCCCTTCTGCTTGCCGTAATGAAAGCGCACGTCATCGAAGACGATCTCGCCCTTGTGCACGACGAGTTCCTTCGCGCCCGGCTTGTCCTCGACGATACGCGGCAGCGAGATCGAGCCGATGCCGTCCTGCACCGTGCCGATGTTCTCGAACAGCCCCGAAAGCTCCCACATGATCCACTGCGACATGCCCCAGAGCCGGAGCACCAGCCCGAGCGCCACGGCGACCCCGCCGACCGTGATCATCTCGCCGAGCCACAACCAGATGCCCAATGCTCCGACCGAGAACAGGCAAAGCGAATTCAGCACGTACAGGAGGCCGTATAGCCCCGTGACGAGCCGCATCTGGCGGTAGACCGTACCGAGAAAATCGCGCATGCCGTTGCGTGCATAGTCGGCCTCCCGGCTGGCATGGGAGAACAGCTTGACCGTCTGGATGTTGGTGTAGCTGTCGACGACACGCCCGGTCATCAGCGAGCGGGCGTCGGCCTGCTTTTCCGCCACCCTGCCGAGGCGCGGAATGAAATAGGCCATGAGCGCCACATAACCGACGAGCCAGGCAACGATGGGGATGGCGAGCCGCCAGTCGGCGGAGGCGACGATGATCAGCATGCCGGTGAAATAGACCGTGACGTAATTGATCACGTCGAACAGCTTGATGACGCATTCGCGCACCGCAAGCGCCGTCTGCATCAGCTTGGTGGCGATGCGGCCGGCGAACTCGTCCTGGTAGAAGGTCATCGACTGCTTGAGCAGGTAGCGGTGCACCTGCCAGCGGATGCGCATGGGATAGTTGCCCATGAGCGTCTGCTGGCTGATGAGCGAATGGAACCAGACCATGAGCGGCAGCCCGAAGAGCACGATGACTGCCATGCCGGCGAGCTTCCAGCCTTCGTTCTCCAGAAACGTCGCCCGGTCCTTGGACGACAACCAGTCGACGATGTTGCCAAGGAAGGAGAACATCCACACCTCGGTGATGGCAATCAGAGCCATCAGGATCGCTGCCGGCACCAGATAGGGCCAAGCGCCCTTTGTATAGTGCAGGCAGAACGCCACCAGCGTGCGCGGCGGCTCGACCGGCTCTTCGGCGGGGAACGGGTTCAGCTTCTCTTCAAACCAGCGAAACATGGCGGCTCATACTCTCGAATCAAATTATCCACGGCAATCAACGATGCCCCTTGCGCGGTGCCGGGGCGCCTGCAGGTCTGTATGAAGACCGGGAAGACCCGCCGAGGCCGGGCTTGTCCGGCTTGACGGCGCGGCCGCCTTCGGCTTTCACATGGCTCTCGGCGAGCTTCGGGCCAAGTGCATTGCTGAACGCTGCTGACATCGCATTGGCAGGAGATGCCATAGCCGGGAGTGAGGTTGCGGTCGTTTTGCTACGGCCATCTTCGGCACGGGCAGTCAACGAACAGGGGAACTTGAAGCTGGGTGCAGGCATCGCGTGAATCCTTCGGAAGGTGGGACGCTTCCGGCGGAACCTGGGCGATGACGCGAATGCTATGAGGTCGTCGAACCGGTCCCGCCGTCAGGCGGAAAGCCCATCTGCTGGGCAGTCGAATGCGATACGCATGCGGTAATCCATTGCTGCCTCCTCAGGTTCAGGTTGACGATGCGAGGCTCTATAGACCGATATGGTCGGATTGGCTACCACCTTAATTGAGCATCTGCTGCTTCGCCCCCCTGACTGTGGCGGGTGCGCAACGAAAATTCCGGAACTTGAATGCACAGTGACCTGCGCATCGCGCTCTACCAGCCCGACATTCCCGGCAACACCGGCGCCATCCTGAGGCTCGGCGCCTGCCTCGGCCTGGCCGTCGACGTGATCGGCCCCGCCGGCTTCGACCTTTCCGATCGGGCGCTGAAGCGCGCCGGTATGGACTACGTCGAAATGGCCGCCCTCACCCGCCATACCGAGTGGACCGTCTTCGAGGCGTGGCGCCGCGCCGAAGCGCGCCGTCTCGTGCTCTTCTCGACCAAGGCCGATCTGCCCTATACGGAATTCGCGTTCCGGCCGAACGATATCCTTCTGTTCGGACGCGAATCGGCCGGTGCCCCGGACCATGTCCATGACATCGCCGATGCGCGGCTCCTGATACCGATGCCCGGCGGCGGACGAAGCCTCAATCTGGCGATGTCGGTCGCCATGGCCGCAGGAGAGGCTGTGAGCCAAACGAAATGAGCAGGCGGAAGCCGCTCAGGAACGCACGCGTCGCAGGCGGGACGCCTTACCAGAAGCGGCTTGTTTCCTATATCTTTAGGCATGAACCTGTGGCCGCGCACACATCGCGCCGGACGGGTTATCCGGCGCACCGCCTGCATCCTTGCCGTGGCATTGGGCGCATTGACTTGGGCTGGCGCATTGGCGACCTCTCCGAACGGCGCAATCGCCCTGGTGCTCAAGCTTGAAGGAGCAGTCGGACCGGCGACTGCCGATTACATAACCAGCGGGTTGGAGACGGCGGAGGATCGCAAAGCCCGACTGGTCATCCTGCAGATGGACACGCCGGGCGGGCTCGACAGTTCGATGCGCGTCATCATCCGCGACATTCTCGCATCATCGGTCCCGGTCGCCAGCTATGTTGCCCCCAGCGGAGCGCGGGCAGCGAGCGCCGGCACCTATATCATGTATGCCAGCCATATCGCGGCCATGGCGCCGGGCACCAATCTCGGCGCGGCCACGCCGATCCAGATTGGCGGTGGCGGCGGCCTGCCTTTCGGCGGTGAAGAACAGGAACCGGATGACGGCACCGCCACGCAGAAAAAGGAAAACCCCGCCGCGCCGAGCAACGCAGCCGAGGCAAAGGCCATCAACGATGCCGTCGCATTCATCCGCGGGCTGGCCGAACTGCGCGGACGCAACATCGATTGGGCCGAACAGGCGGTGCGCCAGGCCGCCAGCATGACCGCCACCGATGCAGCGCGCGAACAGGTCATCGACTTCACGGCCGCATCGATTGATGAGTTGCTGCGCAAAGCCGACGGCATCACAGTCAAGGTCGGACAAGAGGAGCAAACGCTGCGCACGGCCGACCTTGTCACAGAAGACCTCGCTCCCGACTGGCGCAATCAATTGCTGGCAACAATCACCGATCCCAATATCGCTCTCATTCTGCTGATGATCGGCATATACGGACTGATCTTCGAATTCATGAATCCGGGCACGATCATTCCTGGTACGGTGGGCGGCATCAGCCTTCTGCTGGCACTCTATTCTCTGGCGGTGTTGCCGGTCAGCTATGCAGGGGCCGGCCTGCTCCTCCTTGGCGCCGGTCTCATCGCGGCGGAAGCATTCGCTCCCTCGTTCGGCATGTTGGGCATCGGCGGCGCGGCAGCATTTCTGTTGGGTGCGACCATCCTCTTTGACACCGACGTGCCGGGTTTCGAGGTCTCCTGGATGATGATCGCTGTTGTCGGTGCGGCAAGCCTGCTGCTGGCCCTGATTGTCGCCTGGCTGGCGCTCTCCTCACATCGCCGCACCGTCGCCACGGGCCGCGAGGAGATGATCGGAGCCGAGGCGACCGTCCTCAGCTGGTCGGGTGGCACCGGCCAGGTGCGCACGCATGGTGAACGTTGGCGCGCCGTCGCCGAGCGGAGTTTTGCCGAGGGCGACACCGTGCGTATCACCGAACTCGACGGCCTGACGCTGAAGGTCGCGGCCGAAGACGACACGGCCCGCCAAGGAGCATCGGGCGGCGCCGCGCCAGACGATGCGGTCGGCGAAAATTGAAGACCGGTTGGCAATCGGACGGCCGAGGCAAGGTTGCGTCCCCAAGCACCTCTGAGAGGAGTGAGCCATGACCATTCCCTTTGACCTGATATTCTACGCCATTCTCGTCGCCCTGCTGGCCCTCATCCTGTCCTGGGCGATCAACATCTTTCGCGAATATGAGCGCGGCGTGGTCTTCACGCTCGGTCGCTTCACCAGCGTCCGCGGGCCCGGCCTCATCATAATCGTCCCTTTCGTCCAGCAGATCGTGCGTGTCGACCTGCGCGTTCGCGTGCTCGACGTGCCAAGCCAGGACGTCATCAGCCACGACAACGTCTCCGTCAGGGTGAATGCGGTGATCTATTTCCGGGTCATCGATCCCGAACTGGCCACGATCCAGGTCGAGGACTTCATGATGGCGACCAGCCAGCTCGCCCAGACCACCTTGCGCTCGGTTCTCGGCAAGCACGACCTCGACGAGATGCTGTCGGAGCGCGATCGGCTCAACAGCGACATTCGCCAGATCCTCGACGAGCAGACGGATGCCTGGGGGATCAAGGTCGCCAATGTCGAGATCAAACATGTCGACATCAACGAATCGATGATCCGTGCCATCGCGCGACAGGCGGAAGCCGAACGCGAACGCCGCGCCAAGGTGATCAATGCGGAAGGCGAACAGCAGGCCGCGCAAAAGCTCACCGAGGCGGCCGAGATACTGGCACAGCAGCCCGGAGCTATGCAACTGCGCTATCTGAGTTCGCTGAACTTCATCGCCGGCGAGAAGAACTCAACCATCATCTTCCCCTTCCCGCTCGACTTTTCTCCCCTCTTGACGCAGGCCGCACGGGCCAAGACAGAAAGTTGAAGCATCCACCGGGCGGCATCTACGAGGCGTGGCCTTCATCGACGCCTGCTTGCCGAGCGGAACGCCTGTATCCCAGAGGCGACTGGCCGGTCCAGCGCTTGAAGGCATGGCTGAAACTCGCGGATTCGGAGAAGCCAGTCAGTTCGGCGATCTGTCCAACCGACAACCGGCCGTTCCGGAGGAAATAGCGGGCCTGCTCGGCACGAACGTCGTCGACGAGCCGCCGGAAGGTGACCCCCTCCGTGGCAAGCCTGCGATGCAGTGTCCGCGTCGACATGTTGAGCCGCTGCGCGACCTGCGAAGCGCTGGGCATCTGGCGCCCGCCGCGCACGAGCAGCCCGTAGCATCGTTCGGAGATGCTGCTGCCACCAGAGTTTCGATCGAGAAGTGACCGGCAGAGCCGCTCGTACGTCGTTTCCAGCAATGGGCTCGCCAGTGGCAGCGGCGCATGCCCGGCCCCAGGAGCAAAGACCCACCGGGTGCGTTGCGCACCGAATTTGACCGGAAACCCAAACGCATCCTCACACGAATACCAGTTCTCCGGCCGGTCCAGCTCAATCTCGACATGCGAGATCAGGTGCGAGCCCTGCCACATGTCGGTGAGGAACCGGGTCACGCAGCCAAGCCCCCGCTCCAGATGCTGCTCGCGAAGGTCGAGCGGTGCAGAACCGGCATCCGCAGTGAGGGCCCGCAACTCTCCGTGTTCATATTCGAGCCCGAATGTCAGGAGTGACGGGCAAAGGTCCTGAAACAGCATGACATTGCGCAGCGCCGACTGGGTGTCGCGGGAGGACAGGGCCGCCATGCCAAGAGGTCCCATACACAGTATATGGAAACGCAGTCCGGTACTGAACCAGGCTGCAGGCTCGCGTTGAACGGTCTTTGCAAAGGCACGCTGGAGACGCAGTTCGTCATGTCCCGTGAGTTCCCCGCCCGGATCATCGAGCAGGGACGGATCAAGCTGGGCAGCCTCGGCCATTTGAACCCAGTCCTGGCCGGCTTCGACCGCGACCTCGCGCATCAAGAGGGCGCTATAATTCGGCAGCCTTACACTGCTGAGATCCTCCATACGCACTGCAATCCCCCCAACATATTGTTTTGTCTGGACATAGCATCATTTCAGCAAACTGGAAAATAACGCGACACGGAAGTGGCGGGATAGAGCAAGAAATCGGCCGGCACGATCATTCATGTTACCGCCCCGATCGTATCTGGTGCCTGTCTTCAACATTGGGAGGACAAGCATGCCGACGATAAACTGCAACGGTATCGACTATTATTATGAACTGAACGGTGCAAAGAACGCCCCCGCGATCGTGTTCGCGCATTCGCTGTTCTTCGATCACCGCATGTTCGACCATCAGGTCGAGGCGTTCAGCAGGGACTATCGCGTGATGACCTACGATCAGCGCGGCCACGGCAAGACCCCGCCCCCGGCGGACAGAGATTACGACATGGACACGCTGGCCAACGATATGGCTGCACTGATCGAGGCCCTCGATCTCGGCCCGGCGCATATTGTCGGCAACTCCATGGGCGGCTTCCTGGCATTGCGGCTGGCGGCGCGAAGGCCGGAGCTGGTGCGCTCGGCCGCGGCTCTCGGCTCGAGCGCCGAGCATGAGTACAAGGCAGATGAGTTCCGCCCCCTCGTCGTCGCCTTGAAAGAGAATGGCGGCGGCCCGGTCATCGACACACTGATGTACATCATGTTCGGAGATGCGATGCTTGCCGATCCGGCCCGCGCAGAGATGTGCGCCTCATGGCGCAGCCGCATGGCGGCGCTGCCGGCATCGATCGGTGACGCCGCCGACGCCGTCGTCGAGCGGCGAGCGGTCCTGCCCGAACTGGCTGGTTGCAAACGCCCCGTGCTCGCTATTGCCGGGGCCGAGGACCACGCCTACAGCGAGGAACTGTCGAGGAACATGGCCGATGCAGCGCCCAACGGCAGATCCGTGGTGGTCGAGGGAGCGGGACACTCCGTGGCGCTGGAAGCTCCGTCCGCCGTCAACGCGCATCTGACCCGTCATTTCCAGAACGCAGACGCCGCGTTGCAACCGGCCTGAAAGGCATTCAATCCGCCGTCGGCAGACGGCGCATCGTGAATTCGATCACGTCTTCAGGACGCTCGCACCAGCTCTCGATCTCGGTCCAGTAGGCCTGTTTCGGCCAACGTTCGAACCATTCGCGGGCCTTGGCGCGGGCGTCCTTGCGCGGCAGCTGATAGGTTTCGCGAATGAAGCCGTCGCGCGGCATCCGGCCGATATGGGACCGCTGCCGGTCAAGCGTCTTCTTCAGCCCATCGAGCGGCGGTCGGCGTGGCGTACGCACTGACTTACTCCCCAACCTGCAATGGCAAGAGTAGGATTGCGGCCGGGCAAATGCGAGTCTTTTCGCCCTGTCTCCTCTACGCTGGCCGCGTGCCTTGCGGCTCCACGGTTCCTGCGCTACTTGGCCGACGCTGCCCGCATCTCCGTATCGGGCGGTCCGATTGGCGCAAGGAGAAGACATGGAACGCCCCGAAATCCCGACAGACATGCCGCCGGATCTGGAAGCGAGGAAAGCGGAGGCAAAGGCCTGGTTCGAGGCATTGCGTGACAGGATCTGCTCCGGTTTCGAACAGCTCGAAGACGAACTGACGGGTCCGCAGGCAGGTTGGGCGCCGGGACGCTTCGAACGCAAGGAATGGCTGCGCGAAGAGGGCAAGGGCGGCGGCGGCGTCATGTCGATGATGCACGGACGCGTCTTCGAAAAGGTCGGTGTCCACACCTCTACCGTCTACGGGGAGTTTTCGCCCGATTTCGCCAGGCAGATGCCGGGCGGCGAGGACGATCCGCGTTTCTGGGCCTCCGGCATCTCGCTCATCGCGCATCCCTGGAATCCGCATGTCCCGACCGTGCACATGAACACGCGCATGGTCGTCACGGCGCGCCAATGGTTCGGCGGTGGCGCGGATCTGACCCCCATGCTCGACCGGCGCCGTACCCAGGACGACCCCGACACGGTCGCATTTCACAAGGCCATGAAGTTCGTCTGCGACCGGCACGCCAATGTCGCTGACCACGACCGGTTCAAGACCTGGTGCGACGAGTATTTCTATCTTCCGCATCGCAAGGAGCCGCGCGGCATCGGCGGCATCTTCTACGACTGGCTGCATTCGCCTGCCGAAAGCGGCGGCTTCGACGCGGATTTTGCCTTTACTCAGGACGTCGGCCGGACGTTCCTCATCGTCTACCAGCACATCATGCGGCAGAACATGAACACCAACTGGACCGACACCGATCGTGAGGAACAGCTCGTGCGGCGCGGACGTTACGTGGAGTTCAACCTGCTCTATGACCGCGGCACCACGTTCGGACTGAAGACGGGCGGGAATGTCGAGTCGATCCTCTCCAGCATGCCGCCGACCGTCAAATGGTCGTGATGCGGACGGCCTGAGCGAGATCTTCAGCGCATATCAAAGCACGATTAGGCAGTTTCAGTGCTGGCGCTCCTGCTGGAGCGCCTTTTCGACGCTATTCTGCTCCTCGCCACCGTCATGGCGGTTCAGCGTGAGCGTGCAGCGGATCAGCATGTTCCAGTCCGGCCCATGCTCGATGATGAGGTGGAGTTGCGAAACTTCTTCGAAATAGTGTTCGACGCTCTTCAAACCATCATCGCTTCGATACTCGATGACGGCCTTCCAGCGCTTATCCCCGTGAAGGGAGACAACATTGGTCATTCGCTCGTCCTTGGGGTCAAGTATCGCCTGATCAGAAGGTAATGCTCGTCAGGACGACATAAACAAACGTGACGATGATACCTCCGACCATGAGGAAAAGCAGCCATGCTATCGGATCGACATTCAGTCTTGCAGGTAGCCTCATCTGAGGAACATCCTTGTTAATAGACGGATACGTCCCATGAAATTGTCAGGAACGCGCTGGCCGTCACGACGATGACCGTCCGCGCCGTGGCACCATGGATTTCATGCGACGCTGCCCGGAAGACGATGGAGCAACAGCCTGTTTTGCCTCGGCTTCCAGCCGCATTTGACGGAGTCTGGCGGTTTTTGCCTCGCGGCGCTCGGCTTCGGCGCCGACGATGGTGCGCGCGGCATGGTCGGTAATGTCTGCCTTCGACTTGGCCTTGGATGATTTTGACTTGAACAGATTATGTTCGGTGATGATGCCGTTCATGCAGTCTACGTCCTTTGGTTCCGAAAAAGAAAAAGGTCGGGCGAACCCGACCTTCCCATGCGCCTCAATGATCAGTGCCAGTACATCCGTGGTCAAAAACCAGAGGCGCAATCCAGTTACGCAGCCTGAAGGTTCTCGGCTGCGCTCTTGCCGCTGCGGTTGTCCTTGACGACGTCGAAACTGACCTTCTGGCCCTCGACGAGCGAGCGCATACCTGCCCGCTCCACGGCGGAGATGTGAACAAAGACATCCGCCTGGCCTTCGCCTTGCTCGATAAAGCCGAAGCCCTTGGTGGCATTGAAGAACTTCACGGTTCCGATAGTCATGACGATTTCCTTTCAATCGTTCATTGATAATTCCTTGTCGTGCGAGTGCACGACAAGCGGTCGAATCGATATTGTGAGAGGAAGATCGTCGGGGACGCTGCGCGCCAGGAACAAAGTTCGACAAGCAAGATCGATGACGTCAACATAGGCACAAAAAACACCTGAAACAAGGCGTATTCCAAAATAAATTTTTCTTTTCAATCATATCAATAACTCAAGTTAACTAAAATGTTATTTGAAATAAATCAATCACAATCAAACATATGTGAATTATAAATTATTTTATATAAGAAGAGAAAAAATGAATGGAGCACAATTTGAACATTCATCGCCGGGAATATATGTTTCGCAGCGCCTTTGAGGAAGACATATGAATTCTCAACCTCCGAGGACCGGGACTCCGAACAGCGTGAAAGCGTACGCAACTTCGTCGCCGCTTTTGTGTTATCCTTGAAGTCTATCCACGAAGGACACAGGAGGTAAGCCATGAAGGAATATCATTGCGGTTCGCTCGTCCCCGGCTGTGAATGGCATACGCGTCATGAGGACGAGGCCGAGATCATCCGCCGCGTGGTGGAACACATGCGTGAGGTTCATGGCGAGACGGTCATCCGCGAAACGATGATTGAAGCGATTCGCTCGCGCATCGGAAAGGCCCGCGACGCGGCCTGATCCTGCGGCGCGGCATGCGCCTACATGATCTCTCGTTTCATCCGTTCGGCGCGCTCCATGAGCGCCGGGCGGTCAAGGGCAAAGCCACTATCCACCCAGATTTCTTCCAGATCTCGCAGGGCATTGCCCATTTTCGGCCCCGGCGGAATGCCGATCGCAACCAGGTCGGCGCCCTTGAGCGGAAACTGCGGTGTCTGCCATCCCTCCAGAAAGCGGTTCAGCCGATAATATCCGCCGGCCTCGATCAGAGCCTTGTCGTCTGAGGCCGCCCGTGCGCGTGCTCCGGCGAGCGCAAGGCGCAGCTTGTCGGAAAAGCCCTCCCGCCCGGCCCGGTATGCGAGCTTCGCCATCTCGGATTCGCTGGTTGTCGGCTTGACCTCCGGCGCGGATGCCCAGGCGACCAAACGATCGCGTTCGGCGTTCGACATCTTCAGCCGCTGCGCCATCGCGGCGATACGGACCGCATCGGGCGGAATGATCGCGGCGAGACGCATGAGCGGATTCGCCTCCCACCCCAGGTCCCGCTCGGCATCGACGAGGCCATGAATCGCGTCGATGCCCCATTTCTCGCTCTCGGGCAGAACGCGCGTCAGAACGCCGGCCTGGCGCATCCACAGCAGCGCACGCGAGGGATCGGTCGCCGACAAGAGCTTCTTCAGTTCCGACCAGACCCGTTCCGCCGAAAGGCCGTCCAACCCTTCCTTGAGCCTCGCGCAGGCCTTCAATCCCTCCGCATCTGGCCGGCCGGTGCCGTACCAGGCAAAGAAGCGGAAAAAGCGCAGAATGCGCAGATAGTCTTCTTGCACCCGAGCGTCCGCATCCCCGATGAAGCGGATGGTGCGGCTCTCGATATCCGCCATTGCGCCGACCAGATCGATAACAGTGCCGTCGGCGTCGGCATACAGCGCATTGATCGTGAAGTCGCGCCGTTCGGCATCCGCCTTCCAGTCGCGTCCGAAGCGCACCCTGGCGCGGCGGCCGTCGGTTTCGACGTCGGCCCGCAGCGTCGTCACCTCATAGGGCACCCCATTGGCGACGACCGTCACCGTGCCATGCTCGATACCGGTCGGCACCGTCTTGAAGCCCGCCTTGCGGGCGCGTTCCACCGTTGCATCCGGGAGATTGGTCGTCGCGATGTCGATGTCGCCGACCGCTTCGCCCAGAAGCGTATTGCGCACCGCACCGCCGGCCACGCGCGCCTCCTCGCCGTCGGCCGACAGCGCGGCAAGCAGTTCTTGCAGGTCCGGGGCACAAAGCCATCCGGCCCTGTCCGCAATGGAAATTGCGCTCACGCGTAAAGCCTCTCGTATAGCATGTGTATCATTCCGGCCGTGATGCCCCAGATATACCGTTCGCCGTAGGGCATGGTGTAGAAGAAGCGCTCGTGGTCCTGCCACATCCGGCTTTCACGGCGGTGGTTCGCCGGATCCATCAGAAATCCGAGCGGAACCTCGAAGGCATCGTCGACTTCGGCCGGGTTGATGGTCAGCGAAAAGCCGGGCTTCACCGTGGCCAGCACCGGGGCGATACGGTAGCCGCTGCCGGTCACATAGTCAGGCATGCGTCCGACAAGATCGATGTACCCGCGATTTAGGCCGATTTCCTCGTCCGTCTCGCGAAGTGCCGCATCCTCGGGGCTTCCATCGTCGGGATCGATGCGACCACCGGGAAAGGCGATCTGGCCGGAGTGGTTGCGCATCGTGTCCGTGCGCTTGGTCAGAAGAAGCGTCGCGCCTTCCGGCCGATCCACCACCGGCACGAGAACGGCCGCATCGCGCAGTTTGCGGCCCAGGATCAGGTCCTTCAGGGCGGGATTGAGCGTGTGATCGCCAAGCTCGAATTCATGCGGCGCCTGTTCGCGCGCCGCGCGACGGCGAAAATCATCTGCCGAGTAGATGGAAACGGGCTTTGCGTCCATTGTCATGCACTCAACGACTTGAGATCGTCGGCCGGCATGATGCAGAAGAGCGCTCCATTGGAGCGGACGGCGAACATGGCCTCGCCGTCGATCTCGACTTCCTCGCCGTGGCTGACCAGTTCGTACATGACCGGGCGCGCCAGGAGCGCTTCCAGCCGCCCCCGCACCAGGAGATAGGGCTTCAGGCCCCCGGTCCCGGATTCGACGACGAATCGCAGCGGATTGTCCGGCCCCGCCTCCACGACATCGCCGACATTGGTGCGGAAGGTCATGACCTGATCGCCTCCCCGCCCCGATACATTCATTTCAACCGCAATGAAGGGCGCATCCTCGACCCGGATGCCGACGCGTTCAACAGGCGTGACGAGATAGGTCTTGCCGTCTTCGTCCTTGCGCAAGACCGAGGAGAAAAGCTGGACCAGTGCCGGCCTGCCGATCGGTGTGCCCAGATAGTACCAGGTGCCGTCGGCCCTTATCTCCATGTCGAGATCGCCGCAAAACTGTGGATTCCATCGATCCACCGGCGCAGCCCCCTTCCCCGCGCGCGCTGCCCTTGCGATGAGCGCCGCCAGTCCTGCGGCGTCCGCGCTTTCGTGCAATCCAGCTTTGCCATCGCTTCGGTATTGGGTCATGGTCACGAAATAGTCACTGTGCGCCCGCTTGTCAGCCATTTTGGGTGATTTAAGTTGGCCTTGAGATACCGCGAAGGTACGAATCGAGGGATCATGGCGCCAGGGGCACAATAGTTGGCCAACAGAGGATCGAGCGGCATGAGCGTGATGATCAAGGAAAAGGCGATCAGCGAAAAGGAAATGATCGCCGCGGCCGAGAAAGCCCTGGCTGACATTTCCAAGGTGCGTGACGGCGTCGGCAAGGTCATCTTCGGTCAGGAAAGCGTCATTGAACGCACCCTGGTCGCTGTTCTTGCGGGCGGTCACGCATTGCTCGTCGGCGTCCCCGGTCTCGCCAAGACCAAGCTCGTCGACACGCTGGGAACCGTGCTCGGTCTCGACACACAGCGCATCCAGTTCACGCCCGACCTGATGCCGTCCGATATCCTCGGATCGGAGGTCATGGAACAGGACGACGCGGGCAAGCGCTTCTTCCGCTTCATCCCCGGCCCGATCTTCGCCCAGTTGCTGATGGCCGACGAGATCAACCGTGCCAGCCCGCGCACGCAATCGGCGCTCCTGCAGTCGATGCAGGAGTATCACGTGACGGTGGCAGGCGCGCGGCACGACCTGCCCGCCCCCTTCCACGTTCTGGCGACGCAGAACCCGCTGGAACAGGAAGGCACCTATCCCCTTCCCGAAGCCCAGCTCGACCGCTTCCTGATGCAGATCGACATCTCCTATCCGGAGATCGAGGCCGAACGGCGCATCCTGCTGGAGACGACGGGTGTGGAGGACGCCAGGGCCGAAAACGTTCTGTCGCCCGAACGGCTGCGCGACATCCAGATGCTCATCCGCCGCATGCCGGTCTCCGAGAGTGTCGTCGAGGCGATTTTGAACCTCGTGCGCTCGGCGCGCCCCGGCAACGGCAATGCGGATACCGACAAGCACGTCTCCTGGGGGCCCGGTCCCCGCGCCAGCCAGGCTCTGACCTTGTGCGCCAGGGCCCGCGCCCTCTACGACGGCCGGCTTGCGCCCTCCGTCGACGACGTCCATGCCCTGGCCGAGCCGGTGCTGCAGCACCGCATGGCGCTGACCTTCGCGGCCCGTGCGGAAGGCATGAATGTGCGCGACGTCATCGCGCAATTGGTGAAAGCAGCGGGCTGATGCGCCTGATCGGCTCGGTTTCACCACCCGTCGCGACCGGCGAGGCGCTGGCGCGCGGGCGTGTTCGTGCCTCCTATATTCCCGATCTCCTGATCGATGCCCGCCGCATCGCCAACAACGTCATCGCCGGCTGGCACGGTCGGCGCAAACGCGGCATCGGCGAGAATTTCTGGCAGTTCAGGCCCTATGTCGAAGGCGAGGCCATGTCGCGGATCGACTGGCGCCGTTCGGCTCGCGACGACCATCAGCTCTATGTCCGCGACCGCGAATGGGAGGCCGCTCACACCGTGTGGCTGTGGGCCGACCCCTCCCCCTCGATGCTCTATCAGTCCGTCATGGCCGGCACGTCGAAGGAATCGCGCGCCCTGGTGCTGATCCTGGCGCTGGCCGAGCTCCTGTCGCGCAGCGGCGAACGCATTGCCTGGCCCGGCCTGACCGATCCGTTTACGGCACGCAATGGCGCCGAACGTATCGCCGCGCTGCTGACGCAGGCCGCCGACATTCCGCCCCACCCGGACCTGACCACGATCCGCCGTTTCTCCGACATCGTCATCGTCAGCGACTTCCTCGACCCCGTCGACGAGATCATCGCCCGCCTCGACGTTCTCGCACGCCACGGCGTTCGCGCGCATCTGATCGAAGTGGCCGATCCGGCCGAGGAACGCTTTCCCTTTGCCGGACGAACCGAATTCCGCGATCCCGAGAGCGATTTCAAGTACACGGCCGGACGCGCGGAAGAGTTCGGCGAGGATTACCGCAATCTCTACCTCGCGCGCCGCGAGGAACTGGCTGGCTGGTGTCGCCGGATCGGTTGGAGCTACACGGTCAACCACACCGACCGGCTGGCTTCCGAAGCCCTTGTGAATGTCCATATGGCGATGACCATGGGGAGCGGCCGCGGCGCCGGAGGGAGCCTATGAGCATGCTGTCCTTCGCACAACCGATGGTCCTGATGGGACTGCTCGCCCTGCCGGTGATCTGGTGGCTGTTGCGCCTCACCCCGCCAAAGCCCCGCTCCGAGGTCTTTCCGCCGCTGCGTATTCTGCTGCAGGTGCTCAAGAAGCAGGAGACGCCCCACCAGAGCCCCTGGTGGCTCACGCTGCTGCGCCTGCTGATGGCTGGGCTGATTGTACTCGCCCTGGCCGAACCGGTTTTCAATCCGCGCGACCGTCTCGCCACCGGCAACGGCCTTGTCGCCATCGTCATCGACAACGGCTGGGCAAGCGCGGCCGAGTGGGACGAACGCATTCGCGCAGCCGAGCAGCTGATCGATGATGCGGAAGCGAACGGCGCGCCTGTCGTCCTGGCGCTCACCGCCGAAAAGCCGAACGTGGACATCGGGCCCTTCGACACGGAAGAGGCGCGCAATCGCCTGCGCGCGGCCGCTCCCCGGCCGCTGCCTGTCGAGCGCGCGCCAATCCACGCACGGGTGGCGGAGGTTCTGGCCCGCTCTCCCGGCGCGACGGTCGCCGTGCTGGGCGACGGATTGGCCGGCGACAGCGATGACGACGCCTTCTCCACATTGCTCGCGAATGCCGGCCAGTTGCTCTGGTTCGCCCCGCAACGGCTGCGCGCCGTCGGCATCACATCCGTCGACAACCGGCCCGACCAGTTCGCCGCGACGGTGATACGCTCCACGGCAGACAATGCGCCACGCCAGGTGACCGCCGGCGCGTTCGACGATCAGGGGCGGCGCATCGCCGATGCCGTCGCCACGTTCGCTCCCGGCCAGGCGGAGGCAACGGCCGAGTTCCGCGTGCCGTTCGAACTGCGCAATGATTTCGCCGTCATCCGCATCGACGGAGAGGACCAGGCCGCCGCCGTACGCCTGCTCGACGAGAACGCCCGCCGCCGCCGCATCGGCCTCCTGTCGCAGGCCGAGGCCGATCAGGCCCAGCCCCTTCTGTCACCGCTGTACTACATCAGGCGCGCCCTCGAGCCATTTGCCGATATCGTCGAACCGGATACGCCCGACCTGGCCGAAGCGGTCCCGCAACTGCTGGAGCAGCGTCCCGCCATCATCGTCATGGCGGATATCGGCACGCTGCCCGACAGCGCCCGTGGTCCGCTGATCGAATGGCTGCATGGCGGCGGCATGCTGGTACGTTTCGCAGGCTCGCGCCTGGCCGCGGCAGGAAACGACGAGGAATTGCTGCCGGTGCTGCTGCGCATCGGCGAGCGATCCCTTGGCGGGGCCCTTTCCTGGACAGAACCGCAGGCGGTCGCGGAGTTCCCGCCATCCGGCCCGTTTTCCGATCTCTCGCCGCCACGCGACGTTTCGGTCAGCCGCCAGATACTGGCCGAGCCAACAAGCGACCTTTTCGGCAAGACATGGGCGGTCCTGGCCGACGGCACGCCTCTCGTGACCGCAGACAGCCGCGGCAACGGAACGGTGGTTCTGTTTCACGTCACGCCCGAAGCGACCTGGTCGAACCTGCCGATCTCCGGCAGCTTCGTCGAGATGCTGCGCAGAATCGTCCAGATGTCGCGCAATCAGGGTGCCATCGAAGCCGAGGGCGTGGGAAAGGGTGGCTCGCTTGCCCCCTTCACCATGGTCGCCGCCAACGGGACGCTCGTGCCGCCCGCGCCGGATGTCAGACCGCTTGCCGCGGGAAGCCGGGCCGTGACCGTGGAGAACCCGCCGGGGCTTTACGGCACCGAAGAAGGCTATGTGGCGCACAATCTTCTCGCGCAGGATGCCGTGCTGCGACCCCTGGCGCGGCCGCAGGCCGGCATACCGGTTGCCGAGGCGAGCTACGCCATCGAGCAGTCGCTCAGTCTGAAGGGACCCTTTATCGCGGCGGCGTTGACATTGCTGGCGCTCGATACCCTGGCCGTGTTCTGGATGGGCGGCATGTTCGTTCGCCGCCAGGTACCGCGCCGTCCGGTCGCTCCAGTCTGGCTGATTGCCGCGCTTTCGGGCGCGTTGCTGTTCGGCGCGTCCGGCGAGGCCCGCGCGCAGGACATTCCCGTGGATGACGCGCAGGCCGTCGCCGCGATTTCGACGACACGCATCGCATTCGTGCTGACGGGCGACGCCTCGATCGATGCGGTGAGCCGGGCCGGCATCGCCGGGCTCAGCCGCTTCCTTGCGGAAAAGACGGCGCTTGAACCGGGACCGCCCGCAGGCGTCGACATCGCGCGCGACGAACTGGCCTTCTACCCGATCATCTACTGGCCGATCGACGCCGCCGCGGCGATGCCCACGGAGGCGTCGATCGCCCGCATCGATGCCTACATGAAGCAGGGTGGAACGGTCCTGTTCGACACGCGCGACCAGTTCTCGGGCGACTTGAGCCTGTCCGGTTCGGCGAGCCAGGCCACACAGCGCCTGCGCGACATTCTCGACCATCTGAACGTGCCGCCGCTGGAGCCCGTTCCCGAAGACCACGTCCTGACGAAGGCGTTCTACATACTGCAGTCCTTCCCCGGCCGCTATTCCGGCAGCCCCCTTTGGGTGGAAGCGTCGCTCAGCGCGTCCAACGAGGAGAACAGGCCGGTACGCACCGGAGATGGCGTGAGCCCGATCATGATCACCGCCAATGACCTTGCCGGGGCCTGGGCGATCGACACCAACGGGGATCCCCTTCTGCCGACCGTGCCATCCGACCCGATGCAGCGGGTCTATGCCTACCGCGCCGGCGTCAACATCATGATGTACATGCTGACCGGCAACTACAAGTCCGACCAGGTACACGTACCGGTTCTTCTCGAACGGCTGGGGCAATAGCCATGAACTGGTCTGTCGCGTTCGAGCCGCTCCTGTCGTGGACACTCATTGCCGCCATCGTCATACCGCTGGCGATGCTGAGCGCGGTCGGCCTGTGGTTCGGACAGCGCGGCTCGCTCCTGCGTGCCGCGGCCCTCGTCGCCCTTGCCCTGGCGCTGCTCAACCCCGTGCTGCTCGACGAGGAACGCGAACCGCTCAAGAGCGTCGTGGCCCTCGTCGTGGACCGCAGCCAGAGCCAGGACATCGGCGAGCGCCGGCAAACGACGGACGACGCGGTCGAAGCATTGAAGGCGCGCCTCGGCCGCTTCGGGCAGTTCGAACTGCGGGAGGTCGAGGCCGGGCGGGCCGGCGAGGCCACAGACGGTACCGAAACGCGCCTGTTCGGCGCCCTCGAGAGTGCCCTGCGCGATGTGCCGCCCTCCCGCATTGCCGGCGCAGTCATGGTGACGGACGGCCAGGTGCACGACGTGCCGTCAGACATGAACGGCCTATCGGCACCCCTGCATGCCCTGATCACCGGACAGGACGACGAGCGCGACCGGCGCATCCGGTTTCGCGACGCACCGCGCTTCGGCATCGTCGACAAGCCTCTGTCCATGTCCTATCAGGTTCTGAGCGCCGGCGAAGACATTGACGCCGTCGACGTCCGCGTCAGGATCAACGGCGAGCAGGTGGCGGTCGAACGCGCCATTGTCGGCGAGGAGATGCCACTCGACATCATCGTTCCGTCCGCCGGCCGCAACATCGTCGAACTGGCGATCGAGCGCGCCGAAGGCGAGATCACCGACACGAACAATCGCGCAATCGCGGTCGTCGACGGGATCCGCGAAAATCTGCGCGTGCTTCTCGTATCGGGCGAGCCGCATGCCGGCGAACGGACCTGGCGCAACCTTCTGAAATCCGACGCTTCGGTCGATCTCGTCCATTTCACCATCCTGCGCCCGCCGGAAAAGCAGGACGGCACGCCGATCAACGATCTCTCGCTCATCGCCTTTCCGACGCGCGAACTGTTCGTCGAGAAGATCGACGATTTCGATCTGATCATCTTCGACCGCTACCAGCATCGCGACGTCCTGCCGATCCTCTACTACGATTACATCGCGGAATACGTTGAGAACGGCGGCGCCCTCCTGATCGCCGCCGGCCCGGAATATGCCGGCCTCCAGTCGATCTCACGCACGCCGCTCATGTCCGCCCTGCCGGCGCTTCCGACCGGTGATGTGATCGAAGAGGGCTTTTATCCACGGCTCACCGAGACGGGCGAACGCCATCCGGTGACACGGGGACTGGAAGGCTCGGAGGCCGAGCCGCCGGCGTGGAGCCGCTGGTTCCGTCTCGTCGGCATCCGCCCTCCGGAGGGTGATGTGGTGATGCATGGGCCGCGCGAGGAACCGCTGCTCGTGCTCAATCGCAGGGGCGAAGGGCGGGTCGGCATGTTCCTGTCCGACCAGGGATGGCTGTGGGCCCGGGGCTTCGAGGGCGGCGGGCCGCATGTGGCGCTCTACCGGCGTATCGCACATTGGCTGATGAAGGAGCCGGAACTCGAGGAAGAGCGATTGACGGCCGACGGCAGCGGCATGACGCTGCGGATCCGGCGTCAGACCATGAGCGACGATCCGGGACCGGCGACCGTCATCACGCCCACCGGCGCAGCACGCGACGTCGCGCTTGCCCTGGAAGAACCCGGCATCTTCTCCGCCAGCCTCCCTGTCGAGGAGATCGGTCTTTATCAGATCGCCAACGGAGAACTGACCACGCTCGCCCATGTCGGTCCCGTCAACGCGCCCGAATTTGCCGACACGATTTCGACGGAGGAGATCCTGCGCCCCGCATCGGAAGCGACCGGCGGCAGCGTGCGCCGGCTCGAAGGCTCTACCGGCGGCCTGCGGCTCCCCGGCATCGTGCCGGTGCGCGCCACCAGCGAGGCATCCGGGCGTGACTGGATCGGCCTGCGCACCACCAGTGACAGCATTTTGAAATCTGTCGACCGCGTTCCGCTGTTCGGCGGTTTCCTGGGTCTGGGTCTTCTGCTGCTAGCCCTCGGCTCGATGTGGTACCGCGAAGGCCGCTGAGACCTGGGCCACGGGTTCGGCCGGCGATACGGAGCCGATGGCTGGCGCGGCCAGGTTTGCGTGAACCATGGGACCGATGAGGTCGTCCAGCGCTCCCTCCTTGATCTCGTGGATCAGCATGCGGTTGTAGTCGACCGGACGCGGCATGACGATCTGCTTGTAGGGAATGCGGCGAAAGCCGAGCGGACCGTAATAGGGTTCGTCTCCGACCAGAATGACCGAGTGCGCGCCGTCGCCGGCCGCCGCCTCAAGCGCCATCTTCACCAGCCGCCGTCCAATGCCGCGATCCTTGTGGGACGGCCTGACGGCAAGCGGACCGAGCAACAGAGAGCGCCCCGCACCCACGGCCACTCTGGTCAGCCGCACCGTGGCGACGACCTCTCCGCCGTCCAGCGCGACGAAAGACAGATGACGTTCGTGCGGCCCGCCTTCGCGGATCTTGTAGGCCGCGCGCGTATGGCGACCGGGCCCGAAGGCCTCTTCATTGATCAGTTCGACTTCGGGATCATGGGCCGGACTCTCGGCCATGTAGACGATTTCGTTCATCTCGCGGGTACCGTCTCGCAGCGAAGGAATGAGGCCGCATCACAGCGGCAAGCACAACACTACGCGCCGTATCAGGCGCGTGCGCTCATTCGTCGTCGTACGATGCGGTTGACAGTCATGACAAAATCCCTGCGGGTCCGTTCCGCTAGCACCAAATCCCGTCCCCGTCCATCAGATTGTTGCGATGACAGCAACGGCAATGGATCGGGTGACGATGCGTTCAGCCGGCACGCTGTTGGATTCCGCGCGTTATCGCTTAAATGCGAAGCTTTGAAAGGGAGAGTTGCAAATGGGCTTGCTCGTAGACGGAAAATGGCAGGATCGCTGGTACGACACGAAATCCTCTGGCGGCCGGTTCGAGCGCTCCGTTTCGCAATGGCGCGATTTCGTGACGACCGACGGCGCCCCCGCGCCGGGACGCGAACGCGGCTTCAAGGCCGAACCCGGTCGCTATCACCTCTACGTCTCGCTTGCCTGCCCCTGGGCGCATCGCACGCTGATCCTGCGCAAGCTGAAGAAGCTGGAAGACGTGATCTCCGTATCGGTCGTCGATCCTTTCATGGGCTCCGACGGCTGGACGTTCCTGCAGCGTGACGGAGCCACCGGCGACACGCTCTACGGCCTCGACTTTCTGCACCAGATCTACACGCGCGCCGACCCGCATTATTCGGGCCGCGTGACCGTACCCGTCCTGTGGGACAAGCGCGATGAGACGATCGTCAGCAACGAGTCGTCCGAAATCATCCGCATGTTCAACAGTGCCTTCGACGCATTCGGCGACGCCTCGGTGGATTTTTACCCCGAAGAGCTGAGGGAAGAAATCGACGCCTGGAACGACCGGGTCTACCCGTCGATCAACAACGGCGTCTATCGATGCGGCTTCGCCACGACGCAGGTAGCCTATGAGGAAGCCTTCGAAGAACTCTTTTCGGCGCTCGATGAGGTCGATGCCCACCTGGCCCGCAACCGCTACCTTGCCGGCGGTCGGTTGACGGAAGCCGACTGGCGCCTGTTCACGACGCTTGTCCGCTTCGATCCGGTCTATGTCGGCCATTTCAAATGCAATCTGCGACGCATCGCCGACTATCCGAACCTGTCGAACTATCTACGCGAGCTCTACCAGGTGCCGGGCGTGGCCGAGACGGTCGATCTGCACCATATCAAGCATCACTATTACGGCAGCCACCAGACCATCAATCCGACCGGGATCGTACCGGCCGGTCCCGAGGTCCACTACGAAGCCGCCCACGATCGGCAGCGGTTACCGGCAGAAGACTTGCTACCAGTAGGGTGAAGGCTGCGCGCCGTTGAGCGTCTCGTCGATCCGCCGCAGCGTTGCTGCGGTGGTTCCTTCAGGCAGTTGGTCCAGACTGAAGAAACCCGCTTCGGCGATTTCCCTGTCCGGCAGCCGCGGCTCCAGCTGACGAAACCTTGTGACGTGGTAGAAGGCGACGTGATCGCGTCTGCTGGAGGCGCGGTTGTGATGGACCGACCTGAGCACTGGAGGCCCGGTCAGTTCGATGTTTCCCTCTTCGCGCAACTCGTGGATGAGCGCTTCCTCCATCGTCTCGCCGGTTTCCACCCCTCCGCCAGGCAGCTGCCAGCCCGGCACATAGGTATGGCGGACCATGAACACAGTCCCCTCCTCCACGTTGTGGACGATCGCCCGCACGCCAAGGGTCATCGGCCGGCGCATCAGGAAATAGCTGTGAAAGATGCGCGCGCGCAGCCGCGTCCAGATGCCGCCCGCCTCGCTCTCGCACCGATGCGCGTTCATGACCTGTCATCTGCGGGCTGGATCAGAGCGGTCGCCTGACCTAGAAGGATGCAATGTTTCGCCTTGCGCATATTTCCGACGTCCATCTCGGGCCTCTGCCCGATGTAACCTATCGCGAACTCGCCTCCAAGCGCATCACGGGCTATGTCAACTGGCGCCGCAACCGCCGCCGCCTGCTGACCACCGGCGTGACCGAGACAATCCTCGAAGGCATCAAGGCAGACGGTGTCGACCATCTTGCCGTCACCGGGGATCTGGTCAACCTGTCGCTCGATGCCGAAATCGAGCTGGCCCGCATCTGGCTGGAAACGCTGGGCGAACCGGAGGACGTCTCGGTCGTACCGGGCAATCATGATGCCTATGTGCCCGGCGCGCTTGCCAAGGCCTGCCGCGCCTGGCGCCCCTGGATGACCGGCGACGAGGCGCTCGATCAGTCCAACGACAACGGCTTTCCCTACTTGCGCATTCGCGGCGATGTGGCGCTGATCGGTGTATCGTCGGCGCGCGCCACCGCCCCCTTCATGGCCATCGGCCAGTTCGGAGCGACGCAGGCCCGCCACCTTGCGGTACTGCTTGACCGCGCCCGCAGCCAGGGTCTCTACCGTATCGTCATGATCCATCACCCGCCGGTTCGCGGGGCAACGGCTGCGCACAAGCGCCTGTATGGCATATCGCTGTTTCAAAAGACGGTACGCCGGCACGGCGCCGAACTTGTCCTGCACGGCCACACGCACCTGCCGACACTGTTCTGGATCCCCGGACAACACGGCCAGATTCCGGTCGTTGGCGTCACCGCCGCCGGCCAAAGCCCCGGCGGAGAAAGACCGGCCGCTCAATACAATCTCATCGACATCGAAGGAAGCGTTGACAACTGGTCCGTCGCCCTCACACGGCGCGGCATCACCGGTCAGGCACTGTCGGTTGCAACGATTTCAGCCACAGACCTCACCCCGGGAAAGGACCGGCAGGCAGTCTGACGTCCCTCTCCCGATCCTCGCCAAGGCCGCCCGTCCACAGCGGCCCCACCAGACAGCATCAGCCTCGCGCTGCAAAATAGGCGGCAACCTGTTCCCAGAATATCCCGGCAACGACCAATGCGCCCACGGCCGCACCGAGCAGGATCGCTGCAAAGCCGGACAGGACCGAATGCCACCTTGCACGCCTCGCGTGGACGGCCTCAATTCCCTGCCTCCCATCTTCCATCATGACATGGCTGACAGGACCGTCGAGCTGGCGCTCACGTTCGACCATTCTCTCGGCGATATAGCGTGTAACGGCGTCCGCAATCTGCTTGAGATCCGTCGACTCGGCCAGCACCACCCGGCCGTTTCGAGAATCGCGCACGAAGCGGTAGCTACGCCGGTCCCGGCCCATGGCGACATGGGCCACCGCATCGATCCAAAGACGCGGCTGCATGCCCGACGAGATCGCGAAATCGAACTGCGTGACCTCTTCGGGAACGTCCGCGAAGACCGGCTCCAGTTCCTGCGCGAGAAGCTCCAGCCGCATTCGGCTCGCCTCGCGCATCTCCACAACGACATCGTCGCGGTCGGCCGACATGTTCTTGACGTCGCGGATGGCATCGGAAAGCCGACGCCGCGGTTCGCTCGCTGCCCCACTCACATTTTCGTTGCTCATCTGGCCGCACTCCCAGGCGCACCGCACTAACGAAGTGTTAACACAGTCCGCCGCGCGAACAAAAGGCGAATTTGCCTGTTTCTCGACCGCCGCCGTGGCAGTGGATAAGGCGATGCGGGGCATCGGAGACTTTGCAATCGCGCCGGCGCAAATTATGTAGCCACGGGGGGTGGCCGATTCATATCACTGGGAAATTGGCACGATGGCACTTGCGGAACGGTTCGGAACGGCACTCTCCAGCCTTTCCGCTTCCCGGACGTCGACCCTGCTCGACGAAACATTCGAAAGGCACGAGCGTGAGAGCCGCAGGACCTATCTGCGCGGGCGCACGCTGTCGCTTCTCGCCGTCATGGCGCTTGTCGCCTTCATCGTGCCCTACCCTGCGTTCCTCTACTACCACCTTCTGATTCTGATCTTCATAGCCGACGGCTTCGTTCCGACAATTCTCGAACGGCTCGGGCTGTTGCGCCCATGGCAGTACTACATCTTCGTCACGATCGACTTCGCATTGATCACGTTCGTCCTGCTGTCGCCAAATCCTCTCTCGCCGGAGCCGTTGCCGCCGCAGATGGCCCTGAAGTTCCAGACTTCGGTCTATCTCTACCTGCTCCTGGCGGGAATGGCGTTCGCCGATCGTCCGAAGCTGGTGATCTGGGGCGGGATCGTCGGTTCGCTGAGCTGGACGGCGGGCGTTCTCTGGCTGGCTTCGTTGCCTGACAGCGTCGTCATCATGCCGCGCATCGAGACCCTGCTGCCGGACGGCGCCGCCGAATACATCAACCAGGCGGCCGCCCCGACCGCCGTCGATCTGTCGGTTCTCATCCAGACCGTCGCCGTTCTCCTGATCATGTCGTTCATCCTCGCGGCGGGCGTTTCCCGCGCGCGCGGCTGGTCTGGCGCTATGCCCAGATCGAACGCCAGCGCATGAATCTGGCACGCTATTTCGCTCCGGCGACCGCCGATGTTCTGGCACGACAGGACGAGCCGCTGGAACGCATCAAGGAATTCAACGCCGCAATCATGTTCGCCGATCTCGTCGGCTTCACCCGATGGTCGGAACGCCACAGCCCCGCCGAGGCGATCAACCTCCTGAGAGAAGTGCACGCCATCCTCGAAGAAGCCGTCTTCCGTCACGGCGGCACGCTGGACAAGTTCATCGGAGACGGAGTGATGGCCACGTTCGGCATGCCGGATCCTCTGGACCGCGATTCGCTGAATGCGCTTGCCTGCACACGCGCCATCATCGCCGACATCGCCTCGCTCAACCGGCGCCGTCAGGCGCGCGGCGAAGAGCCAGTGCAGGTGGCGATCGGGCTCCACTACGGCCCCGTCGTCGTCGGCAACATCGGAACGGAGCGGCGGCTGGAACTGGGGGTGATCGGCGACACGGTCAACGTGGCAAGCCGGCTGGAGGAGCTGACGCGCACCATTGGCCGTATGGCCGTGGTCAGTGATCAGCTTGTCGCCGATATCCGTCGACACTATCCGGACATGGTGGATACCATCGTCGAAGAGTTCGAGTTCCTGGGCCCCAACCAGCTCGAAGGCAGACGCCAGGGCATTGCCGTATGGGCGAGTCGCGAGGCGATCGACGCCACCGAAAGCCGTGCCCTGCCGCGCCGGCGGCAATGACGGAACCGCAGCCTCAGCGCATCATCTGCCGGATGATGAAGAGAACCTCGTCCGGCTGTTCCTCCGCCAGCATATGGCCGTCGCCGGAAAACGTGTGCAGAGCGAAACGCGCGGGCAGACCCTGCGTCTGGCTGTAGGGCAGAACGCTGTCTGCGGTGCCCCAAAGGACGGCGACGGGCATCTCCAGCCGTGCCAGGCTTTCGCGCGGAATGGCCCCCTGCTTTCCGTCGCGCGTGATCAACGCGACGATGCGCGCAAGCATTTCTGTCTGGCCGTCGACCGCGCGCGCCGAGGCGAGCATCCGCACCGCCTCGTCCGGTACGTCGTGCGCGGAGCCCGACATCTCCGACAGACAGGCGCGGACGTTCTTATCATCGGCTGCGCCTGCATAGCGGCGAAGCAACGGCGCATTGATTTCCTCGCCGAACCCGCCCGGCGCCATCAAAGTCAGCGATGCAATGCGCTGCGGCTCCGTCAATGCCATGAGCGCGGAAATTGCGCCGCCCATTGAATGCCCGATCAGGTGGACCCGCTCGAGCCCGCGCATCGCAAGATCACCCAGAACCGACTTGACGGCAATCTTGACAGGTCCGGCCTCGGGAAAGGAAAGCGACCTGCCATGGCCCGGAAGATCGTAGGCAAGCGTCGCCCGCTCGGCAGCGACGGCCTCCTGGATGGACGCCCAGATGCCGCTTTGACCGCCAAACCCGTGCAGGAAGACGGCGGGGGTGCCGCCGCTTCCCATCTCGCAGGCAAAGAGGCGATCCGCGCCGCTCATGCCGCCCTCGCATTGACGATGCGGTTCACCGCAGCCACGACCGCTTCGAGCGATGCAGCCACGATATTGGTGTTGATTCCGGCGCCGAAGGCGCGGCCCTCGGGATATTCCATCTCCATGTAGCAGATGGCCGCCGCATTGGACCCGCGCTGGATCGAATGCTCGGAATAGTCGAGCACGCTGATCTCCACGCCGAGGTGACGCGAGAGCGCATCGACGAAACCGTCGATGGGCCCGGTTCCGGAACCGGTGATCTTCGCCTCGCGCCCGCCATCTGTGATGGTTGCCTCCACCATGCGCTGGCCCTTCACCTTTGTATCGGGATAGGTGTGGTGATCCACAAACTTCAGCCGCGCGCCCGGCTGGTCGACATAGAGTTCGATGAAGCGGTCATGGATGCGCTTCGACGACACCTCCTTGCCTTCGGCATCGGTGATCGCCTGGATGTCCTCGCGCAGTTCGATCTGCAGGTTGCGTGGCAGGTTGAGCCCGTAGTCGGCCTGCAGAACATAGGCGATGCCGCCCTTGCCGGATTGCGAATTGATCCGGATGATCGCCTCGTAGCTGCGCCCCACGTCGCGCGGATCGATGGGGAGGTAGGGCACTTCCCACACCTCCCTGTTGGACCGGGCAATGGCCTTCATGCCCTTGTTGATGGCGTCCTGGTGCGAGCCCGAGAAGGCCGTGTAGACCAGTTCGCCGACATAGGGATGGCGCTCGGGAATGACGAGCTGGTTGCAGTACTCATAGACATCCTTCATGCGGGTGATGTCGGAGCAGTCGAGCCTGGGATCGACGCCCTGCGTGTACATGTTGAGCGCCAGAGTGACGATGTCGACATTGCCGGTGCGCTCGCCGTTTCCGAACAGGGTTCCTTCCACCCGGTCCGCGCCCGCCATCAGGCCGAGCTCGGTGGCCGCAACCCCTGTCCCGCGGTCATTGTGCGGATGCAGGGACACGATCAGGTTCTCGCGATTGTCGAGGTTGCGGCACATCCATTCGATTTGGTCGGCATAGATGTTGGGCGTCGACATCTCGACAGTGGACGGCAGGTTGATGATAAACCTGTTCTCGGGCGTCGGCTTCACGATCTCGATGACCGCGTTGCAGATTTCCAAAGCCACCTCGAGCTCGGTGCCGGTGAAGCTCTCAGGCGAATATTCGAACCGGAATCCCCCGCCCGCCTTCGCCGCCATGTCGGTGATCATCTTGGCTGCATCGGTGGCGATCCGCTTGATGCCGGCAACGTCCTTCTCGAACACGACACGGCGCTGCAACTCGCTGGTCGAGTTGTAGAAATGGACGATCGGCGTCTTGGCCCCCTGGAGCGCCTCGAACGTACGCGTGATCAATTCCGGCCGGCACTGCACCAGAACCTGAAGATCGACGTCGTCCGGAAGATTGCCTTCTTCGACGCACCAGCGGGCGAAATCGAAATCGGTCTGCGAGGCGGAGGGAAAACCGATCTCGATTTCCTTGAACCCCATATCGACCAGCAGGGCAAACATGCGCGCCTTGCGCTCGTGCCCCATCGGATCGATCAGCGCCTGGTTGCCGTCGCGCAGGTCCACCGAGCACCAGATCGGTGCCTTCTCGATACGCCTGGACGGCCAGGTGCGGTCCTTCAGATCGATGAGCGGATAGGGCTGATACTTGCGGGCGGCGTCAGGCATGCCCTTGCCGGCAGAGGCTGCGGCGGGCCTGATTGCGGTCTGTTCGTTCATTTCGTCTTCTCCGGCGCGAGCGTGCGGATCAATGCCACGACACGCGGCGCACTTCCATCAATTTCTGGCCAAAGGTTTGTCAAGGAGCTGCGCCAGACGGCATTCCGACCGCCGGGCGCTCCTCAACGGGCCCGACGATCGCCGATAAGGCCGAGAAGAAGAAGCGTCGAGGAGAAGGCGCGCAGCGTCTCGCCCGCCAGGGACGGACGCGAACCATACTTGCCATGGGTGCGCGAGTTCGACATGGCGCAACGTATAGCCGCGGCATGCGAGCGTGGCAAGCCTTCCGCTCGGCGATGCGGTTCGGCACAGCTGCGATGCCTGCAAATCCCGCCGCGTCGCAATGATGCAGGCCAGAATTGGCAAAGACGTTGACCGCCATGCAGCCGGCCTTAAAACATCGACCGTTGGCAATTGACCTGAGCGGAGGTTTCCAACATACTCAGTAGTATGTCGACCTGGAGGGAGGATCCGCATGGCGTTTGAGCGCGTGAACGGCGTAGTCTTGCACTACGAAGACACGGGCGGACAGGACAAGCCGACCCTCGTCTTTTCCAACTCGCTCGGCACGGATTTCCGCATCTGGGATGCCTTTCTGGCTGGCCTTGAGGGCGATTATCGCATCGTCCGCTACGACAAGCGCGGCCATGGCCTGTCTGAAGCAACGCCGCCCCCCTATCGCATCGAGGACCATATCGGTGATCTTGAATCACTTCTCTCGCATCTCGGCGTAAACGCCTGCACGATCATCGGTCTTTCGGTTGGAGGCGTCATTGCGCAGGGCCTCGCCGCCAAGCGGCCCGACCTCGTCAAAGCCATGGTGCTGATGGATACCGCGCACAAGATCGGCACGGCCGAGATGTGGAACCAGCGCATCGATGCGGTGATGAAAGACGGCATCGCGCCGATCGCCGACGCGATCATGCAACGCTGGTTCACCCCGGCTTATCGTACGCCCGACAATCCCGACTATGTCGGCTATCTGGCCATGCTCACACGCACCACGGCGGACGGCTATGCCGGGACCTGTGCCGCGCTGCGTGATGCCGACTTCACCGAGAGCACACGCGCGCTCAAGCTGCCGACGCTGTGCATCGCCGGCGACCAGGACGGCTCGACGCCGCCGGACCTGGTGCGATCCACAAGCGAGCTCATCGAGGGTGCGCGTTTCGAAATCGTCGCCGAAGCGGGGCACCTGCCTTGTGTCGAGCAGCCCCTGCCAACCGCCGCACTTGTTGCGAGCTTCCTGCAGGAAGCGCACAATTCCTAGAAACCACGATGCCGGCAGCCCCGCACGCCAGCACAAGGGAGGTCTCCATGTCCGACTACGTCTCCGTCGCCCGTGATGGCGATATTGCGATTGTCACCATCGACAATCCGCCGGTCAATGCGCTCAGCTTTCACCTGCGCGAACCCCTGCATGCGGCGCTGACGCAATTGCGTGACGACGCCTCCGTTGCCGGACTCGTGCTCACCTGCGCGGGTCGCTCCTTCGTGTCCGGAGCCGACATCACCGAGTTTGGCACTCCGAAGGCGCTGGAGCGGCCGAGCCTGCCCGATCTGATCTCGACGCTCGAAAGCTTCGACAAGCCGACGGCCGCCGCGATCCACGGCACGGCGCTCGGCGGCGGCCTGGAACTTGCCATGGGCTGCCACTACCGGGTCGCCGACGCCTCGGCCAAATTCGGCCTCCCGGAGGTCAAGCTTGGCCTGTTGCCTGGAGCCGGCGGGACGCAGCGGTTGCCGCGCCTCATCGGTCCGAAAAAGGCCCTGAAGATGATCATCTCAGGCAATCCGGTCGGTGCCAAGGAGGCTCTGGCCGACGGCACCGTCGATGCGGTGTTCGATGACGAGCTCGTCGCCAATGCCGTTGCCTTTGTGCGCGGCAAGGCCACCTCACACGACAAGCCCCTGCCCGTCAGCCGCCGCGAGGAGAAGATCGAGGCGGCGCGCAGCGACCTGGCGGGTTTCGACGCGAACGCGGCCGCACTCCTCAAGAAGAGCCGCGGTCTCGACGCCCCGGCGCGCTGCGTCCAATCGGTGCGCAACGGCCTGACCATGCCGTTCGCCGAGGCACTGGCCACCGAACGGGAATATTTCATCGAGCTCCTGCGGGGCGAGCAGTCCAAGGCGCAGCGCCACCTCTTCTTCGCCCAGCGCGAAGCAGCCAAGGTCGAAGGCGTCGACAAGACCGTCAAGCCGCGCCCCGTCGCGCGGGCCGGCATCATCGGCGCCGGCACGATGGGCGGAGGAATTGCCATGTCCTTCCTCAACGGCGGCATACCGGTCACCATTCTCGAAATGAGCAAGGAAGCGCTCGACCGTGGCATCGCCAAGATGGGCGCCAACTATGACGTCTCCGTCAAGCGCGGCTCGATGTCCGAGGACGCCAAGGAAAAGCGCATGACGCTGCTGACCGGCACGACCGACTATGCCGACCTCGCCGACTGCGACATCGTCATCGAGGCGGTGTTCGAGGAAATGGGCGTGAAGAAGGACGTCTTCGGCAAGCTCGACCAGATCGTCAAGAAGGGTGCCGTGCTCGCCTCGAACACGTCCTATCTCGATGTCAACGAGATTGCCGGTTTTACCAAGCGTCCTCAAGATGTCGTCGGCATGCATTTCTTCTCGCCCGCCAATGTGATGAAGCTGCTGGAGATCGTACGCGGCGCAGAGACCGCTCCCGACGTTCTGGCCACGGCGCTCGACGTCGCCCGGCGCATCGCCAAGGTGCCGGTCGTTGTCGGCGTCTGCCACGGGTTTGTCGGCAACCGCATGCTCGCCGCACGGTCAAGCGAACTGGAGGACCTGCTTCTGGAAGGCGCCTCACCCGAACAGGTCGACAAGGTGTTCACCGATTTCGGCTGGCCGATGGGCCCATTCGCGATGGGCGATCTTGCGGGGCTCGATATCGGCTGGCGCACCCGCAAGTCACTCGGCAAGACGGCCGCCATCGCCGACGCACTGTGCGAACAGGGCCGTTTCGGCCAGAAGACGGGCAAGGGTTACTACATCTATGAAAGCGGCTCACGCAAACCGGTCCCCGATCCTGAAGTCGCAGCACTGATCGAGGCAAAGGCGCACGAGCGCGGCATCAGCCGGCGCGAGATCTCGGCCGAGGAGATCACAGAGCGCACGCTTTATCCGATGATCAACGAAGGCGCGAAGATCCTACAGGAAGGTATCGCTGCGCGCGCCTCCGACATCGACATCGTCTGGGTCAATGGCTACGGCTTTCCCGTAGGCAAGGGCGGGCCAATGTTCTGGGCGGAGCAGAAGGGCCTGGACAAGATCGTCGAACGGCTGGAGCACTGGCGCGGCAAGACCGGCAAGGACGTGTTCGAACCGGCAGACCTCTTGCGCCGGGCGGCAGCCGACGGAAGCCGACTGAGCGAAGCCAGGACATCCAAGGCCGCGTGAGATGATGCTGGGCGCCGCACCCTGGAAAGCGGTCTACCCGCCGGGCCTCAGCCCCGACGCGGTGCTCGAATCCTTTGCAGTCCACGCCATTGTCGAGCAGGCAGCGGCGACCTATGCGGACAAGGAAGCCGTGGTGTTTCGCGACACCCGGCTCACATTCGCCCAGCTGAACGCGCAAATCGATCGCGCGGCGCACGCTTTTGCGGCGATCGGCGTGACCAAGAATGTGCGCGTCGCGCTCCTGCTTCCCAATACCGTCTACCATCTGCTTGCCTTTTTCGGCGTATTGAAAGCGGGCGGCACGGTCGTTCATCTCAGCCCGCTCGACAGCCCGCGCGTCCTCGCCCACAAGGTTGACGACAGCGGTGCTCGCATTCTCGTGACAACCAACATCGGCGATCTTGCCACAAAGTCGGCCGCACTCGTCAAAAGCGGCGCGATAGACCACCTGATCGTCGGAGAAGACGAAGCCTTTGGCCTCTCGCCTCTGACGGGCGCAATGCCGGAAGGCATTGAATACAAGACCTTCGCCGCTCTTTTTGAATCAACCTGTGACCGTGTTGATTCACTACCGGAGGTCGACGTCGACGACCTGGCATTGCTGCAATACACGGGCGGCACGACGGGTCTGCCCAAAGGCACCATGCTCACCCATCGCAACCTGTCGACGGCGGTGTCGAGCTACGATCTCTGGTTCGAAGCATGGAAGCTGACACGTCCCGGACAGGAGCGCGTCCTGCTCTTCCTGCCTCTTTTCCATATCTACGCGCTGACGGCAGTCATGCTGCGCTGCCTGAGAAGCGGAAACACGCTGCTCGTCCACACCCGCTTCGACGCCGAGACCGCACTGAGCGAGATCGAGAATGGCGCAACGAGCTTTCCGGCCGTTCCCACCATGTGGATCGCGATCTGCGCCGTCCCCGGCTTCGAAAGGCGCGATTTCTCCACGCTTCACTACTGTGCCTCGGGCGGTGCGCCGCTGCCGGTGGAAATCGCCCGCCGGCTGAAGGCAGCAACCGGACATGACATCCTCGGCGGCTGGGGCATGACCGAGACGTCTCCCGCAGGCACCAACATCCCGCCCACGCGACCCGACAAGGTCGGCACGATCGGCGTGCCGTTGCCCGGCATCTGGCTCGACGTGGTGGCGCTCGACGAGCCGTCGCGCGTGCTTGCTGCGGGAGAAACCGGCGAGCTGCGTGTCTTCGGGCCGAACGTGACTGCCGGCTATCTCAACCGCGAAGCGGAAAACGACGGCTTCTTCTCCCAGGGCGGCTTCCTGACTGGCGACATCGGATTCATGGACGGGGAAGGCTTCTTCACCATCGTCGACCGAAAGAAGGACATGATCATCTCCGGCGGCTTCAACGTCTACCCGCAGCTCATCGAGCAGATGATCTACGAGCACCCCGACGTGGAAGAAGTGCTGGTGATCGGCGTGCCCGACGACTATCGCGGCGAGGCGGCGAAGGCGTTCGTCAAGCTGCGCGCCGGCGCACCGCAGCTCACGCTCGACGCGCTGCGTGCATTCCTTGATGGCCGTCTCGGGCCGCACGAGATGCCCGCGGCGCTCGAGATCCGCGATGCATTGCCCCGAACCCCGGTCGGCAAGCTGTCCAAACTCGAACTCAAACAGGAAGAACGCGCAAGGCGCCAGGCCGCCGACGCACAGTGAGGAGGAAATCATGTCCGAAGCCGTCATCGTATCCACAGCCCGCACGCCGATCGGCAAGGCCTATCGCGGCGCGCTCAACGACACCTCCGGCGCAACGCTCGGCGCCCATGCGATTGCCCACGCACTCAAGCGCTCCGGGCTCGACGGCGCGGAGATCGAGGATGTCATCATGGGCTGCGCCATGCAGGAAGGCGCGACGGGGCTTAATGTGGCGCGCCGGGCGCTGATCACTGCCGGGCTGCCTGTGAGCATCGCCGGCACGACGATCGACCGGCAGTGCTCATCGGGTCTCCAGTCCATGGCGCTGCTCGCCAACGCCATCCGCAACGACGGCGTGAAAGCAGGCATCGCCGGCGGCCTCGAATCGATCAGCCTCGTACAGAACGACCACCGCAACACCTTCCGGCTGATGGACGAGAAGCTGATGGAGACCAAGCCGGAGGTCTACATGCCGATGATCGACACGGCCGAGGTGGTCGCCAAACGCTACGGCATCTCCCGCGATGCACAGGACGAGTACGGCCTTTCTTCTCAGAAACGGGTCGCGGCCTCACGCGAGGCCGGCCGCTTCGACGCCGAGATCGTTCCGATCGACGTACGCATGGCGGTCGTCGACAAGGAGACCAAAGAGATCAGCCACAAGAACGTCACGCTGGCCCACGACGAGGGACCGCGCCCCGATACGACCGCCGAGGGCCTGGCCGGCCTGAAGCCCGTCCGAGAAGGCGGCGTGATTACCGCCGGCAATGCCAGCCAGCTTTCCGACGGCGCGTCGGCCTGCGTCATGATGGAGGCCAGGGAAGCCGAACGTCGCGGGCTCACCCCGCTCGGCATTTTCCGCGGCTTCAATGTCGCCGGCTGCGAACCCGACGAGATGGGCATCGGCCCCATATTCGCTGTCCCGCGCCTGCTGGAACGCCATGGCCTGAAGGTAGACGATATCGGTCTTTGGGAGCTCAACGAAGCCTTCGCCGTCCAGGTCATCTATTGCCGCGACAAGCTCGGCATCGACCCCGAGAAGCTCAACGTCGACGGCGGCGCGATCGCGCTCGGCCATCCCTACGGCATGAGCGGAGCACGGCTGGCCGGCCACGCGCTGATCGAAGGCAAGCGGCGCGGCGTCAGATACGCCGTCGTCACCATGTGCGTCGGCGGCGGCATGGGCGCGGCGGGACTGCTCGAGATCAACTGACACAGGTCGCCTCTTGAGGGCGCAGCGCTACGGAGGAAGACATGGACCTTCGCTTTACCGATGACGAAATCGCCTTTCGCGAGGAGGTGCGAACCTTCTTTCGCGAAAACCTTCCCGACGATATCCGCAAGAAGCTGGTCGACGGCGAACACATGGACAAGGACGATCTTGTCCGCTGGAGCCGCATTCTGAACGAGAAGGGCTGGGCTGTCCCGCACTGGCCAGTCGAATATGGCGGCACCGGTTGGGATCCCATGCGGCAATACATCTACCTGGAAGAATCGCAGAAGTTCCCTGCCCCGCAGCCCCTGGCCTTCGGCGTCAACATGGTCGGCCCGGTGATCTACACTTTCGGCAACGAGGAGCAGAAGAAGCGCTTCCTGCCCCGCATCGCAAATCTCGACGACTGGTGGTGCCAGGGCTTTTCGGAACCCGGCGCGGGCTCCGACCTGGCCTCGCTGAAGACCCGCGCGGTGCGTGACGGCGACCACTACATCGTCAACGGCCAGAAGACCTGGACGACGCTCGCCCAGTATGCCGACTGGATCTTCTGCCTCGTGCGCACCGACCCGGAGGCCAAGAAGCAGGAGGGCATTTCCTTCCTCCTGATCGACATGAAGACGCCCGGCATCGAGGTGCGCCCGATCGTCACCATCGACGGCGGTCGCGAGATCAACGAGGTGTTTCTCACCGACGTCAAGGTGCCGGTGGAAAACCTCGTCGGGCAGGAGAACAAGGGCTGGGACTACGCCAAGTTCCTGCTCGGCAACGAGCGCACCAACATCGCGCGCATCGGCGTTTCCAAGCAGCGCGTGGCGCGCATCCGCGAGCTGGCGGCCAAGGAAATGTCGGGTGGCCGCCCGCTGATCGAGGACGAGCGCTTCCGCGAAAAGCTCGCATCGATCGAAATCGACCTCAAGGCGCTCGAACTCACCCAGTTGCGGGTGGTCGCCGCCGACGCCAAGCGCGGCAACACCGGCCGGCCTGATCCCGCGTCATCGATCCTGAAGATCAAGGGCTCGGAGATCCAGCAGGCCACCACGCATCTTCTGATGGAGGTCATGGGTCCCTATGCGCTGCCCTACCGTGGCCAAAGCGCCGAAGGCTGGAACGAGCCGCCGGACGGCCCGGACTACGCCGCGTTCGCCGCGCCCGGCTATTTCAATAACCGCAAGGTGTCGATCTACGGCGGCTCCAACGAGATCCAGAAGAACATCATCGCCAAGGCGGTGCTGGGACTTTGAACCGAATGGCCGAGGATGGCGCTGCCTCCTCGCTTGCAAGACGGAAATGACCATGGACTTTGACCTTTCCGAAGAACAATCGATCCTCAAGGACTCGCTCGACCGGTTGCTGGCCGACAAATACGGCTTCGAGGATCGCAACCGACATGCCAGGACGCCTGAAGGCTGGAGCGCCGACATGTGGCGTCACTTCGCCGAAATGGGACTGATGGCGCTGCCCTTCGCGGAGGAGGACGGCGGCATCGGCGGCGGGCCGGTGGAGACCATGATCGTCATGGAATCGCTCGGCAAGGCCCTGGCGCTCGAGCCCTATTTCGCAACGACCGTCCTCGGCGGCGGCTTCCTGCGCCTGGGCGGCTCGCCCCAACAGAAGGCCGAACTCGTCCCGCAGGTGGCCGAAGGCGCGGCGAAGCTGGCCTTTGCGCACCAGGAGCGCCATGCCCGATTCGATCTCGCCCATGTCGAGACCAGCGCCAGCAGGGACGGCGACTGCTACGTGCTGAACGGTGCGAAAAGCGTTGTGCTGCACGGCGACTGCGCCGACAAGATCTTCGTCACCGCACGGCTGTCCGGCGGCCCGACAGACGAGGCTGGTGTCGGTGTCTTTCTCGTCGATGCGAAGGCTGAAGGCGTTACCCGGCGTGGATATCCGACACAGGACGGCCTGCGCGCCGCCGAGATCACGCTCGATAGCGTCAGGGTGAATGCCGATGCCGTGTTCGGCCCGCCCGGCGAAGGCATGTCACTGGTGCGCGCGGTTGTCGGCCAGGCGATCGCCGCCCTGTGCGCCGAGGCCGTCGGCGTCATGTCGGCCATGCACGCGCTGACGCTCGACTACATGAAGGTGCGCAAGCAGTTCGGCCTGCCCATCGGATCGTTCCAGGCGCTGCAGCACAAGGCCGTCGACATGTATGTGGCGCTCGAACAGGCCCGCTCCATCACCATGTTCGCGACCATGATGGCCGACAGTCCGGATGCCGATGCGCGCGCCCGCGCCATGCATGCCGCCAAGGCCGAGATCGGCCGCGCCGGCAGACTGGTCGGCGAGAATGCCATCCAGATTCATGGCGGCGTCGGCATGACGATGGAATATGCCGTTGGTCACTATTTCAAGCGCATGACGATGATCGACATCGCCTTCGGCAATGGAGATCACCACTTGCGTGCCCTGGCCCGCGCCGGCGGACTGTTCGACGAGAAGGCCGCGTAGCGCCTTCGGGCGAAACCCGGAAAGGGCGGGCCCCTCTCAGGGAACGGCGACGGCCGGTCGGACGTCGCCCGTCTCTTCTCCCGGTGCGCAGTAGACGGAGTACAGCGTCTCCAGGATGGTCCGCGTTTCCTTGGAGGCGACACTGTAATAGATTTCCCGACCGTCCCGGCGCGTCGTAACAATGCGCAGCGCACGCAATTTCGCGAGCTGCTGGGAGAGAGCCGACTGGCTCATGCCCACCGCATCGGCGAGCGGCTGCACCGCCATCTCCCCCTCCAGAAGATTGCACAGCACCAGAAGCCGGTTCTTGTTGGCGAGAACCGAGAGCAGTTCTGCGGCCCGCTCGGCCGATTCCGCCATGCGAGAAATTTCCATTGCCGCCATTCGAATTACCCTTGAATACATTCATACGTTTTCATATGTAGACGTCACATCAGTTTTTGCAACACCGTATGAGATAGCACATGACGGAATTCACCCCTCTCACCTCACTGGCCGGCGGCGCGCTCATCGGGTTGGCCGCCGTACTTCTGATGGCGCTTCACGGCCGCATCGCGGGCATGAGCGGCATTCTCACAGGCGTGCTGCCTCCCCTCGCATCCGACTGGCGGTGGCGGGCGGCCTTCCTGGCCGGGGCAGTCATCGCACCGTTCGCGCTCATGCTCACCGGAACGTCGGTGCCATTCAGCGTGCCCCCGACCACCGGCATGCTGATCGTCGGCGGTTTTCTGGTTGGCATCGGCGTCCATTACGGCAGCGGTTGCCCGAGCGGCCATGGAATCTGCGGAATGTCGCGATTGTCGGTCCGATCGATCACCGCCGTCGCAACCTTCATGCTGACGGCATTTGCAACCGTCTTCGTCGTGCGCCACGTCATCGGAGCATAAGCACATGAAACTCTTTTCGGCATTCATCATCGGTGGCCTGTTCGGACTCGGCATCGCCATCTCCGGAATGATCAATCCGGCCAAGGTTCTCAACTTCTTCGACATCGCGGGAACCTGGGATCCCAGCCTGGCATTTGTCATGGCCGGCGGCCTTGCCGTCGCAGCCGTCGGATACCGTATCGTTTTCGGCCGGTCGACACGCCCTCTTTTCGAAGGCGGCTTCTCCCTGCCCCAACGCAAGGATATCGATCGCGAACTGGTCGCCGGCGCGGCCGTGTTCGGCATCGGCTGGGGTATTGCGGGCTTCTGTCCGGGGGGCGCCATTCCCGCGCTCGGTCTTGGCCATCCGCAAACGCCGCTCTTCCTCGCGGCAATGATTGCGGGCATCATATTTGCACGTTGGATGCGTGCTCGCACGGCCCGCGCCGCATCGGCCTGACAGGCCCAAGTTTCAACGAAGGAGGCAAACCCATGCAGTCACTGCCCTTTACGCCTGACACAAGCGTGAAGCCTGAAGTCATCGGATTCTTCGACGACGCGACAAACACGGTTTCCTACATCGTCAAGGATCCGGCGTCGGACGCGTGCGCCGTCATCGATTCCGTCATGGATATCGACTACGCCGCGGGCCGCATCGCCTATCAGCATGCGGACGCCCTCATCAAGCACATCCAGGACAACGGCTGGAAACTGGAGTGGATCATCGAGACCCATGTTCACGCCGACCATTTGTCGGCTGCGCCCTACATCCAGCAGAAGCTGGGCGGCAAGATGGGCATCGGCAAGAACATCACGATCGTCCAGGACACCTTCGGCAAGATCTTCAACGAGGGCACGGAGTTCCAGCGCGACGGGTCGCAGTTCGACCGCCTGTTCGATGATGGCGACAGCTATACCATCGGCACGATGACCGCTTACGTCATGCACACCCCCGGCCACACGCCGGCCTGCATGACCCATGTCATCGGCGATGCCGCCTTCGTCGGCGACACGCTGTTCATGCCCGACGGCGGATCGGCTCGCGCCGACTTCCCCGGCGGCGATGCGCGGACCCTCTACCGGTCCATCCGGCGCGTCCTGTTGCTGCCAGACGAGACCCGCCTGTTCATCTGCCACGATTACGGGCCGAATGGGCGCGACATCAAGTGGGAAACCACGGTGGCCGAGGAACGCGCCCACAATGTCCATGTCCGCGACGGAATCACGGAAGACGAGTTCGTCGCCATGCGCGAGGCGCGCGACAAGACGCTCGACATGCCGAAGCTGATCATCCCGTCCCTGCAGGTCAACATGCGCGGTGGCCAGTTGCCGCCGAAGGATCAGGATGGCAAGACGTTCCTGAAAGTCCCCGTCAACGGACTTTAACCCGAACTGGCCGCTTGCCGGCCGTACACCAAGAGAAGAGGTGAGGCGCGATGGACATCCGCCAGATCAATGACGACTTCGCTGTGACCGGCCAGATCTCGGCCGATCACGTCCAGGCAATCGCCGACGCCGGCTTCAAGAGCCTGGTCTGCAATCGCCCCGACAGCGAGGACGGCGCCGTGCCGCACGACGGGATCGAAGCCGCCGCAAAATCGGCGGGACTGGAGTTCCGCTTCATTCCGGTGGTCAGTGGCGCCATCACAGAGGATGATGTTCGAGAGATGGGTTCGGCGTTGCAGACCCTGCCGAAGCCGGTGTTGGCCTATTGCCGCACGGGCGGCCGCTGCACCAATCTCTACGGCCTCGTCCAGCAGTTTAACGCCTGACACCGTGGGGGCGACGCCCCCATCCCCGCACATGTGAATGCATCACGCGCCGGCAACACCGCCGGCGCGACAGAAGGGTTGTGCGCCTCGGACGCACGCGACGGCTATGCAGACAGAGAAGAATACTCGCCGCTGGCATCGTTATATTCCGGTCCTCGAATGGGGTCGAGAATACGATCGAGATGCGCTAGCGGACGATGCACTGGCGGCAGTCATCGTCACCATCATGCTGGTTCCCCAGTCCCTGGCCTATGCGCTGCTGGCTGGCCTGCCCCCGGAAATGGGCCTTTATGCGTCGATCCTGCCGCTCGTCGCCTATGCCATCTTCGGGACGAGCCGGGCGCTGGCGGTCGGCCCGGTCGCGGTGGTATCACTGATGACGGCAACCGCCATCGGCCGCATCGCCGAGCAGGGAAGCGCTGACTATGCGACGGCGGCGATCACCCTAGCATTCATGTCCGGCGCATTGCTGCTCGCAATGGGGTTGCTGCGCCTCGGGTTCCTCGCAAATCTCCTGTCGCACCCGGTCGTATCGGGTTTCATCACCGCCTCCGGCATCCTGATCGCCGCGAGCCAGCTCAGACACCTCTTCGGCATCTCCGCCGGCGGAGAAAATCTGCCGGAACTGCTGATCTCGCTCGTGCGCGCCCTGCCCGAATTCCATCCCGCGACGGCCGCAATAGGCATCGGCTCGGCGGCATTCCTGTTCTGGGTGCGCAAGGGCCTGAAGCCGCTTCTCGTTCGTGCCGGCCTGAAACCGCGGGCCGCCGACATCGTCGCCAAGACCGGGCCGGTCGCCGCCGTCGCCGTCACCACGCTGATCGCCTGGCATTTTGATCTGTCCGCCGCTGGCGTGCATGTGGTCGGCAGCGTCCCGCAGGGCCTGCCGCCCCTGACCACTCCGGTCCTGTCGCTCGATCTCTGGGCAACGCTCGCCGGCCCTGCCGCACTGATATCCGTCGTCGGCTTCGTGGAATCGGTGTCCGTTGCGCAGACCCTGGCAGCCAGGAAGCGTCAGCATATCGTCCCCGACCAGGAACTGATCGGCCTCGGGGCGGCCAATATTGCGGCAGGCGTTTCAGGCGGCTATCCGGTGACGGGTGGCTTCGCTCGCTCGGTGGTGAATTTCGACGCCGGCGCACGCACCCCGGCCGCCGGCATCTTCGCCGCCGTCGGGTTGGCGCTGGCAACACTCTTTCTCACCCCGCTCCTTTTCCATCTGCCCCAGGCGACGCTTGCAGCGACCATCATCGTCGCGGTCCTCTCCCTCGTCGACCTTTCGGTCCTGCGAAAGTCCTGGGTCTATTCAAAGGCCGACTTTGCCGCCACAGCCGTGACAATCGGCGCCACCCTCCTCGCCGGAGTCGAAATCGGGATTTCGGCCGGGGTCATCCTGTCTGTGCTGATCCACCTCTATCGCACCTCCAGGCCCCATACGGCTGTAGTCGGGCGCGTGCCTGGAACCGAACATTTCCGCAATGTCTGCCGCCACGCGGTCGAGACATCGCCGGGCATCCTGTCACTACGGGTCGACGAGAGCCTCTATTTCGCCAATGCCCGCTTCCTTGAGGATCGCGTCTACGATCTTGTCGCAGCTTCGCCCGACGTCCGTCACGTCGTCCTGATGTGCCCGGCCGTCAATCACATCGACATGAGCGCCCTGGAATCGCTCGAAGCCATCAACCGGCGGCTGGCCGACATGGGGGTCACGCTCCACCTGTCCGAAGTCAAGGGCCCGGTGAGAGACCGCCTCGAACGCACGGACTTCCTCGATCATCTGACAGGCGAAGTGTTCCTGTCGCAGCATCAGGCCATCGCGCGGCTCACCGGACTGCACAGGCCGGAAGCAGCGCCTGTCTAGCGCATTGACCTGAAATCGGGGTCGAAAAGTCCGGTGTCCCCGCGGGTTTGCCGCAATTGAAAAAGGCTTTGCGATCTTGGCGCTACATCCGGCAAGACCCGGCCCATACCCTCCGCGTGCTGGCCGACGGGGCTTGTCCCGCTCGAACCGTATCGTTTGATCGAGATGATGCCCCGACCGATGGATCCGGCGTGCCAATCTTTGCTTCCGACGTTTGCGCGTGAAGCGAATGCGCGCCGGACACGGCCAGCACGACATTGCCGACAGGAACACCGGAGGGGCACCATGAACACTCGCATCGATCTATGGGACGGAAGGAACGTGCCGCGCATTGGGGTTGGCTGCTGGGCGATCGGAGGCGCGATGCGCGCGGGGCAGGTGTCGCTGAACTACGGCGAGGTTTCGGACAGCGCATCCATCGCCGGCCTGCGCACTGCAGACGAAATGGGCGCCAGGGTATTCGACACAGCGGCCGCCTATGGCGGCGGTCATTCCGAGCGTCTGCTCGGGCAGATATTCGGCGAGCGCGAAGACATCGTCATCGTGACGAAATGCGGCCACCGTGTAGATGCCGAGACAAGGCAGGTGCTCGATGAGACACTCAGCCCGGACATCATCCGTCGGACCGTCGAGCAGAGCCGCCGCAATCTCCGACGCGACCGGCTCGATCTGGTTCTCTTCCACGTCAACGATTTCGATCCCAACGATGCCGGGTTCGTGTTCGATACGTTTGCCGAACTGCGATCTGAAGGCATCGTGTCGGCCTTTGGCTGGTCGACCGATCACCTGGAAAGCGCACAGGCGTTCGCCGACAGGGACGGATTTGTCGCGGTGGAGAACGACTTCAACGTCTTCACACATGCCGAACCCCTGATGGCGTTCGCGGCGCGCGCCGGTCTCGTCTCGTTCAATCGCATTCCCCTTGCCATGGGGCTGCTGAGCGGCAAATACAGCGGTGGCGTCAATGTCGGGCCCAATGACCTGCGCGCAGAAAGCCTCGAATGGATGACCTTCTTCCGCGGCGGCAGAGCCGATCCCCGTTTCTCGAGATGTCTCGACGCCGTGCGCGATCTCCTGTGCAGCGGCGGGCGGACCTTGCCGCAAGGTGCGCTGGGCTGGATTCTCGCCAAGTGGCCGCATGCCCTGCCGGTGCCGGGCTTCAAGTCCGAGGGGCAGGTTCGCGAGAATCTCGGCGCGCTTGAACTGGGCCCCCTGCCCCCAGACGTCACGGCCGAAATCGACCAGATCGTCGAACCATACCTGCACGGGCAGGACGGCTTCGAAGCCTGACCCACCATCCTCCTGACATGGCCGGAGTGTGCATTCGCTTCATGCATTCATGCTTGAAACGAATGCATGAGAGAGTTCCGCCCCCGAAAAGGTGGACGACCCACGCGCCTAATACAGCAGGCGCAGCAGGAACAGCGATATGCCCGGGAACATCACCAGAATCGCGGTCCGCGTCAGGTCGGAAATGACGAAGGGCGTCACGCCGCGATAGGTCGCGACAATCGGCGTGTCCTTGGCCATCGAATTGATGACGAAGAGGTTCATCCCCACAGGCGGGGTGATCAACCCGACCTCCACCACGATCAGCACGAGGATGCCGAACCAGATCGCGAATTCCTCTGCTGGAAGCCCGTAGTCGAGCGCCGTGACGATCGGAAAGAAGATCGGGATGGTCAACAGGATCATCGACAGCGAGTCCATCACGCAGCCGAGCAGCAGGTACAGCGCAAGAATGGCGATCAGGACGATCATCGGATTGTAGCCCTGGCCGGAAATGTAGGCCGCAACCTCCTGCGGCACCTGCGACAGCGCCAGGAAGCCGTTGTAGATCGAAGCGCCAAACACGATGAAGAAGATCATGCCCGTGGCAACGGCGGTCGAGAGTATCGAATCGACGAAGGATTTGCGCGTCAGACCGCCATTGACCAGCGCGATGAGCCCGGTGCCGGCCGCGCCGATCGCCGCGCCCTCGGTCGGCGTGAACCAGCCGAGATAGATGCCCCCGACCACGGCCAGGAAGACGAGAAGCACCGGCCACACCTCGAACAGGGCCCGGAAACGCTCACCATAGGATGCGCGCGGGCTGGCGCCGGCGGATTCGGGATAGAGACGGACATAGATCGAGATGGCGATCATGTAGCCGATAGCGGCCAGAACGCCCGGAACGAATGCCGAAAGAAACAGCTTTGCGATATTCTGCTCGGCGAGAATGGCATAGATCACCAGCACGACCGACGGTGGTATGAGGATGCCGAGCGTGCCGCCGGCCGCCAGCGTTCCGGTCGCCAGACCGCCCGAATAGCCATAGCGACGCAGTTCGGGCAGCGCCACCTGAGCCATGGTCGCGGCAGTCGCCAGCGACGAGCCGCAGATGGCCCCGAAACCGGCACATGCACCGATCGCCGACATCGCCACGCCGCCGCGGCGGTGGCCGAGCCAGGTGTTGGCCGCCCTGAACAGCGATTGCGACATGCCTCCCAATCCGGCGAACTGCCCCATCAGCAGGAAGAGCGGAATGATCGACAGGGAATGGTTGGAGAAGGTCGAATAGGTCTCGGCCTTCAGCTTTGCAAGAATCGGATTCCACGTACCTGTCAGAAGCCAGGTGCCGACAACGCCGCAGAGCAGCATCGAAAGACCGATCGGAATGCGCAGGAATATGAGAAGCAGAAGAACCGGGAAAGACCAGATGCCGATTTCGAAATTGGTCAATGCATGCCCCCATGCGTCGGTGCGAATTCCGATCGGCCGGTGCGCACTTCACGCACGCGCACGCCGACCATGTAGACTGAGACGATGACGCAGACGACCGCGCCAACCATGGCGGACGCAAACCCCCACCAGACGGGAAACTGGAGAATGAAGGTCGTCTCGCCGTAGCGGATCTTGTCCGTCATGCCGATCCAGAGCCGCCACGCGATGACGACGAGAGCGACGGTCATCAGGATCTCGGCCACGAGATCGATCCAACGATTGACGGAATCGGGGAGGAAACTGGTGAACAGATCGACATTGGCGTGCCCCCGATTGAGCTGACACCAGGGCAGGAAGGCAAAGACCGCAAAGGCCGTGCCGACCTCGACCAGTTCGAAATCGCCCGGCACCGGCGCTAACCCGAGAAAGATCAACGAACGGCCCGTAATGCTGACCACTGTCATGACAATGAGGAAGGCGAGCACCAGCCCGCCAAGAATCGCCATGACCCGCGCCAACCAATATATGACCCCGGAAATGGTCATGCGGCACCTCCCACCTACATGCGTCCGGTCGCCCCACTCCACCAAGGGCCACCCGTTTCCATTTTGTTATGGCAAATAACAGTCAGACGATCAATGTTCGACTTGATGCCATGTGATCATCCGGTGCGCAATGCTCTCCGGTCGCGCCGGACATGGAGGCGGGACCGCCCCGCCTCCATGTGGGCCTGCGAGGGACTTACATGTTCGTATGCTTGTCGATCAGCTGGCGCGCCTCGTCGATGAGGGCCTGACCGTCGATGCCCTTGCCCTCCATCTCCTTGATCCACGTGTCATAGACCGGCTGTGAAGCTTCCTTCCAGCGCTCCACCTCGGCCTCATCCAGCGTGATGATGTTGTTGCCCATGTCGACGGCGATCTGTCGGCTCGGCACATCGGCGCCCGCCTGGGTCTTGCCCGCAAAGGCGGAGAATTCCTGCCCGGAATTGTCATCGATCACCTTCTTGAGGTCATCCGGCAGGCTTTCGTAGCGGTCTTTGTTCATCGCCAGCACGAAGGCAGTGGTGTATAGCGCATGGTCGCCGCCGAACTCGGTGTGATTTTCGACAAGCTCCGGCACCTTGAGTGCGGGCGTGACCTCCCACGGAATGACGCAGGCGTCGATCACGCCCTTCGACAGCGCCTCGGTGATGGCCGGAACGGGCATTCCGACCGGTGTCGCGCCAAGCTCGCCGAAGAGCCCGGTGATGACGCGGGTCGGAGCGCGGACCTTCAATCCATTGAGGTCCTCAAGCTTGGTGATCGGCCGGTTCGAATGGATCATGCCGGGGCCATGCACCCACGTGCCGATAATGTGGACGTCCTTGAAATCGGTATCCTTCATCTCCTTCTCGAAGAGATCCCAATAAGCCCTCGATGTGGCTTCGGCATTGGTCATCATGAAGGGCAGTTCGAAAACTTCGGCCCGCGGAAACCGGCCCGGCGTGTACCCCACCACGGTCCAGACGATGTCGACCGTGCCGTCGATGGCCTGGTCCATGAGCTGTGGCGGCGTTCCGCCGAGTTGCATGGCCGGATAGCGCTCGACCTTAATCCGCCCCCCTGATTCCTGTTCGACCTTGTCGGCCCAGGGGTCCAGGACCAGTTTCGGCACGTTGGCCTGCGGCGGCAGGAATTGGTGAAGCCTCAGCGTCACCTCCTGGGCGAGACCGGCGGCACTGCTGGCGAGCACACCAGCACATGCCACCGCACCGGCCATGAGCATCGATCTGAAAGAATAATGTCGCATTCCACTCCTCCCGTTGGATATCCACCATCCCCGCCGATTATCAACCATCGACGGCGAACGGTCGAGCGCCAACCATAGCCGAATTTATGTAACAATAAAGACGTCGCCGCACCATATTATGTAACGTATTTATCGCCAACTCCGCTCCGCGGGGAGAATCCGGATGCACTCGTCTCTCCTCTCTCCGCGCGCGCGTCATCCCGGCTTTCACTCGTTTCACTCGCTCGGCCGGGATGACGGCCTTCGGTGTCGATGACGATCTTCGAAGCAATGACGCGCTCGAGCACCGAGGTGCCCTTCGCCCTCACACGGGCAGGCTTGGAGTTTCCTTCAGCGTCTCCAGCACGATGGCCGTCTTCACATGCTGAACCGATTCATGCGGAAGCAGGACGCCGTTGACGAAATCCGACAGCGACTTCAGGTCCGGCGTGACAACCTTCACGACGTAATCCATCTCGCCGGTCAGCGCATAGGCTTCCTGCACCTGAGGCAAGCCGGACAGCAGCTCGGCAAAATGGCGCGCATTGTCGCGGTTATGGGTCGCCAGCGTCACCGAGATAATGTTGACGAGTGCAAAGCCCATCTTGTCGCGGTCGAGAATGGCGCGATAGCCGCGTATATAGCCCTCCTCCTCGAGCCTCTGGCGCCGCCGCGAACATTGCGACGGAGAAAGATTGACCCGCTCGCCCAGCTCGGCATTGGTCAGCCGTGCATCCTCCTGCAGCAATGCCAATATCTTGCGGTCGTATCGATCCATTTGCTTATCCTCATGCATCAAACGTCATATTGATGCACGATATGCGCAAATTTCAAGCCAGATCGGCGCAACATCGCACGCCTCATGCACCGTCATCCTGCTACAATTGCACTCACGAACACAGCTGCCCGCCAGCCGCAACAATGGAGGAAAACATGGGTCCGTTTCCGCACGACGCGCCACCCGCCGAAATCACCAAGGACAATCCTGCAGGCACCGACGGGTTTGAGTTCGTCGAATTCGCCCATGAGGATGCGTCCAAGCTTTCCGAGCTGTTCTCCCGCATGGGCTATTCGCCCGTCGCGCGCCACAAGACCAAGGACATCACGGTATGGCGCCAGGGCGATATCAACTACATCCTGAATGCGCAGCCCGGCTCCTTTGCCGCCGGGTTCGTGGAAAAGCACGGCCCCTGCGCGCCCTCCATGGCCTGGCGCGTCGTCGATGCGAAGCATGCATTCGACCATGCCGTCTCCAAAGGGGCGACACCCTATGAGGGCGACGACAAGACGCTCGACGTACCGGCAATCGTCGGCATCGGCGGTTCGCTGCTCTATTTCGTCGACAAATATGGCGAGAAGGGCTCGGCCTATGACGAGGACTTCGAATGGCTGGGCGAGCGCGACCCGAAGCCCGAAGGCGTCGGCTTCTACTATCTCGACCACCTGACCCACAATGTCTATCGCGGCAACATGGACAAGTGGTGGGCTTTCTACCGCGAGCTCTTCGGTTTCAAGCAGATCCACTATTTCGACATTGACGGCCGGATCACCGGGCTCGTCAGCCGGGCGATCACCAGTCCGTGTGGAAAGATCCGCATTCCGCTGAACGAATCGAAGGACGAGACGAGCCAGATCGTCGAATATCTGAAGAAGTACAAGGGCGAAGGTATCCAGCACATCGCTGTCGGCACGGAGGCGATCTACGACGCCACCGACAAGCTGGCCGCCAATGGACTGAAGTTCATGCCCGGCCCGCCCGAAACCTACTACGACATGTCGTTCGACCGGGTGAAGGGCCATGACGAGCCGATCGACCGGATGAAGAAGCACGGCATCCTGATCGACGGCGAAGGAGTCGTCGATGGTGGCATGACCAAGATCCTGCTGCAGATCTTCTCCAAGACCGTCATCGGGCCGATCTTCTTCGAATTCATCCAGCGCAAGGGCGACGAAGGGTTCGGCGAAGGCAACTTCCGCGCCCTCTTCGAGTCGATCGAGGAAGACCAGATCCGCCGCGGCGTCCTGAAGTCCGACGCCGCAGGCTGAGCCGCGTCCGTCATTGAGACTTGGAGATTACTGGAAGGCAGTCATTGGCGGCCTTTCGTTGTCTTATGTTCGTCCATCAAGCCCGAACGACTTCTGGACCAATAGATCCATTCCAAACGCAATCCTCCGTACACAAATCCGAAAAAACAAAGAGATAGATCCGCGCCTCGACTCCGCGCCGGAATGAACCAGACCTGTTGTCGCGATCGCACCATTGAAATGCACCCACTGTGGGTGTGTCATTCCGTCCTCATCCAGACGAAAGGAGTGACAGCATGCACAGGACATTTTCGCAGATGTCTCGGCGCGATCTGTTGACCATGATCGGCGCCACGGCAGGAGGCGCGGCACTCTATCAGGCGATGACGACACTGGGCCACGCGCAGGAATCCACCTATCGGGGCCCGATCACCCTCGACGGCGATCCCGGCGGCGCAAAGGTGCTGATCCTCGGCGCCGGGCTGGCAGGCATGGTCTCCGCACTGGAACTCAGATCGGCGGGCTATGAGGTGGAGGTGCTGGAATACCGCGAGAAGGCCGGCGGGCGGTGCTGGACGCTTCGTGGCGGCGACACATACACAGAACTCGGCGGTTTCAAACAGGACATCGGCTACGAGAAGGGCAATTATCTCAATCCGGGACCGTGGCGCATTCCGCACCATCATCATGCGGTGCTGGACTACTGCAAGCGGCTCGGTGTGCAACTCGAGCCGTTCATCCAGAAGAACCACAACGCCTATCTGCATTCCACCAAGGCGTTCGGCGGCAAGCCGCAGCGCTTTCGCGACATCGCCACCGACTATCGCGGACAGACCTCCGAACTGCTTGCCAAGGCAACCAACCAGGGCAAGCTCGACGACATGGTAAGCCAGGAAGACAGGGAGATGCTGCTGGAGTCCCTGCGCACCTATGGCATGCTCGACGAGAATTTCGCCTATGTCAAAAGCCAGCACACCAGCGAATTCCGCGGCTTTGAGAAATGGCCGGGCGGTGGGGCGGATGCGGCGCCTGTGCCCTCCGATCCGATCGATCCAAGCCAGATCCTGCAGTCGCGGCTCTGGCAGTGGCTGGACGTTGCCGAGACGGTGGAACATCAGGCGACCATGTTCCAACCAGTCGGCGGGATGGACATGATCGCCCAGGCGTTCGAACGCGAGGTCAAGGATCTGATCCGCTACAACGCCAAGGTCACCGCCATCCAGCAGGACGAAAACGGCGTGACCGTAACCTTCGAAGACACGAACGGCGAAGGTGGCCAGCAGCAGACGACAGCCGACTGGTGCATCTGCACAATCCCCTTTTCGATCCTCGGCCAGATCGAGAACAACCTTTCGGCAGAGATGCAGGGCATCATCGACACCATGTATTACGAAGGCTCGGCCAAGTTCGGGCTCGAGTTCAACCGGCGCTTCTGGGAGGAGGACGAGCGCATCTATGGCGGCATCACCTATACCGACCTGCCGATAGAGCTCATCAGCTATCCCTCGACCGGCTACTTCTCGTCGGGAAAGGGCGTGCTTTTGGCCGGATATGTCTGGGGCGCCAACGCCTATCAGTTCAACGCGATGACGCCGCAAGAACGCATCGAACGCGCGCTCGAATACGGCGCGATGATCCACCCGCAGTACAAGGAGGAATTCTCCACCGGCGCCAGCGTGGTCTGGCATCGTGTGCCCTGGGTGCTCGGCTGTTACGGCATTTGGAAGGACAAGGCCGCCGATTACGAGAAGGCGACGAAGTTCGACGGGCGCATTCTCATGGCTGGCGAGCACATTTCCTACCTGCCGGCCTGGCAGGAGGGAGCGATCCTGTCCGGCCTCAGTGCGACTTCTCGCCTGCACGAGCGCGTCATCAACGGCTGAATGCCGCAAGGAAAGGAGCGAACCGATGAAACCGCAAATCGCCTTCCTATGTGCCGCCGCCGTGCTGGCCGCCCTACCCGCCCTTGCCCAGGACGGGGCACTCCTGAGCGACCCCACCAGAATTCCCGTCACGGGAGGGGAACAGGTCTACAATGCAATCTGCCGGGGCTGCCACATGCCCGAGGGCAAGGGGGCGGTTGGCGCCGGCATGTACCCGGCGCTCGCCGACAACCCCAACATCGAATATCCGGAATACCCGATCTATGTGATCATCAACGGCCAGAAGGCGATGCCGCCCCTTGGAGGCATTCTTGACGACCAGCAGATTGCCGACGTGGTTTCCTACATCCAGACCCATTTCGGCAATGACTATGGCGGCCGCGTGACCGCCGAACAGGTCGCCGCATCCCGACCCTGAAACGCCACCTGCATATCGTCCCGCGCCAGCGCGGCACGGGTCCGCCCATGCATCACAAAGGAGATTTCCATGATCCGCTTCGCAAGCCTTCTGACCGCCGCTTTCCTCGCGACGGGCACCGCGCAGGCCGATGAGGTCATCCGCCACAAGATCCCGAACTCGGATTTTCCCATCGCCCGCGCCGTCGAGGTGCCGGACGACGCCGCGACGGTCTATCTGAGCGGCGCGGTGCCTTCCGTTATCGACGAGACCGCCGATCCCTCCTCGATCGATGCCTATGGCGGCATGACCGAGCAGACACGTTCTGTCTTCCGCAACATCGAAAAGACGTTGCAGGACATCGGCCTCGACATGGGCGACGTCGTGAAGCTGCAGGTCTATCTGGTGGGGCCGGCAGGCGCGCCAATGGATTTTGCGGGTTTCATGAAGGGTTACACCGAATTCTTCGGGACGGCGCAACAGCCGAACCTGCCGGCGCGCTCCGTGTTCCAGGTGGCCGGACTGGCCCATCCCAACTGGCTCATCGAAGTGGAAGCCATTGCCGTGCGAGACGACAACTGAGTTGACGCGCGAAGACTGCCGCCCCGCCCTGCGGGCCGGCAGTCCGCCCAATCATCGCTCGTATTTCTGCACCGTCTGCTCGATGGCGCCGAAGATCGAATGGCCGGCTTCGTCCTTCATCTCGATTCTGACCGTGTCGCCGAAGCGCATGAAGGGCGTCTTGGGCGCGCCGTCATTGATCGTCTCGATCATGCGGATTTCGGCGATGCAGGAGTAGCCCGCCCCGCCTTCCGCCACGGGTTTGCCGGGGCCGCCGTCAAGCTTGTTGGAGACCGTACCGGAGCCAATGATCGAGCCGGCCGATAGCGGCCGGGTCTTCGCCGCATGCGCAACGAGCGTCGGAAAGTCGAATGTCATGTCGATACCGGCGTTGGCGCGGCCGAAAGGCTGGCCGTTCAGATCGACCATCAGCGGAAGATGAACCTTGCCGCTGTCCCAGGCATCGCCGAGCTCTTCTGGCGTGACGGCCACCGGCGAGAAGGCGGAGGACGGCTTCGACTGGAAGAAGCCGAACCCCTTGGAAAGCTCCGCCGGGATCAGACCGCGCAGCGACACGTCATTGACCAGCATGACAAGCCGGATGGCCGCCTTTGCCTCGTCGACGCTGGCGCCCATCGGAACGTCGTCGACGACGACGGCGATCTCGCCTTCCATGTCGATGCCGAAGGCCTCGTCGGTCATGACGATCGGGTCGCGCGGAGCAAGAAAGGCGTCCGAACCGCCCTGATACATCAGCGGATCGGTCCAGAAGCTCTCCGGCATCTGTGCGTTGCGCGCCTTGCGGACCAGCTCGACATGATTGACGTAGGCCGATCCGTCCGCCCACTGGTAGGCCCGTGGCAGCGGCGAGAGCGCGTCATGCTCGTGAAAACGCTGTGAAGGCACCGAACCGTGCTCCAGGCTCTCGGCCAGGGCTTCCAGATGCGGCGCGATCCGCGCCCAGTCGTCGAGCGCGGCCTGCAATGTCGGCGCCAGGAAAGACGCATCCGTGCAGCGTGTCAGGTCCCTCGAAACCAGCACGAGCTGGCCGTCGCGCTTGCCGTTCCTCAATGTCGCCAGTTTCAAATCCGTCGCTCCTTCTTTTCTTGTTCGTCCAACGGCACGACAAGCCCGTCGTGACCGACCGTCAGCGGGCCGTCCCAGGTCGGCCGGACCGCCTTGACCCAATCGTCCTTGCCGATCTCGGGATCGTCCGCAGGAATGAGATGGTTGAGCACCAGATGCCCGACGTCGGCGTCCTTGGCGATGCGTCCCACTTCGGCCGCCATGCTGTGGCTGGCCAGCAGATGTTCCTTGAGCCTGGCACCATTGGCCGTGCGGCTCACCAAACGGTCGACGCCTTCGGCAAGCATGGCCTCGTGGACGAGAATGTCGGCGCCTTGCGCAAAAGCGCAGAGCGGCGGGAATGGTGCGGTATCCGCCGAGATCACGATGCTGCGTCCGCCAATGTCGAAACGCAGCGCATAGCACTCTGTCACGGGAGGGTGGTCGACGCGCAGCGCTGACACCGTGAGCCCGTCCCGCTCCAGGACTTCCCCCTCACCGAACTCCTCTACGCTGACGAGTTCGCGCAGGTCCGGGCGTCCCTCGTCGTCGATGCGGATATCGATATCGAACTCCATCGACTGCAGGAAGCGGTTCCAATAGTGCCCGGTGCCCGCCGGGCCGAAGACGCGGACCGGCGCGTTCAGACCGGCTGTCCAGGCCGTATGCAGCAGCGGTCCCAGTTCGAGCACATGGTCGGAATGGAGATGCGTGATGAAGACGAGATCGATGTCCTTGAGGTGCACGCCCGCATCGACCAGGCCGCGCGTCACCCCGAGCCCGCAATCGACCACGATGCGGCCGCCCGCCGCCTCGATCAGCGAGGAAGTCGGAGACGGTCCTCCCGGCCGGATCGCCGGACCGCCCTTCGAGCCGAGAATGACAAGTCTGTCGGCCACATTCACTCCCTGTCGCATGCCGGCGCGCCGCGCGACACCACGATGCCCTGCCATGATGCTCTATCACGTTTCGAGCAGTCTGCAGTCTGCAAAAGAACGCAGCGACGTTTGACGCTCCGGCGATTTTGTTGCACTCGTAACCATCGAGATTGCAACTATCAATGGGCGATTGCATGAGTGGCGACGAGGAAGGCATGGCAGTCGAGGCCGAGAGCCTGGAACTGGAGAACTTCATCCCCTACCGGCTGAACAGACTGGCCGACGCCGTCAGCCGGGAGTTCGCCCGCATCTACAAGGACCGCTTCGGCCTGACACGGCCCGAATGGCGTCTGCTTGCCACGCTCGGCCAGTACGGAACGATGACGGCCACCGACATTGGCGCACATTCCTCTATGCACAAGACCAAGGTCAGCCGCGCCGTGACGGCGCTGGAACGGCGCAAATGGCTGATCCGCGAGACCAGCGAAACGGACCGCCGCATCGAGAACCTGCGCCTGACGAAATCCGGCTCCGCGGCCTATCGCGAACTGGTGCCGCTTGCCAGGCAGTTCGAAACACGCATCCTCCAGGGCATGAAGGACAGCGACCGCCAGTCGGTGCTGGCGGGATTGGCAGCGCTTGAAAAATCGGCTCTTGGTGGATAGGGCGCGCGGCGAAATCACCGGCCACCTCACCAGTCCAGCACGACCTTTCCCGAATTGCCGCTCTTCATTGCCTCGAAGCCCTCAATGTAGTCATCGACGCCAAGACGGTGGGTGATCAGCCCGCTGACGTCGAGCGGCCCCTGGACCAGCGCGATCATCTTGTACCAGGTCTCGAACATCTCGCGCCCATAGATGCCCTTCAGGTGCAGCATCTTGAAGATGACCTTGTTCCAGTCGATCTCGAATCCGGTCGGCGCGATGCCGAGAATGGCGATCTTGCCGCCGTTGTTCATCGTGTCGATCATGTCGCGGAAGGCCGAGGCAGAGCCGGACATTTCCAGGCCGACATCGAAGCCTTCCGTCATGCCCTCCTCGCGCATGACGTCGGCCAGCGCCTCCCTCGACGCATCGACCACGTGATGGACGCCCATCTTGCGGGCAAGGTCGAGCCGCACCGGATTGATGTCGGTAATGACGACCTTGCGCGCGCCGACGCATTGCGCCACGAGCGCGCCCATGATGCCGATGGGCCCCGCGCCCGTAACCAGAACGTCCTCGCCGACGAGGTCGAAGGACAGCGCGGTGTGGACCGCATTGCCGAGCGGGTCGAAGATGGCGGCGATCTCGTCGGGCACGTCGTCGGGGATCGCCACCACATTGTGCTGCGGTATCGCCAGGTATTCGGCGAAAGCGCCGGGCCGATTGACGCCCACACCAAGCGTGTTGCGGCACAGATGGCCCCTGCCGGCACGGCAATTGCGGCAATGACCGCACACGATGTGGCCTTCGCCCGAGACGCGCTGGCCGACCATGTATTCCGTCACGGCCGAACCGAAATCGGCCACCGTGCCGACGAATTCGTGTCCCGTGACCATCGGCACGGGCACGGTCTTTCGAGCCCACTCGTCCCAATTGTAGATGTGGACGTCGGTCCCGCAGATCGCCGTCTTCTTTACCTTGATCAAGACGTCGTTGGGGCCGATCTCGGGGATCGGCACATTCTCCATCCAGATGCCGGGTTCGGGTCGGGCTTTGACGAGTGCGCGCATCATGTTGGACATGGTCAACCCTCCCCTGCGCCGAACCTGAGAGGTTCGCGCTTCTTCACGGTCCCCATCACGCAATCACTCCCAGTTCGCGCCCGACTTCGGCGAAGGCCTCCACCGCCCGGTCGATGTCATCGAAGGAATGCGCTGCCGACATCTGCGTACGGATGCGGGCCTGACCTTTGGGCACGACGGGGAAGGAAAAGCCGATGACATAGACGCCACGCTCGAGCATCTTCTGCGCCATGGCCTGCGCCAGAACAGCGTCGCCCAGCATCACCGGGATGATCGGATGATCGGCGCCGGCAAGCCTGAAGCCGAGGGCGGTCATCCTCCCGCGAAACCGTGCGGCATTGGCATAGAGCTTTTCGCGCAGTTCGGCGCCGTCCTCGATCAATTCGAGCACCTTCAAAGAGGCCGCCGCGATCGCCGGCATCAGCGTGTTGGAAAACAGATAGGGCCGCGAGCGCTGGCGCAACCAGTCGACCACCTCGCGGCGGCCCGCCGTATAGCCACCCGACGCGCCGCCCAGCGCCTTGCCGAGCGTGCCGGTGACAATGTCGACACGCCCCTCGACACCGCAATGTTCCGGCGAGCCGCGACCGTGCGCACCGACGAAGCCGACGGCATGGCTGTCGTCCACCATCACCATCGCATCATACCTTTCCGCCAGGTCGCAGATGCCTTGCAGATTGGCGATGATACCGTCCATGGAGAATACGCCGTCAGTGGCGATCAGCCTGAAGCGGCAGTCGGCCGCCTCCTTCAGTCGTTGCTCCAGATCGCCCATGTCGTTGTTGGCGTAGCGATAGCGCCGTGCCTTCGACAGTCTCACCCCGTCGATGATCGAGGCGTGGTTGAGCGCGTCGGAAATGATCGCGTCCTCCTCGCCGAGCAGGGTTTCGAAAAGCCCCGCATTGGCGTCGAAGCAGGAGGAATAGAGGATCGTATCCTCGAAGCCGAGGAACCGCGAAAGCCCCGCCTCGAGCTGCTTGTGTTCTTCCTGCGTGCCGCAGATGAAGCGTACCGAGGCCATGCCATATCCGTAGCGGTCGAGCGCCGCCTTCGCCGCGTTGCGTAATTCCTCGCTGTCGGCAAGACCGAGATAGTTGTTGGCGCAGAAATTGAGCACCCTTTCCCCGCCCGCCACCTCGATCTCGGCGGATTGCATGGAGGTGATGACACGTTCTGACTTGTAGAGCCCTGCCGCCTTCAGCTCTTTGAGTTCTCCGGCCAAATGGGCGATGAAACGCTTGTTCATCCGGCAAAGCCTCCTTCCCGCGTGCTCCCGCCAATCGTTTCCGGAAGCTAGCACAAATATCGGCCCGGCGTGGCCCGCTCGCCGCTGGGCGAACGGAATTATCGCGTGGCGCAATGGATAGCGGCTTGGCCCGGGCCTCGCCCAACGCCTAACATCACGGCAGAAGAACGTTCCGGAGGGGCAATGAGCACGCAACCGTTTCCTGTTTTCGATCTCGGGCAATTCGAAGCTGCCGACGCGGAGCAGCGCACGATACTCGGCGCCGAGGTCGATCGGATCTGCCGCACAACCGGCTTCCTCGCCATTACCAATCACGGCGTGCCGCAAACGGTCATCGACAATGTCTGGACAAAGGCGCACGTCTTCTTCGACCTGCCGGCAGACCAGAAGCAGAAGGCCAGGGCGCCCTACCCGGGATATCCTTATGGCTATCTCGGCCCCGAACTGGAGGCGCTGGCACGTTCACGTGACGCCGACAGCCCGCCGGACCTGAAGGAAAGCTTCAACGGAGGCCCCGCGCACGCGCCGGACGGAATGACCGACGAGGAAGCCCTTTCCTTCTGCTATGCGCCGACCATCTGGCCACAGAAGCCGGATGGCTTCGAGGCCGCATGGCGCGACTACTACGCCGCCATGGAGGACCTGGCGGCGCGCATCATGCGTCTCTTCGCCGTCGCGCTCGACCTGCCGCAAGACTATTTCGACCGGTTCATCGACGCGCCGATCAGCGCCCTGCGCGCCCTCAACTACCCACAGCAGACGGTCCCGCCCAGACCCGGACAGATCCGCGCCGGAGCGCATACGGACTACGGCAGCCTGACCATCCTCCTGCCACAGGCCGGCTCGAAGGGACTGGAAATCGTTGCGCCCAACGGCGAATGGACGCCGGTTCCGCCGGTATCCGGCGCCTTCGTCATCAATATCGGCGACCTGATGGCCCGCTGGACCAACGACCGGTGGGTTTCGACAATGCATCGCGTCGTCAATCCATCGCCCGAGGACGGCGGGATGGACCGCCGGCAGTCACTCGCCTTCTTTCACCAACCCAACTGGGATGCCGAAATCGTCTGCCTGGACGAGTGCCTGGAGCCGGGCGAGACGGCGAAATATGCACCCGTGCGCTCGGGGCCCTATCTGATGGGCAAGTTCCAGTCGACGACGAAATAACGGCTACCGGCAGGGCTCCGCCCGCGGCCGGGCGAAGCCTCAAACAGACCGCATCACCGAGGCAGGCGCCGGTCGTATTCGTCCTTCAGGCGCAGCCAGCCATCCCAGAAGGGCTCCGTCTCCTTGCCGGCCAGACGCGCGGTCAGGATATCGAGATGGATATGCCAGCCGGCCCCGATCATCAGCTGATTGCTGCGGTCGGAGATACGGCGATGGATCACGGTGAGCAGAACGTCTTCGCCGTGCGGCTTGAGCAGAAAGGTAACTTCACCATTCGCCCCCCAGGCGAAGGACAGCCGGCGCGGCGGGTCGAGTTGCGTGATGCGGCTCGTCATCCGCTCCTCTTCGCCAAAGCCTTCCGGCCGTGCACCGGGTGGGTCGGTGAGTTCGTCGTTGCGCCAGACCAGCTCGAACGGCGCTCCGATCTCCATCTCCATCTCGCCTGCCGCCAGCCACCGCCGGCGAAGGTCGCTGTCGGTGAGATAGGACCAGACGCGCTCGACAGGACCGGGCAACACCCGCTCGATCTGCAGCGTGGCGGGCTCGATCAGTTCGCCATAACCGTCGAGGGACATGACTTCGTTCATCGATCGTCTCCTTCCTTTGGAGTGGGGGATTTGGCATCGGGCGTTTCGACTGAGGCAGACGCTTGCCTGTCCTCTTCACGCAGCAGACCCTCGAGCACATCGAGGCGTCCGGTCCAGAACCGTTCATAATGGCTCAGCCATTGCTGTGCCCCGGCAAGCGGCCCGGGCTCCAGCCGGCAAAAATGCGTCCGGCCGCGCACCTCGCGCCGGATCAGCCCGGCGCTTTCCAGAACCTTGATGTGCTTCGACGCCGCCGCGAGAGAGATGGCGAAGGGTTCGGCAAGCTGACTCACCGTGAGTTCGCGGCCGGCAAGATCGTCGATCATGCGCCGCCGCGTGGCATCGCCAAGCGCATGAAAGACGGCATTCAGTTCGTGTGTCTGCAATTCAACCATATGGTTAAATATAAGATGGCAAGAACACACTGTCAACCAACTGGTTGAATGATTTTTGGTCGTTTTCAACCTGCAGATCTCGGCAATCCCCTCCCCTCGGCCGAACGAATCCAGCTATAAGCGGCGCATGCCGATCCGCCAGCTTACCGAAACCATGATCAACCAGATCGCCGCCGGCGAGGTCATCGAGCGTCCGGCGAGCGTGGTCAAGGAACTGGTGGAGAACGCGCTCGATGCCGGCGCAGGCCGTATCGAGGTGGTAACCGCCGGCGGCGGGCTCAATCTCCTGCGCGTCATCGACGATGGCTCAGGCATTGCGGAAGCCGAGCTGCCGCTGGCGATCTCGCGCCACTGCACATCCAAGCTTGCCGACGACATCAACGACATTCGCTCACTCGGCTTTCGCGGCGAGGCGCTGCCGTCGATCGGCTCGGTGGCGCGGCTGACCATCCGCTCGCGCACGGCGGATGCCCCGCATGCCGCCGAAATACAGGTCGAGGGCGGGCGCCTGTCCGGTCCGCGGCCGGCAGCGGCCAATCCGGGCACGCTGGTCGAGGTGCGCGATCTCTTCTTCGCCACGCCGGCCAGGCTCAAGTTCATGAAGGGCGAACGCGCCGAGACGAGCGCCATAACCGATGTCGTGCGCCGCATGGCGATCGCCTTTCCGCAGGTGCGCTTCACGCTGTCGGGCACAGACCGCACGAGGCTCGACCTGCCGGCCGAAACGGGTTCCGACGCCACGCTCAACCGTCTGGCTCGGGTGCTCGGCGACGAGTTTCCAAAGAACGCCATCGCCATCGAAGCCGAACGCGAGGGCGTGCGGCTTTCCGGTCAGATCTCGGTGCCCTCCTACACCCGCGCCAACTCCCTGCAGCAATATGCCTTCGTCAACGGACGCCCGGTGCGCGACAAACAGATTTCGGCCGCCTTGCGCGCCGCCTATGCCGATGTCCTGCCGCGCGACCGCTTCCCCGTTGCCGCGCTGTTTCTCACGCTCGATCCGGCGCTGGTCGACGTCAACGTGCATCCGGCCAAGGCCGATGTCCGCTTTCGCGATCCGGGACTAGTGCGGGGGCTCATCATCGGTGCCATCCGGCAGGCGTTGCACATGGCAGGCATCCGCTCCTCGACCGATGGCGCGGCGGGTATGCTGTCGGCCTTCCGTCCGGCCAGCGCGCCCGCGACGGCCGGAAATACCGGGTCCTTTTACCCCCCCGAACGTGCCGGCGTGCCCTCATACGCCTCTCCCGACGCCTCGCCGTTCCGGCCGCTGACCGGCTTTGGCGAGCAACGCCAGGCAGCGTTCGACCACGTCGCGGCTCCGACGGCAGACGCGCGCGTGGGCCACGAGGAAGCGCCGGCCGAGCTTGTCGGCGCCCCGCTCGGCGCAGCGCGCGCCCAGGTGCACGAAAACTATATCGTCGCCCAGACGGCCGATTCGCTGATCATCGTGGACCAGCACGCCGCGCACGAGCGGCTCGTCTATGAGGCGTTGAAGCAGGCGCTGCATTCGCGCCCCCTGCCTGCCCAGATGCTGCTCTTGCCGGAGATCGTCGACCTGCCCGGAGAGGATGCCGAACGGCTGGCCGTCCATGCCGAAACGCTGCGACGCTTCGGGCTTGGCCTGGAGCGCTTCGGGCCGGGTGCCGTCGCCGTGCGCGAGACGCCTGCAATATTGGGGGAAACAGACGTTCAAAGCCTGGTTCGCGATCTCGCCGACGAGATCGCCGACACGGACAGCGCCGACACCTTGAAGCAGCGCATCGACCACATCGCCGCGACCATGGCGTGCCATGGCTCTGTGCGCTCGGGCCGCCGGCTGCGCGCAGAGGAAATGAACGCGCTGCTTCGTCAGATGGAGGCCACCCCCGGCTCCGGCACATGCAATCACGGCCGGCCGACCTATATAGAGCTCAAGCTTGCCGATATCGAACGCCTGTTCGGCCGGCGATAAGGCTCAGTCGAGATGCACGCTTGACCTTGTGGGCATTTTGTGGCGCTTAACGCGCATTCGCTTCAAACGATGGGTTTGGAGCAGGAATGGGCGCGCCAGATCAATATGGCGGAGCATGGGCCTGTCGCTCAAACAATTCCGATCGAGCGGACATGCTCTGGCGAAGCGGAGCGATTGAATGATGAACCGTTTTGAAGGACCCGGCGCGCGCGAGGCGCGCCTTCGCTATCTCGACGGAGACTTCCAGGTCGCCAGCCCGGGATCCTTCGTGCGTTGCGCCGTGACCGGTGAGGCGATTCCTCTCGACGAGTTGAAATACTGGAGCGTCTCGCGTCAGGAGCCCTATGTCAGCGCCGAGGTTTCGCTCAACCGCGAGATCGAATGCAATCCCGACCTGCGCAAGCGCGGCTGATCACTCGCCCTTGGCGTGCGAAACGCCGTAGCGCCTCTTCTTGAATGCGCCCTGCGCGGCCGAGATGATCGCATCGGGAATGTCGTCCCGCTCGAATTCGACGGAAATCTTCAACACTGAAACGGTCGCGGCAAAGGTGCGCAGGCCGACTGGACCGGACGCCAGCCTGACCGCATCCTTCTCTGTCGTGAGCAGGTCCGCCCCTGCCCGCTCCGCCGCTTCCGCCAGTTCGCCGATGTCGTCCTCCGAATAGAGATGGTGATCGCCGAAGGCGCGCGTGGCGACCAAATCCGCTCCGGCCAGCCGGGCGCTGTCGAAGAATTTTGCCGGGTCGCCGATGCCGGCAAAGGCAAGAAAGCTGCGTCCAGCGATCTCCTGCGCATTCTCGGTGCGCATGACGGCGGTGTAGACCGGCTTGCCCGCCCTTGCCGCAGCGCGGATCACCTTGCCGGCCGCGCCGCCCTCGCCGATCGCCAGAACCGCATCGGCAAAGCGCATCTGCTGCACCATCGGCGCCCGCACCGGGCCTGCCGGGATGATATGCCCGTTGCCGGTCCCGCGACGGGCGTCGATGACGATGAGGGCAAGATCGTAATGGATGCGCGCGCTCTGGAACCCGTCATCCATGATCAGGAAATCGCAGCCCTCCTCGATCAGGAGCCGTGCCCCCGCCGCACGATCCGGCGTCACGGCCACGGGCGCGTGGCGGGCCAGCAACAGGGGCTCGTCGCCGACCTGCCGGGCACTGTCCACCGACAGGTTGACGAGATGGGCATGGTGGATCGATCCGCCGTGGCCACGCGACAGGACGCCCGGTTTCAGCCCGCGCCGCACCGCCGCCCGGCACAATGCGATCACCGTCGGTGTCTTTCCGGCGCCGCCGACGGTCAGGTTGCCCACGCACAGGACCGGGACCGGCATCGGCTCGCGTTTCGCCGTCGCCATCCGGTGTCCCGCCACCGCCCCATAGATCAGCGAGGCCGGCCACAGCGCCCAGGCACGCCAGTCTGCACGCGTCCACCAGAAGGGGGGCGCCTCGCTCGTCATGCCCACCCGTTGCGCTTGCCGCCGTCCTCGAGGCGGGCCTTGACGATCAGCGGCTGGATGTAGGGCTCGAGCGCCTTCAGCGTACAGGCAAGGGCGCCGCGCATATCTTCGACCACCCGGGCGCCGGCTTCCATCATCTGATGGCGCTTGTCATCGTTCTTCAGCAGGAAATTGACTGCGCCCGCCAGCATATCCTGGTCCTGCACCAGCCGCGCCCCGCCTTTCGTCACGAGCTGGCGGTAGGACTCCCGGAAGTTCTGCACCTTGCGACCGGATAGCACCGCCGTACCCAGCATCGCCGGCTCCAGAGGATTCTGCCCTCCCGACGCCGTCAGCGATCGCCCGACAAAAGCGATCTCGGTCAGCCTGAGATAAAGCCCCATCTCGCCGATGGTGTCGCCAAGCAGGATATCGGTGTTGACCGCGATCGCATCGCCGCGACTGCGTCTGGAAACCCTGAGCCCCTTCTCCATCATGGCTCCCTCGATCTCATCGGCGCGATCGGGGTGCCGGGGCACGACGATGGTCAGAACGTCGGGGTGACGCGAGCGCAGCAGCCTGTGCACGTGCGCGGCGATCATCTCTTCGCCGTCATGCGTCGACACGGCCGCCCAGGTCTTGCGCCCGCCGATCTCCGCCTTGAGCCGCTCCAGTTCGGCCCGGTCGACAGGCGGCGGATCGGTGTCGACCTTCAGATTGCCCGACACGATGACGGGGCGCGCGCCAAGCGCACGGTAGCGCTCGCCGTCGAGTTCGGATTGCGCCAGCACCAGCGACAGATTTTCCAGAAGCGCTTCGGCCAGATAGGGGCGCTTGCTCCAGGAGGCGAAGGAACGGTCCGACAGGCGTCCATTGACCAGAACCTGCGGCACGCGCCTTGCACCGAGTTCGAGGATGGTCATCGGCCACAGCTCGGATTCCGCGATGATCGCCAGGTCCGGCTTCCAGTGATCGAGAAAACGGCTCACCGCCGGCTTGAGATCGAGCGGCACATACTGGTGGATGATGCGTTCGCCGAAACGGCTTTCGACCAGCTTGGCGGAGGTGACCGTCCCGGTGGTCAGGACGACATGAATGCCAAAACCGGCGATGCGTTCGACGAGCGGCGCCACCGCAAGCGTTTCGCCTACGCTGGCAGCGTGCACCCAGACGAGCGGTCCGGCCGGCCGAGGCAGTCTGGAAAGGCCATAGCGTTCCCGTTTGCGGCTCCGGTCCTCCTTGCCGCGCGATGCGCGCCAGGCAAGATAGCCGCCGATCAGCGGATAGGCACCGGCGCCTGCCCAGCGGTAGGTTGTCAACGCCGCCCGGGCCCATCGCTCGCTCATGGCTGGCCGTCAACCAGTCGATAGGCGCGCACCGTCGCGGCATTCAGACTTGCCGTCACCTCCCGGCGCTTGCGTTCCATTTCCGCCTCGTCGGCGTCGGCGTCGACATAGATCGGCTCTCCGGCGACCAGCGACCGGCGGCCGAATGGCAGATTGATCGTGGTCTTGTCCCAGCTCTTTTCGAGCACCTTGCGGCGGCTGGTCGCGCATGCGACGGGAACGATCGGACGGCCCGAGATACGCGCCAGCGTCACGATCCCCAGTCCGGCTTCGCGGGGCTTGCCATGCGGTATGTCAGCGATCATGGCCACCGTGGTTCCACGGCCAAGCGCCTTTTTCAGGGCAATGAGTGCTCGCGCACCGCCTTTCTCCAATGAGCGGCCACTCTCGCGCCCGCCCGAACCGCGCACCGGCGTAATTCCGAAGCGTTCCGCCACCGCCGCGTTGAGCTCGGCATCGCGGCTGCGCGAAAACATCGCCGCCAGCTTCAAGTCGCGCGGCATGGCGCATGGCATCAGGAGGTGCTGGCCGTGCCACATGGCCACGATCGACGGCGGCGCCAGTTCCGCGATGGTGCGCGGATTGTCCGAACCGGCGGCAATTCGGTTGGTTCGATAGACAAACCTGAGCGCACCCGACAGAAGGCGCACCAATGCGGCCTTGACGAACCGCGATTCGGCAATTGGACGTCGTATGCGGCGCCAGAATGCCTTCATCGGTGCAACCTTGCCCGCGGAGCGGCCGCGCGTCGGGACAACCGGAAGCGCGGTTGTCCGTCGATCGTTCATCAACTCGCCCAACGGCTCAGCCTTCATGCGTGACGTTGGCTTCGGGGTCGAGAAGGCGGTGCAGATGAACGATGAAATAGCGCATATGCGCGTTGTCGACGGTCTCCTGGGCCTTGGCCTTCCACGCCTGTTCGGCCGACTTGTAGTCCGGAAAGATGCCCACGATGTCGAGTTGTTGCAGGTCGCGGAACTCGACCCCTTCGAGCGACGTCAGTTCGCCGCCAAAGACAAGGTGCAAAAGCTGTTTGCCGGCAGTCCCTTCGCCCATTTTCGGCCTCGCACGATTTTTCTTGGAATACGATTTTCTGATTAGTGCATTACGAGTGATTTGCAAACCGGCGCAAGCCCTTATGTGGCAAGCGTCTGCGCCAGTTCCTGCAGCATCACCCCGCTGCCGGCCACCAGCGCCCCATGTCGAACGTCGCTTCCGCCGTAGGACGGCTGTACGAGGCTCGCATTGAGAATGCGCCCGCCGGCCTCCCGCAAGATGAGATCGGCGGCGGCCAGATCCCAGTCATGGGCGTTCGGCTTGACGAAAGTGGCGTCGATCTCTCCGTTGGCGATCATGGCGATGCGATAGGCAAGCGACGGAACATAAGGCGTCGCCCGCAAGGTCTTGCGCAGATCATCCGGAACGGCCTCGACCATAGCCTTCGGACCGCCGACAAGGATGGGCGCTTCGGGATGGCGCACCGCTACCCTGCGGTCGCCGAGAAATGCGCCACCGCCCGCCATTGCGTGATAATGCTCCTGCCTGGCCGGGCATTCGAGCACGCCGGCCATCGCCTGACCGACCTCGACGACGGCGATCGAGACGCACCAGCAATCCTGCCCGGCGATGTACGCGCGCGTTCCGTCGATGGGATCGACCACGAAGAGGCGCCGCGCCGAAAGCCGCTCGGGCGAATCCGCCGTTTCCTCCGACAGCCAGCCATAATCCGGCCGCGCAGCCGTCAATGTCTCGCGCAGGAACCGATCGACCGCGATATCCGCCTCGCTCACGGGCGAATTTCCGCCCTTCAGCCACACATCGGGGCTGTTCCCGAAATAGCGCAGCGCAATCCGCCCCGCCTCCTCCGCCGCCTCGCGGATGAGGTTGAGGTCGCTACGGAATGCGTCGATGGTGGTGGTGTCAATCGCCGGCAAGCGTCATGCCCTCGATCAGCAAGGTTGGTGCGGCGGTCGAGAAATTGCGATCGACATCGTTGGCAGGCGTCATCCGCATGAAGATGTCCTTGAGGTTCGAAGCGATCGTGACTTCCGAGACCGGATAGGCGAGCTCGCCGTTCTCGATCCAGAAACCCGAAGCCCCACGGCTGTATTCGCCGGTCACCATGTTGACGCCCTGGCCAATCAGTTCCGTGACGTAGAACCCGTTCCCGACCGACCTGACGAGATCCTCCGGCGTGATTTCGCCCGGCTCGATGGCCAAGTTGGTCGAGGACGGATTGACCGACGAACCGGAGCGCACACCCCTGCCGTTCGTCGTCAGTCCCAGTTCACGCGCGGCGGACGTCGACAGGAACCAGTGGCCGAGCACGCCCCTGTCGACCATGACGAGCCGCTCTGCTGCCACCCCCTCCCCATCGAACGGACGCGACGCCTGGCCGCGCATGCGCAGCGGATCGTCGGTGACGGTGATCCCGGCCGAGGCGATCTGCTGGCCCATCTTGTCGCGCAGGAAACTGGTCTTGCGCGCCACTGCCGCGCCATTGATTGCTCCGGCGAGATGGCCCGCAATGCCGCGCGCCGCGCGCGGGTCGTAGATCACCGTAACCGGACCGCTCTTGACCTTGCGTGCACCGAGGCGGCGCACCGCGCGTTCACCCGCGCTGCTGCCGATCGCCTGCGGGCTGTCGAGTTCACCGAAATGCAGCCGCGAGGAAAAATCGTAGTCGCGCTCCATGGCCGTGCCCTCGCCCGCCACCGCGCTCACGGAACGCGAGAACCGCGTTGCGGTGTAGGAGCCGAGGAATCCGTTCGAGGTCGCAAGCACGATCCCGCCGAGCCCCGCAGCCGCACTGCTGCCTCCGGAATTCGTTACCCCTTCGACCGCCAGGGCCGCTTCCTCGGCGGCGAGCGCATCGTCGCGCAACTGGTCTGCGGGAACCTCCGTCGCGTCGTAGAGGTCGAGATCGCCAATCTCCCTGACGAGGCGGTCGGCATCGGCAAGCCCTTGATAGGGATCCTCGGGTGACAGCCGCGCCATCGACACGGCCCGCTCGGCCAGTTGTCCCATATCGGCGCCGATGGTGGCCGAAACGCTGGCCACTCGCTTGCCGCAGAACACGCGCAGCGAAAGGCTGTCGCCTTCCGAGGACTCCGTCGCTTCCACCTTGCCCAGACGAACCGTGACATGGGTCGACCGACCCCGCATGACGACGGCGTCGGCAGCGTCCGCTCCCGCCTTGCGCGCCGCCTCGACGAGTGCGGTAACGGTATCGGCAAGCTTTTCGGTGTTCAGCGGCTGAGACATAGGATATTTCCGTTGGGTATGCTGTCGGGCACCGTTGCAGTGGCAGCGCGACAGTAGTTCGGACAGGCCTCATCTATTGTGCAGAACCGTCATGTGCAATGGGTGGAGGCGCAAACCCATCCGGCGCGAGCCGTTCTGACCGCGAGAACCACCTTATGGCTGCAGAAGCCCCGACCTATTTCACCGAGGCCCTCTTGCTTCTGGGAGGAGCCGTCTTTGCCGCACCGCTCTTCAAGAGCGTGGGGCTTGCGACGGTGCTTGGATATCTCGCCGCAGGTGTGGCAATCGGTCCCGTGGCCCGGCTCATCTCAGGTGGGGAAGACCTTCTTCATGTCGCCGAACTGGGCATCGTGTTCCTGCTTTTCATCATCGGGCTGGAGCTGAAGCTGTCGCGTCTGTGGGCGCTCAGGCATGCCATCTTCGGGCTGGGATTCGCCCAGGTTCTGGTCTGCGGCGCAGTCCTGACCCTCCTTGCGTCCTACTTTTCCAATCTGGATTGGGGCGCCGCGACCATCGTGGGCTTCGCCCTGGCACTCTCGTCGACGGCCTTTGCGATGCAGCTGCTCGACGAACAGGGAGACACCAACCGCCGATACGGTCAGACCGCCTTCTCCATTCTCCTGTTCCAGGATCTGGCCATCGTTCCGCTCCTGGCGCTGGTGCCGCTGTTCGCTCCCAGCGCGGGCGAGATGGAAGGCCCACCGTGGCAGGAGCTGGGCATGGCATTGCTTGCGATCGGTGTCCTGATCGTCGCTGGCCGATATCTGCTCAATCCGCTGTTCAGGATCATTGCGAACACGGGCGCCAAGGAGGCCATGATCGCCGCCGCATTGCTTGTCGTGCTCGGTTCGGCGACGTTGATGCAGCAAGTCGGTCTGTCGATGGCCATGGGCGCCTTCATTGCCGGCGTCCTGCTGGCCGAATCCTCCTACAGGCATGAGCTGGAAGCCGACATCGAACCTTTTCGCGGCATCCTGCTGGCGCTGTTCTTCATGGCCGTCGGACTGTCGCTGCGGCTCACCGTCATCTTGGAAAACTGGGTCATCATTCTTGTGGCCGTCCTCGTCGTCATGGTCGTCAAGGCGCTTGTCATCTACCTGCTGTGCCGCCTCTTCCTGCGCTCCCACAACGACGCGGTGCGTGTCGCGCTGCTTCTGCCGCAGGGCGGCGAGTTCGGCTTCGTCATCTTTTCCGCCGCCGCGTCGGCGGCAATCTTTCCCCAGACGACGGCCTCGATCCTTGTCGCCATCGTGACCATCTCCATGGCGCTGACGCCGCTCTCGGTCATGCTCGGACGCTATCTCATCAAGCACGAGGAGGAAGAGCAGCTGGACGAGGATTTCGACGGCGCCGGCGCCGACGTGCTGATGATCGGATTTTCCCGTTTCGGTCAGATCGCGGCCCAGATCCTGCTCTCGGGCGGCACGAACGTCACCATCATCGACAACTCGGCCAACCGGGTGCGAGCCGCCGAACGGTTCGGTTTCCGCATCTATTTCGGCGACGGCTTGCGCAAGGACGTCCTTGAAGCTGCAGGCATCCGGCGCAGCAAGATCGTCGCCGTATGCACGCGCGACAGGGAGACAACCGACCGGGTCGTCGATCTGATTCAGAACGAGTACCCGCACGCCAGGCTCTATGTGCGCTCCTACGACCGCGGCCACACCCTGGAACTGCGCGCCAAGGGTGTCGATTACGAACTGCGCGAGACCTTCGAATCAGGATTGATGTTCGGCCGCAAGACACTGGAAGGACTCGACTTTGACGAAGAGACCGCGCGCGAGATCATGGAGGATGTCCGTCGGCGCGACGAGGAACGCCTTGAGATCCAGGCGGTCGAAGGCTTCTATGCCGGCTCGGACAAGATGAAGACGCAGCCGACGCCGGAACCTCTGATCAAGCCCCATCGCGAGTCCCGCCGGCTCGACCGGTCAGCGACGGCGCCGGCAGCACCGGCCAGCGCCGAAATCGAATGACATCAGGACTGGAGCAACAGTGGTGACACCCTTCCATTTGGCCTTTCCGGTGCGCGACCTCGAGGAATGCGCGCCTTCTATCGCGACGTGCTCGGCTGCCAGATCGGCAGATCGTCGGAGAGCTGGGTCGATTTCTCGCTCTTCGGCCACCAGCTTTCCGCCCATCTGCGTCCGCAATCCGTGCAGGCCGACCGTGATGGCGCCGTGGATGGCAAGCTCGTTCCTATCCCGCATTTCGGGGTCGTCCTGTTGATGGACGAATGGCAGGCGCTAGCCGAGCGGCTCGAGGCAAACCCCGATGTCGACTGGCTGGAACGACCGATGGTGCGTTTCAGGGGCGAGCCGGGTGAGCAGGCGACGCTCTTCATATCCGACCCTTCTGGCAACGCGCTCGAATTCAAGGGATTTCGGACACTCGAACAGGTCTTTGCGCATTGAAGCGCTCCGCGTGGCGGGCCGCCGCACCTGCCAGTACGGCGCGGCCCGGTCGTACCCCGCTCGACGGCTCTTGCAGGCAGCGCTCCATCGCGGCGCGCATAGCTGAGGACACGCGGATTGTCGGGTGAAATGCAGAGTTCGGCCACGCAGGCGAAGTTCATACAAGGTTCGACCATGCGCCATGTCGTGGTGATGACGGCGACGGGGTCGGTCGGGCTCGTCGCCATCTTCATCGTCGATGCGCTGAACCTGTTCTACATCTCCCTGCTCGGGGTGCAGGAACTGGCCGCAGCGATCGGCTTTGCCTCGACGCTTCTCTTTTTTACGGTTTCCGTCTCGATCGGCTTCACCATCGCCGCGTCGGCCCTGGTCTCGCGCGCGCTCGGGCGCGGCGATCGGGAACTGGCCGCGCAGATGGGCGGTGCCTCGCTGGTGTTCATGGGGCTCGCCCAGATCGTCCTCGTGGCAGCCACCTGGCCCTTTCTCCATCCTCTGACCGAGGCGCTCGGCGCACGCGGCGAGACGCTCGACCTCGCGGTTCGCTTCCTGCGCATCGTGCTTCCCTCAGTGCCGATCATGGCGCTTGGCATGGCGACGACCGGCATCCTGCGCGGCGTGGGCGACGCCAGAAGGTCGATGTACGTCACCCTGAGCGGCGGCATCGCCGCGGCAATTCTCGATCCTCTCTTGATCTTCGGACTGGGTCTCGGCCTCGACGGCGCGGCGATTGCGACCGTTCTGTCACGCTTCGTACTCCTGATCGTCGGCCTCTACGGAGCGCACAATATCCACCGGCTGGTGCGCCTGCCCGACAGGGCCCGCCTTGCCGCCGCCGCCAGACCTTTCTTCGCCATAGGTGCGCCCGCCGTCCTTACCCAGATCGCTACCCCGGTCGGCAATGCTTACGTCACCTTCGCCATTGCGCCATTCGGCGACGATGCGGTGGCCGGGTGGGCGATCATCGGACGCCTCGTGCCGGTTGCGTTCGGTTTCATCTTCGCGCTCTCAGGCGCAGTCGGTCCGATCCTGGGACAGAATTTCGGGGCCCGCCGCTTCGACCGTCTGGTCAATACCATGCGCGATGCTCTCACGGTCACGGTCATCTACGTGCTTGGCGCTTGGGCGCTTCTGGCGATCTTCCGTCACCAGATCGCAGCACTGTTTGCCGCGGAGGCGGAAGCTCAGGATCTGGTGATCTTCTTCTGCCTCTTTGCGGCCGGCAGTTTCCTGTTCAACGGCGCCCTCTTCGTCGCCAACGCGGCCTTCAACAATCTCGGCTACGCCACCTATGCCACGGCATTCAACTGGGGACGTGCAACGCTCGGCGTCATGCCGTTCGTCTGGGTCGGAGCCCACTACTACGGCGCACAAGGCGTCATCGGCGGCTGGGGGCTGGGCGCGGTCGTCTTCGGACTTGCCGCAGTCGTCACCAGCACCCGGCTCATACGTAGCATCGGCTCGGCTCCTCCGCCCCAAGCACCGCTACCCGGACCACCGCCGGCAGCGAATTCGCCCTTTTCGACCGGCAAGGCGGCCACAGCGAACTGAATGTGCGTCACGAGTTACGAGTACGAGTTCACATTTCGCCACGCTGGCGTAGACTGGCGATCGGCGTTCGGGCGACGATCGGGAGCACTGTCTCATGCGGATTTGGACGCTTCTTCCTGCAATCATGTTGGCCGCCGGGGCCAATCCTGCAGCCGCCGACTGGACCGAGGCGCGATGCGACATCTATCCGGCCGGCTCCGATCATGTCGACAAGATGGTTCCGTGCACCTTCGGCCAGCGCCAGGGCGCCATCACCATCACGCGGCAGGATGGCATTACCCACGAGCTTTCGCCCATCGGTGATGCTCCGGGCAATTTTCTCGATCAAGAGGGCCAGACGGTCAATCGGCAAAGCGGTCTTGGCGATCAGGGATTGATCTTCCGCTTCCCCGATGAAAGCGTCTTCGTCTATTGGGATACGTCCGCACTCGACCCGGACGAGGCGAACAACCCGACCGCTCCGTTCTCGACAGCTGACTACGACGCAACCACGCTATTGCGCTGCCGCACTGTTACCGACAACGAGTTCGACGAATGTCCGGCCGGCATCCTGCGCATGGAGAACAAGCAGGCCTCCATTGTGGTGCAGAGCCGAAAGGGCGAACAATTCACGATCAATTTCATGACCGGTTACGTCAACGCGACCAATCGCGATGTGTCCGCGCGGCTCGACGGCGACACCTGGATCGTGACGATCGACGATACCGGGGTATATGAGGTGCCGTTGGCAGCCATAGAAGGCGGGTGAAGGCCAAAGCCGTGCCGCTACCCTTCCGCCGCCTCCTCGTACTTCGCCACCGCGTCTTCGACTGCCCGCTTGAGCTCGTCCTTCAAGGACGCGGTTTCGGTCATGACCGAATTGATCTTGAGGAAATCCAGTGCCCTGAAGCGTGAGACGGGTGGCCGAAGAAAGATCTCCGGTCTTCGCGTCTTCAGCTTCAACGCATTGATCGACTGCATCATCAGCTGGGTTGCTCCGAACATCAGCTCGATCGTCGACGGCATCTGCTTTCCGCCCGGTGTGGGAGCGCCGACCACGTCGATCGCGATCACGACATCGGCCGTTCCCTCGAGCAGTTCAAAGGGAACGGGGCTGTAGATCCCGCCATCAATGAATATCCGGCCGTCGCGCCGTACAGGACGGAATACGGCCGGGATGGCCGCCGACGCCGCTATGGCCGACCTCAGTTCACCGCTTTCGAAAACGGCCAGTTCGTGACGAAAGTAATCGGTCGCCGTCACCTTGAGCGGAATGTTGAGGTTCTCGAAGCGATCTGGAATTCGTTCGGGAAGGAACACTTCGAGCAGGCGCTCGATGTTGAACTGGCCAAGGCGAAGCCCACCCGAGACGAATTCGGCAAAGGTCCCGGGGCGTGCCCGCCACATGCGCGACGCCACTTCCGCGCGCCGGCTCAGGATGGAATGGGCATACTCGTTGATCTCCTTGCCAGAAATCCCGGAAGACATGGCGGCGCCCATGATTGCGCCGATCGAGGAACCGGCGATCATCACCGGCTCTATGCCCAGTTCGTTCATCGCTTCGATGGCATGGATATGCGCGAGGCCCCGCGCGCCTCCGCCACCGAAGGCGACGGCGAATGTCGGTGAACCGGAACGGGACTTGTCGATCATCGCATGTTCCATCGTGAACCGCCCTTGCCGTTCATTCCGTCTTGCCGGCCCCGACGATCATTACTGCCGGATTCGATCGAAGCAACCGGCGCGCCTGATCGCGCACCTCCTCGAGCGTTACCGCCTCGATCAGCGCCTCGCGTCGCGCAATGTAATCGATGCCCAGATCGTCCATCTGCAACTGCACGAGCGTCCGCGCGATCGCGCCGGAGGAATCGAGATTGTTGATTGCATAGGATCCGATCACGAAGTCCTTCGCCTGGCGCAATTCCTCCTCGGTCGGTCCTTCATCCGCCATGCGCCGCACCTGATCCTGGATCACCTCCAGCGTTTCCCCGGCCCGGTCGGATCGTGTCGACGTCTCGATGACGAGAAGCGAGGAATGGTCGCGGTCGACGATCATCGAATCGATCCCGTAGGACAGCCCGCGTTTCTCCCGCACCTCGCTGAAGAGGCGCGACGAGAAGGTACCGCCACCCAGGATATGGTTCATCAGATAGGCCGCGAAGAATGCCGGGTCCGAACGCTCCACTCCCGGATAGGCAAGCCGGATGGTGGCCTGCGGCAGGACACGCTCGACCTCCAGCGTCTGATCCAGCTGCGCGTCGGCCGGCCCGACCGGGGCAAGCTCGGCATGGGCCGGCAGGTCGCCGAACACCCGGTCCAGTTCGCGCTTTAATGTCGCTGCGTCTATGGCCCCGACGACGCCGATGACGAGATTGTCGCGGGCAAACAGGCGACCGTGCGCATCGACGAGATCCTCGCCCGTGATGGCGGAGAGCGTCTCCTTCGTGCCCTCGTCGCGGCGGGCATAGGGATGATCGCCATAGACGGCGGACGCCCACATCAACTCGGCCTCGGTCTGCGGATCGCGCGATCGCGCGTCGATCGAAGACGCGATCTGCGCCTTGATGCGCGCCACCGGCCCGGCGTCGAAATGCGGTTCGTTGACCGCCAGCCGCAGCACTTCGAACGCGGTGTCGCTCGTCTCGGCCAGCATGCGCATCGAGCCGGTGATCACGTCATAGCCGGCGCGAAAACTCATCTCCGCACCGGCCTCGTCGAGCCGGTCCTGGAACTGCTCGCGATCATAGGGACCCGCGCCCTCATCGAAGAGGCCGGTCATCAGATTGGCCAGCCCTTCCTTGCCGGCGGGGTCCTGCGTGCTGCCACCACGAAACGCGAACCGCACCGCGATGAGCGGAACGGTGTAGTCTTCGACCAGCCAGGCGGTAATCCCCTTGTCCGACACCACCTTCTGGATGTCGACGGCGGCACGTGCCGGCATCGTGGCCATGACGAGCATGACGAATAGGCCCGCGATCCCGCGACACCAATCGTTTCTGGTCAGCCTCATCGCGCGTCGTCTCCCTGGCTTCCATCGGGCAGAAGATAACCCAGCACCGCAGTATTCCGGTCCAGCCTTTGTGCAGCCTTGCGCACCTGGTCGACGGTGACGGATTCGATCCTATCCGGCCATTCGCGGATATCCGCAATGCTGCCGCCCGTCGTCAGCGTGGTGCCGTAGATGCGGGCCATGCCGGACTGGCTGTCGCGGGCGAAGATGTATTCGCGCAGATAGCGCCGCTTGGCTCTGGCCAATTCCTCTTCGGTAACACCCTCGACCGCGATCCTCTCGATCTGCGCCATGATTGCGGCTTCGATCCGGTCCAGGGCAGCCTCTCCCCGTGGCGCGCCGTAGAGTTCGAAACTGGTCGCATCCAGCGCGTCGCCCTGATAGTAGGCGCCAACCGCCGACGCGATGCCCTGACCGATCACGAGATCCTCATAGAGCCGCGTGCGCGGCCCGCCGCCGAGGATCTCCGACAGAAGATCGAGCGCTTCCGCCTCGCCCGGCGCAGCCGTCTCGTAGGACGGAACGACCCACGCCATGCGCAGGCTGGGCCGGCTGACGCGCGGGTCTGTCAGCGTCACGGTCCGGCGCGTGTTCTGCTCCGGTTCCTGCGGGCGTGCGCGCGCAATGTCCGGACCGCGAGGGATGGTGCCGTAGGTCGCTTCGGCGAGCCGCTTCACGGTTTGCGCGTCCACGTCGCCGGCAACGACGAGCACGGCATTGTTGGGGACATAAAAGTGATCGTAGAACGCAATCGCATCCTCGCGGTTCAGCGCTTCGATTTCATGCATCCAGCCGATAACCGGTATGCGGTAGGGATGGTTCTGATAGAGCGTTGCGTCCAGTTCCTCGCCCAGAATCGCGCCCGGCGAACTGTCGACCCGTTGGCGGCGCTCCTCCAGAACGACGTTGCGCTCCACCGCGATCACCTCATCCGTCAGGACAAGGTTTCGCATCCGATCCGCCTCGTAGGCCATCATCGTTTCAAGCGCTTCGGGCCGCACCTGCTGGAAATAGGCGGTGTGGTCGTAAGAGGTGAAGGCGTTCTCCTGTCCGCCGATCTCGGCCACGCGCCGGCCGAATTCACCCGGCGGATGGTTCGTCGTCCCCTTGAACATCAGGTGCTCGAAGAAATGGGCGATGCCCGACTTGCCGGCCTCTTCGTCGGCACTGCCGACCTTGTACCAAAGCATGTGCGTCACCACCGGTGCGCGGCGGTCCGGTATGACGACCACCTGCAGGCCATTGTCGAGTTCGAAGCTCGCAACGCCGTCGCTGCTTTCGCCGACGGCCTCGGTTTTCTCGGCGAGCGTCACGATCGATCCCGCAAACAGCAAGACGAACGCGACCAGGAAGGACTGTAGCGGTCTGGCGACGGTCATGTTGGGTCTGGCGCTCCTGTTTGCTTGGCTGGTTTCAGCTTACTCGCCGCTCCCCAATGAGCAGAAATTGAGGGTGGGATATGGCGCAACTCGCATTTTCCGGAGCATTTCAGATACACAACGTCCAGTGTAGCGTGGCGGCCGGGCTTGGCGAGACCAAAATCACCGCCGCAGACCGCCCGCCGATCACGTCACCGCGACGAAGCGGATGATCGTGTCTCCGTAATTGCGCTCATCGAGGACTTCGAAGCCCGCGGGCGGCTGAAAGGGCGCCGTGGCCGCTTCCTCCACGACGCACAGTGCATCCGGCCGCAGCCAGCCACCGTCACGCGCGGATGAAAGGGCGCGTTCGCCCATGCCCCTGCCATAGGGAGGGTCGGCAAAGACCAGTCCGAAGGGCTGGATCGTACCGGCATCGCCGAGCCGGGTCGCGTCGCGACGAAAGATCTTGGTTCGGCCCTGGAGCCCGAAGGCCTCGACATTTGTGCGGATGAGCCCGCGTCCCTCGGTCGATTCCTCGATGAACACGCAACTGGCCGCCCCGCGCGAGAGCGCCTCGAGGCCAAGCGCGCCCGTTCCGGCAAACAGATCGAGCACCCGGGCTCCGGCCACACGGTCTTCGAAACGGTGCTCAAGCACGTTGAACACGGCCTCGCGGGTGCGGTCCGTCGTCGGTCGGATGGCGTTGGAGCGCGGCACGGCCAGCGGCCGGCCGCGAAACTCACCGCCGACGATCCGCATGTCCTGGCCCCCTGCCCGGCCGCTTCGGCGCCTCGCCGCCCGGCTTGCCACCGCCGCGACCGCCCTTCGCGCCGTCCTGGTCGCGCTCGTCCTTGGGCTTGCCGCGCGGCCTGGCGCCCGGCGCCATCCAGACATTGGCGTTTCGCGTACGGGCCGGCCCTTCGGCACGCTCGTTGCGTTCCGGCCGCTCGCCCCATTTCGGCTTCGTGGTCTGAAGCCGGTCGAGCGCGTCGTCGCGTCTATTCTCGCGCAACCGTTTCCGGTTCTTGATCAGCCCTCCTTCGCCGGGCTCGCCGTGACGGGTCTGGCGCGCCGGTGCATCCGGGCGCGACGCCTGACGGCCCGCTGCTCCCGCTACCGGCTTGTTGGAGAACGGCTTGACCACCGGCGCATCGAAATTGGCGCCGGCCTCTTCGATCAGCGTGTCGCCGAGCTGGTCGCGCAATGTGCGCCCCTTGAGTTCCTGGACCGCGCCCTCGGCCAATTCGCCGAGCTGGAACGGGCCATAGGACACGCGAATGAGGCGCGTCACGTCGAGCCCCAGAGAGCCGAGGATGTTCTTCACCTCGCGGTTCTTGCCTTCGCGCAGGCCGATGGTCAGCCAGGCGTTGCTGCCCTGCTCTCGGTCGAGCGTTGCCTCGACCGCTCCGTAGAACACGCCATCGACCGCCACGCCTTCCCTCAGCGAGGCCAGGCGTGCCTCGTCGACCTGTCCGTGCACCCGAACCCGGTAGCGCCGGAGCCATCCGGTTGCCGGCAGTTCGAGCACGCGCGCCAGCCCACCGTCATTGGTCAGAAGCAGCAGGCCTTCCGTGTTGATGTCCAGGCGGCCGACGGTCATCAGACGCGGCAGATCGGCCGGCAGGATGTCGAAGACGGTCTTTCGCCCTTGCGGATCGCGATTGGTCGTCACCACACCGGCCGGCTTGTGGAACAGGAACAGCCGCGTTCGTTCGATCGCCGGAATGGGCGTACCGTCGATCAGAATGACGTCGCCGGGACCGACATTGCGCGCGGGCGTATCGAGCACCTCACCGTTGACGCTCACGCGGCCGGCTTCGATCAGCGCTTCGGCCTCGCGCCGCGACGACACGCCTGCACGCGCGAGACGCTTGGCGATACGCTCGCTCTGCGCTGCGGCCGCGTCAGCCGTCTGGCGCGGGGGGCGCCCTGACCGGCGTTCGCCGGGCCGGTCGGAGAAAGACCTTTTCGGTCGATCGTCAGGCTTGCCGCGGCGCTCGCCGTCCTTTCCGGGTCTGTCGGCAAACCTGCGTTCGGGCCGCTTGTCGCCGCCCTCGGCCCGATACGGCTTGCGCGAACGGCTCTCGCCGCGCTCATCACCGGAGCGGTCGGTAAACGGTCTTCTCGGTCGATCGTCGGGCTTGCCGCGGCGCTCGCCGTCCTTTCCGGGTCTGTCGGCAAACCTGCGTTCGGGCCGCTTGTCACCGCCCTCGGCCCGGCGATCATCGCCCTCGGCCCGATACGGCTTGCGCGAACGGCTCTCGCCGCGCTCGTCGCCGGAACGGTCGGTAAACGGTCTTCTCGGTCGATCGTCGGGCTTGCCGCGGCGCTCGCCGTCCTTTCCGGGTCTGTCGGCGAACCTGCGTTCGGGCCGCTTGTCGCCGCCCTCGGCCCTGCGATCGCCGCCCTCGGCCCGATACGGCTTGCGCGAACGGGTCTCGCCGCGCTCATCACCGGATGCCCTGGCGCGCTGCGGCTTCGCATAATCCTTGCGTTCACCGGCCCGCTGTCCGTCCGAGCCTTCGCCGGCGCGTGGGCGGCCGGCCCATTTCGGCTTCGCCTGGCGCTCGCCTTCGCTGCCTGCCTCGAACTTGCGCTTGCTGAAGCCGCGCGACTGCGCCGGCTTGCCGAAGCCGTGGGGGCGTTCCCCGCCCTTGCCCTGGGGCTTGCCGTCGCGATGTGGTTTTCGTGGTTTGTCGTTCATCTGGCCTTTGCCTTTCACGGCGGGTAACTATCAGCATCCCCCGACCTGCGCGAGGAAATTGTAAACGAAATGAACCGAACCAGACGGCCCGATTTCATGTCTGTCGCACTCGACGAGGCGAGGTCTGCTTCGCAGCGCGGCGAAGTGCCTGTAGGCGCGGTCGTCGTACTCGACAACCGCATTCTAACGCGCGCCGGCAACCGTACGCGCGAATTGAACGATCCCACAGCCCATGCCGAGATCCTCGCCATCCGCGAGGCCTGCCAAAGGCTCGGCTCCGAGCGCATCGGCGAGGCCGATCTCTACGTGTCGCTTGAACCGTGCGCGATGTGTGCCGCCGCGATCTCTTTTGCCCGTATCCGCCGGCTATACTTCGCCGCCTCCGACGAAAAAGGCGGCGCCGTCGTCAACGGCCCGCGCTTCTTTTCCTCACCGACCTGCCATCACACGCCCGACATCTATTCGGGCTTCGCAGAGACCGAAGCGGCAGAAATTCTCAAGGACTTCTTTCGTTCGAAACGCAGCTGAACGCGTCGGCCCGACCCGTTAGAGGCCCGGCACCCAATCGCGCCAGCTCGACTTGCCGCTCTGCTTGCGCGCGGCAGCCTTGCGGTCCTGCTCCTTGCGCCATTCGTCCTCGCCGAGTTCGCCGGAAGGCGCCGACGAAGCAGGAACGCGATAATCGACTGGCGGCTCGCTCAGGAAGCGGCGCTGGGTCGGCGAACCCTGCTTGCCCTCACGAAGCCTTTTCTCGAATTCGGCCCGCTGGGCGCTTTCGCCCGCACCCAGACCGCTGGGCGCCATGTAGGCGACATCCTCGCGCCGACCGGCGTTCCGGTTGCGGGACGTCGCCGCCGTGCCGCCTCCGGTGACGATCGGCTTGTAATCCAGATTGTCGGAGTTTGCGTCGGCGTAGGCGCGAACGCGCGCCCGCCTCTCCTCCGGCGATTCCGGCCAGGCGCCATTCGATGCCGTGCGGATATCGGCCTGCGGCTGCGGCAGCGTCTTCTTGTCTGCCGGCGTGACCAATGGCGGCCGCGGATTGTAGGCGATCTCCTGCTTCTCGTCGGGCCCGAGCGAAATGATGCCGGTGACATCCTCGATCAGCTGCACGTCCGCCCGTTTCCCCGTGCCATAGGTCGGCGCGCCGACGCAGGCCGTCAGCCCACCGGCGACAAGGGTGAGCGCCGCGCCTGTCGCGAACAATCGCGCCAATGCGTTCGGAACGCCTTCATTCTTCACGGGTGATCCCCTTTCGAATTGCCGCCCCACTCCGGCGGATCAGCTATCAGCGTCGTTTGGGCCGCGAATCCGGCAACAACATGACACTTGGTTGCGGCAGGCTTTTAACGCAAGCCGCGCGCGCCCGCAACGCGGCCGTCATATTGCCCGACACGCCGCAAAGGTTCCCACTGGCCACCAAACATATACCAGAAACGTTAAGACCTCATTGAGTACCCCGCCAAGCGCGGGGTACTCCGCTCAAATTGGACTCAGATGCGGCCAAGCGTCTGAAGCTCGTGCAGGGCGGCCGCATCGCGCGCCGAGACGTCCGGATAGGCCGGGTCCGTGCCGACATCGTCGGTATAGCGCCACGAGCGGGCGCACTTGACGCCCGGAGCCCTGGCGAAAGCCACGCCGACGCCCTTGACGTCGTCGAGCCCGAACGCCCCGGCCGGCGCTTCTCCCGCGACGATCGTGATGGCGCTGGTGATGCAGATTTCGGCCATATCGACGCTGCCGACCGCCTCGAGAAGGGCTTCGTCGGCGATGTGCACGACGGGTGCGGCCTCGAGCGACGAGCCGATGGTCTTGTTGGCCCGCTCCAATTCCAGCGCTCCCGTGACCACGCGACGGACCTGGCGCACCTTGCGCCATTTTGCGGCGAGTTCCTCGTCAAGCCATTCCGCGGGAATGTCGGGGAACTGCTCCAGATGCACGGAAACCGCGTCGGGATGGCGCTCCAGCCACGCCTCCTCCGTGGTGAAGGGAAGCATCGGCGCCAGCCATTTCACGATGGCGTCGAACAGCCGCCGCACGACGACGATCGCCGACTTGCGGCGCAGGCTGGACGGCGCGTCACAGTAGAGCGCGTCCTTGCGCACGTCGAAATAGAAGGCGGAAAGCTCGACCACCGTGAAATCGATCAGCGCGCGCGTGATGCGCTTGAAGTCGAAATTGTCGTAGCCTTTGCGCACGAGCTGGTCGAGTTCGGCCAGACGGTGCAGCATAAGCCGCTCCAGTTCCGGCATCTCGGCCATTTCGACCTCTTCGCCCTCGTCATGGGCCAGCGTGCCGAGCATCCAGCGGATCGTGTTCCTCAGTTTGCGATAGGCGTCGATATTGGTCTGCAGGATGTTCTTGCCGAGCCGCTGGTCTTCCCAATAGTCGGTCGTCATCACCCACAGCCTGAGGATATCGGCACCCGACTGCTTCATCACATCCTGCGGCACGACCGTGTTGCCGAGCGACTTCGACATCTTGCGGCCGTGCTCGTCCATGGTGAAGCCATGCGTGATCACCGCATCGTAAGGGGCACGGCCGCGCGTGCCGCAGCTTTCCAGAAGCGAGGAATGGAACCATCCGCGATGCTGGTCGGATCCTTCCAGATAAACATCGGCCGGCCATTTGAGATCGGGCCGATCTTCCAGCGTGAAGGTGTGCGTCGAACCGGAATCGAACCACACGTCGAGAATGTCGGTGACCTGCGTCCACTGCTCGGGATCATGATCGCCACCCAGGAACCGCTCCTTGGCGCCCTCGGCGAACCAGGCATCCGCACCCTCCTTCTCGAAGGCCTCGAGAATGCGCGCGTTGACCGCTTCGTCCTTCAGCACTTCGCCGTGATGGTCGGCAAACACGCAGATCGGCACGCCCCACGCGCGTTGTCTGGAGAGCACCCAGTCGGGCCGGTCCTCGATCATGGCGCGCAGCCGCGCCTGGCCGGCGGACGGGACGAAGCGCGTGGCGTCGATCGCCTTCAGGGCGCGCGAACGCAGCGTCGTGCCGTCGCCCAGTTCCTTGTCCATGTAGACGAACCATTGCGGCGTGTTGCGGAAGATCACCGGCTTCTTGGAGCGCCAGGAATGCGGATAGGAGTGTTTCAGCCGTCCGCGGGCAAACAGCATGTCCTTGCCGATCAACGCCTCGATGACGGCCTTGTTGGCATCCCCCTTCTTGCCGTTGTCGTCGATCACGCGCGCCGCCCCGCCGTCGCGGTCGGGACCGAAGCCCGGCGCGTCTTCGGTGAAGAAGCCTGCATCGTCGACCGTGAAGGGGATGCGGGTATCGATGCCGCGCGCCTGCAATTCCTTCTGGTGGTCCATCCAGGCGTCGAAGTCCTCGCGGCCGTGGCCGGGCGCGGTGTGCACGAAGCCCGTGCCCGCATCGTCGGTCACGTGATCGCCGGCGAGGAGAGGGATTCGGAACTCATAACCACCATAAAGTCCGCGTAGTGGGTGCGCGCAAGTTATCCGCTCGAGATCTTCTGCGGTCACAGCTTCCACACGTCTATATTGCAACTTCGCCTTGGCGAAAGACTCCTCAGCCAACGCATCTGCAAAAATCAGCCTTTCTCCCGGCTGCGGACCAAAGTCGTTCTCCGCTGCCGTCACTTCGTATAGTCCGTAAGCGATGCGCGGCGAGAACGAGATTGCGCGGTTGCCGGGGATCGTCCACGGGGTTGTCGTCCAGATAACCACATAGGCGCCAAGAAGATTTTGAGGTGTTAACGGCAAGTCTGGCTCGATTGTTTCTCCGGGGCGGAAGCTTTTCGCACCTGAAGAGTTTACGACCACCGGAAACTTCACCCAGATCGTGTCGCTCTCGTAGTCCTGATACTCGACCTCGGCCTCGGCGAGCGCGGTGCGCTCGACGACCGACCACATCACCGGCTTGGAGCCGCGATAGAGTTGACCCGACATGGCGAACTTCAACAGTTCACCCGCGATGCGAGCCTCGGCGTGGAAATTCATGGTCGTATAGGGATTTTCGAAATCGCCTTCGACGCCCAGCCGCTTGAACTCGACCGTCTGCACGTCGATCCAGTGCTGGGCGAATTCACGGCATTCCTGACGGAACTCGTTGACCGGCACCTGATCCTTGTCGAGCCCCTTGGCGCGATAGCGCTCCTCGATCTTCCATTCGATCGGCAGTCCGTGGCAGTCCCAGCCCGGCACATAGTTGGAATCGAAGCCGCGCATCTGGAACGAGCGCGTGATGACGTCCTTCAGGATCTTGTTCAGCGCATGGCCGATATGGATGTTTCCGTTGGCGTAGGGCGGGCCGTCGTGGAGCACGTATTTCGGCCGCCCGGCCGCGTCCTCGCGCATGCGCCTGTATAGGTTCAGATCCTGCCACCGCTCGACCAGCTTCGGCTCCTTGTCGGGCAGGCCGGCGCGCATCGGGAAGTCGGTTTTCGGCAGATAAAGGGTCTTCGAATAGTCGAGTTTTTCAGCAGTGTCGGTCATCGTCTCGCCGTGTCGGGCCGCGAAAGCAGATAGTCGGGCGGCCCATATCATGAATTGACTTGGTCTTTGAAGTCGAAGCGGCGCGGAAGAGGCGCGCGATATCCCGGACCGTCCGGCAGCCTCAGGCCGCCCGGAAGGCCGGGCTGATAATTCGTATGGCGGTCGCGTCGAGGCGGACAAGCATCATCATGGCCGCGCTTTTAGCCGAGCGGGGCCGAAGAATAAAGCCACAATCGGCCCCTTGCCCGCCGCCCACATCGCTCCGCTTGCCTGCGTCGCTCCGCTTCCCTTCCCGGCCCCTTCGAGACAAACCGCTGGCCGCGGGCAGCGCATCATGGCAGAATCCGATTCGCGGCGGACCTGATCGGGCAACCGTAGGGCCGATACTCGGGCAACGCCCTCCTTCGGGAGGGCGTCGGCCTTCGCTTTCAAGTTTCCGCCCCCGTCCTCCAACAAAATTGCGGCCTTACTGACAGCTTGCAGGCTCTCGCCTTGCCTATTGCCTTGCGCTAAAGTTGCCGTAACGTAAGCACGGTATTGAGTTTGAGGCCCATCAGGCGCAGAATCGTTTCGGATTTTTCAATCAGGAGTTCCGGCAATGGCTAGTACCAATGCACATGAAGGACACTCGCTCGGTGACGCGATCACCGAGGTAAGATCGAAGTGGGGCTGGTTCGTCGCCCTTGGAATTGCCTTTCTGGTTCTCGGCGTCATCGCATTCGTCAACGTCGTCCTCGCAACCGTGGTCTCGGTCTATTATGTCGGCATTCTGATGCTGATTGCCGGCGTTGCCCAGTTCATCCACGCATTCGGCGTCAAGGGCTGGGGTCAATTCATCCTCTGGCTCCTTGCGGGTCTGCTCTATGCAGCGGCTGGCGTCATCGCCTTCACCAATCCCTTGCTTGCATCGGCGGTCCTGACCTTGATCCTGGCGATCACTCTGGTGGCGGACGGCCTGCTGCGCATATGGATCGCCTTCAAGGAAAGGTCGAACTCCGGCTGGGGATGGGTGCTGGTGGCCGGCATCGTGACCCTGCTCGCAGGCCTGGTCATCGCCGCAGGATGGCCGGTCAACAGTCTCTGGATCCTCGGCCTCTTTCTCGCCGTCGATCTGATCTTCCAGGGTTGGTCCTTTATCGCCTTCGGCTTCGGCCTGAGGCGCTGACCGGCCAATTCGAAGCCCGGCCGCCGGTGCGCAGGCATCCCCGGCCGGGCCGCACGATCAATCCGGATCGAAAGTGATAGTGCGGTCGATTGTGGAAAGCGGGCGGACGCCCGACAGAAGCGCACGGGCCTCTTCCTCGTCGCGCTTCATCTGTGCCGTAAGCGCCTCCAGGGAGGAAAACGTCTCCTCTCCGCGCAGAAAGCCGAAGATCGACACCCGGCAGGTCTCGCCGTAAAGGTCGTCGGCGAAGTCGAAGATGAATGTCTCCAGAAGCGGCGCCCCATCGACGTCCACCGTCGGTCGGAGCCCAAAGCTCGCAACGCCGTCGTGCAGGGTCCCGTCCTGGCGGCGAAAACGCACGGCATAGACGCCGTGGCGCAATCCCGTCTGCGGCGGCAGCGCCATGTTCGCCGTGGGAAATCCGAGCGTACGCCCAAGCTTCTTGCCGCCGGTCACGCTAGCCTCGACCGTATAGCGGTAGCCGAGAAGGCCAGCCGCCTGGGCGACCTCACCCTGTGCGAGCAGACCGCGAATGCGGCTCGATGACACCACGTCGGCGGCTTCGTCCCGGTAGGCATCGACGAGCGTCACGCCAAACCCGTGTCGCTCGCCGGCCTGCATGAGATAGGCCGGCCCGCCCTGCCGGCCCTTTCCGAAATGAAAATCGAAGCCGGCGACCGCATGGCAGATGCCAAGTTGTCCGACGAGTATGCCTTCGACGAAGTCCTCCGCCGAACGGGCGGCGAAGTCGGGCGTGAACGCCTGCTCGACCACCGCGTCGAACCCCATGGACCGGATGATGTCCGCCTTCAAGGCCGCCGGCGTTATGCGATCGACCGGGACGTCGGGACGAAAGACGCTGCGGGGGTGCGGCTCGAACGTCAGCACGAGCGACGGCATTCCCCTGCGTTCGGCCTCACCCAGCGCCGCTTCGAGCACGGCCTGATGCCCTCGATGCACGCCATCGAAATTGCCGATCGCGACGACACCGCCACGCAGCTGCGGCGGCAGGCCGGCGCCCTCCCTCATGCGAAGGAAAGTGCTGCTGCCCATGCGGCTCTGTTTCCTCCCGTCAAGCACCGTCAGGCCAGGTGCGGAATGGCCGCGATGGGGTGATGACCGTGCCTGGCCAGGAAATCCGCCAGCCTTTGCGGATCCGGATTGGCTGGCTCGCCGTAGTCGCGGGCGTGGATGCCGCCCGAAACATACAATACGTCGATGCCGTTCAAGGCTGCCCCCTTCACGTCGGTCAGGATGCCGTCGCCCACCGCCAGCGCTTCGTCCGGTCCGATGGGCGCACCGAGCACCTCGCCCGCCACCCGCAAGGTCGCCTCGTAGATCGGGCTGTGCGGCTTGCCGGCGATCAGCGTGCGTCCGCCAAGCTGGCCGTAGTCGCGGGCAAGCGCCCCGGCGCACCAGACCAGCTTGTCGCCGCGTTCGACGACGATGTCGGGATTGGCGCAGATGAAGGGAAGATCGCGCATGCGCATGCGCTGCAGCATCTCGGCATAGTCCGCCGGCGTTTCGTTCTCATCGTCGTAAAGGCCCGTGCAAACGACGCTGGCCGCCTCGAATTCCTCTGCGATCTCGACGTCGAGACCGTCGTAGATCGCCATGTCGCGCTCCGGTCCAAGATGGAAGATGCGACGCGGACCGTCCGCGATGAGGCGACGGGTCACATCGCCCGACGTCACCACCGCATCGAAGGCCGCATCGGGAACGCCGAGCGCTGCAAGCTGACGTTCGACTTCTCCATGCGGGCGGGGCGCATTGGTGATGAGCACGACCACCTTGCCCGTTTCCCGCGCCCGCTCAAGCGCCGCCATGGCGGCGGGGAATGCACGCACACCGTTGTGCACCACGCCCCAGACATCGCACAGAATGGCCTTGTATGGGACGGACACCTCGTCCAGAGAGCGGATGATCTGCAGTGATTGCGGCATGTCTGATCCCGTGCGGCGATTGGGGGCCGCGCCCTAGCGGGGGCAGCTTCGGACTGCGGAATTAGCCGAACTGTCGTGACCTGTCACCCGGTTTGACAATCCGAAGGGCTTCGCAGAGGCACGTCGCACTTCCGGCACCGCCCGATTTGTCCGTCTCCAATGCGGCCACCCGCAAAGCCCGGACGAGCAAAAAATCGTCACGTTAATCATTTAAACGGACGACCACGCAATTCCGGTCGAAGACGATCAGTCGCGTCTTGACTCAATCTATCCAAGTGCCTATTTCAGCCGCCGTTAGCACTCCTCAAGGGTGAGTGCTAGCGCTGTCCGGAGGCATCCGGACGGAGGAAATCGTTTCTCAAACATCCGCATCGAGGATAGTCAACATGGCAAAATCGAATTTCCGCCCGCTTCATGACCGCGTGGTCGTACGCCGGGTCGAATCCGAAGAGAAGACCAAGGGTGGCATTATCATCCCGGACACGGCCAAGGAGAAGCCGCAGGAAGGCGAGATCATCGCGGTCGGCTCTGGCGCCCGTGACGAGACCGGCAAGCTCGTGCCGCTCGATGTCAAGGCCGGTGACCGCGTCCTGTTCGGCAAGTGGTCCGGCACGGAAGTCAAGCTTGATGGCGAAGACCTTCTGATCATGAAGGAATCCGACATCATGGGCGTGATCGGCTGATCGGCCTGCGACTTACCACCAAACATTCGAATGTCAGGCCGGCTCCCCCGAGCGGCCTTGAATACAGGAGCTGAACATGGCTGCCAAAGAAGTAAAATTCGCCCGTGACGCACGCGAAAAGATGCTGCGCGGCGTCGACATCCTGGCCGATGCGGTCAAGGTCACCCTCGGCCCCAAGGGCCGCAACGTCGTCATCGACAAGTCCTTCGGCGCTCCGCGCATCACCAAGGACGGCGTGACGGTCGCCAAGGAAATCGAGCTTGAGGACAAGTTCGAGAACATGGGCGCCCAGATGGTGCGCGAAGTTGCCTCCAAGACCAACGACATCGCCGGTGACGGCACCACGACGGCCACCGTTCTCGCCCAGGCCATCGTCAAGGAAGGCGCCAAGGCGGTTGCCGCCGGCATGAACCCGATGGACCTGAAGCGCGGCATCGACCTCGCCGTCTCGGAAGTCGTCGCGGATCTGGTCAAGGGTGCCAAGAAGATCAATACGTCGGCAGAAGTCGCCCAGGTCGGTACGATTTCGGCCAACGGCGAAAAGGAAATCGGCGAGATGATCGCCGAGGCCATGCAGAAGGTCGGCAACGAGGGCGTCATCACCGTCGAGGAAGCCAAGACGGCAGAGACCGAGCTGGAAGTCGTCGAAGGCATGCAGTTCGACCGCGGTTACCTCTCGCCCTACTTCGTCACCAACCCGGACAAGATGGTTGCCGAGCTGGAGGACGCCTACATCCTTCTCCACGAGAAGAAGCTCTCCAACCTGCAGGCCATGCTGCCGGTTCTGGAGTCGGTCGTTCAGTCGTCCAAGCCGCTCCTCATCATCGCCGAGGACGTCGAGGGTGAAGCCCTTGCAACGCTCGTCGTCAACAAGCTGCGCGGCGGCCTGAAGATCGCTGCTGTCAAGGCTCCGGGCTTCGGCGACCGCCGCAAGGCCATGCTCGAGGACATCGCGATCCTGACCGGTGGTCAGGTCATCTCCGAGGACCTCGGCATCAAGCTCGAGAACGTGACGCTCGACATGCTCGGCCGCGCCAAGAAGGTGCGCATCGAGAAGGAGAACACCACGATCGTCGACGGCGCCGGCCAGAAGGCCGAGATCGAGGGCCGCGTTGCCCAGATCAAGCAGCAGATCGAGGAGACCTCCTCCGATTACGATCGTGAGAAGCTGCAGGAGCGCCTGGCCAAGCTGGCTGGCGGTGTTGCCGTGATCCGCGTCGGCGGCTCGACCGAAGTCGAGGTCAAGGAAAAGAAGGACCGCGTCGACGACGCCCTCAACGCGACCCGCGCGGCCGTCGAGGAAGGCATCGTTCCGGGTGGCGGCACCGCTCTCCTGCGCGCCTCCGCCGCCATCAAGGCCAAGGGCGTCAATGCCGATCAGGATGCAGGCATCAACATCGTGCGCCGCGCGCTGCAGGCTCCGGTCCGTCAGATCGCCTCGAATGCGGGTGCTGAAGCTTCGATCGTCGCCGGCAAGATCCTCGACGACAAGGGCGCGACCTTCGGCTACAACGCCCAGACCGGCGAGTATGGCGACATGATCGCCATGGGCATCGTCGACCCGGTCAAGGTCGTCCGCACGGCGCTCCAGGACGCCGCGTCGGTTGCTGGCCTGCTGGTCACCACCGAGGCCATGATCGCGGAAGCTCCGAAGAAGGACGCTCCGGCTCCGGCAATGCCCGGCGGCATGGGTGGCATGGGCGGCATGGACTTCTAAGAAGTCCATAAAGCACGCCCATCAACCAATAGTGCTCAAGCCCGCAAGCGGGCTTGAGTGGCGGCATGGACTTCTAAGAAGTCCATAAAGCACGCCCATCAACCAATAGTACTCAAGCCCGCAAGCGGGCTTGAGTGGCGGCATGGACTTCTAAGAAGTCCACAAAGCACGCCCATCAACCAATAGTGCTCAAGCCCGCAAGCGGGCTTGAGTGGCGGCATGGACTTCTAAGAAGTCCACATCCAATCTCATCGGAAAGGGCGGTCTTCGGGCCGCCCTTTTTCTTTTTCCACCTTGATTTGGAATATTCGAGCGTCCTGCCTGCAATTTGAGACATCGTCCTATCTTGGCTCTTCGCAAGGCCCCGCATAATTTCTCGCGGTCTGTTCGGTGGAGCCTGTCATGAGCGATTTCATATTGTTTGCAGTCGTCGGCTTTCTTGCCCAGGCCGTCGACGGGGCACTCGGGATGGCATACGGGGTCATTTCCTCGACCACCCTGCTCGCCTTCGGCGTCACTCCCGCACAGGCCTCCGCAACGGTTCATGCAGCCGAGCTGTTCACCACGGCCGCGTCGGGTTCCTCGCATCTCTATCATCGCAACATCAACTGGAAGCTGTTCTGGCGCCTCACGCCGTTCGGGATCGCGGGCGGCTGCGCCGGCGCCTATCTCCTGACCTCATTCGATGCCTCCGTGGTCAAACCTTTCGTGACCGCCTACCTGGCGCTTGTCGGCAGCTGGCTGGTGGTACGTTCGTTCCGTAAGATCCCCACGAAACCGGTTCCCGGAAGGATCGTCGCGCCGCTGGGCGCAGTCGGCGGCTTCCTCGATGCGGCCGGCGGAGGCGGCTGGGGTCCTATCGTCACCACGGGCCTGCTCGGAGCCGGAGCCCCGCCGCGCTATGTGATCGGCACGGTCAATGCCAGCGAGTTCCTGATCACATTGGCCGTCTCGTCCAGCTTTTTCATTGCTCTTCTGACCGGTCACTGGAGCACCGAGCACGACCTCGGCACGCACATCTCCGCCGTTGCCGGCCTCATCGTCGGCGGGCTGTTCGCAGCGCCCCTCGCCGGTTTCATGGTCAGATGGCTCGCGGAAAAGACACTGCTGCGGCTCGTCGGCAGCCTCATCGTCCTGCTCGCGGGCTGGCAAACGGCTCAGCAACTCGGGCTCGGCTGAGTTCGATCAGCCAGCGCGCGCCGATCAGCAGTATGCATACTCCACATTGACATCTGCGCATCTTTTTCATATTCGCCACGTCGGTTTGAGGCACCCGCCGCCCGCAGCGAAAGCTTGGTGAAGCCTCCTCGACAGACCGTCCACTCCGATGCATCGGAAATCGGCAATGCGGGCCCCGATCGAATCCCATTGATGCGATCTGGAGAGGCGACACTATGACTTCCCCGACCGAAGGGCGCTCGAATGTCTTCTTGACCGCGCCCCTGCCTATTCTGATGGCGCGCACGGCCGCACCCCTTGTGCTGGTCATGTCCATGAACGGTCTTCTGACCGTGATCGATGCCATTTTCATTGGTGAATATGTCGGCTCACAGGCGCTGGCCGCCGTGACGTTGATGTTCCCGCTCTACATGCTTCTGGCAGCACTCTCGACGCTTGTCGCCAGTGGCATGGCAAGCGTTCTTGCGCGACGCCTGGGCGCCGCCGACATCGAGGGCGCACGCAAGACGTTCGTTGGGGCCCACGGACTGGCGCTGCTGGTCTGCCTGGGCCTCATCGCGCTCTTCCAGTTCTCAGGCTCCGGCGTGATCGCCTGGATGGCGAACGGTTCGGCTCCGTTGGCCGCGACGGCATATGACTATATTTCGGTCCTGGTCTGGGCCTCGCCTGTGCTGTTCGTTCTTTCGATCAACGGCGACGGTCTGCGCTGCGAGGGGCGCCTGGGCTTCATGGCCGGCGTGTCCATGCTCACATCAGCGGCCAATATCGGCTTCAACTATTTGCTGATCGCGACCCTGCAATGGGGCGTCGCGGGCTCGGCTGTCGGTACCGTACTCGCGCAGTCGACAGCACTGGCAATCGTCGTTGTCTTCAGGTTCTATGGGGCGACGCCATTGCGCCTGCCGGCGCTGCCGTTGCACAGGTGGCGCCATGGGTGGTCGCAGTTTCTGGCGCTTGGAGCGCCGCAAAGTCTCAGCTTCATCGGTATATCGCTGACGTCAACGGCGGTGATATACGCCCTGCAGGTCTGGGCGCGTGACGGATATGCCGACATCGTCGCTGCCTACGGGATCATGACGCGGATCCTGACCTTTGCCTTCCTGCCGCTGCTTGGCCTGAACATGGCGACGCAGACTATCGTGGGAAACAATTTCGGGGCGTCGCGCTGGAGCAGGACCGATGCCGGCCTGCGATCGGGGCTGACGGTGGCCCTGCTCTACTGCGCGACGGTCCAGGCGCTTCTTTTTGCGACGAGCAGCCACGTCGGCAACCTGTTCACCGATGAAGGGAAGGTCACGATAGAACTCGCGCGGCTCCTTCCCATTGCCACGATGATGTATGTCCTGGCGGGGCCGATTATGGTTCTTTCCGGCTACTTCCAGGCCATCGGAGACGCACGCAGGGCAGCCATGCTCAGCATAGGCAGGACCTATCTGTTTGCGATTCCGCTGACGCTGTGCCTGCCTCTTGCCGCGGGCGAAGCCGGCATATGGTATGCCAGCCCGACGTCGGAGATCCTGATCACTCTGGTCGCCGCGGCGATCCTGATCCGCGAGCGCGCAAGGACCGGCTTGCGCTGGGGCGTATTCAGGGCATCGGGCCTGGCGACCGACTGAGCCGGACTGGTGGGCCGCCTCAACCCGTGCGGCTCGCCAGAACCTTGTCGATGCGGCGGCCATCGAGGTCGACGACTTCGAAGCGCCAGCCTTCGACGTCGACCTCATCACCGACCTCGGGCATCCGCTTCAGCGCATCGAGCACGAAGCCGGCCACCGTATCGTAGCTGCGCTTGCGCGGCAGGCTCAGATGGATCAGGTCGGCCATCTCGTCGGCAGGCATCCAGCCGCTGATCAGCCATGATCCGTCCTGGCGCTGGTGGGCCTCGCTGCCGCTGCCGATCTCGTCGGAACGGAACGCGCCGACGATCGCGTCGAGAATATCGGCCGGCGTGATCAAACCCTCGAAATGGCCGAACTCGTCATGGACCAGCGCAACCGCCACATCGGCACGCTGCAGGACGTCAAGTGCCGACAGGGCATCGATGGAATCGGGGACGACCGCAGCCGGACGGACATACTGGCGAAGGTCGAGCTTGCGCTTGGAATGCAGGGGCTCGACCAGCTCGCGCATGATGACAACACCGATGATCTCGTCGGCATCGCCCTCGTGGACCGGCAGATGCGAATGCCGCACGGAATAGAGCTTCTGACGAAGCTCGGCTTCGCTCCACCTGAGATCAAGCATATCCACCTCGGTCCGCGGCGTCATGAGCGCTCGGGCGCCCCGGTCGCCAAGGCGCATGACGCCGGCGATCATGGATTGCTCGGCCGGCTCGATAACCCCGGCACTTTCGGCTTCCGCGATGATCATGCGGATGTCCTCGTCGGTCGGAGCATCACTGGCGCGTCCGGAAATGCCGAGCACGACCAGAACCCCGTTGGTGGCCGTATTGAGCAGCCAGACGACCGGCGCGGCGGCACGGGACAGAAACAGCATGGCCGGAGCCAGGGCGCAGGCAAAGCGTTCCGGATTGCGCAACGCCAGGTGCTTGGGCACCAGCTCGCCGATGATCACCGAACAGAACGTGATGGCAACGATAACGGTGCTGTAGCCCGCAATGCCGGCGGAACGCGGCGACAGGCCGAAATCCGTCAGCACGTCGCCAAGCTTTCCGCCGAGTGCGGCGCCCGAAAATGCGCCGGCGAGAATTCCAACCAGCGTGATGCCGATCTGAACGGTGGAAAGGAACCTCCCCGGATCCTGCGCCAGCTGCAGCGCGGCCTTCGCTCCAGCCTGGCGCGCTTCCGCCCTTGCCTTGAGTCTCGGCTTTCTCGACGACACCACGGCCAGTTCCGACAACGCGAAAAGGCCGTTGAGCAGGATCAGCCCGGCCGCGATGACAAGTTCAAGCATGCTCGATTATCCAGTCCCTCGGGCCGGCTCCATCGTGAATGATCCGCCATTATCACATATCGCCCGGCGTTATCAGGAAACATCGGACGGAAATAGCTTCATTTTATACTCTAGATTTTGCTATCTGGTATGAACGTTCACACCGATGCACACTGACGCAAAGCCGGAGCAGGACCATGACCACAACCCGCACCGAAACCGACACGTTCGGCCCGATCGACGTCCCTGCCGACCGCTACTGGGGCGCACAGGCCCAGCGCTCGCTGGGCAATTTCAGGATCGGCTGGGAAAAGCAGCCGCTGTCGATCGTGCGCGCGCTCGGCATCGTCAAGCGCGCCGCAGCCGAGGCGAACATGGAGCTTGGCGGGCTGGATCCGGTAATCGGCAAGGCGATCGTCGAAGCCGCCCAGGAAGTCATCGACGGCAAGCTCGACGAGCATTTCCCGCTCGTCGTCTGGCAGACCGGCTCTGGCACGCAGTCGAACATGAATGCCAACGAGGTGATTTCGAACCGGGCAATCGAGATTCTCGGCGGCGAGAAGGGCTCGAAGAAGCCAGTCCACCCCAATGACCACGTCAATATGAGTCAGTCGTCGAACGACACCTATCCGACGGCCATGCATGTCGCCGCCGCAGAGCGCATCGTCCACGATCTGGTGCCGGCCCTGACACATCTGCACGCCGCCCTCGACGCAAAGGCCAAGGCGTTCGACCACATCGTGAAGATCGGCCGCACCCACACCCAGGACGCCACCCCGCTGACCCTCGGTCAGGAGTTTTCCGGCTATGCCGCGCAGGTCGCCTCTTCCATCAAGCGGATTGAACTCACCCTGCCCGGCCTTTGCGAGCTCGCCCAGGGCGGCACGGCCGTGGGCACCGGTCTCAACGCGCCCGTCGGTTTCGCCGAAAAGGTGGCCGAGCGTATCGCAACCATCACCGGCATCGATTTCGTGACCGCACCCAACAAGTTCGAGGCCCTGGCCGCTCACGATTCCATGGTCTTTGCCCACGGCGCCATCAATGCCGCGGCAGCGGCGCTGTTCAAGATCGCCAACGATATCCGTTTCCTCGGTTCCGGCCCGCGTTCCGGGCTCGGCGAGCTCGCCCTGCCGGAAAACGAACCGGGCTCCTCCATCATGCCGGGAAAGGTCAATCCGACCCAGTGCGAGGCCTTGACGCAGGTCTGCGTCCAGGTCTTCGGCAACAATGCCGCCCTCACCATTGCCGGCAGCCAGGGCCATTTCGAGCTCAACGTCTACAATCCGCTGATGGCCTACAATTTCCTGCAGTCGGTACAGCTTCTCAGCGATGCCGCCATCTCCTTCACGGACAACTGCGTCGTCGGCATCGAAGCCCGTGAGGACAACATCAAGGCGGCGCTCGAACGCTCCTTGATGCTTGTCACCGCGCTCGCTCCGACGATCGGCTACGACAATGCGGCCAAGATCGCCAAGACCGCGCACAGGAACGGCACCACCCTGCGCGAGGAGGCGCTCGCAACCGGGTTGGTCACGCAGGAAGAGTACGATCGCATCGTGCGCCCCGAGGAGATGATCCATCCGGGCTAGCACCCATCTGCTTCAAATGGAAACGGCGGAGCACCGATCCTCTCGCCTATACGGCTCCGTCTGGGCGGGGCATGTCTAGGGTCGGAATTGAAGAATTCTCGAAGGTTCTTGTATGATTGGCCGCCGGACTCGTTCTTTGCCTCATGTCTGTTTGAGGAGAAGAACGGTCGGTCGGGGTCGCTTCCGGTGAATGCCGTCACCTCGGACAAGGGGAAAAGTGAACAATGTGTTGCCTAACGCCCCACTTTTGTGAACAGCCCAGTTAGGCTATCTCCCAGTTCGGAACAAACCTTCGGAGACCTGCCATGTCGACCAATGATACCCTTACCGCACAGACCGGTTCCGCCGGATCGGCCGTCCTCGTACTCGGCCGCATCCTGCTTTCCCTCATGTTCATTCTCGCCGGCTTTTCCAAGCTGACAGCCATCGGCGGCACGGCCGGTTGGTTCGCCAGCCTTGGCCTGCCGGTGCCGACCCTCACGGCCGTCGTTGTCGGCCTGGTCGAGTTGATCGGAGGCGTCGCCGTACTCGTCGGCTTTCAGACGCGCATTGCAGCGGCCGTTCTGGCCCTGTTCACCGTCGGTGCGACGCTGATCGCGCACATGAACATCGCCGACCAGATGCAGCAGCTTCTGTTCATGAAGAACCTGTCGGTGACCGGCGGCCTGCTGGTGCTCGCCGTCTTCGGCCCGGGCGCCCTCTCCGTCGACGCCAAGCGCGGCTGACGGCGAGTCACCCCGAAAACGAAAAGGCCCGGAGCGATCCGGGCCTTTTTCGTGCCGGCGGCGCGATCTCAGCCGGCGACCGCATTGGAGACCTGCGCCGCAACGGCGCGCAGAAGTGCTGCGTCGCTCTCGCCGCGTTCCTTGATGGAAGAAACCAGACAGGCCTGCGACTTGAGGATCACGCCGTCCTCCAGCACCCGCAGATGATTGGCCCTGAGCGTCGAGCCCGTCGTCGTGATGTCGACAATGACGTCGGCGGATCCGGCGGCCGGCGCACCTTCCGTCGCGCCAAGGCTCTCGACGATACGGTAGACCTGGATGCCGTGGAGCTGAGAAAAGAATTGCTGGGTGAGCCGCCAGTACTTGGTCGCGATCGTCAACCTGCGCCCGTGGCGCTGCCGGAAGTCGGCCGCCACGTCGTCCAGATCGGCCATCGTGGTCACGTCCAGCCAGATATCGGGCACCGCCACCACGACATCGGCATGGCCGAAGCCAAGACGCGCCTCGATCGCCGCCCGTGCCTCCCAGTCGGGTACCGTCTCACGCATCAGGTCTTCGCCAGTCACGCCCAGATCGACATTGCCCTGGCCGATCTCGCCGGCGATTTCGGACGCCGAAAGGAATGCGATCTCGATATCGCTGCGCCCTTCGACATGCGCCCTGTAGCGGCGCTGGTCCTCGGGCTCGACAACCGGCAGTCCGGCACTCGCGAGCACCTCGAGTGCCTTTTCGCGCAGCCGGCCCTTGGAAGGCAGAGCAACTGTAACCGTCATTGCACCTCCTCCCTCAATTCGCCGATCCGGTCGAGCCAGGCGGAAAAACCGACGCCGGGTATGGCTTCCTTCGCTCCCAGCAGCGTCAACAGCCGATCGTATCGCCCGCCGCCGATGAGAGGTCTCGCACCCCCTTTTGCCGAAATCTCGAAGACCAAACCCGTGTAATAGTCGAGCGGCCTGCCGAACGCGGCGTCATAGGTGACCGCATCCATGGGCAAACCGAGCGAGCGCAGCGCCTCGGCGCGCGCGGCGAACCTGTCCAGCGCGCCGCCAAGCGAGATGCCGGCCACCTGGGCGAACTCGTTCAAGCTCGCCGGTGCGTCGCCGAGTGGCGTGCGGATCGCGAGAAAGCCCTTGAGCGCCTCAAAGGCCTCCGCCGACAGCCGCACGCTCCTCAGCTGCGCCTTCTCGAGCAGCCTGCGCGCGATCTCCTCCGGCGCGCGCCCGAGCGTCGGCGACAGTCCGGACTCTTCCATCCCGAGCGCGATGAATTCCGCCAGCGCCGCCTGGTCGCCATCTGCAACCAGCGCTGCGACGGCGTCGGGCAATGCGGCATTCTTGGGCGGATTGGCGAGATCGGCGAGTGCGGCCTGCAATTGCTCGGCAGAACCGAAGGCGCGGGCAAGGCGCATGCGCCATCCCCGCGGCAGACCGAGAGCGGCCAGCACCGCCTCGAACACCGTCTGGTCGCCCAGCGTGACGGAAAATGACGCGTCGGGCGCAACGCGTTCGAGCAGCGCATGCGCATCGGCGATCGAGCGGGCATCGGCCATCGCGATGTCGGCCTCGCCCAGATCCTCGATGCCGGCCTGGAAGAACTCGTTGCCGCCCTCGCGATGCTGGCGGAACACCTCGCCCAGATAGCCATAGCGGCGCGGCGTCCCGGCGCGACTCTCGATATGGTCGAGACAGACGGGAATGGTGAATTCCGGCCTGAGACACAGGCCCTCTCCCGTCTCGCTCTCGGTCAGGAAGATGCGCCGGCGCAGGTCCTCGCCCGCCATGTCGAGAAACGGGTCGGCCGGCTGGATCACCGGCACGTCGGCAAGCACCGCTCCGCGGTCCTCGAAGAGGCGCAGGATGTCGGTGGCGAAGGGCGGGTAGCGCAGGGTCATGGGAGAGTATGCCCCTTCAAGGCATGCTCCTCCGAAGACGGTGCCACGTTCGGCATCACCGGGCCCGCTCCGCCGCCTGCGCCTCGAGGATCTTGCGCACCTCGACGACCAGATCGGCCTGCGGCACGGTAATCTGGCCGGGACGGCTTTCCTTGTACTCATCGTGATCGGCGATGTTGCGGGCAAGTCTTGCCCCGACGATCAGGTCCTTGATCTGCACCTCGCCCTTCTCGCGCTCGTCGCCACCCTGGATGACGACGCAAGGGCTCCCGCGCCGGTCGGCATATTTCATCTGCGCCTTCATGCCTGCACCACCCAGATACATCTCGGCGCGGATGCCGGCCTGGCGCAGCTCGGCGACCATTTTCTGGTAGCGCCCGAGGCTGTCGGTATCCCGGTCCATGACCAGCACGACGACCGGCGCGACGACCTCGGAAGACTCCAGCTTGCCGAGGTTCTTCAAGGCCGTCATCAGGCGCGACACGCCGATGGAGAAACCCGTCGCCGGCACCGGCTCGCCGCGGAAGCGCGAGACCAGCCCGTCATAGCGCCCGCCGCCGCCAACCGAGCCAAAGCGCACGATCTCGCCCTTCTCGTTGGGAATTTCGGCCAGAAGCTCGGCCTCGTAGACCGGGCCGGTGTAGTATTCGAGGCCGCGCACGACGGAGGGGTCGATCTTTACCCGGTTTTTGTCATAGCCGGCGGCAAGGCACAGTGCCTCGATCTCCTTGAGTTCTGCCAACCCATGGCGAAAACCCTCATTGTCGATGGCGCTAGTCGCAGACGCATCGATGTAGCCGAGAACCGTATCGATCGCGTCCGGCGAAAGCCCCGCCCCCTTCGTAAAGTCGCCTTCACCTTCCTTGCCACCATCCCAGCGGCCGGGCCCAAGCAGCAGGCGCACGCCTTCCGGACCGAACTTGTCGAGCTTGTCGATGGCGCGCAGCACCGTCAGCCGGCGTCCGGCGTTCTCCTCGCCGCCGAGCCCGATCGCCTCCAGCACCCCGTCGAGCACCTTGCGGTTGTTGACGCGGATGACATAGTCGCCGCGCGCGATGCCAAGCGCCTCCATCACGTCGGCCATCATCATCGCCATCTCGGCGTCGGCGGCCACACCCGGCGTGCCGACCGTGTCGGCGTCGAACTGCATGAACTGGCGGAAACGCCCCGGCCCCGGCTTTTCATTGCGGAACACCCAGCCGGCGCGATAGCTGCGATAGGGCTTTGGCAGGCGCTCGAAGTTCTCCGCAACATAGCGCGCCAGCGGTGCCGTCAGGTCGTAGCGCAGCGACAGCCACTGCTCGTCGTCGTCCTGGAAGGAGAACACGCCCTCGTTCGGCCGGTCCTGGTCGGGCAGGAACTTGCCCAGCGCGTCGGTGTATTCGATCAGCGGCGTCTCGACCGGCTCGAAGCCGTAGCGCTCGTAGACGGCGCGGATCTTGGCGCACATTTCATCGACGGCGCGAATATCGTCCGGACTGCGGTCGACGAGGCCGCGCGGCAGCCGCGCTTTCATTTTCTCGGATTTGCCGGTCATTCTTGTCGTTCTTTGTCGGATTTGGCTCGAAAAACTCTTCAGCCGCGCGTGTAGCCGATGCGTGCCCATGCGGCAAGCGCCTGCGCGGTTCGCGCCACCCGCCGGCGACACGTTTCAATGGCGGCGTTTGTCCAGGTGATAGGTGAGCGTCATGGCGATGCAATGGCGCAGCGCCTCTTCATCGAAGGCGCTGTCGGCGCCCAGAACGATCGAGCGATTGCCCCGGTAATCGAACCGCGCCGGATAATGTTCGCGAAACCGATCGACGAGGCCGGTATGGCAGATGAAATTCACTGCAACCGCACCGTCGCCGATGGCGGCGAGACGAACCGAGCTGCCCACGCGCGGCTTTTGCGGCGCATAGGACGGCTCGCCCCATTTCGTGCATTCGGAAAGCGCGCCGACACCCGGCGTAGCGGCCGCGACATCCAGTATGATCCTACGCAGCCGGTCGAGCATGACGGCCACCCTTGCCGGTCGGCCGGCGAAATAGGCCGCGACCTGCGGGTCGGATGGCTCAGGGCCGCGTGAAGGCATCGCGTTCGGCCTCCACCGCGGCGCGGCAGTTGCAGCCCTCGATGTGATCGTTGACCAGTCCCATCGCCTGCATGAAGGCATAGACCGTGGTCGGGCCGACGAAGCTCCAGCCGCGCTTCTTCAACTCCTTGGAGATGCGCGTCGAGACCTCCGTCTTCGGATTGGCGACGAGCGTCGCATAGTCGACCACGCTCGGACGCGCCTGCGCACCCGGCTCGAAAGACCAGAACCAGGCGGCAAGCGAACCGGCCTCGCTGCGCAGTTCGAGCGCCCTGCGCGCATTGTTGATCGTAGAAACGATCTTGCCGCGATGGCGCACGATGCCGGCGTTGGAAAGCAGGCGCTCGACATCGTCGTCGCCGAACAGCGCCACCTTCTCGAAATCGAACCCGGCGAAGGCGTCGCGGAAATTCTCGCGCTTGCGCAGAATGGTGATCCACGAAAGGCCGGACTGGAAGCCTTCCAGACATATCTTTTCGAACAGCCGCGTGTCGTCGGCGACGGGCCGGCCCCATTCGCGGTCGTGATAGTCGCGATAGAAGGGGTCGTTGCCATGCCAGAAGCACGTCTGCTCCCCGTCCTCCCCCTCGATCAGCCCGGTTCTTGCTCGGTCCACGCGGCCCTCCCGTTCCTCTGCGCGCAGTGACTGCGGCCGGTCCTTGGCCGCTTCGCGCCATTAAGCGAGCCTTTACCAGATTCATCAATCGTCCGGTAACCACCTGGAAATCTTTCCTGACATTCCGGCCTTTGATTCAAATCCGTTCACCAATCCGATGTGCCTTTTGCGCACAATCGCCACGGTTTCGGCAGCTTCGTGCAAGCCGGCCGGATTATCGTACGACGCTATGTGGAGTGTACGTCGGATGAAATCGTCTTCCTGCAGGATGGCTCTCGCCATCACGCTGACGCTTGTCGCCACGCATGCGCTGGCCAACGACCGCTATGGCGAGCGGCCGCCGCTCGTCGTCAGTCCCGACCTCACAGCGCCCTGGGTCATGCAGCTCAGGCGCGCCACCGTCGGCGGCCCGATCGTCAATGAGCGCCGATACGCCATTCCGGGCACCTCCGAAGAGGGCTTGAGCGTGATGATGCGGCAGGGCGAGCCGCAGCGCGCCCATCGCCGTGCAGCGCCGCCGCCCGCCGTGACGACCCGGCCGCAAAGGGCGACCGTCGTGCGCCCTGCCCCGGCTCCCAATGCGGGGCACATCAAGGCCGGGCTCGATCCGATCTACCTGCCGCAGGAAGTCGCCTACAACGGGCCGGAAAAGCCCGGCACCATCATCATCGATACGAACGAGAATTTTCTCTATCACATCCAGCCAGGCGGTACGGCGCGCCGCTACGGCGTCGGCACCGGCAAGCCCGGCTTCGAATGGGCCGGTACGCACAAGGTGACGCAGAAGCGCGAATGGCCAGACTGGCGTCCGCCGGCCGAGATGATCGCGCGCGAGAAGAGGAAGGGCCGCATTCTGCCTGTCCACATGGCCGGCGGGCCGGACAATCCGCTCGGCGCGCGCGCGCTCTATCTGGGCTCCACGCTCTACCGCATTCACGGCACCAACCAGCCTTCGACGATCGGACGCGCCGTCTCGTCGGGCTGCATCCGCATGCGCAACGAGGACGTCATCGAACTCTACGAACGTGTCGACGTGGGCACGAAAGTGGTCGTCATGTGATCTTCCGCGGGGCCGGCCGGACCGAGGGGATTTTGTCCGGCCGACATGATCCTTCCCTGCCTCTGCAAGGGAAGGATCGCGGGCCAGAGGGCGGTGCGCATCAGCGTGCCGCCCTTTGCTTTCGGAGATGCGGGGATGCTGTCAGACGGCGCAGCGATCATTGTCACCCCATGGCGGAGCCGTGGCAAAGCGGAGTCGCAGACCCAGGGATCCATGCCTGAACCGCCGATCACAGGCGTCGGCGCAGAACCGGCACGCATTGCGCAACCGTTTCGGCACGGAACCCCGGATCATGCCCGAGGATGACGAAACGGAAGGGCTAGCGCCTCGAGCGACGATATCACTCGCGCCCTATTCCGCCGCCTTCCAGTTCCATCGGCAGGGCAGCGAGCCCTTGGGGCTTCGGCCCGCCATAGGCCCAGTCGAGCAGTTCCACGGTGTGTACGATCGGCAACGATGTACCTGCACCGATCTGCGTCATGCATCCGATATTGCCCGTCGCGACCAGCGCCGCACCCGTGGCCTCGATGTTCCTGACCTTGCGGTTGCGCAGCCGAGCGGCGATCTCCGGTTGCAGAATGTTGTAGGTGCCGGCCGAGCCGCAGCACAGATGCCCCTCACGCGGCTCGCGGACGACGAAGCCGGCCTTGTGCAGAAGGTCCTTCGGCTGGCGCGTGATCTTCTGTCCGTGCTGCATCGAGCAGGCCGAATGATAGGCGAGCGTCAGCCCTGTCCGCAGTACGGGCTGCGGCAGTTCGATATCGGCCAGAAATTCGCTCACGTCCTTCGCCAGCGCTGAAACCCGCGCCGCCTTTTGCGCATAGACGGGATCGAGACGCAGCATGAAGCCGTAGTCCTTGATCGTCGTGCCGCATCCCGATGTCGTCACGATGATGGCGTCGAGCCCGCCTTTCTCGATCTCGGCCATCCAGGCATCCACATTGCGCCGAGCGCTGTCGAGGGCAGCCTCCTCCTTGCCCATGTGGTGGACGAGTGCTCCGCAGCATCCCTCACCGGCCGGCTGAACGACTTCGATGCCGCACCGGGTCAGAAGCCGGACCGCCGCAGCGTTGATGCCGGGATCCAGCACCGACTGCGCGCAACCCGACAGAAGCGCGACCCGCCCCTTCCGCGCGCTCTGCGCAACGTGTGTCCTGACTGTATCCGGCGCTTGCGGAACGGTTGCCGGCGCGAGCTTGAGCATGGACGACAGGGGCTTAAGCCCCGGCATGCGGTCGAAAATTCCGGCCAGAGGACGCGCGAGCGCGGCAAGCCTCAGTGCGGCGCGAAAGCGCGCCGGATAGGGCAGCACCGCCGCCAGCAGCGCGCGGATCGCCCTGTCCGGCAGCGGCCGCCGGTAGGTCTTCTCGATATGGGCGCGCGCATGATCGACCAGATGCATGTAATTGACGCCCGAGGGACAAGTGGTCATGCAGGCGAGGCACGACAGACAGCGGTCGATGTGGGTGACGATCTCCTTGTCCGCCGCACGCCCCTCTTCCAGCATGTCCTTGATCAGGTAGATGCGCCCGCGCGGGCTGTCGAGTTCGTTGCCCAGCGTCACATAGGTCGGACAGGTCGCGGTGCAGAAGCCGCAATGGACGCATTTGCGCAGGATGGCTTCGGATTCCGCGACATGCGGATCGGCAAGCTGGGCGGGAGTGAAGGTGGTTTGCATGGAATGTGTGGGAACCTCAAATCACCCAGCTTTGCGGATTGTCTATCGGTTCATCCCGAGCTGCCTTCTGCAGCCCGATGAGGACACGCACGATCACCCATATGGCGACCGCGATCATCAACAGGAAGCCGATGGCGACAAATGCAAGAACGGCACTGATGAGCGCATAGAGAAGGCCGATCCAGAACGTCCGGATCGCCCAGGTGTAGTGCGTCTCGACCCAGCCGCCGGTCTTGCCTCGGTTCATGTAGGCCATCACGATGCCGATGATCGCGGAAATGCCGATCACGAATCCGATGAGATAAAGCACGTAGATGACCTGCACATTGGTCTTGCCGGGCTCCAGCCAACGGTCGGTCTGGCGCTGTTGCGGCTGCGGGCTGTCCGGATCGCTCATGGGTTCCTCCTCACGTTTGGCCCGAAAGGCTAGCAGAATGAGCTGACGGCGCCATACGGCCGGGATTGAGAATTCCCTTGGGATCGAACTCGGCCCGAAGCCGTTCCGAAAGCGCGGCCAGCGCCGGCGGTTGCGGCTGGAAAACGGGAACCGCGGCGCGCGCGGCGAGCGGCGCACGAATGAGCGTCGCGTGTCCGCCGCCAAAGCGCCGGATCAGCGCGCGCAGCAGATCGGCCTCTGGTTCGGCTTCCATGCGCAGCCAGATCAGCCCGCCCTGCCAGTCGTAGAAGGCGTCGACGGCGGCTTCCATCCTCAGCGCCATCACCATCTGGTGTCCTTCCGATGGCGGCATGGAGACCCGCCAGACGGGCTTGTCGGTTCCATCTGCAAATGGTTCAACATCACGGATCTGACGCCATACCTCGCGTGAGCGCTGCGCGTGCGCGGTCTCGATATCCGCCAGAGCGCCCAGGATGTCCTTCAACATCCTGACCCGGTAGGCGACCGAGGGTGCGAACCCCTCAACCCTCAGAAGCGTCGACGCCGGTCCGGCCAGCGTGCCGTGCGCGACACGGCCGGTAACGCTTTCGGGCAGATGGGCGGCCGCCGAGACTTCGGCGCTCGATCCCATGGCCCGGGCCATGGCAACGATGGCGCCGTCCTCCGTCAGCCCGCGCAGGATCAATGTCTCCTCGGTCTCGGCCTTTGGCAGCACCTTGAACGTGACGTCGCTGGCGACGGCGAGCGTGCCCCAGGAGCCGGCCAGCGCCTTCGACAGATCGTAACCCGTCACGTTCTTGACCACCCGGCCGCCCGACTTGAACGCCTCTCCGCGCCCGCTCACGGCATGGATACCCAGCACATGGTCGCGCGCCGCGCCCGCCTTCAAACGTCGTGGCCCCGACAGATTGCACGCCAGCACGCCGCCGATCGTGCCGCGCCGGCCTTCCTGTCCAAGCAAGGGGCCGTAATCGAGCGGCTCGAAGGCGAGCTCCTGATTGTGCTCGTCCAGCAGCGCCTCGATTTCGCTCAGCGGCGTGCCGGCCCTGGCCGACAAGATCAGTTCTTCCGGCTCGTAGAGCGAGACCCCCGAAAGCTGCGAAAGATCGAGCGAATGTTCCACCTGCACGGGGCGCCCGATACTCCGCTTGGAGCCGTGACCGAGGATTTCGAGAGGCTGCTCCTCGGCGACCGCCCAGCGGATGGTCTCCAACGCCTCGTCGGCAGTCGTCGGCGCAAAAGTGGTCATGGGCGTTCCATCAAAACCGCGGAATCTCGGGAAACGGCATCGCGCCGCGATGGATGTGCATGCGGCCGAGCTCGGCGCAGCGGCGCAGCTGCGGAAAGACCTTGCCCGGATTGAGAAGGTGTTCAGGGTCGAAGGCGCACTTGACCCGCATCTGCTGGTCGAGATCGATCTGGGAGAACATCTCGGGCATCAGGTCTCGCTTTTCCACGCCCACCCCGTGCTCTCCGGTCAGAACGCCGCCCACCTCCACGCAAAGCCGCAGGATATCGGCGCCGAACGCTTCCGCCTTGTCGAGTTCTCCGGCCTTGTTGGCGTCATAGAGGATCAGAGGATGAAGATTGCCGTCGCCGGCATGAAAGACATTGGCGACGCCAAGCCCGTACTTCTCGGAAAGCGCCCGCATTCCCGCAAGAACCCTGGGCAATTCCTTGCGCGGAATGGTGCCGTCCATGCAGTAGTAGTCGGGCGAGATGCGGCCGACGGCGGGAAATGCCGCCTTGCGTCCCGCCCAGAAGGAAAGCCTCTCCTCTTCCGACGATGATATGCGGCAGGTGGTCGAGCCGTTCCGTTCCGCGATCGCCTCGACGCGTTCGATCAGGTGATCGATCTCCGCCATGGGCCCGTCGAGTTCGACGATCAGCAAGGCTTCGACGTCGAGCGGATAGCCCGCATGGACGAAGTCCTCCGCCGCATGGATGGCCGGCCTGTCCATCATTTCCATGCCGCCCGGAATGATCCCGGCGCCGATGATGTCGGCGACGCACTGGCCCGCCTGTTCGCTCGTCGGGAAGCCGATGAGGAGCGCCCGCGCGGCTTCCGGCTTCTTCAGGATACGCACCGTGACTTCGGTGACGACACCAAGCAGCCCCTCCGATCCGGTCATCACCGCGAGCAGGTCATAGCCCTCGCTGTCGAGGTGCTTGCCACCGAGATGCAGGATGTCGCCGTTCATCAGCACCATCTCCAGGCCGAGCACGTTGTTGGTGGTCAGACCGTACTTGAGACAGTGCACGCCGCCCGAATTTTCCGCCACGTTGCCGCCGATCGAACAGGCGATCTGTGACGATGGATCGGGTGCATAGTAGAACCCATCCTGTTCGACCGCTTGCGTGATGCCGAGATTGGTCACTCCCGGCTGCGCCGTCACCGTCCTGTTGGCGTAGTCGATGTCGAGAATCCGGTTGAACCGGCTCATGACCAGAAGAACCGCATCCTCGAGCGGCAGCGCGCCACCCGAAAGGGAGGTTCCCGAGCCGCGCGGCACGACACGGATGCCGCGCTCGTTGCAATATCTCAGGATGCGGGCGACCTGGGCCGTCGTTTCCGGCAGGACAACCGCGAGCGGCAACTGGCGATACGCGGTCAACCCGTCCGATTCGAAGGCGCGCATCTCGTTGACCGTATCGACCACCCCTTCTCCGGGCACGATGATGCGCATGTCGGCCACGATTTCCTCGCGCCGCGCGAGCGTCGCCCGATCGGGCGATGGCATGACTGGTCCGGCCACCCGAACTCCTCCATAACTGGTCAATTCTCTTTACCAGTATTTGCGTATTGCGCAAATTGCCATGGTCGAACCGAACTTTGAAGGCCTTCCATCAGCAAGTCTGCCTGGCATTTCGCGCACCGGCTTCCGAAGGCAACGAAATCATGCATAAGACGACGTGTCATGTTGAACATCGACGAACTGGAAATCTTCGTCCGCGTGGTATCCGCCGGCAGCCTGTCGGCTGCAGGCCGCGAGCTTGGTCTTTCCCCTGCCGTCATCTCCAAGCGGCTGAGCAAGCTCGAAACGCGATTGAACACCCGTCTCTTGCAGCGCACCACGCGCCAGATCGCGCTGACGGAAGCCGGTCAGGGGCTCTATGAACGGGCGCTCGCGATCCTGGCCGGCATCGAGGAGGCGGAAGCGTTCGTCATGCGGCGGTCAAAGCAGCCGCGCGGCACGTTGAAGATCTCGGCGCCGACATCCTTCGGGCGCATGCACATTGCGCCGCATCTGGGCGCCTTCATGCGCGACAATCCCGGACTGTCGATCCAGATCGTGCTGAGCGACGAGTTCGTCGACATCGTTGGCGAGGGATTCGATCTGGCCATCCGCATCGCGGAGCTCTCCGATTCCAGCCTGATCGCCCGCCGCCTTGCACCGGTCGAGCGCTTTCTCGTCGCTGCACCCGGATATCTCACCGAGCATGGAACGCCCGAGCGGATCGACGACCTGACAAAACATGTCTGCCTGGCTGCGCACAACAATGAGCCATGGCGGCTGATCGGGCCGGATGGTCCGACCGTCTACAGGGCGGAGGGCCCGCTGCAGACCAATTCGAGCGAAATCGTGCGCGAGGCGGTCATTTCCGGCATGGGCATCGCGTTGCGCTCGACCTGGGACGTGGGATTGGAACTTGCAGCAGGCAAGCTGGTCCGCGTCCTGCCGCACTATGCGGCTTCAAGCAAGCTGGCCGTTCATGCCGTCTACCCCTCGCGCCGCTTCCTGCCCTCGAAGGTTCGGCTGTTCATCGATTATCTGGCCGGCCTCTACGCACCAGCGCCCTATTGGGAACAAGGCGTCTCGGCGGGCGCACCGGCCTCTGCCGTCGGGCCTGCGGAGCGTCAGTCGGAAACCCGGGACCACTGAAGCGCATCCTGTCCGTACACGGGCTTGTCAGTGCGCGCCCTCCTCGTCGGAATGCGACCGCCGGATGCGGCGAACCAGCCACCACACGCCGGCCAGCACGAACGGTACCGAGAGCGCGGTGACGAGCTCGGGTTTCACCGCGGCGGCCGCCACGGACGAACCCTTGGCGAGATAGCCGATCAGCCCCACGACGTAGTAGGAAACCGCCGCAACGGACAGCCCCTCGACGGTCTGCTGCAGGCGCAATTGCAGTCTGGCGCGACGGTTCATGGACGCAAGCAGGTCGCGGTTCTGCTGCTCGACCTCCACATCGACCCATGTCCGCAACAGGGTCGCGGCGCGCGCCAGCTTGCGCGAAAGGTTCGCCTGACGTTCTTCCACCGACCGGCAGGTGCGCATGGCCGGCGCGACACGACGCTGCAGGAAGCCGCTCCAGGAATCGTATCCAGGCATCGCCTGCTCGCCGAGCGCTGCAAGACGCTCTTCGACAATGCCGTGGTAGGCGCGGCTGGCGCCGAAGCGGTATAGACTCGCCGCGGCATCGGCCTCCAGCTCCGCCGCAAGGTCGGTAAGTTCGTCCAGAAGCGCGTGGCTGTCGCGCTCCGACGACCGCATCTCGCTTGTCAGATGAGCCAGGCGATCCTCGATCCGGCGGATGCGCGGCGACAAGGACTGCGCCAGCGGCAAGCCGAGCATGGCAAGGGTTCGGTAGGTTTCGATCTCGATGAGGCGCTGCGCCAGCGCGCCGACGCGCGCCGGGCTCAAGCCGCCATCGAGCAGGAGCATGCGTGTCAAACCGTCGCCGTCCTGCCGAAAATCAGTCGCCGCCACGGCCTTGCCCCCTTCCACCAGCGAACAGCAGAGGCTACCGGCGTCGAATTCACCAAACAGTCGTTCGGCCTGCGGCGTCCATTTGCGGATATCGAGCCGGACGCCGCAGATGACGGCACCGGGGGCGCTGAAGCCGTCGCCGAAGGGCGTGTCCTGCTTCACTCTGGCGCCGCGTCCGGCAAGCGGTCCCTCCCACAGATAAGTCGAGAATTCCGTATGCCGCTCCCAGTGGAGTGTTCCCCTGCCCCAGTTCATCGCATGATGGCGGGCCTGCCGGTCAGGCGACGCGACCCCGAGACGGCGCGACAATTCGGCCATAACGGCGTGATCGACCGTCGACCCGCCCTCCGTCATGAAGGAAAGCTGGATCAGACGACGCGGCGGTGAGATCAACGGATGCGGACGCGCGTGAACCTCGCCAATTGCCCCCGACCGCGCCTCATGGGCGGCAAAACCCATCACGCTGCCGGTCAGGGTCGTACCAGTGTCGTCGTCCCGCTCATCCCGCTTTTTCACGCCCTGACCTGTCCCGCTCGCCGTCAAATGCCTTCCCGCAAGCTTAGCCCAGACTTTCCGGCTTGTCCCGCCGTGGCGATCGCGTCATCGAGACACGCCCGCAACTGGACAAAAGATTTGACCAGTTGCGGGCCGCCGCCTAATGTCCGCCTCGTCAGTCTTCCGGGGATGAACGTGAACGATATTTTTTCCCGGATCGAACATTCGCGCACCGCGGATGAAGTGATCCAGCAGATTGAGGGCCTGATCCTGGAAGGTGTCTTCCGGGTCGGCGACCGCCTGCCCGGCGAACGCGAACTTGCTCGCCGTTTCGAGGTGTCGCGCCCGATTTTGCGCGATGCGCTGAAGCGGCTCGAGACCCGCGGCCTGATCGTGACGCGTCACGGCGGAGGCACGCAGGTCGCCGACATCATCGGTCAGGTCTTTTCCGATCCGATGCTTGAGCTTGTGGCAACGCATCGCAAGGCGGCATCCGACTACCTGGAGTATCGCCGCGAACTGGAGGGCATTGCGGCAGAATTCGCGGCACGGCGCGCGACACCGGAGGATCGGGCGATGCTGGAAGACATCATGCATCGAATGAAGGAGGTCCATTCGGGAGGCGACTTCGATTGCGAAGCGGAGATCGACGTCGAGTTTCACAACGCGGTCGGCGAATGCGCTCACAACATCATCCTGTTGCACACGCTTCGCTCCTGCTATCGCCTACTGGCGGACGGGGTCCTCTACAATCGCACGCTCATCTACAATCTGCCCGGGGCGCGCGACAGTCTGCTCGAACAGCATCAGGCAATCGGCCAGGCGATCGCCGCGGGCAAGCCCGAGGCGGCGCGCACGGCGGCTCGCGCGCACATCGATTTCGTCGAGCGCGCGATGGTCGAGGCGGCACGTTCCGACGATTGGAAACGGGTGTCGCGTCTGAGAATGCTGCAGCGCACGTCCGGCAGCAGCAGACCGCAAAGGAAGGAATCATGACGTGAACCGCCCGCCAGATGCGCCTCGCATCGGTCTCTTCGTGACCTGTCTCGTCGACATGTTCCGGCCATCGGTCGGGCATGCCGCGGCCTGTCTCATCGAGGAAGCCGGATGCACCGTTGAGGCGCCGCTGGTGCAGAACTGCTGCGGCCGGCCGGCCCAAAGCGGCGGCGATGCTGACGAATTTCGTGCCACGGCCGAACGCACCATCGCGGCGTTCGAAGGCTATGACCATGTCGTCGCGCCATCAGCCGCCTGCGCCAGCCTGCTGCAAACCGCCTACCCGAAAATTTTCGCCGGGGATGTGGCTTGGTCCTCTCGCGCCAGCGCATTTTCCGCCAAGGTTCACGAGCTGGTCGCCTTCCTGACGCATGTGATGAAGCTCGACCGGGTTACCGCTGTTCACCACGGGGCGGTCGCCTATCACGGTTCCTGTGCCGGACCGTCCGCCGCCTCTGCAAAGGCTCTGCTGTCGGCGATGGAAGGCCTCGAATTGAAAGAGATCGACGACGCACGCGGCTGCTGCGGCTCGTGCCCCGGGACCCCGGCCATGCCACGCGTGGCGGTCAATGCATTGGCCGAACGGAAGCTCGCCGCGATCGAGGCGAGCGGCGTATCGATGGTCCTGGGCGACGATATCGGCTGTCTGATGGGATTGGCCGGGCGCCTGAGGCGCAAGGGCTCGCATGTTACCGCGCGCCACGTCGCCGAAGTGCTGGCCGGCATGACCGACCAACCGCCCATCGGCATCACGAGCAAGGCCGCATGAGGCGTACACCATCTGGATTTCCCGCCTGACCCATAAGCCAGGCCGTTTCAACTGAACCCGACGGGGATAGCATGAGTGCCATTCTTGAAATAGCCGATCTGAAGAAGCTGGCGCGGCGGCGCGTGCCGAAGATGTTTTTCGACTACGCCGATTCCGGCGCCTGGACAGAGGGCACCTATCGCGCCAACGAAGCGGATTTCGCCGACATAAAGCTGCGCCAGCGGGTGCTGGTCGACATGACCGACCGCACTCTGGAGTCGACCATGATCGGCGAGAAAGTGGCCATGCCCGTTGCGCTGGCGCCGACCGGGCTGACGGGAATGCAGCACCCCGACGGCGAGATGCTGGCGGCCCGGGCGGCAGAGGAATTCGGCGTCCCCTTCACGCTGTCGACGATGAGCATCTGCTCGATCGAGGACGTTGCGTCGGTGACGAAGAAGCCCTTCTGGTTTCAGCTCTATGTCATGCGCGACCGCGACTTCGTCAACGCACTGATCGACCGCGCCAGGCAGGCAGGCTGTTCGGCCCTGGTTCTGACGCTTGACCTGCAGATCCTCGGCCAGCGCCACAAGGACCTGCGCAACGGCCTCTCCGCACCGCCCCGCTTCACGGCCAAGCACATCTACCAGATGGCGACGCGACCCGGCTGGTGCCTGGGCATGCTCGGCACGAAGCGCCGCAGCTTCGGAAACATCGTCGGACACGCCAAGGGTGTCGGCGATCTGTCGTCCCTTTCCTCTTGGACCAACGAGCAGTTCGATCCGCGCCTGTCGTGGAAGGACGTCGAATGGATCAAGGAACGCTGGGGCGGCAAGCTCATCCTGAAGGGCATTCTCGACAAGGAGGATGCCGTCATGGCCGCCAGGTCGGGCGCAGACGCGATCGTGGTGTCGAACCACGGCGGACGCCAGCTCGACGGAGCGCCCTCCACCATCAGGGCCCTGCCCGAGATCGCCGAAGCCGTCGGCGACAAGATCGAGGTTCATCTCGACGGCGGCATCCGTTCGGGCCAGGACGTGTTGAAGGCTCTCTGCCTGGGAGCGAAGGGAACCTATATCGGCAGGCCGTTCCTCTATGGTCTCGGCGCGATGGGCAAGGAAGGCGTGACGACGGCGCTCGAAATCATCCGCAAGGAACTCGACACGACGATGGCCCTGTGCGGCAAACGCGACATCAATGACGTCGGCCCCGACCTGCTCTATAATGATAGCAGCGACGCGGCACCGAAGGCAGGCCCGCGCGGCGGGGCCGCCGCAGCTAGAAAGAAGGTGTCCGGCGGGTCCAAGGCGACAGCAAAGGCGAGTTCATGATCTTACTGGCCGGAGCGACAAGCTCCCTCGACTGGACATGTCAGTCCGCGCCATTGCGCCAACCGAGCCGCGCCCGGACGCGCGGCTGAGGGCGTGGCGGCCGGTGTCCACTTCCTGGATGCGCGCGGGCCGGGAAACATGCGCATTTATGCCATAGGCGACGTGCATGGCCGGCTCGATCTGCTGTCCGCCATGCACGCACGCATCCGCGCCGAGATCCTGAGCGAGGCTCCCGCCGACTGGCGCATCATCCATCTTGGCGACTATATCGACCGTGGGCCCGACTCTGCCGGCGTCATCTCTTTCCTGATCGACCGGATGGCGGAAGACAAGCGTGTCATCGCTCTTGCCGGCAATCACGATATCGGTCTTCTCGAATTTCTCATCCGACCCGATCCCCATGGGCTTTTTGCGCGAAATGGCGGTATCGCCACGGCACGCTCATACGGTGTGGAGATCGATCTTGCCTCGCCTGACCCCGACCGCATCGTCGATGGTGCCCGCCGCCTGGCCAGGGCTCTGCCGCAGGAACATGACACATTCCTGCGGACCCTGCCCCGCTCCGTCGCGTTCGGGGACTTCTTCTATTGTCACGCGGGCATCCGCCCCGGCATTCCGCTCGACCAACAGGATCCCGACGACCTGATCTGGATCCGGGAGGATTTTCTCCACTATCCAGGCTTGCATCCTAAAGTCGTCGTCCACGGTCACACGCCGCAGGACACTGCAGAGATCATGCCGAACCGGGTGAATGTCGACACGCTCGCCCATGCCAGCGGTCGCCTTACCGCCCTTGTCGTGGATGGCGTTGGCAAGCGCCTGCTGCAAGCGAGCGAAGAGCCGGCGTGAAGCACCGGGCGATGGCCGTCTGATGCTCAGCGCGAATATCGCAATCGGCTATCGAAAAGCACGATGCATCGTTTCCAGATGTCGTCATGTCGCTTCTTGGCCGACATATGTCGTACATTGAACATCTGCCTTGGCGATGTTACGACCGGCCCATTCCCAAGACGAGAAGGAGACCGACATGGCCGCGACGAGCGCATTCCTGGACAACGTCTACACGACGGATGGCGGCGACAGCATGCGCAGATACTACAATGAATGGGCCGACGCTTACGACAAGGACCTGCGCGAGCACGACTACCGCACACCCGGCCGCTGCGCTGCCGCGCTGGCCGCCTGCGTTGCCGACAAGGACACCCCCGTCCTCGATTTTGCCTGCGGGACGGGCATGTCGGGCGTGGCGCTGAAGGAAGCGGGCTTCACCACGATCGACGGCATGGACATTTCGGAAGGCATGCTGGAGAAGGCGCGCGCGAAAGGCGTTTATCGCGATCTTCTGAAGGCCGAGCCCGATGCTGTTCTCGACATGGGTGCTCGCAAATGTCGCGCAATCACCGCAGTGGGCGCCATCGGGGCCGGTGCCGCGCCGGCCGAAAACATCGACGGAGCGATCGCCTGCCTGGAGCCCGGCGGCGTCTTCGTCGTCTCGCTCAATGACCACACACTTGAAGACCCGCAATACGAGGCCCTCTTGCACAAGGCGATCGATGATGGCCGTGTCGAGAAGATCATGGCCGAGGACGGCCCTCACCTGCCCGCCATCGGTCTGGGTGCCCGCGTCTGGGCCGTGCGTCGTCTCTGACGTCGGAAAGAAATTGCTTGTCCCGCGCCAGATGCGCGCGGGACGTAGCCCTTCACGCGAACCGTCTGGCCCCGGCTACGCACAACACGACCAGCCCGGTGGCGACAATCATTGTCCAGGCGACGGGCTCGCCGAGAAGCATCCCGGCCAGCGCCAGGCCGAAGAAGGGCTGCAGAAGCTGCAATTGCCCGACGCTGGCAATGCCGCCGACGGCAAGTCCTCGATACCAGAAGACAAAGCCGATCAGCATGCTGAAGATGGAGACATAGGCCAGCCCGATCCAGGCTGATGGCTCCACCCCGGCCCAACTCCCGGGCAGTGTCGCCAGTGCCAGGATTGCCATGACCGGCAGCGCGAGCAACAGCGCCCAGGATATGACCTGCCAACCGCCGAGCCGCCGCGAGAGCGCGGCACCCTCCGCATAGCCGAGACCGCAAAGGAGGATCGCTCCGATCATCAGGATATCGCCGGTCAGCGATGCCCCGCCGTTTTCGGTCAGGGCGAAGCCGGCGACCAGTAGACTGCCTGCGATCGAGAACACCCAGAACAGTGGCCGCGGCCGCTCGCCGCCGCGCAAGACGCCGAAGATCGCGGTGCAAAGCGGCAGCAGGCCGACGAAGACGATCGAATGCGCCGACGTGATGTTCTGCAGGGCAAGTGCGGTCAGGAGCGGGAAGCCGACCACGACGCCCAGAGCGACGACGGCCAAAGGCGCGATGTCGGATCGCGCCGGCCGCTTCTGACGCAGCGCCCAGAGCAGCACAAGCCCCAGCAGCGCTGCAGCGACCGCACGCGCTGAGGTCAGGAAAAGCGGTGAGAAGTCACTGACAGCAACCCGAGTCGCTGGCAGCGAACCGCTGAAGATCATGACTCCCAAGAGACCGCTGCCCCATCCTGCCATCGGCTTGTTCATGGCGCCTCCAGTCCCGGTTGATCTGCAATCGGGCGAGATTGGCGCAAACAGGCTGGCACATACAGGCTCAATTCAATACAATTATTCCGAACTGTATGCCTGATAATTACCGTACAGCCGAAGAGGGTCGGCATGCCCCCAGCAAGAATTGGAACGCGCACCGCACAGGTGATGGAGGCGATTCGCACAAGGATCGCCCGTCGCGCGCTCACGACCGGCGACCGGCTGCCCTCGATCCGCGCTTTCGCCAGAACGATGGGCGTTTCGCCCTCGACCGTCGTCGAGGCATATGACCGTCTTGCCGCCGAGGGGCTGATCCGCGCCCGACGGGGGTCGGGCTTCTACGTAGCAGAGACGGCCCCGCCTCTTGCGCTCAAAGAGATCGGCCCCAGGCTCGACCGGGCGATCGATCCGTTCTGGGTATCCCGGCAGTCGCTCGATGCCGATGCCGCGACCGCCAAGCCTGGCTGTGGCTGGCTGCCCGCCGACTGGATGCCCAACGGCGCAATCCGCAGCGCCCTGCGGCGTGTGGCCAGGGCCGGCGATGAGATCCTCTCCGACTATGGAAGCACGCAGGGATCGCCGGCCTTGCGCCGCCTGCTGGCGCGCCAATTCGCGGTGGAAGGTCTGGAGACGGGCCCCGAGCAGATTCTCCTGACTGCATCGGGGACTCAGGCGATCGATCTCATTTGCCGTTTCCTCGTCAAGCCCGGCGACGCAGTGCTCGTGGACGACCCATGTTATTTCAATTTCCAAGCGCTACTGCGCGCCCATCAGGCCGTGATCGTCGGGGTTCCGTACACGGCTGCCGGGCCGGACCTGCAGCGGTTCGGCGAAGCCGTCGAAGCGCATCGTCCGCGCCTCTACATAACCAACTCGGCCATTCACAACCCGACCGGCGCAACGATCTCGCCGCAGGTCGCCCATCGCGTGTTGAACATCGCGGCCGCACATGACCTGACGATTGTTGAGGATGACATCTTCGCCGATTTCGAGCCCGAGCCGTCCCCTCGCCTCGCGGCGCTCGACGGTCTCTCGCGCGTGATCCGTATCGGGAGTTTTTCCAAGACTCTCTCCGCCTCGATCCGTTGCGGCTACATTGCCACCCGTCCGGAGTGGATCGACGCGTTGATCGATTTCCAGGTCGCAACCAGTTTCGGGGGAGTCAGTCCGGTCGCGGCCGAACTGGTTCTGGCTGCGCTGAGTGGCGGCGGCTATCGCAAGCATATGGAGGCACTGCGCCAGCGGCTTGCTCGCGCCCGGCGGGATTCGGCAGAAAAGCTGGAGAGGCTCGGCATCTCGCCATGGCTGATGCCGCGTGGCGGTTTCTATCTCTGGTGCAGCCTGCCCGACGGGCGCGATGCGGCCGCACTGGCACATGCAGCCCTTCGCGAGAGAATCGTCCTGGCACCCGGCAACGTTTTCAGCGTCTCGCAGACCGCACCCGGATTCATGCGCTTCAATGTCGCCCAGATGACCGACAGACGTATATTTGACGTTCTGAAACGAGCGCTTCGGACGGACGATCAGGCCACTGACGCTGCGCTACAGCCTACCGGCTGACAGCGCTGACACCATAGCCGTCAACGGCGATATGATCGGCCGAGGCGTCTGCGGCATAGATACCGATTCCCCAAGCCAGAATGCCTGAGAGCATGAAGAATGAAAGTAGGGCTGCCTTCACGGGCGTCATCTCTGTTTCCTGCGTCCCCGCATAGGTCACGAATATGGTTACCGCCGCGTTACAACGGCACCATCGAATGTGATTTTTCGGTCTGGTTTTGGTGGTCGCCGATCCCGGACATCTCTTCTCAGCGTCCGCCCACCCCTGGACGCGGCGACCTCATATCCTTGTAGCGCGTCGCGCGCCATCTCTCTGTGAAACTCTCCACACAGATTTTTGCGAGTGTGGCAAAGAAGCGACGCTGCCCTTCTGCCATCTCAGGGCACACCGAAGTCTGCGTGTCAGCAGCATGGGGCGTCCGGCTTGATTTGGGCATCGCGCTTCCGGAAAATCTCGATACTGACCGTCCGTCCGCATTCGGGAGAAACGCCGTGCCCCTGCAAAACCGCGTCGACCCTTTCGGACAGATCCATGCCGTCGCCACGCGCGGCCTGCTGACGGGAAATCGTGGCATCATTCACGATCCCGATACAAAGACGCTCCTGAGGCGTCGCTGGACGACGAAGTCGTGGATCGTCTGCTCCTGCGATTACGGCACGCGCCGGCGTGACGTGATGGGGCGCAACGGGCCGTCGGGCGGCGCGGGCTGGACCGAGCTCTTCTTTCTTGACGAAGTGACCGCGCTGGCTGCCGGCCACCGGCCCTGCTTCTTCTGTCGACGCCGGGCGGCGGAAAGGTTCCGCCAAGCTTTTGCAGCGGCGCTGGACGCTCCAGCGCCCTCGGCACCGCAGATGGATGCCCGGCTGCACCGTCAGCGCATCGCCTCCAGCCGCCTTGCGCCCATGGCAGCCCCGCCACTGGAAGACCTGCCCGACGGCTCCATGATCGCGGTCGGCGGCGCGGCCTTCGCGATTCGCGGCGGCGCGGCGCTGCCCTGGCGGTTCGAAGGCTACGAAAGGCCGCTGCCGCTTGCCGATTTGGCCGCCGAGGCCCCCATTCTGCTGACTCCGATAGCCTCGATCGGGGCGCTTCGGGCAGGCTATTCACCAATGTGGCATTCCAGCGCCGCTCTGCCTTGACCCTGCCACAACACTTGCGCATTTCTCGAATCATGCGCGCCAATTATCGAATGCAGAGACTGTACGTTCCTCATCGCCTGACACAGGGCGAGCCGGTCGAGGCCGACCCGCAGCAGGCGCATTATCTGCTCAATGTGATGCGCATGACCTCGGGCTCGGAAGTCCTCGTGTTCAATGGCCAGCATGGCGAATGGCTGGCGCGCCTTGTCGAAGCCGGCAAGAAGAAGGCGCAGCTCGTTCCCGTCGCGCAGACGCGTGCCCAGCCGGCTCCCTCCGACCTCCTGTATTGCTTCGCTCCGCTCAAGCAGGGCCGGCTCGACTATATGGTCCAGAAAGCCGTAGAGATGGGCGCCGGGCAGCTCCAGCCGGTGATTACCCAGCACACTCAGCTCTCAACGGTCGGTCTCGACCGCCTTCAGGCCAACGCCATCGAAGCCGCAGAACAGTGCGGCATCCTCGCCATCCCGCAGGTGATGCAGGTGGTCAAGCTCGACCGGCTGTTGTGGGAATGGGAGCCGGGCCGGCGCCTCATCTTCTGCGACGAAAGTGCCGAGACCAACAATCCGACGGAGGCGCTCAAATCCATATCCGAAAGCAAGATCGGCCTCCTGGTCGGCCCCGAAGGGGGCTTTTCGGAAGACGAGCGGCGACAGCTGAAATCCCTGCCCTACGTAACGCCCGTACCGCTGGGCCCGCGAATTCTGCGCGCCGACACGGCCGCAGTAGCCGCCCTTGCCGTAATCCAGTCAACGATCGGCGACTGGCACTGATCCAAACAGTTTGAGCGCATGATCAGGATTTTTTGCTTGATCGCGCGACGGCAATCCGGTCAACACTCGCCCGCCGTCTGCAACGGATCGACAGAGGACACTCAATGGCGCGCGACACCACCGATTCCAGTCCGCTCGAAGGCTTTGACGAGCTTGTCGCCTATCTTGCCGCAGGCTCAAAGCCGAAGAATGAGTGGCGTATCGGCACCGAGCACGAGAAATTCCCCTTCTATCACGACGGCAACGCACCGGTTCCCTATGAGGGTGAGCGCGGCATAAAGGCCCTGCTCGAAGGCATGCAGCGTGTGCTGGGCTGGGAGCCGATCCTCGACGCCGGCAACATCATCGGCCTCGTCGGCCCGACCGGCGAGGGCGCCATATCCCTCGAACCGGGAGGTCAGTTCGAACTCTCGGGTGCGGCCCTGGAAACGATCCACCAGACCTGCCGCGAGGGCAACGCCCATCTGGCACAGTTGCGCGAGATCGCAGAACCGCTCGGCATCCGCTTCCTGGGTCTGGGCGGCAGCCCGAAATGGACGCTCGCCGAAACGCCGCGCATGCCGAAATCACGCTACGACATCATGACCAGCTACATGCCCAAGGTGGGCGCGCACGGTCTGGACATGATGTACCGCACCTGCACGATCCAGGTGAATCTCGATTTTTCCGACGAGGCGGACATGCGCCGCAAGATGCAGGTGTCGCTGCGCCTGCAGCCGCTCGCAACCGCCCTCTTCGCCAACTCGCCCTTTACAGACGGAAGACCCAACGGATTGCAGAGCTGGCGCGGCGAGATCTGGCGCGACACCGACAACCAGCGTTCCGGCCTCCTGGAATTCTGCTTCTCGCCGCGGTTCGGATTTGCCGACTACGCCGACTGGGCGCTGGACGTGCCGATGTATTTCCTTATCCGCGACGGCCGCTATTTCGACTGCACCCATGTCACGTTCCGCCAGTTCATGGATGGGGCGCTGCGCGACACGGTGCCCGACGGCATGCCGACCATGGGAGACTGGGCCAATCATCTCTCCACGCTCTTTCCGGACGTGCGGCTGAAGCGTTTTCTGGAAATGCGCGGCGCCGACGGTGGCCCCTGGCGGCGCATCTGCGCCCTCCCCGCGTTCTGGGTCGGTCTGCTCTACGACGACGAAGCGCTCGATGCGGCCGACGGACTGACATCCGGCTGGAGCTTTGGCGATGTGCAGACCATGCGCGACGCCGTACCGCGCCAGGGGCTCGAAGCGACAATTGGCAATGCCAGCCTGCGCGACGTCGCGCGCGACGTGCTGGCGATCTCGCGCCTTGGACTGAAGAACCGTGCCCGCAAGAACCGCGAGGGCTTCGACGAGACGAATTTCCTCGCCCCGCTCGACGAGATCGTCGCACGCGGCACCACAAGCGCCCAGGAAATGGTCACCGCCTATCACACGCGATGGGGTGGATCCATCGAACCGGTGTTTCTGGAATACGCGTATTGAACTGCGCCGCGACTGAATGGGACCTTGGGCCGTTGCGCACTTCCGACGGCCAACAGGTTTCGTCGCCCACAGTACTTCCGGGAAGACATTGCCCGACCCACGTTTCATCGGCTGGCGAAAAGCGCTACTCTCCAACGACGCTCGGTTGAGGAGAATCCGCAATGCTCCCGCTTTACGAAATGCTGGCCAATGCCCAGAACGGTCAGGCCTTCGAGCAGATGGCCCGCCAGTTCGGCCTGTCACAGCAGCAAGCCCAGGCCGCCGTTGAAGCTCTGCTGCCCGCCTTCAGCCGCGGTTTGAAGCAGAACACGTCGGATCCCTACAATGTCGGCGCCTTCCTCTCGGCCCTTTCGAGCGGGCAGCATGCAAAGTATTTCGAGGATGCCAGCCGCGCGTTCGCGCCCGACGGCATGGCCGATGGCAACGGCATTCTGGGTCACATCTTCGGATCCAAGGAACTGTCGCGCGCGGTCGCCCAGCAGGCTGCGCAGGCCACCGGCATCGGCCAGGAAGTGATGAAACAGATGTTGCCCGCCCTGGCGGCGATGATCATGGGCGGACTGTTCAAGCAGACGACCGGCCAGCTCGGTACACAGCCGGGGGCTTCGCATTCGGGTACCGGCGGCTTTGGCGGCAGCGGCAATCCGTTGGGCGAGATGATCGAGCAGATGATGCGCCAGGGCATGGGCGGCCAGACGCAGCGCACCCGCACGCCGCAACCCAACCCGATGGATAATCCCTTCGGCAAGATCCTGCAGGACATGTTCGGCGGCGGCACACCGCAACAGCAGCCACAGGGCCGTGCCCAGCCGCAAAGCCCGTACGGCGACAATCCCTTCGGCCGCATCTACGAGGAGATGATGCGCGGCGGGCCGGCGCAGTCCGAGCCCGATCGCGAACCGCAAAAGGAGGCCGCGCCGCGCAGCAACCCGAGCGGACGTCCGCGCACACCCTATGACGACATTTTCGGCGACATGTTCGAAACCGGCGCCCGCCAGCGCGACGAATACCAGAAGAACATGGAAGCCGTCGTCGACCAGTTCCTGAAGGGTATGGACCGCGCGCGGCGGTAGGCGTCCCATCCCTCCACCACGTCATCCCGGCCAAGCAAGCGAAGCGAGCGCGAGCCGGAACCCATTGAGAGGCGCAGCCGGTCCGCAGAAGACGCACCTTCTGTCCTGACGGTTCCTTGACAGGTAAGAACGGGGCCGCGCTCTAAGAACTTCTTCCAATAGCTCCCGGCTCGCCCTTCGGACGGCCGGGATGACGGTGGAGGGTGCGCCCGCCATGACGGGTAGCGGGGGATTGTTCAAATCGTCTTTGCCAGTGCGGCGAGTTGGTCGGCGCACTGGCCCCAGCCTTCGTGAAATCCCATTTCCTCGTGGGTCTTGCGGTCTTCCTCGTTCCAATGAAGGGCGCGCGCCGTGTACTTCGTCCTGCCGGCTCCCATGTCCTCGAACGTGATGATTGCGGTCATGAAGGGCTTCTCGGACGGCGTCCACGCGTCGACGAAGGCATCGGTGAACACGAGCTTCTCGTTCTCGACCGTTTCCAGATAGATTCCGCGATTGGGAAACTCCGTGCCATCGGGCCCGCGCATCACGATCAGGTTGGAGCCGCCTGGCCTGACGTCGAGTTCGGCGCGCGGCGTGGTCCAGGGGCGCGGCGCGAACCACTGCATGAGCAGTTCAGGCTCCGTCCAGCACCTGTAGAGCTTTTCGCGCGGCGCATCGATGATGCGTTCCAGCATGAGTTCGCGGCTGCCTGTCATCGTGTCCATTGATCCTCTCCCTGGGCATGTTCGATCTGCCCAAGGACGATTGGAACGGGCCCGCACCGACAGGCAAGCGAACTTATCTGAACCGATGCTACCGGAACATCAGCACGGGCACCTTGCAGCGCCGCACCATGGCAGTCGTCGTCGACCCGATAACGAGGCTGCGGATGCGCGAATGCCCGTATGCGCCCATGACGAGGAGCCCGATCCCCGCAGCCTCCACCCGGGCGCCGATGACCTCGTCCGGCTCGCCCTGCGCCAGCACGGCTTCCACGTCGAAGCCTGCGTTCTTCAGCGTGAGGGCCGGTGCATCGAGTCGCGACCTGTTTTCCGGCATCTCTGCGCCAACCGAAAGCAGAACGCATTTCATGCCCCTGAGAAGCGGGCTCGCGGCTAGATATTCGACCGCACGGTTGGCGCTCTTGCCGCCGTCATATGCGATCAGAAACCGGTCGAACGGCGTGTAGGCGCGCGCGGCAACCAGCACTGGCCTTGTCGAAGCGCGTACCACCCGTTCCAGGTTGGACCCCAGATGCAGCCTTGCGAAATCGGCCGCCTCGCCGCGTTTGCCGATCACGACCAGCTCGGCGTCCGCCTCGAGATCGGCCAGCGTATCGAGAAGGTCGCCATTGCGCAGTTTCGTCGAAACATCGCCCACGCCAGCTTTTTCCAGCAGCGTCTTGGCCGCCCCCAGGATCGCACGTCCCTTCTTCTGGGCAACCTTTGCGTGCTGCTCGTCGAGGTCGGCCAGCTGATCGAGAAGGATGGCGCGTTGATCGACGTCGAGACTGCCGCTCAGGTCGAACCCCGTCGCCATGCGCCGTCCCAGCACATGGGTGACCTCCACAGGCAGACCCAGACGCGCCGCCGCCCAGGCGGCAAGACTGGTTACGCTCTCGGTGTAGAGCGATCCATCAACGAATGCGAGAACATTGGACATGGCGCGTCTCCCTCAATGGCCCATGAGGCGTTCGAAGGCGCCGGGCTTGTCGTGAATGCCGAGCTTGTCGACCAGCGTCGCGCTCGCCTCGTTCATGCCGATCAGTTCGACTTCGGTGCCTTCGCGACGCAACTTGAGCACCACCGTGTCGAGCGCCCCCACCCCGGTCAAGTCCCAGATATGCGCGCCACTGACATCGATGCGTACCTTCTCCAGCGCTTCCTTGAAGTCGAAGGACTGTATGAAGCGTTCCGCCGAGGCAAAGAATATCTGCCCCTGCACATGATAGGTGCGTCGCGTCTGATCGTCCGACAAGACGGATGTGACACGAAAGATCTGTGCCACCTTGGAAGCAAAGAAGAGCCCTGACAGAAGCACGCCGACCAGCACCCCTATTGCGAGATTATGCGTGGCGACCACCGTGACGACCGTCGCCAGCATGACAACGGACGAGCGCCGCGGATGATCCTTCAGATTGCGGATCGACGCCCACGAAAAGGTGCCGATCGACACCATGATCATGATGGCGACGAGGGCGGCCATCGGAATGATCGAAACCCAATCTCCGAGCCCGACGCAAAGGATGAGCAGGAAGACACCGGCGGCGAAGGCGGACAGGCGGCCACGGCCGCCGGATTTCACGTTGATCACCGACTGGCCGATCATTGCGCAGCCGGCCATGCCGCCCAGAAAACCGGTGATGAAGTTGGCCGTGCCCTGACCGATGCACTCGCGGTTCTTGTCGCTCGTCGTGTCGGTCAGTTCGTCGACGATCGACGCCGTCATCAGCGATTCCAGAAGACCGACGACAGCAACGGCGAGCGAATACGGAAAGACGATCCGCAGCGTTTCGACATCGAGCGGCACGTCCGGCAGGAGGAAGACCGGGAGCGTCGAGGGCAGTTCGCCCATGTCGCCGACGGTGCGCAACTCCTCCATGCCGAAGAAGAGCGAGATCGCCGTCAGCACGATGATGCAGACAAGCGGCGACGGCACGGCGCGGGTGAGGCGCGGGAAGAGATAGATGATCGCAAGACCGCCGGCGACCATCACATAGGTCATCGGCGGCACGCCGATCAGTTCGGGCAACTGAGCCATGAAGATGAGGATCGCCAGCGCATTGACGAAGCCGGTGATCACCGAACGCGAGACGAAACGCATCAGATCGCCCAACCGCGCGAGACCGGCAAGCATCTGCAGCACACCGGCCAGTATGGTCGCGACCAGCAGGTATTGCAGCCCGTGCTCCTTGACCAGCGTGACCATGAGAACGGCGGTCGCGGCCGTTGCGGCCGAGATCATGCCCGGGCGGCCGCCGGCAAAGGCGATGACCACGGCAATCGAGAAAGAGGCATAGAGCCCTATCTTGGGGTCGACGCCGGCAATGATGGAAAAGGCGATCGCCTCGGGGATCAGGGCGAGCGCGACGACAAGGCCGGACAGAAGATCGCCCCGGACATTGCCGAACCATTCCTGGCGGGCTTTTGCAAGATTCATGGTCAAACGGTCTCCTTTTCGGCAGGCCGGAACGGCTTGGTGGGCGTCAAGCGCCCTGCAGGACAGGTGGTGAAAGCAGAGGGATGGCGTGTCACGCCACAAAGGAATGCAGCCGTGTCAGGGACCGGCGCAATCGCCAGTACCGCAATCGTCAGTACAATGTGTCGCTAGAATTCACATCGACCCGGAATCAGCTTTCGCATGCGTTTCTGTTGCAGCGCAATATCGGCCTTATGGCGCAGCCGCGCCGCAACATCAAGGCCAGGGTCGCAATCGAATGCGGTCTCATGAGAAATGAAGTCGCGGACCTCCCGCGCAAAGACAAAAAAGCCCGGCCTTCCTGGGTGTGAAGGCCGGGCAGTTGGCAGGCAAGCCGGGGGGAAGCCGGCGGGAGTTTCAGGCCTGCGAAGACTGGATCACGGTCCCGCAGAATGGATGTCTGCCTCGGGACACATGCTTGAAAAGCTGCGCATGGTCAGCAAACGCGGCGGGCCGCATTTTCGGCTTCGAGCGCGCGGGCGCGCGCCATCGATCCCAGCGTCGCGGTCGGGTCCTCGCCGATTGGCGTCAGCCATGCAACATGCAGATCGGCCCGCGTCAGGCCGATATCAGCCAGCTGTACGTCGGTCATCTCGCCGAGTTGATAGAAGGCACGGCGGTTTTTCCAGGCGCGAACGAAAGCCGCCACGCGATTGATCACGCGGATCGCGAGGGTCGGACGCACATGGGCGGACATCTCGATCGTGCTGTGGTCAAGGGCGGACATCGTTCTTCTCCTTCACAAGTCCTGGCGCGCTGTCGCCGCTTTTGCCCATGCTGAACACTGCCGGCAGGCAAAGGGACGGACGCACCGTTCGGGAACGTGCAAACCATGCCATCGACCAATTGATTAGTCGAACGAATGTTTCTAATCTTTAGCATCAATGCTCGTGATGGATTTTCGAACCATGGCCACTCCGCTCGATCTCGACCAGCTTCAGACCTTCATCGCCATTGCCGACACCGGGAGCTTCACCCGCGCTGCCGAGGAAGTGCATCGCACCCAATCGGCCGTCTCAATGCAGATGCGGCGGCTCGAAGAACGCATCGGCAAATCGCTGTTCGAAAAGGACGGCAGAACCAACCGGCTGTCCGAGGAAGGCGAGAAGCTGCTCTCCTTTGCCCGGCGCATGATGCGGCTTAACCGCGAAACACTGGCCGCCTTCGACGATCAGCGTCTCGAAGGCCATGTCCGCATTGGTACTCCGGACGACTATGCCGACCGGTTCCTGCCCGAGATCATGGCCCGCTTCTCGCGCTCCAATCCGCGGGTGGAACTGACTGTGGTCTGCGAACCGACGGTCAATCTCGTGGACCTGATCCGCCGCAACCAGCTCGACATCGCGCTCATCACCCACGACGAGGACAAGGGTCCCGCGGAGGTCGTGCGGCGCGAACCCCTGCTGTGGGTGACATCGCAGAACCATTGCGTGCATGAGGAGGAGATACTGCCGCTTGCCGTCGGCCGGCCGACTTGCCTGTGGCGGCGCGTGGCGACCGACATGCTCGACCAGATGGAGCGCGAATACAAGATTCTCTGCACAAGCTTCTCGGCCACCGTCATCAATGCAGCCGTGCTGTCAGGTCTAGCGGTCTCGGTCCTGCCCGAGTGCGCCTTGCGGCCCGGGATGCGGGTGCTTGGCGAGACCGACGGCTTCGGTGCCCTGCCCGATTGCCGTATCGGGCTGCTGCGCGGTCACAGCAACCAGCCCGAAGTCGTCGACGCTCTCGCACGCCACATCGCCGAGAGCCTCGACAATATCTCGCTGCCTGTGGCCGATGAGCCCGACGGTTTCGATTTCGGGGCAATGACCGCGATCCGCACGCGCCGGCACCGCCCGAACATGATGCCGGGCTGGTGACAACGTTGGGGGCCGGCGCCCCTACCCTTCCCGATCGAACAGCGTATGCGCCATCACGCCGACGCGGCTTTCGATCGCCTCGCACGCGTCGAGGATCATGTCCTCGCGGAAGCGGCGGCCGACGATCTGCACACCGATGGGAAGGCCCTCATGTATTCCTGCAGCAATGTTGCCGGCCGGCAGCCCCATGAAGTTCATGGCGAAGCTGTAATAGGCCTGGCCGAGCACTTCACGCGCGCCCTCGACCCCCTCCGCGTCGCGGTTCCAGGCATAGACCGGCCCGAACAGGAATGGCGTCAGGACAAGCGGATAATCCTGCATGAACAGGGTCCATTCGCGCGTGTAATGTGCACGCTTGGCCATTGCGAGCAGCAGATCCTTGCCTTCATATGGCTCGAAGATCGTGAAATAGTCGGCAAAGACCCGCTTGATCGTGTCGCTGCCATAGGCCTCGATGTCGGGCACCATGAGTTGGCGTACCTCGCCCAAGAGCGCCCGATAGCCTGTGTCCGCGCATTCGCGCACCAGGGGCGGCTCGATTTCGACCACCTCGTAACCGGCATCGACCAGACAGTCGGCCGCCTTGTCCAGGGCTGCCTCGACAGCCGGATGAAGGTCGAACTCGAACGTGTTCTTGGTAAAGGCGACGCGAACCGGTCCTTCGTGCGCAGGCCCCTCGAACGGCATCGGCACCATCCACGGGTCGCGCGGATCATATTCCACCAGTGCTTTCATCGCCTGCCGCACGTCGCGCACCTCGCGCGCGATGACGCCCTGGACGGACATCAGCTGCGCCAGAAGGCCACGTTCTGCCTTGGCGGAAGGGTTGTATGCCGGAACCCGGCCGAGCCCTGGCTTGACCGTCGTCGCGCCGGTCGCGGCGCTCGGGAAGCGCAGCGAGCCGCCTATGTCGTTGCCGTGCGCGAGCGCGCCCATGCCCGACATAACGGCAGCGGATGCACCGCCGGACGAACCGCCAGGCGATGCCCATTCCGCCCATGGATTGAGCGTGCGCCCGTGAAGTGGATTATCGGTCGTCGCACGGAAGGAGAACTCGGGCGTATTCGTACGTCCGATCACGATTGCGCCCGCCTTCTTCAGGTTTGAGACGACCGGCGCGTCGCCGGGCGCGATGATGTCCTTGAACGCCTCGACGCCGTTGGGTGTCGCGCGTCCCTTCTGATCGACATTCTCCTTGATCGTCACCGGTACGCCGTGCAGTGGCCCGACAGGCCCCGTTCTGGCCATGACCTCGTCGAGACGCTGCGCCTCGGCGATCGCGTCGTCTCCCAGGTCGTCGACCACCGCGTTGATGGTTGCGTTGCGCGCCCGCATGCGCTCCACACTGGCCGTCACGGCCTCCTCGGCGGAAATTCGCCGGGCCGCGATGCCCTCGGCCAGCTCACAGGCACTCAATTGCCACAAGGCGCGCTCTTTCATTCAAGGATCTCCCATATCGTCGCATTCCGGAAGGGACCGGCCAGCTTTTCCGGCAGTTCCGCGCCCCCGTTCGTTCGTGTCTCGCCGGCGCGAAGGGCCGTCGCAAGGTCCAGCCGGCGCAAGGAATGCTGCCAGCACCCCTGCTCTTGCTCCCCGACGCGGTGCCTGCCTGCTCCGTTCACTTGCCCCCGAAGAAATCGCCATACGCCTCCAGTTCCCTGGTTCGCGTCGCAATGATGCCCGCGCGGCACGCGGCATAGTGGAGTACCTGCCCCTCTCGTCCCCAGTCGCCATTGGCATAGAAGGTGCACGCGCTGTCCTTGTAGGCAATCCACAGGCGCTGCTCGGCGAGAAGGTCGGTGCGGGACTGGCCCTCGACTTGCGCGAACACCTTCTTCCAGGTTGCATTCAGCTTCTCGTCCTCACGCTTCACCCATTCCCCGCCGCATTCGGCCCAGGCGAAATTGGTTCCGTCGGACTGATCGATGCAGCGGTTGTAGATGGCGTCGGCAGCGACAGGGTGCATTGTCGCGCCGATGAGGAGAAAGACCGCGGCCCCGGCCCCCTTGATCAAGTTGCCCGTCATCTTCATAAGCCTGTCATCCTCTCGCCGGTGGTCCTCCTTGACCAATCTGCGCGCAACGTTCTTGATCACCTCATGTCACAGCGTCCCGATTCTCTTACCAACGCCGCTGAATTCACCGTGTCCGAAATATCGGTCGCGCTCAAGCGCACCGTGGAGGATGCCTTCGGCAATGTGCGCGTACGCGGCGAGATTTCCGGCTATCGCGGACCGCATTCCTCGGGACATGCCTATTTCGCGTTGAAGGACGACCGAGCGCGTCTCGAAGCCGTGATCTGGCGCGGGTCCTTTGCGCGGCTGAAGGTGCGCCCGGAAGAGGGCATGGAAGTGATCGCGACGGGGAAGCTGACCACCTATCCCGGTTCGTCCAAGTACCAGATCGTCATCGACACCATCGAACCGGCCGGTGCCGGCGCGCTGATGGCACTGCTGGAAGAGCGCAAGCGGCGGCTCGCGGCAGAAGGCCTGTTCGAGCAGTCCCGTAAGCGTCGCCTGCCCTATATGCCGCGCGTCGTCGGCGTCGTGACGTCGCCCACGGGCGCGGTGATCCGCGACATCATCCATCGGATTTCCGATCGCTTCCCCCTGCACGTCGTGGTGTGGCCGGTACGCGTGCAGGGCGAGACCTCGGGCGAAGAAGTCGCCGCCGCACTCGCCGGCTTCAACGCCATTGCTCCCGGCGGCACGATCCCCCGGCCGGATGTCGTCGTCGTGGCGCGTGGTGGCGGCAGCCTGGAGGACCTGTGGGGCTTCAACGACGAAGCGGTGGTCCGCGCCGTCGCCGCTTCGTCCATTCCCGTCATTTCCGCGGTGGGTCACGAGACCGACTGGACGCTGATCGATCTTGCCGCAGATGTCCGCGCCCCCACACCGACCGGTGCGGCGGAAATCGCGGTTCCGGTGAAGGCCGAACTCCAAGCAGGGCTGGCCAATCTCGGTGCCCGCCTCGGTGGCGCCATCAGCCGCTCCGGCGACCGCAAGCGGCACGCGCTGCGCGCAGCCGCCCGCGCCCTGCCTTCTCCCGATCAGCTCCTGGCGCTTCCCCGGCGCCGCTTCGACGAGGCGGCGAGCCGGCTGGGCCGTGCCTTGGTCGCCAATCTCGACGGCAAGAAATTGCGCCTCGGCGGCCTACGCCTGACACCGGCAAACATTGCCCGGCGGATCGATCTGGCCGGTCGCGACCTGGCCCGTGTTTCGGGACGACTGCCCACCGCCCACGCTTCCCTGCGGCGCGAGCGGCGCCACAGGCTCGACCGTGTGACGGCGGGCCTGTCGCTCGAACCGCTGCAGCGCCGCCTGAGAAGCACCGGCGAGCGGCTTGCCCATGCCGCTGGCCGAGGCGAGCGGGCGACGGGCGTGCGGCTTGAACGCCTCCGCCTCCGCCTCGAACAATCGGCACGCCTGCTGGATACCTTGTCCTATCATTCTGTCCTCGAACGAGGCTTCGCGCTCGTACACGACGCCTCCGGCGCACCGGTCAAGCGGGCGGCGGCCCTTTCGGCCGGAGATGCTGTGTCGCTCGAATTTGCCGATGGCAGCACGGGCGCCGTGATCGCGGGCGACGGTGCAAAGGAAAAGCCGCGCAGCCGGCCGCAAAAGCAGCCCGCGCCCGGAACGCAGGGCTCGCTGTTCTAGTACCCACCCCTCCTGCGTGCCGACCGGCGCCTCAGAAATTGCTGATGGACGGGAGCCAGGTCGAGATTGCCGGAACGAAGGTGAGAAGGAGCAGCACCGCCAGATGCGCGATCAGGAATGGCGGCATCTCGCGTACGATGTCCACCGGCTTGATCTTGACCACCGACGAGACGACGAACAGCAGCGCGCCAACCGGAGGCGTAACGAGGCCCAGCGTCAGATTGACGATCACCACGATGGCGAAATGAACCGGATCGATTCCGAGAGCGTGGGCGATCGGGCTGAGAATCGGCACGAGTATGAGCACGCCCGGCAAGGGGTCCATGAACAGCCCGAACACGATCAGGAGCAGATTGACGGCCAGCAGGAAGACGATCGGGCTCAGATTGAGAGCACCGACGGCTTCGGCTATGGACTGCGGAATCCCCTCGATGATGACGATCCAGGCGAAAGCCCTCGCCGCCGCGAGGATCAGGAGCACCGCGACACTGACGATCGCGGCACGCAGCACGATCGCCGGTAGATCCGCGATGCGCAGAGAGCGATAGATAAAGATCCCGCAGACCAGCGCGTAGAACACGGCGATGACAGACGCTTCGGTCGGCGTGAAGATGCCGCCCCGAATGCCGCCGATGATGATCACGATGAGCATCAGTGCCGGAATGGCCTGCAGCGTGGTGCGGATCATTTCCGACGCCGCCGGGCGCGCTTCGGCGCCCTTGTAGCCGCGCTTCCGGCTGACATACCAGTTGGTCGCCAGCATGGCGAGACAGATGAGAATGCCCGGCACCACACCCGCCATGAACAGCGCGCCCACGGAGACGCTGTCGTCCTGCATGGCATAGAGGATCATGATGATGGACGGAGGAATGATCGGCCCGACGACAGCCGTCGAAGCCGTGAGCGCGCTAGCATAGGCGCGGTCGTAGCCGCCCTTTTCCATCATGCGGATCATCATCGCGCCCGGCCCAGCGGCATCGGCGAGCGCGGAGCCGGAAATGCCGGCGAACATGGTGGACGACAGTACGTTCGCGTAGCCGAGACCGCCGCGCAGATGGCCGACGAACTGTGAGGCGAAGCGCAGCAATATCTGCGTCATGGCGCCGCCGGTCATCAGTTCGGCAGCCAGAATGAAGAAAGGCACCGCCATCAGCGGGAAGCTGTCCAGACCGGCAAACATTTCCTTGACGATGACGATCTGCGGATAGTTGCTGCCGAGCCCGACCGCGATCCATGCAGAGATGGCCAGTGCGAAAGCCACCGGCATACCGATCACCAGGAGGACGAAAAAGGCCGTGAAAAGGATTACCGCCATGAGGTCGTGCCTCCGTCGGCAACGGAGGTTTCGTCCACCCTTGAAGCGAGGTCCGGCGCGGAATCGAGCTCCTCGAACCGGCTATCCAGCACGTAGCCCCTGGCCAGCAGGAGGAGATGCACGATCAGCAGGACAAAGCCGATCGGCATGGCCGCATAGACATAGCTGAAGGAAATGCGTGTGGCGGGCGTCATCTGGAACCGCATGCGCGACATGTAGTCATATCCCATCCAGACCATGATCGCGAAAAAGGTGACGAGCAGGAGGACGATGAGAAGCCGCAACAGGATCTGCCCTCGCCTCGGCGCCATGTCCTGGAGATTGGTGATCGCGACGTGATTGCCGTACCTGAGCGCGAGCCCGGCACCGAGGAATGTCACCCAGATCATCAGATAGCGGGCAACCTCCTCGGACCAGGTGATGGAATAATTCGTCAGGTAGCGCAGCGAGACGTTGGCGAAGACGATGACCGCCATGGCACTGAGCATCAAGATCAGCGCCCACTTGTTCGCTTCGATGAAGAGGCGTTCGAACGTCTTCACCGTATCCTCCCTCGCAAATGCCGGATCGCGCCAGAGCCACGCATGACAGCCCCTGGAATCTGCCAACCGGCGGACCGGATTTCTCCGGCCGCCGGCCGCCTTGCCTCAGTGATCGCGTGGCCGGGTTATTCCGTCGCGATAATCTGGTCGATCAGTTCCTTGCCATAGGTGTCGTAGTACTGCTGGTAGGCGCTGGCCAGGTCTTCCTGGAAGGCCGCCTTCTGCTCGGTCGAGAGCGTGCCGACCTCCATGCCTTCGCCCTTGAGCTTCTCGACACCGGAGGCTTCGACATTGTCGACGAAAGCGCGCATGGCGACGACGGCTTCGGTTGTACCCTTGGCGAAGATCTTCTGATCTTCCTCCGACATGCCTTCCCAGAGCTGCTTGGAGACGATGAGCATGGCCGGCGAATAGACGTGACCGGACAGTGTCAGATATTTCTGCACTTCCGACAGCTTCGCCGAGGTGATCACCGAGAGAGGATTTTCCTGACCGTCGATCGTTCCCTGCTGCAGGGCGCTGATCACTTCCGGCCAGGCCATCGGCGTGGGAGCAGCGCCGAGCGCCTCGAAGGCCAGGATATGCGTCGGGTTTTCCATCGTCCGCAGCTTCAGGCCGGCGACATCTTGCGGTGTCTCGATGGCGTTGCGGTTGTTGGTGATGTGGCGGAAGCCCTGCTCACCCCAGGCGAGCGCCACCATGCCCACATCGTCGAATTTCTTCAGGATGTCCTGACCGACCGGTCCGTCCAGCACGGCGCGTGCGTGGGCCAGGTCGCGAAACAGGAACGGAATGTCGAAGACACCGGCTTCCGGCACGAAATTGCTCAACGTTCCCGAGGAAACGATCGTTGCTTCGACCGTGCCGAGCTGAATGCCCTCGATCACCTCGCGTTCGCCGCCAAGTCCGGATGAGGGAAAATGACGGAACGTGAAACGGCCGTCCGTTTCCGCCTCGACCACTTCCTGCCATTTCTCTGCCGCGACCCCGTAGTGGGAATTGGGCGCCGCCGCGAGGGCGTAGCCGATCTTGACTTCCTGCTGCGCCAGAGCCGAACCGCTCCAGCCCAGGGCTGCGGACAGAGCAATCATTGCTGTGGTGAATGCACGTCTGTTCAAATACATTGCCTTGAAATACCTCCCTGAGATCTGACGGGCGTAACCAGTGCCGTCCGGTCAGGTTGATGTCAAGCCGATGTCGGACCTTGCGTCTGCTCAACCACAGGGATCGTCGTGCGGACGCGACCGAATGTCCGCCATGCGCCTGAGCCTCAGACAGGCCAGTGCAAAAAGCGGAAAAACGGCCATGCAGTTTTGCAGACCAGCCCTGCGAAAATGGCGGGGCACAGCGAAATCGGCCGAATTCGCGGCGAAATCTCGGGTCCGAGGGCGATTTCACCCGCAATTTCTGCATCTTCGGCAGGCATTTTTGCACTGCACAATGAATTGCTCATTTTTTGATCACATGCATGCACCGTATGCATCAGCGCTATGCAAAAGCGTCTGTTCTCGGCATCGGGCAAATCACTATCTAGGCGTTGTCAGCAAGATTTCTTTCTTCGGAGCGAGCCATGACCCTGATCGACAATTTCCGCAACTGGCGTCGTTACCGCCAGGCCGTAAGCGAACTCAGCCGCCTCTCCAACCGGGAGCTGGACGACATCGGCATCACCCGCGGCGACATTCCCTACGTCGTTCGCAAGCAGCGCTAAGACCTGAACGCGCCAACGAATACCAATACCGGCAAGATTTTCTCCTCCTCCCGATCTTGCCGGCCGATGGCCGGGGTTCCCCTCCTCCAGCAACCGGCCATTCCTGCAAAGCCCGCCGGCCTCTCCCTCCGGCGGGCTTTTTTTTATGGCGTCTTGGAGACCGGAGCGCGCCACTCCGTCACACCAACCTGAACGATCAGGCCCAAGGTGCGTATGGACATTTCAAGTCCAGCAGCTAGTTTCGCCGCGCCACACGCATGGCATTTAACGGTCTGCGGGGAGATTGTTGTCCGAATGGTACATTGCACGACCAAGCTTGCAGCTTCGCTGCAAACCAACCTCTTTATTGTCGGAGCACAGAAGGCCGGAACAACAGCCCTTCACTCGTACCTGTCACGACATCCCGACATACAGATGTCCACCAGGAAGGAACTGCATTTCTTCGACAACGAGCGACTGGATTGGTCAAATCCAAACTACAGTCTCTTCGAAAGCAGTTTTCCGGAGACCGGTAGGGTTGTCCGCGGCGAAGCCACGCCGATCTACCTCTACTGGCCGAACAGCATCGAACGCCTAAAGGCATACGACCCCTCGGCCAGATTAATCGTAATGCTGCGACATCCCACTTTCCGAGCCTTCTCACACTGGAAGATGGAAACCGTAAGGGGGGTCGAATCCCTATCCTTCGACGAAGCGATTAGCGATGTCGGACGCGAACGTGTGCGCAATGCACCTCTCGGAGTGCACAGGAACTTTTCATACGTTGAACGTGGATTCTACGCCTCGCAGATAGAACGCCTACTTAAAATATTTCCTCGCAATCAAATTCTATTCATCTGCACTGACGACTTATGGATCGAAACAGGAAATACAATTGAGAAAATTGAGGAATTTCTTTGTTTAGATAAAAGAATTTCCGCAAAGAAGGAATATATAATTCTAGCCTCAACCAAAATTCCAGAGGATTTGAGTCTTCGTTCAAGAGAGTACCTGGACGAACTATATGCCCCGCAAATCAGGAGCGCCTCTACACTAAGTGGATTGGATCTATCCCAGTGGCTGTCGCCGACCTACCAGGAACCAACGAAAATGGGGGCTTAAATGTCCTGTATCAAACCTTCTGGTTCGATCGTACACATCGGCCTCCACAAGACTGGTTCGACGTCTATCCAGCACTTCCTGCACATTCATCGGAAGCGATTGTCGCGCATCGGAATTGCCTTTTATTCTGGACTGCACAATCCCAGGAACCACTACGAGCTTCATATCGCAGCCATGCGCCTCGACAGAACTTCGACGCGCAAGATCCGCACTGGTTTGACTGGCGACGCGGCCTATCGCCTAAGAGTGCGGAGCCAGGTCGAGGAATTTGCTCTTGCGGCTGGGGACCGCAAAATTGTCTTCTCTTCCGAAGGTCTTTCCTTGCTCCGATATGAAGATGAGACAGAATTCCTCAAGTCGCTTCTGCCTCCGCCAGTTCAAATAGTCGCCTATCTTCGTGACCCTGCGGATTACCTCGCTTCTCACCGGAGACAGCTTCAAAAAAGGGGAATTCCGTTGGAATATAATGACAAAGAATCACATACTTACATGCAGCCGGATTCCTGGCTCGTGGACTACGAATTGCGTCTCCGCAGCTATCGAGAAAGCTTCGGCCACGACAACGTGATAGTCATCGACTATGACAGGGAAATTGAGAAGCATGGCTCAGTCTTGCCTTCATTCATCGACCGCATTGGAGCGGCTCAGGAATTCATGCCCGATGAATGGGAGGGACTTTGGAAAAACAAATCCTAGTTGATTTGGGCTGACATTGGGGCCACCCGGCATCTCTGGTTGCAGAGCGTCCAACAGGCTCGAAAGCGCTGCCTATGTCTCGGACTGCAACTTGAATCCTACGGAATGAACCGACGGAAAGTGGTACGGTTGGGTGGGCTCGAACCACCGACCCCCAGATCCACAATCTGGTGCTCTAACCAACTGAGCTACAACCGCACGGGCTCGCTGAGAAGCGAGAGTGAAATACGGGCAATGCCGTTCGAATGCAAGGTCCCGAGATCAATTTTCCCGCACTCTCGGGCGATTTCCTGAGGCGGTCGGGCAATCCGCCGCGCCGGGTCCAGCTTCGCTCCGTGTGCGCCCCAGGAATCCGCCTCGAAAACGACAGCAGGGCCAGCCCCCGTGGAAGCGGCCCTGCTGCCTGGAACGTTCAGATCCGAAGGCGTTACGCCGCCTTCATATCCTTCATGGATTTTTCGAAGGCCGACCTGACGGGCTTGGCGACATCTTCGGCGGCCTTTGTGGAAATCGACTGGATGTCCTTGGCCTGTTCGACGGCCATCTCGACGCCCTTGCGTACATAGGCGGTCTGCAGCTCGAGCACTTCCGACAGGGACTTGGCGCCCAGAAGCGCCTCGAGATGCGAGAAGCCCGCTTCCGCATTGGCTCGCATCGCCCCGATGACCTTCAACGACAATTCGTTGCTCGCAGTCTTGGCCGTCTCGAACGTCGCTTCCATCGTCTTCTGCGCCTCTTCGGCGCCAGACTTCAGCTTCTCATAGGCTTCCTTGGACTGCTCGATGCCCTTTTCGGCAAAGGAGCGGAACTGATCGCTCGCCTTCGATGCATCGAAAGCAGGAAACTCAATCGTTTCGCCGGTCTTTTCGGGGGCTTTGGACATGATCATCTTCCTCTTTGGTTGCGCGCAGCGCGGCTGGAATGACAATGCTGCCGGATAATGCCCACAACATAGGCAAATTTCTTGTGCATCGCAACATGACTTTTGCAGCGCAGCAAGCACAGGGTGGCGGGCAGTTAACCAATCTGCCAGTATGAAGGCTCAGACGTGCTTGCTTTCATGGACGGCGGCAACAGCGTCTTCTAATAACTTAACGATCCATTAAGCTGCACGGCGGCTAAACCGGGTTCATGCGGGTCAGCGGGAATGACGTCCAGCGAATACTCCTTCATCGACATCGCCGTTCTGGACGAAGTGCGAGAGCGCTTCGCCGCGGGCGACGCGCTGATCATCCTGTCGGCCGACCTCGGTGAAGTGATATGGGCCAACGGTCCGGGCGCTGCCCTCATCGGCTTCGCCGACATCGAAGCCGTCATGGGGGCCCCGCCGCCCTTCAGCCCGGCTGCATGCCGGCAGATTTCCGCAACCCCCGGCTTTCCGGAAATCGGACGGGACAGACCCCTCATCGTACGCATCGCGCGCGGCCTGGCCAGCAGGCCGATTCCGTTTTTCGCCAGCGCCTTGAGCCTGCCGGATGGGGAACGGGCACTCATGCTCGCCAATCCGCTGGGCGAAGGCGACGCAGGGCGTAGCGCGCGCGATGTGGCCGCGCGCGCCATCGGCGGCATTTCGAACGCCGGCTATTTCGCTGCCCTGATCGGCAGCGACGGCATGCTGGCGGCAACGCCGGGCTTCGACCAGCTCGGCATCACCGAGGATGCGATCGGAGCAATTCTGGTCGAAGCGAAGAATGCGCCCGGCCGCCTCGTCAAGCGCCATCTCCCCGCTTCGGGCAGGAACATTCCCGCCGGCACTGCGCGGCTGCGCGACGATCCGCTCACCTGTCTGCTGATTGCCGTGGACACAGCAGACGTCGCACTGGTTGCCCCCGGGGACGCTGCCCATCCGAACTTGGACCGTGCCGATGCTGCCGCAGACGACGAAAGCATTGCGCGACCCGGTGCGATCGACACGGCCGAGGACGCTTCGCCGACAATTGAAGCCGAGGCTCAGGATGCGCCGGACCGCGCGTCGCCGATGCCCACGCCGGACACCGACCCGACACAGGAAACGACGCGCCGCGCGGTCGAGGCGCCAACTTCTGCCGACCTGCCGACCGGCCCGGTCCGGTTTGTCTGGCGAACCGACACCGAGAGCCGGTTCAGCAAAATTTCTGAAGAGTTCGCGGCAGCGGTCGGAGGTCTGGCACTCGATCTCGCCGGGCGCCCCTTCCGCGAGGTGGCCGACCTGCTCGATCTCGATTCGGGGGAAGAGATCGCGACCCTGCTGGAGAGGCGCGATACATGGTCGGGCCGCACCGTTCTGTGGCCTGTGTCAGGCACGGGCAAGCGGGTGCCGGTCGACCTGGCGGCCCTGCCGGCCTATTCGCGCGACCGCGTGTTCGAGGGTTTTCGCGGGTTCGGCATCGCGCGCTTCGGCGATCTCGTCGACGAACCGCGGACCCGCCATGACGCGCCAATCGCAGACGACGAAGCAGAGCCCCTGCAGGCGGAAGGGTCCACCGATGGACTTCCGGCGGACGAACCCGGCGACGATGCCGCGCCCGAGACGGATGCGGCGGAGAAGATCGTACACCTCTCCGAACACCGGCCGCCCGAACGCGCCGGCGGACTATCGGATACCGAGCGCAACGCCTTTCGCGAGATCGGCCAGCGGCTGAAAGCCGCTTACGAGCGGCGGGACGCAGACACGTCCGAGGACACCGCTCCTGATGGCACAGTGCCTCACGAGACAGACGGCACCGGAGGCCCCACACCTTCGCTTGCGGGAACAGAGGCCTCGGCACGCCCGACCACGCACGTCGAACCTGTAGCAGAGGGTGACGACGAGGAGATCGGTGCCCTGCCCGCGCGTGAGAAGGAAATGGAGGCCAGCCCTTCTTCCGCAGAGCCTACGGCCGAGCCGCGCCGTCCGGCACCGGCAATCATTCCATCGGCCTTCGCCGGCGAAATGGCGCGGCAGGCTGTGGTCGACCGTGCATTCGTGAGTGGCCTGCCGCTGCCCCTGCTCGTCCATCGCGGCGACGACCTCTACTTCGCCAACGAGGCCTTCTTCCGCCTGACCGGATTTGAAACTCTTGCCGAACTGGAGGCCGCAGGAGGGCTCGACTCACTGTTTGTCGAGCCCTATCGCGCCGACGAAGAACCGGACACGCCGGCCGACGGGCTGGTCCTGCGTGACCGCGCGGGCAGCACGTTTCCGGTCCAGGCGCATTTGCAGTCGATACCCTGGGAAGGCCGCAAGGCGCTGCTGCTGGCGCTCGTAGCCCAAAACACCAAACCGGAAGCCTCGGCTCCGCCACCGCTTGCAACCCTGCCCTCCGATGAAACCTTGCGCGTCGAGGTCGAGGAGATGCGCACCATTCTGGATACGGCGACCGACGGCGTTGTCCTCATAGCGCCCGATGGAACGGTGCGCTCCATCAACGGCCCCGCCTCGGCGCTGTTCGGCTTGGACAGTTCCGACATCAGCGGCAAGCCGTTCACCTCGCTCTTCGCCCTGGAAAGCCAGCGCGCAGCACGCGACTACCTTCATGGCCTAGCCGAGAACGGTGTGGCAAGCGTGCTCAATGACGGGCGCGAAGTGATTGGGCGCGAAGCGCATGGCCGCTTCATCCCGCTGTTCATGACCATCGGGCGCCTGCCCGCCGGTCGCGGTTTCTGTGCCGTCATGCGCGACATCACGCAATGGAAGCGCGCCGAAGAGGAACTGACGCAGGCCCGCACGCTGGCCGAACGTGCGTCTTCCCAGAAGACCGACTTTCTCGCCCGCGTCAGCCACGAGATCCGCACGCCGCTCAATGCCATCATCGGCTTTTCAGAGCTCATGATCGACGAGAAATTCGGCCCGATCGGCAACGGCCGCTACCGGGATTATCTGCGCGACATCAACCGGTCGGGCAATCACGTGCTCGACCTGGTCAACGACCTGCTCGATATCTCCAAGATCGAGGCAGGCGAGCAGGAGATGAGCTACGAAGCCGTGTCGCTCAATGATGCACTGGCTCAAACGGTCGCCATGATGCAGCCGCAGGCCAATCGCGAACGCGTCATCATCCGCTCAAGCTTCGCCTCGCGGTTGCCGGACGTTGTGGCCGACTTGCGAAGCGTCCGCCAGATTGCACTCAACCTTCTCTCCAATGCCATCCGCTTCACGCCGCCGGGCGGTCAGGTGATCGTCTCGACGGCCTACGAGACGAGCGGCGAGATCGTCATGCGCGTGCGCGACACCGGCATCGGCATGTCGTCGGCGGAGATCGATCAGGCGCTCAAGCCGTTCAAGCAGGTTTCTACGCTCAAACGTACGCGCATGGACGGCACCGGCCTCGGCCTGCCTCTGACAAAGGCGATGGTGGAAGCCAACCGAGCACGCTTCGCCATTCACTCGACACCGGGCGATGGCACGCTCGTCGAGATCACCTTCCCGTCCACGCGTGTCCTCGCCGAATAGCGCATTCGACGACAGACCGGCACCCGCGCCCGGTTCAAAACGAAGCGCAATCAAGGCGTTCGGCCGGCTACCGATTGGCTGAAGACGATCTGGTTCCGGTTCGGTAACGGCTGCGCGAAAGTGATGCGCCCCGCCCTTATCCATTGTTCGGGAACGTCCAGCCGCCAAATCTTGACTATCCCAGTTTAGAATTATTCTAAACTATTGAATTGATTTGACTTTTCATTTGAAGTCCATCCAGATTTTTGTATAGGGAGGCGCTCCGGTCTTGGAGACCACCGCAATTCATCGGGCATAAAGCCCCGAAGTCAGGGAGACGATTATGAAACGTTCGACCGCCCTCCAGTTGCGAGCCGGCCTTGCCGCCGTCGCCATCTCGTCGTTCGCGGCGCTTGCAACTCCGGCATTGGCCGAGGGCAAAGTGAACATCTACTCCTATCGCCAGCCCGACCTCATCAAGCCGGTGCTCGATGCCTTCACCGAAGAGACGGGCATCGAAACCGAGGTGCTCTTCCTCGACAAGGGACTTGAGGAGCGCATTGCCGCCGAAGGCGAGAACTCGCCTGCAGACGTGATTCTCACCGTCGATATCGCGCGTCTGACCAAGGCGAAGGAACAGGGCGTGACGCAGCCGCTCGACGATGCGGACATCAACGCTGCCTTGCCCGCAGAATACCGCGACCCGGAAGGGCACTGGTTCGGCGTCACCCGCCGTGGGCGCGTCGTCTACGCCTCCAAAGACCGCGTTGCCGAAGACGAACTCAGCTATGCCGATCTGGCGGACCCCAAATGGAAGGGCAAGATCTGCATCCGCTCTGGCCAGCATGACTACAATCTGGCGCTCTTCTCCGCCCTCATCGCACATTGGGGCGAGGAGAAAACCGAAGAATGGATGAAGGGCTTCAAGGCCAATCTGGCGCGCAAGCCGAGCGGCAACGATCGCGCCGGCGCCAAGTCCATCTATTCGGGCGAATGCGACCTGGCCATCGGCAATACCTATTATGTCGGGCTGATGATGACCAACGACAAGGAGCCCGAGCAGAAGGATTGGGCCAACGCCATGAAGGTCATATTCCCCTCGATCGACGGGGCGGGAACCCATGTCAACATCTCCGGAATGGCGCTCGCCAAGCACGCCCCCAACAAGGAAGAGGCCGTCAAGCTGATGGAGTTTCTGGCCAGCGACGAAGCCCAGCAGATCTACGCCGCGGAGGTCTTCGAGTATCCCGTGATGGATGGGGTCGAAGCGTCCGATATCGTCAAGTCATTCGGCGATTTGAACGCAGACAGCCTTCCGCTGGCCGAGATAGCCAAGCACCGCAAGGCTGCGTCCGAAATGGTTGACCGGGTCGGCCTGGACGATGGCCCGGCAAGCTGAGCCCTGGCCTATCAGGCATATCGTGGCGGGCCGGATCGATGATCCGGCCCTCATGTCTTGTTTCGGCTCACATGACGGGTTCGCGCCGTGCTGAAGACTGGCGATCCATCCCGCCATGCCGCATCGGCAGCCTCGTGGAAACACGCGCCGAAGACGAAGCGTGACCACCATCCCGGCGCGCTCGGCGCCGCCTCGATCATCGCGGCGATCGTTCTGCTGCCGGTCGTCACCTTGATGGTCATCGCGTTGTCGGGCAGCGGCGCGGACTGGCCGCATCTGGTCCAGAACGTGCTGCCACGCTCGAGCGTGACGACGCTTGCGCTGCTGATCATGGTTGCGGCCGCCACCGCATCGATCGGCGTGACCGGCGCCTGGCTCGTCGTGGCATATGACTTTCCGCTGCGCCGCCTGCTTGCATGGGCGCTCGTGCTTCCACTCGCAGTTCCGCCCTACCTGGCGGCCTACGCCTTCGTCGAATTCTTTGACTTCACCGGACCGCCCCAGACTGCCCTGCGCGCGCTGTTCGGTTTCAAGACCGGAAGCGACTACTGGTTCCCGGACATCCGCTCGACCGTCGGCGCGGCCGTCGTTCTGTCCTCGGTGCTCTACCCTTATGTCTACCTGACCGCCCGCGTCGTCTTTCTCATGCAAGGCCGCAACATCGCCGACGTGGCGCGCACGCTCGGCGCTCGCCCGATGAAGGTCTTCCTGCGGGTTCTGCTGCCGGTCGCCCGTCCGGCCATCGTCGCCGGCGTATCCCTCGTGCTCATGGAAACGATCAACGACATCGGCGCCGTCGAATATCTCGGCGTGCGCACCCTGACCTTCTCTGTCTATTCGACATGGCTCAACCGGGGCAGCCTCGAAGGTGCAGCGCAGATCGCCACGATCATGCTAGCCCTGGTCCTGGCCCTCATCTTCATCGAGCAATGGGCACGGCGCAAACAGCGCTTCCACGGTGCGCGGGCCACACACATGAAGGCGCGGCCACCCCGCGTGGGGCTCAAGGGCTGGCGCGGCCTGCTCGCCACGATTGCCGTCCTTGCCCCTATCCTGTCCGGCTTCGGCATTCCACTCTACATCTTCGGCGGCTATGTCAGCCGGCGGCTGGACCAGTTCCTCGAACCGGCCCTGATCGACGCCTTCCTGACCAGCGTGGTCACGGCAGCCTGCACGGCAACCATCACCGTGGCCGCTGCGCTCGTGCTGCTCAACGCGGTCAGGCTGTCGCGCACACCGGGGGCGGCGGCGATCGTGCGCCTTGCCTCGATGGGGTACGCGCTGCCGGGAACCATATTGGGGCTCGGCCTGCTGCTCATCCTGACCGGCTTCGACAATCTGATCGACGGTCTCATGCGCCAGTGGATCGGCATCGGCACCGGCCTCATGCTCAGCGGGAGCGCGGCCGCGGTCGTCATCGCCTGTTCGACGCGTTTCATCGCACTGGCCGAAGGCGCGATCCGCTCCGGGCTCGACAAGTTGCCGCCCCACCTCGATCAGGCGGCGCGCAGCCTTGGCCGTACACCGGCCGGCAGCGCCCGCGAAGTCCTGTTGCCGCTTCTGCGCCCCGCCATCTTGACTGCGGCGGTGCTCGTGTTCGTCGATACGGTGAAGGAACTGTCGGCAACCATCCTGCTGCGGCCCTTCGGCTTCAACACGCTTGCCACCTATGTCTACGAGAACGCCTCGCGCGGCGTGATCGAGGATGGCGCGGTGGCCGCGCTGCTCATCATATTGACCGCGCTCGTGCCGGTCGTGCTCCTGTCTCGCGCGCTGATGCGCGACGCCGAGGCGACGCAGATCTGATCGGCACGTGCTTCGAGGAGCATCCGGCAATGGACAAAAAAAAGCGCCCGGGGGCGGGCGCTTGGGAATTGGATTTGCTGTCAAAACGAGGACTTGAGCGAATGACCCGGGCCGCTGTGTGCGCGAGAAGTACCCTCAAGTTACGCACGAATATCCGCCTCGCGCCTTAACAAATCCTTACCCGGATCATGACAATTTTACCAATCTGTACCACTTCTCACGATTAGGTAAATTTCAGCGTCACCATTTGTTAGGCATGTTGGACGGTCACCGCCGAACATCTGCCTTCAGCTCTTCAGTTCATCGATGCCCACGAACAGGTCAAGCGCTTCAGGGTTGGCAAGCGCCTCCTTGTTCTTGACCGCACGGCCATGGACGACGTCGCGCACCGCCAGTTCGGTGATCTTGCCGGACTTGGTGCGCGGAATGTCGTTGACTGCGATAACCTTCGCCGGCACGTGGCGCGGACTGGCGCCGGTGCGGATCTTCGTCTTGATGCGCTTGGTGAGATCCTCGTCGAGCGTCACACCGGGCGCCAGGCGCACGAAGAGGACGACACGCACATCGTCGTCCCAGTCCTGACCGATGCAGATCGCCTCGACCACCTCTTCCATCTGCTCGACCTGATTGTAGATTTCCGCCGTTCCGATGCGCACCCCGCCGGGATTGAGCGTGGCGTCCGACCTGCCATGGATGATGAAACCGCCATGCTCGGTGCGCTCGGCGAAATCGCCATGACACCACACATTCTCGAAGCGGTCGAAATAGGCGGAATGGTATTTGGCGCCGTCGGGATCGTTCCAGAACATGATCGGCATCGAGGGAAAGGCGCGTGTGCAGACAAGTTCGCCCTTGCCGCGCGGCATCGGCTTGCCGTCGTCGTCCCAGACGTCGACCGCCATGCCGAGTCCCGCCCCCTGGATCTCGCCGCTCCACACCGGCCTGGTGGGCACTCCCAGGACAAAGCAGGCGGCGATATCCGTGCCGCCGGAGATCGACGCCAGATGCACGTCCTTCTTGATGCCGGAATAGACGAAATCGAACCCTTCCGGCGAAAGCGGCGAGCCGGTGGAGGAAATCAGTCGCACCGTCGAAAGATCGTGCGTCTTGATCGGTTCGAGGCCCGACTTGCGCACCGCGTCAATGAATTTCGCCGAGGTGCCGAAATAGGTCATCTTCTCGGCGTCCGCATAGTCGAAGATCACATTGCCGTTCGGGTGGAAGGGCGACCCGTCGTAGAGCAGCAGCGTGGCGCCGGACGCGAGCCCGGAGACCAGCCAGTTCCACATCATCCAGCCGCAGGTGGTGAAGTAGAAGAAGCGGTCGCCTTTGCAGATGCCCGCATGAAGCTGCTGCTCCTTCAGATGCTGGATGAGCGTACCGCCGGCCGAATGCACGATGCATTTCGGGATGCCCGTCGTGCCCGATGAAAACAGGATGTAGACCGGATGGGCAAAGGGCAGCCGTTCGAAGGTCAGTTCCTTCTGCTGGTAGGGAGCGACCGCATCGGCCAGCGCCATGGCACGCGGCACCCTTGCGGCCACATCTCCTGCCGTGCCCAGCAGGTCGACGATCAGGGCCTTGCGCACCGTGGGAAGCTTTTCCACGACACTGGCGATCTTGTCGGCCACATCGATGCGCTTTCCCGCATACCAGTAGCCGTCCGCCGCAATGAAGACGACTGGCTCGATCTGGCCGAACCGATCGAGGACGCCCTGCTCGCCGAAGTCGGGAGAACAGGACGACCAGATCGCCCCGATGGAGGTCGCAGCCAGCATCGCCGCAATCGTCTCCGGCATGTTCGGCATCATTGCCGCCACCCGGTCGCCCGCCTTGACACCTTCGTCGCGCAGCAGCTGCTGGATCCTGGAAACGAGGGCCCGCAGGTCGTCCCACGACATGCGCCGTTCCACCTTGTCCTCGCTGCGGAACACGAGCGCGTCCGACGGACCCGACATCTGCAGAAAATTCTCGGCGAAATTGATCCGCGCATCGGGGAAGAAGGAGGCGCCTGGCATGCGGTCGCCGTCGACGAGAACACGCTCCCCGCGCTCGCCGACCATGCCGCAGAAATCCCACACGAGGCTCCAGAAACTCTCCCGATCTTCGATCGACCATGCATGAAGCGTTTCGTAGCTTTCGATCTGGCGCCCCGATCGCTCGGATGCGTGCTTCATGAATGCCGCTATCGGCGCATTGGCGATCGCTTCCTTCGAAGGAGACCACAGCGGGGTGGCATGAGACATCGGGTACCTCCACATCTTGTCGTGCGCGGTTATGCATCCTGCATCGCCGGTGAGCAAGATGGCGGGCAATTCCGCGTCGATGCGGTTCATCCGGCGCGAATCATGTAGAAGTCTGGAACCTGCCGGTGCGGCCCGCATTGTTCCGTGGTCACCGGCAATCCTCGACCCTGGCGTGATAGATTATGAGGTAGGATGCCGTCCAAGGCCGCACGACGAACAATCTGGACTCTTGTCATAACGGGGCTGGTCCTTCTTGCGCTCGTGGCGCTGATCCCGTGGGTGGCTTCGACCCAGATCGTCCGCAATCGAATCGCTCAGGAAATGGGGGCCTGGAGCGGCTATCGCGTGCAACTCGGCAGCGCGCCCCACATCGATGTCTGGCCCTCTTTCAGGGCTGTGCTGAACGACGTCACCTTCACGGCTTGGAACCAGCCCGATGCGCCGCCGGTTCTCTATACAGAGCGCATCGAGGTCGACCTGTCCGCCATAGCCGCCCTGCGCGGCGATATCGTCTATTCGCGCGTTTCGCTCGTTCGGCCCGTTCTTCGAGTCACGAGGCAGGACAGCGGTTCAGTTCCCCTGCCCGCTGCTCCGGGCGGAGGACGTATGGTGCGGGCGATCGAGGCCGCGCGCAGCGCCATTGAGGCAAATGGCACCAAATCGGACATTGAGGTCATGTCGACCGACGGTTTCGGAGCGATTCATTTCGCAGACGGCCGCGTTGTCCTGTCCGAGGGGACGAATGATTACGACCTGCTCACAAGCGTAACGGGACAACTCGACTGGCCCGCGCTCAGTCAGGCTGCCACGCTCGCCGGCACGGGCATATGGCGTGGTGAGAACGTCAAGTTGACAGTCACCGCAGACCGTCCGCTCGCCCTGCTCGCCGGTGGTGACTCGAAGCTCTCCGCCACGATGAGTTCCAATCCGCTCAATGCAAGCTTTGCCGGTACCGCCACGCTGTCGAAGACCGGCTTCTTCGATGGTCAGACGGAACTCACGTCGCCGTCTCTGCGGCGGCTTCTGGAGTGGACTGAAACCGAAATTGCCGCCGGTACGGCCGTCGGTCCGATATCCCTTACCGGCCGCCTGATCGGCGACAGACAGCGGCTCAAGGTCGAAAAGGCCAAAATCTCCATCGACGGCAATCCCGGTTCCGGACTGCTCGAGTTCGCGCCGGGAACACCGGTTCCCTCGATCTCAGGCACGCTGGCCTTCGATGCTCTCGATCTGCGAACATTCCTGCGCGCATTCACGACGCTGCCTGGCGGCGAGAACGGCTGGTCGGGAACGGTCGACACCAGCTTCACCCGGGAGATCAATCTCGACCTGCGTCTGTCCGCGGCCAATGCCGTTGCCGGCCCATTCGCCCTTACGGAGGTTGCAGCCACCGTGCAGGTCAAGGACGGCCTGGCTGCCTTCGACATTTCCGACGCCACGACCTTTGGCGGAACCCTTCAGGTGGGGCTCAGGATCGACAGGCGCGACGATGGCGATGACGGCGAAATCCGCTTGTTGGCCACCGATGTCGATATGGGGCAGTTCAGCAAGGCGGCGGGCTTCACCGGACTTGTGCCGCAGACCAGAGGGGTGGCTTCGGTCATTCTCAAGGGGCCTGTGGCGACATGGGATACGCTGTTTGCCCGGGCCAACGGTTCGATATCGCTCATGCTCGGACCGGGTTCGATCAGCGGGATCGACCTGGCCGCGTTCATGGCGCGGGCGCGTGAGGGTGGATTTTTTCCCTTGAGCGAGGTGTCGAATGGAAACCTGTTTATCCAGAATGCCGAACTGAAAGCAACAGTTTCAGACGGCGTTGCCCGCCTCGACGTGGCCCGCGCGGTATCGGGCGATCTCGCCATCTCGCTAGGCGGTCTCGTTCCCTATGTCGGTCGCGGTCTGGCCCTTTCGGGACTGATCGCGCCGAAGGAAGGCAGTGGGGAAACGGCCGACGACGAACAATTCACCGGCTTCTTCGTCGGCGGCTCCTGGAGCGCGCCGTTTATCTCCCTCGTGCTGCCTCCCCACCCGGTCGAACAATAGCCGGGTGGATTTCGGTAACGCGGCGTCCCTATGCCTGCTGGATGGCAGCCTGCTCGTCGCGCAGCCTTTGCACTTCGCGGCGTTTGTTGACGACCGAGGCGGCGATCACGCCAACCGCCACGATGCCGATCAGGATCGTGCACACCGCATTGATCTCAGGCGTAACGCCCAGCCTGACCTGGCTGTAGATCTTCATCGGCAGGGTTGTCGCACCCGGCCCCGATGTGAACGACGCGATGACCAGATCGTCCAGCGACAGCGTGAAGGCCAGCATCCATCCCGAAATGATCGCCGGCAGGATGACGGGCATGGTGATATGGAAGAATGTCTTCACGGGCGTGGCGCCAAGGTCCATCGCCGCCTCTTCCAGTGATCGATCGAAGGAAAACAGCCGCGACTGCACGACCACGGCGACAAAGCACATCGAGAATGTGATGTGGGCGAGCGTCACGGTCAGAAAGCCGCGATCGAGGCCGATGGCGACGAAAAGCAGCAGCAGCGAGAGGCCGGTGATGACTTCAGGCATGACCAGCGGCGCGAAGACCATGCCCGAGAACAGGAAGCGCCCGCGAAACCGCGTATAGCGGGTCAGCGCCAGCGCCGCCATCGTGCCGAGGACTGTGGCCACGCTGGCCGAGATGAAGGCGACGCGCGCCGTGACCCAGGCCGCATCGAGGATGCCCTGGTTGCGCAGCAATTCGCCGTACCACTTCGTGGAAAAGCCCGCCCATACGGTGACCAGCCTGGATTCGTTGAAGGAATAGACGACCAGCAGCACGATCGGCAGATAGAGAAAGGCAAAGCCCAGCACGATCGATACGATGTTGAAGCGGCTCCACGATCCGGTCATGTCCGTCTGCTAGCGCCCCTTTTCCTGCGCCCTCGCCTGCGCCTGCTGGAAGAGCATGATCGGCACCACCAGGATCAGCAGGAGGATCACCGCGACGGCAGAGGAAACCGGCCAGTCGCGATTGTTGAAGAACTCGTTCCACAGCGTCTTGCCGATCATCAGCGTCTGGGAACCGCCCAGAAGGTCGGGGATGACGAACTCCCCCACGGCGGGAATGAAGACCAGAAGGCAGCCCGCGAGCACACCCGGCAGCGCCAGCGGAAAGGTGATCTTCCAGAAGGCCGTGATCGGCGGGCACCCCAGATCCTGTGCCGCCTCGATGAGCGAGTAATCCATCTTCTCCAGCGACGAGTAGAGCGGCAGAACCATGAAGGGCAGGTAGGAATAGACGATGCCGATGAAGATCGCGGTATGCGTGTTCAGGATGATCAGCGGCTCGTCGATGATTCCGACAAAGAGCAGGAACTGATTGAGCAGCCCCTCCGGCTTCAGGATGCCGATCCAGGCGTAGACGCGGATCAGGAAGCTGGTCCAGAACGGCAGGATAACAAGCATCAGCAATGTCGGGCGAAGGCTGGCCGGAGCACGCGCCATTCCGTAGGCAACGGGAAATCCGACGATGAGCGTGATCATCGTCGACACCGCCGCGATCACGATGCTTGACACATAGGCGTTGAAATAGAGGGCGTCCTCGGTCAGCCAGACATAGTTGTCGAGGCTCATCTCGCCGAACTTGGCGATGAGACCGGAAATGCCGTCCTCGAAGCCGAATGTCGGCGTGTAGGGCGGCATGGCGATGGCCGTCGTCGACAACGAAATCTTGAAGACGATGAGAAAGGGAACGAGGAAGAAGACAAGCAGCCAGAGATAGGGAACGACGATCACCATGCGGCCCAGAAGGGCGTTGCGTATCATCCTCGCCATTCCCGGCCGAGCACGCGCCGAGGCCGAAGCAGTCTCTGTCGCGGGTGCCAGCAGGTCTGCCATCTCCCCTCCTATGCGGTCAGCACGACGCCAGCATCACGGTCGAAGGAGATCCAGGCCCGGTCGTTCCAGGTCAGGACGTCCTCGCTCACCCGTGCGCTGTTCATCGTGCTTGCCTTGACGATACGGCCGTCGTCGAGCCGGATATGGTAGATCGTCATGTCGCCGAGATAGGCGATGTCGTATACCTCGCCCTCGATCGCGTTGGCCTCTGCGCCCACTGGCTTCCGCGAGGCAACCCGGATCTTTTCGGGACGGATCGCGAACCACACCGTGCTTCCCGTGCCCGCCTCCGATCCGTTGGCGGATCGTATTGCAAAACCGTTGCTCGCAATCGTCATGGCGCCGTTTCCGGCGCTGGAAACCTGACCTTCGAACAGATTCACCGATCCCACGAAATCGGCTACGAAGCGCGAATTCGGCGCCTCGTAGATTTCGGCGGGCGTCGCCACTTGCTTGACGGTTCCCCTGTCCATGATGGCAATGCGGTCGGCCATGGTCATCGCCTCTTCCTGGTCGTGCGTGACCACGATGAAGGTCAGACCGAGTTCCTGCTGCAGATCCATCAGTTCGAACTGCGTCTCCTCGCGCAGCTTCTTGTCGAGCGCGCCGAGCGGCTCGTCGAGCAGCAGAACCTTCGGACGCTTGGCGAGCGACCTGGCGAGCGCCACGCGCTGGCGCTGCCCGCCCGACAGCTGGTGCGGCTTCCTTCTGGCAAAGGGTTCGAGCTTGACCAGCTTCAGCATCGCGCCCACACGCTCCGCAATCTCCGGCTTCGGCATGCCGTCCTGCTTCAGTCCGAAAGCAATGTTCTGCTCCACCGTCATATGCGGAAACAGCGCATAGGACTGGAACATCATGTTGACCGGTCGCCTGTACGGCGGAATGCCCCTGAGATCCTGCCCATCGAGCAGGATGCGTCCCGATGTCGGTTCCTCGAAGCCCGCCAGCATGCGCAGAAGGGTCGACTTGCCGCAGCCGGATGCCCCCAGAAGGGCGAAGAACTCGCGCTCGAACAGGCTCAGCGACAGATCGTCGACCGCAACGAAGTCGCCGAACTTCTTGGTGACGTTCTCGAACAGGATATAGGGCTTGGCCGCAGGATCGGCCCAGGGAGCGAAGCTTCTGCGAATGCTGCCAAGCGATTTCATGGTTCACCCCGACCGGTCGCACATCCCTGAAACGCGGACGGCCCCGGCATTGCCGCCGGGGCCGAAAAGTCTCACTGGCCGGTGACGACCTTGGTCCAGGCCCGCGTCATCAGCCGCTGCTCGCGCGGATTGGGGGGCGTGGTGGTGAAGAGCTTGGCCATCGTCTCCTCATCCGGATAGACCGCCGGGTCGCCGATCACCTCCTCGTCGAGAAACTCCTGCGACGCCTTGTTGCCATTGGCGTAGAAGACATAATTCGACGCCTTGGCGATCACCTCGGGCCGCATGATGTAGTTGAGAAACTCGTGCGCTTCCTCGACATGCTTGGCATCGGCCGGGATCGCCATCTGGTCGAACCACATCTGCGCGCCTCCCTTGGGGATCGAATAGTCGACCGTCACGCCCTGATCGGCCTCGGCCGCCCGGTCGCGCGCCTGGAAGACGTCACCCGACCAGCCCACCGCCAGGCAGATGTCGCCATTGGCCAGCGCATTGATGTACTCCGAGGAATGAAACTTGCGGATATGGGGGCGGATCGACAGAAGAAGCTCCTCCGCCTTGGCGATCTCCTCCGCCGACTTGCCGTCCGGGTTCTCTCCGAGATAGTTGAGCGCGGCCGGAATCATCTCGGCCGGCGCGTCGAGCATGTAGACGCCGCAGTCGGCGAGCTTGGCGAGGTTGTCGGGATTGAAGACCACGTCCCAACTGTCGATGCGGTCGATGCCGAGCGCTTCCTTGACCTTCTCGACATTGTAGCCAATCCCCGTGGTGCCCCACATGTAGTTGATCGAATAGTCGTTGCCCGGATCGTACTTCTCGGTGCGCTCCTGAATCATGTCCCACATGTTCGAGATGTTGGGCAGCTTGGATTTGTCGAGCTTCTGGAACACCCCGGCCTGAATCTGCCGCGCCAGAAATGTGCCGGTCGGCACCACGATGTCGTAACCGGTTCCCCCGGCCAGGAGCTTCGTCTCCAGGATCTCGTTGGAATCGAAAACGTCGTAGACGACCTTGATCCCGGTTTCCTTGGTGAAATCCTCGATGATGGATTCGTCGATATAGTCGGACCAGTTGTAGACATTGACGACGCGATCCTGTGCCGATGCGCCGAATGATACAGCCGTCGCCAGCACCGTGGTCGCGAGCAGAAGCCCCTTGCCTGACATGGAAATGTTCTCCTCTGTTTTACCCCTTCCCGGCTCGCACAGCGGTCCTTCACGGCCGGGTTCTGATTTGTCTTTTCAGGCAGCCTATTGGCGATTTTGCGGTGCGGCAAGCGGCAAAATCGTCCGATCCGGCTACAGATATGTCGTGCGTTCGAGCGGCGTGATTTCACTCCAGAATGCGATGATCTCCGCCCGCTTCAGGTCACGGTAGACCTTGGCCAGAAGCGGCCCCAGCGCACGGTCGACGAAAGCACTCTTCTCCATCAGTTGCAGCGCGTCATCCATATCGTCAGGCAGGAACAGCCCATCCTCGTCATAGGCGCTCCCCTCGATCGGCGGCGGCGGCACCGCGCCGCTCTCGATACCTTCGATCATGCCCTGAATGATCGCGGCCATGACCAGATAGGGATTGGCGTCCGCACCGGCGATGCGGTGCTCCACGCGCCGGTTGGCATCGTTCGAAACCGGGATCCTGAGTGCCACCGACCGGTTGTTTTCCGCCCACACAGCGCGTGTCGGCGCATAGGAACCGGGTGTGATGCGGCGAAAACCGTTCCAGGTATTGATGAACAGCAGCAGGGATTCCGGCATGGTCTTCAACAGCCCCGCCACGGCCGATTCGAGCGTCCTGCGCCCGTCCGCGCCGCCGAAGATGTTCTCGCCGTCGGCGTTGAGCACCGATGCGTGCACATGCATGCCGTTGCCCGCATATTCGAGGAACGGCTTGGCCATGAAGGTCGCGGTCAGCCCGTGCGCCCTCGCGCAGCCTATGACGATGCGCCTGAGCATGATGACGTCGTCCGCCGCCTTCAGGGGATCGGCGCGATGCTTCAGGTTGACCTCGAACTGCCCCGGTGCGGCCTCCTTGATGATCGTGTCGATCGGCAGGTTCATCTCGTCGGCCGCATCGCGGATCATGTCGATCAGTTCGGCATGCTCGGCCAGGTCGTCGAGCCCGTACATGCGCAGGCGGTCCGGGCCGGCGCCGGCCCCCACCGGTCCCGGCATGCCGTCATCCCAGTCGACGCTGGGATCGAGCAGATAGAACTCCAGTTCGAAGGCGACGACCGGGAAGAAGCCCTTGGCGTTGACCTCTGCGACCTTCTTCTTGAGCACCTGGCGCGGATCGGCAAGGAACGGCTCGCCCTCCGGGGTGAAGGTCTGCAGAAGCACCTGAGCCGTCTTGCGCTTGGCCCACGGCACAATGGACAGCGTCCCGCGCGTCGCGCGGCAATAGCCGTCCTGGTCGCCGGTCTCGATATGCAGCCCCGTCTCCTCGACCTCGCGGCCCCACACGTCCAGACCATGCAGCGACATGGGGAAGTTCACGCCTTCCTGAAAGGATTTCTTGAGCGCGTCGCCTGGCGCCCATTTGCCCCGCATCACGCCATTGGGATCGACGAGCAGGAATTCGACGGCATCGAGATCGGGATGTTTTTCGATGAAGGCCCTGTATTCGACCTCGTGCTCGGCGGAAACGAAGCGCGGATCGCCGCTATCGGCCGTGGCGCTCGGTTCGTCTGCGGCGTTCGCCACGGCGGGATCGACTGGTTTTGTACTTCCGGCCACGGTCGCGCCGGGTTCTGAAAGGGGCAAAGAGGAGCCTGTCTAGCTGTTGACGATGCTTTAAGCTGCCAGCCCCTGCGCGCCATTGTCAATGGGGCGCAGGCACACCCGTCTCACCCGGTTTCACCGGCTCCTGCTGGTGCCGGAACTGGATCACAAGATGGGCCACGAGCGCGCTCATGACGACACCCCCGCCCACCAGGGTTCGCATCGTCGGCACTTCGTCATGGACGATCCAGACCCAGACCGGTCCCAGGATCATCTCCACGGTCGCCAGCAGCGCCGCCCAGGCGGCGGGAATGAGCCGCGCGCCGGTGGCAAACAGCGCCAGGCCCAGCCCCAGATTGACGGCGCCGAACAGCACGAGAAATCCCATGTCGGCGCGCGACACCGCAAGCGATCCAGCCTGCGTGACGGCAAAGCAGGCCGCGATCACCGTGCCCAGGCACACGGCCGGGGTCATGCGCACATGGGCGTATCGTCTGGTGATCACCGTTGCGACGGAGAACACGACGGCGATGAGAACCGCAAGCCCGTCCCCGCGGGCCGAGATGTCGGCGTCCAGCGAATCCGAGACCATGATCGCGATACCGCCGATGACGGCGGCGATGGCCACCCAGGTGGATCCGGTGATGCGTTCGCCGAGAAACACGAACGCGATCATCGCCGCCATCAGCGGCACCGCCGCCTGCATCAGCAGCACGTTGGCGACCGTCGTATAGGCCAGCGCCACGACGAACGCGGTTGACGCAGTGGCAAAGCAGGCGGCCACAGCAAGACCCGGAATCCCCATTGCCTTGAACAGGGCGACCATCCCGCGTGAGCCGTCGCGCCAAAGCATGAACCCGACAAGAAATGCGGCCGCCCAGACGGAACGCCAGAAAACGACGGTCCAGGAATCTTCATTGCCGACGCTTCGCGCGATCATGCCGCCGAGGCTCCAGGCGAGCGCTGCAAGCAAGACCAGAAGAAAGCCCGTCCTTTCCTCGACCGGGGAAGAGCGCGTTGCGCCGGAGCGTGCGGGAGCGGCGCCCGCGGTCTGCCTTTCGGTCATGGCGCCGTCCTGATCGCGGCCAACTGGCTTCGAGTGCTCCCCAACCGATTTGGGAGATCACGACCACCCAACATTGCCGCACCGGCGACGGATAGACGAAAGACTGAGACCATGGAGATGATAACCCCAGCAGGCTCCATGGCACTAAGCTGAAATCGGCCGGCGCGCGTGATCCAGAGCCGCCATCCGGTTAGCGCACGCAGCAACGCCGTGCAAGCGCGTTGGCACGCGATTCTCAGCCAATGATGGTGAAACCAGCTGGCATTTCTTCTTCATCCATTGGCTCAGCCACCACTCCGGTGACGCGCGCCGGCGGCGGGCCTTTCCACAACCGGTCGATCATCTCTGAGACCTTGCCTTCGGGTCCGACAAGCAACGCCCGCACCGATCCGTCCGGCTCGTTGCGCACCCATCCCGTCAGGCCAAGCGTCTCGGCCTCCTTTCGTGCCCAGTAGCGAAAGCTCACACCCTGGACACGCCCGGTAACCCGCACCAGAAGCGCCCTGCGGTCGTTCGCCATTTCCCTTCCTTCCGCGCCATGCCACTTTGACAGTCGAAGTATCGGCCACCAGGCCGGAAGCAGGCAAGCTCGGGCTGGCGATCGACGAACAATTGTTCCTGACTTCTGCCGATGCACCGATGGCCTTCGCCGCGTGCGGCGTGTAGGGATCGCGCATCGGGAATGAAAGGAGGGAGAGATGAAGGCGGCCTGGTACGAAACGAATGGCGAAGCCCGCGACGTCTTGGTGGTCGGCGAAATGGCCACTCCAGAGCCCGGCCCGGGCGAGGTGCGTGTCAGGCTGCATGCGTCCGGCGTCAATCCATCCGACGTGAAGTCGCGCCGCGGCCGCCCGCCGATCGCACCACGGATCATCCCGCATTCCGACGGTGCAGGCATCATCGACCTGGCTGGCGAGGGTGTGCCGCAATCACGGATCGGGGAGCGGGTCTGGACCTGGAACGCGCAATGGAAACGCCCCTTCGGCACGGCAGCCGAATATGTCGTGCTGCCGGCAGACCAGGCTGTCCTCCTGCCCGAGACCGTCGATTTCGCAACCGGCGCCTGCCTCGGCATTCCCGGCCTGACCGCGACCCATGCAGTCTTGCTGGCCGGAGCGGCGGCCGGCCGCACGATCCTGGTCACCGGCGCGGCCTCGTCGGTGGGGCACTACGCGACCCAGATCGCCACCTTGCGCGGTGCCCACGTCATCGGCACGGCGTCTGCCTCGCGCGCCGAGCATGCCAGGCGGGCCGGCGCCGCCGAAGTCATCGACTATCTGCGTGAGGACGTCGCCGCCCGGGTGAAGGAGTTGACCGACGGCAAGGGTGTCGACGCCATCATCGACATGGATCTGTCATCGACCGCCCGCCTGCTCGACAAGGGCATTCTGTCAGCGCATGGCAAGCACGTATGCTACGGCTCCAACGTGGCTGCCGATATCCCGGTTTCCTTTCCGGCCATGCTGTGGAACAGCCTGACGCTCCAGGTCTTCGTCGTCTACGAGTTGCTGAAGGAAGAGCGCACGGCGGCCACCGCGGCGCTCATGCAGATGGTCGAGAGCGGACGGCTGACCCATTCGATCGGCGCCACTTTTTCGCTGGACGACATCGCCGCCGCCCACGAAGCGGTGGAGGGCGGCCGCATCACCGGCAATGTGGTGCTGGAGATCGGCTGAAAACTTCCCCCGCCCGCAGCCGGAGATTGTCTGCCAAGTGCCGCAACAGGCGGACCCATGTCGGCTTTCCAGCACGCTCGTCCGCCGCCATCGCGCTGCCGAGCGGCCGAGCCTTATCCCCCTGGTGCCGTATCGCCCGCGTCGTCTCATGATGCAGAAGAACCATTCCGTGCGGAAATTCCATTGTCTCTATTGCTCCCTGATTTCAATAATGAAATGTAACGGACGATCCGAGAGCCTTGATCCGCCATATTCTGCATCGTAATTTTCATAAATGAAAAATTTGAACTGGGACGACCTTCATATCTTCCTTGCGGTGGCCGATGGCGGCGGGCTTTCCGCCGCCGCTGGCGCACTGGGGTCCAGCCCGGCGACGGTCGGGCGGCGCATGGTGGCGCTGGAGCAGGCCGTCGGGCGAGCGCTCTTCATCCGCCGGCAGACCGGTTACGCGCTCACCACCGACGGAAAAGCAATGCTGCAACGCGCCAGAACCATGGCTGCCGGCGCTCGCGGCATCGAGGACTGGCTGGAACGGGAAGGTCGGCGCAGCGTGGTTCGCATTTCAGCCGGAACATGGACCGCCAATTTCTTCGCGGAGAATTTCGCTCGTCTTTGGACGCCGGATGACCCTTTCCTCGTTGCCTTCACGACCACCGAGGCCCGGCTCGACATCGCCCACCGCGAGATCGAGATCGGCATTCGCAACCGGGCCGCCGAAAGTGGAAACCTGGCATCGCGCAGAACCGCCGACGTGGCCATCGCACCCTTCCGCGCCCGCGGTCGAGCCGGCGCACGCGCACACGACTGGGTGGCGATTACCCCCGAACACGCCGTCACGCCTTCGGCACGGTGGGTCAACAGTCAACCGGGCCTGAACATTGTCGCCTGGGCCAACACGCCGCGGACACTTGGCGACCTGATCCGCACCGGGGTCGGGACAGGACTGCTGCCCTGCTTTGCCGGCGACCGGGACCCGTTGCTCGAGCGCGCCGGAGAACCGATTGGGGAACTCAGCGAAGGCCAGTGGATCGTCGTTCATAACGACGATCGTCACAGACCGGACGTGCGACGCGTGATCGAGCGGATCGCAAGGCTGACCAGCGCCCACGCCGCGCTCTTTGCCGGCGAGCGGCCGCTGGGCGACACATGAGGGCCGGATCGGGGTGGAACCGTGTCTGCACCGTGCAAGGTTGACGGACACTTCTCAAATTGATTCACCAACTTGAGAAACTCTTTTAAGATCAAGTTATCTATTATATTTTAGCTTCGCCGCGGTAGAGGAAATCTGGATCCGCGGCGATGAAGTACAATCCTGCACTGGATGGAGTCCGCGCGGTTTCGGTCACTGCCGTGGTGGCGTTTCATACGGTCTACCCGTTCCTCAGCGGAGGAATGATCGGCGTCGATATCTTCTTCGTGCTGAGCGGCTATCTCATCACCACCCTGCTGCGCGACGAACTGCACAACACCGGGTCGATCGACCTGAAGCGCTTCTACATCCGCAGGTTCGCGCGGCTCATGCCGCCGCTGGTGTTCTGTCTGGCCGGTGCCTATGTCGGCTATGCGATCTTCCTGCCGGGGATCGATCTCACCCCGGACGTCTTGTTCGGACTGCTCTACCTCTCCGACTACAGCATCGCCCTGTGGGACACGCCCGAGCACTTGCGCCATACCTGGTCGCTGTCGGCGGAAGAGCACTTCTATCTCATCTGGCCGCTGTTCCTGATTCTAACCAGACGCCTGTCCGACAGGGCAATGCTCCGCCTGCTTGCCGCACTCTTCGTAACGGCCGAGGCATGGAAGTTCGCCCACGGCCTCTTCTGGAACGACTTCCAGGCGACCTACTATCGCTTCGACACACGCCTCGGCGGCATGATCCTCGGCGGCGCTCTTGCCGTCGCGCGGTGGAATGTCAGCCAGGACGCGGCACGAAAGCTGGCAACGGCTGGCCTGCTTGCGCTTGTCTACCTCATGTTTGCCCTGCGCTGGAAATCGATGCCGTCGCTGTTGATCGGCGGCCTGGCAGCCGAACTGTCTGCCGCCGCCCTGATCGTCGCCTTGACGTGCGGGCATGCAACCACGGTCGGCAGAATGCTGTCGCACCCCGGGCTGGTCTATATCGGCGTGCTGTCCTACTCGATCTACCTGTGGCACTACGTGTTCGCCTATGCGACGCGGGACCATCTCGACCCGGTCTCGGCGTTTGCCGTCGCCTTTGTTCCCGCCTTCGCTATCTCGGCCGTCTCTCACAAATATATCGAGACACCCTTGAGAAATTGGATTGGCAGAGATGCCGTGCGCCCCCACGAGGGGAGAGCCAGCCAACCCCGCCTCATTGAAAATCGAATGCACTCAGCCCACTGACCATCTCGTCAAGGCCGAGCGGCCGCGTCACGGGCGGCTCGGCTCTTGCCAGGCAGCCAATCCGTTCGCAGAGCCGGCAGGCCGGCCCGACAGGCGTCGACCCCGTTCGCCCCGCCTTGGCGCCGACGCCCTCTCCGCCGGGCAGCGCCTGCGAATAGACGACCTCGTCCTTGAAGCCGATGTCGCAGCCGAGCAGGATCGCCGTGCGACGCGGCCGCTCCGAAAAGGCGCCCTGCGGACCTTCGAGCGTGCGCGCGATTGTCAGGAACTCGGCGCCGTCGGGCATCTCGACCGCCTCGACCAGAATGCGTGCGGGCTGGGCGAAGGCGGCATGGACGGCGAGCTTCGGACAGCCACCGCCAAACCGGCCCTGCGGAAACCCCTGCGCGCCGGCGCGCCGGAAGCGGTTTGCGGCATTGTCGATCTCCAGCATGAAGAAGGGCACGCCTGCCGCGCCGACCCGCTGTAGCATGGTCAGCCTGTTGGCGGCCTGCTCGAAGGACACCCCGAAGCGCGAGCGAAGGACATCGATGTCGTAGCGGGCACGCTGGGCGGCTGACAGGAATTCCTGGTAAGGCATCATCAGCGCATGCGCCGCATAGCGCGCGATCTCGAACCGCGCCAGCCGTCGCGCCTCGTCGGAAGAGAGCTTCAAAGCCTCGATCTCGGCCCCGATGGCAACCTGCATCCGCATGAGACAGGCCTCCATCGCAATCTCGCGCAACTGGTCATAAGGCGACAGCCGTTCGGAAAGGAACAGCCTTTGCGAATGGCGATCATAGCGCCGCCGCCAGTTGGGCATGGTGGCCACCGGCAGCACCCGCACCGTGATGCCGTATTCACGCTTCAGCCACTGTTTCAGCGCGCCCGCCAGATCGTCGCCCGGCTCGAGCACGCCGGCGAAGGCCTCGGCCTCCTCCTCGATTGCCGCGAAATGGTTGGGCCGGCGCTCGAACACCTCGCGCACCTCATCGGCCGGCAGACGCGTGTCCGACAATGCCGTCGCCCTGCCCTCGCGCGCCAGCATTTCACTCAAGTCCGACAATCGCTTGGCCTGTTCGCGATAGGCCCGGTAGAGCTTCACGACCGCGGCCGCGGCATTGGGCGCTCCCTCGGCGATCTCGATCAGTTCCTGGTCGCCGGGCAGTTCGCCCGCCAGCAGCGGATCGGCAAATGCCTCCTTGAGAGCCGAAATCGAACTGCCTGCCTCGCCCTGCAACTGCTCCGGCTCGACCTTGTAGACGGATGCGAGCTTGAGAATGAGCTGCACCGTCAGCGGGCGCTGGTTGCGTTCGATGAGGTTGAGATAGGACGGCGAGATGCCCAGCCCCTCCGCCATTGCCGTCTGGGTCAGTCCCTTGGAATTGCGAATGCGGCGAATGCGGGGCCCTGCAAAGATCTTCTGTTCAGCCATTGGCAGCGCGCCTTTACTGGAATTTACAAATCGCGCCATGCGTTGGAAGTTGACAATTTTGACAAATTTACACCGGCGTCCGGTCAAATACAACACAGGGTAACTCGATTTTTCTTCAGAAAATGCTGCTTTTTCTCGTCTCCTTCCGCAGCGCAATGTAAATCTCGTCATATTCAAGGCGCCCGTAGCGGCGCAAAATGTGTCACAGGACAGAGCAAGCGGAGACACCCATGACGGATTTTTACAACCTCGTTCCTTCGGCTGTCGAAGGCCGTTACGACGGCATCGAGCGTCCCTATTCGCCCGAAGACGTGGCGCGCCTGCGCGGCTCGGTCCAGGTCAGGCACACGCTTGCCGAAATGGGTGCCAACCGGCTGTGGCAGCTCATTCACAATGATGATTTCGTCAACGCGCTCGGCGCCATGACCGGCAACCAGGCCATGCAGATGGTCCGCGCCGGGCTGAAGGCGATCTACCTGTCCGGCTGGCAGGTTGCCGCGGACGCCAACACCGCCTCCGCCATGTATCCGGACCAGTCGCTCTATCCGGCCAATGCCGGTCCGGAGCTCTGCCGGCGCATCAATCGCACCCTGCAGCGGGCCGACCAGATCGAGACGGCCGAAGCCAACGGTCTTTCCGTCGATACATGGTTCGCCCCCATCGTGGCGGATGCCGAGGCCGGGTTCGGCGGCCCCCTCAACGCATTCGAGCTGATGAAGGCCTATATCGAGGCGGGCGCCGCCGGCGTGCATTACGAGGACCAGCTGGCCTCGGAAAAGAAGTGCGGCCATCTGGGCGGCAAGGTTCTCATTCCCACCGCCGCCCATATCCGCAACCTGACCGCCGCGCGCCTTGCCGCCGACGTCATGGGCACACCGACGCTGGTCATCGCGCGCACCGACGCCGAGGCCGCCAAGCTGCTGACCTCCGATATCGATGAGCGCGACCGGCCCTTTGTCGACTACGATGCGGGACGCACGGTGGAAGGCTTCTACCATGTGCGCAACGGTCTGGAGCCCTGCATCGCCCGCGCCGTGGCCTATGCGCCATACAGCGATCTCATCTGGTGTGAGACGTCGAAGCCCGATCTCGAACAGGCTAAGCGCTTTGCCGAAGGCGTGCGCAGGCATCATCCCGACCAGCTTCTGGCATATAATTGCTCGCCGTCGTTCAACTGGAAGAAGAACCTCGACGACGCGACGATCGCCAAGTTCCAGCGCGAACTGGGCGCCATGGGCTACAAGTTCCAGTTCATCACGCTTGCCGGCTTCCACCAGCTCAACCACGGCATGTTCGAACTGGCACGCGGCTACAAGGCCCGCCAGATGTCGGCCTACTCTGAGCTGCAGGAAGCGGAGTTCGCCTCCGAAGCCAACGGCTACACCGCGACCAAGCACCAGCGCGAGGTCGGCACCGGATATTTCGATGCCGTGTCGATGGCAATCACCGGCGGCCAGTCGTCGACCACAGCCATGAAGGAATCGACCGAGCACGACCAGTTCCGCCCGGCGGCCGAATAGCGGGATCAATCGCAACGCCAACCGGCACTGCGGTTCCGGTTGGCGAAACCTCTTAGAAAGGAGCAGGCACATGACTCCCACGACACGCGTCAAGGAACGCGCCGAAGAGCAGACATCCAGCATGAATACGGATCAGCAGGCCATCATCCGCATGGTCGCCAACGACCTGCACAGGCTCAACCAGTCGGTGATGAAGGCCGTCGAGGCCGGAGTGTCCGTGGAACTCGTCCGCTCCGCGCGCCATCATGGAGGCAACGGCAACTGGGGCGATCTGCTGATCCCCGTCGTCGTGACCCAAGGTCACGGCTGATAGGGCTTCGCACCCTAGCTAGAACGATGATCGGCGAAAGCCAGGTCGGCGCGGCAGGTCCGCGCCGATTTCTTTCCCGTTATGGGACACGGGAAAATCGGACGAATACACGACCGAACCACGTCTGGAACGGACTTCCTTGAAGTATATGCAGAATCAAATAATTTCTGTCCGATTAAATTAGAGCTGGACGAAATTTCCACTTGCATCCCCACGCATAGCGCGTATGACGCAACGTCAGATCGTACAACTAAACATAAAATTGCATGCTGACAGCCGATCTATTCTAGGGGCTGTCGCGGGGGACAGTCTGGTATGGCAGGGAAGGAAGCCGGCTGCAATGCGCAGGTCGTCGTGGTCGGCCGCTCCAAGGTCAATTGCGTCGTGATCTCGCGGATCATCGAGAGCATGGGCCTGCGCGCCATCTGCGAGCAACCCGGCACGGCGGCGTCGGCCCTGGCGCGACATGTACCCAAGGTCGTCATCCTCGACACATCCGCGGCTGATGGTGACTGGAACGACATGTTGTCGGCTCTGTCGAAGGCAGACTCGAATACGACTTGCGGCTCGCCGGGGGTCATTGCCCTCGTCACCGACAAGAACAGCGGCCCGCCCGCCCGGGTGGTCGCCGATATCGTTGTCGCGAAACCTGTCACGCAGGACCGGCTCCAGCCTGCCATCGAATCGCTGATGGCGCGGCACGGCTGACCATTTCCGCCGGCGCAAACGCCACAGCGAGCAAGCGTTCGCTTCAAACGGATCTGCCTGGGCAAAGATATGCGCGCCGGATCAATATGTTGGAGCAAGCACCTTTTGCTCAGACGATTCCGTTTGGGTCGGACATGCTCTATAGTCGCAGCACCGCAACGATCTATTGGTGCTTGATGTCAGCCGACAAGAATGAACTCCGTCCCGCCGGCCGCAGAAGCCGCGCAAGAATTCCCGCATTCGTGAAGAACCTGAGAGGAGTACGCAACTGGAAGGAAGTCAGCGGCTGGCTCGAATGGCGCGGCATCGAAGATATCGAATGCATCACGCCCGATCAGGCCGGCGTTGCGCGCGGCAAGATGATGCCATCGAAGAAATTCACCTCCAACACGTCTCTTGCCCTGCCATCGGCCGTCTTCATGACGACGATTTCCGGCGGATACCCGGAGGACGGCGCCGGATTCACCTATCCGGAAGATGACGGCGACCTGAAACTGCTGCCGGATCTGTCGACGCTGTCGGTCGTTCCCTGGGAATCGGACCCGACCGCACAGGTCATCTGCGACCTGGTGCATCAGGACGGCCGCGCTGTCGAGTTTACGCCGCGCAACGTCCTCAAACGTGTCATGCAGGCCTACAGCGATCGTGGCCTGAAAGCTGTTGTGGCGCCTGAAATCGAATTCTATCTCGTCCGCAAGAATCCGGATCCGGACTATCCGCTGACTCCCCCGGTCGGCCGCTCGGGCCGGCCGATCGGCGGCGGTCAGGGCTACTCGATCGCAGGCGTCAACGAATTCGACGAGCTGATCGACGACATCTACGATTTCTCCGAGAAGCAGGGGTTAGAGATCGACACCCTCATTCATGAGGAAGGCGCGGGCCAGCTCGAAATCAATCTGCGCCACGGCGACCCCATTGAACTGGCCGATCAGGTGTTCATGTTCAAGCGGACGATCCGCGAGGCCGCCCTCAAGCACGATACCTACGCGACCTTCATGGCAAAACCGATCCAGGGTCAGCCGGGCTCCGCGATGCACATCCACCAGTCGGTGATCGACAGGAAGACAGGGCGCAACATCTTTTCCGACGCCGAGGGAGGAGAGACGGAGGCATTCCACCATTTCATTGGTGGTTTGCAGCGCCACATGCCCAACGCGCTGGTGATGATGGCGCCCTACGTCAACTCCTACCGGCGGCTCACTCAGGCGGTGGCCGCTCCGGTCAACACCAAGTGGGGTTATGACAACCGCACCACGGCGTTCCGTGTCCCGCGTTCAGACCCCAGCGCAAGGCGCGTCGAGAACCGCATCCCCTCCTCCGACGCCAATCCCTATCTTGCGCTTGCCGGTTCGCTGACTTGCGGACTCATCGGCATGCTGCGGGAGATCAAACCCGACGCCCCCGTCGGTACGGCCGCCAATGAAGACGAGATCGACCTGCCCCGCGGACTGCTGGAAGCCGTGCAACTCTTCGAGGAAGACAAAGCGCTGCGCGATATTCTGGGTGATCCGTTCTGTTCCACCTATGCGGCGATCAAGAAGGCGGAATTCGAAACTTTCATGGAAGTGATCAGCCCATGGGAGCGCGAGTATCTGTTGCTGAATGTGTGATTTGCGGAATAGGGCCAATCGCAATTTGCCAAGCCTATAAATTGTATCTTTTCATTCAGTTATCTATTACTCGTTGCGTTATATAATGCGAGGCGTCATAGCATGGGTGCATGATCCAGAGTTTTGCAGACGAAGCCAGTGAGGCTGTCTGGTTTGGCCGCCGGCATGGAGTGCTGCCTGCCGAAGTCCAGCGCGCCGCACTACGTAAACTTCGGCTTCTCGACACGGCACGCAGTCTTGCCGATCTCAAGCGTGTGCCGAGCAACAAGCTGGAAGCTTTGAAATGGGATCGCGCCGGACAATATTCGATCCGGCTCGCTGACGGTTCCCCTTGGCGCATCTGTTTTGCGTGGGCCGATGGCGGACCGGCGGCAGTCGAGATCGTCGACTATCACCGCCAGGCAGATCAAGAAGGAGGCGAGACATGAAGGACCGCAAACCGTTCGGATACAATCCGCATCCAGGCGAGATTCTTGTCGAAGAATTCATGAAGCCGCTGGGACTCAGCCAGAATGCGTTGGCCCGCGAACTGCACGTCCCGCCGATCCGCATCAACGAGATCGTTCATGGCAAGCGCGCAATCAGTGCCGACACGGATTTGAGGCTGGCGCGTTACTTCGGGCTTTCCGATGGCTTCTTCCTTGGCCTGCAGGTCGACTACGACGTGATGCGCGCGCGCAAGGAACTGGCCGCTGAATTGCAGAGCATTACGCCGCGCGAGGCCGCCTGACATGCCCTACCAATCCCCCATATCCCCCGGCTACTCCTGGTATGAGGAGACTGCTGGCGAGCGGCCGCAATATCCCTCGCTCGACGGCGACACGCGCGCCGACGTCGTGATCATCGGCGGCGGCTTCACCGGACTTTCGGCCGCCGCCCATCTCGCCAAGGCCGGAACCGACGTCGTTCTCGTCGAGGCCCATCGTTTCGGCGACGGCGCGTCGGGACGCAATGGCGGCCAGATGGGCACGGGCCAGCGGGCCTGGGCGGAGGAGTTGGAGGCCGAATTGGGGCTTTCCCGCGCAAGGGCGCTCTTTGCATTGGCCGAGGAGGCCAAGGCGCATCTTCTGGAGTTTGCGAAGACAAACGCCATCGAGATCGACTACATGCCGGGGCAGATGTCGGTCGCCCACAAGAAGCGCTTCGTCGACGATTTCAAGGCGCATGCCGAGATCATGGCGACGCGGTTCGACTATCCCCACATCAGCTTCATGGACGCCGCAGAAACCGAACGCCGCCTTGGCTCCAGGCACTATCATGGCGGCGTGCGCGATACGGCAACCGGCCACATCCATCCGCTCAAGCTCGTCGTAGGGACGGCACGCGTCGCCGCGGCGGCGGGCGCGCGGCTGTTCGAGAACACGGCATCGACCGGCATCCAATCCAATGGCGGCAAGGTGCGCGTAGCCACCACGCACGGCACGATCACAGCCGACAAGTGCCTTGTTGCCGTCAACGCCTATGGCGGCAATCTGGAACCGGTGAGCGCTTCTCACGTCATGCCGATCGGCTCTTTCATCGGCGCCACCGTCCCGCTCGGCGACGACAGTCCGGTCATTCCGGACCTCGAAAGCGTCGACGACTCGCGCTTCGTGGTGCGCTATTTCCGTCGGGTGAAGGACGGGCGGCTGCTGTTTGGCGGGCGCGAAGTCTACAACACCAACGATCCCAAGGGCATCGCCGACCATATCCGCCGGCAGATTGCCGAGATCTACCCGGCCTTGAAAGATGTCGAGATCACCCATTCCTGGGGTGGCTATGTCGGCATCACCATGCCGCGCAAGCCCTTCGTGCGCGAGGTCATGCCCAACGTCATTGCCGCCGGCGGCTATTCGGGCCACGGCGTGATGCTGTCGAATTTCACCGGCAAGCTCTATGCCGAGTCGGTTGCCGGCAACCGCGATCGGCTGAAACTGCTGGAAGAACTGAAGATACCGCCCTTTCCTGGCGGCCGCACGTTGCGCGCGCCACTGCTTTTTCTCGCGCTCAACTGGTATGCTCTGAGAGACAGGATCTAGGAACCCATCGCGAGGAGGCGACACGGGATTTCAAGAACGCCATCCAGAACAACCAGATAAAGCGCGACACTGATTCAACGAAGCAGCACCGCGCGCTGGTCACGGAACATGGTTGGCATGGTCGTCCGAAAGACTGGTCGCACTTGATCTTGCTCAAGTTTGGCATCTTTCCGTGGCATAATATGCGGCATGCTGTCAGACATGCGCGGCGGAGGGGCAAAGGGAGGTAGGCTTGGTGGAGGAAACAGGCAGCGTACACAATCGGGCGGCGGCGACAATGCCGGAGGTCAACGCCGTCACGGTTGCCGACATTCGCGCCAGCCTTGCCGAAGGGCTTTCCGACTTCGCGCGCGCGCCTGCATTCGGCCTCTTCTTCGGTGGCATATTCGCCCTCGGCGGCATCCTGATTGCGCTGGCCCTGACCGCATGGGAGGTGCCGTGGCTCATCTATCCCTTCGCGATCGGCTTCCCGCTGCTCGGTCCCTTTGCCGCTGCAGGACTGTATGAGGTGAGCCACAGGCTGGAAACGGGGCGCCCGCTCCTGTGGGGCCAGGTGCTGACGGCTGTCTGGGCACAGAAGAGCCGCGAGCTTTCCTGGATGGCCTTCGTGATGCTGTTCTTCTTCTGGATCTGGATGTATCAGGTGCGGCTGTGGATCGCGCTGATCCTCGGGCGCATGTCCTTTTCCACACTCGACAGGTTTCTGACCGTCGTCTTCACGACGCCACAGGGATGGATATTCCTGGTCATCGGTCACCTCGTCGGAGCCGCCCTCTCTCTGGTCCTGTTCTCGATAACGGTCATTTCGATCCCGCTCCTGATGCAGCGCGACGTCGATTTCGTCACGGCCATGATCACCAGCGTCAAGGCGGTTCTGGCAAGCCCGCTCGTCATGCTCGGATGGGGCGTCATCGTCACCCTGGCCGTCATCGTGGCCTGCGTTCCGTTCTTCCTCGGCCTCCTGGTGGTGCTGCCCGTCCTTGGCCACGCGACCTGGCATCTCTATCGCCGCGCCGTCGCTGCACCCCCATCCCTCACGTCGGATTGAGTGGCCAGAAGAACAGGATCGCCGGCACCGAAACGCAGATGATCAGCACTTCGAGCGGCAGGCCCATCCGCCAGTAGTCGCCGAAGCGATAGCCACCCGGCCCCATGATGATGGTGTTGTTCTTGTGGCCGATGGGGGTGAGAAATGCGCAGGAGGCCGCGACAGCCACGCCCATCAGGAACGGGTCCGACGACACGCCGATGGAGTTGGCGACGCCGACCGCGATGGGAGCGGTGATGAGCGCCGTAGCGACGTTGTTGAGGAAGTCCGACAATGTCATCGTCACCACCATGACCACCGCCAGGATGGCCCAGGCCGGCAGGAAATCCGTCTGCGCCACGATGGCCTCCGCAATCAGCGCCGTGCCGCCCGATTCCTCCAGCGCCAGCCCGATCGGTATGAGCGACGCCAGAAGCACGACGACCGGCCACTCGATGGAATCATAGACAGCGCGCGCATTGACGATGTTGAAGATCGCATAGAGGCAGACGGCGCCGGCAAGCGAGATCGCCAGCGGCAGCAGGCCGAATACCGATAGCGCGATCGCGGCAATGAAAATTCCGATCGCCAGCGCCGCCTTGCCGCGCTGGATGACGGTGTGGCTCTTTTCCGCCAGCGGCAGAACGCCCATCCATTCGGCGGCATCGGCCACGCGGCTTTCCGTCCCCAGAAGCAGCAGGACATCACCCGGCTCGACCTTCAACTGGCGCACGCGTTCCTGAAAGCGGCGCCCCTGGCGCGACACGCCGAGAAGCGAGACGTTGCGCCGCTCGAACAGCCGCATGTCCTGTGCCGAGCGGCCGATTGCCCGTGCGCCGTCGGGCACGATCGCCTCCACCAGCGTCATCGACTTGCCGACCAGTCCTTCGCCCTTGGTGCTTGTCGAGACCTTGAGCTTGGCCGTTCCGATGAACGCCTCGATCGATTTCGGATCACCCTCCAGCACCAGCCGGTCGCTCTTCTTGATTTCCTCCCGCATGGCGAAACCGGGAAGGCGCTTGCCGCGCCGCACCAGACCGAGGATCGCCACGTCGCTCTCCTCCGCCATGTCCACGAGCGCCCGCGGCGTCTTGCCCACCCAATCCGAATCCTCCGGAAAGCCGGCCTCCGCCACGAACAATCCAGATTCCTTCTCGGTCTGGACCGCCTGCCCGCCCTGCGGAATGAGCCGCCAGCCGAAACCGGCGACGAAAGCGATGCCGACGATGGCGCAGACCAGCCCGACCGGCGTGAAATCGAACATGGAAAAGGGTTCGCCAAAGGCGCGTTCGCGATATTGAGCGATGACGATGTTGGGCGGCGTTCCAATCAGCGTGATCATCCCGCCCAGAATGGTCGCGAAGGATAGCGGCATCAAAGACAGTGAAGGGGACCGCTTGGCTTTGCGCGCCGTTTCGATATCGAGCGTCATCAGGATGACAAGGGCGGCGACGTTGTTGATGACGGCCGAAAGCGCAGCCCCGACAACCGACATGACACCGATATGGGCAGAAAGCGTCCGGCTCGCATCGACGACATATTGCGCGATCAGCTCGACGGCGCCGGAATTGACCATGGCGCGCGACACGATGAGCACGAGAGCGATGATGACGACCGCCTCGTGTCCGAAGCCGGCGAATGCGTCTTCGACAGGAACGGCGCCGCCGGCCACGCCGATGACGAGAGCGCCGAACGCGACGAGGTCGTAGCGCACCCGCCCCCAGATCAGAAGCGCGAAAACGAGCGCCAAAAGCAGGAATATGAAGATCTGCTCATAGGTCATTGAAAAATTTGAACCTATTTGGAAAGCTGCGAAAGGATTCTGGCGAATGTCGCGACAGGGTGGACGCTTGCCATGGTTTCCCAACTTCCCATCGAGTGCAAGGCGCGAATTCGGCGCCGACGCTCAATCCCGGCACAGGGCGAAGAGGCTGCCGCGTGAGGAAATGCCGAGCTTGTCATAGGCGCGGCGGCGGTAGGTGACGACGCTCGATGGCGCGATCTCAAGGTCGGTGGCGATCTGCTCCGCTTTCTTGCCGGCCAGGATGCCGAGGCAGACAGACCGCTCGCGGTGCGAAAGAACCTCCAGCGGAGCCGGATAGGAGCGTTCCCGCTCGGTCTCGAAATGCTGCAGGGCAAGACGCGCCAGGATGGCGGACAGCGGTCCGCCGGCATATTCGTCAGGCCCGTCCCAATAGAGGTTGAGCGAAATCCTCAACCGCGCGCCCGCCGCCAGCACCGCTGTCTTTCCCGAAAGGCCCGGCTGCGCGAAGAACCGCTGGCGATAGTCCGCCGACATGTGCTTCTTCAGCCGGGCGAAGTCGACGGACTGCAGCTCGCCCGGCGCCATCGCCATCACCTGCCCGTAAAGAGGGTCCTGGCGGTACCATCCCTCGAGATATTCGGCGGCCAGAAGGCTGCCCAGCGCGCCGGCGCGAAAATTGCGTGACATGAAACAGGCAGCATGATCGCTTCGGTAGGCAAAGATCATGACCTGTGCGGCGCCGGTTTGCTGCACCAGTTCGAGAAAGGGCGCGGCGAAGCCTTCACGTCCCGACTGCGCCATGCAGGCCTCGATACCGGCCAGAAGTTCCATGCCGTCCGCCAGAGTTCTGTCCCACATAAAGACGGACTTACAACACGGTAGAGGCGCGGTACAGACAAGACGCAGCCAGACGTGACGATGGGAGGATGGGCATGCGCCCCAATGGACGCGGCGAACTCGATTCGCTCTATTTCGACTATCCGCATTTCGACCCTCCGGTCGGGCGCAGCGATCTTGACCGGCGCACCCCCGTTGCCATCGTCGGCGCGGGGCCGGTTGGCATGGTCGCGGCGCTGACACTTGCCCGCCATGGGGTCCGCAGCGTTCTCCTCGACAACAAGGCCACTTTCAACGACGGCAGCCGCGCCATCTGTGTCGCGCGGCAAAGCTTTCATATCCTCGAAAGCATCGGCGCCGTCGAACCGTTCCTGAAGAAGGCGCTCGGCTGGACAACCGGTCGAACCTTCTATCGCGGCCGGCAGATCCTCGAATTCGCCATGCCCGACGGACCCGACGAGAAGTTCCGCCCGATGTACAACATCCAGCAGCAATATATCGAAGCCTTTCTGTGGGACGCCGTGCGGCGCAACAGTCTCATCGACATGCGCTGGCAGAGTGAGGTGATTGGGATCGACGACATCGCTGACGGCGTGCGGCTCGCCATCAGGGACCCGAACGGTGCGTACGAATTGCCGGCCGATTGGGTTCTCGCCGCCGACGGCGCACGAAGCCGCGTTCGCTCTCTGCGTGGTCTGCGGCTCAAGGGAGACAACCATGAAGGCCGCTACGTGATCGCCGACGTGCAGATGAGGCACGACTATCCGACCATCCGCCGCGCGCTGTTCGATCCCGCCTGCCGCCCCGGCGGCACGGTGCTGATCCATCGCCAGCCCGACGACATCTGGCGCATCGACTACCAACTGCGCGACGGCGAAAGGGCCGAGGAAGCGACACGAGAGGAAAACGTCCGCACCAATGTCGCCGCCGTTCTCAGCGAGATCGGCCATGAAGCCGACTGGGAACTGGAATGGTGGAGTGCCTATTCGGCCAATACGTTGCTCCTCGACGACTATCGCGACGGTCGGATATTCTTCATCGGCGACAGCGCCCACATCGTGCCGATATTCGGCGTGCGCGGTCTCAACAACGGCCTTGCCGACGCGCAGAACATTGGATGGAAGCTGGCCTTCGTGTTGCGAGGAGACGCCGGCGAAGGTCTGCTCGACAGCTACACGCCCGAGCGGCGCGGCGCAACGCTGGACGTCTTCGCCAACGCCACCAAGAGCACCCGCTTCATGACCCCGCCGACAAAGGGATGGCGCCTGTTGCGCGACGCCGCGCTTTCGCTGTCCCTGTCGCATTCCTGGGCAGGCGAACTGGCAAATCCCAGACAGATGACGCCCTATACCTATCAGGAGAGTCCGATCACCCTCCCGGATGAGGACGGCTTCACGGCTGGGCCGGTGCCCGGCGCCGTTGCAGCCAATCTGCGACGTGACGGCGGCCACCTGTCCGACAGCTTCGCAAAGGGCTTCACCCTGCTGCGATTCTCCGGAAGCGCCGATGCCCGTGAGGAGGCGGGCATATCCGGCCTGACGGTCGTGAGCTTACCCGCCGATGGTCCCGAAGCGACTGCCTACGACGCGCAGGACGGCACGGCCTATCTCATCCGCCCGGACATGCATGTGGCGGCCCGCTGGCGTGGCACCGACATGGCGACAGTCATGGATGCGCTCGCCATGATCTTGTCCGCTAAGGAGGCCCGAGCATGAAACAGGGCGATCTGGAAACGCTCTACGAGGCGCTTGCTCTCGCCGTCGATGCGGTGGGCGAGGAAAAGTCCGAGCTCTTTCTGGCCAAGGTGGCCCTTGCACTCGGGCACGCTCTTGGCGACATCGCGGCGGCTACGGCGATCGTCGAACGATGCACGGCGGACCTTGCCGATCCGCTCGCCTGAGGTCGAGCGACCTGCATCCGGCGCGCCTTCGCGTCAAACGGAAATGTTTGAAGCGAAGAGATGCGCGCCGGACGCAAGGCGCGTTTTGGGGCATGGCGTTCGGCGCGCCTAGACGCAGCGCCCACCATCCACTTCCAGCGCAACGCCGGTGATGAATTCGGCCTCGTCGGAGGCGAGCCACAGTGCGGCATTGGCGATATCGAGCGGCGTCGACAGACGACCGAGCGGAATGGAGGCGCGGAACTGGGCACGCTTCTCGGGCGTGTCCTCACCCATGAACTGGGCCAGCATGCCCGTCTCACCGGCAACCGGACACAGACAGTTGACACGAATGTTCTTCGGCGCCAGTTCCACCGCCATCGATTTCGTCGCCGTGATCGCCCACCCCTTCGAGGCGTTGTACCATGTAAGCCCCGGACGCGGCCTGAGGCCGGCGGTCGACGCCGTGGTGATGATCGAACCGCCGCCCTGCTTCTCCATGATCGGCACGACCGCGAGCGCGGCAAAATAGATGGCCTTCATGTTGACCGCAGTAATCAGATCGAAGGTCGCCTCGTCGACATCCAGCATGCTGCCGTTGCGATAGGTATAGCCGGCGTTGTTGACCAAGATGTCGATGCGGCCATACGTCTCGACGGCGGAGGCAACCATGGCGTCGATATCGGCCTTGATCGACACGTCGGCGACAACCGGGTGCGCCGCCGAACCGATATCGCCGGCAACGCGCTCTGCTCCCTTGGCGTTGAGATCAGCCACGACAACCTTGGCGCCTTCCTCGGCAAACCGCTTTGCCATGCCCTCGCCGAAGCCGGACGCTGCACCGGTGATGATTGCTACTTTGTCTTTCAGGCGCACGTGCGAATTCCTTCCCTTCAAACTTTCTCGGGCGATCTATTGGACGCCCCGATTTTGCATGCAGATTGATGAATGCCGCGAAAGTCACGACATTCCGGGTGGCGGCTGCGCGTCACCCGTGGTTGAACACCACCGTCTTGGTGGCAGACATGTCGTAGAGCGCTTCGAAGCCCTTCTCGCGGCCATGACCGGACTTCTTGAAGCCGCCAAAGGGCAGTTCGATGCCGCCGCCGGCACCATAGCCGTTGACGAAGACCTGTCCCGCGCGCACCCGCTTGGCCACGCGATGCTGGCGCGCGCCATCCTTCGTCCAGACACCCGCGACGAGCCCGTATTCTGTCGAGTTGGCGATGCGGATCGCATCGGCCTCGTCTTCGAACGGTGTCAGAGCCAGAACAGGCCCGAACACCTCTTCCTGGGCGATGGCCTGGTCCGGATCGACGGACCCGAACAGGGCCGGCGCGAAATAATAGCCTTCGGACGGCGCATCGGCGGCAACGGCGCCGCGCGCCAGGAGGGTGACGCCGGCCTCCTCGGCGGTCGCGACCATGGCGGCCACGCGCTCCTTCTGTTTCAGGTTGATCAGGGCGCCGAGATCGAGATCGGCATCGTGCGGTCCGGCAACAAGCTTGGCAAAACGCTCTGCCAGGCCGGACGCCACCCGTTCGTAGACAGGCCGTTCCACGAGCACGCGGCTGCCGGCCGAGCAGGTCTGTCCGCCATTCTGGATGATGGCGTTGACGAGCACCGGCAGCGCCGCCTCGATATCGGCATCGCAAAAGACGATCTGCGGCGACTTTCCGCCGAGCTCCATCGTCACGCCGCGGTTGTTGATGGCCGCAGCCTGCTGGATCGCGGTACCGGTCATCGTCGAGCCGGTGAAGGTGACGTAGTCGACCAGCGGATGGGCCGAAAGCGCGGCGCCCGCGTCGCGGCCGTAGCCGGTGATGACGTTGAAGACGCCGGCCGGAACCCCAGCCTCAAGCGCCAGTTCGGCAATCCGAACGGTTGTCAGAGATGCGTCCTCGGCCGGCTTGACCACCAGCGTATTGCCCATGGCGAGCGCGGCGCCGGCCACGCGGGCAAGGATCTGCATCGGATAGTTCCACGGAATGATGCCGGCGACGACGCCGTGCGGTTCGCGCAGGGTCAGCGCCGTGTAGCCGTCGAGGAACGGAATCGTGTCGCCATGGATCTTGTCGGCCGCCCCGCCGTAGAACTCGTAATAGCGCATCGTCGCGGTCACGTCCGCCCGGCCCTGCCGAATCGGCTTGCCGGTGTCGCGCGATTCGAGAGCGGCGAGCTCATCGGCATGGCGTTCGATCAGAAGACCGAGCCGTGTCAGGCAGCGCCCGCGCTCGACCGCCGGCATCCTCGCCCACGGACCTTCGTCGAAGGCGCGGCGAGCAGCCCGAACCGCGATGTCGACGTCTTCGGCCGCGCAAGCCGCAATGGAGGCGAATATCCTGCCGTCCGAAGGACAGGCAACGTCGATGCGCTTGCCCGACAAGGCGTCCACCTGTTTGCCGTCGATGAGGTTCATGACGGCTAGTCCCTGCGCCACCGTGCGCGACAGATGTGTTCCCATGACGGGATCCTCCATATTGCGTTGCGGGCCATTGTCAGGCCCAATTGCGACCGAACTCGTGCAGTCGATGCGGGCACGGCGATCTATGACAAACGGAACGGGTCCGACAGTGTCAAGACACAAGAACGAGCAGGCCAGGACTGGCCAACCTAAATCGATTAGACTATACGAGCCGGCAGCCTTGCCGAAGAATTGGATGTAACATGACCAGCCAGACCATACCCGTCGAGCCTTTCGACTTCATCGCCTTCGGCGGCACGGGCGACCTGGCCGAACGCAAGCTTCTGCCGGCGCTCTACCAGCGCCAGAAGGCGGGGCAATTTTCCGAGCCGACCCGCATCATCGGCGCCTCGCGCTCGAAGCTGAGCGATGAAGACTATCGTGAATTCGCCCGCAAGGCGATCACGGAGCACGTCAGGGCCAAAGAGATCGACGGGGACGAGCTCGAGGCTTTCCTTGCGCGGCTGTCCTACATCTCGATTGACGCCACGTCCGGCGAGGGCTTCGACGACCTCGCTGCGGCGCTTGGCGAAAGCCCGCGCATACGCGTCTTCTACATGGCTGTTGCCCCCTCGCTGTTCGGCGACATCTGCGCCAAGCTGAAGGAACATGCCCTGGCGACGCCGCAGGCACGCATCGTGGTCGAAAAGCCGATTGGGCGCGACCTCGCCTCGGCGCGCGACGTCAACGACGCGATCGGCCACGTCTTCGAGGAACACCAGGTCTTCCGCATCGACCATTATCTGGGCAAGGAAACGGTGCAGAACCTGATGGCGTTGCGCTTTGCCAACGCGCTCTACGAGCCGTTGTGGAATTCCGCCCATATCGATCACGTGCAGATCACCGTCGCCGAGACGGTGGGGCTTGAGGACCGCGTCAGCTACTACGACAAGGCCGGCGCGCTGCGCGACATGGTGCAGAACCACATCCTGCAGCTTCTCTGCCTTGTCGCCATGGAGGTGCCCGCCTCGATGGACGCCGACGCTGTGCGCGATGAAAAGCTCAAGGTTCTTCGTTCGCTCAGGCCGATCCGCGACAACGAAGCCGGCAAGCTGACGGTGCGCGGCCAGTACCGTGCCGGCGCGTCGGCCGGCGGAGCGGTCAAGGGCTATGTCGAGGAACTCGCCAACGGCCCAAGCAGCACCGAGACCTTTGTCGCCATCAAGGCCGAGATCGCCAACTGGCGCTGGGCGGGCGTTCCCTTCTACCTGCGTACCGGCAAGCGGCTCGCCGCCCGTGTCTCCGAGATCGTGATCGAGTTCAAGCCGATCCCGCACTCCATCTTCGGAGGTGCCGGCGAGGTCTTTGCCAACCAGCTCGTCATCCGCCTGCAGCCCGACGAGGGCGTCAAGCAGTGGATCATGATCAAGGATCCCGGCCCCGGCGGCATGCGCCTGCGCCACGTGCCGCTCGACATGAGCTTCGCCCAGGCCTTCGATGTGCGCAATCCGGACGCCTACGAACGGCTGGTGATGGATGTCGTGCGCGGCAACCAGACGCTGTTCATGCGCCGCGACGAGGTGGAGGCCGCGTGGCGATGGATCGACCCGATCCTCGGCGCCTGGGAGGACGGACGACAGGACGTGCAGGGCTATACCGCCGGCACATGGGGGCCGTCGGGCTCCATCGCGCTGATCGAGCGCGACGGCAGGACCTGGCACGAGAGCATCTGATGCCCGCCGTCCAGACGATCCTTGAAACCTTCCCTACGCCGGACGCGCTCGCGGCCGCACTGGCCGGGCGCATTGCCGGGCAGCTTCGCAACGCCATCGCCGAACGCGGCGAGGCCACGCTGGCCGTTTCCGGCGGTACGACGCCGGCGCGCTTCTTCGCCGCCCTTGCCGACCAGCCGGTCGACTGGAAGAACGTCACCGTCACGCTGGTCGACGAGCGTTTCGTGCCCCCCTCCTCCGAGCGCTCCAACGAGGCGCTGGTGCGCCGCATCCTGCTTCAGGGCGAGACCGCCGCGGCCCGCTTCGTACCGCTCTATACCGACGCGCCGACGCCGGACGCCGCCGCCCTTGTGGCCGACGAGGCGATCGCCGCGCTCCCCCTGCCCTTCGACGCGCTGGTGCTCGGCATGGGCACGGACGGCCACACCGCCTCTTTCTTCCCCGACGCGGCCAATCTCGAAACCCTGCTCAGCCCGCAGAACTCCGCCCGCGTCATGGCCGTCGACACAAAGGCCGGCGGCGAGCCGCGCCTGACGCTGACCCTGCCGGTCATCGCCGCTGCGCGGCTGGTCGTGCTGCACATCGAGGGCGCGGCCAAGAAGGCCGTCATCGAGGAGGCGATTTCGCCGGCCGGCTCCGACCTGCCGATCCGCGCCGTCATCGACCGTGCGCAATTTCCCGTCACAATCGTCTGGGCGCCCTCCCACGCCGCCTGACAACAAGCCCCGGAGGCTCAGCCAACATGACCGCCACAGCCGCCATCGAAGCCGTCACCGCCCGCATCCGCGAGCGCTCCAAACCCTCGCGCGAGCTCTATCTTGCCCGCCTCGACAAGGCCGCCGGGCGCGGACCGCACCGCACGGTTCTGTCCTGCGGCAATCTCGCCCACGGCTTCGCCGCCTGCTCGCCCGGCGACAAGGCGGCGCTTGCCGGCGACCGCGCGGCCAATCTCGGCATCATCACCTCGTACAACGACATGCTGTCGGCGCATCAGCCCTTCGAGACCTTTCCCGCGCTCATCAAGGCCGCCGCGCATGAGGCGGGTGGCGTCGCCCAGGTCGCCGGCGGCGTGCCGGCCATGTGCGACGGCGTCACGCAGGGCCGCCCCGGCATGGAGCTGTCCCTGTTCTCGCGCGACCTGATCGCCATGGCCGCCGCCGTCGGTCTGAGCCACGACATGTTCGACGCCGCCGTCTATCTGGGCGTGTGCGACAAGATCGTGCCGGGCCTCGTCATCGCCGCGCTCACATTCGGCCACCTGCCGGCGATCTTCATTCCCGCCGGGCCGATGACCTCCGGCCTGCCCAACGACGAGAAGGCCCGCATCCGCCAGCTCTACGCCGAAGGCAAGGTCGGCCGCGACGAACTGCTCGAAGCCGAATCGAAGTCCTATCACGGCCCCGGCACCTGCACCTTCTACGGCACGGCCAATTCCAACCAGATGCTGATGGAGATCATGGGCCTGCACCTGCCCGGCGCCTCCTTCGTCAATCCGGGAACGCCGCTGCGCGACGCGCTGACGAAGGAAGCCGCCAGACGCGCCCTCGAGATAACCGCACTCGGCAACGACTACCGCCCCGCCGGCCGCATGATCGACGAGCGCTCGATCGTCAACGGCGTCGTCGGCCTGCATGCCACGGGCGGCTCGACCAACCACACGATCCACCTGATCGCCATGGCCGCGGCGGCCGGCATCAGGCTCACCTGGCAGGACATTTCAGACCTTTCGGACGCCGTGCCGCTTCTGGCCCGCGTCTATCCGAACGGGCTTGCCGACGTGAACCATTTCAACGCTGCCGGCGGCATGGGTTTCCTGATCCGCGAACTGCTCGACGCGGGGCTCCTGCACGAAGACGTCTCGACCGTCTGGGGCGAGGGCCTGCGGCCATACACGGTCGAGGCGAAGCTTGGCGAGAAGGGCGAGGTCATCCGCCAGCCCGCACCCGAAAGGAGCGGCGACGACAAGGTGCTGGCGACGGCGCAAAAGCCCTTCCAGCCGACGGGCGGCCTGAAGGTCATGTCGGGCAATCTCGGCCACGCCATCATCAAGACGTCCGCCGTCAAGCCGGAACGCCGCGTGATCGAGGCGCCGGCGGTCGTCTTCGACAGCCAGGAACAGCTCAACGCCGCCTTCAAGGCCGGCGAGCTCGACCGCGACTTCGTCGCCGTGGTGCGCTTCCAGGGGCCGAAGGCCAACGGCATGCCCGAGTTGCACAGGCTGACCACCGTGCTCGGCGTGCTGCAGGACCGCGGGCACAAGGTGGCGCTGGTCACAGACGGCCGCATGTCGGGCGCTTCCGGAAAAGTGCCGGCGGCGATCCACGTCACGCCAGAGGCGATCGACGGCGGGCCGATCGGCAGGATCGATACCGGCGACATGATCCGCGTCGACGGCGAGGCCGGCATCCTCGAAGCCTTCGTCAATGAGGCCGAACTCGCACGCCGCCCCGCCCCCACCCCCGACCTGACGGCCAACACCCACGGGCTGGGCCGCGAACTCTTCGCCGGCTTCAGGGAACTGGCCGGCCGCGCGGACGAAGGCGCGGCGGTGTTTTGAGCGGGTGGTGAGGACGATGAGGTCCTGAAATTCAGGGTCCTGTTTGGGGCCGTTTCCGACCCCTTTGCCGCCGTCTAGGGTGCTTCCGTCGCCACCCGAAACTCGCCATTCATTCGGTTCCCCACGGACCGCAAAGCCGGAGACCGGAGAACGAACAGGTTGTGGACAGCGAGCAACCGTTCCAGCATCCACGACTATGTCGGCGCTTTCAGGGCCTCAATCAATTAACCGCTTCGATTTCACTAGGCTGCCAGGTCTTGTCGAAGAATGATGGTAACGGGCTGTACAGGCGCAGGATCGTAAACCAACCCTTCTTGGGATCGGTTTGAATCCAGTTGCCGCGAGCGACGCCTTCCGGCTGCGTTGGACCGAAATAGACCGTTGTCGTGCCGTCGGCGGCGGCTTCGGCAGCGGGCGAGGGATAGCTTTGACTGCCGGCGCGCGGGTATCTCTGCGGTGTCTGCAGCATCGAACGGGTCTGGTTGTCATAGAGCGTAAAGGACCAGAATGCCCGGGCAGGAATATCCTTGGGCAGCGTCACCTTGTAGGTCTTTGCGCCGTCGATGGGATTTCCTTCGGAGTCAAGGAAACCCATGAGGTACTGCGAGCCAACGTCCGGAATGCGCATGATCATGCCGGGCGAATCGAGCGTATAGCCATAGTAGAAGGCTGTTCGGGAATCGAGTGTACGCGCCCCGGTCGGCGGCAGCGGTTTGAACATGCCTTCCTCGAACAGCGGCGGCGGAGTCTCGAAAAGTGCGCCGCCCTCCCAAAGCATGCTCCCCCAGTGCGAGCCTTCGTAATAGGCCCACTCCGGATGCTTCATCGCGTAGCGCCAGTTGAGGGCCCGGCCGGAGGCCTGGCCGACTGCGGCGGCGTCCGACAGGATTTTCTTCATCCGCTCATCAGGCGTGAACGGTTTGCCGTGCACGATGCCTATAGCTGCAAGCTGTCCGGCAAGCTCGATGTCGTTGCTCGTGGCAGGCTCGTTCTGGACGTTCTCGTTGATGAGTTCGAAAAACCCGTAGTCGCTCGGCGGAATCGTGTTGAATGACGTTCCACTGACTTCCATGAATTTCGTCTCGGGAATCTCAGGCTCGCCTGCGATGTGCACCGTGCCCTCCAGCGCCTGCGCGATGCTTGTTCCGAAGGAGCCTGGACGATAGGGATAGATCTTGAGGTTGCGCTTGACGTTGTCTACAGCAGGCTTGGGGTCGTTGTCGACGAGATAGGCCCGCGCAGCGTAGAGGGCGAGGTTGGTTCTCGAATGCGCGACGAAGTAGCCACCTTCAGGCAGCGGACCGTCGTAGCCGGGTCCAACGATTAGATATTTGCCGCCGAGGCCGCGATCCGGGCCTGGCGCACCAATGTCGATGATCCAGGAGAACCACATGTCGTTGATCGTGCCGACGGCGTCTGATGGCTGTTCGACAACTATTGGCCCTTTGCTCAGATCGAGCGCCGTCAGGTAGTAGACCGTGTCGGCGTTCGCTGTCAGGAACAGCGAATTCGCGTCCATCAATTCGGAGAAGATCGCGACATCGCCAGGCTTGGCGCCGATGCCCTGAAATCCCTTGACTATCGCCAGGGCAGAAGCGCCACGGAAGCTGTTGTTGTAAACGTTGAGCGCCTGGGTGAAATCGAGCGCATCGTATACTTTGCTCGCCGTGTCGGCGGTAGGCACCCCGTCCTCGAACTCCAGCGTGCCGGCGGGCGTCTCAACCGACTTGGGAGCGCCAAGTGACTCAATGGTCTCTTGTGTCACCTGCGCGAAAGATGCCGCCGACGGCAAGGCCAGCGCGGCAATCAGCATGGTGCCTATCAACTTCAGATAGCGTCTCATGTTCCCTCACTCCAATCACGCTCTGCAGTGTCTTTGAGCTAATCCGATATCCGGGTCAAAAGCCATCCAGTTTTTTCGCACCTGCCAAGTGGCCCTAGCCTCGGCAGTAGAGCAACCTTACGCTGACCGAGAACGAGGTAGTTGGAGCAATCGACCTTTAACGCCTCCGTTGCAAAACCTCTTTCACGAAAGTTGCAACGCTGTTCTTGCGCCCGATAAGATGTGCCTCCACGTCGAAGGTCGTTCATTAGCTGGAGGCGGAAGTAGCTGCTTGCAGAACAAAACCTGCAAGTCCGCTTCCCACCCCCACGGCGGACTCAGTGTGACTGACAGTGGGCGGCCTGCGCCCGCGGCATCTCAATGTGCCAAAAAAGACGGAACGCTCCCTTGCCACTTCCACGTTGTGCCGCCTTCAATGCACTGCTCGCACCGAGCTGAAATGATGTTCAACAGGACTCTTGCCTCAATTCTTCGGAAGTAAAGCTTCCCATTATATTTCCCCTTGCTATAGTGCCTGAGCGATTTCTTGCCATTTGAGGCCAGGTCGTTCTTCGGATGTTGAATTCTGCGCCATCCATCAAAGTCAGGTGCTTCCTGCAGATCGCGCCCTATCTGGCCAAGCAGGGCGTGTCTCCCATCGAGTTCTTTCAGCGCCTCGGCGTTTCCCCGAACATCTTCCAGAGTCCTGACATCTGGCTGCCGCGCGCGCTGTGCTTTCACGTCGGCAACGAGATGGTTTCGGCAACGCAGGATCCGTTTGGCGGGGTCCATGTCGGCCATATGACCGAGTTGCGCTCGCTCGGTGCCTAGGGGGAATTGATCCTGGGGGCGGCAGACATTGCTCAAGCCTGCGCACATGCGGCGGATCATGCTTCCATGCTGCATCAGGGATCGGATGTCCACTTTGCGGTAGAAGGCCGAACGGCACGGATCGTCTACCGTTTCGCGGGCAGGCAAGAAGCAGACCCCCGGCAGTTCATACTCGGAAGCCTTGCGGTGCTGCGCAAGGTGCCGCTTCTGGCAGGCGAGCCGTCGGCGATACGTGTGCATCTCAGTGCTTCACGAGGGCGAGGCGATGACGCGATCGAGGAATGCCTGGGTCCAAACATCGAGATGGGGGCAGAGCACGACATGATCGAATTTGATCGCGAATTGCTCGACATGCCCCTCCAAAAAGTTGATCCGGGCGCGGCTCCCAAAGTCACCGAAGCGCTCAGGACGGCAGTCGAGACCGCAGGCCTGCTGATTGATCATATATCGGACCATCGAGCGCTCAGTTTGGGGGCTGCCGCGGGGAGACTCGGGATGTCGGTACGCACCCTTCAGCGGCGGCTGAAGTTTTGTGGCATCGATTTCGAGGACCTGCTCGATCAGACACGTCGTGACGAGGCCCTTCGGCTGCTCGCCGAAAGCAGCCACACAATGACGGAGATCGCCTACAGCGTCGGCTACAGCGACCCGGCACATTTTACGCGCGCCTTCAAGCGCTGGACCGGATTGTCCCCGTCGCGGTTCCGGGCCTGCCCGTAACGACGGTCGTTTTGGCAACTCCCGGCTGCAACCGGAATATCGCGTGCGAAGATGGCACGAAATGGCAAGACCATGTGATGAAACCCTAATAGTATCCTGATGAAGATGTCATTGGCCAAGCAATAGGACTCAAGCAGGCACCAATCCATCACGTTGGGTTTGGAGGCAATCGGCCTGCATCTACTGAATCCCACTTCGCTGCCAAGCCGTTTGTTGAATGCATCATCAAGGAGTTTCGAGAAATGTCACTCTCACGTCGTTCATTCACCGCAAGCGCCGCGAGCCTGCTTGCCGCGGCCTCACTTCCCTCCAGGGCTGGAGCGCAAGCGCAAGACGGCCTCCTTCATGATGTCTTCAAGGGCGGAGAAGATTTCTGGCTCGCCCTTGAAGCCTACGCCTATGCATATCCGCTCGTCACAATGGAGATGACCCGGCGCGTCGTGACCAATGTGCCCAAGGTGGAAGGGACCCGCGGCCCGATGGGCCACCTCATCAAGCTGCGGGAATATCCCAGCGCCTCGTTCCGCGACGTGACCGCTCCGAATGCCGACACGCTCTACACCACGAGCTTCGTTGACGTGGGTGACGAGCCCTGGGTCGTCAGTATCCCCGACCTCGACGACCGGTATGCCCTCTTCCCGATGCTGGACGGCTGGACGACGGTGTTCGCTGTCCCCGGCAAGCGCACCACGGGCACGGGGGCGCAGACCTGGGCGATCACCGGCCCCGGCTGGAGCGGGACGCTTCCGGAAGGAATGGTGGAGTACAAGTCACCGACCAGCATCGTCTGGCTGCTCGGCCGCATCTACTGTACCGGCACGCCCGAGGATTACGCGGCAGTCCACAAGATCCAGGACGAGGTCGAGCTGATGCCGCTCAGCAAGTGGGGTACCGATTGGACCCCGCCACCCGGCAAGGTCGATGCAGCCATCGACATGAAGACGCCGGTGCGCGACCAGGTGAACGCGCTTGATACGAATGCCTATTTTTCCCTGTTCTGCGAGCTTATGAAGCGCAATCCTCCGGTTGCCGCAGATGCGCCATTCCTGGAAAAGATCGCGCAGATCGGCATCGTGCCGGGACATGACTTCGATGCGTCCAAGCTCGACGCCGCATTTGCCAAACATATCCCGCGGCTCGGCTTCGCCCGCATCATGCTGCACTTCAAGGACAGCGGTGGCGACGTCAAGGAAATCAACGGCTGGGGCTTCACGCTGAAGACCGGGCTCTATGGCACCGACTATCTGCAGCGCGCCCTGATCACGGCGATCGGCCTCGGCGCGAACCGTCCCCAGGATGCGGTCTATCCCACGTCGACCGGTCCGGGCGGCGTCATCTTGAACCGCACCTACCAGGGCTCGGAGAACTACACGCTGACATTCAAGCCGGAGCAGCTTCCGCCGGTGAAGGGCTTCTGGTCGCTGACCATGTATGACAAGGACTACTTCTTCGTCGAGAATCCGCTCAACCGCTATTCAATCAGCCCGCGGCAGGACCTAAAGCACAATCCCGACGGTTCGGTCACGCTCTACCTGCAGCATGAGTCGCCGGGCGCCGACAAGGAATCGAACTGGCTTCCGGCACCGGCCGACAAATTCATCCTAATGCTGCGTCTCTATTGGCCGGAGGAAAACAACCCCTCCATCCTCGACGGCTCGTGGGTTATTCCGCAGGTGGTGAAGACGAGTTGAGGTAAAATAGACTTCAGCATCGGCAGCCCTTTCGACCCCGTTCGTTCAGCGGGCCAATAGCCAACCATCTGGCTTTGGAACGACGAACGCCCGGGGGTCATGGGCGTAATTGCGCAATCGAAGAAATGACGTGCCTGACCGAACCTCCCTCCTGACAACCGGGCGGGCGGCGCGAAGGGTCGCTGGGGTAAAGGAGGACCGCGGAGACAGATCCGTCCTTCATCCGCGGGCCGCACCAGCCACGCCCGCTTCATCCTCTCGCTTGAACAGGCACCGGATCCGGTTCGCTGCCACCAGGGCGAGCGCGAACTGCATGACACCCGTAGCCTCGAACACGATGTCGTTCGGCATCAGGTAGGGCGGCGTGGGAAAGAGTCGCGCCACCAGCTCGGTCGGTGCGGTATAGTAGAGCACGATCTTGACGAAGTGGTTGTAACCACCCTCGTAGAAGCCGATCATAAGGATCGGGAATCCGACCGCCAGCGCCAGCCCGGCCCAGGCCGCCACGCTCCCGACAAGGTCCTGCGGGCGTCGCAAACCCAACCAGAACAGACCGGCTATCGCCAGCGCCGCCGGCACGGCGAAGAACAGGATATGCATGCGCCAGGGCGTGTCATAGACCACCGCGCCATAGGCATGGTGTACCGATGTCAGGACGAGGATAGATATCGCCGCTGCCGCTGCCCGAAACACTGCATTTGCGGGCTGCCGGGCCAGAATGTGTCCATGCATAGAAGAATCTCCTTTGACTGTTTGCCGGCCAGCCGCTAGCACGATACCGAACATGATGTTCGGAATTTACCGGAGAGTCAGGCGGTTCCGTCCACTACCGGACTGACGGGCCGGCATGTTCGGAAAAAATGCGTTCAACCGAGGCACATCATGGCGATCGACCGACGCGTGGTTCGCACCCGAACGGCGCTTTACGACGCGCTGGTCACGCTCATCCGCAGGCGGCACTACGACGCCATAAGCGTGCAGGACGTCCTCGACGAGGCAAACGTTGGCCGCTCGACCTTCTATGCCCATTTCAAATCCAAGGACGAGCTCCTGGAGCGCAGCCTGGAGCGACTGCGCGCGCTTCTGGAACACACATGGCAGGCAGCCTTGTCCGAAGCGGATGATGCGGAAGCCATTCCGTACGCCTATACGCGAGCGCTGTTCGAGCACGTGGCCGAATTTCGCGACGTGCAGGCGGGACTTTCGGGAACACGCGGCGAAAGGATCGTCACGACGGCCCTGCGCGACAATCTCACCCGCTTCCTCGGCTCCATCGCCGGGGGCGAGCCGCCGCGCACCGTTCCGCGCGATCTTGCAATCGGCTTCATCGCGGAAACCTTCATTGCCGTCATCACATGGTGGCGCGAAAAGAGGCCCGATCTGTCGCCGGCCGAGGCCGAAAGCCTGTTTCGCCAACTCGTCGATAAAGGCGTCGGCCTTCCCGGCCGTCCCTCATCCCCAGCCTGTCGAGGGGTTCAGTAGGTCGTCCTGCGCTCCTCGGACGGCGGGCGGCCGAACTGAAGCCGGTAGCTCTGGGCGAAATAGGAATGCGAGGTGAAGCCGGTGGCGATCGCCACGTCGAGGATCGGCAGGTTGGTCTGGCGCAGAAGCTCGCGCGCCCGCTCCAGCCTCAGCCGCATGTAATAGCGCCCCGGCGTCATGTTGAGATGGCGCAGAAAAAGCCGCTCCACCTGGCGCACGGAGAGGCCTGCGGCTCTGGCGAGCTCGACCGCCGACCACGGCTCATCGAGATTTTCCGCCATCAGCGCGACGATCTTCTTCAGCTTTTCCGACTTGCCCGTCAGGTCGCGTTCGGGGCCGACGCGCTGGCGGTCGGTGTCGCCGCGAATGCGCTCGTGGTGAAACTGGTTGGCCACCTGGTTGGCGAGGTCGGCGCCGAAATCGCCGCGGATGATCTCCAGCATCAGGTCGATCGAGGTCGTGCCGCCGGCGCAGGTGTAGCGCTTGCGGTCGATCTCGAACACGTTGCCGGTGCACTCGATCTGCGGAAAGCGCTCCACGAAGCCGGCCCGGTTTTCCCAGTGGATGGTGCAGCGATGACCCTCGAGCTGACCGGCTTCGGCAAGCAGGTAGGAGCCGACTGAGAGTGCACCCAGTGCGGCGCCGCGCCGGCCGCGCGCGCGCAGAACGCCGATCACCTTGTTCTTGCCCGGAAAGTCGAGCGCCAGCCCGACGCAGGCGAAGAGAATGTCGACCGATGGCAGGTAATCGACCGCATAATCGACCTTGAGCGGCAATCCATTCGAGGCGACCACCGGGTCGCCGTCAGGCGATGCGGTCATCCAGGCGTAGTGGTCGCGCCCGGCCAGCCGGTTGGCCGAGCGCAGCACATCGATTGCCGCGGCGAGCGAGAACATCGAGAATTTGTCGACCAGCAGGAAGGCGAATTGCCGCTCGGGCAGGACGTGATCCGACATGGCAGAAAGTTCTAATGCAATCGGCCGCCGAAGCAATGGCCTGTGCCTGGAACTGTTGCCTATGCCGTCTCGACGTAGAGCAGGTCACCCGGGACGCCCGCAGGGCTGTCCGGCGACTGTAGTTCGGACGTGGAAGGGACGGGCGTCGCCCCGTTAGAACCGTGGTACTTGTGCGCCGGCCGCGCGCGCTGCGGCGACGAGCGTATTGGCCATCAGCATGGCGATCGTCATCGGACCCACCCCGCCCGGCACCGGGGTGATCGCGCCGGCGACCATTTCGGCCGCCGCGAAATCGACGTCGCCGACGAGTCGCGTCTTGCCCTCGCCCTTGTCGGGCGCCGGGATCCGGTTGATGCCGACATCGATGACGGTCGCGCCGGGCTTCACCCAGTCACCACCGATCATCTTCGGCCGCCCGACCGCGGCGATCAGGATATCGGCCGTGCGGCAGAGTGCGGCGAGGTCCTTCGTGCGGCTATGCGCGATGGTCACCGTTGCGTTGGCCTGGAGCAGCAGATTGGCGATCGGCTTGCCGACAATGTTGGAGCGTCCGACAACCACCGCCGTGAGACCGGAAAGATCGCGCCCGCGGATGCGCTCGATCATCAGCATCGCGCCGGCGGGCGTGCACGGCACGAAGGCCGTTTCGATCTCGCCCGTACCGAGCTTGCCGACATTGATGAAGTGGAAGCCGTCGACGTCCTTTTCGGGCGCGATCGCCTGAATGACGCGGCCCGAATTCATGTGCTCCGGCAGCGGCAGCTGCACCAGGATGCCGTGGATCGCCGGGTCCGCGTTGAGTTCGCCGATGAGTTCCAGGAGCGCGGCCTCGCTGGTCTCTTCCGGCAGCGCATGCTGGACGGAGTGAAAGCCGCATTCCTTGGCCTTCCTAGACTTCGACGCGACATAGACCTGGCTCGCCGGATCCTCGCCGACAATGACGACGGCAATGCCCGGCGTCGTGCCGGTGGCGGACTTCAGCGTGGCCGCGGCCTCCTTGACCTTCGCCACCACGTCTTCGGCGATTGACCTGCCGTCGATGATCTCGGCCATGGGCGTCCCCTTGCTCAGTGTCGGTTGCGCCCTGCCTTATCCGACAATTGACGCGCCGACCATCCCTCGATTGCGTCACGCCGCGGCGCTGGCGGTCAAAGCTTGCCATTGAAGGCCGCGAGCGCCAAAAGGGCGGACAACGGGCTGCAATCGAGGGAGATGGAGATGTCGGTAAAGGTGGTTCTGGTCGGCTGCGGGAACATGGGCTTCGCGATGCTCGACGGGTGGGTGAAGGCGGGCCGGCTCGAGGCGGGCGAAGTGCTCGTCGTCGAACCGAACGCCGACCTGCGCCAGCGCGCGGCCGGTCTCGGCGTCGCCACGGCTGCCGCCGCCGCGGACGTGCCGTCGGACACCAGGCCGGTGCTCGTCATCTTCGCGGTCAAGCCGCAGGTCATGCGCGACGTCGTCCCCGCCTATCGCGCGCTCGGCGAACATGGCGCAACCTTCCTGTCGATCGCCGCCGGCACCGGCGTGGCCGTCTTCGAGGAACTGCTGGGCAGCGATGCCGCGATCGTCCGCTGCATGCCCAACACGCCGGCCGCCATCGGCAAGGGCATGCAGGTGCTCTATTCCAACACCCATGTCGAAGCGCGCGCGCAGGAGTTCGTACGCGAGCTGCTGTCGGCAAACGGCAAGGTCGCGACGATCGACGACGAAACGCTGATGGATGCGGTGACGGCCGTCTCGGGCTCGGGCCCGGCCTATGTCTTCCATTTCATCGAAGCCCTCACCGAAGCCGGTATCGCAGCCGGCCTGCCTTCGCAGACAGCGAAGCTGCTCGCCATGCAGACGGTCCACGGCGCCGCGTCGCTGGCCGCCGAGAGCGGCGAGGAACCGGGCAGGCTGCGCGAACAGGTGACCAGCCCCGGCGGCACCACAGCGGCGGCGCTTTCGGTGCTGATGGGCGACGACAGGCTGACGAAACTGGTCACCGAAGCCGTGGAGGCGGCGCGCAGGCGCGGCATCGAACTGGGCAGGTGAGCCCGCAACAGGTGGCCGCTCAGGCGTCGACGGTCGCCGGCGGCCGTCCGTAGAGCATTTCGTCCTGTCGCCGTCGCAACGCGTAAAGCCGCGTCGTGGTGTCCGGCGCGGCATTGCCGGTGGTGAGAAGCTCGCCCTTCTTCACCGCCTTCGTCACCTTGCCGCCTTCCAGAAGGCCGACCGGAACGGCTCCCGCCGCGCGCGCGTCTTCGACCGTCATGGTCCATGAACGGTAGCAGGTCTCGCCAATGGCGTCGAAACGCTCACCGGGTGTCAGGTCGCGCTTGGCCACGGCGCAGACCTCGGCCACCGGGCGCGGCAGCGGCACCATGTCGGGCTTGCCCGTGAGCATGATGCGTCCCGCCGTCAGCGGGACTTCCAGCGATGTCAGGTGATAGGGGCGGAAGAAGGCATAGTAGGGCCCGGTGCCGATGTGCAGGTCGTCCATGCGCTCGATGATGCGCGGATGGGTGGCCTCGACGATCACGAAGACACCCGGAGCGACACCCTTGCCGACCGTGTAGTCGACGACGCCCTTCTTCGACAGGATGCCGCCGTCTTCGCGCGGGATCAGCACCTTGACCATGTCGTCGCGGTCCGCCTTGGGCCCGTGCATGCCCGGCACGTCGGGCACGAGGCCGGTGGCGTTGGCGATCGCCGCCATCTCGACCATCGTCTTGGACCCGTCGACGAATTCGACCAGCATGCGCGGGTTCATGTTGCGCCGCGTCGCCTCCTCGACATAGTCGTCGGGAACGGCATCGTGGTTGAGCGGATTGTTCTTGCCCTTGCCGGCTGCGACCACGCGGTAGCCGAGCGCGGTGGCGAATTCGATCAGTTCCATGCAGGACGACGGCTCGTCGCCCGCGCCCAGAGAATAGATGACACCCAGCCGGTCGGCCGCCTGTTTCAGATAGGGGCCGATCGTGACGTCGGCCTCGACGTTCATCATCACGACATGCTTGCCGTGCTCCATCGCCATCAGGTCGAAGTCGGCTGCAACGCCGGGCTTGCCTGTGGCATCGATGACGACGTCGATCAATGGATTGGTGACCAGCAACTCGTTGGAGGTGACCGCGATCTTGCCGGCTTCGATGGCCTTGATCACCCCGGAAGGAGTGTCAGCCTCATGCGCCCTGCCCTCGTCGCCATAGGCGATGCGGATGGCATCGCGCGCGGTGTGCGGCCGGCGGGTCGAGATGGCCGCTATCTCGACGCCGGGCATGAGCATCCCCTGGGTCACGAGGTCGGTGCCCATCTCACCCGAGCCGATGACGCCGATGCGCACCGGTTTTCCCTGCTTCGCCCGTTCTGCCAGCTCACGGGCAAGCCCTGTCAGGGCGATGTTTGACGTCACTGGAGTTGCCTTGCCTGTCGTTTCCTCTTGGCGGCTGCGCCGCGCGGGGGACATAGAATGCCGGCCACTCCCAATGTCAATGTGCGTGAGCGTCGCGCCACGTCCTGCGGGCAAATGACGGTGGAACCGAAAATCCCGCACGTCAACCTCCGTCGATGGCTTGGTGAAGGTCGCCCCGGTCCCGCGTTCAGTCGATGAAGTTCTTCATTCGCGCCGACCGCACATCGCACAGGCCCACGTCATAATAGAGGTCCCGCGGAAGAGCTTCGACTTTCCGATCGGCACCCGACACCGGGCGGCGCCATTCCAGGCTTACGAAGAAACGCCACCACGTGAGCGGCCTGGGTCTTTGCGGATGGGGAATCACACTCATGCGTCGTCTCCCGGTAGCTACAAGGAGGATTGATAATCTACGGAAACGATGCCTATGTTTTCCAACGAACTCCAATTGAATGTTCAGCATCTTCCATAAGGTAGCTTTATCCATGAAGACTGGCGAACTGCCTCCACTGGCGGCCTTGCGGGCCTTTGAAGCCGCCGCGCGTCACGGCAGCTTCACCCAGGCCGCGGCCGAACTCGGGATGACTCAGGCTGCGGTCAGCTATCAGATCAAGGTGCTGGAGGATCGTCTGGGCAGAGCGCTGTTCGTGCGCCGGTCGAGACAAGTCAGCCTGACATTCGCCGGCCGGCAACTGGCGCCGGCGGTCAGCGAAGCGTTCGAGCGCATCGCCGTAGCATACGCGCAGGCGCGCGGGACGGCCGACGGCGTGCTGACGATTTCTGCGGCCCAGACATTCGCCACCAACTGGCTGGCGCAGAATCTCAGCACCTTCCAGGCACAGAATCCCACGCTCGCCGTGCGGCTTGAATCCAGCCAGCGCCTTGCCGACTTCGAGACGGAGGACGTCGATCTCGCCATTCGGGCTGGTGCCGGGCAATGGCCCGGCCTCGACGCGCATCTTCTTGTGGACGCCGATTTCACGCCAATGCTCAGCCCGCGCCTCGCCGAGACGATCGGCGGCGTGAAGAAGCCTTCGGATGTCCTGCGCCTGCCCATCCTCGATGCCAACGATCCCTGGTGGACGCAATGGCTCTCAGCGGCGGGCGTTTCGCCCGACCTCTTGAAGAAGGGACCGCCGTCGGCGATGGGGGTGCAGGCCCTGGAAGCCCGCGCGGCGATCGCCGGCCGCGGCGTCGCGATCCTCACGCCGGCGTTCTATCGCGACGAAGTCGAGCGGGGCCTTCTCGTGCAGCCTTTCGAACTCACCTGCTCGGATGGAAGGGGCTATTGGCTGGTCTATCCGCGTAACCGCCGCAACGTGCCCAAGATCCGCGCCTTTCGCGACTGGATCATGACGGCCATCATCGAAGATGGTCCAGATCGGGCACGGGATTAGCAACCGGGCCCATCAACAGCCTGTGGCAATCGCGCAACACTCCCGATGCGATTGAAGCCGCGGCACCAATTATTCTTGATCAAACGGATCATATTTTAATACCTGACTCCTGAATTCATATTTGCCATTCAGGCACTGATTTTGATCAAGGGGTGGGTACATGCGCAAGCGCTCGACGTTGAGCCGGCTGGAGATTGTTTTGTTTGGAAGTGCTGCGATGATCGCATCGATCAACGCAGCACAGGCCCAGGACGGGGCGACCGCAACAGTCCTCGAACGATTGACCGTCGAGGCCGAAAGTGACGACATCCTGGTTCAGGACGGATATGTGGCCATCCAGGACCGCATAGGGACCAAGGTCGATACGCCCCTGGTCAAGATTCCGCAGGCCATTTCGGTCGTCACTCAGGACCAGATCGAAGACCAGAAGCCGCGCACACTCAACGAATCGCTTGGATATACGGCAGGCGCCAATCCGAACAGCTTCGGGTTCGACACGCGCTATGATGCCTTCTACCTGCGCGGTTTCCCTGCCTATTACAACGGCATGTTCCGCGACGGCCTGCGCCAGTTCAACGGACCGTCGGCCTGGTTCAGGACCGAGCCCTACGGCATCGAGGGCGTAACCATCCTCAAGGGCCCAGCCTCCTCGCTCTACGGCGTCAGCGGTCCGGGCGGCATCGTCAACGTCGTGACCAAGCGTCCGAAGGAGGACCAGTTCCGCGAGATCGAGCTTCTGGGCGGCACGGATGACCGCTATCAGGCGGCTTTCGACCTTTCCGGTCCGGCCAACGAGGAGGGCACGCTGCTTTACCGGCTGACCGGGCTCGGCCGCAAGAGCGACACCTGGCTCCCCGGCTACCCCGACGACAAGCTCTACATCGCTCCCGCCTTCACCTGGCAACCGGACGCCGACACGAGCCTGACCGTTCTCAGCGAAATTTCGCATTCGGTTACCGGCGGCACCGCGGCCTTTTACAACTCAAGCTATGGCGTCGCGTCGGACATCTATGCGGGCGACCCCGCATATAACGACTTCAACCAGACACAGGGACGGATCGGCTACGAGTTCGAGCACCGGTTCAACGACGTAGTCACGGTACGCCAGAACCTGCGCTACAACGCTGTCGACGCTGATCTCGAATATAGCGGCCTTTACTCGGTTGGTGCCGGTCTGCCCTTGCAGCGCTATTGGGGCCACTACACCGAAGACATGCAGAACTTTGTTGTCGACAACATGGCCCAGTTCGAATTCGACACCGGCCCGGTCGGGCACACCGTGATCGCCGGTGCAGACTATGCCTGGTCCGACTACAACGCCCATAGCGGCCTTTCCTACGTGTCTCTGGAAGACATCAAGGCCATGGACGCGCCATTCAGCGGCAGTCAGGAAATGAACCAGTTCGGGCTCTATCTGCACGACCAGATGGAGTGGAACAATTTCACCCTGTTCGCCAGCGGCCGCTACGACTGGGTCGATACGACTTCGACCGATTCCAGCTTCGCCGAAACCAAGCAGAGCGATGACGACTTCTCGTACCGGTTTGGTCTTTCCTACGAGACGGAGTGGGGCATCACGCCCTATGCCAACTATTCAACGTCCTTCGCGCCGAATATCGGGTTTGTCTATGATGATGTGAACAGCGACGCGAACCGCGCCGCCAGCCCGACAATCGCCACGCAGAAGGAAATTGGCGTCAAATACGAGATACCTGACTACAACGCCGTCGTAACAGCCGCCTATTTCGATATCGACCAGGATGATGGCGTCGTCTTCGATACGTCAACCGGCCCCAACAAGCAGGTTCAGCGCGACCTGAATTCACGCGGTTTCGAGATCGAGGCCAACGCATCGCTCGACAACGGCTTCAGCCTGATCGCGTCCTACACCCATCTGCGGATGAAGATCGAAAGCGGCGCGGTTGGCACCGAAGGCAACGAACTTTCAGCCACGCCCAACGACATCTTCTCGCTGTGGGGTCACTACAAATTCGAGGGCGGCACGCTGGCTGGCCTCGGACTGGGCGCGGGCGTGCGTTATGTCGGCACGAGCTATGGCGACGACGAGAACAGCTTCAAGAACGAGGCGCGCACTTTCGTCGACGCCGCCCTGTCCTACGACTTCAGTTACCTGAAGCCGGAGATGGACGGGGTCATGCTGCAGGTCAACGCCAAGAACCTGTTCGACGAACAGAAACAGACCTGCTCGGCCGGCTATTGCTACTGGGATGAAGGCCGCTCGGTCTTCGCCAGCCTGCGCTACCGCTTCTGATGCAGGCCCGGGAAGGCTTCCAGACCTCGCCGGTCGCGCTTGTTGCGGCGATCGGCGGGCTCTATGTCGCCCAGAGCGTCATCGGCGGCATTACCTGGGCAGGCTTGCCCGCCGTCATGCGCGATCAAGGTGTTTCGCTCGACCGCGTCGGGCTGTTGTCGCTGATCGCGCTGCCCTGGGCATTGAAGTTTCTCTGGTCCCCGCTCATCGAACGCTACCGGCTTCCCCGGGTTGGCCGCAACCGGTCGGGAACCGTGGTGCTCGTCGGGGGATTGATCTGCATCGCAGGACTTGTCCTTGTCGGCCTCTTGGGCCCGGCAGCGATTGCCCCGGTGCTTGTCTGCCTGACCATCGTGGCCTTTGCCGCCTCCACCGTGGACATCGCCTGCGACGGTTATGCGGTGGAAAATCTCGCCAAGCAGTATCATGGATGGGGCAATGCGGCCCAGGTCGGCGGCGCCTATCTCGGATCGGCCATCGGCGCCGGTCTCTTCCTTGTCATCGTCGGTCAATTCGGCTGGCAGGTTGGCGTGTGGAGCATGGCCGGGCTGCTGGTGCTCCTCGGCCTGCCCTTCATGCTGCGCGCCGGTCGGGCCAAGACTGTCGAGACCCGCGATCACATGCCATCGCTTGCAGCGGCGCTCAAGCGGCCAGAAGTTCGTCGCGGCCTCGCCGTCGCCGCGCTCTACGTCGTGGCGCAGAAGGTCGCTCTGGGCATGGTCGGGCCATTCCTCATCGATGCCGGGCTCGATCTCGCCACCGTGGGGCTGCTCAACGGGATCGGCAGCATGTTCGTCGGCGTGGCGGCAGCATTGCTCGGTGGCGCGCTGATCAGGCCGCTGGGCATGCGCACGGTTCTTGTGACAGCCGTGGTGCTGCAGGCCATGGCACTGTTCTTTTTCGTTGCCTACGACCAGTTGGGCGACATTCCCCGTCCCTTGCTCGCAGCCGTCGCGATTGCCGGCACGTCCGGATTTCTCGCTCTGGGCTTCGTGGCGCTCTATGCGCAATTCATGCGGTGGTCGGACCCGCGGCAGGCGGGCGTCGACTTCACGCTCTTCCAGTGCATGGACGCGCTTGTCAGCATGATCGGCGGCATCGTGGCGGGCTACGCGGCGGAATTTCTGGGCTATGGCACCTTTTTCGCCGGCGCCGGCGCGCTGGCGCTCGCCACCGTCCCGGCGATCGCCATGGTTGCCGATCGCCGTTGAACGCTCGCGTTCAGGGGCTCAATCGTCGAGCACGAAGGTGACCTTCAGGTTGACCTTGTAGAGGGCAGGTTCGCCATTCTCGACCGTCACTTCCTGCTCCTTGACCCACACCGACTTGACATTGCGCAGCGTCTTGGAGGCGCGCTCGATGCCCGACTTGACGGCTGCGTCGAAGCCGCTCGGCGACGTGGCGGAAATTTCCGTGATGCGTGCGACGGTCATTGTACACTCTCCCTCTTCGGTTGAGTCAAAGCGACACTCTGACTGCCGGATCAACGCGGCCCGCCGCGCCGAAGTTCCTCGATAAATCGGCCGAGGCACGTCCGAAAGGAAACGGCCGGCGGGTCGTTGAACACCGCCGGCCGCCGCCGCAATCAGATCGAGGGCTTGTGATCAGAACTCGAGCGCCCGGTCGCCCTCGGCGTCCTTGATGCGCGTCGGCAAGCCCATCTTGTTGAGCAGGCCCAGGAAGGGCCGCGGCGGCAATTCTTCCACGTTGGCCATCTTCTTCACATCCCAGTCGCCCCTGGCGACGAGCATGGCGGCCGCCACCGGTGGTACGCCCGCCGTATAGGAGATTCCCTGGCTGCCAACCTCGTTGTAGGCATCCTTGTGATCGGCGACGTTGTAGATGAAGACCTCGGTCTCCTTGCCGTCCTTGATGCCCTTCACGAAGTCACCGATGCAGGTCTTGCCCTCATATTCGGGCGCCAGCGACGACGGATCCGGCAGGCATGCCTTGACCACCTTGAGCGGCACGACCTCCTGGCCCTCGGCCGTCGTCACCGGCTGTTCGGACAGCAGCCCGATGTTCTTCAGAACGGTGAAGACGTTGATGTAGTGGTCGCCAAAGCCCATCCAGAAGCGCACGTCCGCGCCATCCATGTTCTTCGACAGCGAGTGGACCTCGTCATGCCCGCACAGATAGGCCTTGCGCTTCCCGACCACCGGCAGGTCGTATTCCTTGCCGATCTCGAACATCTTGTTTTCCTGCCACTGGCCGTTCTGCCACGAATAGACGACGCCGGTGAACTCGCGGAAATTGATCTCGGGATCGAAATTCGTGGCGAAATACCTGCCGTGACTGCCCGCATTGATGTCGACGATATCGACGTCGGTGACCTTGTCGAGATATTCGTCCTTGGCCAGCTTGGCATAGGCATTGACCACGCCGGGATCGAAGCCGGCTCCGAGAATGGCCGTAATGCCCTTTTCCTCACACTCGGCGGCGCGCTTCCACTCGTAGTTCGCATACCATGGCGGCGTCTCGCAGATCTTGCCAGGCTCCTCGTGAATGGCCGTGTCGATATAGGCGGCACCGGTATCGATGCAGGCCCTGAGAACCGACATGTTGAGGAAAGCCGTACCGACATTGATGACGATCTGCGATCCCGTCTCCCCGATCAGCTTCTTCGTCGCCTCGACATCCAGCGCATCGAGCGCGTGGGCTTCCAGCTTGCCGGGCTGCTTCATCGCCCGCTTCTCATTGATGCTGGCGATGATGGCCTCGCATTTTTCCTTCGTGCGCGAGGCAATGTGAATGTCTCCCAGCACGTCGTTGTTCTGCGCGCATTTGTGGGCCACGACCTGCGCCACACCGCCGGCGCCAATGATGAGGACGTTCTTCTTCATTTCGGGGGTCTGTCTCCTTCTCACCCGTCCCAAAGGGATCGCTTCACGAAAGGCTTTCTTCGTAGTCCTTGTAGTCGAAACGGCGCACCACGCGCTCACTTCCGTCATGTTCGCGAATGGCGATCGACGGCATTCTGACGCCGTTAAACCAGTTCTTCTTGACCATAGTGTAACCGGCTGCGTCCTGAATCGATATGCGGTCGCCGATCTTCAGCGCATCAGGGAACCGGAACTCGCCAAAAATATCGCCTGCCAGGCAGGATTTTCCGCACACCATATAGCTGTGCGCGCCCTCGTTCGGCGCAACCTTGGCACTCTCGCGATAGATCAGCAGGTCGAGCATGTGCGCCTCGATCGAACTGTCGACGATCGCCAGATCCTTGCCGTTGTTGAGCAGGTCGAGCACCGTCACCTCCAGAGTCGTGCTCTTGGTGATCGCCGCTTCGCCCGGCTCGAGATAGACCTGCACCCCGTGCTGATCCGAAAATGCCTTCAGGCGGTCGCAGAATGCCTCGACCGGATAACCCTCGCCGGTAAAATGAATGCCGCCGCCGAGGCTGACCCAGTCGGCGCGCCCGATGAGCGGTGCAAACTTCTCCTCGATCTGCCCCAGCATGCGGTCGAACAGATCGAAATCGGAATTCTCGCAATTGTTGTGGATCATGAAACCGCTGATGTGGTCCATGACGGGTTCCACCTTCGCCACGTCCCACTCGCCCAGCCGGCTGAAGGGCCGGGCGGGATCGGCAAGGTCGAAACTGGATGAACTCACCTGCGGATTGAGCCGCAGGCCGCGCGTGATGCCGGCCGACTGCGCCTGGAACCGCTCCAGTTGGCTGATCGAATTGAAGATGATCTTGTCGGCGTGCGAGACGACCTCGTCGATCTCGTCGTCGCCGTAGGCGACGGAATAGGCATGCGTCTCGCCACCGAACTTTTCCCGGCCGAGCCGGACCTCGTAGAGCGAGGAAGAGGTCGTTCCGTCCATGTATTCGCGCATGAAGTCGAACACCGACCACGTGGCGAAACATTTGAGCGCCAGCAGCGCCTTGGCGCCCGACGCCCGACGGACGCGATCGATCGTCTCCATGTTCCGGGCGAGCTTCGCCTTGTCGATCAGATAATAGGGGGTCGAGATCATCTCGCGCTTCCAGGCATTGGTGTTTGACAGCCCGCGTAGATAGGCAAGCACGGGCCGCGCGACAATAGCGATCCATGTCGCGCCGGCCTGATATCGACTTTGCCGCCTCGCCAGCAAGTGCGCCGCGGCCGAATTTCAGGTTCAAGGCCCACCGTCTCGCCCCGCACCTCGTGGTCGGCTATCATCCTTCGCCATATGTGGAGCGCGGGGGAATGACGAGAATGCACGAGGAGGACAAGGGCGAGGAGCATCGCCTCTCCGGGAGACGCAAGGCCTGGAACCGGCCGCTGCGCACGCTGCTCGGCATTGCGATGGTTGCCTTGATCGTTGCGGTGTCAGGCATTCTTGTGCAGCTCGACTATCGCCGCAACCGTGCGGAGGCGATCGCGAACGCCGAATCCGCCATGCATGCGCTGTCGGCGCGCCTCGTCGACCGCTTCGGCGTCATCGCAGCCAATTCGCAGATGCCGGTGACGCTGATCGGCAAGCTCGCATCGGCCTTTCTCACGCCGCCGCCCGACCAGATGCAGGCCAAGATCGACATCGTTCGCGAGGGACTTTCGCTGGCCCGCGAACTCGACGGGATCTATGTCGGATTTCCCGACGGTTCTTTCTTCCATGCCATCCGGCTGGCCTCCCCCGCCTGGCGGCAGGCGCTCGAGGCGCCCGAAGGCGCCACCATCGCGATCCGCACGATGACGGCGATCGGTCCGGATCGCGCCGAAACGCTGAACTTTCTGGACTCTGCCGGCAAGGTCATCGCCAAGCGGTTCTCGCCGGCATCCGACTACGATCCGCGCGAACGCCCGTGGTACGAGGCAGGCGTTGGGAGCCAGACACCCGTTTCGATTGGTGCCTACCGCATGGCGACGACAAAGGCGCTCGGCGTCTCGATAGCGCAGGCGCATCACAAGAACCCGAGAATCGTCGTCGGCGCGGACGTGGTGATCGACACCATTCTCGATTTCCTCGATGCCGAGCGCATAACTCCCGACACCTCCATCTTCATCACCAACCCCGACGGCCGGGTCGTTGTCCATTCCGATCCCGCGATGATGCGCCGTATCGATCTGGAACGTCAGGGCGCCGCTGTGGAAAGAGTGATTGAGGATCCGCTTGTCCGGGCCGTGCTCGAAGCAAATCCCGGTGACGAGCCCGTTCACCTGGAAGCCGGGCAGCGCAACTATCTCGTCACGGCGCAACCGATCAGGAACACGGATCTCCTTTCCGGGCACCGCGTCTATATTGCCTCGCCGATGGACGAGTTGCTTGGTTCGACCATGAGCGCACTACGCCAGGGACTGGCTGTCTCGCTCGCCATCATCGCGTTAGGGATCATCGTGGCGTTGCTGCTTGCCCGCCTCATATCTCGATCGCTCGGCGCATTGACCGCGAGCGCCGACCGGCTGAAGGAGCTCGATTTCTCGACGCCGATCGAGATTGATACCCGCATCAGCGAAATCCAGACGCTCGGCAGCGCGATGAACCGGGCCAGAAATGCGATCCACGGCTTTGCCATGTACCTACCGAAGGAGTTCGTGCGCCGCGGCATTGAAAGCGGCCGCTTTTCCGGCCGCTCGGCAAGGCGCGAAGAGGTCACGGCGATGTTCACGGACATATACGACTTCACGACGATCAGCGAGAAATACGAACCGGAAGACGTGGTGGCCTTGCTGTCGGAGTATTTCGACATCTTCAGCGAACTGGTCAGCGCTCACAACGGCACCATCATCCAGTTTCTCGGCGACTCGGTCTTTGCCATGTGGAATGCGCCGGTGTCGGAGCCCCGGCACGCCGAACGCGCCTGTCGCTGTGCGCTGGAAGTCGAGCAACGGCTGAGACAATTCAACATGGTCCAGCGCGAGAAGGGCCTGCCGGAGTTCCGAACCCGCTTCGGGATACACACCGGACACGCACTTGTGGGCAGTGTCGGTGCGGAAGAGCGCCTGCAATACACGGCGATGGGCGACACGATCAATCTCGCCTCAAGGCTCGAAGGCATGAACAAGAAACACCACACGGCCATTCTCGCGACTGAAGCGACGGTCAAGCGGTGCGGTGATGCCATCGGCTTCCGCGCCCTCGGTACAACAAAGGCCAAGGGACGCGCCGCCGCAGTCCGGATCTTCGAGGTGACAGGGGCCGCGCCCGAGGAGGAATAGGCCTCCCTGCCCGCATATCGTGCCTTCACAACGCAAGTCGTTTGACTCCGATGCGGCTTTCGGGCAGGCACTTCTTGCCAAATGGCGGCGATCGCGTGAAAACGCCGCCAACTGATCAGGAACACGGCCCTCAACCATGGATCGTCCGGTCCTTCCCCAGGAGACACCCTGGCTCGGCTCTTCGAGTTCGAAGAGAAGTGCGCTGATCCCGCCCCTGTCGGCTGCCCGCTGGCTGCTGGTGCTCGTCGTCGCCGCCGGCATCTACTTCTTCCACGATTTTCTGGTGCCGGTGCTTGCTGCGCTGGTCATCGGATTTGCAAGCTGGCCGCTCTATCGTCCATTGCTGGACCGGCTGCACGGCAATCGTTCGCTGGCCGCGAGCCTTGCCATCGCGATGATCCTCGTGTTCCTCGTCGTACCGATATCGCTGGCGATCAGCTACACGGTGGAAGAATTGGGCGTCTGGTTCCATTGGGCTGTCCAGACCAATGAGTCCGGAGCACCGACGCCGATGTGGCTCGCCAATCTGCCTGTTGTGGGCGAATGGCTCGACGCGCAGTGGACCGAATATATCGGTCATCCCGGCGCGCTCGGCGAACTGGCGCAGATCGTCAGCGGCGCGAATGTCGGCAACATCTACCGCGCCCTTCTGGCAACCGGATCCGGTGCCTTCGACATCGTGCTGACATTGCTTTTCATGATGATCGTGCTGTTCTTCGTCTACCGCGACGGGGAAGCCTTCGCCGACCAGCTCGACCGTCTGGGCGAGCGCATCCTGCCGGCACGCTGGGAACGCATATCGCGGGTGGTCCCGGCGACCATTCGCTCGACAGTGGTCGGCACCACCCTCATCGCCATCGGCGAAGGCATCGTCCTGGGCACCGCCTACTGGATTGCCGGGGTCCCCTCCCCGGTAACGCTGGGCGTGCTCACGGGCCTGATGGCCCTCGTGCCGGGCGGCGCGCCGCTCTCCATGACCCTTGTGTCGATCTATCTGGTCGCAAGCGGCTCCCCGATTGCCGGCGTGGCCTTGTTCGCCTGGGGCAGCCTCGAACTTTTCGTCGTCGACAAGACGATCCGGCCGAAACTCGTGGGTGGTCCGATCAGCCTGCCTTTTCTTCCGACCTTCTTCGGCCTCATCGGCGGCGTCAAGACGATGGGTTTCCTCGGGCTGTTCATCGGTCCGGTGCTGATGGCTCTGCTCGTGGCCATCTGGCGTGAATGGGTGCGCGAGGCCGAGATCGCCCTTGCGGTCGAACAGACCCCTGCCGACCGCGAAGGTCATGACAGGTAGAAGGCACATGCCCCGAACATAGTGAGAAATCTGCCCTCCGGCCGTTTCGAAAAGCACCATTGAAGGCCGCCGGGAAGACTGCAGAACAGCAGATCCTGTCCCATGATATTCTTGCATTCATTGCATAGCCTCCATAGAAGATTGTGAAGCAGTCCAGTTTGACGACCTGACGCACACCTCGAGGCGCGAGATGGCAAAGTGTGGGGTAATGACATGCTCGGACCGGGCCATGTTGCCGGCAGCCTGCTGCGCGCTGCTGTCGTTTGCGCGCCACAGCACCAGGGATATCCAATACATTCTGATCGGAACCGGCTTGTCGGCCAAGGATGAGGACGACATAGAACAGTTTTGTCAGAAGCACGGATTGGAGATCACCGTCATAGCGTTCGATAGCGCCGCGTCGGTGATGCAAACTCAAGGCCGATGGTCGCAAGCAACACTGATGCGGCTCTACGCCGACTCTCTCGTCCCGGACGATTTTGACCTGTTGCTGTATGTCGATGCCGATGTAATGGCCGTTGGCCCCACCGACCGGCTTTGGCAGATCGATCTTGCAGGTCATCTGGTTGCAGCAGTCAACGACTACATCATGGCCTTTCCGGTCAAGGCACAACGTTGCGTGCAACGTCTCGGCCTGGCCGGCGACCGCAAATACTTCAACGCCGGAGTGATACTGTTCTCATGGAAAAGGTGCATCGACGAAGGCCTCTTCACCGAATGCCGACGTTTGATCGCTGAGAACCCCAGCGGATTCAAGGCAAACGATCAGGACGTGCTCAACATCGTCTGCGAGGGCCGCTGGCTGCCGCTCGATCATGCCTGGAATGTTCAAACCGGGATCGCCTGCGTCGTCGACGATCCTGTAATTGTCCACTTCACGGGTCGAAGGAAGCCGTGGCAGGAATCCATCTGCTGGCGTCACAGGAAATATGTGGCCGGATACCGGAAGGCTCTCGAAGGAACACCGTGGCGCGGCTTCTGCAAGAGGCGCACTCCATACCGTGACATGATTGACTATTTCCTCCACGTCGGATCCTGGCTGGGCTCCCTGCCGCGCATCCCCGCAATCAGATCCTATTTCGGCCCAGGCAACGGCAGAGCAAGGACCATCTGATCGCTTGACCCACCAGACACAACAAGAATTGAACTTCTTGTCGTCCGAAGAATGGCGTGGCGTCTTTGCACCGTTCTCGCATATTGTTTTGGTGGGCAACAGCGAGGCGGCGGACCCGATGGAACTTCAGAAGCTCTTTCCGCCCACCACCTTGTTCGTCTTCTTCAACAAGGTCTACAAGGTTCTTGATGGCACGTTCGACAGGCAGTCCATGCTTGTCGCGCGAAGTGGAATGATGGGCGCCAACATTGTCCATCGTCGCGAGGTCAAGGACGTCCTCGGCTTCTTCCCGACATCACATTTCCTCGGAGTGCTCAACGTCCGCGTCGCAGCCTCCGAAAATTTCAGCCCCGGCGCCACATTCGAGGGTGCGCACGTGAAGCACCTCGATCTGACCGAACAGCTGCAAGGCCGATACCCAGGCGGCAAGATCGCGACGAGCGGATTTGCGCTGACATTGTGGCTACGAAGCCTGGACCTGAAGGCCGATGTTGCCCTGGCAGGGTTCACCGCCAAGCGAAGCGCCAAATGGAAAGTCTTTGACGTCCATGACTGGACCTTCGAACAGGTCTGTCTGCGCGTCTGGGCCAGACACAACGAAATCAAGATGCTGGGGCATGGCGAGGACAATCGCGCTGCCGCGCTGTCGAGAATGCTGCCAGACATTGATCCGCTCGAGATCACCATGGAGTCGGCCGCCGTGCTCGCCGACCGGCTCGACGGAGCCAATGAGCAAATCGATCGTCTGACGTCGGCGACCAAACTTCAACAGAACCTGCTGGCGTGGTTCAGGCGGATTCGTCCGAAGACACGCAAACAACGCTATCTGGCAAAACAAGAAAAGGAGGCAAGGTAGTTTATCGACTGGGGGCGCAATCCAGAAAAGTGGAAACAGGAATGGAACAAGAAACAGTTCGCATTTTTATCGGGTTCGATAGCAAGGAGATCGTTGCCTATCACGTATTGGTGCAGAGCATTCTTGAAAATTCGTCACTGCCGTTGGAATTCAGCCCGATTGCGCTGTCCAATCTCGACGGCCTTTTCACGCGCGAACGCAACGCACTTCAATCCACCGAGTTTTCGTTCTCACGGTTCCTGACGCCCTATCTGAGCGGCTATCGCGGCTGGAGCATCTTCATGGATTGCGACATGCTGGCGCGCGCTGACATAGCGCAGTTGTGGGCCCTGCGCGATGAACGTTTTGCCGTGATGTGTGTCAAACACGACTATCAGCCCAAGACCGAAACGAAATTTCTCGGCCAGACTCAGACCAAGTATGAAAAGAAGAACTGGTCGAGCCTCGTCCTGTTCAACAACGACAAATGCCGCGCACTCTCGCCCGAATATGTGAACACCGCGACCGGGCTGCAGCTTCATCAATTCAAGTGGCTCGAAAGCGATGATCAGATCGGCGAGCTTCCCGTGACGTGGAATTATCTCGTCAACGAATATGAGCGCCGCGACGATGCGAAAATCGTTCACTTCACGGACGGTGGACCGTATTTTGATGAATACAGGAACGATGATTATGCTGAAGAGTGGTTCGCGGCGCGTGATCGAATGTTGCACGTCGCACAGTCCACGTAGGTGCCGCGCAGCCAATCTGATGTACAAGAAGGCGGAGCACAATCCCAGAGTGCGAGAAGAGATGGTGCCCAGGGGCGGAATCGAACCACCGACACGCGGATTTTCAATCCGCTGCTCTACCAACTGAGCTACCTGGGCAGGACCGCGCGGAGCGGGTCCGGAGTGCTTCGCAACGTCCGTCCGGTCCGCCGAAAGCGCGTGGGTTATAGCACGAGATTTGCGCCTGTCCAGCGCAGGATTTCATATTTCCGACAGAAAAGTTCATCCCCTTCATCGCACCCCGGAGAGGGGCGCCGCGACCGTCTCATCCGGCATGTCTGGGCCTGCGAATCCAGGCGACAAGACATTGCAGCGCGTTTCAGTCCTCGGTCTCCGGCGAACTCTCGAGCGGCTCGCCCGGAATGGCATAGCTTCCCGACAACCAGCGGTTCAGGTCGATGTCCTTGCAGCGCTTGGAGCAGAAGGGATAGGTTTCGCGGAGCGATGGCTTTCCGCATTCGGGACAGCCGACACGGGCGCGAAGCGGCGTAACCTTGGCGGATCCTTTGTTCGTCATGTTTCTTCCCGTCGACCGGTTCCGTGCGGACGTTCAAGACCATGCCGGACGATAATGCACCAGCCGTTCATGGCAAACTGTCCGCGCCCTCACGCCCCGGACGTTCCCGACAACCAGTTGAAGTGAACCTTGTAGCCCTCCCCGGCAAGCAGCGTGACGGTCTCGTAGAGCGGCAGGCCCACGACATTGGTGTAGGAGCCGGTGAGCTTGACAACGAATGTGGCCGCCAGCCCCTGCACCGCGTAGCCTCCCGCCTTGCCGCGCCATTCGCCCGAGGCGAGATAGCTCTCCAGTTCCTCGCGCGACAAGCGCTTGAAGCGCACGCGTGTTTCGACAAGCTTCTGACGCAGCTTGCCAGATGGCGTAACAAGGCAGACACCGGTGTAGACGCGGTGGGCGCGCCCCGACAGAAGCCGTAGGCAGTTCGACGCCTCGTCGAGCATTTCCGCCTTGGGCAGGATGCGCCTTCCGACCGCGACCACGGTATCGGCCGCCAGCACATAGGTCCCGCCGGCCTCGTCTTCCTCTTTCAAAGCCTGAACGGCAGCCTCCGCCTTTGTCTTCGACAGACGTTTGGCCAGCGAACGCGGATGTTCCGCACGCGCCGGTGTCTCGTCGATATCGGTTGGAAACAGCCGGTCCGGCTCAATACCCGCCTGCTGGAGAAGTTCGACGCGACGCGGAGACCCCGAGGCAAGCACAAGCTTCTGGAAGACGCTCATCGATTTCCTGTCGCCACGTGAGGAGAGCCGGCAGCAGCCGCATGAAGACTACTTGAAGCGGTAGGTGATACGCCCCTTGGTCAGGTCGTAGGGCGTCATTTCAACCAACACCTTGTCACCGGTGAGAACACGGATGCGGTTCTTGCGCATGCGTCCGGCAGTGTGGGCGATGATCTCATGATCGTTCTCGAGCTTGACGCGGAACATTGCATTGGGGAGCAGTTCCGTGACGGTGCCCGGAAATTCGAGGACTTCTTCCTTCGGCATTCGGTACCTTTTTCATTGAACGTATCTGGGCGGGACCGCCCGCCAAGTTTGCGCGGAACCTATATTATAATGCCAGACTTGTGAACACGCATATTCGCCGGCTTCACTCAGACCGCAAACCGCTCGGCGATGCGCCTCGCCAGACGGTCACGCAGGTCCCTGTAGGCGGCCAGAATCTGGTCCCGTGTTCCACCGGCGATCGAAGGATCCGGCATCGGCCAGTACTCCACCTCCACCGCCATCGACCGGGTCAGTTCCAGCGCCGCGTGATGCGCCTCCGGCGCCATGGTGACGATGAGATCGAAATAGTCGTCCTCCAGTTCGTCGAGAGTGCGGGGCTGCCGCTCGGCCAGCGTGAGGCCGCTTTCTTCCAGGACGGCATCGACGAACGGATCACGCTCGCCGGCGCGCACGCCGGCCGATGCCACGAAAACGGTCGCCGGCAGAACACGGCGCGCCAGCACCTCCGCGATGGGGGAGCGGATAGCGTTCATTCCGCAAAGAAAAAGGATCGAATTGGGCAGCCTCGGACGTTCGCCCGGAGACAGTTGCGGTCCACTCGGATGCCCGGCCTGCACGTTCGTCACCCACGCCAGTGCAGGACACAGACAAGCGTGAAAAGCCGCCGGGCGGTATCGAAATCGAGCTCGATCTTGCCCTCCAGCCTGTCCTTGAGCGTTTGCGATCCCTCGTTGTGCAGGCCGCGCCGCCCCATGTCGATGGCCTCGATCTGACTTGGCGAGGCCGAGCGGATCGCCTCGTAATAGCTTTCACAGATCAGAAAATAGTCCTTCACGATGCGCCTGAACGGCGCCAGCGAAAGAATATGGGTCACCACCTGCGCCCCGTCCTCGCGCGCCACGGCGAAGACGAGCCTGGAATCGGCCAGCGCAAGCCTGAGCCTGTAGGGTCCGCCCTCGCTGTCGCCGACCGGGCGAAAGCTGTTCGCCTCGATGAGATCGAAGATGGCGACCGCCCGCTCATGCTCGATATCCGGTGTCGAGCGACCGATCGACTCATCCAGCTCGATGTCAATCAGGCGGTCTTTCGGAGGGCCTCCCGACATCTGCAAGCGTCCTAGAGATTGAGCCGGATGGCGACCGATCGGGCATGCGCGCCAAGCCCTTCGGCCTCGGCCAAGGCGATCGCGGCAGGCCCAAGGGTCCGCAACTGCTCCGGTCCAAGCTTCAGGATCGAGCTGCGCTTCATGAAATCGAGCACCGAGAGGCCGGAAGAAAAGCGCGCCGAGCGCGCCGTCGGCAGCACATGGTTCGACCCTCCCACGTAGTCACCGATCACCTCGGGTGTGTGACGGCCGATGAAGATGGCGCCGGCATTGCGATAGCGCGGCACCATCGCCTCGGCGTCATCGAAGGCGAGCTCCAGGTGTTCCGGAGCGATCCGATCGGAAAGCACAGGGGCGTCGTCGAGACTGTCGACGACGATGACGGCGCCGAAGTCGCGCCAGCTTTCCGCCGCCCTGTCCGCCCGCGCCAGACTTTCCAACTGCCGTTCAACGGCAGCCGCCACGTTCGCCCCGAATGAAGCGTCGTCGGTAATCAGGATCGACTGGGCGGCCGCGTCGTGCTCGGCCTGGGCTAGCAGGTCGGCGGCGATCCAGTCGGGGTCGTTGTCGGCGTCGGCAACGACGAGAACCTCCGACGGTCCGGCAATCATGTCGATGCCGACCGTTCCGAAGACCTGCCGCTTGGCGGCCGCCACATAGGCATTGCCCGGCCCGACGATCTTGACGACGGGACGCACGCTCTGAGTGCCGTAGGCCAGTGCGGCGATCGCCTGCGCACCGCCAATGCGGTAGATTTCCGAGACGCCGGCAAGGCGGGCCGCGACCAGCACCAGCGGATTGATGATCCCGTCCGGGGTCGGCACGACCATGACGACGCGCTCGACGCCGGCCACCTTTGCAGGCACCGCATTCATCAGGACGGAGCTCGGATAGCTTGCCGTTCCTCCGGGCACATAAAGACCCACCGACTCGATCGCCGTCCACCGGGATCCGAGCTCCACGCCGAGATCGTCCGCATAGCGGTCATCGTCCGGACGCTGGCGTCCGTGATGCGAGGCGATGCGATCTCGCGCCAGCGTCAGGGCGTCCACCGTTTCGGGATCGGCGGCGGCCAGGGCGGCCTCGATCTCCTCGTCCCTCACCCTCAATCCCATCTTCGAGGCATCGAACCGGTCGAAACGCGCCGTATAGTCGATGAGGGCCGCGTCCCCCTCCGCGCGCACGCGCGCGATGATGGCGCGCACCGCATCATCGACATCTTCGGAGACTTCGCGCTTGGTGGACAGGAAGGCGGCGAAGCGTTCCTCGAAATCGGCAGCGTGATGGTGAAGCGTTATGGCCATATGCGTCTTTCTCAGATGTCGTGTACGGGCCGCAACTGGGTTTCCCAAGCGGCGCCGAGATCGGTCAGCCGCGCCTCGATGCACTCGACTTCGATGCGGATGGCGGCATCGCCTGAAAACAGCAGCGTGATCGCACCTGCCGGCGGATCCGTCTCGGTGAACTCGACCGCCAGAAGCGACAGGACGTCGTCGGGTTTGGAGCGGTCGATCCCCGTCGTGCTCACCGACGATACACGGTCCACGTGCAGGACGGATCGCCGCCGTTCGTTGCGAAGCCGAAAAAACGATCGCTTCCTTTCCCACACGAACCGGTTCATCGGCAGCAGGAAGCGCTTCTCGCGCGGCCGGTAGTCGATGTCGTCCACCCTCGAAAGCGCGTCCTGCACATGGGCGGAAATGATCTGCAGGTCCTCAGCGTCGAGAGCTGCCAGCTTGAGACGTTCCATCTGCGATATGCATCCGCTGCGGTTGGCGTTCAGCCTGTGTTATGCGCTCTCGTCCCATTTCGCAATGCGAAGCACACCCTGCCGCACGGCTGTCGCGGGTCAGTCGGACACGCGCTCGATCATCGCACCGCATCTCGAAAGCTTGGCTTCCAGACGCTCGAAACCCCGGTCCAGATGGTAGACACGGTTGACCACTGTTTCGCCTTCTGCCGCCAGACCGGCGATAACCAGCGAAACCGAAGCGCGCAGATCCGTCGCCATGACAGGTGCGCCCTTCAACCTTGATACGCCTTCGATGAGCGCCGACTGGCCCGACAGGCTGATCCTGGCGCCCAGACGGGCAAGCTCCTGAACGTGCATGAAGCGGTTCTCGAAGATCGTCTCGGTGATCTTCGCCTTGCCGGTCGACATGGTCATCAAGCCCATGAACTGGGCCTGCAGGTCGGTCGGGAACCCGGGGAAGGGTTCCGTGACCACGTCGACGGGAGCGATGCCCGCCCCGTTGCGCACGACGCGCACCCCTTCATTGGTCTGGCTGATCTCGGCTCCGGTGCGCGCGACCACGTCGAGCGCCGTCGTCAGAAGATCGGCGCGCGCACCTTCCAGAACCACATCGCCGCCGGCCATGGCGACCGCCATGGCATAGGTGCCGGTCTCGATGCGGTCGGGAATGACGCGGTGACGCGCGCCCGAAAGAGACGTGACGCCATCAATGGTGATGGTCGGGGTACCTGCGCCGGCGATCCTTGCGCCCATGGCGTTGAGACAGTCGGCCAGATTGACGATCTCTGGTTCGCAGGCGGCGTTCTCCAGCACCGTCTGCCCCTTGGCGAGCGTCGCCGCCATCATCAGCACATGCGTCGCACCCACCGACACTTTCGGAAAACGATAACGCCCTCCGGCAAGTCCCTTCTTCGCCCGTGCGACGACATAGCCGTTGTCGATCTCGATATCCGCGCCCAACGCGCGCAACCCTTCGATGAAGAGGTCGACCGGGCGCGTACCGATCGCGCAGCCGCCCGGCAACGACACGCGAGCCTCGCCCATGCGGGCAAGCAGCGGGCCGATCACCCAGAAGCTGGCGCGCATCTTGGAGACGAGTTCATAGGGCGCGACGGTATCGACGATGGTGCGCGCCGTGAAATGGATGGTGCGCGAATAGCCCGAATCCTGACTTTCGCGGCGGCCGTTGACCGAATAGTCGACACCGTGATTGCCCAAAATGCGGATCAGCTGCTCGACATCGGCCAGATGCGGCACGTTGTCGAGCGTCAGTGTATCGTCCGTCAGAAGCGATGCGATCATCAGCGGCAGGGCCGCGTTCTTCGCGCCCGAAATGGGAATGGCGCCGTTCAGCGGATTGCCGCCGACTATCCTGATTCGATCCATGATGTCCCCTTCCGCCGCCCAACTTGCCGCGTAAATGCTGCCGTCTAGCGCAATAGCCCGAAAACCGAAACCGGTTTTCGCCAGTTGTCATGCGCCGATTCTATATGCTGGAGCTCCCTCTCGCATCGGCAATGACGCCAGCGCTCCACCGGATGTATCCCCGCCATCGGCGAAACGGCGCATCCATGCCCCTTGTGAGCGGGGCAACGCGGCCAAAATCGGGCAGAGCCCGACATTTGTCGCCTCGCCGGCTGGGAAGCGGTGATTTCAATCCCGTTCGCGAACCGGCGATTCGCCACCGGACGCGGAATCGATTCCCTGCCGTTCGTCGGCCCTGCCCGTGCGCCGGGCTCGGGCCTGCCCCTTGCGGCGCTGCAGATTCGCCCGCAACTGCTCCGCTAGGCGCTGCCGGCGGCGCTCCTTCTCGGATTCCTGACCTTCGCTGTCACTCGTCATTGCGCTTGATCCATTATATGCCGTCCGCGTGCGTGCAAAATGCACCGTGCGGCACACTATGTGTCATACAGTGCTTGCGCTCATCATTCCAATATGTCAGAAGTCCGCCGCGTTCCGGGAAGGGCTGCGGTAGCTCAGTGGTAGAGCACTCCCTTGGTAAGGGAGAGGTCGAGAGTTCAATCCTCTCTCGCAGCACCAGTTCACAGCCCCTCAATCCATGTCACAAGCCGCTGCGTCGCATGCTCGATCTGATCGAGACGGCGATGGAAGCACAGGCGCAGGCAGTTCGCCCCGCCCGGCCCGAAGGCCGTTCCCGGTGCGAGCCCGACATTGGCCTTGTCGACGATCTCGAGCGCGGCGCGGCGCGCATCCGTCAGACCGTCGACCGAGAAGAACATGTAGAAAGCACCCGCCGGCGGCACGAGGCCGACTCGTCCCGTCGACAAGAGCCCGCCGGCAACGACGTCCCGCGCCCGGCGGGCGCGTTCCACCTGCTCGGCAATGAAGCAATCGCCCTCTTCGAGCGCCGCGACGGCGCCGCGCTGCAGGAAGGCCGGCACGCCGGAATTCGAATACTGCACGAGGTTCTCGAAGACACGCTGCAGTTCGGGATGAATGCGCATCCAGCCGATGCGCCAGCCGGTCATCGCCCAGTTCTTCGAAAAGCTGTTCACGAAGAGGATGCGGTCGTCAGGCTCCATGATGTCGTAGAATGACGGCGCACGCCCGCCCGAATAATGGAACAACGCATAGATCTCGTCGGCAATGATCCACAGGCCGTGACGGCGCGCAACGTCGAGTATCGCCTTCAGGGTATCGAGATCGGCGGTCCATCCGGTCGGGTTGGAGGGCGTATTGACAAAAAGGGCGCGGGTCCTCGGGGTGATCGCGGCTTCCACCGCTGCGACATCCAGATACCAGCCATTGGCCGAACGCTCGAGGACCACCGGCACCGGATGCGCTCCGGCCACCCCGGCGGCGGCAGCCAGGTTGGGCCAGGCCGGCGAGACATAGACGATCTCCTCGCCCGCCCCCACCGTCGCCTGCAGTGCAAGCACGATGGCATGCATGCCCGACCCGGTGACGAGAAATTCGTCAGCCGCGAACGCCCTTGCAAAATGGCGCCCGTGATAGTCCGCCAAAGCCTGCCGCAATTCCGGGATACCGCGCTGCCATGTATAGAATGTCTCGCCGGCGCCAAGCCCGGCGGTTGCGGCGTCACGGATGAAATCCGGCGTCGCCATGTCGCCCTCGCCCGCCCACAGCGGGATCAGTCCCGCTCGCCCGCGCCCATAATCAACGATTTCGGTGATGCCGCTTTCAGGAGCCCGTCGGGCCTGAGGGCGAAGATGATCGATAAGGGACATTCGAATTCCGTTTGACACGATGAGAGGGAACCGACCGCGTGAACCGGCGGGCGGCAGTTGCTGTCGCGACAGAGCGAGAATTACTTGCCTTTGGCAAGGAGGTCGCGGATCTCCGTGAGAAGCTGCACGTCGGCCGGCGGTGGCGCGGCCGGGGCCGCTTCCTTCTCGGTCTCAAGCTTGCGGCGCAGATTGTTCACGAACTTGACCATCAGGAAGATGATCCAGGCAAGAATGAGGAAATTGATCACCACGGTGAGGAAGCTGCCATAGGCGAAGACCGCACCCTGTTCGCGCGCTGCCTCCAGGCTCGTCGCGGTAACGCCTGAGGAAAGCGGCAGGAAGTAATTCGAGAAATCGAAGCCGCCGAATATCGCGCCGACAACCGGCATGATGATGTCGTCAGTCAGCGACTTGACGATCAGGCCGAATGCGCCGCCAATGATGACGCCGACGGCCAGATCCATCACGTTGCCTTTGGACACGAACTCCTGAAATTCCTTGAGCATGGACATGGGCCTCTCCTTTCCATCCCGCGGCATCGACTGATGCGACCGCTGCCATCGCAGCGCCCTGAGCCCGTTCAAAGGCACCTGAGCGCTTTATCACTTGAACCTACGCATCCTTCCCTTCGCCGCTCGATTGCGGCTTTGCGGACCGTGCGCCCGGTCGAATCTATAGCCGCCTCGATGCAAAAGGGAACGCGCAAGTTGCACCAAGGTCGAATTGGATGGAGCGGCTGCGCGTCAGATACTTGGCCCGGCACGCAAGAGCGCCGATTGCCACGGGTGCGACGGGCGGCATAGTCTGTGAGGGGAGGAGCATGGATCCATGCATGGATGGGTCGTCGTCATCATCGCGATCGCCTACGTCACGATGCTGTTTGCCGTGGCGAGCATCGGCGACCGCCGCGCGGCCCGTGGCGAACCCAGCAGGCTGCGGCCCTATATCTATTCGCTCAGCCTGGCGATCTACTGCACGTCATGGACCTTCTTCGGTTCCGTCGGGTTGGCCGCCGAACGCGGACCGGAATTCCTGACCATCTATATCGGGCCGATCCTCGTCTTTCTGTTCGGCTTTCCGCTCCTGCGACGCATCATCAGGCTCGCCAAGGCCGAGCGCATCACCTCTATCGCCGACTTTCTGGCGGCCCGCTACGGCAAGAGCTTCGCCGTCGCCTCGATCGCCACCATCATCGCAACGGTCGGCGCCGTGCCCTATATCGCGCTGCAGTTGAAGGCGATCTCCGACTCCGTCGACCTGATGGTCACGCACTACAACGGTGCGCCGCCGGCCATCGATCTGTTTCTGGGCGACATATCTCTCTTTGTCGCCGCGCTGCTTGCCGCATTCGCCGTCCTGTTCGGAACCCGCCACACCGATGCAACGGAACACCAGGACGGCATCATCCTCGCCGTGGCCGTGGAATCCGTCGTCAAGCTCGCTGCCTTTCTGGCCACCGGCGGACTGATCGCTTTCGTCATGTTCGGAAGCCCGGCCGGACTGATCGAGGCCATCAGCGGCAATCCTCAGGTCGAGGCCGCGTCGTCCTATCCCACGACCCCCGCAACCTGGTTTGTCATGACGATGCTCAGCGCCTTCGCCATCATCATGCTGCCGCGCCAGTTCTACGTGATGATCGTGGAAAACCGCGGCGAGGGCGAACTGCGCAAGGCGACCTGGGTCTTTCCGATTTACCTGGTCCTGATCAACATATTCGTTCTGCCGATCGCATTCGCCGGGCTGACGGTCGTGGGCGACCGCACCAGCGCAGACCTCTACGTCTTGTCCCTGCCTCTGCTCACCGGCCACGACTTCATCGCCATGGCCGCATTCATCGGCGGCCTCTCTGCGGCGACCGCCATGGTGATCGTCGCCAGCGTCGCGCTGGCCATCATGATCTCCAACGATCTCGTGATACCGCTCCTGTTCCGCCGCATGCTGGTGGCTGACAGCCGGTACAAGGAAGACTGGTCGAAATTCATACTGAACGTCCGCCGCGCGGCGATCTTGTTCATCCTGTTCGCATCCTTCCTCTACTATAGGGAATCCACCGGCAGCGCCCGGCTGGCCTCCATCGGGCTGATGTCGTTCGCAGCAATCGCCCAGTTCGCTCCGTCGTTTCTTGGTGGTCTCGTCTGGCGGCGCGCGACGGCACGCGGCGCCATCATCGGCATGATCGGCGGAATCACGCTTTGGGCCTATACGCTGCTCTTACCGTCGCTGGCGCCCGCCGACATGCCGATCGTCGTCTACGGCCTGTTCGGACTGGAGGCGCTGCGCCCGCAGGCCCTGTTCGGGCTCGAGGCCGAGCCGCTGACGCACGGCGTGTTCTGGAGCCTGCTCGTCAACACGGGAGGCTTCATTCTCGGCTCGCTGTCACGTCCGGCCCTGCCGCAGGAGCGCATTCAGGCGTCAATCTTCGTGCCCCGCGAGGTCAGCCCGATGCCGAGCCTGCGCCGGTTTCGCACCGCGGTCACGGTCAACGATCTGAAGGACACGATCGCCCGTTACCTCGGCGTCGAACGCACGGAACGCTCCTTCGAGACCTACATGCGCCGCGAGGGACGCCGGCTGGCCGGAAACGAACAGGCCAGCATGGCGCTGATCCGCTTTTCCGAGCAATTGCTGACGAGCGCCGTCGGCTCCTCCTCCGCCCGGCTCATCCTGTCGCTTCTGTTCCAACGACACGACCGCACGGCCAAGGATGCCTTCCGTCTGCTCGACGACGCATCCGAAGCCTTGCAGCACAATCGCGACCTTCTGCAGATCGCGCTCGACCAGATGGAACAGGGCATCACCGTCTTTGACCCGGACTTCCGGCTGACATGCTGGAATCGCCAGTACCGCCTCCTTTTCGACCTGCCGGACGAACTGGGCCAGGTCGGCGTCTCTCTCGGCCAGATCCTGGAGCATCTGGCCGCCCGGGGCGACATCGCCCGCGGCAGCGAGCCCGCCACGCTGGAGCGTATGACGACATTCGGCAAGCCGTGGCAGCTTGAACTCAAGACCACGGGGCGCATCATCGAGTTGCGGTCGAATCCGATGCCTGACGGCGGGATCGTCGCCACCTATGCCGATATTACAGCGCGCGTGCAGGCCGACCTGGCGCTGAAATCTGCCAATGAGACGCTCGAACAGCGCGTCGCGAGCCGAACCGCCGAACTGCTGCGCGTCAACGAGGAACTTGCGCAGGCGCAGACGATCGCCGAGGAAGCCAATCTCGGCAAGACGAAGTTCCTCGCCGCCGCTGGACACGACATCCTCCAGCCGCTCAACGCGGCCCGGCTCTATTGTTCCACCCTGATCGAGAAAGTCGGCAGCGGGCCGATCGGCGAGACGGCTGTCAGCATCGAATCCTCTCTGGAATCCGTCGAGGCCATCCTCGGCGCCGTACTCGACATTTCACGCCTCGATACCGGCGCGATGAGGCCTGCTGAGACGACGTTCCGGCTGGATGCTCTCCTGCGTCAGATCGCCACCGACTTTCAGCCGATGGCGCGCGAAAAAGGGCTGGAGCTCAACTTCGTGCCCTGCTCCGTCACGGTGTGCACGGACCGCAATCTCCTGCGCCGGCTGATCCAGAACCTGGTATCCAACGCCATCAAATACACGCCCACCGGCCGTGTTCTCGTCGGCGCGAGACGGCGCGGCGAACTCGTTGAAATTCAGGTGCTCGATTCCGGCATCGGCATTCCCGCCGACATGCTCAACATGGTGTTTCGCGAATTCACCCGCCTCGACGAAGGCGCGCGCCAGGCACAGGGCCTGGGTCTTGGCCTTTCCATCGTCGACCGCATCGCGCGCGTCTTGAGACTGGAGATTCAGCTTCTGTCCCACAAGGGGCGCGGCACCCGGTTTTCGGTCATTCTGCCCGTTGCGCAGGCGCTGGTCACCGAAGCGCCCGACCCAGCGCGCAACGACCACAGACCGGCATTCGCACTCCATGGGCTGAAGGTGTACTGCGTCGACAATGATCCGCGCATTCTCGACGCCATGCGCCATCTTCTGGAGGGATGGGGCTGCGAAGTGTTCAATTTTGCGGGCTCGGCCGAGTTTGCCGCCTCGCCCCCCGCTGATCGGCCGAAACCCGACGTCATTCTTGCAGACTATCACCTCGACGGTGAAAACGGCCTGGATGTCATCACGTCCATGCGCGCGGCGTTCGGGATCGAGACGCCGGCGGTTCTCCTTACGGCTGACAGATCGAATGAAGTGCGTGAGAACGCCGCCCGGCTCGAAGTTCCGGTCGTGAACAAGCCGGTCAAGCCTGCCGTGCTGCGTGCCGTCCTGTCGCGATGTCGCAAACTGGCGACGGCTGCGGAATAGTTCGGTTACAGCGCCGTCGGCTGTGTCGGCTCGCTGCCGATCCGCGACAAGAGGATCACCGCCTGGGTACGGCTGTCGACATTGAGCTTCTGCAGCACGGCCGAGACATGTGCCTTGATCGTCGCTTCGGACACGTCGAGCTCATAGGCAATCTGCTTGTTGAGAAGTCCTTCGGCGATCATGTTGAGAACGCGCGCCTGCTGGGGCGTGAGGGTTTGCAGGCGCTGGATCAGGTCGAAGACGATGGGATCGCCTTCCATGCCCAGTTCCGACTCCGGCGGGGCGGCGATGCCGCCGTCCAGCACGATGTCGACCGCCTGGCGGATTTCCTCCATGCTTGCCGATTTCGAGATGAAGCCTGAGGCGCCGAGACCGAGGGCCCTGCGTATCGTCTCCATGTCGTCGTGTGCCGAGACCACCATGACCGGCACGGTGGCATTGAGCGCACGCAGAGCAACCAGTCCCGACAGTCCGCTGGTGCCGGGCATGGTCAGGTCGAGCAGAACCAGATCGATGTCTTCATGTCGTTGAACCAGCGATTTGGTTTCGGCGAAGTCGCCCGCCTCGATGATCGTGGACCCATCGCCCCTGCTCAGCGCCTGCTTGAGGGCGCCACGAAACAGCGGATGGTCATCCGCAATCAAGAATTTGAAGCCCGACGGCACCGAATCTCCTCCCCCCCGGAAAGCATGTTCTTGTCTGCCTTTGCTTGTCCGACCCCGATTATGCGGGGATACCTGCACAATTCAAGCGCAATGCGGACAAGCCCGCCGATGGCGAGAGGTGGCGGACGGTGGCCCGAACGCCAAATTGTGACTTGCCCGGCCGCCGGTCCGCGCCACATAGTCTCTGGAAGGGAGGACGTACAGGCACAGGCGTCGGTAGGGTCCTTGCCATGGATCGCATCAGGCAGGTCGCAATCATCTGCGTTGGCCGGGCCGTATTCTTCGGAACCCTGGCAATCGGCTGCGCGATGATCGGGTTCGCCTACGATCCGACCGCCGTATTCCGCGCTGGCGCGCACATGATGCTCCTCATGGCCGCCATCCTCCTGTGGAAAGCCTTCGCCGCTCCCACCCAAAATCCCAGGCATACGGAGGTCTGGCTCTATCTCGACGAAAAGAGCAGGCCGTCCGGCCCACAAGGCACGAAAGTCTTCGGGACAATCCTGCGCGAGATCTACGGCAGCTATGCGCTCGGTACCCTTTTTGTGGCCTGCGGACTGTTCGTGATCTCTCTCGTTCTCCAGGTGGCCACGACAGAGGTGCCAGGCGCAACGTTCGACTGACGCGAGTGTGGCTCCTCGCCGATACCCACAGCTCTTTCAATGTGCCCCGTTTCCATTCGCGTGGTGGACGGCCATAAATCTGTTCCCTTCGCTGGCGAGCCGTGCCGGCTTGGGTCGCAATCCGAGGAGAACTGTCCCTGATGGATGGTATGGTCGAAACGCATCGTTCCTTCGTCAACACGTGGGAATGTGATGAAAACGCCCACATGAATGTGCAGTTCTATCTGAAACGCTTCGACGAAGCGGCACGCTTCCATGCGGCGATGACGGCAAACACCGGTCTGGACCGCCCTCTCCCGCGTGTCCGCCTGGTGCGCTACCACGGCGAACTGCATGGCGCGTCCACGGCACTGATACGCTCGGCCACGATTGCCGACGGCCCTTACGCAGGCTGTCCGGTGCACATCATGGAGAACACCGAAACCGGTGCCTTGTCGGCCACCGCGCTCGACAGCGATCACCTGCCCATGACCGGTCCGACCGTCGAGGCATCCAGGATCGAAAAAGCGCTGCCGCGCAGCCTCGACCTCGCCGCCGCCAACCCCATAGCGCCCGACGACATTCTCAAGGCGGGCGGCATGGTCAGCCACCGCTGTATTGTCCAGCCAGCGGAATGCGACGCGCACGGCCATCTGCTTGAGCAGTTTCACATAGCCCGCTTCACGGACGGCGCCCCGTTTGCCTGGGAACTGGCGGGCATCGGAACCGGCTGGTTGCGCGAGAAAAACTATGGCCGGGTGGCGCTGGAGATGAAGATCACCCACCATCGTCCGGCCATGGCCGGCGACGGTCTCGTGCAGTTTTCCGTTCCCTCCGCGCCAAGCGGCAAGACGTTTCGGCTGCGTCACGAGATCGTCAGGCTGTCGGACAACGCGCCGATTGCCACCGGCGAGGTCGTCTCGGTTGTGCTCGACCTGGCGGCGCGCAAGACCGTGGCGCTGCCCCAGAAGGATTAGGTCTTCTCGGGCGTCCCGGTCTGCGGCTGCGGCTCCCCGGAAGGGCCGTCGAAATCCTTGACGATGTCCATGAAACGACGGAAGAAGCGCTCCATATAACTCATCGTCTTCTCGAACTCGTCCTCGGTCGGTAGCCCATCGTCCGCCGCAGGCGGCGTGCCGGACTCGAGTGCTGTCAGCCGTTCCTCGATGGCCTCGATTTCATCCTGCAAGGCCTCGATCTGATCCTGCAGCGCATCGCGATCGTCGGCGGCCAGCTTGCAGACGAGTTGACCCGAGCGCTCCTCGCAGATCGACATCCGTCCGGTCTCGGTATCCATGCGGACATAGCCGCTGTCCGTCTTCTCAAGCTGATAGCGCCCGCCTTCCTGAGCGCTGACGCCTGCGGTCGCGAGCGGCAGGGCGGCACAGGCCGCGATCATGGGTCTGAACAACATTGAACTTCTTCCCGGTTGGCCGGTCCGACCATATCAGATTGTGCGGCACCTGCGGACTGTTTGTGCCGGAATTCTGAGACCGGTACATTGTCAACCGGATTGCGCGTCCTCGAAACTCGAACTGACAAGTCGACGGGAAACAGCAACATGCTCGTTGAGACAGGCGGACTGTTCGTGAAAATCGTCTGGGCTGATGATCCGCATATCTATCTGAGACGCGGGGATCCGGCTCGCCCGTCAGCGCGTTTCAACAGGGCGGGTCAGGATGCGTTGTACCTCAGCCCGGACGAAGAAAGCGCTCGGGTGGCAATCGGACAGTATGTGCAGCCGGATGATCCGCCAAGGGTATTGATCACCTATGAGGTCGAGCGCTGCTTGCTGTTCGATCTGCGCGCCCCGGATTCATCCGATGTCTATGAACTCGCCAGACAGCCCTGGAAACGGCAAGTTGCAACCGGCGAGGAGCCAAATTCTTGGCACGCCGCGGATCGAATAAGGAAGGACGGCCATGTGGGGTTGATCGATCCGTCGCGTCGGCGACCTGGATTGTGGCACATTACTCTGTTTCGATGGAATGAACCCGGTGCCCCAATCGTGCGGTCGGTCGGCAAGCCTGCTGCGATCATTGTTGAACCTGACTTTCGATGAATGGCAGCAAGACACAGGCACGCAATCGGCCCGCACAGCAAGCGGACACCGGATCAGCAGCCTGTCCGAGAAGGCCGCCCCCTTCCCCTTCAACCCATTTGCCGCTATTGCGCAGGGCATGAGCTCCATCATCTACAAGATCTGCCCCGAGGCGATGTGGCGGTCGGCCGTTGAGGCCGGTGTCTTCGAAGGCGCGCCGGTCGACCTTGCCGACGGCTTCATTCATTTTTCGACCGCCGAGCAGGCCGAAGAGACCGCGGCGAAGCATTTTGCCGGCCAGAGCGGGCTGGTGCTGGTCGCAGTCGACGGCGACAGGCTCGGCCAGGCGCTCAGATACGAAGTCTCGCGCGGCGGCGCGCTGTTTCCGCATCTCTACGCGACGCTTGATCCGGCACTTGCCTTGTGGGTGAAGCCCCTGCCACTCGGAGACGACGGGCGCCACATCTTTCCGCCGCTCCAGCCATGAATGGCTTTCTGGATCGCATCGGCCAGCGCGCCCTCTTCGTTCTCGATCCCGAGACGGCCCACGGCCTGTCAATCAAGGCCCTGAAGACAGGCATCGTGCCGTGCGGTGCGCCGCCGGCGGACCGGCGGCTGGCCGTGCGTGTGGCAGGCATCGACTTTTCCAATCCGCTCGGCATGGCTCCGGGCTACGACAAGAATGCCGAGGTGCCGGACGCGCTCCTGGCGCTCGGTTTCGGATTTGCCGAGGTGGGCACTCTCACGCCCAAACCGCAGCAGGGCAATCCAAGGCCGCGCATTTTCCGCCTGACCGACGACGGTGCCGTGATCAACCGGCTGGGCTTCAACAATGAAGGCCATGACGCGGCCTTCGCGCGGCTGTCGGCGCGGCGCGGACGCGCCGGGATCGTCGGGATCAACATCGGCGCCAACAAGGACGCAGAGGATCGCATCGCCGATTACGAGACTGGTGTCGCCCGCTTTGCAGCCCTCGCCTCCTATCTCACCGTCAACATCTCCTCGCCCAACACCCCGGGGCTGCGCAACCTTCAGGGTCGCGACGAACTCGCCATGCTCCTCTCACGCGTGGCGGCGGCACGCGATAAGAGCGGCAGTCCGGGCGTACCCATCTTTCTCAAGATCGCGCCGGATCTGCACGAAGCCGATCTCGACGACATTGCCGCCGCGATCGAGGCGCACGGGATTGACGGCGTCATAGTCTCCAACACGACATTGTCGCGTGCGGGCCTGCATTCAGCGGGCCTCGCCGGAGAAGCCGGCGGGCTGTCGGGCCGGCCGCTCTTTTCACGCTCCACAGCGGTTCTCGCCCGCATGCGCCAGCGGCTCGGCACGGATCGCGCCATCATCGGCGTCGGAGGCGTGGAGACGGCGGAGACGGCGCTGGAGAAGATGCGCGCGGGCGCCGATCTCGTGCAGCTCTACACTGGCATGATCTACGCCGGACCGTCCCTTCCGGGCAGGATCGTGCGCGAGATGGCTGCCTTTGCCGCCGCCGCAGGGCTCGGCTCGATCCGCGAGATCCGCGACCGCCACGTGGACAAGTGGGCAGCCGTGCCGCTCGACTGACGGCCTCAGCCGAACGTCTGGCCGAGTTTGCGCGGCAGCGCGGCAAGCATGGTCAGCCCGCGGGCCAGCAGGAAGACGTGCAGCGCCGCCCATAGCCCATTGTTTCCGAACCAGCCGGGAAGCACCAGGAGCCCCGCCAGGAACAGCGCGAAGGATGCCAGCATCAGGTTGCGCATCTCGCGCGACCAGGTCGCTCCGATATAGACGCCGTCCATCTGGAAGGCGAGCACGCCGGTCACGGCCGTCATTGCCGCCCAGGGCAGATATTGTGCCGCAAGCGAGCGCACGTCCGGCGCCGTCGTGACGAGGTCGATCAACGCCTCGCCGAACAGCAGACTGGCGCAGACGACCAGGGCCGACATGACGAAGCCCCAGATCGAACAGCGCCACACGGCTGCGACGAAGGCCGCGCGGTAGCGCGCGCCGACGGCACGACCGGCAAGCTGCTCGGCGGCGGTGGCGAACCCGTCGAGAAAATAGGATGCAACCAGGAACAGGTTCATCAGCACGGCATTGGCCGCCAGCGTCACTGTTCCGAGCTGCGCGCCCTGCCGGGTGAAAAGTGCAAAACTCGACAGCAGGGCGAAGGAACGGATCATGATGTCGCGATTGATCGCGAACATGGCGAACAGCGCTGTCCGGTCGATGAGTTCGGCCATGCGCGGCCGCGGCAGGCGCGAGAAGCGCAGCCACAGCAGACTCATGCCGACGGCCGAGGCGAACATTTCACCGCCGACGGTTCCCCATGCAACGCCCTCCAGACCCCAGCCGAGCACGAGGCCGAGCCAGACGGAAAGCGCAATGTTGGCACCGTTGAGAACGATCTGCAGGAAAAGACCAAGATAGCCCTCCCCCCGGCCCAGCACGTATCCAAGGATGACGTAATTGGCCAGCGCGAAGGGCGACGACAGCAGGCGGATCATCACATAGCTGCGCATGGCCTCGGTTACGCCAGGCCCGCCATCGATGAACCAGGCTCCGCCCCATGCGATCAGCGGCGCGGCAATGATGAGCATCAGACCCGTGACCACGGCTACGGCGAAGCCGCGCCAGAACCAGGCCTGTTCGGCACGCGCGTCGTTGCGTCCGAAAGCCTGGGCGACAAGACCGGTCGTCCCCGAACGCAGGAAGTTGAAACTGGCAAAGACCAGATCGAATATGATCGCACCTGCGGCCAGCCCGCCGAGGAGGGCCGCATCTCCGAACTGGCCCACGACGGCGGTATCGGTGAGACCGAGCAGCGGCGTCGTCAGGTAGGCGAGCGTCATGGGAACCGCGATCGACAGGACGAGGCGGTTCGTTACCGCGAACGCATGATCCGTCATGGATGTCGGCTCACTTTCCGAGCGTCGTTGCGTCCGGCCCGCATCACTCCATCATCCAAACACAAAAGAAACCGGCACACGTTTCTGTTTCGATTCGTATATTCGACCTGAGAGATAGGAATCGCCCCGAGCTGGTCGGCATCAGAACTGAGCGATTGCGCCACGCGACGATGCGGCAAAGCAGTGATTTCTAATCAGCCCGGTTGGCGACCACAATAGTGCATTCGCGGTCTTTTCCTCCGTCCACCGCGCACCTAGCTATCAATCATGGCCCTCCCGATTGTTCACCACCCCGATTACGATGCGAAGTTCCCGGCCCATCACCGTTTCCCGATGGGTAAGTACAGCCTGTTGATGGCGGCGCTGCACCAAGGCGGGCTGATCGAGCAGTCTTCGCTCCACCAGCCGCAGCCGGTCCCGGCCAAGCTGCTCGCACTGGCCCATGATCCTCGCTACGTTGATCAGGTTCTGAACTGCACCGTGCCGCAACAGATCGAGCGGGAGATCGGCTTTCCGGTCGATGAACGCGTCTGCCGGCGCGCCCATCTCGCCGCCTCGGGCACTCTTCTGGCGGCACGCCTGGCGCTTCATCACGGAATTGCGTGCAACACCGCCGGCGGCAGTCACCACGCCCGGCGCGCCCACGGCGCAGGGTTTTGCACCTTCAACGATGTCGGCGTCGCGGCAAGCGCCCTTATCACTGAAGGCGTCGTGCGCCGTGTCCTTGTCGTGGACCTGGACGTGCATCAGGGTGACGGCACGGCCGACATATTCGCAAACGAACCGCGCGTCTTCACCTTCTCGATGCATGCGGCGACCAACTATCCGGCACGCAAGATCCCTTCCGATCTCGACCTGGCCCTGCCCGACCGAACCGGCGACGAGCAGTATCTGGCCAGGCTGACGGAGATCCTCCCGCTGCTGCTCGACTACGCCCGCCCGGACATCGTCTTCTACAATGCGGGCGTCGACCCGCACACCGACGACCGGCTGGGCAAGCTTTCGCTGTCGGATAACGGTCTGCTGGCCCGCGACAGCAAGGTGATCGGCTTTTTCCGCGAGCGCGGCATTGCCGTCTGCGGTGTCATCGGCGGCGGCTATTCCATCGACGTCCCGGCACTGGCCGAACGCCACACGTCACTCTTCAAGGCCGCGATCGCTTTTGAGGGCCAGCAGTCCTTCAACGCCGGTAGCTTATGATCCTGAGGATCAGGAAGGCCGGAATGACGATGGCCGCGCCGAGAATGAGATAACCGACGAAGCGGTCGATGGCCGAAAAGCCCATATGCCAGATATCCAGCAGGAAGTCGCGAATGCCGTAATAGACGTCGACCGGCGACCAGCCGAACGTGCTCATCACGATGCCGACGAGAAACGACACCACGATCAGCTTGAGCGCGATGCGCAGCGGGCTGTCGCCGAGAAAGCGTGTGACGGGTCCGGACAATGGGCTGTTCCGCGTTGTGTGGCTCGGTTCAGCTTCGGCAGATAGAGCCTTTGCGCGACGGCATCAAGAGCACATCCCCGCAGCAGGCTTCAGGCCTTCATTCTCAGTGCGATGAAGCGCGCCACGGGCGGCCCCGCAATCAGCACGACCAGAAAGCGTGCCATCTGCAAGGTCATTATGAAGGAAATGTCGACGCCATCGGTCGCGGCCGCGATGATGGCGACCGAATCCATGCCACCGGGGCTCGTGGCCAGAAAGGCCGACAAGGGGTCCACGTCGAAGATCGGTCCGATCACCGCTCCAATGGCCGCACAGAACGCGATCAGCGCGATGATGGCGGCGATGATCTGTGGCAGCGAGCGGGCCGCATGCAGGAGGATCGGCCGTGTGAACTTCAGACCGATCGTCCAGCCGATGACGCCGTAGCTCGCCGCGAGCAGCCATTCGGGAAGTTGTAGGTCGATTCCGGCACCAATATGAAACAGACCGCCGAGGATCATGGGACCGAGAAAGGTGCCGCCGGCAAGCCCGGTGAGACGCCCCCCGAAGGCGCCGACAAGCGCGACCGCAACGGCCGCAGGAAAGCCCGGCCAGACGAGCGGAGGAAACCAGACGACGGCCGCCGCTTCCACGCCGGAGGTATCGACCCAGAGGCGCGCGATCGTGGCTGCGCTCAGGGAAACGAGGATGACGCGCAGATACTGCATGAAGGCGACGAGCCTTGCATCGGCGCCGAATGCGTCCGCCATGAGCACCATGGCGCTGGCCGCGCCGGGGGCCGAGCCCCAAACCGCCGTCGTTCCCGGCAGCGAACCCCACCGGCTGATCATCGCACCCAGCAGGCTCGATGCGCAGAGCGTCGCCACCACCACGCCCAGCACCAAGGGCCACTGGACGAACATTCCCATCAGCATGTCCGGTGCAATCGACGCGGCGATCAGGCAACCGATGACCCCCTGAGCAGCCACGAAGAATCCGGAAGGTACGCGGATCGCAGCTGCATTGACACCGCATGCGATGGCGGCGAACATCGGCCCGACAAGGAATGCAGCCGGCAAGCGTATGCTCTCGAGTATTGCGACGATTGCAATCGACAGAACCAGCAACACCGTCCACTGCAATGCAGGATGGAGACGGGCGAGACGAATTGGCGTAGCAGGCGCTGTCATTGAGCAATTGAAACGTTCACGAGGTGAGACTCCAGGCGCTATCGACCGTCTTATCTGCCCGCACAACAGGCCAGGTAGCGGAGAAGGTTGCAGACGTGAAGATCATACAATTGCTTTATTGCTGGCCAAGGAAGGATACGTATTGCTGGATGAAAGTTTCAGTCTCTGGAGACATACATGACCATTCCCGCCGCAACAGCCCAACCCCATGATCAGCACAATCGCATCCGGCTACTATGGGTGGGCGCGGCATTGATCACCGTATCCATGTTCGTGACAACCTCTGCGTGGAGCGAGGTGAACGGGTCCCATGAAGCAATTGAAATTACCGGTCTCGGGCTCATCTTCGTTTGCCTTCTGGGGCGTCTGTGGAGCACGCTCTATATAGGCTCGCGCAAGAACCTGGAACTGGCGACGTGCGGTCCCTACTCCATCACCCGCAATCCGCTCTATCTGTTTTCCACCATTGGTGCAGCCGGGATCGGGCTCGCCTTCGGGTCGTTGGTGATGGCTTTCGTCCTCGCATTTCTCTGCTACAGGCTGTTCGCCGCCACGGCGGCCCGCGAGGAGACGTTCCTGCGCGGCAAGTTCGGCGCCACCTACGACAATTATGCAGCGAGAACGCCGCTGTTCTGGCCGGACGTTCGCCTTTACCGCGAAGAGGACGATGTGATCGCCTTCTCGCCGGCCGCGCTGAAAAGAACGTTGATCGACGGCCTTTATTTTGTGGCCCTGTTCCCGACTCTGGAACTGATCGAGAGCCTGCATTCAAGCGGCTATCTGCCGTCTCTTCTCAACCTCTACTAAATATTTGTCCGCCCGCGCAGCCGGCCGCCCGCACCAATCCGGCGGCGGCCGGACTTCAGCTTGCTGGCATGATGGCGCGGGTGTATTCTATGATGTCGTATGCAGCGCGCCCGCGAGGTGTCGGCAAAACCCGTCTGCGGTATGGCGGGGTTATTGGTTCGCGCATAGTCAGAGCCGCGATGGCGCTCCTTCGCGAACATCTCCTGCCCCGGCCTGCCGAGGCCATGTTGTGATCGAACCATGAAAGGAGCACCGCCATGGGGATCGCACTCACCATGCAGGAATATCTGGAAGACAATCACCTGTCCTATGACGTCGCCAAGCACAGGAAGACAGCGACCTCGGCAATGACGGCACAGGCGAGCCACGTGCCTGGCGGCTGCCTTGCCAAGGGGGTCGTCCTGAAATGGGACGAGGGGTATCTGCTCGCCGTCGTGCCGGCCTCACGCCATGTCGACATGGACAAGGTCAGCCAAATCGTCGGCGGCCGCGTATTCCTGGCGAGCGAGGACGAGGCGAGCGCGCTGTTTCCCGACTGCGAGACCGGTGCCGTACCGATACTCGGTGTGCCCTACCGGCTTGCCTGCGTCGTCGACGACCGTCTCGAGGATCGCGAGGACATCTATTTCGAAGGCGGAGACCATCGTACGCTCGTACACCTCAGCGGCGACGATTTCAGCCGCCTGATGTATGGCATGCCGCACGCCAGGATTTGCGACTGACCGAAAGCTCGGCCGCGATCAAGCGAAGGGCACGGCACTCGTGCCCTTCGGCAGTTTGGCCTCGTCGTCCGGCTCGACGTGGATGGTGACGCGGACGGACGGTATTTCGGCCTTCAGCGCGTCCTCGATGCGGTCGCAGATGCGATGCGCATCTCCGACACTCATCCCTGCATCGACGACAAGATGGAACTCGATGAAGGTGGCGCGCGCCGCGATGCGGGTCTTGAGATCATGGACCTCGAGAGCCCCGGCCGAATTGGCCGAGATGACGTCGCGAATCCGGATGTGTTCGTCGGCCGAAACCGCGCGATCCATCAGCCCGTCCACGGAAGCCGCGATCACCTTCCAGCCTTGCCAAAGGATGTTCAGCGCCACGATCAGGGCGAGCAGCGGATCAAGCAGCGACCAACCTGTGACGATTGCGGCCACGAGCCCGACGATGACGCCGAAGGATGTGACGACGTCCGTCATGATGTGATGGCCGTCGGCCAGCAGGGCGGGAGACTTTTGCGACCGCCCGGTGCGGATAAGGAGATAGGCCCACAGCCCGTTGGCCACCGCCGCCGCACCATTGATGGCAAGACCGAGCACAGGCTGTTCGATGACACGCGGCGCTCTCAAGGCCGACCAGGCCTCGTTGAAGATCATCACGCTTGCGAAAACGATCAGGACGCCTTCCACGACAGCCGAGAAATACTCCGCCTTGTGGTGACCGTGCGGGTGGTCTTCATCCGCCGGCATGTGACTGACCCGGATGGCCCAAAGTGCGGCAACCGAGGCGATCACGTTTACGATCGATTCCAGCGCGTCTGAATAAAGCGCCACTGAACCCGTCAGCCGCCAAGCGACGAATTTCAGCCCCATCACGGCGAGCGAAACGACGATCGACCAGGCAGCCAGACGCTGGATCGTTTGCTTGGACGTCATGCTCTTCACCTGGAAAGTCCGTCAGGTTGCAGCGGCCAAACCGCTGCGCCGGTGAAATACGTCATCATGCCACCTTTTCCCGGCTGCGGCGCGACAGGTGCGCCACGACGTTCTCGATCATGCGCATGCCGGCATTCTGGCCGAGCGTCATGATGGACTCGGGATGGAACTGCACGGCCGCCACCGGTTCCTTGCGGTGCTCGATGGCCATGATCACTCCATCCTCGGTCTCGGCGGTCACCAGAAATTCGTCCGGCAGGCGCACCGGGTCGGCAAATATCGAGTGATAGCGGCCGACCGTCACCTCTTTGGGCAGACCGGAAAAGACGACGCCTGGTTTGGTCACGCGGATCCGCGAGGGCTTGCCGTGCATGGGGATGTGCAATTGCCGCAGTTCGCCACCATAGGCTTCCGCCAGGGCCTGCAGGCCAAGGCATACGCCGAAGATCGGCAAGTTGCGTTTGCGCGCCTTCGCGATCGTCGCCGCACAGTCGAAATCCTTTGGGTTGCCCGGTCCGGGCGACAACACCACGAGATCGGGCGACACTCGATCAAACACGTCATCGGCTACCGGCGTGCGCACCGTGGTAACGCTCGCACCGGTCTGACGAAAATAGTTCGCAAGCGTGTGAACGAAGCTGTCTTCATGATCCACGAGAAGGATCCTCACACCTTCACCGACGAGGGCAGCATCGCGCTGAATAGACGCCTTGTTGTCGGTTCCGGCTTCACGGATGGCCGAAAGCATCGCCGCCGCCTTCAGTTCCGTTTCGGCCTCTTCTTCATCGGGGACGGAATCATAAAGCAGCGTCGCGCCGGCACGCACCTCGGCAATACCGTCCTCGATGCGGATCGTGCGCAGCGTCAGCCCGGTGTTCATGTCGCCATTGAAATGCACCATGCCGATTGCGCCGCCATACCAGCGCCGCGGGCTCTTCTCGTTCTCCTCGATGAAGCGCATGGCCCACAGTTTCGGCGCACCGGTGACGGTCACCGCCCATGCATGGGAAAGGAAGGCGTCGAAAGCGTCCATGTCTTCGCGCAATCGGCCCTCGATATGGTCGACCGTGTGGATAAGCCGCGAATACATCTCGATCTGCCGGCGGCCGATGACCCGCACGGATCCTGGCTCGCAGACCCGCGACTTGTCGTTGCGGTCGACGTCGGAGCACATGGTGAGCTCAGACTCGTCCTTCTTGGAGTTCAACAGCTTCAAAATCTGCTGCGAGTCTGAAATCGCGTCATCACCGCGTTTGATGGTTCCGGAAATCGGACAGGTCTCAACACGGCGTCCCGAAACGCGCACGAACATTTCCGGCGATGCACCGATCAGATATTCGCCGCCACCCAGATTGATGAAGAAGGAATAGGGCGAGGGATTGATGGTCTTCAGACGCCGCGCGATCTCGGAGGGCTGCGTCTCGCAGCGCTCGTAGAACATCTGCCCCGGCACGACCTCGAACAGGTCACCGCGCCGGAAGCTCTGCATGGCCTTGCGCACCAGGTTGGCGTATTCGCCCGGTTCGTGGTCGCCGCGCGGCGGTATGCGCTCGGACGGCTTGAACGGCTCGGCATCGCCGTCGCGATCGAGACCGGCCGTCATCCAGCCCTCGCCCGAGAATTCATACCGATCAAACCAGGCCCTTGCGGCATGGTGATCGACGACCAGGATTTCGTCGGGCAGATAGAGCACGAGGTCGCGCTGGTTGGCGGCACGCTCCAGCTTCAGTTTCACCGGATCGAACTGAAAGGCGAGATCGTAGCCGAAGGCGCCGTAGAGCCCGAGATTGGAATCGTGATCCGTCCGGAACAGTGAAACGATGGCGCGCAGAACCGTGAAGGCGGACGGCACGCGCGAACGTTCCTCTTCGGCAAAGACCCGGCCCGGTTCTGCGACTTTGAGCGCAATCCGGTTCGCAGACCTCTCTTCGACGACAACCTCATCGAGCCCGCCGATCGCCCCGGCAATCGCGGGCAGCATCCGCTCGCCGCGCGCGTTCAGCGCCTCGATCGTCATGGAGCGACCGGATGCGGAGATCACCACCGGCGGATTCATGGTGGCTGTGTCCCAGCGGGTGTAGCGGCCCGGATACTCGTAATTGGAGGAAAACACCGCGCCGCGGCGTGAATTCAATCCGTCGACATAGGCCTCGATGGCCCCGTCATAGTTGGTTTCAATCCGCTGGCGCGTGATCGTCACCCCGCCCGCAGTCACAAACCGTTCACTTCCATTGTCCAGCACTTCCACGGTCATCGCCTTCTCCGTTGTTTCCAGCGGACGTGCCGGGCCAAACACAAAGGCCGCCCGGAACATCCGAAGCGGCCATCATCCTGTTTCTTGCGCACGTGCGAAGTCAGGCCGCTTCTAGCAGCCCCACCACCAAGCCTGTGCGTTCGACATGTTGCGCATGGAAATTCCCATAGCCGCGATTGAACGCAACCGCAAGAGACTGTCGAACATGGCGCCTATCCAAGCAGCCCGGCCGCCGCCTTGCGCACACGCTCGATATCGACATCGAAACGCATCTCCCCTTCCGAGCGTCGAAGGGCCTGCTGCGCATGACGCCGGGCATTTTCCGCGAAGGTCGGATCGCCCATGCGTGCAAGTGCCTGCAGCGCCTTCTGGAGCCGCATGGCCACTTCCACCATCGCCGCCCCGTCGCGGGCGATGGGCGAGAATATGTCGTCGAACAGGGAATCCACCTTCAGACCCGGCACGAACAGTTCCGGAAACTCCGGCTCCGCGGACCGGGCAATCTTCGTCCAGATCGTAAGCGCACGTACCGCACGACCGATCACGTCGATTGCCGTGCCAGGATCGTTTACCGCCGGTGAAAGCGCACGCGAGGCGATTTCGGCCAGCACCACGAGACCGAAGCGCGGATCCTGATCAAATGTGCGCTGGTCCGCGATCATGAAGGCGGATTCGATTTCGGACAGATCGCTTGCCGCATCGAAGCCGAAGCACCAGGCAAGGGGGCGCTGCGCATCCACAAACGAGCCCGGCAGGACCGCAATGTAGACGTGCCCCTTCCAGGCACGCGCGCACCGCGCGATCGTCGCGGCATCGATGCGCTGCACGTAGCCGATGCGGTCCGCGAGGATCGGGTGACCGCCGGGAGGTATGCCCGTGTCGCGATCAGCGAGAAGCTGACCGCCCAGATGAGGCTTCGCCAGATAGGCCTTCATTGCCTGGATGGTCGCCCTCTCGACCGCGTCGATGGTCTCTCCCACCCTCCCGAGACGCAAGAGATAGTCGATCCAGCGCAGAAGGGTGACAACAATGAGCAGCACGACGACGATGGTCGTCACAAACAGGATCAGCCGCCCGTTGTCCCCGTAGGCGTCCATGGAGAGTGTGATGATGGCGACTAGGCTGTAGAGGAACGAGCCGACGAAGGTGGCCAGCACATTCTGCGTCGTCGTATCCTCGATCAGGAGCTTGGTCGCACGTGGCGTCACATTGCTCGTTGCCGCGGTGTAGGCCGCCACCGTCGTCGACAGCGAGAATGTCGTCACCGCCAGCATGCTCGAGGCGATGATGCCGAGAATGCTTTCGACCGAATCGGCCCCGACGCGCGTCGAGACCTCGGACGGGATATGCGGTCCCAGCCAGAAGCCGAGCAACGCGGCCGCCACGGCAAGCAAAGAAATGAGGCTGGCCCTGAACCAAAGGCGGCGCGAAAGTAGCAGGGCCAGCCATTTCCAGCGCGGCATCATGAGGTGGATTCCTCTCTCGCAACGCAGTTCTGAAAGTACGGCAATGGTCTACCAGAATGTCATAAAATCAAATGTTTAATTCAACCTCCTGAATCGATACGGCAACATTGCGACCAGCGTTCGGGCGCGTCTCGCCAGAGGCGCCGTCACGACAGCTAGGATAGCCCTTCTATATGGCCGGCCTCATTGAGAAATATTCGCTCAGCGGAAGGAACCTTCGGCAGACCCGGCATGGTCATGATCTCCCCGCAGATGGCAACGACGAAGCCGGCGCCAGCCGACAACCGCACCTCGCGAACCGGCACGACGTGGCCGATGGGAGCGCCGCGCAGGCTCGGATCGGTCGAGAACGAATATTGCGTCTTGGCCATGCACACCGGCAGATCGCCGTATCCCTGATGCTCCCACTGGTGAAGCTGGTCGCGCACCGGCTTGTCGGCGATGGCCTCCGAGCCACGATAGATGCGCTTGACGATCGTATCGATCTTGTCGAACAGCTTCATGCCGTCAGGATAGAGCGGAGAGAACTGCGCCCCGCCGCCTTCGGCGATCCTGACCACCGCGTGGGCCAGTTCCTCGATGCCGGCCGAGCCCTCCGCCCAATGCCGGCACAGGACCGCCTCCTCGCCAAAGGATGCGACATACTCCTTGATGGCCTCGATCTCAGCCGGCGTGTCGGAGGCGAAATGATTGATCGCGACGACCGCGGGAACGCCATATTGCTTCACGTTCTCGATATGGCGACCGAGATTGGCGCATCCCTTCTTCACCGCCTCGACATTTTCGTTCCCCAGATCCTCCTTCTGTACCCCGCCATGCATCTTCATGGCGCGCACCGTGGCGACGATCACCGCCGCCGCGGGTTTGAGGCCGGCCTTGCGGCACTTGATGTCGAAGAATTTCTCTGCCCCGAGATCGGCTCCGAAACCCGCCTCGGTAACCACGTAGTCGGCCAGCTTCAGTGCCGTGCGCGTGGCCATGACCGAATTGCAGCCATGGGCGATGTTGGCGAACGGGCCGCCGTGCACGAAGGCCGGATTGTTCTCCAGCGTCTGCACCAGATTGGGCTGCAACGCATCCTTCAACAACACCGCCATGGCGCCGTCGGCCTTCAGGTCGCGCGCGAACACGGGCGTCTTGTCGCGCCGGTAGGCGACGATGATCTCGCCGAGCCTTCGCTCCAGATCGGCCAGGTCGCTGGCGAGGCACAGGATGGCCATGACCTCCGAAGCCACCGTGATGTCGAAGCCGCCCTCACGCGGAAAGCCGTTGGTCACGCCGCCGAGCGAGCAGACGATCTGACGCAGCGCCCGGTCGTTCATGTCCATGACGCGCCGCCACGCGACGCGGCGGGTGTCGATATCGAGTGCATTGCCCCAGTAGATGTGATTGTCGATCATCGCCGACAGGAGATTGTGGGCGGACGTGATGGCGTGGAAATCACCCGTGAAATGCAGGTTCATGTCCTCCATGGGAATGACCTGCGCATGGCCGCCGCCTGCGGCACCACCTTTTACCCCGAAACAGGGTCCCAGCGAGGCCTCGCGGATGCAGACCGCGGCCTTTCGGCCGATCCGGTTGAGCCCGTCGCCAAGCCCGACAGTGGTTGTCGTCTTGCCTTCCCCGGCCGGCGTCGGACTGATCGCCGTGACCAGGATCAGTTTCCCGTCGTCTCGTCCTTCGAGTGACCGGATGAACTCGGCCGACACCTTCGCCTTGTCATGCCCGTAAGGCAGCAGATGTTCTGGCGGAATGCCCAATGCGCCGCCGATCTCCTGGATCGGCTTCTTCCTGGCCGCGCGCGCAATCTCGATGTCGGTCTTCATTTCGGCCATACGGACCCCTCCCTGTGCCATGCGGAATGTTGTCGACGGTCGCCGAGCGCAACCAAACCTAACCAGCGATCATGAAATCGCGCTCAGTCTTTGTCTGCCGTCCTGTGGCGGCCTCCTGATGCATTGATTGCGACAGACCGGCTTCATGCGCCAGGTTTCCGCCAACATCGGCCGCCGGGTCAGCCTGTCACTGCACGCTTCCGCGCAACTCGAGCCTGGCGCACTTGCCGATGGTGAGATGCGGCGTGTTGGCGTTGCTGTCCCCACCATTGGTGAACCCGATCCCGTAATTCTCCTGAAAGCGAAGTGTCTTGGAAGAGAACGTGAATCCATTTCCGAGCCCGCCGCAGATGAGAAGAATACTCGCATCGGGCCGCGTCAGCGTGGGGCAGTAATGGACCGGCTCATGATCGCCGATACGGGTGATCGTGTAACCGTTCCCATTGTCGGTCGAAGGCTGCACGACGAACACCTGATCACTCACGTTCCGCGCGCCGGTCTGCCAGTTGCCGTCACGCCACTCGAACCCGGTGGAAAGCTGGCCGACGCACAGATACGTCTCGGCCAAGGCAACGCTCGAGGCGGACAACACAACGGCACACGCGATCAAAGCGCTCTTCAACATCGATATCCAACAGCCGACTCGGAGCCCGCCCGCCACGGGACGGATAGTGCGGCATAGCTCCTAATCGCGGCTTAACGCGGCCATCCGGGCCGCAGATCCCGACCACCGCTCAACCGCCTATTGCGTCTCATCCGTCTTGACCGAATTGGCGGCCAGAACCATGACCGCATAGGCAGCCTGGCGTGGTTCCCAGCCCGCGTCCTGTGCCATCTTCAAGAGTTTCGTCACCGAAGGCTCAAGTGCAAACTGGCAGTGGGCCTGGTATTGGGCGTCCGACGGCTCCTGCTCCGGCGGATTGATTTTGGGTGTCTTTGCCATTCCTGTACGTCGTCCAACTGACAAGCCCGCAACTGAACAATATATTGAAAATTCTTAATAAAGCAGCATTGCACCTCATTGGTGCCGAAATGATGGCGCGTTCGCCGCGCCAGCAATCGTCCAGGGATCAGCGATCGAGCACCGATCTCAGTTCAACCAGGTTGGAACGGGCGCGCAACACATAAAAGCCCATCGTGGCGAGGTGGGTCGGCATCAGCCAGCCGGACTCGTTGCCGTTCGAGATGATGAAGGGCTGAATGTTGAGGGCGGCGCGGAACTGCTGTTCCGTCATCTGCCAGAGTGGCCCGACCGAGCGCTGCTTGATCACGTCCTCGAAATCGGCCGCCGCCGCATGCAGAATGCCGTAATAGCCGTAGAGCTGGCCGTACGAAAACCAGAACCGGTCATCTGCGCGCGTGTCGAACCAGCCCAGATTGTAGTTCTCCGACCTCTCGCGCAGGATTGCCGAGGTCGAGCCGATATCGGATGCGATGCGGTCGATGAATGCGATCAGGTTGTCGGCTCGCGCATCGAACACGGCGTCGCATCGCTCCAGCCGGTCGTTGAATGCGCGCAGGTCTTCGATAGCGGAGCGGTAGAACGCAGGCGTGGGCGTCTTCACTCCAAAGGGATTGAGACCGAAGTACCAAGTATATTCGTCAAATTGCATATTGCCGCGCGCATCCTGCAGATTGTTGTCGATCTGCGAGGTGCCGCGAATTCGACCGAGCGTATCGACGAGCTCGATGGATGTTCTGCGGATCGCCTGATTGACGCCGCGCTGGAACGACGCCTTGTTGTCGAAGAAGGGCGTATCGTCCCAGTCGAGCCCGAACAGCCCCAGCTTGTAGAGGATCATCGATGAGATCCAGGCGTTCTGATTGACGTTCATGTCGATGAGATCGGCCGTGACGTCGACAATCGCAGAGCGGCCGCAGGTCCGGGCCGCATCGCCGCCGGCAGCCGCCGAGACCTGCTCGCCGGCGGACAGGTTGCGGCTTTCAAGGGAGTATCTGGCGACGTAGTCGGGATCGAAACCCGCCCAATGCTGGGTCTGGTAGGCGAAGTAGCCGTAGAGGCCGACAATCACGATGAGGATGGCCCCCAACGCGGCCTTCAGTATCCACCCCTGGTGCCAATACCAGCGCCCGACCCAGGCGAACGGCCACAACAGGATGCCGACGATGAAACCGACCCCGCGACCGAGCCAGTGAAACACCTGCGTAACAAAGGCGACGATCGGTTCGAGCATGGGTCCCTCTCCAAAACTGCCATTCCTCGGAGGCGCCCGAAACGCCGCCATGTGCATGACATATGCCGTCCCGAGCTTCGCAACAACCTGATGCCGCAATACCCCGTCGCATGGGCGCAAGGCTTGGTGCCAACTATAGGTAGCGACGGTGGTGATTGAAAGCACGGGCGGACATATGCCGAGCAACGCGACAATCGTTGCATAGACGGAGCGAACGATACGGAGCGCGCACTCGCTTCAATCGGAAACGTTTGGAGCAAAGATATTCACGACAAATCAATACCTTGGATATATCCCGCGCAAGCGATCCCGTTTGAGCGGGACATGCCTAGCTGCGTGCGAAACCGACCATGTCCTCAGCCGGGTAGCGTCCCATTTCCTCCTCCCAGTGACGTCGGCACAGGGAGACATATACATCCTTGCCGATCGCCACCTGATCGCCCTCCTTCGCGACCTTTCCGTCCGGCCCCAGACGCACCACCATCGTGGCCTTGCGCCCGCAGCGGCAGATTGTTCGCACCTCGCGCAGTTCATCCGCGATCGCCAGCAGCGCTTGCGAGCCGGAGAACAGCTTGCCCTGGAAATCGGTTCTCAGCCCGTAGCACATCACCGGTATGCCGAGCCTGTCGGCAATGCGTGCAAGTTGCCACACCTGTTCGTCGTCGAGAAACTGCGCTTCGTCGACGAAGACGCAGTGCACCGTCGTATGCGCGTGGTGCTCGGCCACCTGTGCAAACAGGTCGTCGCCGTCGCGAAACATGGCCGCGTCGCTTTCCAGCCCGATGCGCGAGGAGATGTAGCCCTGATCGTGCCGGCGGTAGTGACCGGCCACGAACAGCATCGTCGTCATGCCCCGCTCGCGGTAATTGTAGGACGCCTGCAGCAACATCGTGGATTTGCCTGCATTCATCGTGGCGTAGTGGAAATAGAGCTTGGCCATGGCATCGCGCGGTTGATCACATCCGTCTGTAACCCCATCGGCATTCGTCGGGGGAGAGACAATGCTGCAACATCCACCAGAATCTGCCGAATATCAGTGCAGCAAGATGCCGTCGGCATTCTGCATGTCACGGCTGCTCGAACCAAAGTGCTTGAATCAAATGACAAATGGTGTTTGGCTCATGGCACCATGTGCCAGCCCCTTCAGTGTGACTGCCTGGCCCTCGCTAAAAAAAGAATCGGGAGACGATCCATGAACCGTTTGCAGACCGTTGCCTTGGCGCTTGGCGTGGCCTCGGCGCTGGGTGGCCAGGCCTTTGCCGCTGATCCGGAAAGTTGCAAGGAGGTGAAGTTCTCCGATGTGGGCTGGACGGACATCACCGCGACGACTGCCACGGCTTCGGTCATCCTGGACGCGCTGGGCTACGAGCCCAGTGTCGAGATCCTGTCGGTTCCCGTGACCTACACCTCGCTCAAGAGCGGCGACATCGACGTCTTCCTCGGCAACTGGATGCCGACCATGGAGGCCGATATCGCGCCCTATCGCGAGGACGGGTCGGTCGAAACCCTGGTGACCAACCTCGAAGGCGCCAAATATACGCTTGCCGTCCCGAAATACACCTATGACGCCGGGCTGAAATCCTTTGCGGACATCGCCAAGTTCAAGGACAAGCTCGACGAGAAGATCTACGGTATCGAGGCCGGCAATGACGGCAACCGTCTGATCCTCGACATGATCGCCAACAATCAGTTCGGCCTTGGCGACTTCGAACTCGTCGAGAGTTCGGAAGCAGGCATGCTGTCGGCCGTCACCCGGGCGGTCGGCGACAAGGAAGACGTCGTATTCCTGGGTTGGGAACCGCACCCGATGAACGCCAATGTCGAGATGGCCTATCTGGAAGGCGGCGACGACGTCTTCGGGCCGAACTACGGCGGCGCCACCGTGCACACCAACGTGCGCAAGGGCTACACCGAGGAATGCCCCAATGTCGGGACGTTCCTGAACAATCTGGTCTTCTCCCTGCAAATGGAGAACGAGATCATGGGATCCATCCTCGATGAAGGCATGGATCCGGAGGATGCCGCCTCCGAATGGCTGAAATCGAATCCCGAGGCCCTGGAGCCCTGGCTCGCGGGCGTAACGACCTTCGACGGAGGCGACGCTATGGCGGCGGTGAAATCGGCCATCGGTCTGTAATCGAGCCGTCCGGATGAGAACGCGCGGCGGCCGGCGGGACATCGCCGGCCGCCGTTCGCATTGAGGGGAGTGCAAGAGAAATGGATCCCGTGTCGAACTGGATCGCCGATTCGAAGATTCCGATCGGCCGTTGGGGCAAGCAGTTCTTCGACTTTCTGACCGAGAATTTCGAATGGTTCTTCGACACGATCGCCGACAGCCTGGCGGTCGTTCTCGACGGAACGGTCGACTTTCTCCTGTTCGTGCCACCCGTCGTGCTGGCCGCTGTCGTGGCCGCCTTGGCATGGTGGCTGCAGAGATCATGGAAGCTCGGCCTTGCCGCCTTTCTCGGTTTCCTCTTCATCATCAATCAGGACCTGTGGGAGGAAACGGTCGAGACGCTCGTGCTGGTGGTGGCCGCAGCCGCCTGTTCGATGGCGATCGGTGTGCCCATCGGCATATGGGCGGCGCACAATGCGAGGGTCTACCGCGTTCTGCAGCCGATACTCGACTTGATGCAGACCATGCCGACATTCGTCTATCTGATCCCGGTGCTGATCCTCTTCGGCCTCGGCATCGCGCCCGGCCTGATCGTCACGGTCATCTTCGCCGCCCCCGCCCCGATCCGATTGACCTATCTCGGCATCACCTCCGTTCCCACCCCAATGCTCGAAGCGGGTCAGGCCTTCGGGGCCACCAAGCGGCAATTGCTGTGGAAGGTGGAACTGCCGGCCGCGCTGCCCTCGATCATGGCCGGACTGACCCAGTGCATCATGCTGTCCCTGTCGATGGTGGTCATCGCCGCGCTGATCGGCGCCAACGGACTGGGCAAGCCGGTGGTGCGGGCATTGAACACGGTCAACATTCCCCTCGGACTGGAAGCAGGCCTGGCGATCGTCGTACTGGCCATCGTTCTTGACCGCATGAGCAGGGTTTCCAGAGGAGACGCCAAATGAAGCCGGCGGTCGAGTTCAAGAATGTCGACATCGTCTTCGGCGAAGAGCCTGGAAAGGCACTCGCCCTGCTCGACCGGGGGGCAAGCCGCGACGAAATCCTGGAAAAGACCGGCAATGTCCTGGGTTGCGCCGACTGTTCGATGACCGTCGCGGAAGGCGAAATATCGGTTCTCATGGGGCTCTCCGGGTCCGGCAAGTCGACATTGCTGCGGGCCGTCAACGGTCTCAACAAGGTAACGCGCGGCGAGGTCATCGTTCATGACGCGGACTGGTCGGCCGACGTCGTTTCATGCGGCGAGAAGGAATTGCGCAGGATCCGCCGCGAATGCGTCGCCATGGTGTTCCAGCAATTCGCCCTCCTGCCCTGGCGCACAGTGGCCGAAAATGTCGGCTTCGGGCTCGAACTGGCCGGCGTTCCCGAAAAGCAGCGCAAGGAGCGCGTCGCAAGGCAGCTCGAACTCGTCCATCTCGACCAGTGGGCAGACAAATATGCCCATGAGCTTTCCGGCGGCATGCAGCAGCGTGTCGGCCTTGCCCGGGCCTTCGCCACCGAGGCGCCCATCCTGTTGATGGACGAGCCGTTCTCCGCGCTCGATCCGCTGATCCGGACCAAGCTGCAGGACGAGTTGCTGCAATTGCAGGCCGACCTGAAGAAGACGATCCTTTTCGTCAGCCACGATCTGGAAGAGGCGCTGAAGATCGGCAACCGCATTACCATCATGGAGGGCGGCTACATCGTGCAGTCGGGCACACCGGAGGAGATCGTTCTGGAACCTGCCAACGACTATGTGCGCGATTTCATCTCCAACGTGAATCCGCTTTCGGTGCTCACGGCCTGGAACATCATGCGCGACCGCCGCGATCTCGACCACGACGAGGACGGCTGGGTGTGGCTCGACCTGCGAAAGACGACGCGCTTTCGGCTGGACGAGAATTTCCTGGTCATCGGCGCGGAACGCAACGGCAAGCCGGCCGCCTGGGCTTCATGCGACGACATGACGGATGTCGCGCCGAGCGAGCCGACCGTGTTCTGGGCCCAGTCAGGAACGCCACTCAAGACGGTCATGCTGGCGATGCATCGCTCCCAGACCGCACCGGTGGCCGTGTTCGACGAACAGTCACGGTTTCTGGGCGCGATCGGGATCAGGGACGTTCTGGGCTCGGTGCTGCGGCGTTAGCGCGCGTTCGCCCTTTGAGGATCCGACATCCCGCTCAGTCCGGCATTCCTGTGCGTGCAGGAAGTTCTCGGTGCACGTGTTGCCATCTTGCGCGCATGACCGGTCTGCCGCTACGATGATGCGGAATTGTTCTATCTCATAACATTATTTGGGAGGTACCCTACATGAATCCATCCGGACAGGTCGCGATCGTCACCGGCGGCGGCTCGGGTCTCGGCGAAGCGACGGCTCGGGCGCTGGCTGAGAGGGGCGCGAAGGTCGCGCTGCTCGATGTCGGCATGGAACGGGCAGAGGCCGTTGCAGCCGACATTGGCGGCATTGCGGTCAAGTGCGACGTGTCGAGCGCCGAGAACGCCGAGGCAGCGATTGCCGAGGTTGCTGCGAAGCTTGGCGAGCCGCGCATTCTGGTCAATTGCGCCGGCATCGCCATCGCCATGAAAACCACGAGCAAGGACGGCGCTCATCCGCTCGATCTCTACAAGAAGGTGATCGAGGTCAATCTCGTCGGTACGTTCAACATGATCCGCCTCTTCGCCGTGCGCTGCGAGAAGTCGGAACCGCTGGACGGCGGCGAACGTGGTGTGATCATCAACACGGCATCGGTGGCCGCCTATGACGGTCAGGTCGGACAGGTCGCCTATTCGTCTTCCAAGGGCGGCGTCGTCGGAATGACGCTGCCGGTGGCGCGTGATCTCTCACGCTCGGGCATCCGTGTCTGCACCATCGCACCGGGCATCTTCAAGACTCCGATGATGGCGGGGCTGCCCGAGGAAGCACAGATCTCGCTCGGCCAGCAGGTCCCCTTCCCGCCCCGGCTCGGCGAACCGTCCGAATATGCCGCCCTCGCCTGCCACATCGTGGACAACCAGATGCTGAACGGCGAGACCATCCGTCTCGACGGCGCGATCCGCATGGCGCCACGCTAGGCACTGCGCGGATGGAGGAGGAGAAACGCTCGGGCCCGCTCACGGGTCTGAGGATCATCGAGATGGCTGGCCTTGGACCCGTGCCTCTGACCGGCCTCATGCTGGCCGAAATGGGCGCCACGGTGCTGCGCGTCGAACGTCTTTCCTCCTCCCGGCCATTTCTCGACATCGCCCCGGCGTTCGACCTCGACCGCCACGGTCGTCACACCGTGAAACTCGACCTGAAGCGTCCGGAAGGTCCCGAATTCCTGCTGCGGCTTTGCGAAAACGCCGACGTGCTCCTCGAGGGATTTCGCCCGGGAGTGATGGAAAGGCTCGGGCTCGGGCCGGATGCGGTCCAGGCTCGAAATCCGGGCCTCGTCTACGGCCGGATGACCGGGTTCGGTCAGGAGGGGCCGCTTGCCAATCGCGCCGGTCACGATCTCACCTATCTGGCCCATTCCGGCATCCTGCACGCCATCGGAGCGAAGGACGGCAAGCCCTTGCCTCCGCTCAACCTGGCTGCCGACTACGGAGGCGGCACCATGTTTCTGATCGCCGGCGTGCTGGCCGCCCTGTTCGAACGCAGCCGGTCTGGTAAGGGTCAGGTGGTCGACGCGGCGATGGTCGACGGGGCTGCCATGCTCGGCGCACCCTTCTTCGCCTTCATGGCCGCCGGCATCTGGCGCGACCAGCGCGGTTGCAACCTGCTGGACTCCGGCTGTCCCTTTTATGACACCTACGAAACGGCGGACGCAAAGCACGTGGCCGTCGCCTGCCTGGAGCCGCAGTTCTTCGCAGAGTTTGCCCGTCTCCTCCCACTCGACGAGGCATTCGTCACCGCCCAGTACGACAGGCAATCCTGGCCGGCCCTGCGCGCCGCCATCGCCGCCCGGATCGCGGAAAAGCCCCGCGACGAATGGGCCGAGTTGTTTGCCGAGACGGATGCATGTGTCGCCCCGGTCCTGTCGCTGACCGAAGCGCCCGGCCATGCACACAACCGTTCGCGGCAAACATTTGCCTCGACAGGTGCGATGACGCGTCCGCAGCCCGCCCCGCGGTTTTCGCGCACCCCCTCCCGGATGGCTTCGTCGGCCGTAACGGGGCCAGACGCGACCAACGAGGCCCTCACATTCTTCGGCATCGACGACGACCAAGTGACGGCGCTTGCCAAGCAGGGCATCATCGGACATTAGCGGATCCCTGAAACCGGTTCAGAAGGGACAGTTTACGATGGGCGCCGAAAAGAAGGACGTGCTGCGAGAGACGGATGGCGAGGCGGTCCGCTTGGCCAAGACACTCGTTCGTACGGCGCGCTACGGAGCACTGGCCGTGCTGGACCCCGAGACAGGCGTCCCGCTCGCCAGCAGGGTGGCGACGGCAACGGACATGGATGGCGCGCCCCTTATCCTGGTGTCCGCGCTTTCAGCCCACACCGGCGGACTGGAAGCCGATGGGCGCTGCTCATTGCTGCTGGGTGAACCGGGGCGCGGCGACCCTCTCGCCCACCCCCGCATCACGCTCGTCTGTGAGGCCAAAAAGCTCGAACGCGCCTCGGCCGACCACGAGCGGGCCCGCCGCCGCTTTCTCAATCGCCATCCCAAGGCGAAGCTCTATGTCGATTTCCCGGATTTCTGCCTCTTTCGGCTCGAGCCGCAGCGGGCAAGCCTCAACGGCGGTTTCGGCAAGGCCTACGCTCTCGAACGCGGCGATCTCTTGAGTTCGAGCTCGGTCAACGAAACGCTGGCGACTGCCGAGCAGTCGGCAATCGACCACATGAATGCCGATCACGGCGACGCCGTGCGTCTCTATGCGGCGCATTTCGCCGGAGCGCGGGAGGCCGACTGGAAGCTGACCGGCATCGATGCCGAAGGCATCGACATCGCGGCAGGCGACGAGGCACGCCGCATCTTCTTCCCCGAACCACTCGCGGATGCGGTCTCGATGCGCCACGCGCTCGTCGAAATGGCGCGTACGGCGCGGGCCGCATTGGATAAGTAAGTTCTTATTCGGCACAAAATAATCGACGTGGTGCTTTCACAGAAGTTCAAACTGGACTAATATAGCTGGTACAGGAAGGTGCTGCGCCAAACCGCCACGCACCTTCTCTGCGGGGGGACGTGTCAACCCGCTGATGGGAGGCGGTACCGTGCAAGCACGTCTGGCAAAAAAGGCCGATAATGCCGCTTTATTCCTCACTGCATTTGCCAACAGCAAACGCATCCAGATCATCTGTGAAATCCTCAGCCAGGAACTACCCGTCGGAACGATTGCAGAGCGCGTCGGACTGAGCCAGTCGGCGCTGTCGCAGCACCTTGCCCGGTTGCGCGGGCTTGGCCTCGTCCAGACCCGAAGGGACAAGCAGACGATCTATTATTCGTGCAAGTCGAAGGACGTGCATCGCCTGTTCGACACGCTCGACCAGATATTCGTGAACGGCAAATAGGCTGGCGCAGATACGGAAGTCGCCGCCGTCGCGCGTGACGGCAGGAGACAGATCGCCTATGTCGGGGGTAGAAAACAACGTCATCCGCGCCGATCTCCCGCACGCATCATGCACCAAGGAAGGCATCCAGTTGAGGCCACTGATCAGGATCACCGACCAGTCGGACCCCCGGCTGGCCGCCTATCGAGACATTCGCGAACGCGATCTCGTTGGGCGGCAGGGCCGATTCATCGCCGAGGGAAAGGTGGTTCTCAACGTTCTGTTTCACGGCAGCCGCTTCAGGACAGAATCCGTCCTTCTGCTGGAAAACCGCATAGCCGGCGCACAGGACCTCATCGCCGCGGTACCCGAGAGCGTTCCTATCTATTGCGTCGCCTCCAAGGTGATGGACAGCCTTGCCGGCTTCCATGTCCACCGCGGCGTACTGGCGATCGGCCTACGCAACGCCGAAGACGATCCGGCTGCCCTCCTGGACACATTGGATGATCGTCCGCTGGTCGTCGTGCTGGTCGGTATCGCCAACCATGACAATGTCGGCGCCATATTCCGCAATGCTGCCGCCTTCGAAGCCGATGCCGTTCTGCTCGACGAGACGTCCTGCGATCCGTTGTACCGCAAGGCTATCCGCGTCTCAGTGGGGGCTGCCCTGAAAGTGCCCTTTGCACGGAACTGGACGACCGGCGACCTTGTCGACCTGCTCGATCGCCGTGGCTTCACGCAGTATGCGCTCACGCCAGGCGGCGATATCGACATCGCGCAGATCAGACGCGACGGTCCCACTGCCGTTTATCTGGGCAGCGAAGGACCGGGGTTGCCACCATCTGTGATGGCAAGGATGAAGACGGCGCGTATCGCCATGTCAGACAGTTTCGACAGCCTCAACGTTGCGGCAGCCTCCGCCATTGCCCTGCATCGATTGTGGCCGCGCTGAAAATGATGATGCATTCGCGACGAATTCCCATGCATCCTTCGCTCTGATCCGGTCACGGCCAAACCCGGTCGCGAGAGCGCGCTCGCAGTATTCAGCCAACAGGCCCTGACACCTGCATCGTTCACGCGGGCGGCGACGCCGCGATGAAAAAGGCGATCGATCAGCGCCCCGCGTCGGCCTCGACCAGTGCACGCACCCTCTCCGCCAGACTCGGCCTGCCAGACCGGCCGGTGGCCATTTCCGAGGCCCGCCCCTCGGCAAGCAGCTCGTGAATGGGCGAATCCGCCCCGTCGAGGGTGGCCGCCAGATGGACGACTTCGGCGGCAAGGCCAGCGATTCTGTCACGCAGAACCGCTTCTTCTGCCTGGTTTGCCTGATCGTCAGCCGGTGCGACGCTTAGCGCGCCAATCTCCTGCTGCAGCTGCGCCTTGTCGTTCAAGAGCTTGTTCAGCCTTTCGTCCAGATGGCTTGCCCCGCTTGAAAGCACCTGGACTGGCGTTTCTCCAGCTGCCTCGCGCGGCGGGGCCACTTCCTTTTCCTTGCGTTCCATCTTGTCCTCGAGATCCGATATCGTCGACAGCAGGCGTTCATTGCGACGTTCCAGCGAATCCGCCCGATCCCGCTCGACCCGCAAAGCGGCCTCGACGGTCCTTGTTGCTGCTTCCGCTTCTGCGAAACGACGCTCCATCTCCTTGCGCCTTGAACGCAAGCTGGCAAGTTCTGTTTCCAGTCCGGATATCTCGCTTTCGCGCGCCGCAAGCTCGATCTGACGATCGCTGGAATCCAGACTTGACTGCTCATGCAGACGATTGAGCCTGTCGAGTTCCGACTTGCGCTGATGCGACAGGGCTTCCGCCTGGTCGAGTTGATGCGTCAGGCGCGCAATCTCCTCGTCACGGGCGTCGAGTTCAGCCTGGTAGCGCGCGTCGACCGATTGTTGCTCGATCCTCAATCCCACCGTCTGCTCCAGGTCCTCGGTCAGACGACGGATCGCTTCCTGCTTGCGCGCGATTTCTGCCTCCTGGCGGGCTGCCTTCTCGCGCACCGCCTTCAGCTCGATTTCAATGCGCCGGACTTCCATGGCATGCTCGGCGCGCAGACGATCCTTCTCCGCCCTCAGTTCGCCGACCGTGAGCGGCACGGTTGCTTCGATGCGCTCTCGCGTCAGCAAGACAGCGCGCCGCCAGATGGCAGGCGCCACCAGCAGGGCCAGAAACGCAGCGCAACAGAAACCCAGAAGAAATATGAGGACGAACTCGATCACCGCAGTTGTTCCCGTAGTCAGGGAGGACGTATCGCAGGCACCCTATTGTGCCATGTCGACACATCTTTTCCACAGCTGCGATGCTTTACAACGCATTAAGGTTAAGCAGCACCCGTTTTCGGGAGCACCGGGCGGCCCGCTGCTCCCGAGACGAAAGACGGTCGCTGGCCTCAGAAAGGGTTCCAGGTCGGCTGCGGCGTCAGCTTGAGATAACCGACATTGACCCCGAGTCGCGCGCCCACGCCTGTACGCACCGGCACAAGCAGAACATCATTGTTCTTCAGCACGTTGAAGCCGACCCCGGCAACGAGATAGGCGGAGCCCGCAACGCCGCCGAAGCGACGATAGACACCGTCGACGCTCTGCAGGTTGTAGACGAGGATCATCAGGCGCGATCCCTGACCACCGAAATCCCAGCCGATCGATGGCCCCTGCCAGAACAACGAATGGTCTCCGGCGTTCTTGGTGTACAAAGTGCCTTCGCCATAGGTCAGGCCGCCGACGAAGGCGCCCGACCCCTCTTCACCGAGAATGTATCCGTTGGGAAGGCCGTAGCTGGAGAAGATCTGTTCGATTGCCGTCGCCAGACCGCCGGACGTCGCACCGAAGAAGTTGTGGCCAGCGTCCACGATTTCCTGCGCTGTATAGCCATTGTCCGCTGTCGCCGTTTGCGCCGGCGCAGTGAACGCGATGATGACAATCGACATTGCAGCGATCAGCCGTGTGGCCGCATCAAGGATTTTGAAAGGGTTCATCTCTTCCACTCTCGTTGTGTGAGCGGCCCTGCCGGCGCCTCCGCTAAACAAGACCGGCGGCTCTTGGCGACCGCCTGACTGATTCGATTCGAAACTATTCCGTAATGGTTTTTCAACCATTAAAGACCGGCACGAACATGGCGCAGGCAGGCTTGCGCGGCCCCACGGGCCCGCGTTTTCTTGCGACGTATCCACGCTTGTGCCACGAAACGACGAGGGGGTATCCGGATGATTCGTCGCCGCGGCTTCCCTTGTTCTTGAAGCATATGCCTGACGCACGCGGGAGATCATTGGCGATGGCCGAACTGTTTACACTTTCAGCACCCGACCTTGCAGCACTTCTGTGCAGCCGCGTATGTCACGACATCATCTCTCCCGTCGGTGCGATCAACAACGGGCTGGAACTGCTCGACGAGGGCGGCGCGGACGAAGACGCCATGATGCTGATCAGGGCGAGCGCGCGCAGCGCCTCGGCACGGCTGCAATTCGCCCGCATCGCCTTCGGAGCGGCTGGTTCTGCCGGCATGCAGATCGATACCGGCGACGCAGCCTCGGTTGCCGCGGCCTATTTCGCCAATGAAAAACCCAATCTGGAATGGCACGGCGCACGCGCCCTGCTGCCCAAGAACCAGGTCAAGCTCCTGTTGAACCTGCTGCTTGTGGCGGCAGGTGCGATCCCGCGCGGCGGCAGCATCAGGGTCGAACTCGAAAATCTCGAAGGCCAGCCCGTCTTCACCTTGACGGCGACCGGCCCCATGGTCCGCGTTCCGCCGAAATTCCTCGAGTTGCACAGCGGCAACAGGCCCGAGGAGGCGATCGACGCCCACGCCATCCAGCCCTACTACACATTGCTTCTGGCCCGTGAGACGGGCATGGGAATCAGCATCAGGGCGGGTGCGGAAGAAATCACGCTCAAGGCCAGCCTCGGCGAGTAGCCGGCCGCTCGACGTTTTCGAAGCAGGGACATCGCGGGCGACCCTTCTTACGGAACGGCGCTCCCTTCGCCTTGTGGCGATGGTTCGCAATTCTCGAAAATTTTAGACGCGCTCTTTGCCGTTTCTTTCACACTGTGTGCCTATTCTTGCCGTGGGACACCCGCTTGCAGGGGACAAAGCAAGCGGAAACACGGGGTAAGAGAGTATGAAACGCTGCATGGTCGTTGATGATTCAAGCATCATCAGGAAGGTCGTCAAACGGATTCTCGGCAGTCCGGAGATGGTTGTCGTGGAAGCCAGCAACGGTACGGACGCACTGAATATCTGCGCCACCGAGATGCCGGATACGATCCTGGTCGACGGCGACCTGCCGGACATGGCCACCACGGACTTCATTCGATCGGTGCGGGCCATGCCCGGCAACCAGAACGTACGGATCCTGGTCTCCATCCTCGAGTTCGACATCGGCGCAATCATGCGCACCAAGCGCGCCGGCGCTCAGGGATACATGCTCAAGCCCTTCAACCGGGAGCAACTGATGGACCGGTTCCGCGAGTTGCAGGCCGCGGCCTGATCCTCACCAGCCGCAGAAAAAGCAAAGCCCGGCCAGAACGACCGGGCTTTCGCTTGAAAACTGCGTATTGCTGCAGTCCGCCCGGATCAGCCGATTGCGGCTGCCCGGCGGTGCGTTGGATCATGCGCTGACGCGAATTTCCTCGGGCTCGCGCAGCACGTAGCCGCGGCCCCAGACGGTTTCGATGAAGTTCTGCCCGCCCGAGGCGGCATCGAGCTTCTTTCTCAGCTTGCAGATGAAGACGTCGATGATCTTCAGTTCCGGCTCGTCCATGCCACCGTAGAGATGATTGAGGAACATCTCCTTGGTCAGCGTCGTGCCCTTGCGCAGCGAAAGGAGTTCCAGCATCTGATACTCCTTGCCGGTCAGATGCACGCGCTGCCCACCGACCTCGACCGTCTTGGCGTCGAGATTGACCACAAGATCGCCGGTGGTGATGATCGACTGGGCATGCCCCTTGGAACGCCGGACAATGGCGTGAATTCGCGCCACCAGTTCGTCCTTGTGGAACGGCTTGGTCATGTAGTCGTCGGCGCCGAACCCGAGACCGCGCACCTTGTCCTCGATGCCGGCCATGCCCGACAGGATCAGGATCGGCGTCTTGACCTTCGACAGACGAAGCGTCCGCAGGACCTCGTATCCCGACATGTCGGGCAGGTTCAGATCCAGGAGGATGATATCGTAGTCGTAGAGCTTGCCGAGATCGACACCCTCTTCGCCGAGATCCGTCATGTAGACATTGAAACTCTCCGACTTCAGCATCAATTCGATGCTTTGTGCCGTGGCACCGTCGTCTTCAATAAGCAGGACACGCATCTCTTTCCCCTTCTCTGCGACCGGCCCGGACGCGCCAACAAACCTGCCCCGCAGCATCCATTACCTGAATCACAGGTTGCCAGCAATTGGTTAACAGAATCTGATTCCGCTTGGCAAGCGTCATAGAGCCATTCAACAAATCGACATATCCATTTGAATCCTAAGGAGATTCAATGAATGAATTTCTTAACTCTCTGGCTTAAGAAACGGGTGTAAGAGACTCATTCGAATCCACTCTTGCAGATAGGTCGCATCTGTCTCGATATTTTTACCCGGCCTTAAGCCCTCGCCCCTATGATTAACAATGCGCGTAAACGAATGGTTACCGGCGACGGCAAACATTAGGGGTTCGTTTCCGAATGCGCGCCGCCAGTGAGCATTTTGGAAAGTGATGTTTCGAACCGAAGGTTCGGCGTATGCATCGGGAGTAGTGGGTCCATGAAGGCACGTGAGAATCTCGTCCGGCTGAAGCAGTTCCAGGTGAACGAGAAGCGCCGCCAGCTGCTGCAACTCGATCAGATGATTGCCGAGTTCGATCGCATGGCAGGGGAACTCGACGCCCAGATCCAGATCGAGGAACAGAAATCGGGCATCACCGACGTCAATCATTTTGCCTACCCGACTTTCGCCAAGGCCGCACGCCAGCGCCGCGACAATCTGAACAATTCGCGCGACGAGCTGATGCAGCAGAAGGCCGCCGCCGAGGCGTCCCTTGCCGAATCCGAGCTTGAATTGCAGAAGGCAGAGCAGCTCGAAAGCCGAGACGGGCGCGTGCGTGACAACGACGTGGAAATGCGCCGGGCAATGACCGGCTGACACTGCTCGAAGCCGCCCGCGGCGCAATTTCAAGCAATCCGAAATCAGCCAGCAGATGGCGGCCGGAGATCGCAAGCGATTCTCCGGCCGTTTCACTTGCCCACAGCGCCTACTCAGTTCTGTTTGAGCGGGACATGTCTGGCCCAGCCCGGCAGCGCCCTGCCCCACCTTCATGCATGCTGCAAAATGCTTCGTGCGTTGCGGGCAGGTTCAGCGTCTCGGCGCGTCCAGCGTTACGATCTCCGTTCAGCCGTCGTTCCGGTGAGCCGGACGCGCAGCCCCTTTCGGATTGGCTGTATGCGGGCCGCGCGACGCCGCCATCTATGCGACGATCCGAGATACAAGGCTGCGCCAATCGCGCATCGGCCCGATAGCGGGCCGATCCTCAAAGTCCGAATTGTCGCCGAGAAGTCCCTGTACGGCTTGTGCGTCCAAGCGGACGCGCCGGCATCAGTGGCGATATTGCTGGATGCGTGTCGTTCGCAACCCGGCCAGCCCGTGCTCGTCAATCGATGACTGCCAAGAAAGGAATTCTTCCACGGTGAGTTTGTAGCGCTGGCATGCCTCCTCGAGGCTGAGGAGGCCACCGCGCACCGCGGCCACGACTTCGGCCTTGCGCCGGATGACCCAGCGCCGCGTATTTGTGGGCGGGAGATCGGCAACCGTCAGCGGACTGCCGTCCGGGCCGATGACATATTTGACGCGCGGTCGAACCAATTCGGTCATCTTACTCTCTACTCAGCACCCACACACATGCACTAGAACAAGGCAAAGCTAATCCGACAGCTTTAAAAAATGTCTAAACTGCCGGTAAGCACTCCGTAACGATTCGAGACTCGCTAAAATTCGACATACCGATCGGCTGCAACAGCCTGGCGGCGCACTGTCGAACAGGCCCGAGCCGGTGACGGCTGGCGAAGCGCTGACGCATGACCTATCTTAGGTCCACGAAGCATTGGCATTACCGGCCCGACATGGGATATGGGCCGGATCAACAACAGCGATCGAAGTTGCGAGCAATGAACAGTCTCGACCTCCCCGGACGTCCCGAAGACACGCGCATCGTGGTAGCGATGTCGGGCGGCGTGGATTCCTCCGTCGTTGCGGGCCTCCTCAGCCAGGAGGGCTATGACGTCGTCGGCGTTACGTTGCAGCTCTACGACCATGGGGCTGCCGTGCATCGCGCGGGGTCATGCTGCGCGGGCCGCGACATCGAGGATGCGCGTCGGGTGGCCGAGACGCTGGGCATTCCGCACTACGTTCTCAACTACGAGAAGCGGTTCCGCGAAGCGGTAATCAATCCCTTCGCCGAAAGCTATGTGGCCGGCGAGACACCGATCCCCTGCGTGGCCTGCAACCAGACGGTCAAGTTTGCCGATCTGCTTGTCACCGCGCAGGAGCTTGGCGCCGATGCGCTCGCCACCGGTCATTATATCCGGTCGCGGCCCAACGGCGCGCATCGGGCCCTGTATCGCCCCGTGGACGCCGATCGCGACCAGAGCTACTTCCTCTTCGCCACCACCCAGGCGCAGATCGACTATCTGCGCTTTCCCCTCGGCGGACTGCCGAAGGCCAGGGTTCGCGAGATCGCCCATTCGATGGGGCTGTCGGTCGCCACCAAGCAGGACAGCCAGGACATCTGCTTCGTCCCGCAGGGCAAGTATTCCGACATCATCACCAAGCTCAGGCCGAATGCGGCTACCGCCGGCGACATCGTCCACATCGACGGACGCAAGCTCGGCCGCCATGACGGCATCATGCACTACACGATCGGCCAGCGCCGCGGCATCGGCATCGCCACTGGCGAACCTCTCTACGTCGTGCATCTGGACGCCGAAGGCGGGCGTGTCATCGTCGGTCCGCGCGAGGCGCTTGCAACGCGGCGCGTGTTCCTGCGCGACTTCAACTGGCTGGGCGACATGGCCCTGTCCGACATCCCCGCCGAAGGGCTGGAGCTCTATGCCAAGGTCCGATCAACCCGGCCCCCGCAGCCGGCGAGCCTGCACAATGACGGAGGTCGCGTGCGCGTCGAACTGGCCGACGGCGAGGCTGGCGTCGCGCCGGGACAGGCCTGCGTGCTCTATTCGAATGCCGGCGAGGACGCGCGCGTCTTCGGCGGCGGCTTCATCGAGCGCTCGGAGCGCGACCGCGAGGCCGAGGCGATGCTTGAAAAGCTGAAGAGCCAGCCGGCGCTCGCGACCGGCTGAGCCGGGCCGTCGTTTCGCATCCCGGAAGCCACACCTTCACGTCATCCCGGAAGCCCGTAGGGGCTATCCGGCAACCGACTGCTGCGCGCCCTGCTTTTCGATGAACTCACGCACGGCCTCAATGATGCGGTCCTGGTCGGACGGTGTCAGATAGGGGTGCATCGGCAGGCACAGGATATGCTGCGGTACCGTTTCCGAGACAGGCAGCCCTTCCGGAGCGCGCGGGAACCTCTCATAGGCCACCTGCAGATGCAGCGGCTTGACGTAGTAGATGACGCTTGGAATTCCCTTTTCCTGCAAGTGCGCCTTGAGACCGTCGCGGTGCGACGTCTCGATCGCGTACTGCGCCCAGGCCGAGCGGTCGCCTGACGGGACGGCCGGGGTCTTGACCAGGTCGCCAAGGCCCTCGCCATAACGCGCCGCCACCTCCTGACGGGCCTCCATCTCTTCTTCCAGGATCGCCAGCTTCTCGATCAGGATCGCCGCCTGGATCGTATCGAGGCGCGAATTGAGACCGATATGGATGTTGTCGTACTGGCTTTCTCCCTTGCCATGGAAGGCGAAGGAGCGCAGCCGTTCGGCAAATTCGCCATCATTGGTGAACATCGCGCCGCCGTCGCCATAGCAGCCGAGCGGCTTGGCCGGATAAAAGCTTGTCGAGCCAACCTTGCCAAAGGAGCCGCACATGCGGCCGCCCGTCTTGCCGCCGATCGCCTGGGCGGCATCCTCGATGATCATCAGCCCTTCCCGCTCGGCGATCGCCTCCAGTGCCGCGTAATCGGCAGCCAGGCCGAACAGGTCGACCGGGATGATGGCCTTCGGCTTGAGCCGGCCTTCGGCCTTGACCAAGGCGATGGCCGCCTCCAGCGAGGCGACCGAGAGGTTGTAGCTGTCAGGGTCGATGTCGACGAAGACCGGCTCCGCCCTGGCGAGCGCCACAACCTCCGCCGTCGCGGCGAAGGTGAAACTCGGGCAGAACACCGCGTCGCCCGGGCCGATGCCGGAAGCCAGAAGCGGCAGCAAAAGCGCATCCGTTCCGTTGGCGCAGGCCACCACATGCTTGACGCCGACATAGTCTGCTATCTGCTCCTCGAAGCGCGCGACCTCCGGGCCCAGTATGTATTTGCCTTCCGTCACGACGCGCGCGATGGCGGCCTCGATCCGATCTGCGATGCGCGCGCGCTGCGCGCCAAGGTCGATGAACTGCATGTCTTCCCCAAGCTGAGCCGGACCGCTGAACGATATGGCTGCGTTAACCCACCGGTTGAAATATGGTTTTTGCACCGCCCGCGCCAGCCGTCATGCGATCAATCACATCGGCGCCATGTAACGGGTGGTGATCCTGTCGGCAACGCTACCGCGCTGCCAACTCAATCATGGTTGACCGAGCCTGCCGTCAGGATGCGCAGCACCGTGATCGCTTCCTCGCCGCTGGTGCGCGGCGTTTCGCGAGTCTCGATGCAGTGGATGAAGTGCTCCAGTTCGCGCGTCAGCGGCATGCCCTGGGCCACCTCAACATAGCTCGGCTCATTGGCGGTAAAGGCCCATTGGCCGCTGTCTTGCCAGACCGCATGGCGGTAGACGGCCAGCTTGCGCTCCCACGGCTCCACGTCATCGAAGACGGCCATGGCGCGCGTGCCGACCACCGTCAGGCGGCGCTCGCGATAAGGATTGAGCCGCGAGGCAAACAGATGGCTGCGAACACCGTCGGCAAACCGCATGTGCAGATGCGCGAAGTCACTGAGATTGTCGAGCAGCGCCGCACCCTCGCCTCGGATCTCGACCGGCGCGGAGCCGGTGATGGCGAGAATCATCGACAGGTCGTGCGGCGCGAGATCCCACAACGCGTCGTTTTCGGTGTGGAACTTGCCGAGCCCCAGCCGATGCGAATGGATGTATTTGACCTCGCCGAGCTCGCCCGCGTCGATCAGTTCCTTCAGCTTTTCGAAGGCCGGATGAAAGCGCAGGACATGACCGACCATGAAGATGCGGTCGTGCGCCTTGGCCGCGGCGACCGATTTCTCGGCGTCGGGAACGTTGAGTGCGATCGGCTTTTCCACCAACACGTCCTTGCCGGCCTCCACCGCGCGGATGGCGCTCTGGGCATGAAGCTGCGGCGGCAGCGCCATCACGATGGCATCGACATCCCTGCGCTCGAACAGGTCATCCGGCGCGATCGCCTCGCAATCATGCTCGCTGGCAAAACCCTCGGCGCGCGCCCTGTTGGCGTCGGAAACGGCATGCAGAACACCGAGCTTGTCGAGAGTTCGGATATGATTGCTGCCCCAGTATCCACACCCGAGGACTGCTATGCGTGGCGCCATGTTCTGCTTGCCCGGAAAAGTCAGGCGACACATAGCCATGCACGCGCGCGAACTCAACCCCCCGGATCGGAATAGGGCGACGCAGGCCGTTGGCGCACCTTGACGCCGACAATCTTGCACAGCCCGCCAAGGAAGATGAACGAGCCGCTTGACAGCCTCGCGGCCACACCTCTATATCCGTCCAACCTCGACGGGGCACCCGCCTCCGGCGCAGTCAAGCGCCTTGGCGGACCGCAGGCGGGGCGGAGTAGCTCAGTTGGTTAGAGCAGAGGAATCATAATCCTTGTGTCGGGGGTTCAAATCCCTCCTCCGCTACCAAGTTTCTCTAGGAAAATCAGTCATTTACGAGACATGATGGAAGCTAACCGTCCTTCTGCTCCGAAGTCTCGCATGTCTCACACCACTCCCACACCACTCCAGGGTTTCTTTCGATATGGCTACGACGGTCAACAGAGTTGGCCGTTTCTGCAGTCGATGAAAGGGTCCGCCACGGACTCGAACCGTGGATCATCCCCCCGAAGCATCGTCCTACCGTTAGACGACAGACCCTCGAATATGACCGCACGGCCGGCTGCAACATTCGAGAGCTGAGAGAACCGGGAGAGCCAAAGCCCTCCCGGCGGACACCTAGTTCGGCCGTGCTGCCGCGGCGGATTCCAACCTCATCCTCGCCTGCCGGCGGCGCTCTCTCGCGACCCTTGCGGGTTGCCCAGGATGCCATCCCGGTTGAGCTACACGGGTCAGAAGGGAATGCGACGTCGACGGGCCGACGTCAACTTCGACCGTCAGATTGCAGGCAGCCGATGCAAGCGGGACGAAGACCCCAAAAGGCGCGGCCTCGTCATCGCCTAGCGCATCGGTCTCGATGACCTTTTCCCGAGTGCGTGAGCATCGGACTGCCACCCTTCATATCCGCAAGGACGACTGCATTATTCGAGAGTTGTGACGTGCTACCCGACTTTGGATCGCCCCGAACCGGAACTTCCGGGGTGGTTGACGTGCTACCTGAAAAGGCAACCACTCGGCAGGTCATGCAAGAGTTTGCGCGGCGCACGAAACGGGCCGGCTTTGGTCTCGCCATGCCTCTGATCATTCTCGGCTTTCTCTACGGCGGCGTCACCACCCCGACCGAAGCGGCGGCCGTCGCCGTCGTCTAAGCTATACAGGTCTCGATCTACATCTATCGCGACATGAACTGGCGCGACACGAGCGAGGTAACCATCGGCAACGTGAAGAGTGTATTGACCGCCTTCGGACTCGGTCTGGAACATGTCGTCAAGGTCATGGTTTGGCTCGCCGATCCGTCCGATTATGACGCCTTCAACGAGGTCTATCGGGAGCATTTCGGCGAGGCACTACCTGCCCGCGCCTGCGTACGTTCCGAGCTTATGGGTCCCTACCGCGTGGAAATCGAGGTACTGGCGGCCGAAGCTTGACGCGTTCTCGAAGGGTTTGGTGTGTGCATCAATAATTTTTCTGCTGCACACTTGTATCTGTGTGCATCAATATATTATTTGATGCACATACCGCGGAGAAACAGAGAGCCATGAAAATCGTTGCTCACAGCCGTCCGGCCGTGGCGGCCTATCAGGACCTGCTACGTCTTCATCTCGACGAAAGAGCCTCCGGTCTGGTTGGCACCATCGAGGAGCGAGAGCGCAATGGGCGAACCTATCTCTACGAGCGCTTCCGGATCGGGACCGAGATGATGAGCCGGTATCTCGGCGAAGACAAGCCCGAGTTGCGTGCTCGGCTGGAACGCGCGGAAGCGCTGAAGGCGGACGCGGAAGAGCGCCGGAAGCGAATGGCGAGGCTCGCCAGGACGCTCCGAGCGGAGGGCTTCATCACGACCGATCGCGAGACAGGGTCGTTGCTTCTCGCCTTTTCTCGGGCAGGGGTATTCCGGCTTGGTGGCACTCTCGTGGGAACATCAGCTTATAGCTTCTATCAGGGCGACCTCGGGGTACGCATGGATTACGAGGAGCTGGCCCAAACCGGCGACATTGACTTTGCTAGTTTCGAACGGCTTTCGGTCGTTCTGGAAGACAAGGTTGAAGAGAATCCCGCCGAGATCCTCAAGTTACTCAAGTTCGATCCGGTTCCCGGCATAAATCATCGGCAGATCTGGAAATGGCGGCAGAGCCACTCGGAAGCAATGGTTGAGTTTCTAACGCCGGCCTTCGGCGATGAAACGGTCAAGCCGCTGCCTGCATTGGGAGTGAGTGCCCAGGCCCTGAACTACCTGAATTTTCTTATCGCGGACCCGATTCACGCGGTCGCTCTATACCGTTCTGGCGTTCTGGTTCAGATACCGCGGCCCGAGCGTTTCGCCATTCACAAGCTGATTGTGGCCGATCGGCGCCTTGGCGGGCCTGATCAGTTGAAGGCTCGAAAGGACCGGGCCCAGGCCGAGTTCCTTGTATCGGTTCTTTCAGAGGACCGCCCGGACGATCTCGCAGATGCCTACGAGGATGCGCTATCGCGTGGTCCTCGCTGGCGTGACCGGATCAAGGCAAGCTTACAACGCATGCCCGAGACGGCAGAACGGCTTTCGGCATTGGTTTGATACGCCGGAGAAGGCTCGTGTCAGGTGCTGCGCCCTCCGCATGAGCGAGTTCGCTCTATACCCCTAAGCAAATTTTCCTCAATGTGAATGCCGCTGTGTGCGCCCATCTCGGGCGTCAAAGCCATGTTGGCAGACCTCCAAAAGTCAACGGTGCCAACGACACATCCGAGGACCAGCCGGTTATTTCGGCATGTGCGTTCCAATCCCGTCTCATCCGCCGAATGCCTCGGCCTATGCCTCCAACAAGCCCTGGTCGGTTTGGCCGGCTCGCGGGCCGTCAGCCGCGACAGGCTCGCCCGCGTTTTGCACGCGGCTGACGGTGGCCGCAAGACGCGGTCCTCGAGCGCGATGTGATCGACGGTGAAGCGCTGGCGGCGCATGGCCCCAATGCAGTGAGCCGCCGTCGGATCGTTAATGGCGGGCATCGTCCTGGGCCGTTACGTTCGGTGGGCCTTCGGGCATGCTCCTCGGCCTCAATGCGCTCAACCCAGCGCGCCATGATCTTCGGGGACGCACCATTGCTCAGCAATGGGGCTTGCTCTGGCTTCTAACGTGTGGATTGCCGGAGTCGTTATGTTTGCGGCCGGCCTCGCCTGGATCGGCATGCTGACCTCGCTGAACGTGGCGGCGCAAATGGCATCTCCCGGATGGGTGAAGGCGCGCGCGCTTGCCGTCTATCTGCTCGTCTTTCAAGGCGCGATGACAAGCGGCAGCGTCCTGTGAGGCTCGGTCGCCACCAGCACCAGCGTCGCCACAGCGCTGTTGGTCGCGGCAGTGGGACAGGCCTGCTCATCGCCTTCCGCTAGCGCCTGCCGCGGATTCGGCCAGCGATCTGGCGCCCTCGAGCCATTGGGCGGAACGGTCGTCTTTGTCCAGCCGTCCGAAGACCGCGGTCCTGTCCTCGTCGAGATCGAGTATCGCGTTGAACCCGAGCGCCAGGCCGAATTCGTCGAGGCCCTACGCGGGGTTCCACTCCGTAAGGCAGCGTGACGGCGCGATACGGTGGGATGTGGGAGGATGTCGCGGAACCCGGGCGGGTCATAAAAAGCTTTGTCGTCGAAAGCTGGATCGAGCATCAACGGCAGCATGCTCGGGTAACGCGTACCGACCAGCTGGATCAGGCAATGCTCAACGCGTTCCATGTTGGTGATCGACCGCCTGTCGTGCGCCATCTCCTGAGACCTCTATAACCGCGCGATGGCACGGTATGCGCCTTGCCACGATGTTCCGGGGTAGGAATCTGTCTGCGGCGACAATCGGCCCGCAAGATCGGCACTTGCATAGCAGCTTCCGCACCGCAGCACGTTCGCCAATCCGCTAGAACGATCACGCGAAAAGCAGGAGGCGAGCGATGCGACCAGGTGAGAGTGCCGCTGCGAAAGGCCCCTGCCATTACTGATATCCGCTCAACCTGGTTTGGAAGGAGACTTGCAATGGCAACCATCACCACATCCGACGGGACTACCCTCTTCTACAAGGATTGGGGGCCGAAAGACGCGCAGCCTGTCGTGTTCCACCATGGCTGGCCGCTCAGCGCAGACGACTGGGACAACCAGATGCTGTTCTTCCTGTCCGAAGGCTACCGTGTGATCGCGCATGATCGGCGCGGCCATGGCCGGTCCGACCAGACCGACACCGGCAACGACATGGACACATACGCGGCAGACGTGGCCGAACTCGCCAAGGCGCTCGATCTGCGCGACGCGGTTCATATCGGCCATTCGACCGGCGGCGGCGAAGTCACGCGGTATGCCGCGCGCGCCGAGCGTGGCCGGGTGGCGAAGGCCATCCTGATCGCAGCGATCCCGCCGGTGATGGTTCAGTCCGAAGCGAACCCGGACGGCGTTCCCATGGAGGTCTTCGACGGGTTGCGCTCCGCCCTTGAGACAAACCGCGCACAATTCTATCGCGATCTTCCGAGCGGACCCTTCTACGGCTTCAACCGGGAGGACGCGAAGGTCTGCCAGGGCCTGATCGACAATTGGTGGCGCCAGGGCATGAGCGGCGGCGCCAAGGCGCATCATGACTGCATCGAAGTGTTTTCGGAGACCGACTTCACGGAAGATCTGAAGGCACTCACCGTTCCCGTGCTGATCATCCATGGCGAGGACGATCAGATCGTGCCAATCGAGAACTCGGCCTATAAGGCGATCAAGCTCGTCAGGGACGGCACGCTGAAGATCTATCCCGGCCTTTCGCACGGCCTGTTCGCCACCCATCCGGAGGTGGTGAACCCTGATATGCTGGCCTTCATCCGCGCCTGAGACGGCTTCGCCGAAGGCAATCGGCGGCCGCGCCGTGCGCGACCGCCGAAAGGGCATTTGGACCTTCTTGGAGGCGTTCGCAAAGAAAGTCCAGTGCTCCGTGACAAGGGATGGAAACCATGAATGTCGTCAGGATCGCGATTGCCGGTTTCGGGGGCGTGGGCCGCGCCACGGCCAACCTCCTCCTGGCCCGCCGCGAGCGCTACCGGCAGGTCCATGGAGCGAACATTCGCCTCGTCGCGGTCTGCGGTTCGCGATCCGGACTGGCCGACGCAAGCGGTCTCGAAGCGGAGCGCCTGGATGCGCTCGAGCCGGGTCTGTCGGGCCCGGCATTCATCGAGGCGAGCGGCGCGGACATTCTCATCGAGGCGGGGCCGAGCGACTTTCGCACCGGCGGCCCCGGCCTCGCCTATATCCGCTCCGCCCTTACCGCGGGGCGCGACGCGATCGTCATATCCAAGGGCGCGCTGGTCCACAGCGGCCCGGAACTGCAGGCCTTGGCGCGTTCCACAGGCGCGATGCTGAAGCTGAGCGGCGCAGCGGCAGCCGCGCTGCCGACGATCGACCTTATCGAGCACAGCCTGAAAGGCTGCGAGGTACTTGAGATAGAGGGCATTCTGAACGCCACCACCAACTACCTGCTCGACGCGATGATGAACCAAAACCTCGGTTTCGACGAGGCGCTGGCGCGCGCGCAGGCGGGCGGTTTCGCAGAAGCCGACCCGCGCAACGATATCGAGGGTTGGGACACCGGCAGCAAGCTCATCCTCATCGCCAATTTCGGCCTGGATGCCGACCTGACGATGGACGATCTGGTCGTCGAGGGCATTGGGTCGATTGCGGCGCACGATATCGAGACGTGGCGAAAGCAGCGTCTCGTTCCCAAGCTCGTCGGGAGCCTCATCCGGACGGACGGCGCGACGCGGGCGGCCGTCGGCGTGCGGACCTACCCGCCGACCGATCCGCTCGCGCATGTGTCGGGAAAGAACAAGGCGATCCGCATCACCACGGACGCGATGGGCGAGACGATCGCGATCGGATCCGGAACCGAGCCTCTCGCCACCGCGGCCGCCGCGCTGAAGGATCTCGAACATATCCTGGCGGCAAGAGCGGTGCGGGCCACTCATGGTTCAGGAGGAGAAGCATGACAGGCAGGACCGCGCAGGCCATTCGGCACATAGGTTTCGAGGACCTGGGCAGCTTCGCGCCCCCCTTGAGAGAGGCCGGCCACGACATCGAATACATCGATGTGGCCGAGCGCGATCTTGCGACGCTCGACCCCGTCGGGGCCGATCTCCTCGTGGTCCTGGGCGGTCCGATCGGCGTCTACGATCACGACGCCTATCCGGTCGTCACCGACGAGATACGTCTGCTGCGGGCGCGGCTTGCGGCCGACCGGCCGACGCTCGGCATATGCCTCGGCGCGCAGCTGATGGCGGCTGCCCTCGGTGCGCGCGTCTATCCGGGTCCGGCCAAGGAGATCGGTTGGTCGGTGCTCGATCTGTTGGATTCGGCAGCGCCCAATCCCCTTGCTGTGCTGCGCGACGTTCCAGTGCTCCACTGGCATGGCGACACGTTCGACCTGCCGGAAGGCGGCACTCTCCTCGCATCCACGCCGCTCTGCGCAAACCAGGCCTTTTCGCGCGGACCCAATGTGCTCGGCCTCCAGTTTCACCCGGAGGTCCTTGGTGCGCGGTTCGAGCACTGGCTTCTGGGGCATGCCAATGAACTGGCAACGGCAGGGATCGATCCCGTCACGCTGCGCCGCGATGCTGGGCGGTATGCCAGGCGGCTTGAACAAGCCGGCGCCGCCCTGTTGACCGGTTGGCTGTCGCACCTGACGCGCTAGTTCCGTCGGCGGGCGTCCACTGCAAGGCGCTCTTGCCCAGTCATTGCGGCGCGATGAAACGCACCGGATCACGAACCGCCCGGCGATAGTCGGATGGGCTCATGCGTTGATGTTTGAGAAACACCCGGGCGAGGACCTGGTTCGACGAATATCCCACCTCCTGGGCGATCTCGGTGACAGGAAGGTCCGTCGTCTCAAGGAGTTCGCAGGCTTTCTCCATCCTCAGTCGCGTCAGATAGACCCGAGGCGGCACGCCGACGCTCTGCTTGAACATGCGGGCGAAATGGAATGGCGACAGCCGCACTTCGGCCGCCAGCTCGTCGAGGCTAATGTCTTCCGAAAGCCGCGCCCGCAGCAGTTCCAGGCAGCGCTTCTCTGCCCAAGGGGCGAGGCCGCCCTTGACTGGCCCGAATGGTGCCCCGCCCAACCGGCCGAGTTCGGCCAGGATCTCATAGCCTGCGGCCCGCGCCAGCAGACGGGACGGCGCACCTTCGTCCTTGCAGAGCGCCCACAGGTTCCGCAGCGCCGACCGGATCGGCGGCGATTCGAACACTTGGCCGTAGTTTAGCGAGAGCCGGCCGCCGGTGGCCTCATTGAGGACGTCCTCCCACTTCGCCAGTGGAAACGCCAGGCTGCGAACCTGATGGCGTTTATCCATGACCGCCGCGATGGGAAAGTTCGGCGCTGCTAGATTGAGGAAGCCTCTTTCGCTGGTCACATCAAAGCGACCTCCTCCGAGATCTGTCCTGACGCGACCGTTGCCAAGCATGTCCTCATACAGAACGATATCCGGAAGGGCTGGGCGCGACATATCCCCGGCGGGTTGCGCCACCTCAAACATGTCAAGGAATCCGCCCGGGGATTTCAGCGTGCGCACATAGGATGCATGTACGCCATTGGTGGGGGACTGGCTGAATGACCGAGAAACTGGCACGGTCATTGTAGCCTCTCCGATGCCGGTATCGCTTCTCGCTGTCCGTGCAACCACGTCTGGCCCACCGGATCGTGCATCGCCCGGCGATAGTCGGTCGGGCTTATGCGCCGATGCTTGGTGAACACCCGTGCGAGGACCTGGTTCGACGAGTATCCCACCTCTTGCGCGATTTCGGTGACCGGAAGGTCCGTCGTCTCGAGCAGTTCGCAGGCTTTCTCCAATCTCAATCGTGTCAGATAGACTCGCGGCGGCACGCCGACGCTCTGCTTGAACATGCGCGCGAAGTGAAAAGGAGACAGCCGTGCTTCGGCCGCCAGTTCGTCGAGGCTAATGTCTTCCGAAAGCCGCGCCCGCAGCAGTTCCAGACAGCGCCGCTCTGCCCAAGGGGCGAGGCCGCCCTTTGCCGGCGCGAACGGTCCTCCGCCTAGCCGGCACAACTCGGCCAAGATCTCGCAGCCTGCGGCCTGCGCCAGCAGGCGCGACGGCGCACCCTCGTCATCGCACAGGACCCACAGGTTCCGGACCGCCGATCGGATCGTTGGCGAGGCGAACGCCCCCATACATAGTTTCGCATAGTCCAGAGAGAACTGTCCTCCGGCAGCTTCATCCAGAATAGGCTGCCACTGCGCCAACGGAAACGACAAGCTGCGGAGCTCATGCGCGGCGTCGACGATGACCGTGTTTGCGAACCGCGGAGCGGAGAGAAAGAAGCTGCCCTTTTCGCTCCTCACATCGAAGCGCCCTCCTCCCATATCGCCGCTGACGCGGGTGCCGCCATGCAGGTCCTGATACAAGACGAGATCCGGCACGGCGGGGTCGGACATGTCGCCGGCCGGCTGAGCGGCCTCTAGCAGATGTATGATGCCACCTGCGGACTTCATCGTGCGAACATAGTGCGCGAGATGACCGTTGCTGTACCATTGAGCAAATGAGGAGTAGGCAGGCACGCTCATGCTGTGTCTCCTTTCGGAGGGCGGTACTCGCTTGTCGCAAGTCCGCACGTGGCGCCGCGGAAAGCCCTGATCCTTGCCTATGCGCGGCAGGCGCCGCCAATTTCTCAGACGTTTGGTCTTCAGGTGCATAGCTCGACGGCGACTCGGTGAAGGCGGAAGCTACAGCTTGGCAGTAATCGGCGAGTTGTATCGTTTCACAAGTTATGTGTATCGTTGCAATTGTGGCCTGTCAAGGCTACGGTGGGACATCTCGGATCGCCCGATGCCAGAGCCTGTCGTCCGGCGACTGGCTTGGTACTTAGGCAGGATTCGGCTGGGAGATCTGCCTGAGACCGTTGAATATGGAGGAGTGGAAATGACCCGGAACGGCAGTAAGGTGAATGGACCCATCGAGAAGAAGCAGACCAGAATCCGGGCGCATTGATTGGAACCACGCAGCAAGAAGCCGACGCTGAAAACCATCGCGACCGCATTGGGCTTGGGCGTCACGACTGTCTCTCGCGCCCTTCGTGACGATGACAAGATCAGTGCCGCGACGCGCAAGGCCGTTCAGGAAATGGCGCGCGAGCTTTGCTACCATCCCAGCAGGGCTGGTCTGCGACTGCGGACCGGAAAGACGAACGTACTCAGCCTCGTCCTGGATACCGAAGAGGAAATCGGCAGCTTTCTGTCGCAGATTGTCTTCGGGATCACCGAGGGCCTCGAGGGCACGCCTTATCATCTCATTGTCACGCCCTATTCGAAGCACAGCGATCCGGTCGCTCCGATCAGGCACCTAGTGGAGACCGAAGCCGTGGACGGGATAATCATTTCCCGCATCGAGCCCGAAGACGTGCGGGTAAAATTCATGATCGAGCAAGGCATGCAATTCGTCACCCACGGCCGGACGCAAATGGGGGTCGATCATCCCTACGTCGACTTCGACAACCATGCCTTCGCCAAGATCGCGGTTGAACGCCTCGCCAGCCTGGGACGCAAGCGAGTGGCGCTACTCGCCCCGCCCGCAGGCCTGAGCTTCCACGACCACATGAGGCAGGGCTTCGAGGCGGCGATCGCCGAGCAAGAGCTGGAAGAGGTGCGGTTCCAGGGTATCTCGAACGACAGCTCGATCGAGCAGATCAGGATTGCCGTCAGAAACCTGATGCTGCAAAACCCCGCGCCGGACGGACTGATCAACAGCTCGGGCGGGGTAAGCGGTACAGGCGGCGCGATACTGGCTATTCAGGCCGGCCTGAAGGATGTCGGCGCCATCATCGGCCACGACGTCGATATCGTCACCAAGCAGCTCTTTGCAAACCTTCCCGTATTCGGCGACGAGTTCTACATTGTTCACGAGGACGTGCGGGAAACAGGCCGATATCTGGCCAAGGCGCTGCTCGGATCGATCGAAGGGAAGCCCGTCTCAGAACTGCAGACCCTGTTTGTTCCGACGAAAGTCTCGCGGCAGTCTACGACCGCCAAAGACGAATGATCGTCTCACTGACTTTCTTTCACGTCACCGCCAAACCGGCTCTGTTGTACAATTCCCCCGACCGCCGAACGACTCCTTTCACCAATCGACGTGTCGGACAGCGGGCGAACGTCCACATCGCTGGCGCTGACCTCGGATGCCCGGATTTCCAATGATTTCTCGTCGATCCCGGCTTGGATCGTGCGCAAGACCCGCCCTTTGGGGCCGAAACGACGCCTGTTCGTTCCGCAACTGCCAAACGCAACACCAAGCACGTATCCCTTCCCGACGGAGCGCCCGTAAGAGATCCGCAAGACTGGGACGGTGGCAGCAATTCCGGGAACGAAGTCAAATCGATTTCCTGCGCTGATGCTGTGGACGGCCGCGGGCAGTTTCGGAGTGCGATGGCTGGTTCGCAGCAATCAATGATGTGATCCGTGCGGGAAGGAATGACAATGCCACAGCAGGATGATCGGAACACACGCCTCACGACCACTGCCGGTGCCCCCGTTGCCGACAACCAGAACAGTCTCACCGCCGGTGATCGCGGCCCGGTCCTCATGCAGGACTGGCAGTTGATCGAGAAGCTGGCCCACCAGAACCGGGAACGGATCCCCGAACGGGTCGTCCACGCCAAGGGCTGGGGCGCGCATGGGATGTTCAGGATAACGGGCGACATATCGCACCTGACCTGCGCCAAGGTGCTGCAGCCCGGCGCCGAAACTCCCATGATCGCGCGCTTCTCGACGGTTGCGGGGGAAATGGGGGCGGCCGATCATGAGCGGGACGTCCGTGGCTTCGCGCTCAAATTCTATACAGAAGAGGGCAATTGGGATCTGGTGGGCAACAACACGCCGGTCTTCTTCGTCCGCGACCCGATCAAGTTCCCCGATTTCATCCATACGCAGAAGCGCCACCCGCGCACGAATCTGCGATCGGCGACGGCGATGTGGGACTTCTGGTCCCTGTCGCCGGAAAGCCTGCATCAGGTGACGATCCTCTTCTCCGACCGCGGCCTGCCGGTCAGCCCGATGCATATGAATGGCTACGGTAGCCACACCTACAGCCTATGGAACGACGATGGAGAGCGGGTCTGGGTCAAGTTCCACTTCAAGACGTCTCAGGGGCATCGCCACTACACGAACGCCGAGGCGGAAGAGGTCGTCGGCAGAACCCGCGAAGGCTATCAGGAAGCTCTGTTCGGCGCGATCGAGGAAGGAAGCTACCCTCGATGGATTGTGCAGGTTCAAGTCATGACGGAAGCGCAGGGGGGCGAGTTGCCCTTCAACCCGTTCGACGTCACGAAGGTTTGGCCCCATGCCGATTTTCCGCCGATCGAGATCGGCGTGCTTGAACTCAACCGCAATCCGGACAATTACTTTGCCGAGATCGAGCAGTTGGCCTTCAGCCCATCCAACGTCGTCCGCGGCATCGGCCACTCGCCCGACAGGATGCTGCAGGGCAGAATCTTCGCCTATGCCGACGCCCATCGCTACAGGCTGGGCACGCACTACGAGGCGCTGCCGGTCAACCGGCCCCGGTGCCCGATGCATCATTATCACAAGGACGGGGCGATGCGTTTCTTCGGCAACATGCCCAATGCCGATGCCTATTACGAGCCGAACAGCTTCGGCGGCCCGGTGGAGGATCCATCGTTCGCCGAACCTCCGCTCCAGATCGAAGGTCCGGCTGCCCGCTTCGATAATCGGGAGGGAAATGACGATTTCAGCCAGCCTCGCGCACTGTTCCTGCTGTTCGACGACGGGCAGAAGGCACGGCTGTTCGCCAACATCGCCGCCGCGATGCGCGGCGTTCCCGATGCAATCGCTGAACGGCAGATCGAGCTTTTTCGGCAGGTCCATGCCGATTTCGGCGCTGGAGTATGCGCCGCGCTAGATGCGCTGGACCCGCAGTTTTGATCGCGCCGGGCCGATGCGAAAACCCGTCTGAAGGTTCATAAGCATAAGGGGAAACCAGGCGCGGAAGGCATCGCAGGAATGACCAGCGGCATACACCACGTCACCGGCATCACCTCCAATGTACAGGCCAACGTCGACTTCGATGTCGGCTTTCTCGGGCTGAGGCTTGTGAAGCGCACCGGAGGCTACGCGGACGCCGAGCAGTTGCATCTTGTCTATGGAGACGGCCTGGGCAGTCCCGGCTCGTTGCTGACGTTCCTTGTCTGGGAGGCGGCGGGCCGCGGCCGTACGGGCATCGGCCAGGTATCGGAAGTGGCGTTGGCGGTGCCGCCAGTTTCGCTCGGTGGCTGGATCACCAAGGCGCTCGCCGCCAACATTCCGCTCGAGGGTCCATCTCGCGAGTTCGCGGAGCCGGTCCTCCGGCTGAAAGATCCGGACGGGCTGATCGTAAAGCTGGTCGGAGTGGAGATGGCAACGCCGGCGCCACTTCCGAACGCACCCACCAGGCTGCGGGGCGTCACGCTCCTGACGGACAAGGCGGTAAAGACCGCACGCTTTCTGACACGTTTCGGGCACACGGAAGAACGACGCTCAGGCGTTACACAGCGCATGGGCTCCGACACCGACATCGTCGATGTCAGGGAGGTGTCTGGTTTCGTGCCTTCCGTGTCCGGGGGCGGGGTGCCCGACCATGTCGCCTTTCGGGCGCGCGACGTCGATGAACTCCGCTCCATGCGGCTTTCGCTGAAGGGCCACGGGCCAACCGAGGTTCATGACCGAAAGTACTTCGTGTCGCTCTACGTTCGCGATCCCGCCGGCATACTGATGGAATACGCGACCGATGGGCCGGGCATGACCATTGACGAAGCGCCTGCCGAGCTTGGTCGGACACTGTTTCTGCCGCCGCATGATGCCGATCGCGCCGAAGATCTGAGGGCAATGCTTCCGCCGCGCGGTTATGTTGCGCGGCATCCAGCCCCTGGAGAAACCACCGGCTGTGGATCTCTCGGACACGAGCGTACTGTTGCGAACCGGACGTGACGATGCGCTTGCTCGTAACGCGCCGGCGCTGGCAAACGTGCTTATGGTTCAAGGAGCGCGCGTCGACAGTCTGGAACTCTCAGCCAATCATAGACTGGCCGCTGCAGACGTCACTGAGTCAACTGAATGGATTCGGCGAAATCTCTCGGTGCATCGGTAATTCCATCTTCAAGAGCAGTCCTATCGGGGCCGAATTGGACTAACCTGCTTCCAAGGGTTTCCGCGACCGTAGGCAGGCTTCGCGATAACCTCGACCGACGGCCGCTGAGGATCAGCTCCTGCGCATCAGGATCATCTTTTCCTGCGTCATGTCGCGCATGCTGTAGGGGATGCCGCCGGTGCCGTATCCGGATTCCCTGCGACCGGCGAAAGGCATCCAGTCGGTGCGGAATGCGGTGGGATCGTTGATCATAACGGCCGAGGCATCGAGGCGGTCGGCGGCGCGCAGCGCGACATCTATGTCCTGCGCGAAGATGCTGGCCTGGAAGGCAGTCGGCAGGGCATTGGCCTGACGAATGGCCTCGTTCAGATCGTCATAGCGATAGACTGCGACCACCGGGCCGAACACCTCCAGCGTCGAAACCTTCGCGTCGGCGGCCGGGTCGAGCAGAACCGCCGGCTCCAGCGTCGTCTCTGAGAGGCGCTTGCCGCCGGTGGCTAACGTGGCCCCGCGCTTGACCGCTTCCTCGATCCACTGCGCGACCCTGTCCGCCTCGCGCGGCAGGATGAGCGGCCCGACCTCGGTATCCTTCAGGGTGGGGTCGGCGGTGCGCAGTTTTTCGACGCGGGCGACGAGCCTCTGCGCGAAATCCTCGGTGATGTCGGCATGGACGAAGATACGCTGCGTCGACACACAGACCTGTCCGGCGTGGTAGTAGCCGCCCTTGACGATCGGCTCGATCACCTTGCCGAGATCGGCGCTGCGGTCGACAATTGCCGGTGCCGCCCCGCCATGCTCGAGCGCCGAGCGCGTGCCGGGGGCGAGCTTGGCATGCAGCGACCAGCCGACCCGGGCCGAGCCGATGAAGCTCAGGAACGCGACGCGGCTGTCGGTCGCCAGCTTTTCGGCCAGAGCGTTGTCGTCCGTGATAAAGGTCTGGCACCACGGCTCGGGCAGTCCCGCCTCGCGGACCAGCGCCAAGAAGTCGAGGCAGGACAGCGGTGTCGTGGCTGCCGGCTTGACGATGACCGGGCAGCCCACGGCGATGGCCGGCGCAACCTGATGCACGATCAGGTTCAGCGGGTGGTTGAAGGCGGAGATCGCCGCGACGACACCGATCGGCTCCCGGGTCGTGAAGGCCCAGCGGTTCTCGGCCGCCGGCGTAAGTCCCATCGGAATCTCGCGGCCGGCGAAATTGCGCAGTTCGTCGGCGGCGTTCTGGACTCCGTCGATCGCGCGGTTGGTCTCGACGATGGCGTCGGGCAGCGGCTTGCCGCCCTCGCGCGCGATCTGCATGGCGAAATGGTCGCGTCGGCCTTCCATCAGCGCGGCAAGCCTGCGCAGGATGGCGATGCGCTGGTGGGGCTTCAGCCAGCCGTCGCGATCCATGAACGCGCGCTCGGCCGCCCGCAGTTTGCGCTCCAGAGCGGCGGCGTCGTCAGTCTCGATCTCCGCGATCGGTGCACGATCGAAGGCTTGCACCACAGTCAGCATTGCCGATTCTCCTCGACCCGCGCTTACGCGCATTCCACGTCCGGTGTGCGGTTGCGCAGCTCGTCGACCAGCACGCGCGTGTTTTCGGAATAGTCGATCGGTACATCGACCAGATGGACACCGCCGCCGGCGAACGCGGCCTCGAGCGTCGGCACGAGATCCTCGACCGCGTTCACCCGCGAGCTCTTCGCGCCGTAGGCTTCGGCGTAACGCACGAAATCGGGATTGCCGAAGCTCATGCCGAAATCCGGAAATCCGTCGACCGCCTGCTTCCAGCGGATCATGCCGTAGGCGCTGTCGTTGAGGATGACCACGACGAGGTCGAGCCCCAGTCGCACCGCGGTTTCCATCTCCTGCGAATTCATCATGAAGCCGCCATCGCCGCAGACCGCCATGACGCGGCGGTCCGGATGGAGCATTGCCGCCATCATCGCCGAGGGCAGGCCGGCGCCCATCGTGGCGAGCGCGTTGTCGAGCAGCAGCGTGTTGGCGACATGAGTACGGTAGTTGCGCGCGAACCAGATCTTGTACATGCCGTTGTCGAGGCAGACGATGCCGTCTTCCGGCATGACCTTGCGAACGTCATGAACGAGACGCTGCGGGGTCACCGGGAAACGGGCCTCCTCGGCGCGGTCGTTGATGCGGGCGAGGATTTTCCGGCGCAGATCGAGTATTCCCTCGTCGGGCGTCAGCTTTCCTTCGAGCCGCGCGGCCAGGGCCTCGACCGCGGCCCCGATATCGCCGATCACCTCGATGTCCGGGTGGTAGACCTCTTCCACCGTGGCGGACTGATAGCCGATATGGATGACCTTGGGTCCGCCGGCACTCCGCATGAGGAAAGGCGGTTTCTCGACCGTGTCGTGGCCGATGGCGATGATCAGGTCGGCGCGCTCCAGGGCCTCGTGGACATAGTCACCCTCCGAAAGCGCGGCGGTGCCCATATAGAGGTTCGAGCCGCCGGTGACCGCCCCCTTACCCATCTGGGTGTTGAAGAATGGCAGCTGCGTACGCCTGACGAAGCTCGATAACGCTTCGACCAGCGCGGGCCGGTTGCCCGCCGCGCCGAACATGACGAGCGGCCGGCGGGCCGCCAGAATGACCTTCGCCGCGTTGTCGAGCGCCCGGGTCGAGGCGACGGCGCGATCCACGGCATGGACCGGGATGACGGTCGCGTTCTCCACCTCTGCGCCCGCTATGTCCTCTGGCAGTTCCAGATGAACCGGCCCGGGTCTCTCTTCCATCGCGACGCGAAACGCGTCACGCACGGTAGAGGGTATGGCGGCGGCACTGACGATCTGTCGCGTCATCTTGGTCAGCGGCTTCATCGACGCGACGATGTCGACGATCTGGAACCGGGCCTGCTTGGCGCTCATAATCGGCTTCTGGCCGGTGACGAGGATCATCGGCATGGCGCCGAGATGCGCATAGGCCGCACCGGTCGAGAGGTTGAGCGCGCCGGGTCCGAGCGTCGCCAGGCACACACCCGGCCTGCCCGTGAGCCGTCCATGTGTGGCGGCCATGAAGGCCGCGGCCTGCTCATGACGGGTCAGGACCATTTCGGTGCCCGAGGTTCGCAGCGACTCCAGCAGGTCGAGGTTTTCCTCGCCCGGCACGCCGAAGATGCGTTCCACGCCTTCGTTCTCGAGTGCCGCGACGAACAGGTCCGATCCTTTGGGCATAGCTTGGTTTCCCTGGTTGTGGCTTCGACCGAGTAGGCAGTGTTCATATAGGGTCAGACAAACCTTCCGATAAGGAACAGCGAGCGGACCGCTCTTTCGGGTCCGCGCGACACATCGCACCTATTCCACCGCTTCGGCGGCCCGACGGATCACATTGGCGACTTCATCGGGACTTGTCATTGGCAACATGTGGCCATTCTCGACCTCCTCCACCGTCGAACCGGCTCGCTGCGACATCTGGCGTTGCAGGTCGGGCGTGATGGTCCGGTCGAGGGTCGCAATGACCGACCAGCTCGGCTTCCCGACCCACGCTGCCGATTGTGTCTGGAATTCGAGGATCGACGCATTGGATGCTGCCTGCGACCTTGCCACGAAGATGGCGTCTTGATCGGACAGGCCATTGCCGACAACAGTGAGAAATCCGTCTTCATGGATCAGGTAGTGGCCATCGTCGAAGACCGTGAGCATGTCGGGTGAGAACTCGCCCGGATTGGAGGCCAACAGGCCGCCGCCGCTTTCTCCGACATCGGGTTGGAACGCCGCGACATAGACGAGACCCCTGACGTCAGGGTCGGCACCGACTTCGGTGATCACGATGCCGCCATAGGAATGCCCGACTAGAAGCATCGGGCCGTCCTGAACATCGACTATCCGCTGGACCGCGGCAATGTCAGCTTCGGTGGATGTCAGCGGCATCTGCGCGACCGTGACCTTGTAGTCCTCCGCGGTCAGACGATCATAGACGTCGCGCCAGGTGCTGCCATCGACATTCGCGCCATGGACAAGAACGATGTTCTTCACATCGGCGAGCGCCGCCCCTGACGGTAAGGTCACGAAGCCGAACACGACGGCACTCGTAAGAAGGAGATACTGTAGATGATACATGATCGGGGTCTCCGGTCGATGTTGATGTGATGTTGCTGCGGGGAGCCCGCTGGGCGACCTGTCATGGCGGCATTCAGCTCTCGGACATCGAGCGCCAATCGACGGCCCTGTTTTCTATCGGCAGAACGCGACCGAGAAAGTCACGGACGAGCGCCGCTATCTCTCCCGCGTGCGTCTCCAATGCAAAGTGTCCCGCATCCAGCAGATGCACCTCGGCTTCCGGAAGGTCGCGCTTGTAGGCTTCAGCGCCTGCGGGAATGAACGCCGGATCGTGACGTCCCCAGGTGGCCAGCAGCGGCGGACGATGCGCGCGGAAATACGCCTGGAAGTCCGGATAGAGTGCCACGTTGGTGCGGTAGTCGCGGATTAGGTCGAGCTGGATGTCCTCCGCCCCGGGCCGCGCCATGTAGGCGATGTCCAGTTCGTATCCATCGGGAGAAAGAAGCTCCGGATCGGCTCCGGTGCCGTATTGCCAGTTCCTGATCGTATCGGGTGACAGTGACGGTCGGCAGGCTTCGCGGTTCGCGTCGCTCGCATCGCGCCAATAGGCCTCCCACGGTCCCCACTGGTCGCTGAAACCATCGATGTAGGCATTGCCGTTCTGGCTGATGATCGCCGAAACACGTTCAGGGTGACGCATCGCGAGACGCAGACCCACCGGCGCGCCATAGTCAAAGATGTAAAGCGCGTAGCGATCGAGCGACAGGGCCTCGGTGAACCCTTCGATCACGTCGGCGAGCCGGTCGAAGGTGTAGTCGAACGTCCCGCGTGGCGGTGCCTTGGTCTGTCCGAAGCCCGGCAGGTCGGGCGCGATGAGTCGATAGCGATCCGCCAGAAGCGGGATCAGGTCACGGAACATGTGGCTGGCCGTCGGGAACCCGTGCAGCAGCAAGACAACTGGGGCATCCGCCGGACCTGCCTCACGATAGAATACGTCCACTTCGCCGACATGCCGGGATCTGTAGCGGGTATTCTTGAGAATAGTTGGCATCTTGAGCCTCCTCCTGATTTCCGAGGTTTTGGCAGGGGCTGCCCTGGGGTTCGTTTCCTGTTCTCAGGAAGCCCACACGGCCCGCCAGCAGCCGCTATGTCTGGTGCGGAATGCGGGCGATCACCTTGATCTCGAAGTCAAATCCGGCAAGCCAGTTGACGCCTATCGCGGTCCAGTTCGGATAGGGAGGCTGTGAGAAGACCAGGCTCTTCTCGGCCATGATCGTTTCGAACTGGTTCTCGGGATCAGTATGGAACGTCGTCACATCGATGATGTCGTCGAATGTGCAGCCGCCCGCGGCCAGCGTCGCCTCCAGATTGGAAAAGGCCAACCGGACCTGACGGGCGAATTCCGGCTCCGGCGAGCCATCGGAACGGCTGCCAACCTGACCGGACACGAACAGCAGGTCGCCCGACGCGATTGCGGCGGAATACCCGTGCGCCTCATAGAGGGCATGGCGGTTTGCGGGGAAAATCGCATTGCGTTTTGTCATGGTAGCGTCCTTTCGAGGTTTGCCTTTCCGTGCCATCGCATTACACCGTCCGCTTCTTTGTGGTGTCGCGTGTGCCGGTCTTTCCCGTGCCGTTGCCGCCCGGATGATCGGCGCGACTTCGTTTCCCACTGGTCGCTGAAACCATCGATGTAGGCGTTGCCATTCTGGCTGATGATCGCCGAAACACGTTCAGGGTGACGCATCCCCAGGCGCAGGCCCACCGGCGCGCCATAGTCGAAGATGTAGAGCGCGTAGCGATCCAGCGACAGGGCCCCGGTAAAACCTTCGATCACGTCGGCGAGCCGGTCGAACGTGTAGTCGAACGTCCCGCGCGGGGGTGCCTTGGTCTGGCCGAAGCCTGGCAGGTCGGGCGCGATGAGCCGATAGCGATCCGTCAGGAGCGGTATCGGGTCACGGAACATGTGACTGGCCGTCGGGAACCCGTGCAGCAGCAAGACAACCGGGGCGTCGGACGGTCCGGCCTCGCGATACAAGACATCGACGTCGCCGACCCGCCGCTTGCGGTAGTGGATCGTGGCCATGCTTGGCTCCTCTGCGTTTGGCGATATAGGCGCTGCCGCCGCGTGGGCCGGTGCCGCCATAGCGGCGATCATCGCCGTTCCTGCCAGCATCGCGATCATTGATCGACGGGAGTCTCCTGTGTGATGAGCGCGCATTGACGTGTCACGCTTGCTCGGGGCCGGTCGGCGCAGTGGCTTCTCGGACGGCCGCGACCGCCTCTGCGATGGGTACGTCGCCGCCGGTCACCTCCAGGATCAGGCGGCTCAGGTCGGGCGATTTGAGCAGCGCGACGATCGTGGTCGCGACGTCGTCGCGCGTGATCTCCTCGTGGACCTTGGCGAGACCAAGATCGACCCGACCCGTCCCGGGATCGTTGAGAAGCGCAGAGGGGCGCACGATCAGCCAGTCGAGATCTGTCTGAACGAGCGCGATTTCCGCCCGCTTCTTCTGAACCATGTAGTGCTCGAACGAAGCGTCCATGTGCCGCTCGCGCCACGCTTCGGGGAAGACGGAAACGAGTATGAACCGTCTCACGCCGGCGAGCGCTGCCGCCTTTGCGAGCTTGCCCGGTCCATCGCCATCGATGCGGGTCGTCGCATCGTCGCCGTCCTTGCCGCCGGCGCCGGCGCTGAAGACGACTGCGTCGGCGCCGCGCACCGCGTCGGCGAGCTCATCAACCGACATCGCGACGAGGTCGCCGAACTTCGCCTTGATGCCGAGGGCTGCCAGCGCCTCGACCTGACGCTGCTGACGTACAAGACCAGTGGGTTCGGCGCCCGCCTCGGCGAGTTGTTCCCCGACACGACGGCCGACGCCGCCGCCGATACCAACGATGAATACCTTCATGCCTCTTCTCCTGGGCTTGGGCGACCGGCCTCACGTCGTGCGGCGGCGACCAGGCGGTGGTGATGGGCTTGATGAAACGGCGTGGCGGCCAGCAGCGCGATATGGCAGCGACGAGGATCCAGGGCGGTGCCTGGAAGCTGCCAGTGGCATCACGCGGAGCGGTTCCAGCGGATACGCGTCGCGCGCGGCCGGCGTCCGCTCCCGGTAGCGATCGAGCGCCTGCTCGTCGGCAACCGTGTCACGGACGAAGACCGCGTGGGCGTTCATGCCGACTTTCCGAGTTCCTCGACCAGGCGCCGGGCGGCGCCGGCGGACGAGGCCGGGTTCTGGCCGGTGATCAACAGGCCATCCTGGACGAAGTACGGACCCCAGTCAGGACCCTTCGAATAGATGCCACCCTTGGCCTGTAACTCGTCCTCCACGAGAAACGGCACGACTTCCGTCAGGCCGACGGCGGCCTCCTCGCTGTTGGTGAAGCCGGTGACCTTCTTTCCTTCGACGAGCGGACGGCCGTTCGGCGCCTTGACGTGACGGAGCACGCCCGGCGCGTGGCACACCAGCGCGACAGGCTTGTCCGCGGCAAGGAAGCTTTCGATCAGCGCCGCCGAAACCGGGCTTTCGGCGAGATCCCACATCGGGCCGTGGCCGCCTGGATAAAAGACCGTATCAAAGTCAGTCTGGGATATGTCGGCGAGCTTCACGGTATTCCCCAGCGCTTCTCGCGCCTCGGCGTCGGCCTCGAAGCGGCGCGTGTCCTCGGTCTGGAAGTCGGGCTCGTTGCTTTTGGGATCAAGCGGCGGCTGGCCGCCGTCCGGCGACGCGAGCGTGATCTCGTAGCCAGCTTCCTTGAACACATAATAAGGCGCGGCCAGCTCTTCGAGCCAGAAACCGGTCTTGCGGCCGGTGTCGCCGAGTTGGTCATGCGACGTCAGAATCATTACCACTTTCATGACTTTATTCTCCAATGAGATGTTGCTGGTACAGGCCGCCGCGGCGGGAAGAATGATCGCGGGCGCGGAGGTACCCACGCACCGAATGCCGGGGTTCGTGAAGCTCCGCGTCCTCATGGTAGATGTTCCGGATCGCCGCGATGCGTCGCGTGGGGTCACCTTCGCCGAACACCAGATCGAGGTTGGCCTGCATGAGTTTCTCGAAATCCATCCGTGCCTCCTTCGCGGCAGGTTTGAGCAACGCCATGGATAACGAGGCTAAGCCCGTTCGAGGAATGCCTCGGGCTCGCCTCGCCATCCCTGCTCGAATCAACCCGCCGAGCTCGGCACCGGCGTGTTGAGCAGTTGCTGTTCCCACAGATAGGCGATGGCGCTGCCGCCGATGTGGTATTTGAGGGCGCCGTTCAATTCGGTCGCGGTCTCGGCCCGGGCCCAATCGCGTTGCCATTCGGAAGCCAGGGCCAGCCACGTCATCATGTTGATGCCGGCTGCGATCATGCGCTGAATCGCGACCTCGTGGGCCTCGACCGACGTGCCGCCCGACGCATCGGTGATCACGGTCACGTCCCAACCTTCTCCCGCCGCCTGGATCGCCGGCATCGCGACGCAGATCTCGGTCCACAGGCCGGCGATAATCAACTGCTTGCGGCCCGTCGCCTTGACCGCATCGACGACCTTTGGATCCTCCCAGGTATTGATGAACGTCCGGTCGATGACCTCTTGGTCGGGGAATACCTCGGTGACGTGCGGGAAGATGACGCCGCCGCGGTCGGCAATTACGCTGGTCAGAATCGTCGGAACGCCGAACACCTTTGCCACCTTAGCGAGCGCGGTCGTGTTGTTGACCACCGCTTGGGGATCGTGGCTGTTGAGGTTCGCCAGTTGGTAGGGCTGATGGTCTATCAGGACGAGTACGGAATCCTCGGGGCGAAGAAGCGAGGCAAGGCCGTTGCGAAAAGTCATTCCAATCTCCTGGGTCTCGAGGGAAGCGCTCATCGGCTGCTTGAAACTACCGAATGCTTTTGGGCGCCGCGGTGCGGGACATGCCCTTCTGTTGCCGTTCTTGCTCTCAATCAGGCTTGTCGCCGCGCGAAGGCTTGAGTTCGTTCTGTTTCTTGGAGAGGGTGTGTCGGCATTCGACGATCTGCGGCGGAAGGAGCGATTGCCGGTCTGCCCGGCGAGTGCGGAAACTGACACGTCCATCGGTGAAGCGGTAGGCCCTGCTTCTGCCACGCCGTGTCGCGAAACGGGGAACGCCGAATGGATACCGAAGACCTGCAGACCTTCGTGGAAGTTGCCGATGCCGGGGGCGTTTCGGCCGCCGCCCGTAGGCTCGGCGTGTCCAAGTCGATCGTCAGCCGCCGGCTGTCCAGGCTCGAGTCGGAGCTCGGCGTCCAGCTTCTTGCCCGGACCACCCGCGGCGCGGCCTTGACCGAAGCCGGCGTCGCGTTTCGGGACCATGCGGCCAAGGTGAGCGCCGAGATCGATGCGGCGAGGGAAACCCTGCAGCCCACCGGAGACCTCACAGGGCGCTTACGCGTCGCGATGCCGCTGACCTTCGGCCCGACGCATCTCGCGCCTGTGCTGGCGGAGCTGGCGCGCCGTCATCCCAGGCTGCATATCCATTCTTCCTACAGCGACCGCTTCGTAGATCTCATCGCGGAGGGTTTCGATTGCGCGGTCCGGGTTGGATATTTGCAGGACTCCAACCTCATGGCGCGGCGCGTCGGGGCGATCCACGGGAAGTTTCTCGCAAGCCCGGCCTACATCGAGGCACATGGCGCGCCCGAGGCTCCGGAGGAGATCGCCTCCCACCAGGCCCTCATGCAGGGTACCGAGGCCTGGCAGTTCATGGATGGCGACAAGGTCGTCACGATCCATCCGCAAGGGCGCTACAAGGCAGACAACGGCATCGCGCTCGCTGCGGCCGCGGCCGCGGGACTGGGCGTCGCATGGCTGCCCGATTGCGTCACCGATCCCTATGTCGCCTCGGGCGCGCTCGTGCCGATCATGACACGCTATCCGCCCCCCTCGGCCGGTGCCTACGTGGTGAGGCCGCCGGGCCAGCATACCTCGCGAAAGGTGCGCGTCCTGACCGAGTTGCTCATCGAGTGTCTCGCGGAGGACCCGCGGCTCGCGGCGGTCGGCGGCTAGCACCGATCGTCGCGCTATGGCTTTGGCGTTCCACTTTCAGCGACACAGCTCAGCGGATTGTGGGGCTAGCCGCAATGTCGACCGCCGCATAGCAGAACCGTTCGGCAGGATCAGGCGATCCGACGACAGAGGATGATGCACATGAGTTGGAACCCAGCACTCGAACCCGGTTGTCCCGACGAGGTCGGCATTGACGCCATCGAGACGCTCATCATTCCGCGATCCCGCGACCTTGGTGACTTCGAAGTCCGTCGCGCCTTGCCGGCGCCGAAGCGGCAGATGGTCGGGCCGTTCATCTTCTTCGACCAGGCAGGGCCGGCCGAATTGCTCACCGGGCAAGGCGTCGACGTGCGGCCGCATCCGCATATCGGTCTCGGCACGGTCACCTACCTGTTCAAAGGCGATTTCCATCACCGCGACAGCACCGGTGCCGATCAGATCATCCGCCCCGGCGCACTAAACTGGATGGTGGCCGGGCGCGGCGTCACGCATTCAGAACGCACCTCCGCTACGGCGCGGAACGGTCCGAACAGCCTGTTCGGGATCCAGACCTGGCTGGCCCTGCCGGACAGCCACGAGGACGTGGCGCCCAGCTTCGAGCATCACGGCAAGGACACCCTGCCCGTTATCGAGGATCACGGCGTCTCGGTTCGGCTCATTCTGGGAAATGCCTATGGCAAGACCGCGCCCGCGACGATGCTCTCCGAGACGTTCTATGCCGACGTAAAGCTCGAGCCGGGAAGCCGGCTGCCCATGCCGGACAATCACGAGGACCGCGGCATCTACATCGTCGAAGGCTCGATCTCGGTCGCCAGACAGGAATTCGAGGCGGGCCAGATGATGGTGTTTCGGCCGGGCGACCGCATTACGGTGGCCGCCGGGCAGCGGGGCGCGCGATTGATGATCCTCGGCGGCGCAACCTTCAACGGACCGCGTTACATCTGGTGGAACTTCGTCGCCTCTTCGCAGGAGCGGATCGAACTCGCCAAGGCCGAATGGCGCGCGGCGAATTGGGGCACGGGACGCTTCGACCTGCCGGTCGACGACCGGGACGAGCACATTCCACTTCCGGATTGAACGGAGACAGCGTGGAGAAACAACAATGAACAAGTGGCCCCAACTTGATTACCTCGGCTGGCGCGAAACGTGCTCGGCCCTGCATCTCTTTCTGCAGATTGCGGGAAAATACCGGCTGGCGCACACGCCCTGGCTCAACCATTCATGGAACGCGACCTTTTACGTCACGCCCAACGGTCTGGCCTCCTCGCCCATACCAGACGGGCCGGGCATTGAAATCCTGTTCGACCTGCGCGAGCACAAGGTCGTGGGCACCTGCGGCAACGGCCGCAAGGCGTCGTTCGATCTCGGGCCGACCACGGTGGCGACATTCCACGCGGGCTTCGTGCGGCTGATTACGGAACTCGGCGGCACGCCAACCTTCAATGGCCGCCCGAACGAGGTGCCCTACCCGGTTCCCTTCGCCGAGGATGATCGCGACCGGCCCTATGACCGCGAAGCCGTTCAGCGCTTCCATCAGGCCCTGATCGCGGTCGACAGGGTGTTCAATCGGTTCCGGACGTCGTTTCTGGGCAAGTCCAGCCCCGTTCACCTGTTCTGGGGCAGCTTCGACCTGGCCCTCACGCGCTTTTCCGGACGGCGCGCGCCGCTCCACCCTGGCGGTGTCCCGGCACTACCGGACGATGTGGCGCAGGAGGCCTATGACCGCGAGGTTTCGTCGGTAGGCTTCTGGCCGGGCGGCGGCGGCATCGACTATCCCGCCTTCTATGCCTACGCCTATCCGGCACCTGGCGGTTACCGCGCCGCGTCGGTCCGGCCCGATGCTGCGTTCTGGCACCAGGGCCTCTCGGAATTCGTTCTTCCTTACGAGGCGGTACAGTCTGCCGCCGATCCCGACGAGGCCCTGATGGCCTTCCTTACCTCGACCTACGAGGCCGCCGCCGATCTGGGCGAATGGGACCGCGACCTGCTCGAATGCGCGCATGGAGCGCCGCGGCAGGTCCGCCGGCCCGACGCCAAAACGGTCGGTCCCGCGGCCCCGACCGGCGACGAGATAGTCGAGCGGGAGGATGGCGCATCGAAGGGGCGTTACCGCCTCGTCGTCGACGGCGTCGAAGCCGAGTTGACTTACAGCCGGGCTGGCGAAGGCCTGATCATTATCGACCACACGGAAGTGCCTGCGGCCCTGCGCGGCCGCAAGGTCGGCGAGCGACTGGTGCGCCAGGCGATCGAGGATGCGCGGCGCGACGGGGTCGAGATCATGCCGCTCTGTCCATTCGCGAAGGCGCAGATCAGTCGCCATCTGGAATGGCAGGACGTCCTGCGTCGGTGACGGGAAGATGTCGGCGCATCTGCGCGGCTCTGCACACCTTCCTTTCCAACCATCTCCAGAGCGAGAGCAATAAGTAGGAACATTCTAACGGCAGGAGCGATGAAATGAACGATGTAAAATATCCGATTGTCGAACACGACGGCGGCTGGGCCTATCGGGTGGACGGGACTTATTCCGAGACCTTTCCCAGCCATGATGCGGCCTTCGGCGCGGCGCGGCGGGCGGCCTGCAAGCAGTTGCGGCCGGGCGAGACCACCGGCATCGTCTGGGAGGACGCGACTGGCCACTGGCACGCGGAACTCTCGCGCGCCGGCGACAGGCCCCAAGTAGAGGTCATCGGTTGATGCAGCACTGCGGCCTCGTCATCCAAGACCGGACCGTCTCCATTCGGCCTTGATCGCAACGTCAGGGAAACATTTCGCAGCTTCAGCAAGCCGGGCAGACGCAACACCGGATAGGTGAGGAACGGTCAGACCGCTTTTGGAATGGTGCTCGCGCCCTCGTAGCATTCCCGGCTATTTCGGCATGGCCGCACCAAAGCGCAGGCCATCCAGCAGCAGCATGACCATGCGTTCGGTGTGCGCTGCTCCATCGTCCCCGGTAGCTGCGGCAAGGTTGCCGATCGCGCGCAGCAGGTCGTAGGGAGCGACGTCGTCACGGACTTCGCCCGCATCGGCGGCGGCGTTCAACAGCATCGACAGGGCAGGCTCGAACCGGCTTCGGAAATAGTCCGGCAAGGTGGCGAATGCCGGATCGCCGGAATGAAGCGCGGCGGCCAGCCCCTGTTTGGTGGCCAGGAAGCGCGTGTAGAGCATCAGCCAGGTTGCCAGCGCATCGGCAGGCCCCCGCTGGGCGGCAAGTGGCCCGGCTGCATCGGCACAGGCATCGACCTCGCGGCGGAACACCGCCGCCACCAGGTCCGCGCGGGTCGGGAACCGGCGATAGAGCGTGCCCAGCCCGACACTGGCTTGTGTCGCGATCTCCCGGACTGGTGCATCAACCCCCGAACGGGCGAACACAATCTTCGCGGCCTCCAGAACCGCTTCCTCGTTTTTGCGAGCATCGGCGCGCATTCGCGGTGCAGAGGTCTCGCCATCGCCCTTGTTCAGTGAGCCGGACTCGATCGCATTCCGGGATTTAGACACAGCCGCTTTCGTTCCCTTGATAAGCGGATCATTGATCCGTATATAGCAGAACGGATCAATGATCCATTTTACACCTAGGAGGTTTGCTGTCCTATGTCCAGTTCAATCATCAAAGTCCGCGCACAGAGCTTTGGCCTGCCCGCCGTCGTCTCCCTCGCTCCCATCGCCTTGCCGTCCCCGGGGCGTGGCGTCGACCTGCACCTGCGGATATCCGCGCCGACCACAGGCGACGCGCTACCCGTCATCATCTTCTCGCACGGCAACGGACAGTCGCTTTACGCCTATGGCCCTCTCGCTGATTATTGGGCGGCACACGGCTTTGTCGTGATCCAGCCGACGCACCTGGACTCGCGGATGCTGGGCCTTGCCCCGGACGATCCTCGCCGCCCGCAGTTTTGGCGCTTCCGCGAGAAAGACCTTGCAGCCATTCTCGACGGCCTCGATCACATCGAGGGCGAGGCATCGATTATCCGAGGGCGACTCGATCACTCACGCATCGCGGTTGCCGGCCATTCATGGGGCGGGCAGACCGCCAGCACATTGCTCGGCGCTTCCCATCCTGATCCTGATGACGGATCGGTGGTCAACAGGAAAGATGCTCGCATCAAGGCGGGCGTGCTCATGGCGACACCCGGTAATGGCGGTGAGGATTTGAGCGCGTTCGCGGTTCGCTCGCTACCGTTCATGCACCCGGATTTCTCCGGCATGACCACGCCCACGCTGGTCATAGCCGGTGACGCGGACAAGGGCGGGCTGACCGCTCGAGGACCGGACTGGTGGCGCGATGCCTACGACCTGAGTCCGTCGCCAAAAGCGCTGTTCACTGCCTTTGGCGGCGAACACGCTATTGGCGGCATCCCCGGTTACGAGGCGCGGGAGACGACGGACGAACGGCCGGAACGGGTCGCCGCGATCCAACGTCTTTCAACAGCCTTCCTCCGTAGCGCGCTCTACCCCGGCGACCCCGCCTGGGCCGGTGCAGTCGCCCAGCTCGCGGCCCACGCCGCGCCGGAAGGCAGCATCGAGACGAAGTGAGCCCGACACCCGCGTCCGCTCCATCCCCTCACGATCCCACCACCAACCCCATTGGAGTTTTGCATGAACACGATTCTCATTACCGGCAGTTCGTCCGGCTTCGGACTCGAGACTGCCCGCTATTTCCTCGATCGCGACTGGACTGTCATTGCCACGATGCGCTCGCCGCGTGGGGACGTGCTGCCTGCCTCCGAGCGCCTTCGCGTCGTCGCGCTCGATGTAACCGACGCCACCAGCATTGCCCGCGCCTTGGAGGAAGCAGGTCCGATCGACGCCCTCGTCAACAATGCCGGTGCCGGCATCATGGGCGCGCTGGAAGGCGTGTCGATCGGCGCAACGCGCCAGCTCTTCGAGCTGAACACATTCGGCACCATGGCAATGACGCAAGCCGTGCTGCCCGGCTTCCGCGCGCAAGGATCGGGCGTGATCGTCAACGTGTCGTCGGCCGTGACGCTCAAGCCGCTGCCGATGCTGTCCGCCTACACGGGCAGCAAGGCGGCCGTGGAGGCGTTCAGCGAAGACCTCGCGCTGGAGGTGGAACCGTTCGGGGTGCGCGTGCGGCTTATCATTCCCGGCCGTGCACCGGAAACGTCGTTCAGCGCAGCCGCCCGTGCCCGCTCGCAGAACGGCATACCCGAAGCCTATTCCGACTGGGCCAGGCAGGTGTTCTCCGCAGCACCGCAGCAGAAGGCCGAAGTCACAACCGCAAGCGTCGCCCGGCGCTGGTCGGCGCTCGGCCGGGCCATGCTGCCCGTGGTCGGAATGGCGAACACGGTGTTGAGTGCAAAGGTCTTCGGCACGGCTTCGGGCGTCGAGCTGTTCTTCGTGCCCTGCGTCATGCTCGCAGCCATGCTGTTTCGGCGCAGTGAGCGCTGGATCATGCTGACGCTGATCGGTGCCGCACTCGCCCTCTTCCTCGGCTTGCACGATCGCTATGGCGCTCCAGTCCATCTTTACAGTCTTGAGGAATATAGCCGGTTCTTCACCGTGAATGTGGCCAGCGTCGCGATCCTCATGGCGCTGCTCGGTCTATTGCTGTCAAACCTGGTTTCGGACGCCGTTGAACGGCGCTCAACCTGAGTCAGCCAGCCGTCAATCGAACGACAGCACGGGTGATCAAGAAACCGAGGACTGCGGCCGACGCGGTCACGAAAGTCCCCCAGCAAAGATCGGCCAGTGTGACAAGGCTCGACCAGTTCTTGAGTGTCGCCTGGTTCGTCAAGTCGTAGGTCGCGTAAGCCACAAACCCCAGAACGGCCCCCTGTACGGCCGCTGTCGTCCATCGGTTTGCGGAGAGCGCCGGAGCAACTGCAAAGAAGACGATGCCGAAGATATAGACCATATAGAAGAGCGAAGCCGGAACGAGCTTGAACTCGCTCAACAGGATCGGACCGAGCTCCGCCTGATAGAGAACGCTGTTCATCAGCTTGAGCCATACCGCATCGATTGCGAGAAAGGCCAGTCCTGTCGCAAGGTAGGCAGTCAAATAGGTCTTCATGTCGGTTCGGTTCCAGATGAGCCTTCGATACTCCCTACGGCCTCATCTTCGACATGGATCACCTTTTCGTCTTGATCGCAGAGGGTTAGCGCAACATGCGTGCCGCGAAAGCATATCCGCCTTGCGCCCCATCGACAAAGTGGACGTGATCTGACCTCGCAATCGATGGCGCCATGCAAGTGATCAGCGCCTCGGTCTGGGCATGCATCCCGTAGCGTATCACACCATCGGCGCGGGCCTTTGCCAGAGTTGCGTTCAGCCTCTCCATTGTCTCGTTCGAGCAGTCCACAGTCATCAGCAGTCCGTCATCAAACTTGCGGTAATCGGTATTGGCAGCCATTTCTCTCCGGTACCGGTCGGGATCGAAACGGCCGATCTTCAAGTGCGACTTGAGCACAAGCCACGCCATCGCTGCTTTGGCTATTGCCTCAAGCCACCTGGGTCCAATTTGGATCCCATTCCAGGGGACCAGTCCCTGGGCGCTAACGGAATGCAATGGCGAGGGAACCGGCGGGCCTTCATCCGGAATTGGATTGAAGTGCTTTTCCTCTTCGAACAAGGCAAGAATTCCTGCAACACATTCTATGAACGCTTCGTCCAGTGCACCCTCGGCCCGCTTGACTATGAGCGATACAATGGAACCGTGCCGTGACTCGACGGTGCCCCATTGGCATGAAAGCCCTGTCAGGTTCGGGTCGGAATTCACTTGTGCGTTCGGCACGGATACTCGGCCAGATTTGAGTTGATCCTCGAACCATTCGATCCCTCCTCCGGCAAACATTGCATAGCGTACATCTGCGGAAGCTTGCCAAAATGCCGTAAGCACATCCAGTCCTGTGCTGCGCACATCCGCGACCGACGACATGGCAACTCTGAGCTCGAGATTTAGACTGCGGCGTGCCCACAATGCAGTACGCGACAATGCCTCTTCAGCAACCGGTGCGTGCTGCGCCGGCACCACAATGCGCGCGCCATCACCGGTGAAAGCAAAAAGCTGGAGTCGTCCGCCAAGGGCATTGCTGACTGCCGTAATCGTCCCGGCACCAGCAAGGTTCACCTGCCTGTAGCTGCCCAACTCGATCGCACGCGTCGAGTTGACGACGTCTGATACTCCGATCCACCAGTCATCCGGCACTGGCGCATACATGTTCAAACTGGCTACGTCTTTGAATCGGGTCAGGATCGGTACAAATGCAATATCTGGGTCCGAGACGAGGTTCGCAGATCCGGCCATGTGTGGAACGTCCCGAAGATTTTTCGGTGATGCTGTCCTGTTATCCATTACGTCGCCGATGAGTGTTTGGATCCCTCCTCCCAAGAACGTTACCTGCGACCTTGAAGAAAACCCGTGGCTCGCCCCCGACGTTACATGTGCCTCGTCGCACCATTTTCCTGGCTGGAAGAGGAGCGCAATGGGCGATCTCTATCCGCCCTACCTGTGCGGCGATCCGGTTTGCCCCGGAGACCTGCCGATACATGGCGCCGGCCGCCCTGGAACAGCAAGGTGACCGGGTCGAATTTCACCGCGAAGAAGTGCCGAACGGCGACGCCTTCCTCCGCGGTGCTGATCGTCAGATGTTCATGGGTGCAGAAGTAGGGCAGTGCGCGCGCAATACGCGTCAGTGCTTCTCGCGGCGTTGGGATGCCGATCGCGACCTTGCCAAGCAACAGGAGTTCCAAGACACTGGTCTCGAAGACGACGCGACAGCCAACGACCTGCCCTTCGAGCCGCGCCGCCAGACGCAGGAACTCCATGGCACTGACGAGGGGATCGGTCGCATCGGACGATGCGTGACCATCGAGGCGAATTCCGACTGGCTCAGAAGAGCCTCGGCAGAATACCCGCGCTTTCCTAGCCATCGCACGAGCGGCATCATTGCAGCCGCCCGGATCATAGGCACGACGTGAGCCATTTCACGTATCTATTTGGCGATTGACCACTCCCGAACCGTAGCTTGTCGAATTTGGCACGCAAAGAGAAATCGGCACGTGCCGATTGAATTACCATTGCGAACCCGGTCGCAAGGGTTCGAGCGGCTTGATTTGGGTCAACGATCTGCATGCGAGTTCAAGGTAGATTTCCAGATGTGGAATTTCCGCAAAGACCGGCCCATGAATCGGCTCAAGTCTCTCATCGCTTGCGCGGCGCTTGCTGTCGTCGCCCACCCCCTAGATTGGGGGAATGCTCAGGACGTCGGCCTTACACCCCCGGACATCGCCGAATTCCAGGAGGTCGCCGAGACGGCCTATCTCTACGGCTTTCCTATGCTCGTCGCCTAATGTCGACAAGAACTCTGGTGCCTACATCGCGCCGTTCAACGTGCTCCACAACGAGGCGCGCGTCTATTCGCCCAAGGACACCGCGGTCAGCACGCCCAACAGCGACACGCCCTATTCTTTCGTTCAACCGGGCTGGTCAGGCGACACACCGGCGGGCATCGGCAAGGTGTTGCGCAGCGAGACCGAGTTCGCCTTCACGATCTTCCGTACCCAGCTGTTTGAACCCTCGGACCTGGCGAATGTCGAGAAGGTGCAGGCGGGCTATTCGGTCGCACCGCTGTCACAGCACGTTGGAAAGACCGCGCCTGCTCCGTCATCTGCGATCAACTGGCCGGCAGCCGACGCGCAGATGTTCGGCACGGATTTCCCGAAGTACCTGAATTTTCTTCTTCAGTTCACACCGGAAAGCGCCATTCCCGAGCCGGAGCGAGGATTGCGTGAGCGCTTTGCAAAAATCGACATCGGCCCGGGCGAGCCGTACGATTTCTCGAAGCTTTCCGCCGAGCATCAAGCCGCCCTCACGGACGCGATCAAGGCGGCGACAACCAGGATCGCGGCGACCGCGGAACATGTCGGCACCACGATCGATGGCTGGCAGATCGGTGCGGTGGCAGGCAGCAGGGAGTTCTTCGGCGGCAACTGGGCGCTCAGGGCGGCAGGCGCCAAGCTCGGCATCTACGGCAATGACGCGAACGAGGCGACTTATCCTTTCACCCGCAATGACGTGAACGGCGTGCCGCTCGACGGCAGCCAGCACGCCTATACCTTGACCTTTCCCGCCGACGCCATGCCGCCAGTCAACGCCTTCTGGTTGGTCACAATGTACGACGGGACGACCCAGCTCCTTATCGACAACCCGATCGACCGCTACCTGATCAATTCCCCGATGCTGCCGGAGCTGAAGAAGAACTCGGATAGTTCGCTGACGATTTACGTCCAGCATCGCTCCCCGGGGAAGGAGAAGGAGGCAAACTGGCTGCCCCCCCGCCGGGCCGATGTTCGTGGTGATGCGGCTCTATTGGCCGAAGGCCGAGGCGCCTTCGGTGTTGCCTCCGGGCGAAGGTACTTGGGCCCCGCCAGGCATCGTCCCGGTCAGCAACGGCCGCGCCCTGGACGTGACACGCTTCGGCGACAAGTCGCTCGAGACCGTCATCCGCACCGACCAGCGCTATGGCGGCGACCCGTTCTTCCAGGGGCCGGTTGGCCCTACTGGAATCGCCTCGAATATCCCAAGCCGATCCAGAACCCCAACCTGTGGCCCGGCATGCAGTCGACCTACTTTCTGTCGCGCTTGGCGAACCTGACAGCCGAGGCACGAAACGCCGTATCGCACGGTCACATATTGTCCGTCATGTCTGTCTTGGCTACCGGCGAACGTCCTTGGGCGCGCAAACTTCATCTAAGCGATCCTTGACAGATGCTTGCACTAAATCCAAGGTTGCATAGGTGGGGGAGAGCATATGTTTTACGCTCATTCGGCGGAGGGGAAGCCACACTCGCAGTGGCAGCCATTATCCAAGCATCTTTTCGGAGTTGCCGAACGGGCCGCGCGGTTCGGAACCGCATTCGGGGCAGAAAGGGCAGCGTGGCTTGCCGGGCTTCTGCACGACCTGGGCAAGTACAACCCGGATTTCCAGTCCTATATCAATGGCGCAAAGCTGAGGGTCGACCACTCTACCGCAGGCGCTGCCACCGTTCTGCAGATGGCCAGCGGCGACGACAGGATCGTCGCCGAAATGCTTGCTTATGTCATAGCCGGCCATCACGCCGGTCTGCCGGACAAGCAGGGCGTGGCCTATTCGACCCTGACCGAGCGCTTGCGCGATTTCGATTCAGCTTCGTTGGATGCTGCATGGAAGAGCGAGATCTCGGCCGACACAACCGGCCTTGTCCCCGATTTGCTGCGTGTCTTGCGCGACAAGGAGAGGATACCGTTCCAACTCGCATTCTTCGGGCGGATGATCTTCTCCTGCCTGGTGGATGCGGACTACAAGGATACGGAGGCGTTTTACGCGCAGACGGAAGGCCGGGACGTCGACCGGTCCTGGCCGGAATTGCAATCGATCCTGCCCGACCTCATCACCGGCTTCGATCAGCATATGGGGGCAAAACGCAGCGCGGAGACACCAGTCAACCGTCTGCGTAGCGAAATCCTCGATCACATGCGCTCACGTGCCGCTGAAAAGCCGGGGCTGTTCACTCTCACAGTACCCACCGGCGGCGGCAAGACGCTGGCCTCGCTGGGCTTCGCCCTCGACCACGCCAGGGCGCACGGGCACAATCGGATCATCTACGCGATCCCGTTCGCAGGGGCGTGGATCGAAACCACTGGAACACCGGCGCGATCGGATCGGCCACCTGGTCGCCCCTCGCGCAGGGGCGTGGATCGAAACCTCGACAACTTCTCCATCGCGCCGCCGAAGCACGATCCCTAGCTCTATTCGGGGTTGCCGATGAACTGCCACGGTGCGGTGGCCAGTATCAATAAACCCCAAGTAAAGTCGATATGATGCTTTCATTCGCACCGTTTTTGTATTCTACTGCACACTTCAGGCATGAATTGCATTTAAGTGGCAGACTGATTGCGCTCGGCGCAAAAGTATACGCTTGCATATTGCACATTTCGCTGTGGGCGCTGACCGCCAAAATGAAGGAGGCTTGAATTCATGCATGCCATCCCGCTGGATAATTCGCACACTGTGCTCGTATCGCGGAGCGCCACATGATCACGACAAGAAGGAATATTCTTCTCGCCGCCCCGGCTCTGGCCGCAACTACAGTCGCGCCGAGGGCCGCATCCGCACAGGAAACCGCCAAGACGGCCGATTTCCTGTTCGTGCAGACCGCTGACGCGATGACCTATCACGCGCCGACGAAAAAGCTGACGCTGTTAGATGTCGGCGATTCCACGCTGTTCTTCTCGGATCGCCCCGAACGCATTGCCGGGAACATGAAGACAGAGGCATTCATCCCGTTCTGGAGCACGGGCAAGGACAGCTTCCTCTCCGATCCTCCCAACGCTGATCTGTCGATCCTCGGAAATGGCCAGCTCAGTCAGGTCGTCGTTGTTCTCACGAATCCTGAGCTGACCGACAATCAGCTAGCCTACACGGTCGATGTGATCGATGGCGAGATGCCCGAAAAGGGCTCGCACATATCTGTGTTCATCGACATCATCGGCATGCCGCTGACCCCGCTGTCCTACGCGGGCGTGCGCCGCCGCGCCTTCCGGCGTGCGGTTCTGTATTGAGAGGGATGGATACAAGCAGAAGGAGGCCTTGAACCCATCAAGATCCAACTCCTCGCACCTGCAACTGCGCTGCCCCGGTGCTTCGCATAGGCCCAGGTCTCGCAGGAGACGCTGCAATCGATCTCCGCACCCGAGTATTGAGAGCCGGATTGGAACGCTGGAGGTCGAGGCTCCAAACTCAATCATCGTGTTGATTGAGTTTGGAGTCTGGCCCTGTGCCCTCTTGCTAGAACCGTGCCGTTATCGCGCCCTGGACATTCCAGTCGCCGGCTCTTGTGTTTCCGCCGTCGCTGAGTGCAACGCCGGCGAAAAGATTGGCCGTGAGGCTGTCGGCGATGTTGTAGTCGAAGCCCGCCCCAAGTCCGCCCAAGGTTGTACTGCGATCGGTTATGTGATCGCGTCCGAAGCCGACATCGGCGAACAGATAGGGTGAAAGGCTTTCCTGCGTGGGCAGAAGCCAGTCGCCGCCGGTCAGATTGCCCAGAAGGGAGATGCTCCGCAGGCGCAGCTCGTTGCGCCAGATGATGCCACTGTCAACGCTGACGTCGTCGTAATTGTACCCGCGCACCGCATAGCGGCCGCCGAGCGAGATGCGCTCGGTGTCGGGCAGTGCCTCGCCGGAAAGGGTTCCCGACAACGAGGCAATCCAGGAAAGCCGTGCCGGCAATGGCGTGGCACGGGTCAGATCCATGGCGAGATAGGCATAGTCGAGATCATCGATCCGGCCGTTGGAAAACGGCTGCCAGGCGGCCGCGTCATTACCGTGCAGCACGCCCCCCGGATTGGCCTTCACCCGGATGTCCACGGCCGTTTGGCCCCAGCGGTCCTGAAAGTTGCTGCTCCAGCCCAGGACCAGTTGAAAGAGCTCCGCGGTGCCGTCTGCAACCGGCACGCCGTTGAAGAACGTGTTCCGTTCGAGGCGCTTGAATTCCACGCCGCCATAAATGTCTCCCCAATAGTGTTCCGGCAGGATGTTGGAGACCGCAGAGCGGTAGATCACGGGCAGTTCGAAGGTGGTGTTTTCGATGGTGAAGAAGCGGTTCGGTCGTTGGCTGGTGGCGACCAGGGCCGGAGCGATCTCCAGGCTTTGGCGGGCAAAGGTCGGAATGGTGAGACGGCCTGCATGGCTGATATAGCCCGGATAGTCTCCCTTGTGCGGAATGACGATCCCCGGATCGCTCCAGATATCATCGCTCGCCGTCATCTGATAGGAGATCCAGGGCCCGCCCGGCAGCGGCAGGCGGGCGTTGCCGCCCAGAAAATAGCGGTCTCGTCCGGTGTCCTGCGAGCCGGAGTTCGACCAGCCGGCGAAAACCTGCCACGGCTTCGCCGTTTCGATCGTCAAATCGAGATCGCTCAGCGCCGCATCCTCGCCGGGCCTGAACACCCCTTCCGCGCGCCGGTAGGGCGAGCGGTTGAGCCAGTTCAAGTCCTCTTCCAGCGCCCGCGCATCGATTCTGCTCTCCGGGACCACGCGCAATCCACTCTTGATGCCCGCGGCTTCGTCCGGTGCGACGCCGTTGACCGCGATCCGGCCGGTACGAAACTCTACGACGCGAACCTGCAGCACACCGCTGGTGATCTCCTGCGGCGGCAGCGTGACCGAGACGAAGGGGAACCCGGCCTCTCGGTAGACCCTCGCGATGGCCGCCTGTACCCTGGCCGCGAGAGCCAGGGTGAGCGGTTGATCGAGCAGCGGCGCAAGGGCAGCCTGCAGGGCAGCCACATCGGCGCCTTCGGGGGTTCCGCTGATTCCCACCGGCGGCGCGGCAGCCACCGCTTCATCGAGGGCGATCAGATGAACGCCTGCAAGGTCTACACCCAGAGGTGTGGTGTCGGTGCGGCCGAAATCCTGCTCTTCCACATCCAAGGTGACCGGCTCGGCCGGCGCCAGTTCGGGCAGGTTGCGTTCCAGGGCGGATTGGGCAAGAGCGGCGGCGCTGCCCACGAGAAGGCCGGTGCAGAGACCCACGGCCCAGGTCGCGGCCCGTAGGGTGGTCGTGTGGCGCGTCGGGTCGGGCGCTGCGCGCGGCATGCCGATACGAGTGCAAGCCAACCGGAAACCGGTTCGCCCCATCCGACCGCACAAGATCAAAGCGTTGGATCGGCGGACCGGATCCATCGGGCGGCGAGCGGGTCCAGCCATCAGTTTGCTGCCGCGCTCAGCCAGGGCCCGAAGGCCCGGTTGCAGGGATAGACGGCTGTCTGGTCCGATCCGCCGACAACACCCGGTTCGCACACGGGAAGCTCGCCGACCGATGGAAACGGCTCCAGGGCCGGCCTCGGCTTCTCGAAGACCTGTATCGTGTTGGGCAGGAGGGGCGTACCCGATACCGTTAGCGTACCGGGATGGAAGATGATCGAATAGTTGCCGCCGGCCGACAGGCTGCCCTGCGTGATGTCGTAAAGACCCGCGGGAGACCCCGAAACCGCCCCGCTGGCCAGCATTCCGGAGAACAGGGAGGCGGTGTCGCCTCCCACGAAACCGTCATAGCTGTATGAAAGGCTCGGGAGTGGATCGCCGGAACGCATCGAATGATCGTTCGCCGTGACGGTTAGCGTCGCGGGCGTAATCGCGGCCGTGGTCGCCGCCTTGGATGCAAGCGTATAATTGCCTGCATCCGCGCCGGTCAGGGCGAGGCCAGACACGGTGACCGCTTTGCCCGCGCCCACGTTCTTGTCCGAGAAGGCCAGGCTTGCCGTGCCGACAAGGCCGACCGTGTCGCCGCCGACAAGGCCGGACAGGCCGCCGAAGGCTCCCGTTGCCGCCGTGGTGCCGTCGTAGACTTTGTCATTGGCGGAAACCGCGACCGTCAGGGTCTTCGGCGTGATCTGCAGGCTGCCGGCCGTCAGGGTGATGTCATAGCCGAGCTGGCCCGAATAAAGCCCGCTCAGGGTCAGATCTCCGCCCGTGTAGCTTCCAATGTTCTTGGAGGCTGCGAGATAGCTGGCCGTGCCGAAGACAAGGGAGCTGTCGTAGGCGGAACCGTAAGCGAGGGTCCCCACATCGGCGCTCGTCGCGCTGCCGTCGTAGGTCTTGGTGCCGTGCCCGCCGGTTATTGTCAGGCCCGTCAAGAAGCTGCGCAGCAGTGGCGCTGTATAGCCCTCATAGATGCGCCAGGTCGCGCCCGTTCCGCCCTCGCCATCGACATCGAAACCATGGCTGGTAAAGGTCGAGAGCTGCTTCATCTCGGCGCTGGTCGCGCCATCGACATTGGTGATGGTGCCCAAGCCGACATTTCCGACAGCGCTCGCCTGGCCGGTTGCTTCGACATCCCAGACGCTGTTGGTGATGCTCGTGGTCGCCGCCTGCATGGCACCGGCAAGGCCGCCTGCGGTGGCACCGGACACCGCGCCGGTGGCATAGGTGGTCTGAATATCGACAAATCTTTCCGCATAGCCGACGATGCCCCCGGCACGGCCGCTGCCTCCCGTGGCTGTCACAGTGCCGGACGAATAGGCGTCGGATATCCGGACGCTGGACTCGGCATAGGCAACCAGGCCGCCAGCCGTTGTTCCCCGCACATTTCCGGCATTGAAGGCATTGGATATTTCAAGGCCCCCGGATGCATAGCCCACCAGACCGCCGGCCAGATTGTTGCCGGTGACCGCTGCCGTGGAATAGCTGTCCTTGATCGTCACGTCGTCGTAGGTGGAGCCGATCAGGCCGCCTGTTTGGGAGGCACCATCCACGGTCCCCGTGGCGCTTGAATCCTGGATTGTGAGATATTCGTTGGCGACGCCGAACAATCCACCAGCCTGTCCGAATGTTTCCCCGGATACCGTTACATCGGCATGAACATTGCTGACCGTCGATTGACCGCCCACGCCATCGTAATTGCCCGCGGCCGATCCGGCGACGCCGCCGGCAGTGCCGCCTGCCACCGAACCGCTGACGTAGATATTCGTGAGATTGTGTGCAGCTTGAGGTCCCCAACTTTGCTGCGCAAAGACAATCCCGGCGAGGCTTCCTGTGACGTCGGCATTGGTGATGCGCAGATCCTTGATCTCGACGTCCGGCGCGTCGCTTACGGCTCTGTCGCTCCAATAGTATATCAGGCCGGCCCAATTGCCCGGGCGGTTGATGAACAGGCCATCAATCGTGTGTCCGTTTCCGTCCAGGCTGCCGCCCAGGGCGACCGGGTTGAAGCCGGCGCCACTGTTCCAGTTGCGTGTATCGGAGGCGTCGATATCGTCGGCGAGCTGATAGTTGACGCCGTAGTCGGGGCTCCATGCGTAGCGAACCGTAATGCCCTGCAAGCCATAGAGATCGAAGATCCGATAAGGGTCGGCCTCGCTGCCATCGCCGCCGAGCGCCCGGAGGAACTGGCCTTCGCTGGCGATCTCGAAATCAGCGGCCTGGAAGGCCGGCAGATTGCTGCCGAGCTGCGTCCAGTAGGTGTCCGTGGTGAAACGGCCGACATCGATGGTGCCAGTGGTCGTAGAGGCGACGTTCTGAGCACTGCCCGTGCGGTTGATGTCGAGCGTGCCGTTCGTGGCGGTCACCGATCCATTTATCGCAATGGAGGTGTTGCTGGCGTGGTTGTGGAGATTGAGAATATTGCTGTTGTTCCAGGCCAGATCCCCGTTCACGGTCAGATCGCCATTGATCGCCCAAAGGGTCATCAAGTTTTTGCCAACGGAGAATGTGCCGTTGGTTGAAACCGTCAGGCCGCCCCCCGCATAGATATTCTGGTCGAAGGAGAAATCGGAACTGGTGTCGAGATCGATATCGAGGCTCTTGCCGTTGCCATCCGACCTCAGAACGGTGCCCGGCATGTTGTTTATGAAATCCAGATCGCTGTCGCTGAAGGATCCGATTGTCGTGTTCAGGGCGGTCGAAACGCTGCTCACATTGGCGGCGTCGGTCTCGATCCGGAAAGTGTTGCCCCAGATATCAGCTCCAGAAATCCCGTTGGTGGACAACCTGTCGGAATAGGTTGCGCCCTGTGTGCCTTCTCCATCGAGAAAAGCAAGCGCGCCGGATGGATCGATGGAGCCGGACGGGGTCAGGATGTAATAATAGCCATTCGCCCCGGTGCTGGCGCTCCCAAGCAGATTGCCGCCGGAGATCGCGCTGACATCCGCGCCGGACCATGCCGTACTGCCCGCATCGGTATAGACGGTGCCGGAAATCGCCTCAGGCGCTGTTGCATATTCCCAGTCGAAATAGGGATAGAGCCCGCTGCCAGTTCCCCAAATGCCGCCATCCAGGGTGAAGCCCCCCATGGCCAACGTTCCCTGCATTTCCGACGTCGTCAGGCCGTTCGTATTGGTCACCGTCGGCGTAGAGAAACTCGAATAGCCAATCGCCTCACTTTGCCCGGTCGTGTCCGTGTCCCAGGTCGTGTCGGTTATGGATACGCTGTTGTCGGAGGCCTGGCCGACCAGCGCACCCTGTTCGCCTTCGGCCTCCACCAGCCCGGTCACAAAGGCGCTCTCAATGATCGTGTTTCTGTCGGCAAGACCCACAAGACCGCCTGCGGACGCCCCATTGGTGCCGAGCACCTGTCCCGAGAAATAGGAGTTGCTTATTGAAAGGTCTTGGGCTTCGCCAACCAGTCCGCCGGCCTCACTGAAGACGCCATCGCCGTTTACTGTCGCGGTCGAGTAGGAGTTTTCAATCCTGTTATTCTCGTCATCGACCCTTCCCACCAATCCGCCAACGACGCCGCCGTTGATGGTCCCTTTCGAGCTGGAATTCGATATGGTCAGGCCTTCATTCATGATGCTGACCAGGCCGCCGGTGGCGCTGCCTCCATCCGCTGTCGTAACGGATACATCCGCATGCACATTGGTCATGATCGACCGGTCGATGTTGCCGTAATACCTGGACACTACGCCTGCCCCCCAGCTATTGGCTTGGACGGTGCCACTGACGGCCACATTCGACATATTGTGTGCGTGAACATTCCCACCATTGGTATCGCCAACCAGGATCGCCACCTGGCTACCCCCAGTGACCGACGCGTTGGTGATCGATAGATCCTTGATTTCCAGGTCTCGCCCGGAGGTGAAATAGTTGTCCTGCCAATAACTTATGAGGGCAACATTGCTTTCAGACGGCCGGTTGATATAGAGCCCGTCAATGGAATATCCGTTGCCGTCCAGGCTTCCGGAAAGACTGACAGGGTCGAAGCCGGCACCACCATTCCAGGACGACGTCGCTGATGCGTCGATGTCGTTGGCGAGCTCATAGTAAAGACTGACGTCGCCAGACATGCGGCCGCGCCAGTCATTCGTGGTGATCCCTTGCAGGCCATAAACGTCAAACAGCCTATAGGGATTAGAGAAAGTACCATCTCCGCCCAAGGCGCGGATGAAGGTGCCGCCACTGACATCCAGACCGTTTGCGGAAAAATCTGGCAGGCCGGCGCCGACCTGCTCCCAGACACCCCGGTTGAGCGTAAAATTGCCGACATCGACCGCACCGCCCGCGCCCGTTGAGATGGTGCCGACCGCGTCCGTGCTGCTGTTGCCGTAGGCGAGAAGCGTCAATCCGCCGTTCTGGCCGTCGAGGGCCGCATTGATGGCGATGTCGTTATAGGCGTTCAGGGTCAGCGTATTGGCGCTGGTCCAGCTTATGCCTGAATTGATGATGATATCACCGTCGCCCGCGCTCTGGTTTCCCGGCCCGCTGGCTGTGGAGGCGGTCGTCTGAAGCGAGACATTGGTGCTGGCCAGATTGGTCGAGATTGTCGCCGCCGCCGCAGCATCCACTGTCAGGGTGATGGGGTCGATCAGCCACTCGCCTGTCGTGCCGCCCGCAGCGGAGGTGTCGATCGAGACGCCGGTGAAATCGACAGACTTCTTGCCCGACGTCTCGATGAAACCACCCGTCCCGCCCGTGCCGCCGCGCGCGCTGAGCGCGCCGGAGACGGATGTGTCCTGCTCGGCGAAGATCATGATCTCGCCGCCCTTGTCACCATCGCTTCCAGCGGAGACGTCAAGTGTTCCCGTGACCGTGATGTCCCCGCCGGTGACGGTGATCGTTCCACCCTCGCGCGCCGGCCGTGGTGTCGGAATGGGCACGTTCGACGCCACCTTGCGGGCCTTGAGACGGCCGCTGGCCTTGACCTTGCCAGTGGCGCCGGCGGTCAGAAAAATACGTCCGCCGGATGTCGATACGCCGGTCGCCTTGATAACGTCGTCCGTGTTGCCCGCCAGAGCATAGACATTGCCGCCATTGGCGCGGATTTCAACGTTCGCGGAAGCAATCGTGCCTGAATTCACCGCTTCCGTGTCCGAGCCGCCGAGCTGCACGGAGAGGAGCCCGTCCGTATCGGCTGCGTCTTTCATCAGCACCTTGTAGCCTGCGCCAAGCGCGGCGGTGCCGTTGGGAGCCTGCAGGGTGCCGATATTCTCCACCCGTCGGGCAATCAGGGCGATGTCGCCCTGGGCGGAGCGGATCGTGCCCGCATTCGTTACCTCTGCCGTGCTGTTGCCGGAGAACGTGGTGCCGCCGCCATTGAGGAAATCGGTATCGGTCACGTCGTGTGTGGAGGCAACGAAGGAGCCGCCAGTGGCAACCATGCCGCCGCTGCCGACGGCTACGCCAGCCGGATTGACGAGAAACACGCTGCCGGTCGCGGTGAGACTGCCGTCAATCCGGCTTGAGACATTTCCGGTAACGCGATTAAGCGTTGCGCCGCCGCCATTGTCGAAATGAACACGATGCCCCGAGCCTACGGAAAAGCCGCTCCAGTTCACGATACCGGATCCGGTGGTCTGTCGGATATCCATCCGCGAACCGTTGGCTGAGATCGCCCCCTTGCCGACGGCGAACTGTCCCTCGTGCGGCAAGGTGTCTCCGGCAATAGCGGCAGCGGGAACGAGCGCGGTGGTCAGCAAGAGGGATGCCGTCAGCGCACGGGACAGGTGGACGCGCTTGCGCGAGGTTGTGCCTTCCGCGCTTGCGCCTGCAATACAGGCGCCGATCGCCCCCTCCGTCATATCCCAGTTCCCCCGAACGATGCGCCCAGCCGGCACCTGTACCAGTCGACTTCAGATTGAATACAAAGGTTTGCGACCCGAATTCCACCTACCAATTCTGACCAATCCTGACAGAATCTGACGACCCGCTCTTTCTTTCTGCGACACGTCGGCAAAAAGCGGCCATCGGGTGAATATTAGCGCCCGGGCATCTTGCGGCACCTTTTCATATCGGCCAACAAGTGCCCATGCTGGACCTGAAGACTCTGCTGCTGCTGGAATTCTGCACGACGACCCTGCAGGCAATCGCCTGGCTCTTGGTCTGGAGATCCTGGCGTCACCTCTTCGAACTGAAGGTCATCGCAGCCGGCTTCATCGCCATCGCCCTGGGGCTGCTTCTCCTGTTGCAGCGCGGCCCGGATCCTGCCGCATGGCGGATTCTGACCGACAATACGATATTCAAGATCGGACTGATTCTTCTGGCGGACGGCATGGCCCGGTTTCTCGGACAGCCGAGATGCCTGAAGATCGGCATCATCTGCCTGGCCGCGCACATCGTCTTCTGGTCTCTTGCCGTGACGATGGCACCAGAGATCCTCGCCCTGCGCATCCATGCATCGACAGTATTTACCGCCATCATGATGGGCATCATGATCCGGACGCTTTATGCGGACCGCAGTCAGCCAAGTTTCCTGCGCTGGATCACGATCGCCCTCCTGGCGGAGTATATCGGCGCCAGCCTGCTCCAAAGCGCGCTCGTCTACTGGTATCCGGCGACGGTCGCTAACGAACCGGTCCTGAGCGATGTGAATGCCTGGTATTTCTTTCAGGGGCATATGTTCATAGTCGGCTTCTTCATCTGTCTGCTCTTCATGGTGGGCATGCGTCTGTCTCTTGATTTGCGCGACCGCAACGCGGCGCTCGCCCAGGAAGTGGCCGAACGGCGGCGCCTGGAAGGCGAACTCTCCGCGAGTCTGGATGCGGAGAAGGCCGCCCGTCAGGAGCAGCGGCAGCTCATACGGATGGTCAGTCACGAATTCCGCACCCCGCTGGCCGCAATACGCTACGCCACAGAGATGCTGGACACAGTCATCGACGATCCACCAAATGCGGTCTCCAAGCGTCTGGCGGGCATCGACACGGCGGTCACCCGCATGACCATGCTCGTCGACCGGTTCCTGTCCACCGAGAGGCAGGTCGAAGGCGTGCTGAAGATCGAAGAGCTCGATGTCGCTGGATTGGCGGGTGATATCAAACGTCATTTCGACCAGGTAGGTCTGGGCCGGCGTCTGCATTTCTCGTCAATCGAGCATGTTCCCGATTACTGGGCCGACGTCGAAATGCTGCGGACCGTGGTCGTCAATCTGGTCGATAACGCGCTCAAATATTCGCCCCCCGAAACACCGGTGGAGATCGCCTTTTTCACCCGCAACAAGCTTTTCATCATCACGGTCGCCGACCGCGGCATCGGTGTACCCGAGAACGAACTCAACCATGTGGGCCGACGCTTCTTTCGCGCGTCCAATGCGAGAGGCACGATCGGCACCGGCCTGGGGTTTCATACATCCGGGCAATTGCTTGAATATCACAAGGGAACCGTGGAACTGCAACCACGTGATGGCGGAGGGACTGTGGCCACCGTGCGTTTGCCCATGCCGGGTCTTGGGCCCGAAAGTGAAGCAGAGCGCAGGGAGGTGAAACGCGCATGAGCCGGATTCTCATCGTCGAGGACGAGGAGGCCTTGCGAGGCGATCTGGTCGACTACATGTGTCTGCAAGGCTTCGAAGCGACCGGGGTCGGCACCGCCGCCGAACTCCTGGACATATTGCGGGGAGATGTCCTGCCGCACGTTGTAATTCTCGACATTACGCTGCCCGATGGCAACGGGTTCGACCTCGCCGGGATGATCCGAGCCCAACTGGATTGCGGGATCATAATGCTTACGGCGCACGGCGATACCGAGAGCCGGGTGCGTGGCTTCGACAGCGGAGCAGACATCTATCTGGTCAAGCACACCACCTTGCGCGAGATCACCGCGGCGGTCCACAGCCTGTTGCGCCGGCTGCCGCAGGACCAGGCGGCCGAAGATGCGCCCGCGGTCTGGGTTCTCGATACCGTCGGCTGGACGTTGCTCGCACCCGACGGACAATCGGTGAGACTGACGGCAACCGAGAACACGTTCGTGGGAGCGCTGATCGAAAGCGCCGGTCTGCCATGCACAAGAGAAGACCTTGCCAGCATCCTTTCCAGACGCCAGACCCAGTTCGACAACCGCCATCTGGATGCGGTGGCAAGCCGCCTGCGGCGCAAGATACTTGACCAGACCAATATCGATCCGCCGATAAAATCGGTCTACGGCATCGGATACTCCTTCAGCGCGGTCGGCAGGATCGGCAAGACGCGTTCTGGCTGAATCGCGCTGGATTTGGCCGGGATGCGGCCCAGTCATCGTCCCATCGGGCGAAGCAAACCCCGCGACAACAGCCGGCGTTTGAGCCAGCGCCTTGCGGATCGAGACCTTGGCGACAATGCGGTCCTAACCTTTTCCGACGCGTCGCTCGGCGCGCAGGGGCGTGGGTCCGAGGCCGGGCCGTCGCCCAGCCGCCAGCGAGGGTATTCACCCTTGACCGATGGCGGCGCTGAGGACGGAATTTTCTGAGCCACCTTATGAAACCGAATATCTCCACCTGCCCCAAAGGCGATTGTTCTCCCAACCGGGACCGGATCAGCCAGCGCCGCAAGCGTTGACGTAGATCGCGCGCAGCGACGTCGTTGCACAAATGAAAAGCCGGTTGCGCTTCGCTCCGCCGAAGCAGAGGTTCGAAACGACCTCGTCGATCAGGATCTTGCCGAGCAGCACGCCGTCCGGAGCAAAGCAGTGGACCCCGTCATTGGCAGATGTCCAGATGTTTCCGCCTTTGTCGAAGCGGAAACCGTCGAAAAGGCCGGCATCGCATGTCACGAAATCCTCGCCGGCACCGACCGTGCGGCCGTCGGAGGCGAGCGGATAGCGACGGATCACCGGTTCGCAGTCGCGAAAGTGCGTTCGGCCGGTGTCGGCGACAAACAACGCGCTTTCGTCGGGCGAGAAGGCGAGACCGTTCGGCTGCTTCATGTCGTCGATGACGCGCGTTACCGCGCCGTCCGGGCCGATGCGATAGACGTGCCGGCCGCCCTGTTCCATTGATGCGGCATCGCCCTCGTAATCACTGTCGATCCCGTATGAGGGGTCGGTGAACCAGATCGAGCCGTCGGATTTCACGATTACGTCGTTGGGAGAATTGAGTGGCTTGCCGCCAAAAGAGTCGGCCAAGACCGTGCGCGTACCATCGAACTCGTAGCGGCTGACGCTGCGACTGCGATGCTCACAGGCAATCATGCGTCCTGAGGCGTCGACTGTATGGCCGTTCTGGTTGCGGCATGGCTGCTCAAAGGTCGCGACCGCGCCGCTCATCTCGTCCCACCGCATGATGCGGTCATTCGGAATATCCGACCAGATCAGATAGCGTCCCGCCGGAAAATAGGCGGGGCCTTCGGTCCAGCGTCCGCCGGTCCACAACGTGTCCACGCCGGCATTGATATGGATTAGCTTGGCAAAACGGTCGTCGCGTATGTCGTAGATATCGGCAGGCATTTCTGTTCCTTACGAGGTAACGCGCTGATTGCGCCCGTAGGCCAGAAGCATGGCGATGATGACAGTGCCATAAATGATCTGTCGGCCCGCTTCGGGCATCTGCATGATCGACAGCACGGAATTCAGCAGCACAATCAGGACGACGCCAATCAACGTACCTACATAGCGACCCCGACCGCCCAGTATGTGCGTACCGCCGAGGACGACCGCAGCGATCGCCGGCAAAAGGAAGGCGTTGCCCATCCCCTGATAGGCCTTGGCGGAATATCCCGCGAGCAGCACGCCGGCGGTCGCCGCGCAAAGACTCGACATCACAAAGGCGCCGATTGTCACGAAACGCGTGCGGATGCCCGAAAGGTAGGCCGCGCCTTCGCGTGATCCTGTCGCGTAGATCGAGCGGCCGAAACCGGTACGGGTGAGGATCACGATGATGATCGCTGACACACCGGCCCACACGAATATCGCAACGGGGATTCCGAGCAGGCGCTCCTTGGCAAGGAACAGCATCAGCGGCGTCGCGGTGTCCTGCGGCGCGAAGCCACCGGTCTGCGCCACCATCAGTCCGCGCAGCACCGTGTCAACGCCGAGCGTGAAGATCATCGAGGGAATGCGCAGGAAGGCGACACCGAACCCGTTGAGAAGGCCGGTGGCGAGTCCGACGGCAAGTGCCGTTGGCACTGCAAGGTCGCCTCCCACGGCGGTCGCGGTCATCGCCGCGGCGGTCAGTGTCCACGGAACCGACAGATCGATGTGGCCGAGCAGGATCACCATCATCATACCGGCCGCGCAGATGCCGAGAAAGGAGCCCGTTTGCAATTGCTGCAACAAGTACTTCGGTGAAAGCAGCGGCGCCGTTCCGGCTGTCGTTAGCGTATAGGCGGTGCCGACGAGCAAAATGGCGACGACGAATAATGAGGCGATGGCCAGGGGCTTGTTTTCCGGAGAGATTGAAAGTCGCATGGCCTGTCTACCTGAAGAGATCGAGTTTGTTCTTGACACGAATCGTGCGGATCGCCCCGATTGAGACCGCGCCAAGCAGGACGAGGCCTTCAATCAGCGGCTGGAGAAGCGGATCGATGTCGAGGATACGGAAGTAGAACGAGATCACGCGCAGGATACCTACGCCGACCAGGCTCCCCACCACGCTTCCGACGCCGCCCAGCAGCGACGTTCCGCCGAGCACGACGGCGGCGATCGAGTTCAGCGTGTAGGCACCGGCCTGCTGGATATCGGCGTTGCCCGACGAAGTCTGAATCGCGAGATAGAGCCCGCCACAAGCAGCGAAGAACCCGCCGAGAGTGAAGGCGGCGATCTTGGCGCGCGCGATCGGCAGCCCCGACATGTATGCCGCGCCCTCCGCCGAGCCGATGGCGTAGACCGTGCGCCCAGTCACCGAGCGCCGAAATGGGATCCACACAGCCGCGGTGATCACGACGACGAGAACAAGCGCCATCGGGATGTTGGCGAAAGGCCTGATCCACCAGGCATCGCCGCCCCCGGCGAACCCATAGGTATCGGCAAAGTCCCACACGGCGTTGGTCAGCGCCCAGCCAAGATCGCCGTCCACATCGCCTCCGGGCTTCGGTCGTATGAGCAGCGCGAACCCCATTGCAACCGCACCGGTGGCGAGCGTTGCGACGATCGGCTGAATACGTCCGTAGACCACGATCAGGCCATTCATGAGCCCGAAGGCGGTTCCCGACAAGAGCGTCAGCAATGCGCCGAAGGTGATCTCGGCCGGCGAGCCGTTGACCACGACAGAAGCGACGCAGTTCGACAGCGTCATCACCGCTCCGACCGAGAGGTCGAGTCCGCCGAGAAGAACGGGAAGCGTCTGCGCCATGGCGACAAAGGCGATCGCTGCCGCTTCGTTGGCGTTCTGGATGGCGACCGCCGACGAAAAACCTCGCGGATGGAGCATGTTGTAGCAAATATAGAGCACCGCAAACATCAGCACCGCGCTCGCGAACCCGACGTTCTGAAAGAACCATCTTTGTGCCGGGGCCTGACGCATCACGCCGCCTCGACATCGATGTTGAGTGACGCTGCCACGAGGCTCTCCTCGGTCAGCTCGTCGCCCCGTTTTTCTGCGACAACGCGGCCGCCATAAAGAACCGAGGCGCGATCGCAGCATCCGATCAGTTCGGCGTAGTCGGAGGAATAAAACAGTATCGCCTTGCCGGCATTGGCGAGGTCGCGCATCAGCCTGTAGATCTCCTGCTTGGTGCCCACATCGATGCCGCGCGTCGGATCGTTGAGCAGGATCACGTCGGGATCGATCATCAGCCACTTGGCGATGACGACTTTCTGCTGGTTGCCGCCGGACAGCGTCATGACCGGATCGGCCGGCGAGCCGGCCTTGATCTGCAGGCGCGCAATGGCCTCCTCGACCGTCTTGCGCGCCAGGGTCGGGTCGATGAATGGTCCGCGCGAGATGCGGCCGAACGACGACGCCAGCAGGTTGTCGGAAATCGGCATGCCCAGCATCAGGCCTTCCGTCTTGCGATCCTCCGGCACCAGCGCGAGGCGCGTCGCACCGATCTTGGCAGCGGCCGGCGACGAGGGAATGCCCTTGACGCCGCCGATCGTGACCTCACCCTCGACGTCGCGCAGCACGCCAAAGAGCGCCAGCAGCAGTTCCTTCTGCCCCTGACCGTCGAGGCCGCCGAGACCAACGATCTCGCCGCGACGCACCGACAGGTCGATGCCGTTCAGCCGGTTGTTCCACGACAAGTTCTGAATCCGCACCACGGGCTCGCCGAGATCCTGGCCCGGGTGCCGATCCGGCTTGGGCGGAAACTGCGCCTCCACGTCGCGGCCGATCATCAGTTGCACGATTTCCCGTTCGGTCTTCGCGCCCTTGGGGAAGGTTTCGATGTGCTGGCCATTGCGGAAGACCGACAGCGTGTCGCACAACGCGTCCACCTCGTGCATGCGATGCGAGATGAACAGGCTGGCGACACCTTGCGCCTTGAGTTCGCCGAGAAGGTCGTAGACGGTCTGGACATCGCGTGTCGTCAGGGCCGATGTCGCCTCGTCGAGAATGAGAACCTTCGGGTCGCGGCCGAGCGCTTTGGCGATCTCGACCATCTGGCGGCGCGACAGGGAGAGCTCGCGCACGAGCGCGTTCGGATCGACATCCTCGCAGCGTATCCGCGCCAGCAATTCCTCGGCGCGACGCATCTGGGCGCGGCGGTCGATCAGGCCGAAGCGACGCGGCGGCCGGGCGATGGAGATGTTGTCAGCGACCGAAAGGTCGGGAATCAGCGACAGCTCCTGGAACATTGAGACGATGCCAGCATCGGTCGCGGCCTGCGGCATCGCAAAGGAAACCGGTTTGCCCTGAAGCCTGATTTCTCCGGAGTCGGGCTGTAGCACGCCGGACATGATCTTGATGAGCGTGGACTTGCCCGCGCCGTTCTCGCCCAGGATACCGTGGACGGAACCGGCGCGGCAGGCGAAGTCGACATTCTCCAGGGCACGGATACCGGCAAAAAATTTCGAGATACCGCGATATTCGACAATGATGTCGGTCATGCATTCCCCGCTACCGGCGGGAAGGCCGGCTCGAAACGTCAGGTCATTTGGGCAGTATAGGCGGTCCCGTTTCCGCGACCGCCTGCTTTTTGCTTATTTCACGTCGGATTCGTCCTGCGCCATTATGGCGGGACCTGAGATGTTCACTCCGCAGGGCGGAAACTCGTTTACGGTGAAGAAGTTGTCCGGCAGGTTGGACCAGTAGTTCTTGCCATCCTCAAGTTCATCAAAGGTGGCGACAGGCAGTGGCACCGAGATAAGTTGCGGCATCACGTTGCCCTCGAGGGCCGATATCGCCGCCTTCATAGCGATGGCAACGAGACCGGGAGACTGGCCGATCGAGATGCCCTTCAGGCCCTCGTCCGAATACTCGGCGATCGCCTTGCGGAAGCCGTTCTCGGATTCGCCTGCGACCGGAACCCAGGGATGGCCGGCGTCCTTCATCGCCTGGATGACGCCGTTCGAGCCGCCCTGGCCGACGATGGCGGCGAATTCGCCATGCACGGCGATGGCGTCCGCGACGACCTTCTGGGTCGTGCCGTCGTCCCAGTTTCCAACGACGGAAACCACTTCCCAGTCGCCGCTGTCGGCGTCGATGACCTCGTTGATGCCAATCGAGCGGTCACGGTCGACTGAGTTGCCGGGCAGGCCGCGCACTTCGAGAATCTTGCCGGACGTGACGCCCTTCTCCTTCAGTTCCTTCATCGCGAACTCGGCCCACATACGGCCCATCTTGAGCTGGTCTTCGTTGACCTGCATCACCTTGTCCGTGTCGAGCACGTTGTCGAACGGCACGAGCACGACGTCGTTGCGGTCGGCGAGACGGATCACGCGATCGAAACCGTCCGGCGACACCGCTATGGTCACGATCGCGTCGAAGCCCTGATTGATGAAGTCCTCGATGGCGCCGAGCTGCGCCGGCGCATCCGTACCGGTGGAAACGACCTTGAGTTCCTCGATCTTGTCTTTGATCGCCGCATCCTCTGCATAGGCTTTCGCCGTCTTGATCATCTGGATACGCCAGGTGTTGCCGACGAAGCCGTTGACGATGGCGATCCTGTAGGGACCTTCCTTGGCCTCCCACTGCATGTAGGTGGTGTCCTCCGACCACGGTGCGAAACATTCCGGATCGACGCCGGGACCAGACACGATCTCCGGTCCCGCGAGCGCAAGTTGCGCCGACAACCCCAGCGCGGCGAGCGCCGTCGTGTACTTCAGAAGATGTCTCATCTTGCTTTCCTCCCATTGATCGCGCCGCTTCAGGATCCTCGTGACGGGTGGCGCTGTCCGTCTCCATTGTGCGGGGGCCTGTCCCCGTCCCGTCAGGCTTTTTCTTCCATTTCTTCGCTGAAGTTCTTGAAGCCGACCATCAGGTGGTTTCTGAGCCTGTATTCGAATGCGAGGCGATCTCGGGCCGCCATCGCGTCTATGACGCCTTCATGCTCGAAATAGGTTTCGGTCATGAAAGTGCGCCGCGTCTTTCCCTTTTGCATGATGCGCAGGATGATCGGCTTCATCACCGAATAGACGTCCATGATCGCGTTGTTGCCAAGAATTGAGATCAGACGCCGGTGAAAAGAGTAGTCGACTTCCGATGCTTCCTGGATATCGCGGATGTCTGCGAGGTTCGCATTGATCGCCCGCAATTCGTCGATGTCTTGGCCCCGCATCATTTCAAATATTCGATCGGCCGAGCGAACCTCGATCAGGTCGCGCAGGGCCTGCACGTCGGCAAAAGACTTGCGCGACACTTCCATCGTGTTGAACGAGAAGAGTTCGAACGCGCGCGCCATCCTGTTATCGGTTATGGTGGCACCGACCTTCGGGCGCACCTCCACCATACCGTAGGCCTTCAGGATGCGCATGGCCTCGCGCACCGTATTGCGGCTTGCGTCGAAGCGGACACAAAGCTCACGCTCGGTCGGCAAGTTGTCACCAACCTTCAAGCCTTCGTCGGCAATCAGGCTGCGCAACTGCGCGACCACCACATCGACGGCGGAGACTGTCGATGGTGAAACGTCCGGCGCCGTTTCGTTACCTTTTGAATTGGCGGCCATGCTTGTCCGTGGCGCCCCTCACAGTCGATCCATTTGTTGGACCAAGATTGGTAGAACCGTCCTGACGAGTCAAGGACAACGGAAGATGGACCGTTGTGTTTTGATCAGGAGAACCGATATTCTTTGCGCGTTCCAGTATGAAGTTCATGTTTCAGCGGACGATTTCCGTCGCCCCGACGGATTTATCTGTTAGCGCTGATCTCCCCTTTTTTGTCCAACCAGATGTCGCTGAAACAGCGCAACCGAGGCGCTCACCCATTTTGAGAACCGCCCCCCGGAGCGGAACCTCCGGGGTGTCTGGCTCGGACGGCTGGGGCCGCCTGCGAGCCTTTCATGAGCGATATTGGCGGCTTGTCGCCGATGGCGTTGTGCCGGCGGACCGTATTACAGTCTTACGCCATTCCCCATCGTCGACCGGGCGTCGTCAAGCGTCAGGGACCAGTGGGCGTTGAGAAACAGGCACGACGAGGTTCTCGGCTTCGCCTTCCAGCACGCGGTCTCCGTCTGCAACGCGCGGCTCTTCCCGCCGCAGGATGTGCCGCGGCCCCACACTGAACTCGCGGGTCTCCTGCGACCGAATACGCTGGTGGACTCCGCAATTGCCCGCCCGATCCAGATCGGTCCGGCGCTGCTCGCCGCCCAGGACGAGGCGCAGCGCCGCCAGTTCATTGCAGACTGGGGCGCCGACCTCGTCAGAAGAAGCTGCGGACAAAAAGCGGGTGGTGTGGGTTCGCCAGGCTCGTCCTTCCAGACGACATGTCCCACATGGTTCGCGTCTAGCGTGCCGGGCGCCGGGGATCGCTGAAGGCAGCTATCCAGCTAAAGGCGGATCATCCCGGCATCCACGTTGACACACTGGCCGGTCATCCAGCCTGCATCGTCGGATACGAGGAAGGCCACGACTTTGGCGATGTCGGAGGGCTGTCCCTTGCCGGGCATTGCCTGAAGCATCTCGACGAAACCGAAGCTTTCGGCATGCGGGCTGCCCTTCACGCCGTCGGATTCGGTGAGCCCCGGAGTGACCGCGTTGACGCGGATCCCGTATTTGCCCACTTCCGTTGCCAGCGCACGGGTGAAGCCGATCACACCGCCCTTTGCGGCCACATAGGCCGACATGTTGGGGGTGCCCGCATAAAACGCGTTGGACGCGATGTTCAGTACCGTTCCCTTGCGTCCCGCCGCGCGCATCATGTCGGTCGCCTTGCGGCTGGCGATGAAGACGCTCGTCAGATTGGTGTCGATGATCTTCTGCCAATGAGCGAGATCGACATCGTCCCACGCAATGAAGGGAACGATGGAGGCGTTGTTGACGAGGATGTCGATAGCGCCGTCCTCGGCTGCGTCCTCGAGCATCTTCCCTACCTGTTCCACATTGGTGGCATCGCAGGTCACGCCCACCGCGCCGTGGCCGATCTCTGCGGCGGCAGATTTGGCTCCTTCACCGTTGATGTCGGAGATCACGACCTTTGCGCCTGCTTTGGCCAGCGCCTCGGCGATGGCCTTGCCGATGCCCTGCGCGCCCCCGGTTACGACTGCCTTGCGGCCTTCAAGACTTGTGCTCATTCCCTCTCTCCTTTCGTTGTTGCCGTCTCCGGCCCTATTCGTCGATTGCTGCGTCCCAGGCGGCCTGAGCGGCTGCGAGTCCTGCTGCCACATCCACCTTTGCGCCAAATGCCTTCAGCGCACCGCCCATGGCCGAGACTGCCAGCAGCGCGTAAGCCGGCTGCGCGGTCGGCCCCATGTGGCCGATGCGGATCAGCTTGCCGAGCGTTTCGGCCCTGCCCGCCGACATGGACACGCCATAGCGAGCTCGCGCCTCAGCGAGCACAGGACCGGCGTCAATGCCGTCCGGCATCCGCACGGCCGTGGTGGTCGGCGATGCTATATCGTCCGAGGCCGGCCACAGGTTCACGCCCATTGCCTTGATACCTTCCCGGCAAACCCTGGCAGTCACCGCATGGCGCTTCCAGACGGCTTCAGGCCCCTCTTCGAGATAGCGGTCAAGGGCGGCGTCGAGACCGTTGATCTCGGCCACGGACGGCGTGAAAGGAAACGGTTCGGTCTTCTTCCAGGCATTCTTCCAGTCGGTGAAGCTGAGCATGGAAGCAAACGGCGCATCGGGATTGGCCTCGATCTTGGCCCAACCGGTTTCGGAGACCGCCACCAGCGACAATGAAGGCGGGCAGCCCAAGCACTTGTTCGGGCCTGTGACGTAGACTGCCGCCTGGCAGGCGGTGGGGCTTGTCGGCATTCCGGCCCAGGATGACACGGCGTCTACAAGAAGCAGCGCGCCGGCCTCGGCGGCAATGGCACCGATCGCATCGATGTCGTTAAGGGTTCCCGATGGGGTGTCGTGGTTGCAAACGCAGACTATCTTGACCTCGGGATGCTCCTTGAGGAAGGCGCGGACCTGTTCCGGATCGATCGCGGTGTCATATGGCACCTCGATCTCTTCCACCTTCTTGGCGTAGCGCGCGGCCCAGTAGCCGAAGCCCTTGCCGTAGACGCCGGAGGCGAGGTTCAGCACCACGTCGTCCTTGGCGATCAGCGAGGCCGCAGCCCCTTCGAGCGCGAGCACTGGCTCGCCCTGGAGAATGAGCGGCGGCAAATCGCACCCCAGCGCCTTTTGCGCCTTCAAGGTGACGTTCTCGAAGAATGCCTGGAAAGCCGGGTCATAATCGTAGAGCACGGTCTTGCCCAGCGCGCGCAGCACTTCAGGATAGGCGTCCACGGGACCGGCCGTCAGGGTAAAGACCGGGGGTTTCGTTTCATGATATCTCATAGGGCCCTCCTCAGCCGTAGAAATTGACACCGGTTTTGTATTCCTTGAAGCTCTCCGGATCGTGGCTGAACAGAACCTCAGCGTTCTTATCCTTTTCGATGTCCTTCAGGCGGCGCATCGAATTCACGCCGGCCACCGGATCGATGTGGAAGCCTGCATTGATGTCGTTTTCGTAGTTCTTCCGGGTATAGGCAGCATCGAGCGTCAGAAGCAGCGGACGGCGGGTGTCGAACTCCACCAGCAGCGAGTAATGCCCGACGGTGTGCCCCGGCGTGTAGATCAGCGTCACACCAGGCGCGAGTTCCACGTCGCCCTCGATCAGTTCGAACCTGGTGTTGCCGGCAGTCTGACCCGCATCGAGCTGATCGGTCATCCCGCGCGCTTCGGCCACGTCTGCGGAGAAGGCAAGATCGGAATAGCCCAGCACCTCGAAAGGCTGGCACTTGGCCGCCTGCGGCAGCTCGTCCTTGTGGCAGATCTTCTTGGTGTCGGGGAAGAACTTGTTGCCCCCGACATGGTCGAAGTGGAAGTGCGAGTTGAACAGGACGTCAATGTCCTTTGGCTCCAGCCCCAGGAGCTTCAGGGCGCCCGGAATGGTCTGCTGTTCGGTCTGCTGCGGCTTCTCGAAGGGCAGAACTTTCTGCACGTGTTTGAAATCGTAACCGGTATCGATCAGGAATTTTCCCTTCGGATGATCGACAAGCACGGAATAGACCGGAAAACGGACCTCTCCGCCCGGTCCCTTGTTCCACCAGATATGGAACCCGTCCAGCACCAGAGAGCCGCCGTCGAGCAGAAAGACTTTGGTATCGGCCATGTCACTTCTCCTTTGTTGGTCTGCGTCCTACTCCCTGACGCAGGCATTGTGGACGCGCCCTCAGCGGGCGCCGCGTTCATAGGCTGCGCCCAACGCCGAGGGCAGTTTCGCCCGGCGACCGAAAAGCACGAGGACCAGCATGACTGCCGCGAAAGGCAGCATCTGGATGACGTCGGTAGGGATGTTCGAACCGGCAACCTGCAGGGCCGTGGTCATCGACAGCGACGCACCGAAGATCAGTGATCCGATCAGAACCCAGAGCGGCCGGCCGCGCGCCAGCATGGCCAGCACGATGCCGATGAAGCCCGCACCACCGGTCATGAACGGGATGAACAGCCCTGCCCCGATATTGGCGAGATAGGCCCCGCCGAGCCCCGCCATGGCTCCGGTGAACAGCACCGCGAAGACACGGATGCCGAGCACGTTGCCGCCCGCGACGTCCAGAGCGGCGGGACGTTCGCCGGCTGCCCGCAGGGTCATGCCGAGATTTGTCCGCCGATAGAGCACGGCCAGAACAACAACGGCAATGAGCGCCAGATAGACGATGGGGTGCCGGCCGAAGAGCGACGGACCGATGACCGGCAGGTCGGTCAGCCCCGGGATGTTCAGCCGTTCGGGAGCAGGCAGGCGCGGATAGGTGCGCGAGAACTGGAAATGATGCAGCAAGGCGGTCAGCCCCTCGGCTCCGAGCGTCAGGCCGATGCCGATGACGATCTGGTTCAGGCCGAGCCGCACGCAGAGAAGCGCCATGACGGCAGCTGTCAGCACACCGCCCAGTATTCCGCCCAGAAAGCCGAGCCACAGCGAGTCGGTCTTGAAGGCGACGAGAAAGCCCACATAGGCGCCCATCAACATCATGCCTTCGATGCCGATGTTCAGAACACCCGCCTTTTCCGACATCTGCTCGCCAAGCCCGGCCAGCAGCATCGGAACGGCGGCGACGATAGCGCCGGTGAAGAGTGACGACAGGAACGCCTCGGTCAGCAGTCCGCCCATCTCAGCGCTCCTTCTTCCGCTTGCATTGGTCGATATATTCGCCGAGAGCGAGGCAGATCAGCAGGCTCGCAACAAGCACGAGCGTGAAGTCCTGCGGCACGCCGAGCCGCCGGGCTGCACTCTCGCTGCCGATCAGGAGCGCCGAGTAGAAGAACACGAGCAGGATGGCTCCCACGCCGTGAAAGCGGGCAAGAAAGACCAGCGGTATCACCATCAGCCCATAGGCGGGGTTCCAGTTTGCCCGCACATTGCCTGCGACACCGAGAATCTCGGACGCGCCGGAAAGCCCGGCAAAACCGGCCGATAACCCGAACGTGGCCAAAGTCAGCAGCGGCACCGACAGGCCGGCATGGGTGGCGGCGGCGGGATTGGCGCCCACCATCCGCAACCGCAGACCGAAGGAGGTCCGGGTCATCATCAGATGGACGAGCAGGACCGCGATCAAGCCCCAGACCAATCCACTGGAGATCGAGGTCTCGAAGAGTCGCGGCAAGCGATCCTCCACCGGCAGCGTGCGCGTCTGTGGCACGGTGGTCGTGGGGTCGCGGAACACCAGCTTGACCAGCGTGGAAGCCAGGAGCACGCCCAGGAAGGACATCATCAGGGTCGTGATGATCTCGTTGACGCCCTGGTAGGCCTTGAGGAGCGCCGGGATGATCGACCAGACCGCACCGACGATCGCCGCGAGCGCAAAGCCGACCAGCAGCACAGCCCAGCCGGGAATAACACCGACGAGAAGCGGTGCGGTGGCAGCTGAAATGACTGCGCCGAGCAGGAACTGACCGTCCGTCCCCAGGTTCCAAATTCCCGCTCGGAACGCGATGATCAGGCTCGCGCACAGGAACAGAAGCGGCGCCATCCTTGTCGCCGTCTGTTCCAGACCCAGGCTCGAAAACAGAGATCGCTCAAGAACGTAGCCGTAATAGGTCAGCGGGTTGACGCCCACCAGTTTCAGGATGATGGCGGACAGGAGGAAAGCAGCGACAATCGGACCGACGGTGACGGTCAGAAAACGCTGGAAGGCACTGCGATCGATTGCCGGACCGGCGGCGTCCGCTGCATTGGCCTTCCGATCCACCGAACCGGAGTTCATATCGGTTTCCATGGTCATGCGGTCGCCTTTTTGGGTTCATTCTCGCCGGCCATCATCCGGCCGATACGCAGGCGCAGGGCTTCTCCGCTGCCGTCGTTTTCGACTATTCCGCGGATACGGCCGCCCTCCATCACCGCAATTCGATCCGACAAGGCCATCAGCTCATCGAGGTCGGTGGAGATGAGCAACACACCCAGACCGCGTTCGGCGATCTCGGCAATGCGCTGGCGCGATGCGTCGATATTCTGGAGATCGAGGCCATAGGTCGGTTTGTTGAACACCACGACGCGAGCGTCTCCGGAAAGTTCGCGGCCCAGCAGGACCTTCTGGATGTTGCCGCCTGAAAGCCGGCCGATCGGCGTCGTCTCGCCCGGAGTGAGGACCGAGAATTTCGCGATCAGATCGCGCGCGTGTTGCGCAATCCGATGCGGACGCTCGATCCCGTTCACCCAGAAAGGCGGCTGACCGATATCCTTGAGAACGGTGTTCTCTGAGATAGGGAACGCGGCAACCGAACCTTCCGCGAGGCGGTCATCGGTCAAATAGCGCAGCCCCTTGCGACGACGTTGGGCGACCGAGGCGCGGGTGATGTCGTCGCCGTCGAGTTCGACGCGGCCTTTGATGAGCGGACGTTGACCGGCCATGGCTTCGGCCAGTTGCTTCTGGCCGTTGCCGTCGATACCGGCCACGCCCAGAATCTCGCCTGCTCGAAGTGTCAGCGATATGTCCTCAATACCCATGACGTCGGCGTCGCCCTGCGTGGCCAGTTCCTCGACCTTCAGCACGATCTCCTTGCGGGCGCTGCTTTCGCGGTGCTCGGCGGAGGTGACGCCGGCCTCGCGGCCGAACATCAGGCGGACGATTTCGTCCACCGCCTGATCCTCCGACATCGATTTCAGTTCCTCAGGGCCCATCTCGCCCGCCAGCGCGCCCTGCTTGAGGACGGAAATGCGGTTTCCATAGCGGTATGCCTCCGCCAGCTTATGGGTGATGAAGATCACCGCCAGCCCGCTCTTCACCAGCTTCTGCATCCGCGCTCCGAGTTCCTCGGCTCCCTGCGGCGTGAGCATGGAGGTGGCCTCGTCGAGGATCAGCACCTTGCTGTCACGCAGAAGCGCGCGGGCGATTTCGATTTGCTGCTGCTGGCCGAGCGCCAAGTCGCCGGTCATGGCGTCCAGCGGCAGGGACAGGGCGAAATCGCGCTTGAGTTTGTCCATGCGGGCCGCGATCTCCGCACGAGGCGGGCGCTCGTACCAAGGTGCGCCAAGGGTGAGGTTTTCGAGCACAGTAAGCGTCGGCACCAGCATGGAATGCTGGAACACCGTGCTGATGCCGGCATCGAGACTGGCCGAAGGGCTGGCCAGCCGCGTCTTCTTCCCGTTCAGCGACAGGTATCCCTCGTCAGGCTCCTGAAGCCCCGAAAGAATACCCACCAGCGTCGACTTACCCGCACCGTTCTCACCGAGCAGGACATGAACCTCGCCCGGATGAATGGTCAGCGAGACATTGTTGACCGCAATCACGCCTGGAAAGCGCTTGGTCACGCCGTGCACGCCGATGACGCCTGTCCCCGTTTCCGGGGACAGGTTTGTCAGGATTTCCGCTGCATTCGCCACGGATGTGCTCACTCTGCCACAGTGACCAGGGCGCGGACGTCCGCGGCATCGAACTTCGGTTCGACCTTGATCTCACCCGAGATGATCTGGTCGCGCAGCGCCATCACTTCGTTCCAGGCGTTCTCGTCGACCTGCGGGGTCTTGATCAGCTTGACGGAATCGTCGGCCAGGCTGATCGAGTAACCGTGCGCGCCGAACTTGTCGGCCTTCAGATCCTCGATCATGGCGGTGTAAACCGGGGTCATGTCCCACAGGACGGAGGTCAGCAGATGCCCCTTGTCCAGCGAGGACTTGTCGCCGATCACGTCGATGAAGAGCACATCGGATCCGTCGGTGGCCTTGTTGGATTCGACCGCCTGGATCATGCCGAAGCTCGAGCCGTTACCCTGACCGAAAATGATGTCCGCACCGGCCGCAATGACCGAAGTGGTCACACGGTTGCCGCCAGCCGCATCGGAATAGGCCGCTGGGCCGATTACCGAGTAGAGGATCTTGACGTCCGGTTTCTCCGCACGCACGCCCTCGGCGAAACCAGCAGACTGCGAGTTCCAGGACGGTGGCTCACCGGAGACGACGATTCCGACAGTGCCGGTGGACGTCATCTTGGCGGCCAGACGTCCGGCCAGATAGGCGCCTTCGTGGCCCGACAAGGTGTAGTCGGCCACCAGACCCTTCTTGAGGGCGTCGGGGCTGTCGACGATGGCGACCGGAACGCCGGACTCCTCAGCAATCTCGGGGCCGGCGGTATTGTAGCCGCTGGCATGCGCGATCATCAGATCAGCGCCATCGGCCGCCAGTTCGCGCATCGGTGCACGAACGTCACCGTAACCCAAACCCTCGGCGACGATGACTTCAACGCCGGTCGCCTCGGCGGCAGCCTTGGCGGCATCGACGCCCTGCTGGTTCCAGCCGAAGTCACTTCCCTGTTCCGGCGTCAGGATGGCTATGGTATCCACCTCGGCGGCAAGCGCCGCCGGGGTAGCCAGCACCACGCCGAGCGCGGCAGAAATAAATAGGCTTCTCATCATGTTGTTCCCACACTGGTTGTCGGTTTCCAAACGGAAGACGAAAGCGGTCGGCAGACGAATTATTGTTTTTATCGCCCTGTCTGCTGGGCTTTCCTCACTCCCTGCCCAGGCGGAGAGCGGGGTTTATGTGCCTTATTCAGGCATCATTCACGGGACCGAAGGTGCTGATGCGGTCGAAATCTCCATCGTCAACGAGACCGGTGTTCCGCTCGATTGCGAAGCCGCGCTCGCCCACTGGTATTCCGATGAACTCGGCCGTATCGCTCCGAGCGACGAACTGACGTTGATGCTGTGGCACGACAGCAAGACGGGCGTTCTCAACCTGATGAACGCGACCGACGACCGGATGCCGGTGGAAGCGCTGTGGTGTTCCACCGATACCGCCCGCACGCGGCTCAACCTGCCGATTGCCGCCGGCAAGATGGAAGCGACGCTGCGCTTCTCCTGCCATTCCAGCGGTGACACGGGGTTGAGCTGCAATGCCGTGGGCGGCCAGCCGGATCATTGAGCCCGAACCTTCTCGAGCTTCGAAATGATACGGTCGCGCACTTCGACCACGTCCGGTTCGCCCGAGATGACATCGTCAGCGACCTTGGCGAAGGTCTCCTGAAGCTCGGCCTGCTGATCGTCGGGCAACATGTGGACTTCGCCTCCGTTGTCCAGCCACGCCTTTTCTGCGCGCTCCACATTCTCCACGCCCCAGGGGAACACGGTTTCCTCGGCGGCCCGGCCTGCTTCGATGATGGCGGCCTTCACCTCGTCGGTCTGTGACTGGAACCAGGCTTCGTTGACCAGCGTCACCGATACGATCTGGTTCATGTTGATGTTGGTCACGTGCTTGGCGGTGTCGTAGAACTTGAAGGCAGTCAGGATCGGGATCCCGGCCAGCATGCCGTCGATGCCGCCGGCCTGGAGTTGCGGCGTGACTTCGGACAGCGCGAGCGGCGTGGGGTTCACACCGATCGCCTTCATCGGCTCCATCTGCAGCGGCGAGGCGAATGTGCGCACCTTGAGACCCTTGAACCCGTCAATCGTGGTCACGGGCTCACGGGTGAGGATCTGGGTGGGCGAGTTGAAGATCGCGCCGATGATCCGCACCCCCTTGTCGAGGAACAGGGTCTCCAGGTAGTCGCGGAACTCCTTGTCGTGAATGACCGCGTGCACCTCATCGGCATCATTGAAGAGGCTCGGGACATCGAAGGCCTGGAAACGCGGATCGACATTGGTGACGAAGGAGGTCGGCGTGGTGAATGCTTCGATCGTGCCGAGCAGCACGCCTTCCGACATCCGCGGGATCGCGCCGAGCTGCGAGGCCGGATAGATTTCCACCTTCAGGGCGTCGCCGACGCGGGCCTCGACCTCCTTCTGGAACTCCTTCTGCCACTCGTGCTGCACGTCGTTGATGGTGGCCGAGGCAAGCTTCATCGTGCTCTGGGCATGAGCCGCACCGGCGAACGGCAGCATCAGGGCCAGGGCTGCGCCGAATGCACGTCGGGTCAGCGTGAAGCGTGTGGTGTGTGACGTCATTTTATCCTCCATGTGCTTCGATGCACTCACGACATGCCGTTGATCAGCCATAGCGAAAGCGCAGGTATGAGGGTGATGAGAGCGAGAGCGGAGATCTGGACCGCCATGTAAGGCAGAACCCCGCGGTAGATGTCAGATGTTGGCAACCCGAGTACCGATTGCGCGACGAAGATGTTCAGGCCGAAGGGAGGCGTGAACATGCCGATGGCGAGGTTGACGGTCATGACAACGCCAAAGTGAATGGGATCGATCCCTAGCGAAACCGCGATGGGCACGAGGAGCGGAGACAGGACGAGGATCGCCGAAGTCGGGTCCAGTACACAGCCGATCGCCAGAAGCAGCAGGTTCACGGTCAAGAGGAAGCCGAGCGGCGACAGGCCCGCGTCGGTAGTGGCGGCGATCAGGGCCTGGGGCACGCCTTCCACCGTCAGGACCCAGCTGATCACACCCGCCGCGGCGACCACGATCATGATGCGCGCAGTCATCATGGCCGAACTGATGGCAGCCTCAAGCAAGGTGCGGAAGGTCACGGTGCGGTAGATGACCAGACCGACGAACGCCGCATAGGCGCAAGCAAAGCCTCCGGCTTCGGTGGGCGAAAAGAACCCTGCATAGATTCCCACCATGACCAAGGCCGGCATGGTCAACGCCCAGAAGGCCTGCTTGAACGCCACCCAGGCCACCCGGGCTCGGAAATTCGCTTCCCGCGGTATGCGCGCGATGAGGGCCGAAATCGAGATGTAGCCGGCCATCAGCAACGCCATGACGACGCCGGGAATGATGCCCGCGATGAAGAGTTTGGCGATCGACTGCTCGGCCGACGCGCCATAAAGGATCATGGCGATCGAGGGTGGGATGACGATGTCGATCGCGCCACTGGAAGTGATGATACCGGCCGCGCGGCGCTTGCCGTATCCGCCTTCGATGAGCTGTGGGTACATGTTGCGGCCCACGGCAGCGACGGCCGCGGCAGAAGAGCCGCAGATCGTGCCGATGAGGGTCGAGCCGCCGAGCGCCGCGATACCGAGCGAACCGGGAACCCGTCCGAACAGCGCGCGAACCAGATTGATCAGGCGATCGGCAATGCCGCTGATCGCCATCAGTTCTCCGGCGAAGACGAAGAACGGGACGGACAGCAACGCGTAGACATCCAGACCACCGAAGATCGTCTGCTGGAGAGCAATCAGCGGAGGGCCGGGAAAGAACAGCAGCGCCAGCGACGCCGCGAAGAGCAACGCGACGAAGATCGGCGCTCCGAGTGCGATCAGTGTCGCGACGCTGATGCCCAGGACCCAGGTCACTTGTGCACTCCTTCGGAAATGGTGAAGCGGGCAATGTCGACGATGGTCAGAAAGGCTGTGACCGCGGCGATGCCAATGAACCCGACCAGGATTGCGGAATGGGGGATGACCATCGGAATGCCCAGGCCCATGCTCGTCTGATTGAGACTGGCGATGCGCTCGATGAAGATGAAGCTATGCCAGGCGATGAAGACGGAGACGGCGACTGTCGCCAGATCGATCGCGATCTGCACACCCGCTGCCAGGCGGCCGGTCATCACGGTCGGCAGAAGGTTGATCGAAAGGTGGTCGCGATTTCGCGCCGCCAGGATCGCCCCGAGCATGACGATCCAGATCATGCCGTAGACCAGCAGTTCGTCCGCGCCGACGAGCGAAAACCAGCCGCTGTAGCGGCCCACGGCGTTGGCGACGTTGACCAGGACCATGGCGATCAGGCCCAGGCCCAGCAGGACCCCGATGAGGCGGACGACAAGCGCCTCGGCGCGGATGATTCCGTTGCCACTCATGCGCCCGCCTCCAATCTCCGGTCCTGTGGTCATGGCGCTATTCTTTCCCCTCGAGAATGCGGCGGATCGCGACGAGCTTGCGCGCCCGTTCGGGCTGGAGCCTGGCAATGCTCTCGGGTGTGTAGGAATAGACCCCCTCGCCCGACTTGATGCCGAGCTTGCCGGCCGCCATCTGCTCGCGCACCAGCGGCGCCACGTCCTTGCGGTCGCAAAGGTCCTCATTGAGGAAAGAGGAGACCGAGTGGTAGATGTCCATGCCGGCCATATCGAGAAGCGCCATCGGACCGACGACGGCCAGCTTGTAGCCGATGCCCCAGGACACGCAGGTGTCGATATCCTCGGGCTCGATCACGCCGCGCTCGACAAGGTCAACGACCTCGCGCAGGAGCGCATAGAGCACGCGGTTCTCGACGAAGCCGGGAACGTCCTTTTTGAGCAGCACCGGCAGAAGGCCGAGCGAGCGGATGAAATCGCGGATGGCGTCCACCGTTTCGGGAGCCGTCTGCTCGCCGCCGATCACCTCGATCATCGGAATGATGTGCGGCGGGTTCGACCAGTGCATGCCCACCATGCGTGCGGGATTGGCGATATGCGCCTGCAACTTGGTGATCGGAATGCCGGACGTATCGGACGCCACGATGGTATCCTGCGAGATCAGGCCCTCGATTTTCCGGTAGACATCCGCCTTGATCTCTTCCTTCTCGGGAACGTTCTCGATGACGAGATCGGCGTCCTTTACGGCGTCGGCGATATCGGCGGTGAATCGGACACTTCCGGCACCTTGCGATGGCGCGGCGATGCCCAAAGCGTCGAGGACACCGTCGGCCGCGACCATCATGCTGCGCGCCCGCTCGATCGCCGCCGGAGCGATGTCGAAGGCCGCGACCTCGATGCCGCCCCTTGCGAGGCGGGCAGCCATGCCGGGTCCCATCGTTCCAAGACCAATGATGGCTACACGCTGTATCATGGCTTTACTCCACCTGAAGAATGCAAATCGTCTGAAGGAAGGTTCATGAATTGGGCAATCATGTCGCCTCGCTCCCGTTGAGATTGCTGCCCGGCACCGCGCCGTCGATCGGCCGGGAACGCAAGAGCAGAACCACAAGCGCCGCAGCCGCAATCAGGTTGGCGACACCGATCAGCGGCGACAGGGTTGGCGGCAGCACAAGGCAGATTCCAACGGCCAGATAGACGACACGCATCGCCGCCGAGAGAGGTTTGCGGGCAAAGCCGACCGCAGCCATGGAGACGGCGACAATGCCACCGAACGCCGTGAGTGCGGCCAGCGTGGCGCCAAGCGGCGTTCCGCCCAGCAGCAGTTCCGGCGAATAGGCAAACAAGAAGGGAACCAGATATGCCACCCATCCCAGGCGCAGAGCCACAAAGCTCGTGCGCCACATTCCTGCCCCGCCAACCTTCGCCGCGGTAATGGATGCCAGCGCAACAGGCGGCGTCAGCATCGACATCATCCCGAAATAGAGGATGAACAGATGCGCCTGAATGGGTTCCAGCCCGCTGTTCACCAGTGCCGGCGCAAGGATCGTCGCAAGAACGACGTAGACGGCAACGGTCGGCATACCCATGCCGAAGACGATGGCGATGACCGCCACGAGCAGGAGAAGAACCAGCTTGCTCCCGCCGCTCGCCGCAATGGCCTGCGCCGCGATCGAGAAGCCAAGCCCCGTCAAGCTGATAAGTCCGATGATGAGGCCCGCCGTGGCCGTGATCAGCAGCAGCGGCGCAGCGGCCACACCGGTATCCACGAGTGTACGCAGGACCGAAGAAGGTGTCAGACGGCGACCTTCGTAGGGGCGCACCATGCCGACGACCAGCAGCGTCGCAATGGCGGCCAGGGCAGCGATCTGGGGGCGTGTCTGGAGGGTGAATAGAACGTAGAGCAGTACGAAAAAGGGCAACAGAAAGTGGCCACCTTCGAGCAGGATCTTTTTGAGGGATGTGCGCTCATCCGCCGCTAGCGGACGAATTCCCGAGCGCGCCGCGATACGGTCGACTTGCATGAAGATCGCCGCATAGTAGAGAAAGGCCGGCAGGGCCGCCGCCATGGCGACTTCCACGTAAGGCACCTGGAGATAGTCCGCCATTACAAAGGCGGCGGCGCCCATCACGGGCGGCAGCAATTGCCCGCCAGTCGATGACGTCGCTTCCACAGCGGCCGCCGTTTCAGGATCAAGGCCGGTGCGCTTCATCAGTGGAATAGTCACCACGCCGGTCGCGACAACGTTGGAAACGGCATTGCCCGAAATCGTCCCAAAAAGCGCCGACGCTCCGAGCGCTGCCTTGGCGCTGCCGCCGCGAAAACGTCCGAATGCGGAGAGGCACACGCGCGTGAGATATTCACTGCCCCCCGAATGACGCAGCAGTTCACCGAACAAGACGAACGGAATGACAATTTCGACAGCAATGCGGACGGGCAGGCCAAGCAATCCATTGGGATCCACGACCAGATAGATCGCCCAGCGATCGAAAGGTGTAGTCGGAATTCCAAAGCCCGTTCCGAACATGGCAAGCAGTGAGAACACGCCAACGATCAGGACAATCGGCAACCCGATCGTCCGCCAGACCAAAAAGAGCAGACCACCCAGGACGGTAAGGCAAGTCAGGGTCAGCCACAGCGGCCGCATCGCCGAGATGATGGTGAGTTGAGGATATCGCCAGGCGATCAACCCCATGAGCATCATGAGGACGAGGCCGACAGCGACCCCCGCGGAGCGATACCTCCCTCCAGCCCGAAAGCCGAGCGACACGGAGATGATGGAGAGCGCAAGCCCGACGGCCAGGGCAAGCGGCTGCTCATTGAACAGCGGTATGTCTGCAATGGTATGCAGGTCGAGTATCCAGACCAGCGAGACAACTGCCAAGGCAAGGCCAAGCACGCTTGAGATGCGGTCTGCCGGCAGACCTTCACCATCGGAAAGTGGCGTCTGGATGGACTGTTCAGACATTGCGCAATCTCAGCGTTGATCTGATCCCTGATTCAGTCATTCGGATCCCGCCTCGACGGCATCGTGGAAAGGCAGGTTCGGATAGGCGCGAGACACCGACCCGGCTGTCATGGCGCCAAGAATGTTGTTCGCGCCCGCGACATCGGTGGTCTGGTTGTGCAGCAACGCTGCGACCGCATCGACGGCATCGGATTCGAAATCGGCACGGGTGACGAGCACGTAGTCATAAGCCATGGTCTTGAAGGCTTCGGATGCGCCAACCACGCCTGCGCCTTCCGCGACATCGAACACATAGGCCTCTGGCGCGATGGCGGTCATGCGCTCCACTGCTTCGGCCGAATCGTCAAACGGCAGCCACCTGATTCCGCCGATCGCCGAATCGGCCTCGACGACGGCGCCGCCACGCAACGCAAAGAGCGTGGCGTCTACGCTCCCGCTGACCAGAGCAGCCACACCGTTGGCGACGCTGGACACGGGCACCTTACGCACGTCGGATGCGGTCAGACCGCCATTTGCCAGGGCACCTTCGATATACGGCTGCAGGCTCGCCTGCGCCGGGACGCCCCACGCAACGCGTTTGCCCTTTAGGTCGGCGATCGTTTCGATGCCCGAGTCCCCGCGCACCATCAGCCCGACCGGGCTCGGGAAGAGCGCACTCACCAAACGCAGGTTCTCGAGAGGCATGCCGTCAAAAGGGCCGCTGCCACGAATGGCGTCGCCGGCATCCGGTGTAACGACGGCTGCCATATCCAGTTCACCGGAATTGAGCAGCGGCAGGAAGGCAGTCGGTCCGCCGAAGGCCTGGACGGTAGGCGACAGATCGGTCTCCGTCTCGATGACCTGAGCAAGCGCCGCGTTGACGCCATAGTTTTGCGAGCCTTGCTGACCGGCTCCGAAACGCACGCTCTGCGCGGAAGCGGCCGTGCTGAAGCAAGCGATCGCCACGAAGAGAGCCACGGTTGGTTTGTGAATGCCCATTGAACTAGTTCCCATTTTCGAGCTTCGTTCCGACGGTGGCCCTTCCGGCTTCTTCCGCAGAACGTGATGATTGGTTGCTAGGCCGCCCTCGCCTTGATGAGATCGGCCGCTTTCTCGGCGATCATGATGACGGCGGCATTGATGTTGCCGCAGACAAGGTCCGGCATGACGGACGCATCAACCACACGCAGTCCCTCAACGCCGCGGACGCGCAATTGCGGGTCAACGACCGAGCCCGCATCGGTGCCTGCCCGGCAGGTTCCGGCCGGATGATGAACGGTGATGCAGGTCTTGCGGATATGCTCGTCGATCTCTTGGTCGTTCTGGCAATCGGGTCCGGGAAAGAACTCCGCCTCGATGAAGGGCTTCATTGAGGGTTGGGCCGCGAGATTCCGCGCAACCCGAAAGCCGGCACGAAGCGATTCCCAGTCTTTCGGAGAGGCCAGAAAATTCTGATGGATCAGCGGTGCCGCGAACGGATCCGCCGAGGCCAGCTTCACCGATCCGCGGCTTTCCGGCTGCGTCGCCACGATTCGGGTGGCGAAACCGTCCTGGAACGGCGCCTTGAAAGGCTCGAAATAGGGCCATGCGGCAAGCGGAGCGGCGGTGAACAGGAGTTGCACATCCGGCAGTGGCCGGTCCGGGCCACTCTTGAGAAAGGCAACCACGCCGCCCGGGACATCGGCCGAAAAGCCTTTCCCCGTCAGGTAGGTCTTGAGGAAATCGAGACCGATCCGGTCCGCCCGCATGTTCTTGAGGAACGGACCCGGCTCACGGCGCCTGTACATCAGGATGACAGAGACGTGATCCTGCAGATTCCGGCCGACCGAGGGCAGGTTGACGCGCGTTTCGATGCCATGCGCTGCAAGGTCCTCGGGAACGCCCACACCGGACAGCATCAGGAGCTGCGGCGTATTGATGACCCCGCCCGACAGGAGCACCTCCCTGTTAGCCGTGACCGTCTTTTCGCTGCCGTTGTGGTTGATCGTGACACCTGTGGCCCGCTTGCCTTCCATCACGATCTTGGTGGCCATTGCGTTTGTCAGGACCGTCAGGTTGGGCCGCTTCAGAGCCGGACGCAGATAGGCCGAGGCCGTCGAAGAGCGACGGCCCTTCGAAATCGTCATCTGAAGCCGACTGAAGCCTTCCTGCTGAGCACCGTTGTAGTCGTCGGTCTGCGGATAGCCGGCCTGGACGCTGGCCTTGGCGAAGGCATCGATCAACGGATCCTGATAGCGGCAATACTGAGTGCTGAGCGGACCGGATCCGCCCCGGTACTTGTCCGCACCACCTTCCCAGGTTTCCTGCTTGCGGAAATAGGGAAGGATTTCGTCGTAGGACCAGCCCGTCAGGCCGTTGGCGGCCCAGCGGTCATAGTCACCGCGATTTCCCCGCACATAAGCCATGGCATTGGTAGAGGACGATCCGCCGATGACCTTGCCGCGGGCGCATTCTACGCTGCGACCGCCGACATTGTCTTCCGGTTCGCAGAAATACATCCAGTCATGGCGGCGTTCGGTGAGGATCTTGCCCCAACCGAGCGGGATGTGGATCATGGGATCGCGATCCCAACCGCCCGCCTCGAGCAGCAGCACGGAACAGGCCGGATCCGCGCTCAGCCGATGGGCGAGCACGCAGCCGGCCGATCCGGCTCCGACGATGACATAATCATAGCTTTTCGCGTGCGACATGACTTCCCTGCTTTCACCCGACATCCTCAAGTCACGGAGGATCGAGAAGGCTGGAAACCCCGGCGGATGCCGGGATTTCCGCGGTATCAGGCGTGCTACTTGAGCAGCCCGGCCTGACGGAGGGTCATGGTCCAGTGATCCCATCCCCGGTCGATCTGGGCCCCGACCAGCTTTCCAGCGGTCTTGACCTCACCGGGTGACAGGTACTTGATGTTACCGACCTGCAAGCCGGCCGTCTGCGCGGCAGCGTTCTGCTCCGTGTAGAACGCGCGGAACACGACCTCACGGACAGAGCCGCCGACGTTGACGACACCATGACGGGCCATGAGAACCACGGCCTGGTCACCGAGGCTTTCGGCGATATCGGCGCAGACGCTCCGGCTGCCGCCGAAGAGATCGGTGTCGTCGCCCTGCTTGTCGCGGATTTCATAGACGGGAACCGTTTCGCCAAGGAACGCACCCATGTGGGTGACGGGCCGCAGCGGCTGGTCGGTGAAACAGTAGGGAAGCACAGCCGGAGAGTGGCTGTGGAGTACGCAATTGACGTCCGGCCGGGCCTTGTAGATCTCGCTGTGAATGTAGCGTTCGAGATAGGATGGCCGATTGTCCTCCGTCTCGCCCTCCAGATTGAAACGCTGGATGTCGCCGGTCGTGATGTGGCTCGGAGCGAGTTTCTGCGCCAGGAAAAAGCTCTTTGGATCCTCAGGATCGCGGGCACTGATGTGACCGAACGTGTCGAGAATGCCCTCGTGCAACAAGATCTTCGTGGCCGTGACCAGCTCTTCGAAAACGGTCTGCTGGGCCGGAGTGATGGTGGTCATTTATGAAGTCTCCCATATTGCTGCGGCCTCGGCGGCTGTTTGTCGTTGTTATCGCCGAGACCGTGCAATTCACTTATTTTCGTAAAGGCCAACGATCCTGTTCTGCTCGATGATGTTGTCGGCATATTTGGCGAGGAACTCTTCCCGGGTGGGTGTTCCTTCAACCGTCGTATCGAGAGCGTAGACCCAGAAATAGTAGTGGTGCTTGCCATGGCCGGCCGGAGGCTGCGGGCCGTAGTACTGCATGTCGCCGACCCCGTTCGGACCGACGCGATACTTTTCCTGCGCGTCCGAAAGATCGGTTGCGGATGGGTCAATGCCGTAAACGGTCCAGTGCGTGAAACCCTGCGGCAGCGGCGCGTCCGGATCATGGCAGATCACGGCGAGTTCCTTGGTCCCGGCGGGAACGCCGCTGACCGTGAGCCTGGGCAGCACGTTGCCCTTGTCGCCGGCATGCTCGTCGCGCATCATTTCGAGCGGCTTGAAATCCGTGGACGCGATTTTGAGGTCTTTGATGTTGAGGGGCATGGAGTACGTCCTTCCGTCAATTTTCAATCGGGTTACGGTGCGGCCGCGAGGTCCGCGACGGTCTTGCCACCCACGCGCTGATGAACGCGGGGGCCGGAGGCCGCTGCGACACAGATGAGGATCTCATCCGGCCGCGGACCATCCGGCACCGAAAAGGTGATGGCGTCATAGTGAGACCGAATGTAGAGCTCGTCCTTGTGGGCGAGCGGAATGTCGATCGATGTACCGGCGGCTGCGACCTTGGAGGTCGAGGAAATCCAGGCCTTGCCGCCACCCACCTGCTCGCGCAGCGGATTGCCGAACGCCGTCGTGATGCAGGCGACGACATGTTCCTGCTCACCGTCCACGCCGGCAATGCCGCCCTTGCCGTAGCTTTCGGCAGGCCGGCCCAGGAGCGCCATGGCCCGCTGGCCGAGCGCATGGCCGATCGCAGCGCTGGGATCCGTGAGCGCCGACAGATCGCCTTTGTAAGCGCCCACGTAAGGATTACGGATGATGACGCCGACCGCGACCTTGACGAGCGGCTCGCCGGGCTCGCCGCCATCGTGCCGGATTTCCTGAACAGACGAGTACCAGCCACGCACGTCGTAGTGCTTCTCAACTTCGGCCGAATGGTTCATTTTTTTCTCCTTGGGAACGCGCAGCGGAAGGCGCGCGCAAGTGTTCTTGGATGGCTAGACGTCATTGGTTCTGCGGCCAGGAATAGACGCGCCTGATCGGGTCGTAGCGCGCGGCTTCCAGAGCTTCGCTGGTAAACATGTTGCCCTTCGACAGCGAGCGGTTGGCCGCATATTCGCCGGACAGGTACTGCGTATGATCGGTGAGCGGACGGATGCGCTTCTCCCAGGAGACGAGTGCGTCCTCGACGGATGACTGGTCGGCGAGATCCTGCGCCAGGCTGAAGGCGTTGACCATCGCGCAGCCCGCGCCCTGGGCGAGCGCCGGGCACATGGCATGGGCGGAGTCGCCAACGAGGGCGACCTTGCCCTTCACCCAGCTGTCGAGCTTGGTGGTGGCATATTTGTCGTAGCGGGCCTGCTGCAGCTTGGCCGCCTCCGCAAGGCAGGGTTCGAGGAAGGGGAACATTTCGACCCAGACATCGAGATCGAGCGGGACACGCGATCCGCGCGGGTCGGCGGCCGGCGCCATCAGGCCGAGATAGAGCTCGTCCTTGTTGCAGGGCGAGTAGAGGATGCGCTGAACACGCGGCTCGAAGTTCCACATGTCGATGGTGTTGTCCCAGTTCGCCTCGTCGCCGAGCTTGTCCTTCAGGCGCGGAACGATCAGCCGGATGATGCCGTCGGTGGAGACCCAGCGATCCTGCTTGAAGCCGAGCGAGTCGCGAACCTTGGAACCGACGCCGTCGGCGCCGACGATCAGGTCGGCTTCGAGGACCTCGCCAGACTGCAGCGTTAGTCGGCCGTCCGCTTCCGCCGAGACGGCTTCCGAATTGGTGCGAACGGTGACGCCGACATCCTTGGCGCGCTTGACGAGCGCGTTGTGGAGGTGGGCGCGGGTCATGATGCGCCACGGCAGGCCGTTGAAGGTCTCCTTGGAGACGGACTTGTTCTGCATCCAGGTCTCGTAGGCCGGCGGCGTGTGGGTGCCGTGAAGGACGTCGTTGAGCGCATCGATGCCTTCGAGCACGCGCAGGCCGTTGTGCCAGAGATAGATGCCGGCACCGAAGGCGCGAAGTTCCGAATCCTTTTCATGCAGCGTGACATCCCAGCCGTTCTGTCGCAGCGCGATCGCGGCGGTCAGGCCAGCAAAGCCAGCGCCGGCCACCTGCGCGCTCAGCGTTTTTTCGGATGTCTTGTTGATGTTCGCCATAGTCCAAATCCTGTCGCGTATAAGAGCGGCGGAAAACCGCCGTCAGGCATCGATGAAGTTGGCAATTGCCCTGAAGGTGATGCCCGGAGACACCTCGTTGACGTAGTGATCGGCGCCGGGAACGACGACGACCGGAAGATCGGGGCGCAACCGGCTGGTTTTCGCCAGCGCCTCGGCCGAAACCAGCTTGCTCTCCCCTCCGCGCATGAGAAGGACGGGCCTGCGGAGATCGTGGTAGGTCTGGGTGAGGTCCGCTCGCAGTCCGGTGGCGGTCTGGGCCATGGCGGAGGGCGATGCCAGCGGGCGCAAGCCACCCTCAACCTTCTGGTAGCCGCTTTCAGCCCTGATCCTGATGGCCGGCGCCGGAATGTTCGGATACCGGGCGGCGAGATAGGCAACCACCGTCTCCAGATCCTTGAACAACTGATCGCCCGCGTTCACCCGGGCCTCCAACGCATCGAAGACCTCCGTCTCGATATACGGCGTGAAATCGATCGCCACGACCGAACGAACCAGATCGGGATACCGGGCCGCGACGGTGACGGAGTTTCGCGAACCGAGGGAATGGCCGACCAGAATGGCGGGCCCACGATCAAGCGTCCTGATCAAGGCCGCAATATCATCGGCAAAGTCGACCGCCTCATATCCGCTCTCGGGCTTGTCACTGAGACCATGTCCACGCTGATCAACCGCGATGGTAGTGAAACGATCGCTGAATTGAGCGGCCAGCGGCGCCAACGTCGCCGAATTGGCGGTGATGCCGTGGAAGAACAGCATCAGCGGGCCGCTGCCGGCCTCGCGAACGTTCAGGATGATGCGACCGGTGTCGATACGGCGCATGATCATGTCGTGGTGAGAGGCGATTGCCGCCATGTGTCTCAAATCCTGCATCGCTGTCTGTCGTGATCGGCAGGATGACACAAATCAGACACACGTCAACAACATTGTCTGACATTCTTTCAATCTGACGTGTTGACAGCATGGGCGTTTGTGCTGTCAAATTCGAGGGCGATTGCCTATACTTCCGGCTGCGCGCCCCCAATGCACGAGATCAAAACGATGCCGCCAGACCTGAATTTGAGAGTACTGCCGCGCACGGTGCAGCAGGAGACGGTCGACAAGCTGAGGCTCGCGATCTTCTCCGGCATTTTCGAACCCGGTAGCCGGCTGATCGAAAGTCAGTTATGCGTTCAGCTCGGCATCAGCCGCCCTTCCCTGCGGGAGGCATTGCGCAGCCTCGCAGCCGAACGCCTGATCGACATCGTGCCGAACCGGGGTCCTTCCATTCCTGCTCTTTCATGGGAGGAGGTGACCGCCATCTACGAGGTGCGGGAACTTCTGGAAGTCGAGGCCGTCGGACGCTGCGCGCAGAGGATCTCGGAGGAACAGCTACGCGCACTCGAAAAGGCGCTTTGCGCATTCGAGGCCGCCGCATCCAGCAACGACGGCCTGGCACGGGTAACCACCGCAGCCGACTTTTACTCCATCATTCTCGCCAATTGCGGAAATCCGATCCTTGAGGAGATTCATCGCGGCCTGGTTGCCCGGATCAGCCTCTTCAGATCGCGATCGATGTCGCTGGAAGGCCGGGCGCAAAGCAGTCTGGCAGAGATGCGGGAGATATACGAATCCATCGCCGCAGGCGACGAGAAAGCCGCCCGAAGAGCCTCACGAAAACACGTCCTCAAGGCCATGGCAGCGGCGAAGAAATCCATGGACAGCGGAAACTAGCTGCCTCGGCGGCCCCTTCATTCTGGTAGCGGGGATCCATCATGCCTTATCGATTTCGACGGCTTTCGGGGTGCGCATCGGTGCATCCCGCTCTCGAGGCCGCGAATGCCGCGGCCGCGATGCCGGCAGCCGCGCACGCGGCCCGATGATGCCCGAGGGTTCCGGAAACAACATGCATGCGGACGTGCTGATCATCGGTGGCGGGTCGGCCGGGGTGCTGCTGGCCGCGCGACTGAGCGAAAACCCGGCCCGAAGCGTACTTCTGATCGAAGCCGGCGGCGAGGCTACGGATCCCGACATCTGGAAACCGGCGGCCTGGCCCGCGCTTCAGGGCCGCAGCTACGACTGGAATTACCGGACGGAGCCGCAGGCCGGCACCGCCGGCAGGATTCATCACTGGGCACGCGGCCGCCTTGTCGGCGGATCGAGCTGCCTGCATGCGATGGGCTACATGCGCGGCCATCCCGACGATTTTGCGCCCTGGGCCGAGGCGACCGGCGATTCCGGGTGGAACTGGGATGGGCTACTGCCAGCCTTTCAGGCGAACGAAGACCGAGAATTCGCGGGTCAAGAGGGCGGCCCCCTGCCCGTCCACAGGCCGGATGCCGAAATAAGCCCGCTCACCCATGCCTTCATCGCTGCCGGCGCCTTCCTCGGCCTGCCCCGTATTGAGGGCCACAATGACGGCGAGATGATCGGCGTGACGCCGAATTCGATGAACATCCGCGACGGAAAGCGGGTGATGGTGGCCGACGCCTGGCTGACGCCGGAAGTGCGCGCCCGCGACAACCTGACGATTCTGACGGGCGCCTTGGCCCGGCGAATTGTCCTGGAAGCCAATCGGGTCCGCCATATCGAGGTTGTCTGCACGGACCGCGCGATGCGCATCTCAGCGGACAAGGTGCTGTTGTGTGCCGGGTCGCTGGAAAGCCCTGCCTTGCTGATGCGCTCCGGCATCGGGCCGCGCGAGGTTCTCGATGCCGCAGGCGTGGATTGCCTCATCGAGATGCCCGAAGTTGGCCGCAACCTCCAGGATCACCTGTTGGGCGCGGGCAACCTCTATGCCACGCGTAAGCATCTTCCGCCCTCACGCCTCCAGCATTCCGAATCGATGGCCTACATGAGAGCAGGCGATTTCACCGCCACCGGACAACCCGAAATCGTGGTTGGCTGCGGCGTGGCGCCAATCGTGTCCGAATGCTTTCAGACGCCAGATGCCGGCTCGGCCTACTCGCTGCTGTTCGGGGTCACCCACCCCACGAGCCGTGGCAGCCTTCGCATCAGCGGGCCGGAACTCGGTGATCGGCTGATCATTGATCCGGCCTACCTGCAAACCGACTACGACCGCGACATGTTCCGCAAGGCTCTCCAGGCCGCGCGGACGATCGGGCATGCAGACGGACTCGCCGAGTGGCGGGATCGCGAACTTCATCCCGGCTCCCTCAAAAGCAAGGCCGAGATCGACGATTTCATTGCCAAGGCGGTCATCACCCATCACCATCCCTGCGGCACCTGCAGGATGGGCAAGGACGACACCGCCGTTGTCGGTCCGGATCTACGGCTGCGATCGATCGACAATCTCAATGTGGTGGACGCGTCGGTCATGCCCAGCCTTACCGCGGGACCAATTCACGCAGCCGTTCTTGCGATCGCCGAGAGCTTTGCCCGGACGATGACCGCGGGCGATTGATCCGCCGAACGCTGACGGCGGCGTTCGAGGACGAACTGCGGCCACACGGGCTGCAAAACAGATCTCATCAGCACGAAGGGAGCATGAAATGACCGACAAACGCCCCGAGTTTCAAGGAGAGCGGTTCGAAAAGGGCCTGCAGATCCGCCGCGAAGTGCTCGGCGGCACGTATGTCGACCGCTCGATCGCTGCCGCTGACGATGTCTCCGCTCCCCTGCAGAAACTGTTGACCGAATGGTGCTGGGGCGAAATCTGGAGCCGCCCCGGCCTGGACCGCCGCATGCGGAGCGTCCTGAATCTAGGCATGATCATGGCCCTGAACCGCTCGGCGGAGTTCAGGCTCCATGTTCGAGGCGCTCTCAACAACGGCCTGACCCGCGAAGAGATCGTGGAAGTCATCCTGCAGGGCGCAATTTACTGCGGTGCTCCCGCCTCCCTTGATGCCATGAGATCCGCACAGGCCGTATTTGCCGAGATCGACGCGGAGAACGACGCGAACGGCACGCCCGGAGCTTGACGACGAAAACGCCTTCCTGGTGTTTCGAAATGCACTTGGATGAGATGACCTCGCGCTGAACCTTCATCCAGCGGCGATTGGAAAATTTCACGTGTCGCACGGCATTTGCGTCGAGCAGTCGAACGAGTGGGAACGGCCTAGACGAACAGCCGAACCGGCTGCCACCGAGGTGGCCGCGCGACCAACATTATCCCGCCCGTAAATGGGCTGCGATGTGTCTGTAACCCTCGCGATAGACCATCTGCGGGCTCTCCGCGAAGTCGCGCCAAACTTTGGTTGCCGCGGCGAGGTCGGGCAGGCCGCGGCCGAATGCCTCGATCGTCAGCCAGCCGTCATAGCCGCTCCCGCGGATGGCCGCGAAGGTCTCGGCCCAAGGAATGTTGCCGCGCCCCGGAACACCGCGATCGTTCTCGGAGATGTGCACATGGACGATGTTGCGCAGGTTGCGGGTAAAGGCGCCGATGGGGTCGGCTTCCTCGATATTGGCATGGAAGGTGTCGTACATCGCCCGGATGTTCGGGTGGCCCACATCGTCGACGAGCCGCGACAGGTCATCCATCGTATTGACGAGATAGCATTCGAAGCGGTTGAGCGCCTCCAGACCGACCGTCACGCCCTTCCCGGCCGCGTAGACGCCAATTGCCCTTTGCGTTTCGACCGCACACTGCCACTCCGCAGCGCTTGGCCCCTCGCCGCTGAATAGGCCGAGCGTGGAATGAAGCGGTCCGCTCACCGTGTCCGCGCCAAGCGCCGCCGTACAGTCGATCACCCATTTCATATGCTCGACGCCGGCGCTTCGCTGTGCGGCTTCTGGCGATATCAGGTTCATCGCGGGATCGCCCATCGCCGCGACCGCCGTCCGCTCCAGCCCGATCTCGTCGAGCAGACGGCCGAGGTCGGCATAGTGCTCGGGACCGCCTTCAAAGATAGGAATCTCGACCCCGTCAAATCCGGTTGCCCGGATGTCGCGCAGCAGCGCCTCATGGTCGCGCGTCACATGCGTGGTCCACAAGAACATGCACATGCCGATCTTCATGCGTCCCTCCCGGTCGCTTGCCCCGTGGCTGGTGGAATGAGTTTGACATCCGATACCCGCTCGATGTGGACATCGAGACCGGCTGTCAAGTTCGAAAATTCCAATAAAATCATAACTTTGCTAGCGGTTTTTCGTTTCCGGCATTTGCAGCCGAGCCCGAGATGGGATGCAGAAGTTGGAAACGAACCACTAGATATCGAGCTTCACCCATTTGGCGTTGGCCTTGGCCGAGCGCACGCACGCATCGACGAACGCGACACCTTCCAGGCCATCCGTGACGGTGGGATAGGTGACGGCTGCCTCGGGCCTGGCGCCCTGCCGGGCGGCGCGGATGGCGCGGGCGGCTTCCGAGTAGATGTTGGCGAAGCCTTCGAGATAGCCTTCCGGGTGGCCCGCCGGAATGCGGCTGACGCGGTTGGCTGCATCGAGCGCGCCGGCGCCGTTCCTGGTGATCAGGCGCTTTTCCTCGCCAAAGGGCGCATACCATAGATGGTTGGGATGCTCCTGTTCCCATTCCAGCCCGCCCCTGTCGCCATAGATCCTGAGCTTCAGCGCATTCTCGTTGCCCGGCGCCACCTGGGAGGCCCAGATCATGCCCTTGGCCGGGGAGATCCCTCCACCGCCCTTCTCAGCGGCCTTGAAGCGCAGCATGATATGGGCGTTGTCGTCGACGCGGCGGCCCTCGACAAAGGCGTCGAGGTCGGCCGACAAGGAGTCGAGCTCGAGCCCGGAGACGAAGCGGGCGAGATTGTAGGCGTGGGTACCGATGTCGCCCGTCGCTCCGCCCGCACCCGATTGCCCGGGATCGGTGCGCCAGGCCGCCTGCTTCTGACCTGTGCTTTCCAGATCGGTGGTCAGCCAGTCCTGCGGATATTCGGCATGAACGAGCCGGATCGTGCCGAGCTTGCCGCTCGCCACCATCTCGCGCGCCTGCCGTACCATCGGATAGCCGGTGTAGTTGTGGGTCAGCACGAACAGCCTGCCGCTTTCCTTGACCAGTGCGGCGAGCTTCTTCGCGTCGGCCAGCGTGGACGTCAGCGGTTTGTCGCAGATGACGTGGATGCCAGCCTCCAGAAAGGCTTTCGCCGCCGGGAAATGCACATGGTTGGGCGTCACGATCGCGACCGCCTCGATGCCGTCGTCACGCCTGGCCTCGGCCTCAGCCATCGCCGCGAAGCTGTCATAGGATCGCTCGGGGTCGATGCCGAGCTCGCGGGCCGAGGCCTGCGCGCGTTTCGGATCGGAACTCAGCGCGCCGGCCACGAGCTGGAACTCGCCGTCGATGCGCGAGGCGATGCGATGCACCGCGCCGATGAAGGCACCCTGCCCGCCTCCCACCATGCCGAGACGGATCGGCCCCTCGGCGGCCTCGGATTTCGATGCGCTGACCATGCTTGTCCTCCCGAATTGGCCCCTATTGGCGAACGAAACAGCCGGGCCGTGTTTCGCAGGCAAACGAGAGCGCTCGCCACCGGGTCACACCCACCGCAACGCAGTGCGCGGCCCTGGAGCCACTGCCCATTCCCGCCTGCGCCAAATGCCTACCCTTCGATCCCCATCATCTTCCTGAGCGCCGCGCGGTCCGACTTGCCGCCGGCAAAATCGTCGAACGCCTTTTCGGTGACGCGAATGATGTGATGATCGATGAACGGCGCGCCTTCCGCCGCACCCTGCTCGGCGCTCTTGATCGCGCATTCCCATTCCAGAACCGCCCAGGAGGAATAGCCGTACTGCGCCAGCTTCGAAAAGATGCCGGCAAAGTCCACCTGCCCGTCGCCAAGGCTCCGGAATCGGCCCGCCCGCTCCATCCAGGAGGCATAACCCGAATAGACGCCCTGCCTGCCGGTGGGATTGAACTCCGCATCCTTCACATGAAAGGCGGAAATGCGCTCGTGATAGATGTCGATGAAGGCCAGATAGTCGAGCTGCTGCAAGACGAAGTGGGAGGGATCGTAGTTGATCGTGCAGCGCTTGTGGCCGTCGAGCGCGTCAAGAAACAGCTCGAAGGTGGCGCCATCGAACACATCCTCGCCCGGATGAATCTCGAAGCCCAGATCGACCCCGTGCTCCTCGTAGACGTCGAGGATCGGTTTCCAGCGCCTCGCCAGCTCGGCGAACGCTTCCTCGATCAGTCCCGCCGGGCGCTGCGGCCAGGGGTAGAGATAAGGAAAGGCGAGCGCCCCGGTGAAGCCTACGGCGACGTCCAGGCCCATATTGCGCGAAGCGATGGCGCATTTCTTCGCCTGGTCCACCGCCCATGCCTGGCGGGCCTTCGGATTGTTGTGCACGCTTTCAGGGGCAAAACCGTCGAACTGCACGTCATAGGCTGGATGCACCGCCACGAGCTGTCCCTGCAGATGACACGAGAGCTCCGTCACCTCTACGCCGGCCTCGGCACACGTGCCCTTCACCTCGTCGCAATAATCCTTCGACGAAGCAGCCCTCTCCAGATCGAACAGTCGGCCGTCCCAGGTGGGCACCTGAACCCCCTTGTATCCAAGCCCACCCGCCCACTGCGCGATGCTCTTAAGCGAGTTGAAGGGCGCCTCGTCCCCTGCGAACTGCGCCAGAAATATTCCGGGACCCTTCATCGACTGCGGCATCGCTCGATCCTCCTCCAACCACGCGCCCCTGCGCCATCCATGTCTTGTCGTTCATTGGGCGCGTTTTTTATCAGCGTCATCTGGTAATACCAAACAGACCGGACGCGTCAAGAGACGCCGTTGTACACCAGTATACATTTCCCTGGCTCGGCATCGCCGCGACCGTCATTAATAGGCATACTTCAACAGGAATCGGCATCACGTCTCGTCCTTGCAGGGTGGCCAATAATACGCTAGACGATTTTCAAGGCCCTGAATTGGTCTAACCAGTTTCAGGCAAACAACGACAAGGCGGCATGGGCAACCAAAGCCGAAGGCCGCAAGGATCACGGGAGGAACTGGATATGCATCTGTCGACGCACAACTGGATGCGCGCCGAACCGCTGGAGGTCACCCTGAAGCGGATCAAGCAGTTCGGGTACGAGTCGATCGAGATTTCCGGCGAGCCCGAACAGTACAAGGTGGCCGAGACCCGCGCCCTGCTGAAGGAGCATGGAATACGCTGCTGGGGCGCCGTGACGTTGATGCTCGGCGAGCGCAATCTCGCCGCGAAGGACCAGGGCCAGCGCGAGCGCTCGGTTCAGTATGTCAAGGACGTGCTCACGATGGTGAGCGAACTTGACGGCGAGATCATAACCCTCGTGCCGGCAACGGTCGGCAAGGTCGTGCCGGATGGTACGGAAGAGGAAGAATGGAACTGGGTGGTCGATGCCACCCGCGAATGCTTCACCCATGCAAAGAAGGTCGGCGTGCGCGTGGCGATCGAACCGCTCAACCGGTTCGAGACCTACCTGTTCAACCGCGGCGAGCAGGCGCTGGCGCTGGCCGACGCGGTGAGCCCCGAATGCGGCGTCTGCCTCGATGCCTATCATCTTCACATGGAGGAATTCGACGTCGAGGAGGCGATTCGCAAGGCGGGCAAGCGCCTGTTCGACTTCCATGTCGCCGACAACAACCGCTTCGCCGCCGGCCTCGGCACGATCGACTGGCCAAGGATCGTCGGCATCCTGAAGGATATCGGCTATGATGGCGCGCTGACCAACGAATTCGTCGCACCGGTCGATCGCACGCCGGCCAACCGCTATCCCGACATGGTCGAACGCAACCCGGTCGACATTTCTCCCGAGCAGCTGAAGTTCATCCAGGACCACGGTTCGAGCCTGCTCACCGAGAAATTCTACACCGACCAGATGCGCATCACGGCGGAAACCATCCTGCCACTGATCAAATAGAGGTCGCAACACAAGGCTGAGGCTGCCGCTTCGGCGACGGTGGACTGGATTCGAACATGCGTATCAGCAAGGTCCATGCCTGGTGGGTCAGGATTCCCATAGAAGCGAAGCGTCAGCATCGCAGCGACTTCGGCCGGCTGCAGACCTTCGATTCCGCAATCGTGCGCATCGAGACCGATGACGGGCTCGTCGGCTGGGGAGAAGGCAAGAATGCCGCCGGCAGCGCCGGCACGTACGGCACGCTTGTGCATCTGATCAACCATGAGATCGGGCCGATGATCATTGGCCGCCACGCTGGCGACATCACGGCCATCTGGGAAGCGATCTACAATGGCGTACGGGCTGACCTGGCAGGTTCAGGTGGACATGCCATGCCCGAATTGTCGCGCCGGGGGCTGACAGTCGCCGCGATCAGCGCGGTCGACATCGCATTGTGGGACATACTCGGCAAGTCACTCGGCCAGCCCGTCTGGCGATTGCTCGGCGGACGCAAAGCCGACCGGCTGCCCGCTTACGCCTCCGGCGGCTGGGCCGATGCGGGCAATATCGGCGAGCAGCTCAACGCCTATATCGCGTCCGGCGGCTTTCGGGCGGTCAAGATGCGCGTCGGCGCCATGGACGGCTCGCCTCAGGTTTCGGCTGCCCGCGTGCGGGCGGCCCGTCAGGCGATCGGCCCCGATGTCGACCTCATGGTCGATGCCCACGGCACCTACACCGTCGCCGAGGCAAAGCGCTTCGTCCACATGGTGGCCGATTGCGACCTCGCCTGGTTCGAGGAACCGGTGGTGGCCGACGACAAGCGGGGGACTGCCGAGGTCAGGGCCGCCGGCCCGGTTCCGATCGCGACCGGCGAATCGGAAGCCACGCGCTATGCCTTCCGCGAACTTGCCGTCCTGCGGGCGGCCGACATCTTCCAGCCGGACCCGGCCTTCTGCGGCGGCATCACCGAGGCGATGCGCATCGGTGCGCTTGCCAGCGCCTTCAACCTCAGACTCGCGCCTCATCTGTGGGCGGGAGCGCCCTGCTTTTTTGCCGGCCTGCATGTCTGCGCCGCCTCGCCGGCAAGCTTCATCATCGAGTTCTCGCTTGGCGCCAATCCGATGATCCACGACCTGATCGATGAGACCGTCGAGGTCAAGGATGGTATGATTACGATTCCCGACACGCCGGGGCTCGGATTCACGATCTCCGAGAAATTTCTCAAGATGCACGCTCAAGGCTCATGATGATGAAGGAAAATGGCCTGCTGCCCGAACTGGCGGCCTATCTCTACACCCATTCCGATCCGGAAAAGGGCCGCACGCCGTCGGAGCGCGAGCTGGCGGAGCATTTCTCCGTCAGCAGAGGCCAGATCCGCGAGGCGCTTGCGATTCTGGAGGCAATGCGCATCGTGGAGCGCCGGGCCAAGTCCGGCATCTATCTCACGACCACCGACACCAGCGTGGAGGCGCTGGCGCTGTTCGCCAAGGCCGGCCTGCCGCTCGACCCGATCCAGATCTACGAGACGGTGGAACTGAGGAAGATTCACGAGATCAAGGCCGCCGAACTCGCTTGCACCCGGGCCACGGAGGAAAACTTCGAACGGTTGCGCGAAATTCTGGCCCGCTCCGAAGAGAAGGTGGCCAAAGGGGAGCCGCTTGCGCGCGAGGACCGTGATTTTCACCTCGAGATCGTGCGGGCCACCAAGAACAGCGTCTTTCACAAGATCTGCTCGATCTACTACGTGATGGGCGAGCAGCGGCTGCCGGTCTATTTCTCGGACCCCGAACGCGGCCGGCGTTCGCATGCCGAGCATATCCAGATCTATGAGGCGCTGGAGCGGCGGGACGGCAACCTCGCCCAGGCCCTGATGAGCGCCCATCTGCAGGGTGCGGAAAGTTACTGGAAGGGCCTGATCAGTGGCACCGACGCGAACAGCCCCAACTCCGAGTTCGAAAGTGCCTGAGCGCCGCCCTGAGATATTCTCCACGCACAATCTCCACCCCGAGGCAACAGCGATGCTGGAGCGGCTGGGCGACCTGCGTTTCGCCTCCTCACCCGACAAGGCCACGTTGCTTGCGGAGGGGAAACGGGCCGACATCATCATCGTGCGCGCACCGCTGCCGCCGGAACTGTTCAGCCAAGCGCCGAAGCTGCGCGCGGCCATCCGCCACGGGGCCGGCCTCGACATGGTTCCCATGGACGCCGCCAACAGCGCTGGCGTGCTCGTCGCCAACGTGCCGGGTGTGAATGCCCGCACCGTAGCCGAGTTTGTCTTCTTTTCCGCCATGGCACTGCTGCGTCGCTTTCGCATCCTCGATGGCGCGCTTCGCGCGGACGGTTGGGCGGTGGCGCGGCGGCAGGCCGACCTCACCCACGATCTTCATGGCCGGACATTGGGCGTCATCGGCTTCGGCAATATCGGGCGCAGAGTCTGCGAGATCGGCGCCGGTGGTTTCGGGCTGAATGTCCTGGTCCATAGCCGCACGCGCCGCGACACACCGGCCGGAGCACGTTTCGTGGAGCTCGACGAACTCGCCGCGCAGGCCGACATCGTGGCGGTCTGCTGCCCCCTGACTGACGAGACACGCGGTCTCGTCGACGCGCGCCTGCTTGCCCTCATGAAGCCCGATGCACTGCTGATCAACATTTCCCGCGGCCCGGTCATCGACGATACTGCACTGATCGCAGCACTGCGCGAAGGCCGCATCGCGGGCGCTGCGCTCGACGTCTTCGCCACTCAGCCGCTGCCGCCGGATCATCCCTATTTCGGCTTCGACAACGTGATCGTCACGCCGCATATGGCTGGCATCACGGATGACAGCATGCGCCGCATGGGTATCGGCGCAGCCGAGGAGACGGCGCGGGTCCTTGCCGGCGAGTTGCCGCGCAACTTCTGCAATCCGGAAGTGCTCGACGCCTACCGCAAGCGGTTCTTCGGGTCCCGATAGCTGCAACGGAACGTTTGAAGCTCCACACCAACACGCTGGAGCAGGCCGAGCCAGGAAGGCGCCATAAGTGCCTTCAGGCTCTCATCGGACATTGTGGCGGAGGCTCAGTCCGCTGGTCTTGTCGAAGAGGACGACCTTTTCCGGATCCCAGGAGAAACGCACCTGCTCGTCGATCGCCAGGCGATCACGTGCCGAAGTCGTCAGCCGCACCAGCCCCTCGCCAACCCGCAACGTCACGATCTTGGCGACGCCGTGGTTCTCCACGTCGTGCACGGCGGCTTCCGCCGGTGCGCCGGGATCGAGGAACATGTCCTCGGGACGAATGCCGAATGTCAGCGGCCGCCCCTCGCCTGCGCCATTCACCGATGCGGAGACCGGCAGTGAGAAGCCGGCGTCGGTCACCGCAAGCCCGCCGGAGAGCGAGCCGTCGATCAGGTTCATGGGCGGCGAACCCACCGACCGCGCCACAAACGTATTGCGCGGATTGCCGTAGATCTCCGACGGCGTTCCCACCTGAACGAGGCGCCCATTGTCGAGCACGCCGATCCTGTCACCCATCGACATCGCCTCGACCTGGTCATGGGTCACGAACAGGAACGTCGCTCCAAGGTTCATCTGCAGGTTCTTGAGCTCGGTCCGCAGCGTCTCGCGAAGCTTGGCATCGAGCGCCGACAGGGGCTCGTCCATCAGGAACACGCGCGGCTGCCTGACGATCGCGCGGCCGATCGAGACGCGCTGCATCTCGCCGCCCGACAGACGGTCCGTCTTGCGGTCGAGCAGGTGATCGATGCGCAGCGTCTTGGCGACGCGGTCGACGCGCCGCGCCATGTCGTCCGGATCGACCTTCCTGATCTTCGACTTGAGCGGAAACTCCAGATTCTCGCGAACCGTATAGCGGGGATAAAGCGAGTATTGCTGCAGCACCAGCGCCACGTCGCGCTCCGCCGCCCCCCAATCGCTGACATCGACCCCGTCGATCAGAACGGTCCCCTCGGTCGGTTTCTCAAGCCCCGCCACGATGCGCAGCGTCGTCGTCTTGCCGGCGCCGGTTTCGCCGAGCAGCACGAAGAACTGGCCGTCCTCGATCTCGAGGTCCAGCCCTTTCAGCGCCGTCTTGGCACCGAATGTCTTGGTGATGTTTCTGAGTTCGATGTGCGCCATGACCTACAATTTCACTCCGAGAGACCTGCCGGTCGCCGTGTCGAAGAAATGCGCCTGCTCGGGGTCGATGCGGACATGGACCGTTCCACCGACCCGCGGCACGAAGCCGGCAGGCGTGCGGGCGCGGATCACGCCGTCGCCGACCTGGAGATCGACGATGTCGTGCGAACCGAGAGGCTCGATGATGTGCGCCTCCAAGGGCACATACCCCGCCTTGGATTCGCGCGATACGAGCACCCCTTCGGGCCTGATGCCGAGCGACAGGCCGCGTGAGGCGTGGCCGTTGAGTTTGGCGAGCAGCTCACGCGGAAACTCGAAGCCGGTGTCCCTGGTATCGAGATGGACGCGCACTGCGCCACCTTCCTCGCTGACCTGCGCCTGCGCGACGTTCATCACCGGACTGCCGACGAACTGCGCAACGAAGAGATTGTGGGGGTGGGCGTAGACCTCTTCAGGCGTACCGACCTGCTGCAGGACGCCCTCATGCATGATGACGATGCGGTCGGCCAGGCTCATGGCCTCCACCTGATCGTGTGTCACGTAGACCGTCGTCGACCCCTGCTTGACGTGCAGCCGCTTGATTTCGGCGCGCATTTCCTCGCGCAGCTTGGCATCGAGCGCACCGATCGGCTCGTCCATCAGCATCGCCTTGGGATGGCGCACCAGCGCCCGACCGATCGCCACGCGTTGCATGTCGCCACCGGACAATGCCGAGGGCCGGCGCTCGAGTAGATCGGTGATCCGCAGCACGCCGGCGATCTCGCGCACGCGGCTTTCGAGGTCGGCCTTGTTCATGCGTGTGGCGCGCAGCGGAAAGGCGATGTTCTCGAAAACCGTCATGTGCGGGTAGAGCGAGAACGACTGGAACACCATGGCGATGTCGCGGTCGGAAGCCTTGAGATGCTGCACGGCCTTGCCGTCAATGAGGATGTCGCCCTCATCGATCGTCTCGAGCCCGGCTATCGCGCGCAGGGTCGTCGTCTTGCCGCAGCCCGACTGACCGAGCATGACGATGAACTCGCCGTCCTCGATCGTCAGGTTCATGTCCTTGATGACCTGGACGCTGCCAAACCATTTCTGGACGCCGCGAAGCTCGATATGCGTCATGTGCGGCCTCCGGCCTTCCCCTCGTGGTGGTCGGAAACGTCGAAGGCATCATGCTCCACGTCGTCGTCTGCACCTATGGACCCTGGCCCGATATGCGAGGTGATGATGAAGCACGCCAGCCCGAAGATCGTGATCGTGATGCCGTAACGGTGCAGCAGGAAGTTCCACGGCTGGCAGAGTGCCACGATGCCGAAGATCATCAGCCACATCGATCCCGGTTCGAGATAGCGGCGGTTGAGTTCGCGGAAACTCATTTGCGGATTGCTCCGAAGCTCATGCCCCTGAGCAGGTGATTGCGCAGGAGGAAGGTGAAGATTGCAACCGGCAGCAGGAACAGGAAGGTGCCGGCCGCGATGACCGTCCAGTCCGGCAGTCCCGAACCCACCTGGCTGGGAATGAAGGGCGGCGCCGTCTGGGCGTCGCGGCGCGTCATGATGAGCGCGAAGGCGTATTCGTTCCATGCGATGATGAAGCAGAACACGGCGGTGGCGGCGATGCCGGTCGCGGCTTCGGGAAGCACGATCTTGAAGAAGGCTTCCATGCGCGTATAGCCGTCGACGAGCGCCGCCTCCTCATATTCCCTCGGGATCTCGTCGATGAAGCCCTTCATGAGCCAGACCGAGAAGGAGAGATTGAAGGCAGTGTAGAGGATTATCAGCCCCAGATGGGTGTCGTTGAGGGCAAACCAGCGATACATCAGGAACATCGGGATCGCCACCACCACGGGTGGCAGCATTCGCGTCGACAGGATGAAGAACAACCAGTCCTGTTCCCCCGCTACCTTGAACCGCGAGAAGCCGTAGGCTGTCAGCGTTCCCATGCCGACCGCAAGAACCGTGGAGACCACTGCCACGATCAACGAATTCATGAAGCGGCTCGGATAGCCTGAAAACTGCACGTTGCCGCGCCCGTCGCGGACCACCTTTTCGCCACCGTCGAACACCAGTTGCTCCCACCAGGGTGCGGCGGCGTATTCCTCCGGCGTCGGCTGCTCACGCAGCTGCGAGCGGCGCAGGAACAGCTTCACGAAGGGCGATATCTCCGGTTCGAACATCACCGTCGGCGGAATGGTCGTTGCCAGGTGGCGCGGCTTGAAGGCCGTCGAGGCGATCCAGTAGATCGGCGCCAGGAAGATGATCGTGACGATCAGGACGGAGACGATCGCCATCCTGTTGAGGGCGACTTCGGAGCGTGTCTTGACTGCGGCCATCTTAGCGCTCCTTCACCTTGTTGAGGTATTTCACGTAGATGTTGGTGATGGCGACGACCATGATCAGCATGATGTAGGCGAGCGCGCTCGACATACCGGTCTGCCATTCCTGGAACGCCATCTTGTAGAGGCGGATCGAGATCACCTCCGCGGAAGGCTGGCTGGTCAGGATGAAGGCTAGGTCGAATGTCTTGAACGCTTCCATGGTACGAAAGATGATCGCGATCATCAGGATGGGCGCGACCAGCGGCAGCGTTATGCGGAAGAATGTGTAGAAGGGTCCGGCGCGGTCGATTGCGGCCGCCTCGTAGAGATGCTTCGGAACCGCTGAAAGTCCCGCCAGCGACAAGAGCATCACGAAGGGGGACCACATCCATATATCGGTGATGGCCACGGCATAGAGCGCCATGTCGGGATTGGAGAGCCACTCGAAGCGCCCAAGACCCAGCGCATAGTTGATGATGCCGAACGACGGGTCGTAGAGCAGCTTCCAGAACAGCCCGACCACGGCCATGGACAGCATCATCGGCAGCAGCAGCAGAGTGGTGATGAACCCCTTGAACGGGATCGACCGGTTCAGAAGCATCGCCACGCCGAAGCCGACGATGACCTGCCCCGCCACGGAGACGATGACGTATTTCGCCGTGATGGCGAAATTGGTCCAGATGAAGGGGTCGTTGAGCAGCTCGCGATAATTGGCGAGACCGACCCAGTTCGCCGGCGCATTCGTAGAAGCGCGGAAATCCGTAAAGGAATAATACAGCGAATAGAGCAAAGGAAAGATGTTGAAGACGATCAGGAACACGATCGTCGGAATGATGAAGGCATTGCGGATCGTGAGGTCGCTCCAGCCGCGGCGCGCAGCACGCGATTGCGGATCCAGCCTCGTCATCACAAGGGTTGCCAAAGACCTACTCCTCCCGGTCAGGCGGGACATGCCCGCCGAATGACGCGAGGGGCGACCGCCGCCGCCCTCTCGCAGTTCCGCAACGGCCTACTCGTAGCGCTTGTATTTTTCGAAGGTCGACTTCCAGTCGGCGGCCAATGCGTCGAGCGCCTCCTTGGCCGTGCCTTCGCCCGCCGTGATGTAGGGGTAGATGCGCTGGTTCATCTGGATCAGCAGCTCGGCATATTCCGGCGTCGCCCAGAAATCCTTCACCTTGAACATGGTCTGGTAGAAGGCCTCGTTGTAGGGCGTCGCGTTGCGGAACTCCTCCGACTCCAGCGTCTTGGCGTGGGCCGTGTAGCCGCCAAGCTCGGCCCAGCGCTTCTGCACGTCGTCCTGAATGAACCACTCGAGGAATTTCATCGCCTCTTCCTGGTTCTCCGAGTAGGAGACGATGGAGATGCCCTGCCCGCCGAGGGCGGCAAACTGGTCGCCGTCCGGGCCGGTCGGGTTGGCGAAGAAGCCGGTCACCGCCGCATTCGGGTTCGATGCCTCGTTCACCAGCGCCGGGAAGAAGGCGAAGTAGTTCATGCTCATCGCCGCCAGGTTCTCGGTAATCGCCTGATTGTTCTCGACGAAGAAGGTCTTGGCCCATCCGGGAGGCGTGAAGCCGTAAAGCTCGCGATACATCTCGAGCGCCTTCACGTTCTGCTCGGAATTGACGATGCCTTCGACCTCGTAGGTCTCGTAGTTGCCGAGTTCGCCACCATAGGAGAAGATGGCGTTCTCGACACCCATCACCAGGCCGTCATAGGAGTTGTCGGTATAAATGGCGATGCCATAGCGGTTGTCGTCCGGGCGATGGAAGAACTCTGCAATGTCGCGCATCTGCGCCCAGGTTTCCGGCGGCGCCAGATCGTAGCCGTACTTCTCCTTGAATGCCGCCATCTCGGCCGGGTCTTCAAACCAGTCCTTGCGATAGGACCAGCCGACCGCATCGCCTTCGGCCGGGATCGCCCAGTACTTGCCGGAATTGGAGGGATACTCGGCGTAGTACTTGACCGTCGCCGGAGCCATCACCTCGTTGAGATTGTGCTTGTTGAAGAACTCCGTCAGGTCGACATAGTGGCCCGCTTCGGAGGCCGCACCAAGCCACTGTGAGTCACCGACGACCATGTCATAGGCCGAGCCGCGGGCGTTGAACTCGGTAAAGGCCTTGGTCTGGAAATCCGACCATGGCGTGGTCTCCACCGTCACCCGGACCCCGGTCTCGGCTTCGTACTCGTTGACGAGTTCCTGCAGATAGTTCGCCGGATCCCATTCAGCCCAGAAGATGGTAAGCTCCTGCGCGAACGCCGACGTCCCACAGGCAAGCGAAAAGGCCATGCCAGCCAGTAGGCCGGTTGCTTTATTGCGCATGTTCATTCCTCCCGTTTTGCACATGCCGGCTCCGGGCCGGCTTCGCGCTCTATCGCGGGCTGTGCCGAAGTTGCCGCAGCCCGCCGGTTCCCTGTTCACTCTCCTCGTACCGCTCGTGACCTGAAGGATATCCTCCAATACCTTCAGCCCCAATCTGGTATTACCAAAATTGAAGGGCAGTCAAGCCCCTCTTCGCTATCCCGCAATTCTGATTGCGGAGTTTCCTGCCTTCAATACGTCCATTTCAACCGATTTTTTCCAGTTTCTGAAGAAAGGCACGCCGTGCCGTGCCTTGCCAAATCCTGCCTGCGCGATCGCGCCAATCGAGATAATCTGGTCCAACCAGTTCCAAGCCATGCCTACCCGCCTTTCTGCCCTCCCGCGATCGCTGCCTCCACCAGCGACAGCGCAGCCCATTCCGCTACGGAAAACGCCTGCTGTTCGGTCAGACCCCACATGTCCTTCAAGATGATCAGAACCTCTACGCCGAACATGAGCGAGAGCGCCTGCGCCAGCCGATTGACCTGCTGCGGCGGCAAGGCCCCACGCAATGGCTGCAAGGCCTGCTTGAGAAGTTCGACGCGGTGGCCACGCGTGAACCGCGGCTCTGTCTCCGCACCGGCATCCACCTGCGCGGCCTGCTCCAGAGACAGTTTCAGCGCGGCGCGGAAGGTCGCCTCGAATTCGGCGATCCGGGGCATGGAACTGTGCAGCAATTCCCCGACTCTCTGCCGGGCGTCGCCTGATTGCGACTGCCATGTCAGGATCGGCCCCAGCGCCTCATCGACCACGGCATGCACGAGTGCCGCCTGGCTCGGGAAGTAGCGGTAGGCAGTGGCCCGGGAGACTTCGGCGGCTTCAGCTACCTCGCTGACCGAGGGTGTCCTGCCTTCCTGCATGAGACGCGTCGCGGTCTCCAGCATCAGCCGGCGCGTCCGGGCCCGTGGCCCGCGCTCCGCTTCTTCCCCTTGTTGTTGACGTGAGACATCCATATCAATATGATACGCGCGTCTCATTATATTGCAACGCCTTTCGTGAAGGCGCCACGATGAGGAGGAGGAATGGCGCGGATCTATGTCGTCGGCACGGCCGACACCAAGGGTGAGGAACTGGCCTATCTGGCACACGTGGTTCGCGACGCCGGCGGCAATCCGCTGATCGTTGATGTCGGCACGCGCGAACCTTCGATCGCCGCCGACATTGTAGCCGCCGAAGTCGCCAGCCATCATCCCCTTGGCGCCGACGCCGTTCTGGCGACCGACGACCGCGGCACGGCCGTCGCTGCAATGTCGGACGCCTTCTCCGCATTTGTCGCCTCGCGCACCGACATTGCCGCCATGGTCGGCCTCGGCGGCGGCGGCGGCACGGCGATCGTCACCGCCGGCATGCGACGCCTGCCCTATGGCGTTCCGAAGATCATGGTCTCGACGCTCGCCTCCGGCGATACCGCACCCTACGTCGATGTCTCCGACATCATCATGATGCCATCCGTCACCGACATTGCCGGGCTGAACCGCTTGAGCAGGATCATCCTCCACAATGCAGGCCAGGCCATCGCCGCGATGGCGGCCGTACCGGCGCCGGAGACCAGCGACAAGCCCTCGATCGGCCTGACGATGTTCGGCGTCACGACGCCGTGCGTGACAGCGATCGCCGAGCGCCTGCGGAACTCCTATGACTGCATGGTCTTCCACGCCACAGGCACGGGGGGCCGCACGATGGAGAAGCTGGCCGACAGCGCGATGCTGTCAGGCGTACTCGACATCACGACGACTGAAGTCTGCGACCATCTGTTCGGTGGCGTACTGCCGGCCTCCGAAGACAGGTTCGGAGCGATCGCCCGCACCGGCCTGCCCTATGTCGGATCGGTCGGTGCTCTCGACATGGTCAATTTCTGGGCGCCCGAGACGATCCCGGAGCGCTATCGCGGCCGCAAGTTCTACAAGCACAATCCGAACGTCACCCTGATGCGCACCACCGCCGAGGAGTGCCGCCGCATCGGAGAATGGATCGGCAGCAAGCTCAATCAGTGCGGTGGGCCTGTGCGCTTCCTGATCCCCGAAAAAGGCGTGTCGGCCCTGGACATCAAACAGGGAGAATTTTTCGATCCCGATGCCGACGCCGCCCTTTTCGACGCGCTGGAAGAAACGATCGAACAGACCGCCAACCGCCGCGTCGTTCGCCTTCCACTGCATATCAACGATCCCGAATTCGCCGCGGCGGCAGTCGCCGCCTTCCTCGAAATCGCCAGTCCGTGAGTGTCTGAATGCCTGCAATCCCCCGCAAGACCATCCTCGAACGCTTCCGCTCCATGATCGACCAGGGCGTACCGATCGTCGGCGGTGGCGCCGGCACCGGGCTGTCGGCCAAGGCCGAGGAAGCCGGCGGCATCGATCTGATCGTGATCTACAATTCCGGCCGCTACCGCATGGCCGGCCGCGGCTCGGCAGCGGGGCTGCTCGCCTATGGTAATGCCAACGAGATCGTGAAGGAAATGGCGGTCGAGGTGTTGCCGGTGGTGAAGAAAACACCCGTTCTGGCCGGGGTCAACGGAACCGACCCGTTTGTGCTGATGCCGCAGTTCCTGGCCGAATTGAAGCAGATGGGCTTCTCCGGCGTGCAGAACTTCCCGACGATAGGCCTGTTCGACGGTTCCATGCGCGTCTCCTTCGAGGAAACGGGAATGGGTTACGGGCTGGAAGTCGACATGATCGCGGCCGCCCACGATCTCGATCTCCTGACCACGCCATACGTCTTCAACCCCGACGAGGCACAGGCGATGACCAGGGCGGGGGCCGACATCATCGTCGCCCACATGGGCGTCACCACCGGCGGCTCGATCGGTGCGACCTCGGCCAAGACGCTCGACCAGTGCGTGTCCGAGATCGACGCGATCGCGGACGCCGCGCGCAGCGTGCGCGACGACGTCATCGTCATCTGCCACGGCGGACCGATCGCGATGCCCGACGACGCCCGCTTCATCCTGGAAAACTGCGCCGTCTGCCACGGTTTCTACGGCGCGAGTTCGATGGAACGCCTGCCGGCCGAGGCAGCGATCCGCGACCAGACGGCCGATTTCAAGAAACTGCCGGCCCGGACCAGATAGGAGGAGAACAACGATGAGCGGCGAAGGGGAAAAGTTCGTCTATGCGAAGGATGTCAGCGCGTTTGGCTTCGATTGGGGGCGCCTCTCGCTCACCGTCGCGCCCGAGGTCAACGGCGCGCAGCGCTTCTCCGGCGGCCTCGTCGAGGTAAAGCCCGGCATGGGCCACGAACGGCACAATCATCCCGGCGCGGAGGAGATCATCTTCGTCATCGCCGGCGAAGGCGAGCAGATGGTCGAGGACGAGAACGGGAACCCGGTGACGCGCAAGGTCGGCCCGGGCTGCACGGTCTATGTGCCGGAAAGCCGCTACCACTCGACGCTCAACACGGGATCCGAGGCGATGCAGCTCTTCGTTGTCTATTCGCCCGCAGGCCCGGAAACGGCCCTGCGCGACCTGCCCGATTTCAGGCTTCTGCCGCCGGGCGAATAGCCGCTAGATCGGTTCATGTTTCACGGAATCGATGAACCGATCTGGAAGCTTCAGTCCTCGCCGCATTTGGCGCCCAAGACATGGCGGCCAAATGCTTCTTTATCGACGGTGCCCTAGCTACACGCTTGACACTGAGGCAGTGGTCGGACACCGCGAAGGAGCCGGAAGCTTCTGCCCGACCCTGGCTGATTGCGTCACTGAGATTGCGGTCGAATACGGCCGCTGGCTCTGGTGCTTGAAAATGCCCTCCCCGGCCAGACGGTCGGCCCGCTTGTTGAGAGCACAGCGCGAGAGTTGAGCCTCCGCTGGCGAATCTCGCGATCAGCTTTTGAGCCCCCTCAGCAGCTCTGAGAGCGTTTTGTCGTATTCTTCCTTCGCGTCCTGGATGGCGGAGTTCGATCGATCTCCCATCGCAGCTGCGATCGCGGCGCCGTGGGTGAAATCGACGAGAATGTTCAGCCAAAGCCTGGACAATGCCAACGGCAAGCCAGCTTCGACCAAGAGCCGTTTGATCTCATCGGTTATTCGCTGCGCCTGCCGGGGAAAAACGGCGGGCTGCATAAAGATTAGCAATGTGAGGCTTGGATAACTTAACACCTGGTCGTGATAGGCTTGCAGCAGCGATCTTATCCGGTCGCGAAAGGCACCAGTGGCCGGCGCGGACACTTCGGCGTAAACGTATTCGGATAAGGCGTCGATCAAGCCGTCGCGATCCCTGAAATAGTGATAGATGGTCATCGGACTGACCTGCAGTTGGTCGGCAAGTGCCCGCATTGTAAATGCCTCGACGCCGCCTGTTTCCAACAGTTTTAGCGCAGTTACCAGAATCTGCTCAGGCGAAGCCGGTGCCTTCTCCCGGCGCGGGCGTCCTCGCGGACGTGTCATGTCGCGATCCGGTAGCGTGACTGGACAAGTCCGGAGGCAAAGCTTTTGGTGTTTTCGTGCACGAGCGGTATGTCCAATCCGGTCGCTCCGAACAGAGGGCGCCCCTCGCCAAGCAGGAGCGGAACGAGGGTGATGACCAAGTCGGCGATCAGCCCTGCGCGCAGGCACGACTGAATGACCTTTCCGCCATCGACATAGACGCGCTGGTGTCCCTCGGCTTCGAGCATTCTCATCGCCTGTTCAGGCGATTTGTCTGAAACACGCACTCTACCGGCTAGGTCTGCCGGTATGTCATGATCCGTAAGTGACGCTGAAAGGACAATAACCGGGCGTGTATAAAACCACGGGCGTTCATCGCGCATTTTTTCAAACGTACCGCGACCCATCAGGATACTGTCCACTTTCTCAATAAAAGCGTCATATCCATGATCCTCCGCCGGATCGTCGCGCTCCAGCAACCAGGCTATGTCCCCGTCCTTCCGGGCGATAAAACCATCCAGACTGGTCGCAATGAACACGTGCCCGGTGATCATCTCGTTCTCCTTATTTATACATCGTATAATTACATATCTCTCGGAACTCAGCAGGTCAACTTGCCGCACCGGCTAGCTAACCGCTCCGGATCGAGATCGGGCTGGCCGTCGAACCAGGCCTGCGACCGCTTCACGATGTCGGGCCGGTCCTGTTCGGTGGCGTGCGCGGTCTTTTTTGCGCGTGATGGCGTGCCGCTTGAAGAAGCGTTGCAGCGAGCCGAAGCTGAAGGCCAGGCCACGCTCCTTGAGCGCCTGCCGAACTTCCTCGATCGTGCGGTCGGCTTCCGGCCCGAGGGCCTCCACGATGGCGGGCTTGCGGGCGTCAATACGAGCAGACTTGCGATCGCCGCCGAGCGGCTTCGGCATCACGTCGTCCTGTTCGCGCTCCAGCGCCCGCAATCGCCTCACGCTCGCCGCACTCACCCCGAAACGTTCCGCCGCCTCGCGGTGCGTCGCACCCGAACAGACCGGCGCAACCGCACGCGCTCGAAGATCGACCGAGAGAGCTTTCGACATATATCTGCCGGCCTCCATCCCGGCAGATAGCTTGAATCGATCTTCTGCTGATTTGGGAATCCCGATTCAATCAGATCGAGTTACGCTCTAACCTTTTGATTTGGCGCAATTCCCGACCGAGAACCGGTTTCCACTTCTCCTGGAATTGCTCTAGGCGCTACCGCGATTCCAGCCCCTGCCGCGATCTCCATACATCTCGTATCCGGTATCGGTGACGGCCAGCGTGTCTTCCAGCTTGATAAAGCCGCGCTTGGGGTGAAGCATCGTCGTCTCGACCGAAATCACCATGCCTGCCTCGAGCGGCCGGTCGGCATCGACGCCTTCATAGGTGACCGGGTGATTGGTCATCAGGAACGGGGCCTCATGCGTGATCAGGCCCATTCCATGCGCAAAGAAGTCGGTGAACGCAGCGATCGGAGATGACGCCAGACGCGCCTGGCCGGCCTCGATCAGGTCGCCGCCGGCCGCGCCTGCCTTCACCCTCGCGAAGGCCGCCTGCTGCACCGCGTCCACCTCGCCCAACAGGTCTTCCAGCTCCGGATCCGGCTCACCCAGAATGCCCATGCGGCAAAGATCTCCGATATATCCGCGATAGTTGCCGCCGGAATCGATCGACAGCACCTCGCCCGCATTCCATGTCTGGTCCGAGGCTGCACGGTTGTGGCTGGAGCCGAGCGTCAGCAGGCAATACTCGAACTGGAGACCGCGCTGCGTCTCCTCCTGCCGCAATCGCTCGATGATCTCCTTCTTGGACGTTCCCTCGCCCGCCCAGCCGATCGTTGCCTGCATGGCGTCGGTGATCATCTCGGATGCATGCCTGAGTTTTTCCAGCTCCTCGGGCGTCTTGACGGCACGCAGTCGCTCCATCATGCCCGTCGCATCCACGAAACTGGCGTTCGGCAGCCCGGCGGTGATGATCTTGTAGGCGTCGACCGGCAGGAACCCCGGCTCGATCCCGATACGCGCATTCTCCTTGCCGATTGTCCTGACATGCTCGACCGCAAGCTCCGCCGCCTCCCAGGACGTCCAGGTCGCGGGATGAAGCGTCGGTGTCCAGAACGGATGGTTGGCGTGCTCGCCGCCTTCCATGCGGTTCGCGATATAGGCCGCGTGGTCGGGCCGGCCCTTCTCGTAGGCGACGACCGGCAGGTACCGGCTGTGACCGATGGCGTCCATGGCCGAGAAGAAGATGAACCGGTAGCCCCCAAGCAGATATTGGGTGTTATGTTTGGAGGTCGCCAGGACCACGTCGATACCGGCGTCTTCCATGAGCCGGTCGAAACGCTCGGTGTCAAAGGGAATGGCGGCAGGGGACTGCTTGTGGGTGCTCGAAATGTTCACGGTACTGCAGCTCCTCGCTGTGCAATCTGGTCGGACCAATTACCAATCTTCCAGCCAAGGACGCGACCGTGTCAAGTGAGCAGGCAGGAACGCAGCCTGCCAACCGTGATGTAGAAGCGCCATTTGGGACATCGGTCGGCGGAAACTGGCCTTGAAGGGCGGCCAGATCGGCCGTGACGACTATTTCATACGCCTGCGCGACGGAACCCTGTGCTGATCAGGAGATGATGTTCCGACATGCAACGGACGAAGCCGTTCCTTGCGCGAAACCACGGGCGCAGGACCCCTCAACCTGCCGGCCTGTGCCCCTGAGCGACGAGTTGCGCCTTGCGGCGCGCTGTCTCGAGGCCGAGCGAGATGAACGACTTCGCTTGACGCGCAAGATCCACGTTGTCGGTCCACAGATTGCGCCAGATCGCCGTTTTCAGAGAAAGGTCCTCGTCGACAATCTCGGAGGAGAAGGACTCGAAGGTGATGTAATCATCATAACCAATGGCCGTCAGGGCATCGAAAACGGCCGCGAAGTCGATGCTGCCCGTGCCCAGATAGCCGCGATGGCTTTCGCCGATATGGACATATCCGATCTTGTCCGCCGCGTTGCGGATCGCCAGGCCGAGGTCGGCTTCCTCGATGTTCATATGGAACGTGTCGAGATGCAGGAAGACATTGGAAGCACCGGTGTCTTCTATATAGGCGAGCCCCTGAGCGGCGGTGTTCAAGAGATTGCTCTCGAAGCGATTGACGATTTCCAGATTGAGCGTGACGCCGGCATCCCTGGCGCGGTCGGCGACCCTGGAGAGATTGGAGACGCTGCGGTCCCATGCCGACCCCGTCGGCGCGACGCGGGCCAGACCGTGCGCGGAACTCAATATACCGCCCAGTTTGGTGCCGCCCAGATCGCGTGTCAGCGCTACGGCCCGATCGAGGATAGCGACGCCATTTCGAACGATATCGGGATCATCGCTCGAAATATCGCCCTCTGCGGGCAGGCCCATGCTGATCGCGACGTCAAGCTCCATCTCTTCCAGACGCCGGGCAAGACGCGGAATATCGACCACCGTCGGATCGAGATAGGACAGTTCGATCAGATCATAGCCGAGTTCCTTGGATTTGGTGAGCGTGACCTCGAGCGCCTCGGGTGACGATGTTGCGCTCCAGACGAAGGAATGGATGCCGAGTTTGGACATGGGAACACCGGTCGTTTCGAATGGGAAATGCGCAGCCGGGACACCCGGCTGCGCAGTGCGGTCGGCTGTCAGCGTTCTGCCGTCCAGCCCTGATACTCGCCGACATTGTCCGCTGTGATCAGCTTCGGATCGAGCAGGACTGTGTCGTCTTCCGGCTTTTCACCCTTGAGGACCGCATAGCCCATTTCCAGCGCCTTGCCGGCCATCACATAGGGATCCTGGGAAGCGGATGCCTCGATGAGCGACTTGCCGGTGGAAAGCGCTTCCTCGATATCGGGCGCGCCGTCGACCGCCGTGATGAAGAAGTCGGTGCGGTTGAGCTGGCGTGCGGCCAGTTCCGCACCGATCGCCGTCGGGTCGTTGATGGCGAAAACGGCGTCGATATCGTCATAGCGGGTCAGAAGACCCTGCATGATGTCCAGTCCGCCCTCGCGCGAGGCCTTGCCGTTCTGATCGTCCGACAGGACATTGATGCCAGGGTTCTTCTCGAAGACATTCTGACAGCCTTGCACGCGATCGATGATCGACGAGGACTGCGGCCCGTTGATGATGATGACATTGCCCTCACCCTCGATCTTGTCGACGATGTACTGGCAGGCAATTTCACCGGCCTTCACATTGTTGGTCATCACCGTGACGTCCGCTCCCGGTGCGGAAACGTCGAATGCCGCAACGACGACGCCGGCCTTCTTGGCTTTCTCGACGGCAGGCGCGATCGCCTTCGCGTCCACCGCGTTGAGCATGATGATGTCGACCCCGGCAGCGATGAAGCTGTCGATCTGCGAGACCTGCTTGTTGAGATCGTAGTCGGCAGAAACGGACGTGATCTTCACGTCGGGATTGATCTCGCGCGCCCTGTCCTCGATGCCCTTGATGGTGGCAACGAAGAAGGGATTGCCGAGCAACCCGACCGAAATGCCTATGCTTTCGAGCTCCTGTGACATGGCAGAACCGGTCATGCCGGCCACGAGCGCGGCCCCGCACAGCAGTCTGGTGAACATATTCTTGGAACGCATGCTTCTCCTCCTTCTGATCGGCGCCTCGGCGCCCTCTTGTCCGGACTGAACCGGTCGCTCGATCATCAATCAGGTTCTGGCGCCGCCCTGGATGCGATAGCGATCCAGCGCGACGGCAGCGATGATGACCAATCCCTTGATGATGTATTGCCAGATGTCCGACACCCCCACGAGGATGAGCCCGTTGGACAGGACGGCGATGATGAGGGCGCCGACCAGCGTGCCCCATATGGATCCGACACCGCCGACGAAGCTGGTGCCGCCCAGGATGACCGCCGCGATGGCATCAAGCTCGTAGGCTTGCCCGAGCTGCAGGCCATTGGCGGCATAGAGCCGGGCAGCCGACATGGCGCCACCCAACCCAGAAAAAAGGCCCGACATCGCATAGACGAACAGCAGCACGATCCAGACCTTGATGCCGGTCAGACGAGCCGCCTCCATGTTGCCGCCAACGGCATAGATCCACGTTCCGAGTACCGTGCGGCGCAGGATGAACCACGAAACCAGGACCACCGACAGGGCGATCACGGCAAGCCATGGGACGCCGAACAGCGTGCCATTGCCGATGAACTCGAAAGGCAGGTCGGGGTTGAATACCGTCGTGTCGTCGCCGAGCAACCGGGCCAGACCTCGCACCGCGGTCAGCGAGCCGAGTGTCACGATGAAGGGCGGCAGTCGCAGGAAGGCGATCAGAAAGCCATTGGCCAACCCGCACGCCAGGCCCATGGCGAGCGCGGCCGGAATGCCGAGCATGCCCATATCCGGGATCAGCGAAACGATCACCGCCACCATCGCCGAGGCGGCCAGAATGGACCCCACCGACAGATCGATCCCACCCGTCAGGATGACGAAGGTCATGCCTGCTGCGAGGACGATGTTGATCGAAGCCTGCTGCATGACGATGGAGAGATTGTTGAGGGTCAGGAAGCGCCCGCTGAGAAACTCGAAACCGAGCACCAGGATGACCAGAATCGGCAGCATACCCAGTGCGGTAATCATGACGCGAAGCTTGACCTGGCGGTCTCTCTCGGATTGGGCGACTGTGTCCGTCATCGGCATTGTCCGGTTCCTGGGCTGATCTCTTATGCGGCTGGTGTTTCGGCGGAAGCGGCTGTCGCGCCGGTCGACAAGGTCATCACAGCTTCCTGATCGATCGGGGTCGTGCGGCTGGCTCTCACTTCGCCAACGATATGGCCCTCGCGCATGACGAGAACCCGATCGGCGACGCCGACGATTTCGGGCAACTCGCTGGAAATCATCACCACGGCGATCCCGTTCTTCGCCAGCGCGTCGATGAGCCGATAGATTTCCGACTTCGCGCCGACATCGACGCCGCGGGTCGGTTCGTCGAGAATGATGACCTTGGGCGCCGTTTCGAGCAGCCGCGCCAGAAGGACCTTCTGCTGGTTGCCGCCGGAAAGCGAGCCGGCATTTGTCGTTGTGCTCTGTGTGCGAATGGACAACGACTGGACAGCCTTGTCCGCGCGGCGGTAGCCCGCCTTGAAATCAATCAGGCCGCCCGGGAGCGCGTCATCACCCATGACACTGATGTTGACGTTCTGGGCGATCGACATGTCGAGGAAGAGCCCCAGCGCCTTGCGATCCTCGGTCAGGTAGGCGATGCCGTTGTCGAGCGCATTGCCCGGCGAATGGATGGCCAGATCCCGGCCGTTGAGCGTGACGGTGCCGGAAGTGCGCCGGTCGGCGCCGTAAATGAGCCGCGCCAGTTCGGTCCGTCCGGAGCCGACAAGTCCGGCGATACCAAGCACCTCGCCTCGACACACATCGAAAGAGCAGTCGTGCACCGTCTCGCCGTCGCCCATGTTGCGTACGGAAAGGATGACCTCGCCCTCTTCCTTCGGCGTGTAGTGCTCCTTCTTGTAGAAGGACGACAGATCGCGCCCGACCATCATCGAGACGAGCTTGGCGGCGGACAGGTCCTCCCGCGCCAGGGTTCCGACATAGCTGCCGTCTCTGAGAACGCTGCAGCGATCGGCAAGCCGGTAGATCTCCTCCATCCGGTGACTGATATAGACGATGGCAATGCCTTCCTGCTTGAGATTGGCGATCACCTCGAACAACTTCTCGGCTTCGGGCGTGGTAAGCGAAGTGGTCGGCTCGTCCATGACGATGATACGCGCCCGGCTGCAGAGCGCGCGCGCTATCTCGACGAGTTGCCGCTCGCCCAACGACAGTTCGCTGACGCGCGTCGCGGCGGAGAAGGTCACGCCGAGCCGCTCCAGAATAGGCGTCGCCGCCCGCATCATGGCGCGCCGGTCGACCAGCCCGAAACGCGACGGCACGTTGCCGAGGAACATGTTCTGCGCCACCGTCAGGTTCGGCGCGAGCGAAAGCTCCTGGTAGATGACCGCAATCCCCTGCGCCCTGGCGATCTTCGGATCGCCGGTGACGACCGGATGGCCATCGATCGCCACGGTGCCGCCCGGATCGGCCACATAGGCACCCGAGAGCACCTTCATCAGCGTCGACTTGCCGGCCCCGTTCTCGCCCATCAGCGCATGCAGTTCACCCCGGTTCACGGAGAAGGAAACGTCCTTCAGCGCCTGGATGGCGCCAAAGGTCTTACTGATATTGCGCATCTCCAGGATTGGCGTGGACTCCTGCTCGGAACGCGGATTCGCTGTCATCGTCCAGCTCCTGCGCTTGCCTGCCCGGTACCCGCTCTTCGCGCCTCGACCATCGCACGCCATCGTGCGCGGTATTTTCCGATTCCGCTCAGCACCGCCGGCTTCGCTTCGTCGCATCGAACGGGGTCCAGCGCCTGACCGATCGCCTCATAGGCAAGGATCGCCGCGCCGGTCGCCGATCCTTCAGGGTTATCGCTTCTCAGCACGGTCTGTTGAGGGCGAAGTTGCGCCAGAAGCTCCGCATAGAAGCCCGTCTTGACCAGTCCGCCATCCACGATGATCGTGTTCTTCGAATCAATCAGGTCCAGTGAGAGATCCGTCATCAAAACCACATAGAGCAGCGCCACAGCGGCCCGCTCCGCATCCGAATGTGCATCTCCGACGATCTCGCCCGCCATTTCCGGGAACGGGCCGCCGGCTGCAAAGCTTGGCAAGGCGAAGGTGCCGCGATCGATGACGGCCTGCAGATCGGCGGATGTGATTGCCACCGGTGCGCCGCCACGAATGGCATCGAACTCGCGCCCGCCCATGAAACGTATGGTGGGCGTCGGAACGCCGTCCACACTGACGTTCGCGAGCATGTCGCGCTGCTCGTCGAGTGTGGCGAGCGAACTTTCGTCATTGAAAATGATCACCCAGGTGCCCGTGGAAACGAGCGTGAAGGATTCATGCCCTGCCGCCCTGTAGCAGTGGAGAGCCGCGTTTGAATCATGCACCCCATTGTGGACGGTCAGCCGATACGTCTCGCCCGAAGGCAAGGCGATCGCTGCATCGCCCAACACCGCGCCGGCACGCGCCATCGGCGGCATTTTCCCGAACCAGCCGCGCGCGTGGACCAGCGAGGAATAGTCATTGCGCAATGGCGCCCACAGATGCGAGTGGCAACCGAGATAGGAAACCTCCGATACCGGCTTGCCGCAGAACCGCCAGCTCCAGAACTGCGGATAGCAAAGGATGTGCTCGGCGCTCCTGATTGCCGAAGGATCCTGCTCCTCGAGCCAGAGCAGGTGCCGGCCGAAATTCAGCCCCAGAGGAAGGCGGGGCGAATAGGTCTCGGCAAAGTCGGGCAGCAACGGATCGATCCGCCCGGCGACCTCCGCCGGCGGTTCCTGCTCATAATCAAGGATCGGATGCGTCAATCCATCTCCGGCTACCAGCGCAAAGGTGCAGCCGTGGCCTGAAAACATGACCCCGCCGACGCCATGCCGTTCGATCGCATCCGCCAGCGCGGCGCGCATCCAGCCATGCAGCCGCGCCTCATCAAGAACCTTCATTCCGTCGTGATCGCGCCATGACGGCGACGTTCTCGCCTGGTCGAGAATCTGCCCCGAAGGCGCGAAGACGAAGAGCTTGGAATTGGTCTTGCCCAGATCGAAAACGGCGAGCGGCGTTGTCATTGCATCTCGCCTCCCGCGGCAGGCGCTATGACAAGCTTGATGCCCGCATCCTCGATCATCTTCGCATTCTTGTCGGAAAGGTCCTCGTCCGTCACCAGCATGTTGATGCGTGACAGGGGCAGGACGACATGGCGTGGACGCAGCGAGAACTTGCGGCTGTCGGCAAGCAGAACGATCTCATCGGCGCAGGCACTCAGGTCGGTGATGACGCGCACGAGGAGAGGATGCGACTCCAGGATGCCCTGACCGCTTATGCCCTGGGTCCCAAGGAAGAACTTCGAAGCGTAGAAGGTCGGCGATGCGGCCCCGACGGAATGGATTATGCCAGGCTCGCGATGCAGCTCTCCGCCCGCCACGACCAGTTGGCACGTACCGTGCTCGCCGAGATGGGCGGCAAGCGGCATGGAGTTGGTATAGATCTTCAGATTTCGCCGGGCCAGCCGCGCACCGAGATAGAAGCATGTCGAACCGGCATGGACGATGATGGAATCGCCGTCGCGCACCATCGTCTCGGCGCACTGCGCAATGGCCTGCTTGGCTTCCACGGCGATGTCGCGATTTTCGTCATAGGGACGCGCGGACGCGCTGTTCGTCAGGCCATACCCTTCGTTGGCGGAAATACCGCCATACACCTTTCGGGCGGCGCCCATCTCATGAAGCTTGTCGATGTCACGCCGGACCGTCGCAGCCGAGACGCCGAGCACCTCCTGCAAGTCGCGCACCGAGGCGAACGGACGCTCCTTCAACAGGTTTTCAATCATCCTGTGACGATCGGAATCGCTCACGCCAACACTCCTCCCCGGCCCGACACGGACCATTTGATTGAATATAATCAAATCCGCCGCCCATATTCAAGCAACTTTGATCACAGTTGACGATATTAGATCATACCGTGTAGGAATCCTGCCGAAACACCGAGATCGTCGGAGCCACAGGCGCGCTCCTTCATCGCAGGAGGAAACTGGTGTCACCGTCCCAAGCCACGGCGTTGTCTGCGCTCAAGGAACTCTCGGCTCGCCTCGGCGCGGACGTCACACGCACGCAAGGTGCGGGTGGCAATACGTCGATAAAGCTCGACGGCACGATGTGGGTGAAGGCCTCCGGAACCTGGCTTAGCCAGGCACTGGACAAGGAGATCTTCGTTCCGGTCGCCGTCGCGCCCCTGGTTGAGGCCTTGAAGAGCGACGACATCCGCGCGGACAAGGCCACGGACTTTGTGGTCGAGGATCTCAATCAATCCCAGTTGCGCCCTTCGATAGAGACAAGCGTTCATGCGATCATGCCGCAAAGCGTGGTCGCGCATTTCCACTGCGTGCACACGATCGCGCACAGCGTGCGCGAGGATGCCCAGTCCGTCCTGAGCGAACGCCTGGCGGGATTTCCTGACCTTCTTTGGCGCATCATACCCTACCGAAGGCCCGGCATGCCGCTGGCGCGCGAAATCATGCGGGCCGCCGAAGATCGCCCGGACGTCCTCATCCTGCGCAACCACGGTATCGTCATTGCCGCTGAGACTGTCGAAGAACTGGACAGACGCATCGAAGCCGTCACGAAAGCCCTCGCCATCCAGCCGCGGCAATCGCCTCCTCCCGACATGGACGTCCTTTACGAAATCGCCGAGGACTCGCAGTATCGCGTACCGCACGATCCCGCCCTCCACGCCGTCGCCCTTGACGCCGACGCGTGCGGGATCGCGCAGGAGGGCTCGCTCTACCCCGATCACGTGATCTTCCTGGGCACGGAAATGGACCTCGTCCGCGACAAGCACGATCTGACCAGGATCCAGGGCCTGGCCGACAATGGTTCAAGGCCGGCGCCGAAGTTGATTCTCGTTCCAGGTCGAGGCGTTCTGCTCGCAAAGGATCTCTCCGCAGGGGGCGAAGCGATGGCGCAATGCCTGTCCGAGGTCACGCTGCGCATCGATCCGGCCGCACCCATCCACTACCTTGATGAAGCCCAGGAATATGAGCTCACGCACTGGGAAGCAGAGAAATACCGGCAAAGACTTGACCGCGCCGCGGGGCGCTGAACGCATGGCCGCATCGTCGAAAGAAGCTCTGGTCCTCGGCGTCGACATCGGCACGTCCGGCGTTCGCATCGCGGCACTCGATGCCGATGGCAATGTCTGCGCCGTCAGCACGCAAGGACATGATGGAGGGCGCGACGAGCCGGCGACTTGGTGGCGTGGTGTCGAGAGCTGCCTGGCGTCGCTCTCGCATCAGATACGCCTCGGCGGTGTTGTCGCCCTTGCCGTCGACGGAACGTCGGGAACAGTGCTCGGACTTGATGGGGCCCGTCAACCGATTGGCAAGGCATCGATGTACGACGCGCCCTGCCCCGATCCGGACATCGTGCGGCGCGTCGACAGACTTGCCCCGTCGGACAGCCCTGCCCGCGGCAGTCACTCGCCGCTGGCGCGCGCCGCTTGTTTGGCGCGGCAGCCGGGCGTCGCAAGCATCGTTCACCAGGCAGACTGGATTGCAATGCAGCTTGGTGTGAGTGAGCCGACCAGCGACGAGAACAATGCGCTGAAGACCGGCTACGATCTTGCCGAATGCCGCTGGCCGGATTGGATCGGCGAACTGGGGCTCGCGCGCGAATACCTTCCCGAGGTCGTGCCGGCCGGAACACCGATCGGCAGAGTGGGCCCGCGCGCCGAAGCGCTGGGCCTGCCGGCATCGGCGCTGATCATCAGCGGCACAACCGATGGCTGCGCCTCCTTTCTGGCAACAGGCGCCAGCATGACAGGCGACGGGGTGACGGCCCTCGGCTCGACACTGGTGCTGAAGCTTCTCTCTGATCGTGAAATCAAGGCACCTGCCTACGGCATATACAGTCATCGCATTGCCGGCATGTGGCTGGCGGGCGGTGCGTCCAACACAGGTGGCGCGGTGATAAGGGCGCATTTTCCCGACGAAAGGCTCGCCGCACTCACCGAACGCCTCGTACCGGGCACACCCACCGGCCTCGACTACTATCCGCTCTTGCGTCCCGGTGAGCGCTTCCCAATCAGCGACCCCGATCTCATGCCACGCCTCGAGCCGCGTCCAGCCGACGATGCGGCATTTCTGCAGGGCATTCTCGAGGGGATCGCCGGGATCGAGGCGCAGGGCTATGCGCGCCTGGCCGAACTCGGGGCACCTCGCTTGACATCTGTCCGCACGGTCGGCGGCGGTGCCGTCAACACCGCCTGGGCCGAGATTCGCCGGGGCCGGTTGCGGGTTCCGTTTCTCGAGCCAGCCTCCACCGACGCGGCCGTCGGCACTGCAAGGCTCGCATTGAAGGCGCTGGAACGATGAGTCCATTGAAGACGATCGACCATCTCATCGACCGATATGATGTCTTCCTGATCGATCAGTTCGGCACGGTTCACGACGGCACGAAGCCCTATCCGGGTGCAACCGAGGCGCTCCTTGCCCTGCGCGCCGCCGGCAAGACGGTCGTCATACTGTCGAATTCGGGCAAGTCGGGCACCGACAATGCCTCGCGATTCCTGAAACTCGGATTTCGGCCGGACTCGTTCGACCATTTCGTGACCTCGGGGGACGTGGCTGTCGATCTGGCGCAGTCGGGGAGGCTCGGTTTCAAGCCCGCGCCGGGCACCCGCGCATTCACGCTGTCGAGCGGCAACGACAGAAATCTCTCCGACCGTCTCCAGTTCACCCCGGTCGAAGACGCCGCCGATGCCGGTCTGATCGTGATTTCGGGAAGCCAGGCCGACCGGATCGGGCTCGACGCCTATGAGACCGTGTTACGGCCGGCGGCGCAAGCAAACGTGCCCGCCATCTGCACCAACCCCGACATCAGGATGATCACGCCCGAAGGACTTGCGCCGGGGGCCGGCAGCATCGCCCGGCTGTACGAAGCCATGGGGGGAACGGTCCACTGGGTCGGCAAGCCTCATGGACCAATGTATGAGTATGCGCACCGGCTGTGCGGCCTGCCAGCCAAGGACCGCATCGTCGGGATTGGCGACAGTCTCGAGCACGACATTGCCGGCGCCGCCAGCTTTGGCATCGATGCGGTATTGGTCCGAAGAGGCGTCAGCGCCGACATTTCACGAGAAACGCTGCAGGCGCATGCCGGCGCAGCCGGGATCAAGCTCACCACCATCATGGATGAGCTGGCTTAGAACCACCACAGCACTCTGGATCATCCCCTTCGTTCAGACGATGCCGCCGCCGCCCGCTGTCGAAGCCGGCCGCGCAGCTGCGACCTCGGCCCGATATCCGCTCGCCCGGTAGGCCGCAACCGGATCGACAGCGCCACCCTTGAGAATGCGGGCTCGTGCCAGGATCGGCTCGACATCGGTACGGAACGCGGCCTTGAGCGTCTGCGAGGCCATCAGCGCGTCGTTTTCGTCCTGGAATCCTTCCAGGGCTGTGCGATCGACGAGCAATGCCTGGGCGTAGGCGCGTTGCACCTCGCAGGCCGACACCATCAGGCTCTCGATTGGATCGGTGACGTTGTGGCTCTGGTCGAGCATGTGCGCGGGATGAAAGCTCTTCGCGTCGCGCAGTTCCGCATCGACAAGCTCATTGAAGACGAGGAACAGGCGGTAGGGATCGATCGCGCCGGCGTCGAGGTCGTCGTCGCCATATTTGGAATCGTTGAAATGGAAGCCGCCGAGCTTTCCGAACTGGATCAGCCGGGCGACGATCATCTCGATATTGACGTTCGGCGCGTGATGCCCGAGATCGACAAGGCAAAAGGCCTTCGGGCCGAGTTCCTTTGCGATCAGGTAGTTCGTCCCCCAGTCCTGGACGACGGTCGAATAGAAGGCCGGTTCGTACATCTTGTGCTCGGTGAACAGCCGCCAGTCGCCGGGCAGCGCCCCATAGACGTCCTGCATCGAGGCGAGATAGCGCTCGAACGCCCGCGTGAAGTTGGATTGACCGGGGAAGTTCGAACCGTCGCCGATCCACACCGTCAGCGCTTTCGAGCCGATCGCCTTGCCGATCTCGATGCATTCGAGATTGTGTTCCACGGCCTGACGGCGCGTCGCCCCATCGGTGTGCGACAGGGAACCGAACCTGTAGGAGAGATCCTGGCCCGGCGCGTCGGAAAAGGTGTTGGAGTTCATCGCGTCGAAGCCGAGGCCGAAACGCTCCGCCGTCTCACGCAGCTTCGACGGGTCGGCCTTGTCCCATGGGATATGCAGGGACACGGTCGGCGTGGCCCGCGTGAGCTGGTTGATCACCGCGCAGTCGGCCAGCTTGTCGAAAATGTCGCGCGGTTCTCCGGGACCGGGAAAGCGGGCAAAACGTGTGCCTCCCGTACCGACACCCCAGGAGGGGATCGCGACGCCGAAGGCCGCGACCTTTTCGGCAATCGCGTCGATGGGGACGCCGCGCCGGTCGAGGCGCTCGCCAAGCGTTTCGTAGTCGCGCGCGAGTGCGTCGCGACGCTTCTGATTGTCTTGCTCGACCAACTCCGCTGCAATCGGCTGCTCAATCATCGGCCGGTTCCTCCCTCGCCTTCCCTGTCGCTGTCAGGTCCGCCTACCGCGTGAAGCTTTGGGCGTTGCCCGCATCGACATTGATGATGTTGCCGGTCGATTTCGAAGACATGTCCGATGCGAGGAAGTAGATCGCTTCGGCGATGTCCTCGGGAAAGACCGAACGCTTGAGCATGGAGCGCGAACGGTAATGCTCTTCGAGCTCGTCCGTCGACATGTTGTAGGCTGCGGCCCGCTGCTCCTTCCATTCGCCGGTCCAGATCTTGGAACCGCGCAGCACCGCATCGGGATTGACGACATTGACCCTGATCTGCGCGCCCGCGCCTTCGAGCGCGAGACAGCGTGCAAGATGGAGTTCGGCCGCCTTGGCCGTGCAGTAGGCCGATGCATTTGGCGAGGCGGCGAGAGCGTTCTTTGACGCCACGAAAACGACGTTGCCACCCATCTTCTGCCGGCGGAAGAGACGGAATGCCTCGCGCGACACCAGGAAATAGCCGGTGGTGAGGATGTCCATGTTGCGGTTCCAGAGATCGAGCGTCGTCTCTTCGATCGGCGCCGAAGAGGCCAGACCCGCGTTGGAGACGAGGATATCGACGCCGCCATATTCGACCACCGCGTCAAGGAAGCCGGCGGCAACCTGTTCCTCGTTTGTCACGTCCAGCATGGCCGAGCGGACGAAATCCTTGCCATGGGCATCCGAAAGCGCAGCGCTGGCGGCGGAAAGCGCCTTGTCGTCGATGTCGGCAAGCACCACGCAGGCGCCGTCGGCCAAGAGCCGCGCCGCCGTCGCCTGGCCGATGCCCCCCGCCCCGCCGGTGACGAGCGCCACCCTGCCCGCGAGAGGCTTCGGCTTCGGCATGCGCTGAAGCTTGGCTTCTTCCAGGAGCCAATATTCGATGTTGAACGCTTCCTGCTCGGACAGCCCAACATAGGCAGATACGGAAGAAGCACCACGCATGACATTGATGGCGTTGACGTAGAATTCCGCAGAAATACGTGCGGTCGCCTTGTCGGCGGCAAAGGTGATCATGCCGACGCCGGGCACCAGATAGACCACGGCGTTGGGATCACGAATCGCCGGGCTGTCGGCATGACGGCAGCGCTCGTAATAGGCCGAATAATCCGCCTGATATGCCTCGATCGCGCCGGGCAGACCCGCCAATGTGCTTTCAAGATCGGGCTTGTCCGGATCGAAGCCAACCACCAGCGGCCGGATCTTGGTGCGCAGGAAGTGGTCCGGACAGCTGGTGCCGAGCGCCGCCAGCGCCTCCATATCGTTGGCAGAAACGAATTCGAGCACCGCATCGCAATCGTCGAAATGGCCGACCTTGTGGCCCTTGGACGAAATCAGTCCGCGAATTTCCGGCATCAGACGGGCCGCAACCGCACGTCGCTCGGCGGGCGGCAGGACCGCGTGCCTGGCGCCCCCGAAAGCGGTGCTGCCGGCCGTCTTTTCCTCGAACCATTCGATGGCCCGGTTGATGATGCGGATCGTCGCCTCGTAGCTCTCACGCGCCGTGTCGCCCCAGGTGAACAACCCGTGGCTTTCGAGCACCACACCCTTGGCCTGCGGGTTTTCCTGGCAGAACGTTTCCAGCCATAGCCCGAGTTCGTAGCCCGGCCGCCTCCACGGCAGCCAGCCGATCTCGCCGCCGAAGATCTCCTGCGTCAGCGCCTTGCTGTCCCTGGAAGCGGCAATCGCGATGATCGCGTCGGGATGCATGTGGTCGACATGCGTCCTCGGCACATAGGCATGCAGCGGCGTATCGATCGACGCCGCGCGCGGATTGAGATTGAAGGTGCAGTGCGGCAGGTAGCCGACCATCTCGTCTTCGTGCTCGACGCCGCGATAGAGCCCTTTGAGCGCCCTGAGCTTGTCCATGTAGAGCGTGGCAAAACCGTCGAGCTTGATCGTGCCGACATCGCCGCCCGATCCCTTCACCCACAAGACCTCGACAGGCTCGCCGGTCAGCGGGTCGGTCTGCATGACCTTGGCCGAGGTGTTGCCGCCACCATAATTGGTGATGCGCTTGTCCGATCCGAGCAGATTGGAGCGGTAGAGCAGGCGCTCCGGCTCGCTCATGGATGCTGCCTTGGCCTCATCCCAAAGATTGGCGAGGCGCGAGGCGGTGCGCATTTCAAGCATGGTTCTGAACCTCCCGGTGCGCCGTCACTGTGGCGCTTGATCGGTTTGAAATCTGCATGCCGCCCCCCGAATGTCAATCAAAAACGATCATTATCGGTCATACTGCAGCGCACAATGAACATTGTTGATTGGAATTGATTGACAATGCGCGAATTCGGTGAGCTAATTATGACGGCAGGGAGGAACCATGCACGAGAAAGAGCGCCATCGCGTCATATTGTCGGCGGTTCAGGAGCGGCCCGTGGTCACGGTGTCCGAACTGGTTGAACTGACATCGTCGTCGGAGGCAACGATCAGGCGCGACATCGCCGCCCTGCACGTTCAAAAGCGGCTGCGCCGCGTTCGAGGCGGCGCCGAAGCGATCACCCCTCCCCACATCGTCGGGCTGGCCGGGCGGCCGTTCTCGGTCAACGAGACGATGCATACGACGCAGAAGCGCGCCATTGCCCGCGCGGCGGTCGAGTTGTGCAGCGACGGCGAACCGATCATCATCAACGGTGGCACCACCACCTTCCAGATGGTGCACTTCCTGACCAATCGCAGGATGCCGATCTTCACCAATTCCTTTCCGATCGCGGAGCATCTGCTCAAGCATTCAAAGAATACCGTGATGCTGTCGGGCGGCACGATCTACCGCGAGCAGAACATCATCCTGTCGCCGTTCGAGAACGACGTCACACGCAACTTCTACGCGCGGCGCATGTTCATGGGTGCCCAGGGCCTGGGACCGCTTGGCCTGATGGAAGGCGATCCGCTCCTGATCCAGGCCGAGCAGAAGCTCATTGATCAGGCCGACGAACTGGTGGTGCTGGTGGATTCCTCGAAGTTCCGCCAGCGTTCGAGCCTGATCCTTTGCGGCCTGTCGCGCATCGCGACCGTCATCACCGACGAAGGGATCGAGGAAAGGGACGCGCAGATGCTCGAGGCCGCGGGCGTCGCCTTGATCGTCGCACCTGGGGGCGCGTCCAAGTCGGAGGAATCATCGCTGCCCGCATGACCGGACGGCGCGGATGGACCATCAACTTAAGGGAGGAACGAAATGTCAGTCTTGAAGAAACTCGTTGCCGCGGCGGCGTTGACCGCAGCGGTGTTCGCGGTGCCGGCATCCGCCGCGGACATGAAGATCGCCCTCGTCGTCAAGTCTCTCGGCAACGGCTTTTTCGACGCCGCACACAAGGGCGCGCAGGAAGCCGCCAAGGAGATCGGCGGAGTAGAGATCATCTACACCGGGCCGACCTCGGCAACGGCCGAGGGACAGATCGACATCGTCAACTCCCTGATCGCCCAGCAGGTCGACGCGATCGCCATCTCGGCCAACGATCCGGACGCACTCGTGCCGGCGCTCAAGAAGGCGATGGACCGCGGCATCACCGTGGTTTCCTGGGATTCCGGCGTGGCGCCAGAAGGACGCCAGGTTCACCTCAATCCGTCCGACACCGACCTGATCGGCGAGACCATCATCAAGCTGGCTGCCGATTATCTGCCTGACGGCGGTGACGTCGCGATCCTCTCCGCTTCCTCGACCGCGACCAACCAGAATGCCTGGATCGAGGCGGCCAAGAAGGTGCTGCCGGAGAAGTTTCCGAACATCAATCTCGTGGCGACGGTCTACGGCGACGATGACGCGGTCAAGAGCACCAATGAGGCCAAGGGTCTGATTGCCTCCTATCCGGACCTCAAGGCGATCATCGCTCCCACGACCGTAGGCGTGGTGGCCGCGGCTCAGGTCATCACCGACCAGAATCTCATCGGCAAGATCAATGTCACCGGCCTTGCCCTGCCTTCGGAGTTCAAGCAGTTCATCGACAACGGCGCCAGCCAGGCCGTGGCGCTATGGAACCCGATCGACCTCGGTTACTCGGCCGTCTACCTGGCTCACGATCTGGCGACCGGCGCCAAGGCCGAGCCGGGCGCGACCCTCTCGATCGGGAGGGTTGGTGAAGTCACGCTCGACGATACCAACGCTGCCGCGATGGCGCCGCCCTTCCAGTTCGACAAGTCGAACATCGAAGAGTTCTCCAAGATCTACTGACCGCACGACCACGCGCCCTCCCCTTCGCCAGGCGCTGACATGGGGAGGGCCGCCAAGTCTGCTTCGAAACGCGAAAAAGACAAGGCGCGATGGGGTCGGCAATACAAGGCCCAACCTGTCCGGATGAACATGCTGCAGCACCCCCATTCCGCTGACGTCGTTCGCGACCGCCCCGGCAAGGAAAGCGACGAAGCCGCGCCGCGTCTGACGCTTTCGGGCATCTCCAAGAGCTTTCCCGGCGTGCGCGCGCTGCACGATGTGGCGCTGTCGCTCCATCCGGGTCGGGTGACGGCACTGATCGGCGAGAACGGCGCCGGCAAGTCGACGCTGGTCAAGATCATGACCGGCATCTACCAGCCCGATGCCGGCGAAATCGCGATCGACGGCCAGCGGATCGAGCTGCCGAACGCACACGCCGCGTTCGAGCATGGGATCACCGCCATTCATCAGGAAACCGTCCTGTTCGACGATCTCACGGTGGCCGAGAACATCTTCCTCGGGCATGCGCCGCGAACGCGTCTTGGCCTCATCGACTGGCGCACCATGCGTGCCAATGCGCGCGAGGTGCTGGAGACCATGCGCGCCGGCCACATCGATGCCGACGCCCGTCTCCGAGACCTTGGAATAGCCAACAAGCATCTTGTCGCGGTGGCCCGCGCCATGTCGATCGACGCGCAGATCGTCATCATGGACGAGCCGACGGCGGCGCTGTCTGCCAAGGAGATCGAGGAACTCTTCCTGCTGATCGAATTCCTCAAGGAAGCTGGCAAGGCAATCCTCTTCATCAGCCACAAGTTCGACGAGATCTACCGTATCGCCGACCGCTACACCGTTTTCCGCGACGGCGAGATGGTTGGCGAGGGCCGCCTCGCCAACACCAGCGAGGGCGAGATCGTCAAGGCGATGGTCGGTCGCTCGGTCGACCACATCTTCCCCGAACGCACGCCGCGGATCGGTGCACCATTGCTGTCGGTTTCGGGCCTTTCGCACCCGACGGAATTCGATGACATCTCCTTTGAACTCAGGCGCGGCGAGATCCTCGGCTTCTATGGCCTCGTCGGTGCCGGACGCAGCGAGGTCATGCAGGCGATCGCCGGCATGACACGCACCAGCGGCGGCGCGATGACGCTCGACGGGGAGACGCTGGCGCCGAAATCCGCAGCCTCGGCCATCGCATCGGGCATCGTCTATGTGCCGGAGGAGCGCGGCACGCAGGGCGTGGTGATCGGCCTGCCCATATTCCAGAACGTTTCGCTGCCTTCACTGTCGAGAACGTCGAAGAACGGCGTGTTGCGGCTGGCCGAGGAGTTCGCATTGGCGCGCACCTATACCGAACGCCTCGATCTGCGCGCCGCCTCGCTCAGCCAGGATGTCGGCACCCTGTCCGGCGGCAATCAGCAGAAGGTCGTGATCGCCAAATGGCTGGCGACAAGACCGCGGGTCATCATCCTCGACGAGCCGACCAAGGGCATCGACATCGGCTCCAAGGCGGCGGTTCACGGCTTCATGGCCGAACTCGTCGCCGAGGGTCTGTCGGTCATCATGGTCTCCTCGGAACTGCCCGAGATCCTCGGCATGTCCGACCGGATCGTCGTCATGCGTGAGGGACGTATGGTGGACATCCTTGAAAACAAGGACCTCGACGCCGAAACACTGGTGCGTGCGGCAGCGGGGATCGTGGCATGAAATCACTCGCCAAACATCGCGAAGCCTGGCTGGCGGGAGCCATTGTCCTGCTGGTCCTGCTGGTCGCGCTGAGGTTTCCGGCCTTCGCGCGGCCCGACAACCTGCTTGCCGTGTTCAATGACTATTCCATCCTGATCATTCTCGCGCTCGGCCAGATGGCCGTCATCCTGACCCGCTCGATCGATCTTTCGATGGCCTCGAACCTGGCCTTCACGGGTATGGTGGTGGCCATGACCAACGCCGCCTTCCCCGGCGTCCCGGTGCCGTTCCTCATCCTTGAGGCGATGGTGATCGGCGTCGCGCTCGGTGCTTTCAACGGCGCGCTGGTGTGGAAGCTGGGCATACCGCCGATCGTCGTCACGCTAGGCACCCTGACCGTCTTTCGCGGCGCGACCTTCGTCATTTCCGGCGGCGCCTGGGTCAATGCCGACGCAATGAGCCCTGCCTTCATCTCCCTTCAACGCGCCGTGTTCCTGGGCTTGCCGGTGCTGACCTGGTTCGCGATCATCGCAATCGCCGTCTTCTTTGTCGTGATGACGCGCACCTCGTTCGGCCGCTCGATCTACGCAGCCGGGGTCAATCCGACCGCCTCCGTCTATGCCGGGATCGATGTCGGACGGACCAAGTTCATCGCCTTCTGCATCTCCGGAATGGTTGCCGGCCTGTGCGGCTATCTCTGGGTCTCGCGCTATGTGATCGCCTCGACGGAGGTCGCCAACGGCTATGAACTTCAGATCGTCGCGGCCTGCGTCATCGGCGGGGTGTCGATTGCCGGCGGCGTCGGCAGCGTGGGCGGCGCGGTGCTGGGCGCGCTGTTTCTCGGCGTCATCGGCTCGGCCTTGCCGGTCATCAACATTTCCCCCTTCTGGCAACTCGCCATTTCCGGCGCCGCCATCATCCTTGCCGTTGTTCTCAACGCCCGCGGCGAAAAGAACAAGGGCCGCATCATCCTGAAGAAGGTCGCCACGGCATGACCACGTTCGAACGGCACATTCCCGACCGCCTCGACACACCCCTGCGCTCGGCGCTCTTGTCGTGGGAGATGCTGCTGGTGCTGGTGGCAGTCGCCATCTTCATCGTCAACAGTCTCGCTTCTCCATACTTCCTCAATGCCTGGTCAATTTCCGACCTGACGTTCAATTTCGCCGAAAAGGGGCTCATCGCGCTCGCCATGGCGCTTCTGATCATCGCCGGGGAAATCGATCTGTCGGTGGCCGCCATCATAGCGCTGGCATCGACTGCCATGGGCATGGCCATGCAGGCCGGCCTCGATACACCCGGCCTTGTCGCGGTCGGGCTCGCGGTGGGTCTGGCGTGCGGTGCATTCAACGGCCTGCTGGTCACGCGGCTCGGGCTGCCCTCCATCGTCGTCACCATCGGCACGATGAGCCTGTTTCGCGGCATCGCCTACATCGTGCTGGGCGACGAAGCCTTTCGCGGCTATCCGGCAAGTTTCGCCTATTTCGGCCAGGGATATGTGTGGTGGGTGGTCTCGTTCGAGGTCGTCCTGTTCGCCGTCATGGCGCTCGTCTTCTGGTTCCTCCTGCATCGCACGATTTTTGGCCGCACGGTCTTCGCGATCGGCAACAACCCGGTCGCCGCGGCCTTCTCCGGCGTGCGTGTGGAGCGGGTGAAGTTCATCCTGTTCTGCCTGACCGGACTGATGGCGGGCGTTGCCTCGGTGCTTTTGACCTCGCGGCTCGGGTCCACCCGCCCGTCCATCGCCCAGGGCTATGAACTGGAGGTCATCACGATGGTCGTGCTCGGCGGCGTGTCGATCCTCGGGGGCTCCGGCTCGATCACCGGGGTCGTGCTGGCCGCCATCATCATGGGGCTGGTGACCTTCGGGCTCGGCCTGCTCAACGTGCCCGGCATCGTCATGTCGATCGTCATCGGCCTGCTGCTGATCACCGTGATCGCGCTCCCGATCCTGTGGCGGCGGGTAAGGGAGGCGCGCGTCTGATGGCCGAGAAATACGCATTCAAGATGAAACTCAATCCCGGCATGCGCGAAGAATACAAGCGTCGTCACGATGCGATCTGGCCCGAACTTGTCGCTCTGTTGAAACAGGCCGGGGTTTCCGACTACTCCATTCATCTGGACCCCGAGACCGACATCCTGTTCGGGGTAATGTGGCGCACGGACGCCCACGCCATGGACGACCTGCCCAAACATCCCGTCATGCAGCGCTGGTGGGCGCATATGGCCGACATCATGCAGACCCGGGCCGACAACGAGCCGGTCGCTTCCCCACTCGAAACCCTCTTTCATATGCCATGACAGCGGTAAACCCGCGCCACGTCGCCGTGATCGACATCGGCAAGACCAACGCCAAGCTGGCCTTGGTCGACCTTGACCGGCGCTCGGAGATGACCGCGATACGCGAGCCCAATCGGCCATTGCCCGAGGGCCTCTACCCGCATCATGACGCGGACAGGCTGTGGTCCTTCATCCTCGACGGGCTGGCAACTTTGCAGCGCAGTTGCCCGATCGATGCCATCTCGGTGACCACGCACGGCGCGACGGCGGCATTGACCGACCAGCAGGGCGAACTTGTGTTGCCGATGCTCGACTACGAGCACGAGGCGCCGGACGATCTTCGCGCGGCCTACGACACGGTGCGTCCTTCATTTGCCGAAACAGGTTCACCACGCCTGCCGGCCGGGCTCAATCTGGGTGCGCAGATCTTCTGGCTGCAGCGAAGCTTCCCGGACGCATTTGCCAGGGCGCACGCCATTCTGACCTACCCGCAATACTGGGCCTACCGACTGACCGGGATCATGGCGAGCGAGGCGACCTCGCTGGGCTGCCACACCGATCTCTGGAACCCCAACAGGGCCGACTTCTCCTCGCTGGTCGAGACGATGGGGTGGAGCGGACTTTTTCCGCCGCCACGGAACGCCAGTGCGGTTCTCGGTCCAATCCTGCCGCAGATCGCCTCACGCACCGGGCTCGATCCGGCCACACCGGTGCTCTGCGGCATCCATGATTCCAACGCATCGCTGCTGCCGCACCTCCTGGCACGCAAGCCGCCCTTCGCCGTCGTGTCGACCGGCACATGGGTCGTCGCGATGGCAATCGGCGCGCCGGACACCGAACTCGACCCAGGGCGCGACACGCTGATCAACGTCAATGCGTTCGGAAAACCCGTTCCCTCGGCACGCTTCATGGGTGGCCGCGAATTCGACACAGTCATGCAGGGCTTCGAGCGCAAGTCGAACGGGACGGATCTCGCCGCCGTCCTTCGCGAACCAAACATGCTGCTTCCATCCGTCCAGCCCGGATCGGGCCCTTTTCCCGGCCAGAATGCCGCCTGGATCGGGCAGGAACCGCATGACGGGCGCCGCTTCGTCGCCGTTTCCTTCTATCTGGCTCTGATGACCGCCACATGTCTCGACCTGATCGGCGCGGCGGGCGAAATCGTCGTCGAGGGGCCGTTCGCGCAGAACGGACCCTTCAAAGCCATGCTGGAGGCGGCCACCGGGCGACAGGTTTCGGTGAGCCCGCAGGAGACGACCGGCACGAGTATCGGCGCGGCCCTGCTGGCAACCGGCAAGATCGAGATGAGAACCTCTGCGTTGCCATCGCGCCTTGGCCATGATCCGGCCCTGACGCGATATGCCAAAGAATGGCGCACAAGGGCGGGCGGCGCCTGACTGTGGAGCTTCAACAGGTCGTCCATTCGACCTCTCCGACCGCCTCTTCGGCACCTGCCTGCGACCGTCATCTCCGCCCACCTCCACCCGATCACAATCGTCGAACCGCTGGTGCGCGCGCCTCCCGTCACCCGTCATTGCCTGACATTTGATTGACTTTTGTCAATGAGGATAAATAATGTCCATCCGGAGGCGAGAATGGCACATCGTTCTGCAGATCAGGTCGTCCACAAGGCCGCATGGCTGTATTATACGCACGGCCTCCGCCAGGACGAGGTGGCGCAGCGCCTCAACATTTCGCGCGCCTCCGTCGCGCTTTACCTGCGTCGCGCACGCGATTCCGGCATCGTGAACATTTCCACCTCCACCCATCTCTTCCGCAGCCACATGATGGCGCGGCGTCTGGAGGATGCATTCGGCCTGGAAAGCGCTTGGGTGGCGGACCATGGCGAACTCGTGCCCGACCCGGTCGCGGAGATCCCTGCCCTGGCGGCGAGCGTCTTTCTGGAGATGGTGAAGAATGGCGACCGCGTCGGCGTCGCCTGGGGCCATACAGTATACGCCATCGCGGACACCATGGCCTATGCGGATCGTCAGGACGTGACCGTGGTGGAGCTGTGCGGAAATCTCGGTTCGCCCTATTCATACCGGCCCGACCAGTGCACCATGGAAATCGCCCGCAGGCTCAACGCCAGGGGTCTCAATTTCTATGCCCCGCTGGTGCTGAGCAGCGAGGAACTGGCTATCGGCTTGCGCAATGAACCCGTGATCCGCGAGCAGCTCACCGGCATCAGTTCCTGCGATCTTGCGCTGTTCAGCGTCGGCACGCTTGCCGAGGACAGCCACGTCATCAAATGCGGTGCATTGAGCCTCGAAGAGCTGCGCCAGATCAAGAAGATGGGCGGCGTCGGTATTATCGCGGGACAGGTGATCGACGCGGATGGCGCATGGCTCGACTGCGACTACAATCGCCGGATCATTTCGGCCGATTTCGATGCCATCCGCAGCATCCCGCGTCGACTGATGGTTGTGCAGGAAGACGAGAAGTTCGAGCCCCTACTGGCCGCGATCAACGGCGGCTTCTTCACGCATCTCGTGTTGACGTCGCAGATGGCCGCGCGCCTGCTCGACAAGGCAGATGTGGCCAGCACCCTCGAAGCGCCCTTGCCGATCGAAACATGACAGCCTGACCGGGCAGTTGCCAACTGGAACCGGATACGCCGCACACCCTTCAGGACGCGCGGCGTTCCCTGCATTGCTCCGGCCTTCGGCCCCGTGTGGCGTCCCGGATCAATCGCGTGGTGGCAGCGGCATCCACGCAGGCACGGCGACATCGGCATGGGCGAACTGCGGCAGCTTCTGCGACAGCTCTTCCATGTTCTTGATGTCCTGAGCATTGAGCTGCTCCTGCGTGATCAGCGTCGGCGGCACGACGACATTGTGACCCGGATTCTCTCCGGCCAGCATCATGGCCAGCGCCCGCACGGACACCTCGCCGACGACGGCCGGATTGGTGGCTGCCGTGGCGACCCAGGCACTTCCGGGCTCGCGCATGGCCGAGATGTCGGCCGTCGAAATGTCGGCGGAATAGATCTTGATGCCGTCGGACAGCCCGGCCTCGTCGACGGCGATCTTCACCCCCTTGGCGAATTCGTCGTAGGGCGCGAACATTACCTGGATATCCGGGTTGGCGGTCACGACCGAGCGCGCCTGATTGGCGACGGAATTGGCGATCGGGTTGTCGAGCGTGCCGAACTGGGCGACCTCCTCGAGGCCCTGGTACTTTTCCTTGAACTCAACCCAGGTTTCGTTGCGTCGGTCGAGCGGCGCAATGCCGGCGACATAGACGTAGCCGGCCTTCCACGCCTCGCCATTGTCCTTGATCGCCTTCTCCAAGGCCAGACGGGCGAGATCGCGATCCGACTGTTCGATCTGCGGAATTGCATCGTTCTCCACGTTGACATCGAAGGCGACGACCTTGATTCCTGCGTCCACGGCGCGCTGAGCGGCCTCCTTCATCGATTCCGTCAATCCGTGCTGGATCACGATGCCATCGACGCCGAGGGCGATGGCCTGATCCACCATGTCGGCCTGCAGCGCGGCGTCCTGGCGGCTGTCGAGTACGCGCAGATTGACGCCAAGCGCCTTGGCCTGAGCCTCGACGCCGGACAGATAGGCCTGAAAGAAATCACCCGTGGACAGATAGCGTACGAGGGCGATCTCGACGTCGCCCGGATTGTCGAAAGGCGCCGGCATGTCCTGAGCGCCTGCTGCCGCGGGCCACAGAAGGCCGGCCCCCAGAAGGCCGGCTGCCAGCTTGCCGAGATGTCTGCGTGAAAATTCCATGGTTTCCTCCACTTGCTTCCTCCCCTGTCTCGCCTAGCGGCCGTTGCGTCCGAGCAAGGCGAATGTGAATACGAGCGCGACCACCAGCACCGCGCCCTTGACGAAATCCTGCGTGTAGTAAGGCACGTTCATCATCGTCAGGCCCTGCAGGACCACGCCGACGAAGAGCGCGCCGACGGCCGTGCCGAGCGCGTTGGGTTTGGCCGCACCCAGAACCGCGAACCCGATCAGCGCGGCGGCGACCGCATCGAGCAGAAGATTGTTGCCCGAGGCGATGTCACCCCGACCGAGACGCGCCGCCAGCAGGATGCCGCCGATCGAGGCGAACACGCCGGAGATCACGTAGGCCCAGATCTTGTAGGCATTGACGGGCGCGCCGGCGAACTCCGCCGCCCGCGCATTCGAGCCCACCGCGTACATCATGCGGCCGAAGCGGGTGTATTCGAGAAAGAACCAGATGAGCACGGCGAGCACGACAAGCACCACCACCGAGGCGGGAACCAGGTTCGGAATGAAGAAGTCGAAACGGTGGCGGCCGAGCGCGAGAAATGCGGGACTGAAAACGCCTTCGGCCGTCGATCCGTCGGGCATGGTCATACCGGCAGCGATGGAGCGGCCTTCGGTGGGAATACGCTGCAGCCCGATCAACAGGAACATCATGCCAAGCGTTGCAAGCAGGTCCGGCACGCGCATGTAGCAGATGATCAGACCGTTGATCAGACCGACGAGCGCCCCGATGGCGAGGCACACCAGCACCGCCACCAACGCGTTCTGCTCCAGAACCACCATTACATAGGCCGCCGCCATCATCGACGAGGTGGCGATGGAGCCGATCGAAAGGTCGAAGCCCCCGACGACCAGCGTGGCCGTAACACCCAGAGCGAGGATGCCGGTGATGGAAACCGACTGGAGAATGAAAACCGCGGCCTGCGGCGAGGCGAAGCCCCGTGTGGCGAGGGAGAAGAACACGACCAGTCCGGCAAGCAGGGCCAGGAAGCCATAGCGGATGAGTATCGTGCGCAGATGAAGGGACGGCCGCTCGGCTGCGATCTCAGGCATTTCGACAACCCTGTCTTCGGTCAGCTTGCTGTCCATTGGCACATCTCTTCCTTCCATCACGCCGCACCTCGCCCGCCGCCGGCCACGTCGGCCAGCAGACGTTCGATGTCTCCTTCCCTGTTGAGATATTCCCCAACGATCGTGTGCTCGGACATGACAAGCATCCGGTCGACCGTTTCCAGCGCCTCGTCGAGCTCGGTCAGGAACAGGAGCGTCGCCCGATCGGCAGCGCTTTCACGCAGTTTCGCCGCAATATCGTGGCGTGCGGAGATATCGACCCCCTGAAACGGTTCGTCCAGCATGAGCAGGCGTGAAGGTTGCGAAAGCCAGCGCGCGACTGCCACCTTCTGCTGGTTGCCGCCCGACAGCGTCGCAGGATCGTCGCGCTCGGAACGGCAGACCACTTTGAGATCGGCGATCTGCCGGCGGGCCGCGGCACGTTCCGTCCGACGCCGCATGACACCGAACTGCGAGTGGCGCGGCAGAAAGGGCAGGCTCATGTTCTCGTAGATCTTGAAGTCCGGAACGATGCCGGTTTTCGCGCGGTCCTTGGCCACCAGGAAGACGCCCTCACGCACCGCCTCCGCGGGACTGGCCGGGGCGTAGGCACTGCCGCCGAGACGCATGCTGCCGCCGACGGGTGCATGAATTCCGAAGATCGTTTCCGCCAGACGCGTCTTGCCGACGCCGACCAGGCCGACGACGGCGACAACCTCGCCGGTGCCAAGCCCGAACGAAAAGGGTCGCGCGCCGGGGAGTATCCGCAGATCTTCGGCGGCAAAAACCGGTCGCGTCGGCACTCTGGAATCGATGTTGCGGGCCCCGAGCTTGCGGCCCAGCATGGCGTTGACTGCCCCTTCATAGTCCAGCGGCCGATCCTCGAAGAGACCGGCAATGCGACCGTCGCGCAGGCTGACGATGCGGTCGGCGAGGCGTCTGATGTCCGACATGCGATGAGAAATGTAGAGGATGGCGACGCCTCTCGACCGCAGATGATCAACGAGGGCAAACAGCCTTTCAGCCTCGTTGCTCGACAGCGACGACGTCGGCTCGTCGAGGATCAACACCCGCGGCTCGTGCGCCATGGCGCGGGCAATCGCCACCATCTGCCTGTCGGCGAGCGGAAGCTCGGCAACCTCTGCCGAGAGATCGAGGGCGAGCCCCATGCGGCCCGCGATTTCCTTTGCCCGGCTACGAACGCCGCGCGGGTTGAAGAATATCCCGCGGCCCGCGCCGTTCAACTGGTCGAGCACGAGGTTGGTCGCAACATCGAGCGCTCCGACCACGCCGTCATCGATGTTCTGATGCACTGTGACAACACCGGCGCGCATCGCTTCGGCAGGCGATGCCGGTCCAAACGGCCGACCGTCCAGGATCATGCTGCCGCCGTCGGCACGATGGACCCCGCTCACGACTTTGACCAGCGTGGACTTGCCCGCCCCGTTGGCACCCATCAGCACCGTGACTTCGCCGGCACGCAGTTCCAGCGAAACGCCCTTCAGCACCTCGTTTGGCCCGAATGCCTTACCAAGACCGGCAATGCGGAAAACCGCGTCGTCTGCCATCGCTTCCTCCCGACCTTGACGCTAGGCATCGTCCAAGCATTTGTCAACATGATTGACAAATGACAGAGCCTTGCTAGCGTAGCGCCGTTTTCCGACGCGAGCGCGGAGGAGAAGAGGGAGGAGAACATGAATGTGACGTCGTTCCAGCCGCTGACGGTGGAAACGCTGCCGGGCAGGCTGCGGGCAGTGGCCGCGATGACTGACAAGGTTGGGACGGAGGCCGAGCGCTGGAAAGTGCGCGAAGTCGGCGACGGCAATCTCAATCTCGTCTTCATTGTCGAAGGAGACAAGGGCAGTGTCGTGGTCAAGCAGGCGTTGCCCTATGTGCGCCTTGTCGGCGACAGTTGGCCCCTGCCTCTCAAACGGTCCTTCTTCGAATACCATGCACTCGTGCGGCAGGAACAACGCGCCCCCGGAACCGTGCCGGAGGTCCATCATTTCGACGAGACCCAGGCGCTGATCATCATGGAGTACCTGTCGCCGCACATCATCCTGCGGCGGGCACTGATCAACGCGGAGCAATTGCCGAGGATCGCCGAGGACCTGGGGCTCTTCATGGCGAGAACGCTGTTTCGCGGCTCGGATCTCCACATGGAACCCCGCTCGCGCAAGGCCGATCTGGCATTGTTCGCCGACAATACGGAACTCTGCGACATCACCGAGAATCTCGTCTTCACGGATCCGTATTTCGACGCCCCCATGAACCGGCATACGCCGGAACTCGATCCGCTGGTGGCCCAACTGCGATCCGATCGCGACCTGAAGGTGGAGGCGCAGAGGATGAAGCACCTCTTTGCCACCAAGGCCGAGACGCTGGTTCACGGCGATCTCCACACAGGCTCGGTGATGGTGACAAGGGATGATACACGGGTCATCGACCCTGAGTTCACCTTCTACGGTCCGATCGCGTTCGACGTCGGCATGCTGTTGGCCAACTACTGGATGGCCTACTTCTCCCAGCGCGGCCATGAAGCCGAGGGTTCCCGTACGGCGATGCGCGCCTATCTATTGAAGGTGATCGACGACACCTGGGCCGTATTCCGCGCGGAGTTCGGCAGGCTATGGCGCTCGGAGCGCTCAGGGATGCTGTATCATCGCAGCCTCTATGAAGATCAGGACGACGGGCTCGGCGCAGAACAGGCGTTGGGCCATGTGTTGCACGAGATATGGACCGACATGCTCGGCTTTGCCGGGGTGGAGATCCATCGGCGCATTCTCGGGCTCGCCCACAACGCCGATTTCGAGGATATCGAGGACACCGCAAAGAGAGCGCTATGCGAGGCGGCCGCCTTGAAGTTCGGGCGGCACATTGCCGTCAATCGGCGTCATCTCGCATCGCTCGAAGAGATCAATCACCTGGCCCAACTGCTTGACGAGAGCGCCGTGGCGACCTGACCGGGAGGCAGTCATGAAAGTTGAAGGCACACATCATCGCACCATCTGGCTGAACGGCGACGGCTGGTCCGTCGACCTGATCGACCAGCGTTGGTTGCCGCACGAGTTTCGGATCGAGAACGTGCGAACGGTGGATGGCATCGCAACCGCCATCCGCGACATGTGGGTGCGCGGGGCACCGCTGATCGGCGTCACCGCAGCCTATGGCGTTGCAATGCGCATGCGTGAAGATCCATCGGACGCGGCACTCGAAGCCGTCTGGCAGAAACTGCACGCCACCCGCCCCACGGCCATCAACCTGCGCTGGGCGCTGGACGCGATGGCCAGCCTCCTGCGCCCGCTGCCGGAGACCGAGCGGGCGGCGGCCGCCTATGCCCGCGCGGCCGAGATCGCAGAGGAGGACGTCGAACTGAACCGGTCGATCGGACGGCACGGGCTCGAAATCATCCGCAAGATCGCCGGCGCCAAGCGGCCCGGCGAGCCTGTGAACATCCTGACCCATTGCAATGCCGGTTGGCTCGCGACTGTGGACTACGGAACGGCCACCGCGCCGATCTATCTCGCCATCGAGCACGGCATTCCGGTTCACGTCTATGTGGACGAGACACGGCCGCGCAATCAGGGCGCCCAACTCACCGCGTGGGAGATGGCGGGGCACGGTGTCCCTCACACTCTGATCGTCGACAATGCCGGCGGCCATCTCATGCAGCACGGCCAGGTGGACATGGTGATCGTGGGAACCGACCGGACCACCGCCAATGGCGACGTCTGCAACAAGATCGGCACCTATCTCAAGGCACTGGCTGCAAGGGACAATGATGTGCCCTTTTATGTGGCTCTTCCCTCCCCGACCATTGACTGGACGGTGCGCGACGGTGTGAAGGAGATCCCGATTGAAGAGCGTTCCGGCGACGAAGTCTCCCTGGTCTGGGGACGCACGGAGGATGGCCGGGTTCAGCAGGTGCGCGTGTCACCGGATGCGACACCGGCGGGCAATCCCGCATTCGACGTCACTCCGGCCCGCCTGGTAACAGGACTGATCACCGAACGGGGCGTGACAGTCGCGTCTGCCGAAGGATTGGCCGACCTGTTCCCGGACCGTGCAATGGCCGCGGCCTGAACCGCGCTGCGGACTGCGAAAACACAGAGAGGTCCTTTGCATGGAAGAACATGGTCTGCGCCGGTCGATCGTCGCCCATTGCATCGAGATGAACGCTTCCGGGCTGAACCAGGGCACGTCGGGCAACATCAGTGCCCGCTCCGGCGCTACGATGCTCATCACGCCGAGCGGCAGGCCCTATGCCACGATGAAGCCCGACGACATCGCGGCGATGCCGATCGAAGGTGAATACGGCGCCTGGTCCGGGCCTTTCAGACCCTCGACGGAATGGCGCTTTCATCTCGACATAATGAAGGCGCGGCCCGACGTGGGCGCGGTCGTGCACACGCATTCGACCTTCGCAACCATCCTGGCGATGGCGCGCAAGCCCATACCCGCCTGCCACTACATGATCGCCGCTTTCGGCGGCAACGACGTGCGCTGCGCGGGCTATGCCCGCTATGGCACCAAGGCGCTTTCCGCCGAAGTGCTGAAGGCGCTCGAAGGCCGCAACGGCTGTCTGCTCGCCAACCACGGCATGATCGCGGTGGGAGCGACGCTGGAAAAGGCCATGTGGACAGCCGTCGAACTGGAGACGATCGCCAAGCAATACTACCATGCGCTGCTGATCGGCGGCCCGGTCCTGCTCTCGGACAAGGAGATCGAAGAGACGCGCAAGGGATTCGCGACCTACGGGCTGCAGGACGACGCCGCACGGCAGTTGCCGTGACCGCCGCCGCTCTCCCCTAGAGCGGTTCAGGTTTTGACGGAAGCGTACCCTGCGTTTGCGAGTCCAATTCGACCTTCCCTTGCAAAAGTGACACATCTGCCAGCAGGGGTATGTGCGCACAGCCGCCAAGTTGTATAATCGCACAATTGTCGGCTATCTGATTCCTGACGGTGTCTCGCACGCGAGCACAGTTCAGGCCTCAGACGGGATGTTCATTCGGGGAGAGAGCAAGGTGCAGCGCGAGACGGAAATGCGCAAGATCACGGACCGGGACATCTCCCTGACATTTGCGAAAGGGATGAACGTCCTCAAGGCTTTTGACACGTCTTCGACGCATCTGACGCTGCCGCAGATTGCACGAATGACCGGCCTCGACCGCGCGACGGTCCGCAGATTGGTCCTGACGCTCGTTCATCTGGGATATGTGAAACAGAACGATCGCGTCTTTTCGCTGACACCGCGCATTCTGGTGCTGGCGAGCGGCTTCCTGCAGGCGCGTCAGTTCGGGAAGACCATCGACCCCGTCCTGCGCTCCTTCTCCCAGCAGATCTCCGACGGCATCTCGATGGCGATGATCGATGGTCTGGAAGCAGTGTATGTCGCACATGCGGGCGCCGATTCGCGACCGGCCAGCATCGGTTTTACGGTCGGCAGCCGGGTCTCGCTCCTGCACACGGCCATCGGCCGGGCTCTTGTATCCTCCTGTCCGCCGGACCAGGCCCGACATCTGATCGACAACGCCCCTCTGGAGGCCTTCACGGCGGCCACCGTGCTCGACCGCGAAAAGATCGCAGACGACATCGCCTTGACCGCGAAACGCGGATACGCCTTCCTCGACAGCGAATTCGAGGCAGGCGTCGCGGCCGTGGCGACACCGGTTAAGTCCGACAGCGGGGAAGTGGCTTCGCTCGGCATTTCCGGCAACAGCGCACGGCTCATGGACGAAGGTTACCGCAATCGTGTCGTGGACACCCTGCGCGAATGTTCCAAGGCCGTCGCCGCCCTCCTTTGATTTGAGGCGGCGTCTGTCACGGCCTCAATGGATGCCGACGCCGATATAGGTCTCGATCAGGTTGCGGTCGGCGCTCAGTGCCGAGACGGCACCCCGCCAGGCTATCTGGCCCTTCTCGATGATGATGGCATCTTCACCGAACGCCAGCGCCCTTTCGATCTGCTGCTCGACCAGGATGATGCTGATAGCCCGCGATGAGGCAAGATCCGTGATCGTCGCCATGAGTTCGTCGCAGATGATCGGCGCAAGCCCCTCAAGTGGCTCGTCGAGCAACAGGACCGAGGGTCGGCCAAGCAGCGTACGGGCAATCGACAGCATCTGCTGCTCTCCGCCCGAAAGCTGACTGCCGAGATTGCGCCGACGTTCCGCAAGACGCGGGAACAGGGCATAGGCCTCGTCGAGCCGTGCGTCGCTGCCCGAGCGTATGCCGGTGCTCAGGTTCTGTTCCACGGTCAGCGAGTGAAAGATGTCGCGGGTTTGCGGCACGAAGCCGAGGCCCATCATGGCGCGGCGCGATGTCTTCTTGCCGGAAAGCGTCTGATCGCCGAGCTCGATCGTGCCGCCATGCTGGGTGCACAGGCCCATAAGCGCCGACAGCAGCGTCGTCTTGCCAACCCCGTTTCGGCCGAGCACGACCAGCTTGCTGCCCGGCGGCACATCGAAACTCACATTCGAGATGATCCGGGTCGGACCGTAGCCGGCGACCAGATCGGTGACCTTAAGCGGAACGGCGGTCATTGGCGTAACTTCCCAGATATGCGCTGCGCACCTCGTCGTTGGCAGCCACCGTTTCCGGCGTGCCGTCGCAGATCAGCTTCCCGTTCGCGAGAACCAGGACCCGGGAGGCGAAGCGGAAGACGAGGTCGATGTCGTGCTCGATCATGAGGATCGCGATGTCGGCCGGAAGCGCCGCGATGGCGTCCAGCACCCGATGCGTCTCCTCGTGAGGAATGCCGGCGGCCGGTTCATCGAGAAGAAGCACCTTGGGGTTCAGGGCCAGCGCGATTGCGATCTCCACAAGGCGCTGTTCGCCATAGGCGAGAACGCTGACGGGGTCATAGGCGCGGCTTTCCAGACCGGTGACGTGAAGGATACGGGTCCACTCGTCGCGGATTTCGGGCCGTTCGGTGGCGGATGTCAGGAAACCCATAGCCAGGCCTTTGCGCTGCAGCAGCGCGAGCGCCACGTTGTCAGCCACGCTGAGCGTCTGGAAGAGCCGCGTGATCTGGAATGTCCGCACCAGGCCGTGGCGCACCCGATGTGAAATCCCGGCATGCGTCACGTCTTCGCCCTGCAGCAGGATGCGGCCGGACATGGGAGCGAGATTGCCGGTGACGAGATTGACCAGCGTCGTCTTTCCCGCCCCGTTCGGTCCGATCAGCCCGACCCGGTCTCCCGACCGCAGGGTGAACGACACGTCCTGCGTGACCTTGAGGCCGCCGAAAGACATCGACACGTCACTGAGTTGCAACAGATCGTTCATCACGCCACCCGGCCCTTGCGGAACTTGGAAACTGCGGAGACGGCCGCGGCGTAGAGCCCCTTGGGGGCAAACAAGGTGATCAGGACCAGCGTGGCGCCGACGATCGTCAGCCAGTGAAACGGATTGGTGGAACCGACGAAATGGCCAAACAGCTGGAACAGAACCGATCCCAGAAGCGCTCCCCACAGGTGACCGGCGCCGCCGATGACCAGCATCACGAGCGCTTCGGCAGACAATTCGAAGCTGACGCTGTGAAGGCTGACGACACCGACATTGATCGCTGCCAGTGCACCGCCGACGCCGGCCACCGCGCCAGAGACACCATACATGATGATGAGCCGCGGATAGACCGCCGTGCCGATCATGCGCGCGCGCAACGCGTCGTCCCTGATGCCTCGGCACATCAGGCCGAAGGGAGACTGAACGAACCTCAGAAGCAAGGCGAGGACCACCGCAAGCACGACGAGGGAAAAGCCGAATGACGTCCGTCCGAAGAGGTCGAACTCGAAGACGCCGAGCACCGCGGACGGCATGAACCCCGCCAGGCCGTCGCTGCCGCCCGTAAATTGCGACAGCTTGTTGGCGAGAGCCGCGATGAGCTGCCCGAAGGCGATGGATATGACGAGTTGCGGCAGGGCCGAGAAACGGGAGATCAGCACGCCTGACAGCAGGCCCATCATCACGCCCGCAACGATGCCGACTCCCAGAAGGATAACCGGGTCTGTGATGCCGGCCAGACACGCGTTGCCGACCGCATAGGCTGCAACGCCGAATATCGCCGCCTGCCCGAGCGTGACGACGCCGGCGTATCCCGTCACCAGATCAAGCGATAGGATCAGGAATGTCACCGCGATGATGCGGGTCAGCAAGGCCAGGTCGTAGGGGAAGAGGAGATACCCGACCATGCCCAGGGCCGCGACAACGGCGAACGCCGTGACCTCATACCGGATCCAGCTTGGCAGGCGCGAGCCTGTCGCCTTGGCGACTGTGTTGATCGCGGTCATTTGCGAGCTCCGAGCAGACCGTGAGGGAAGATGAAGACGACGAGGATGACCGTTAGATAGAAAAAGAAGTCGCCGAATTCCGGCGCCATGTATTTGCCGACGGTGCTGGCAAGCCCCAGCACCAGAGAAGCCGCCAGCGCGCCGATGATCGAACCCGCACCGCCGACGGAAACCACGACGAGGAAGATGACCATGTAGCGCATGGCGTAGTAGGGCTCGATCGGCAGCAGCTGCGCTCCGAGAACTCCGCCGAGGGCAGCCAGCCCGACCGCGAGAGCGAACGTCGCCGCGTAGAGGATTTCGGTCCGGATGCCCAGCGCCTCCGCCATGGCGGCATTGTCCACGGTCGCCCTGATGCGGGTACCGAACTGGGTCTTGTCGAGCAGGAACCACAAGCCGAGCGCGGTGATGGCGCCGCAACCGATCACCAGGACGTAGTGCGCCGGCACCATGCGGAAACCGATATCGAGTGGTCCGCTGAGCGCATCAGGCAGAGGAATGGGCTTCGACGTCGGGCCGAAAACGGAATTGGTGATGCCGATGATGAGAAAGGTGAGACCGATCGTCATCAGGATCTGCCGAAAGGCGTCGCCGCTTCTGTAGAGGCGACGATAGAGCAGGAACTCCAGCGGCATCAGGATCGCCACCGTACCGGCGACGGCCACGATCGTCGAAAGAGCAAATCCGGCGCCGGCCTCGCGCAGCATGTAGGAGGCGATGTAGCCGCCGATCATCGCGAAGGCGCCGTGAGCGAGATTGACGACGCGCGCCAGTCCCATCATCACCGAAAGGCCGATGGATATGATGAACAGCACCATCCCGAAGGCAAGCGCGTCAATCGCTATGCTGAGTATCGTGATCATTTGGGAAGCATTCGAAAAGATATACGTGCCCAGTTGTTGCCGGCCGGATCAACGCGCTGCAGATCGCTATTGACGAACCTGTGACCGTCGGCGCCTGCTCATCCCGGCCGCGCGAGTCCGCACGAAGGATTTTGCGGTGCAGGCTCTCCCGCGCGACAGGATTGCCGCGGGAGAGCAAGGCGCTTCACTCGCCGACCAGGCCCCAGTCGGGCTGTGCCTCGAACGTCTGGGTCTCCTGATTGATGAAGCCGTCGGCACCCTTGGCAACCTCGCGCAGATAGACGTTCTGCGTGATGTGGCGGGTTTCCGGATCGATCGAGACCGGGCCACGCGGGCTGGTCCAGCTCATTCCCTTGATGGCTTCGATCGCCGCGTCCGGGTCCTTCTCGCCATCGGTCGCCTTGATCATCTCGTAGATCAGGCGCGCGCCGTCAAAGGCGGCAACGGCTGTCATCGTGATTTCACCGGGCTTGGCTCCAACACCCTTCATCGCTTCGAGGAACGCTGCGTTTTCCGGCGATTCGTGCGAGACCGCGTAGTGATAGGTCGACAGAATACCGAGGCCGCTCTCGCCGATCGCCGGCAGGTCTGGCTCGGTGACAACGTCACCGGTCGACAGAAGCTTGATGCCATCGGCCTTCAGACCGTTGTCGATGTAAGCCTTCACAAAGGCGAGCGTGGGCGGACCGGACGGCAGGAAGGTGAAGATGGTATCGGCGCCGGACGCCTTGATGCGCTGCATGATCGGCCCGAAGTCGGTCGTGCTGAGCGGCATGTTGACTTCCTCGACCACCGCGCCGCCGAGCTTCTCGAAGGTCGCCTTGAAGGCGGCGTGCGCGTCGTGTCCGGGACCGTAGTCGCTGACCGCGATAGCGACCTTCTCAGACCCCATCTCCTTGGCGACCTTCGCCGCCGGCACCGTGTTCTGCCACATGGTGAAGGAGGTGCGCACGACATACGGGCTCTTCTCGACAATCGAGGAGGTTGCCGCATTCATCACGACGAGCGGCACCTTGCCCTGCCCGAGAAGCTGGGCGGCAGCCATCGCATTCGGCGTGAAGTAGGCACCAGCCAGATACTGCACGCCCTCCTTCACGATCAGTTCCTGCGCCAGCGCTTTGGATTTCGCCGGATCGGGAAGCTCCTCATCGCGAAAAATAAACTCGACCTTGTGATCCCCGACAGTGTCGCCGTTCTGCGCCACCCAGGCATCAATACCCCATTTGAAATTCTGGCCGAACAGAGCGAAAGGCCCTGACATCGGGCCAATGACGCCGACCTTGATCGTCTCGGCGTGAGCCGCCGTAACGACGAAGCCGGCGAGCACGGCCCCTAAAATGCGCCCAAGCGAATGCATGTCATTCTCCCATTGCTGCCCAGACTGCGAACAGCGCAGCCCCGTGATTGCTGGCTAGCCGGGAATCCTGCAAGGAACAGGATCCTGCGCTTTCGAAATCGAATTCTCCGGCTGTCGCCCCTCGACGCCCACGAACTGCCCACTCGAATGACGACACTCATGTCAGACAATTTCGTATAGCGCTCAGTTGCGCGACTATATTGCATTTTTGCTGCATTGCAATGTCGACCCAGCGCCCATTTCAGAATTTTTTGTGCATTTTCGCCTATTAGGTCGATTATCGCGCAATCATCATCTATTGCTTGTACAGCTATGAGACAGGGACCGTCGCGCGTTAAGAACGCATCGGAGCGGCCACAATTCGCGGGGGATCAATTGCAGCAATCGACCGACTGGCGCCAGACGAGCCTTGTCATTCTGTCCGGCGTGATCGGCGCCGCGCAGATCGGCAAGGCGGCCATCGCAGTGCCCCTGCTCCAGGACGACCTCGACCTTACGCTCTTCGCCGTCTCATGGATCCTCAGCGCCTATGCGATCCTCGGAGCGATCGGCGGCATGGCCGCGGGCTTCGTCGCCTCCTCCTTGTCGATCCAGCGCGGGCTTATCGCCGGGCTTCTTCTCATTGCTGCGGGCAACGTCTGGGGCGCGGTCAGTTTCGACATGACAATGATTATCCTTTCGCGCGCCATCGAAGGCGTGGGCTTCCTCCTGGTCGCGATTTCCGGCCCGACACTGATCCGCACCGTCACCAACGAGCGCGACCGCCCACTGGCGCTGGGTTTCTGGTCGGCCTACATCCCCGTCGGGGCAGCCGTCATGATGCTCGTGGGCCCCTTCATTATGCAGGGTGACTGGCGCGCGCTGTGGCTGTTCAACGCCGCCATTTCCGCGCTGACCGCCCTCATGGCCTACAGGATCGTCCCCCACATCCCGCCTGGCCGTCGCGAGAAGGGGCAGGCTCTGTTTGCCGAAGCTCTCGGCGTCCTCGGCCGCCGAGAACTGCGGCTGCTGGCCATCGCCTTTCTGCTCTACGCGATCCAGTATTTCGCGCTGGCCACCTTCCTGCCGATCCTGCTGACGGATCGTCTCGGATTCTCGCTTGCGCAAGCGGGGTTCGTTTCCGCGCTCGCTCTGTCGATGAATGCTGCCGGTAACATCGTGGCCGGCCTGTCGCTCAAGTACGGGATATCCCTCTTTGCGATCATGACGACCGCTTTCGCCACCATTGGCCTGAGCAGTTTCGGCATCTTCCTCGACGAGTCTCCGACGCTGCTCGTGGCGGTCGCCGCAGGCGTCTGTCTCGGCGTGGCTGCGCTGCTTCCGGCGGCGGTGATTTCCACCGTCCCGAAATTCGCGCCTACGCAGCGCAAACTCGCTCTGTCAATGGGACTGATCCAGCAGGCATCGGCATTCGGCCAGATGATCGGACCGGCGCTGACTGCCGCCTGGGTGCAGCAGTTCAGTTGGAACGGCGTACCCTACATGTTTGTCGCAATCGCCGTGTCCGGCTTCTTCATCGCCGCTCTGTTGCGCCGTGCAACCCGCTGACCGATGAGGATCATCAGGGTCACTTGCCGATTTTTCGATTGAGAATGTGTCACTGTGCCGGGGCTGTTCGCCCTGCCGCGCGAGCAGCCTGGCCGGCATCGTCAAAGGCGCAATGCCAGTTCCAGCGCTTCGCCGTCGGCCTGATCGGGACTGACGTCGACCAGCAGATAGTCCCAGCCAGACGATGAGACCGGAGCGCAATGAGACGGGTCGGGCTTCCCTTCGGCCGCGTCGAACCGGCGACCGAACAGCGCATGCGCCGTATCGACGCTGGGTGTGCGCCGTATTTCCGACACGGCCGTGCCTAGTCCCCACACCCGGCTCGCCCGCCAGCCGAGGCTGCGGGTGACTGCCGCCAGCGCGTTATCCATTGCCTGCCGATTGTCCAGCCGGGCCAGCGCGACGGTCGCGGCACTTCCCTCGCCGCTCGCATCGGATGTGTCGGCCGCAATGCCGATACCGCGCACGAAAGCCGGTTCGCCGAGGCGCGTCGATACAGGAAAGGTCTCGCTCTCCGCTCGCCCGTCTACCCATAGCCAGTCGCCCACCCCGGCAAGCCGCACCCCCTCGTCGCACTGCACGGCCAGCAGCGACATGTTGTCGATCATGCCAGAATAGGTCTTGGGCAGAGACAGCGGCACCGGCGCGGTCGGCGGAAGGCCGCGAATATTCATGACAGGCGCGTGAAGCAGCGCAATCCACATCGTCGCGAACCCGTGACGTTCCATCATCTGACGCACGGACTCGCCGAGAGGAAAATAGCCGTCAAGAATGTCCTCGAAGGCGCGGCCATTCACCGGCCACGCGCAGTCCGTCATTGCCATCATCACACCAGCCTGTTCGTCGGCTCAAATAGGCACCTGGCGGGCCCGCCCGCCAATAGCCGTCTTATCCGCTGCGTCGCATCAGACGGAAGCATCCCACGGGCATTCGGCGCGCCGTTGCAGATCGGCCTGCCAGCTCGCCTCCTTCCAGTCGTCGGTCGATGCGATCGCATCGTTGGACAGAGGTCCAACGATCTGATCGACCGGAGCATTGCGCATGGGAAGAGCATCCTCCTTGTTGCTCTCAAGCGCCTTGATGGCCTTACGGAGCATGAGGCGGTAGCGCACGATGGCCGCATCGCCGCGGCCGAGATGCTCCCGCGTCCGGTCCTGGATCCGGCCCAACCCCTCGACTGCCCACTGGTCGTGCACGTTGATGTCGAGGCCCATGCCCGTATAGGTCAGATTCTTTTGCTCTTCAGGGTCATAGTGATAATTGTTCGACCTGTTCTTGAGCGGAGCATAGTCGGGCAGGCGATGCTCCTTCAGCCGCTGCGCGCGCATGAGCTCCTTGTCCACCGGCTTCGCGAAGCTGGTGAAGATGGTGTACCAGTAACAATTCTCGTCATCCACCGGCACATGCCACTGCGTGATGGTCATCTCGCGCGACATGGGAATGCAGATCGCCTCCGGGAAGATCTGGTTGGTGACGCGCACATGGGTCAGGTCGTTCTCCATGTGACGCAGCGCCGTGATCTTCAGGCCGAATTCGGTTTCCTCGACCTCGATATTGGGACGGGGATATTCCCGCAGGACCTGGGTCATCGGCATGTCGGTGTGCGCCGCCTTGTCGCGAAACTGCTTGCCGTAGCTGTCGGCGGGGTCCTCGTCCTGCAGGAAGCGGTGCAGGAAGGAGGCGTGCGCGGGATCGATCCCGACCTCCAGCGCCTGCAGCCAGTTGCATTCCCAAAGCCCCTTGAAGGCGAAGACATGGCTGTCGGGTGCGCGGAAACAGTCGAAATTGGGAAAGCCTGGCGCCTCGCCGGGTCCCATGTAGGCAAAGATGATGCCCTTCTTTTCGACAACCGGATAGACGGGTCCGTCTTCGACGATTTCGATCGTCGCGGGATCGGGATAGGACGCAGGCGGCTCGTCGGGCGCCGCCACGCGGGTCTTCAGGACAAGTTCGCCGCCTTCGCCGCGAAGCAGGACCAACCTTTCGCCCAGGAGATTGACCGGCACGACGGGATCGTCTCCCTGCACTTCGTCGGCCAAGGCGGCAGGCTGCCAATAGCGCCGCAGGACGGCGCCAGCCGGCGTATCGGGACCGATGCGCGTGATCTGATCGTTCAGCTTCTGGCTAATCATCTCGAACTCCTCCGATCTGGTGTTCTCGCATGTCTCGGCGCTCACGCGAGAAGAAATATGTCCTAGGAATTATGGGTTTCGGCAACAATCGTGATGGCCGGCGGCTCCCCCTCGCCCATATAGGTCAGGATGATGCCGTCCTTTTCCACGACCGGATAGCTCGGCAGCTTGATCGTCTTGTACATGGTCGAGTCCGCGGGCTCGGCCGGCTGCTCGACGCATTGCCCGGTCCGGTCGAAATGCCAGCCGTGGAACGGACAACGCAGCCCGTTGTCTTCCCGACGGCCGAAACAAAGGTCGGCGCCGCGATGCGGACAATGCCGTCCGATCAGGCCGAGTTCGCCTTCGTCATCGCGAAACAGCACCAGCCGCTGATCATAAAGCGTCACCGGAATGACCGGTCGCGGTCCCGCGAGGTCGGCGCTCGAAGCGGCCTTCACCCAGGCGTTCGGCGCCTTTGCATCTCCATTGTCAGTCTGCTCTGTCACTTCTGGCCCCATGCCGTCGGTTCCCCAAGGCCGGCGACCCGCCACCCTTGACAATACCGCTTTACGTCAACAATTTTGCGCGATATATGAACTATTGATCGCATAATGAACATATGGCATTTTTCTCCTAAGTCAATCACCACGACAAATCGCAGCACGAAGGCAATGGAGACAGCACTCTTGAAGCACGCCGCCCCGCATCATGGCCGACCCGCCGCAAACATGCGGCGGCCGATCCGCGCCGTGACACGTCCGTTGTCTGCAAGCGGCCTGAGGGGCTGACGCGATGGCGGGGAGGATTGCCGTCGTCGGAGCGGGCCCGTCGGGATGCTATGTGGCCCAGGCACTGCTAAAGGCCGCGCCCGCCCTGGAAGTGGACGTGATCGACGCACTGCCGGTCCCGTTCGGACTGGTACGCTATGGCGTGGCGGCCGACCATCAGGGCACGAAGGCGGTCGCGCGGCAGTTCGCCCGAATCTTCGAGCGGCAGGGCGCCCGGTTCTTCGGAAACGTCCGGGTGGGGCGTGACATCACGCTGCGCGCGCTGCGCGAGGCCTACGACGCGGTCGTGCTCGCTGCCGGCCTTTCGGGCGACCGGCAACTGTCCATTCCGGGAAATGACCTTCCGGGCGTCTACGGTTCCGCATCCCTGACCCGCGCCCTCAACGAACATCCCAACGCCGCCGCCCTCCCCAATCTTGGCCCAAGACCGCTTATCCTTGGCAACGGCAACGTCGCCATTGACCTCTTGCGTCTGCTCTGCAAGACGCCAACGGAACTTGAGGGCACTGATCTCGGAGAGCAACCGACAGCCTGGCTGGCCGGCAACGCGTTTGAGAGCATCACCATCGTCGGGCGTTCGCCGGCAGCGCGTGCGAAGTTTGATCCGGTGATGATCCGGGAACTCGGCAAACTGCAGAACGTGTCGATCAGATGCGTCGATCTCGGCCAGTCGGACGTGCCGGAGGAGAAGAAGCGCATCGAGGCGCTGATCGGCATCGACGGACATGGCAGTGGACCGCTCAAGGTCGTTTTCCGCTTCGGCCTCCTGCCGCTCGCGGTGGAAGGCGACGATCACGTCACCGGTCTGCGGGTTGAAGGGGCCGACGGCCAGGAAACGCTGCCCGCCTCGTCCATCCTTGCAGCGATCGGCTTTGATGCGACCGGCGATCTGGACCGCTCCGAACTCCTGCATGCGGCTCCCGGCGGCGATGCCGGCAAGCTTGCCGACGGACTTTACTCGGTCGGCTGGTTCAGGCGCGGCGCGCGGGGCACCATACCCGACAGCCGCGCGGAGGCGCAGGACACGGCGGCGCTGATCCTTGGAGAAATGAGACCCGATCCCACCCGAGCCGGCTCCGCCATCTTCAGCCATCTGCAGAACGTCGTGGACTATGCCGGATGGCAACGAATAGATGCGATGGAACTGGCACGGGCCACGCCTCAGCGGTGCAGACAGAAACTGGCGACCACCGCCGAGCTCTTGTGCGCCGCGGCAAAGCAGGATGACAAATGATGAAGATTTCCGTCCTCTACGGAACAGAAACCGGCAATGCGGAGATGCTGGCCGAGGACATCCAGTCGGCCCTTGAGGACGAGCACGACGTCGTCTGCCGCAACCTCGCCGATACGGATCCCGCAGAGCTCTCCGGCGACACGTTCCACGTCATCGTCTGCTCCACCTATGGCGATGGCGATCTTCCCGCCTCTGCGCAGCCTTTTGCTGAAAGGCTCGACAGTGGCGCGCACAACCTGTCGAGCGTCCAGTTCGCGATCTTCGGACTGGGCGACGCCGAATATGTCGACACCTTCACGCATGGCTCCTGGAAGCTGGCGGAAAAGCTCAAGTCGCGCGGCGCTACGCAGATAGGCCCGCGACTGACCCATGATGCGTCGGGCGACGATCTGCCGGAGGATCTTGCCCTGCCGTGGATCGCCGACATTCTCCAGAATTTCTCTGGCCAGCCAAAGGAAGGGTGAATCGTGGCCGAAGCTTCTCACGTTGAACCGGCAACTCTCATGTCCGGCAAGTCGCGATTGACCGAGGAACAGGCCCGCGTCGCGGCCGACGTGCTGGATCGGATCAGGAAGGACGGACTGGAAACCGTGCGGCTTTCCTTTGTCGACCAGCATGGCGTGCTGCGCGGAAAGACAATCGTTCCGGAAGCCCTGGAAGCGGCCTTCCGCAACGGCCTGGCGATGACCTCGACATTGCTGTTGAAGGACACCTCGCACCGAACCGTTTTCCCGGTTTGGGACGATGACATCGGCTTTGGCCCGGGCAAGCTCACCGGTGCCGGCGACGTGCTGATCGTCCCGGATCCGGATACCTTCAAGATCCTGCCCTGGTCCTCTCACAGCGCCTGGCTTCTGTGCGATGTGCGCGACAAGGACGGAGGCGAGATGCCGTTCTGCACGCGCTCCATCCTGAAGCGCGCGATCGGGCGGCTGGCGCAAGACAATCTCGCCATGGTCTGCGGGCTCGAGTTCGAATTCTACGTCTTCCGTGTCGACAAGACGCGGCTTGACCATGCCGATGCCGGCATGCCGGCCGTCCCGCCCGAGACCAGTCTCGTCGCGCACGGCTATCAGTACCTCACCGAGGCACGCTACGACGCGCTCGAGGAGGTTATGGATGACCTGCGGCGCGCCTGCCAGAAGATCGGTTTGCCGGTGCGCTCGATGGAGGCGGAATTCGGGCCCAGCCAGTGCGAATTCACCTTCGCCCCGGGATCGCCCCTTGAACAGGCGGACGGCACCGTGCTGTTTCGTTCGCTGGTCAAGCAGATCTGCGCGCGCAAGGGCCTGCACGCCACATTCATGTGCCGCCCCAAGCTGAACGGCATCGTTCCCAGCGGCTGGCACATGCACCAGTCGATCGTGGATAGCGGCTCCGGCAGGAACCTGATGATGCCGGAAGAAGCGGGCAAACTGTCGAAGATCGCCGACAACTGGATCGCCGGCCTGCTCGCGCATGCCGAGGAAAGCTGTCTGCTGACGACCCCGACCGTCAACGGCTACAAGCGCTATCAGCCCTTCCAGCTTGCGCCCGACCGCATCCAGTGGGGCCGCGACAACAAGGGTGCCATGATACGCGGGCTGATGGGCCCGAACGACAAGGCGTCCCGCGTGGAAAGCCGCGTGGCCGAGCCGACCGCCAATCCCTATCTCTTCATCGCTTCGCAGATCCTGAGCGGCCACGACGGCGTCAAGCGGGACCTCAAGGCACCTCCGCCGGTCGAAAATCCCTACACCAGCGACGCAGTCAGCCTGCCGCGCAGCCTGATCGCCGCCCTCGAGCGTTTCGAAACGAGCGCCTTTTATCGCGACACCCTGGGGGCGGATTTCGTGCGCTACCTGTCGCATATCAAGCACGCCGAATGGGAACGATATCTGATGACCGTTTCCGAATGGGAGCAGAGCGAATATTTCTCGCTCTTTTGACCATGCCGCATCTCGTGATCGAATATTCGGACTCTCTCGATCCGGCGCCGGACATCGCCGCCATGATGCAGTCGCTGTGCGATGCGGCGGCGGGAACCGGCGTTGTGCGGCGCGCCGATCTGAAGTTGCGCGCGGCCCCCTATTCCCGGTTCCTGCTCAACGACGGCTCGAGCGGCTTCGTCCATCTGACGCTCTCGCTTCTGGAAGGCAGGACACCGGATCAAAAGGAGGCGCTGGCGATCGCCTGCCGCGCTGCCATGGTGGAGACCTGTCCGCAGGCTGACGCCATCAGCGTCGACATTCGTGACATGGACGCCCACGCCTACAAGAAGCGGGTCAAGCCGAGAGAGCCTGGTCATGAGCCGCCGTTGTAGGAACCTCGGCGACAGCTTGTCTTGACCGCCGATCAGCGTCTCAGGTGCCGCCCCACAGGGACGGACAAGTTGACGCGGATGCATCGCCGGTTCCAAATGCTAGATAGCCAGGGCATATCGCTGGAGCCGGGCGTCATGGACAAGCGCGTCGATATTCATAATTCCGATATTCCCCTTGTCTGCCATGCCTGCGAGGCAAGGCATCGAGGGGTTTGCGGCGCACTTGACGCGAGGCAACTCGTGGAACTGTCCAAGACCTCCTCAAGGCATACGGTCGATCCCGGCACGGAACTGGTGGGTGACGCAGAAGCCGTCCATACCTATTCCAACATCCTCAGCGGCGTCGTGAAGCTCACCAAGACTCTTTCCGATGGCCGCCAGCAGATCGTCGGCCTGCAATTCGCCCCGGATTTCCTGGGACGCCCGTTCAGAAGCGAGAGCAGCCTGAACGCGGAAGCGGCGACGGAAGTCTCGGTCTGCTCCTTCCCCAAATTGGCGCTCGAACGAATGCTGAAGCAGGCGCCGGAACTTGAGCACCGGATCCTGCGCCAGACGCTCAGTGAACTCGATGAGGCGCGTGAATGGATGCTGACGCTCGGGCGAAAGACTGCGGCGGAAAAGGTCGCCAGCTTTCTCCTGATCATCGCCCGCAACATCGACCCGACGGAAGAGCCGAGCGCCAACAGCAGGCAGTTCGAACTGCCGCTGACACGCGCCGACATTGCCGATTTCCTGGGGCTGACCCTGGAGACCGTGAGCCGCCAGTTGAGCAAGCTGCGCGCCGACGGCGTCATCCGTATCGAACACAACCGGACGATCTTCGTGGACAGTATGCGCCGGCTCGAAGCCTGCTCTGGCACATAGGCGATAGGCCTCGCCCGAGCATTGGCCCACCACCCCACCTAGACCACCGTCGAATGGCGGGCGGCGCCCTGATGTAGGTAGCTGTCGAACCGGGCCGCGACACTGCGCACCAGGGGCCGCGCCTCATCGACAACCAGGAAATGATCCCCTTCGCGCACAAGCATCGCATCGTGCTCGCGCGTGCAGGCCAGTGCTTCATCCACGATCTGCCAACCGACCGCATCGAAACGCTTGATTGCCTCGCGTGCCGAAAATCCGAAGTCGCACATCAACCGCTCTATGACCCAGGCGCGTGCGTGATCATCCTCGTTCAGTTCCACTCCACGCGCCGTCGCCAGCCGCCCTTGCCGGATCAGCCGCTCATATTGTCCCGTTGCCGTTGCATTCTGGGCATAGCCCTCGCGCAACCGCGAAACCGAGGATGGACCTAGACCGAGCAGGGTCTCGCAGGCATCTTCGGTGTATCCCTGAAAGTTGCGTCTCAGCCGTCCATGCCGGGCAGCGACGGCCAACGCATCGTCCGGTTTGGCGAAATGGTCGATACCGATCGCCTGATAGCCCGCATCGCGGACCATTGCCGCAGCCAGGTTCTGCTGTGCAAGGCGTTCCTGCGCGTCCGGGAGCGCCGCCTCGTCAATCATCGTCTGATGCTTCTTGAACCAGGGCACATGGGCGTAGCCGAACAGTGCGATGCGATCCGGCGAGAGCGTCAAAGCCTTGGCAATGGTGTTCGCGATGCTTGCCTCGTTCTGGTGCGGCAGGCCGTAGAGCAGGTCGAGATTGACCGATTTCACCCCTCGCTCGCGCACCCCATCGACGATCCATCGGGTCTGCTCGAAACTTTGCTCGCGGTTGATTGCCTTCTGCACACGGGCATCGAAGTCCTGGACGCCGAGACTGGCCCGCGTCATGCCCATTTGCGCAAAGGCGTCGAGCCTGGCCTCGTCCATGTCGTTGGGATCGAGTTCGACGCAGATGTCGGCATCCGGTCGGATGTCGAAGGCATCATCGAGCGCCTTGCCAAGGCGCAGAATGTCGTGGGGTTGAAGTATGGTCGGCGAGCCGCCGCCAAAATGGATGGCGCGCACGCGTCCGCGCCCACCGATCAGATCGCCGGCCATGGCGATCTCATCCATCAGCACGTCGAGAAAGGCCGCGACCGGCTCATAGCGTCGCGTCATTCGAGTGTGGCAGGCACAGAACCAGCACAGGCGATCGCAGAATGGAATATGCAGATAGAGCGATATGTCCTCACCGCTCCCAATCCGGGAAAGCCAGCCTGCAAGGACTTCTCCGCTTACGTCTTCATGGAAATGCGGCGCCGTCGGATAGCTTGTATAGCGCGGCACCGCAGCCGCGAGCCGTGACACAAGACGCACAGACCGCATACCATCCATCTGCTCTCCGGCGCGCTGCATGACGTTCCTCGCCACTGATCGGAAGTTCTCTATTCCCTGGCTACGTCATCACGGCCTTGACTCAGATCAAGGCGCGCACCTCACTTAGAGCGTTCTTTCGGCCCGGCATGGGCTCGAGGAATCGGGCCATTGCCGACACGTCTGGAGTGGGGATTACGGAATGAAATTTGGAACAGAGATCGCGCTGGTGAGCCTTGCCGGCTTTGCCGCGCTGGTGCTAGCCGGGCTGGCGCAGGATTCAGCCTTCCAGACGCATATGTGGATTCTGTTCTTCCTGCTTGGGGGCGCCGCGATTGTGCTCATGCGCAATACGCAGTTCGCTCCCGCTTCTGCGGCCTCCATCCCGCTGCGCACCAACGGCACCGATTATATGGACGGGCCGATACGCTACGGTGTCATCGCAACGGTGTTCTGGGGCGTCGTCGGCTTCCTTGTCGGCGTGTTCGTGGCTCTCCAGCTTGCCTATCCCGATCTCAACATCGAGCCATGGTTCAATTTCGGCCGCACACGCCCGCTGCACACTTCGGCCGTCATCTTCGCCTTCGGCGGCAACGCGCTGATCGCCACATCGTTTTACGTCGTCCAGCGCACCTGCCGCGCCCGCCTGTTCGGCGGCGATCTCGCCTGGTTCGTCTTCTGGGGCTATCAGATCTTCATCGTTCTCGCCGCAACCGGCTACCTGCTCGGCATCACGCAGAGCCGCGAGTATGCCGAACCCGAATGGTATGTGGATCTGTTCCTGACCGTTGTCTGGGTCGCCTATCTCGTCGTCTTCCTGGGCACGATCTTCAAGCGCCGGGAGCCTCACATCTATGTGGCGAACTGGTTCTATCTGGCCTTCATCGTCACCATCGCGATGCTGCACGTGGTCAACAACCTGGCCGTTCCGGTTTCTCCTTTCGGCTCCAAGAGCTACTCGCTGTTCTCCGGCGTGCAGGACGCGCTGACCCAGTGGTGGTATGGCCACAATGCCGTCGGCTTCTTCCTGACTGCAGGCTTTCTGGGCATGATGTACTATTTCGTGCCGAAGCAGGCCGAACGGCCGGTCTATTCCTACCGCCTGTCGATCATCCACTTCTGGTCGCTGATCTTTCTCTACATCTGGGCCGGACCGCACCATCTGCACTATACGGCCCTGCCCGACTGGGCGCAGACCCTCGGCATGGTGTTCTCGATCATGCTGTGGATGCCTTCCTGGGGTGGCATGATCAACGGCCTGATGACGCTGTCGGGCGCCTGGGACAAGCTGCGCACCGATCCCATCATCCGCATGATGGTGCTTGCCATCGCATTCTACGGCATGTCGACCTTCGAAGGCCCCATGATGTCGATCAAGTCGGTCAACTCGCTCTCGCACTACACGGATTGGACCATCGGCCACGTGCATTCGGGCGCGCTCGGCTGGGTCGGAATGATCACGTTCGGAGCCGTCTACTTCCTGGTCCCGAAACTGTGGAACCGCCCGGCCCTCTACTCGCTGCGCCTCGTCACCTGGCACTTCTGGCTCGCCACGCTCGGCATCGTTGTCTACGCGGCCGTCATGTGGGTGTCGGGCATCCAGCAGGGCCTCATGTGGCGCGAGTATGACGACCAGGGCTTCCTCGTCTATTCCTTCGCGGAGACCGTGGCGGCGATGCACCCATACTATGTGATGCGGGCGCTCGGCGGACTGCTGTTCCTCGCTGGCGCGCTGGTCATGACCTACAACGTCATCATGACCATCCTCGGCCATAGCCGCGAGGAAGAACCGATAGGGGGAACCCTCACGCCCCAATCTGCTTTGAAGCCTGCCGAATAGGAAGACGATCATGGCCTTGATGGACAAACACGCGATCATCGAGAAGAACGCGACGCTGCTGCTGGTCGGCTCGTTTCTGGTGGTCACCGTCGGCGGGATCGTCGAGATCACCCCGCTCTTCTATCTCGAGAACACCATCGAGAAGGTGGAGGGAATGCGCCCCTACTCGCCGCTGGAACTCGCCGGGCGCAACATCTATGTGCGCGAGGGCTGCTACACCTGCCACAGTCAGATGATCCGCCCCTTCCGCGATGAGGTGGAGCGCTACGGCCCTTACTCGCTGGCGGCCGAATCCATGTACGATCATCCGTTCCAATGGGGCTCGAAAAGAACCGGACCCGATCTGGCGCGCGTCGGCGGTCGCTACTCCAACCAATGGCACGTCGATCACCTCACCGAACCACGCTCCGTGGTGCCGGAATCGATCATGCCGAGCTATGCCTTCCTCAAGGACACGCGCCTGGAGGTGAAGGATTTCTCGACCGAGCTTGTCGCCAACCGGCGCGTCGGCGTCCCCTACACCGACGAGATGATTGCGAACGCAACCGCCGATCTCAAGGCTCAGGCCGATCCGAATGCCGACACGTCCGGCGTCGAGGAACGCTACCCGAAGGCCGTTCTGGGCGATTTCGACGGCAATCCGCAGGTGCTGACCGAGATGGATGCTCTCGTCGCCTATCTGCAGATGCTTGGCACGCTGGTCGACTTCTCGACCTATGACGAAGCCGCCGGCTATCGCTGAGGAGCATTTCCTATGGATTACAATGCGATGCGTCAGTTTGCTGACAGTTGGGGTCTGCTGTTCATGGTCCTCTTCTTCGTCGGCGCCGTCCTCTTCACCTTGCGTCCCGGCAGCAAGAAGCACGCCGATGAAGCCGCCCGAATCCCGCTGAAGGACGATTGATATGAGCGACAAGCAAATCGATGAAATCTCGGGCGTCGCCACCACCGGCCATGAGTGGGACGGCATCAAGGAACTCGACAACCCCATGCCGCGCTGGTGGCTGTGGACGTTCTACGCGACCATCGTCTGGTCACTTGCCTACACGATCGCGTACCCGGCCTGGCCCTTGATCAAGTCCGCGACCGGTGGCGTGCTCGGCTATTCCAGTCGTCAGGAGCTGACCGGGACGCTCGAAGAGGTTGCGGCCGCGCAAGCCGGCATGCGCAGCGCGATCGCCGAGAAGCCGCTCGACGAGATCCTGGCCGACGATGCGCTGCGCCGCTTCGCGACCTCCGCGGGCGCGGCGGCCTTCAAGGTCAATTGCTCGCAATGCCACGGTTCCGGCGCTCAGGGTTCGGCCGGCTACCCCAACCTCAACGACGATGACTGGCTATGGGGCGGCGACATCGAAGCCATTCACCAGACCATCGCCCATGGCATCCGGTTCGCCGGCGACGAAGATACGCGCTATTCTGAAATGCCGCCGTTCGGCGACATGTTGAGCAACGAAGAGGTCAGACAGGTCGCGGCGCATGTGGCCTCGTTCACGACGACGCCATCTGATCCGCAGCTTGCCGAAGCAGGTGCCCAGATTTATGCTGACAACTGCGCGGCCTGCCACGGGGAGAACGGCCAGGGCGATGTGACGCAGGGCGCTCCCAATCTGGCTGACGCGATCTGGCTCTACGGATCGAGCGAGGCAGATATCGCCGCGCAGATCCGCCGGCCGAAGAACGGCGTCATGCCCTCCTGGCAGGCGCGGCTTGGCGAAACCAGTGTCAAGGAACTTGCCGTATTCGTCCATTCGCTCGGCGGCGGGCAATAGCAGGAGGTATAAGCAATCGGTCGCCGGCCCGGGAAGTCCCGCCAGGCGGCCGCTACTGCACGGTTTCCTTTGATCTTGGTCAAGGCCAGGCACTTATTGGCGGTTCACATCCTTTCTCATGCTTGAGCAACCACAAATCGAACGCATCGAAGCCGAAGCCGTCAACACGGCCGGCAAGCGTCAACCGCTCTACGCTCCCCGCAAGAAGGTCTTTCCCAAGCGCGCCACGGGTCAGTTCCGCCGTTTCAAGTGGCTCATCATGCTGGTGACGCTCGGGATATACTACCTCACGCCATGGCTGCGCTGGGATCGTGGCCCCTATGCCCCGGACCAGGCGGTCCTCGTGGACCTCGCCAATCGCCGCTTCTATTTCTTTTTCATCGAGATCTGGCCGCAGGAGTTCATCTATGTGGCCGGGCTTCTGGTGATGGCGGGCGTCGGTCTCTTTCTCGTCACTTCGACCATCGGTCGTGCCTGGTGCGGATACACCTGCCCGCAAACCGTATGGGTCGACCTGTTCCTGGTCGTCGAACGCGCCATAGAGGGCGACCGAAATGCGCGCATCAAGCTCGATAGCGCCCCCTGGTCGGCGGACAAGGCCGCCAAGCGCACGGCAAAGCACGCCATCTGGCTGCTGATTGCCGTGGCGACGGGTGGCGCCTGGGTCTTCTATTTCGCAGATGCCCCGACGCTGTTTATCGACATTTTCACCGGTCAGGCAGCGCCAGTTGCCTACAGCACGATCGCCGTCCTGACAGCCACCACCTATGTCTTCGGCGGCCTGATGCGCGAGCAGGTCTGCACCTATATGTGCCCCTGGCCGCGCATCCAGGCGGCGATGCTCGATGAGAACTCGCTGACGGTCACCTACAATGACTGGCGTGGTGAGCCGCGTTCGCGGCATGTCAAGAAGGCCCTCGAGGCGGGCGAACCGGTGGGCGACTGCGTGGACTGCAACGCCTGTGTGGCGGTCTGCCCGATGGGCATCGACATACGCGACGGTCAGCAACTGGAGTGCATTACCTGCGCCCTGTGCATCGATGCTTGCGATGGCGTGATGGAGAAACTCGGGCGCGAGCGCGGCCTGATTTCCTACGCAACACTGTCCGACTACAGCGCCAACATGGCGCTGGCAACCGCCGGCGGCACGCGGCCCATCGATCCCGCCCTGGTTCACGACAGCGATCGCCGGCTGTCCGACAAGGTCGCCCATTTTCACTGGCGCAAGATCTTCCGCCCGCGCACATTCATCTATTTCGGCGCCTGGTCCCTCATCGGACTCGTCATGCTGTACGCGCTTCTCACGCGGGACCGGCTGGAAGTGAACGTGCTGCACGACCGCAACCCGCAATTCGTAATCCTTTCCGATGGGGCCGTGCGCAACGGCTTTACCGTCAAGCTGCTGAACATGATCCCCGAACCGCGGGTCGTCTTCCTGTCCATCGACGGCCTGCCCGGCGCGACGATGCAGGCGACCGGCATCGACCAGCCGGAAGGCCGTTCGATCGCGATCCCGGTCGAGCCCGACCGGTTGCGCGAGGTGAGGATATTTGTCCGCCAGCCGGCAGACCAGATTGAGGAAACGAACCAGCATTTCCGCTTCGTGGTCGAAGACAAGGCCAGCTTCGAGCGGGACGTCTACAATGCCACCTTCATCGCACCGGAGCGCAGATGATGAGCAGCGGTTCAAATGGCGGCCAGTTCACCGGGCGGCATATGCTTTTCATCATGCTCGCCTTCTTCGCAGTCATTATCTCGGTCAACCTGACGATGGCGCTGATGGCATCGAAGAGCTGGACCGGACTGATCGTGCAGAACTCCTATGTTGCAAGCCAGGAATTCAATGAGCGCGCCGAGGAAGGAAGGGCGCAGGCGGCACTTGGCTGGACAGGCGAACTGGCGGTTGACGACGGAGCCATAACCTATCGGCTGCTTGATGCGAGCGGCGCGGCAGTGCGGCTCGATGGCGTGGTCATCACCATGCATCGGCCCGTTACCGCCGACGAGGACACGACGCTGCATCTCGTGTCGTCTGCCCGTGGTGCCTGGAGGGCAGAGCACGGTCCGGGCGATGGCACCTGGGTCGTCAAGATCGAGGCTGAGGCGGGCCTCGCTCATCCCTATCGCGACGTACGCCGTATCGCCATCCGTGACGGAACACTGCAATGAGCTGCTGCGCGCCCGGCACGGAAGCGTCACTCGACCTTGCCGCAACAGCCGGGCCAGGCGCCGAAGAGATTCGCCTTTCCAGCCGGGCGCTTGACGGCGATCTCATGCAGACCGATCTCGCCGTGCCGGGCATGCATTGCGGCGCCTGCATGCAGGCCATCGAAAGCGCACTCGGCAAGCTCGACGGCGTTGCCGAGGCCCGCGCGAACCTCTCGACCAAACGCGTCAGCGTGAAATGGCACGACGGTGCGTTGCCGCCCCTCGTCGACACGCTGAACCGCCTCGGTTATCCCCCTCACCTGATCGAGCATCAGGACGAAACCAGGGACGAAACGCTGGCCGAACTGATCCGCGCCGTCGCGATTTCCGGCTTCGCCGCCGGCAACATCATGCTGTTGTCGGTCTCGGTCTGGTCAGGCGCAGAGGCGGCGACCAGGGATCTTTTTCATTGGATTTCGGCGCTGATCGCCCTTCCGGCTCTCGCATTCGCCGGCCGCATCTTTTTCCGCTCGGCCTGGAACGCGCTGCGGCACGGCCGCACCAACATGGACGTTCCGATCGCGATCGGAGTGTCGCTGGCCTACGGCCTCAGCCTCTACGAGACGATCAATCACGGAGAGCATGCCTATTTCGATGCCTCCGTGACGCTTCTCTTCTTTCTGCTCATCGGGCGTACGCTCGACCATGTGATGCGCCAGCGCGCGCGCATGGCCGTAACGGGGCTTGCACGCCTTGCGCCGCGTGGAGCAATGGTGCTGAAAGACGATGGCGGGCGCGAATACATTCCGCTCCCGGAGCTGCTTCCCGACATGCGTATCCTGATCGCCGCCGGAGAGCGCATCCCCGTCGACGGCGTGATTGTCGAGGGAAACTCCGAGCTCGACTGCTCCATGGCGACCGGCGAGAGCGCGCCGGTCTCCGTTGGGACGAGTTCAAAGGTGCGTGCGGGAACGCTCAACCTCACGCAGCCCCTGATCGTCCGTGCGTCCGCTGCGGCAAAGGACTCCTTCCTGGCGGAAATGATCCGCCTGATGGAGGCGGCCGAGAGCGGGCGCGCGCGCTACCGGCGGATCGCGGACCGGGCCGCTGCACTCTATGCGCCGGTGGTCCATGCCACCGCTTTCCTGACCTTCCTCGGCTGGATCGTCGCGACAGGAGACCTGCATCGCTCGGTCACGATCGCGATCGCCGTGCTTATCATCACGTGCCCCTGCGCACTCGGTCTGGCCGTGCCCATCGTGCAGGTGGTTGCCGCACGCCGTCTGTTCGAAAGCGGCATCATGGTGAAGGACGGCGCCGCCATGGAACGGCTGGCAGAAATCGACACAGCCGCATTCGACAAGACGGGCACGCTGACGCTCGGCACCCTGCGCCTCGTGAACGCCAGGGAATTGGATGGCGATACGCTTGCTATGGCGGCCGCCATCGCCGCTCACTCCCGCCATCCCCTTTCGCGCGCCATCGTGGAGGCGGCAGGAAAGACAAGCCAGGACATGCGTTTTGCCACGGTCCGGGAATTTCCGGGCCAAGGCGTCGAAGCGATCGCCATGGATGGAACGACCTGGCGGCTCGGTCGGGCAGACTGGGCCTGCAAGGCAGCCACGGCCACCGCACAAGCCCTCCCCGGCACGCGGCTGTCGCGCAATGGCCGGGAGGTGGCCTGCCTGGAATTCGAGGACCGGATAAGACCGGACGCCGGCAAGGCCATCGCGGAACTCAAGTCCCTCGGCCTTTCAGTGGAACTGATGTCGGGTGACGGAGAACGCCAGGTTGCCACGCTGGCCGACAAGCTCTCAATTCCGGTACATCGCGCAGGCATGTTGCCCGACGAAAAGTCGGCGCGACTGTCGGAACTTGCCGCGCGCGGACACAAGGTCTTGATGGTCGGCGACGGGCTCAACGACGCGCCGGCGCTTGCGGGAGCCCATGTGTCGATGGCACCGGCCAGTGCGGCCGACATCGGGCGCAACGCGGCAGATTTCGTTTTTCTGCACGAAAGCCTGTCGGCGGTCCCTCTCGCTCTCGACGTCTCGCGCCGCGCGGAGCGCCTTGTCCGACAGAATTTCGCTCTGGCCATCGGCTACAATGTTCTCGCCGTGCCGATCGCGGTCATGGGACACGTTACGCCGCTGGTGGCGGCAATCGCGATGTCGGGCTCATCGCTTGTCGTGATCGGCAATGCGCTCAGGCTGACATGGCGCCGCAGCGCCAGCACGGCACAGGTCGCCCTGGCAGGTCCTCGCACGATGGAGGCAGCGTCATGAATCACCTGATCATCCTCGTTCCGGCTGCCCTGTTCCTCGGCGGGCTAGGGCTGTTGGCCTTCCTCTGGTCCGTGGCGAGCAAGCAATACGAAGACCTCGACGGCGCGGCTGAACGGATACTTTTCGACCCGCCGGACGACGAGGCCAAATAGTCCAACGTTCTGACACCGCCAAGCGCAGACCGGGACCCCATTCCGGGATCTTCCGGAATGGCTCTGCCGTTCATGAGACAATTGACATATTCTGTTCTCGACGACGATTCGGCGTCGTGGAGGCTTGCATGATCTGGCTCGATGCAGAGCAGGTGTTGCACATTCGCCCGTTCCTATCGGTCACGGCCGGCGTCGTTGTGCTCTTCGCGGGCAAGATACTGAACGATCGTTTCAGGGTCCTGCGCGCCTACAACATTCCGGAGCCCGTAACGGGCGGCCTCCTCTTTTCGGCGGCAATCGGTCTGATCTACTTCGTCTCCGGCATCGAAGTCGATTTCAACCTGACGGCGCGCGACATTCTGCTGGTCTACTTCTTCACGGTGATCGGCATCAACGCTCAGGTTCGCGATCTTGCGCGCGGTGGCAGGCCGCTGGCCATTCTGCTTGGGGTCACGGTGGCCTTCATGCTGGCCACCAATTTCATGGGCATCAGCGTTGCCGGCCTCCTCGGGCTGGACCCGTCAGTCGGGCTTCTGGCAGCCAGCATCTCGATGACCGGCGGTCACGGCACGGCGATTGCCTGGGCCCCCGTCATCACCCAGACCCGCGGTGTTTCCAACGCCATGGAGATCGGCGTGCTTTGCGCGACCATGGGACTTGTCCTGGCAAGCCTTGCCGGTGGACCCGTTGCCCGCTTCCTGATCAAGCGTCACGGTCTCCAGGCATCCACAGAGGAAAGCCTCGACGTCGGCGTGCAACTCGACGCCAGTCAACCGAAGATCGACTATTTCTCCTTCCTGCGCGCCATTCTGGCCATACATCTGGCAGGCATCTTGGGCATCCTCGGCCATGAGTGGCTGGAAAGCATGGGCATCAACATGCCCCTGTTCGTTCCCTGTCTGGCGGCGGGTATCGTGCTGACCAATCTTGCGCCTTTCGTCCTGCCGGCGGGCATCTGGCCGAGCCGCACCGTTGCCCTCGCCCTCATTGCGGAAGTTTCGCTCGGCGTATTTCTCGCCATGTCATTGATGAGCATGAAGCTCTGGACGCTTCTCGATCTCGCGGGCCCGCTGTTCATACTGCTCGCGCTGCAACTGGTGCTGACCATTCTGGTCGCCATCCATGTATGCTTCCGGTTTCTCGGGCGCAGCTACGACGCCGCGGTCATGTCGGCCGGCTTCATCGGTTTTGCGCTCGGAGCGACCCCGACCGCGATGGCGAACATGACCGCGGTGACGCAACGCCACGGCCCCTCGCATGTGGCATTCCTCGTGGTGCCCCTGGTGGGCGCGTTCTTCATCGACATCGCAAATGCGATCGTCATCCGTCTGTTTCTCGGCGCGTTGTGAGGCGAGCGCCGGCGATCCGTGAACGCACGGACTTCGATATCGCAATTTCGCCCGACCGCGCCTCTCAGTGGAAGGCGATATCACCCGCATCGGGAGCGATCGTGGTGCCCTTTTCGCCGCGCAGGGCCGCCGGCACATCGGCGAGCGCGCATATGATTGCGCGGCCACCGGTAGCGCGGGCGAAATCCTGTGCCGCCTCGACTTTCGGTCCCATT
>CAWZZC010000021.1:0-40685 GCA_963966365.1 Mesorhizobium sp. | reverse complement strand
CACCGACCACACGCTCACGAAGATCATTGGACAAAGGTGCTGTCATCAGATGCCGGCCTCCTTCCCAGCCAGCATCTTGAATCACAAAATCAACGAAACCGGAATCCCTCGCGATTCAATCAAGCTCTGAACCGCTCTAGGCGCGACTTCGAGACGCCGCCCTGGGACATTTCGCCAGGCGGCGAAGGGCTTGCGACCCGACCCGAAATCGCATTGGCGGGGCGCAAAAGGTGATCTTGATTCGGGCTGTCAGTTCATCGAGTTCGGCAACCAGAGCGAGATTTGCGGAAAGCCCAGGATCAGCAGCATAATCACCACTTCACAGGCGAGAAACCAGCCAATGCCGCGGAAGATCGTCTCGAGCGGGATGTCGTCGCCTACCACGTTCTTGACCACATAGGCGTTGAAACCGACCGGCGGGGTCAACAGGCCTATCTCAATATACTTGACCACGATAACGCCGAGCCAGATCGGGTCGAGGCCCAGGGCGGCGAACATCGGCTGAACGATCGGCAGGGTCAGCAGGAGCACGCCCAGCGGATCGAGGAACATGCCGAGGATAAGATAGATGACTGAGATGGCGAGGAGCATCAGGACGGGGTCGACCGCCCATTCACCGATTATTGCGCCCATCATGGCCGGGACGCCGACCAACGCCAGGAACTTGGTATACATCACGGCGCCATATGCGACGAAGAAGAGCTGCGCTGTCGTCCTGATCGCCTCGAAGACGGATTCGCGGATCACCCGGGCCGTCAGCCGGCGCTGCCAGGCTGCAACCAGGCAAGCCAGGAAGGCGCCGCCCGCGCCAGCCTCGGTTGGTGTGAAGACTCCTGTATAGAGCCCGCCGATGATGCCGAAGATTAGCACGAGCAGCGGCCAGACCGGGCCGAGCGAACGCCAACGGGCGCGCCAAAGCTCGTCGCGTGGCAGTCCGGAGTGGACCGGCGGCGCGATCGAGGGGTCGACGACACAGCGGCCGACGATCATGATCGTATAGACAATGGCCGTCAGGAGGCCGGGCAGCACGCCCGCCATCAGCAGCTTCGTGATCGAGACTTCGGCGAAGACACCATAGATGACGAACATGATTGAAGGCGGGATCAGCGCCCCGAGCGTGCCGGAGGAGGCCACGACGCCCGTCGCCAGGCTCGGCGCGTAGCCGGCCTTCAGCATTTCGGGAATGGCGAGGCGGCCCATGGTTGCCGACGTCGCGACCGACGAGCCGGAGGCGGCGGCGAAGCCAGCCGAGGCGAAGTTGGTCGCCACAGCCAGCCCGCCCGGCAGCCCCGACAGCCAGAGCCGCGCCGCCTTGAACAGCGCCTCCGAAATCCCCGTATTGTGGGCAATCGCGCCCATCAGGATGAACATCGGAATGGCCGATAGGCCCCAGTTCGCGGCGACTTCGAAGGGCGTATTCTGCATGACTGCAAAGGCAACACGCTCGTTGCGAAGGATTGTCAGGCCCAGAAAGGCGACGACGCCGAGCGCAACGCCGATCGGCATGCGGATCGCAATCAGCAGCAAAACGAGAAAGAGGCTTCCGAAGCCGAGGAGTTCCGGACTCACGAGAGATGATCCATATGGTCGTCGCGGGTCGCCGGCTCATCCGACAAGCCGCTGCGAACGTCGCTGACAAGGTTGATCAGGATGTAGATCGCCATCAGTCCGAATCCGACAACGACCAGCCAGCGTGACGGCCAGATTTCGACGAAGCCGGTCCCCGCCTCCTTCGCCTCGCGAATATGCGTCTTGTCGATCGCGATCTCGACCGCCTTCCAGGTGAAGGCGGCCGTGTAAACAAAGGTCACGACCGCAACTGCTGCGTCGAGCAGGGTGCGCGGCCGCCACTTCATCCAGCCCGTGAAGAGTTCCACGATGACATGGCCGCGTTCCCGCGTGATCAGCGCCAGCGGCAGGAAGGCAAGCGCGGCCATGTTGTAGGCCGACACGATCTCGACCGTTCCCGTCAGCGGGCGGTTGAAGACGGTACGGCCGATGACATCGACAGTGACGTGGAACATCATCAGGACGGTGGCGATCCCCGCAATCCATGCGGCGAGATCGGTCACGCGGTCGAGGATGCGCTTCAATGCACGCATGGGACCTCTCAGGATCAATTGCAGGAATTGAGCACGGCGGGGTTCCGCCGCGCCGCGCAAGTCAGAGTTTCTCGGGATCGACCTTGGCGTAAACTTCGCGCCACAGCGCTTCGCGGAACTTCTCGCGGTCGTCGCCGACCTCGTTGTCGATGATGCCCTTCCACTTCTCGTAGGCCGCCAGATATGCGTCGAGGATCTTGTCCGGCTCGGCGACCCCTGCCGTGCGGGCGTTTTCCGCGTTGAGGCCGTATTGCACCTTGTCACGCTCGACCATGATCTTGTGGAAGGGCTCACCGCCATCCGAGAACACAATTCCCTTGGCCTTGGCAGCCTCGATGGTGGCCCGATCGACCGCGATCTGGGCGTCGAAGGTCGTCGTGGTGACCAGATCGGGCGCATGGCGGATATGTGCGGCTCGCTGCTCGGGCGTCATGTTGTTCCAGACGTCGCGATTGACGTACATCATGAGGGGCGGGCCACCCATGCCCATGGGCGCGTCGATGACGGAATTGCTCACGTCCATGTAGCCGTAGCTGGTGAGCCACGCAACGGCACCGAGTACGCAGTCGATGGTTCCACGTTCGAGCGCAGAGGTCGCTTCCGAGGGCGGCATCGACACCGGCGTCGCGCCAATCAACTCAACGATGTTGACGCCACCACCCGAGGCGCGCACCTTCTTGCCCTTCAGGTCTTCGATCGTCTTGACGTCGCCACGGCACATGAACCGGTATGGCGAGGTGCCGTAGCCCGCGAATGCCACAGCGTTGTTACGCGCATACTCTTCCGTGCATTGCGGGCAACCGAGCATCACCACCTCATTCATGGCGCCGACGGAAGCCAGATAATCGTCGCCGATCAGAGATTGGCTGAAGATGAGGTTGGTGGCCGGCAGCATGCGCGGCTGGTAGGGCGCCATGACGAGGCCGGCATCCATAAGGTTCGAGCCGACGGCCTCCGGCGTCGCCGGCCCGTTGGCAAGCTGCGCACCGCCAACCATTTTCCAGGTGATCTCGCCATTTGTCGCCTGCTTGACCTGCTCGAAATATGGTTCGAGCCCCTTGGTGTTGGTAGCGTTCTTAACCCCCAGCCACGAGCCGTACACCAGGTCTCCGGCTGACGCCGGGCTGGCTGCAAGGGCGGCCGCAACGGCCACGCCGAGCAGCCCGGTCTTCATGCGTATCATCTGCGGTCTCCTCCCTATTGGTTCTCCACGCCGGTTTTCGCCCGGCCACTTCGTGGCTCAAATTCCGCCGCAGCGCCGTTTGGTCACCTCCACAATGCCGGTGTCGGCATCCACGCGAACCCAGTCTCCGTCCTCGATGAGCGACAGCGGATCGCCGTCGAAATCGGTCATCGAGGGTACCCGCGTCACCACGGCGCCAAGCGCGACCTTGGCCGTCGTGACGGTGAATAGCATTGCCTTGGGCGCGGAGCCGAGACGCCGCGTCATGTGAAAGTAATGCGACCAGCCCGAGGAACCCTTTGCCCCCTGGAAGACAAGTATCTTACCGGCGAAGGACCGCCCGACCTTCTCGTGCCGCCGCTCCGTGACCGTGCCGGTATTGGCGTCGATGCCGCCCCAGCCGGAAATCGTTTCCTTTGTTACGAAGGCCTCGCCCTCGGCTATGCCTCCTACGACCCTGCGGCCCCGAAGAACTAGCTTGTCCACGGTGTCCGTCATGACAGCATTCCGGACCAGCGGCCGGTTATCGCGGCGTCGACACAGTGCTCGAGCGAACCGAACCAGCATTGCTTGCCGGTGATCGCCGGCAGGTAGTGCGCCTGCTTGCAGCTATCGGTCGCGACCACCTCAGTGCCTGGTGGCAGGGCGCGATTGATCGCCGGGCAACTGTCGGACATGACGTGGCCGCCGGCTCTTTCGATCACTGCCGTATATCCGCTTTCATCGCATAGCTGCCTGATCTGACGCGGCGTGTGGACCCAAAGCTGCGTGTTAGGGCTGATCTTGCGGCCCTCGAGCAGAGAGGCGATCCGCCACATCTGTTCGGCCGAATTGTGCGGGCAACCGAGCATGACGAAATCGACATCGCTGCTGGTGGCGCCAGAATTGAGATTCTCCCAAGCCTGACGCCGCTCGGTCGCGCCGTAATGGTGCGTTGCAACCGGCTCGCGCCCGCCGAGTGCATCGGCGACGTCGCGTGCCTCCGGTGTGACGCCCGGGATATGATACATCTCGATGCCGCCTGACGAGGCGGCCGCAGCGCCGAAGTGCTTCAGGTACATCGGCCTCGGCACAGCGGTCAGGCCATCGATCACCGGCACGTCCTCCATCACCAGTTCGCCCAGCGCATAGCCCATCAGGCCCCAGTCCATCATCGCATCCACCGGAATTTCCACTCGCACCAGATGGCGCGCCTTGCGGTTCTGCGGAATGTGGAAGCCCCAATAGGGAATGCGGCCCGTGATCGAGGCCGCGCCGGTCGATTCCCGTCCTTCGGTGTTGGTGCGCGCACCCAACACCGAATTGCAGTAGACGACTGCAGAACTTTCCATCCAGGCGCAGTGCTCGCCCCTGATAGGGACGTTGCCGACCTGATAGGGCGTGCAGGTCGAGGCCCACTGCACGCCGCGCCTGCCGAAGAAAGCTTCCGACTTCTTCTGCAGCGCGGCTTGGGCGTCGCTGAAGCCCTGGAGCTTGTAATTGCGCGTGTCCAGTCCGTGGATGAGCTGGCAGGTGGAGACCGCCGCATTGGGCGTTTCCACCATCTCGTCCGAATCCAGATTGAACCGCGAGAAGATCGCGTCAAAATCGTCCGGCCGGTCCAGGTCGGCCTGCACCCACGGCGTCGTTGACGACCAGGTGCCCGCCACGTTCGACACTTCGACCAGTCGTTCGGCGCCGAGTGCTTCGCCGTAGCGGACCAGGAGGTCCATGGCGCGCGCCTTGGCGCGACCTTCACCACCATCCAGCATTTTGCGTTCGACATCCGTCAGGCGCATCGGTACTCCTCCCGAAACGGACCCTAGCCTCAGGTGGACGGCGCGAGAATAGGCCAAATCGCGCGCTGATCTCTCGCATATCGCGAAAAGCAATCGAGAGATTATCTTTATATTCAGGCGGGAATGCGTAGCAATCAGCCGCTCTCGCGCCGGCGATGACACGTTCGAAAGCGCGTGCTTCTCTCATGTCAGGGCGCGACCCCGTCGGTGCGGTAGAGATTGTCGGACACGCGATCCTGCAGGGCGGCGATGTCGATCTGGTGGACAGACCCCGACCCAACGAGGTCGAGCGCGTTGGCCGCGGCCATACCCATCGCCATGCAAGGCCCCATGACGCGCACGGAGGACAGGGCCGCGGGGTCCCCGTCGATGCAGCGCCCGACGGCAACGAGATTGTCGGCCTCGGGTGAAATCATCGCCGAAAAGGGCACATAGTGGACATGGTGCTCATCGAAGGTAGTCCACACGAAGCCCTCGGGCGCGTTATGCAACTCGATCGGCCAGGCGGTACGGGCGATCGCGTCGTCGTATTTCACCTGACCGACGACCTCGTCGGTGGTGATATGGTGACGGGCCTTGATCCAGCGGGTCTGGCGGATGCCGGGGAAACCGTAGGCGCGGACCGCTATGTCGCCGAAGACCTCCGGATATTCAGTCTTCAGGAAGCGCACGCCGCGGTCGACCTGATCCTTGCCGATGAGCCCGGTCCGACTCGCTCCGATCGGGTCGAGCGGGGTTTCGACATGCGTCATGTTGAGGACCGCCACGTCCTTGCCCGGTGTATAGAAGACGAGGCCGTTTCTGCGGATCAGCCCGTATTCCTCGGCCTTCTCGGCGATCCGTTCCGACAATTCCTCGCGCGCCGGAGGCGTGACGGCGGTGTTGATGCCCTCGATCACCGCCTGCTGCGAGCCGTAGACCTTTTCGTCCGGTTCGCGGCATTCGAAGCCGGCAAGGTAGGTGAGGGCGGCGTCGCCCGAACAATCGGCGAAGCCCTCCGCGCGGATCGTCACGTCGCCATAGCGAGTGACGAGGCGGACCGCCTTGACGCGGCGGCCCTCGGTCTCGACCGAACGCAGGAGCGCACCAGTGACTGGGACGACGCCGGCCGCATCGAGCGCGGTCTCGATCCAGCGCGACAGCGCAATCTCATTATAGTGCACGACGGTGGTCATCGGGCCGTGCCGGTAATAGCAGGCGTCGTGGCTTTCGAGATAGGCGAGCATCTCGTCGACAATGCCGAACGTAAATCGGTGGCCATGAGAGCCATTGCGATAGAGGCCGCAGAAGGTACCGATGATCGAGTTTACGGCTTGCCCGCCAAGCGCCGGAAGGCTGTCGACGATCGCCACGCGCTTGCCGAGTCGGGCCGCCTCCAGCGCCGTCGTGGCACCGGAAATGCCTGCCCCGACGACACAGACATCGACCGCCAGTTCGCGATGCAGCATGTCGCCGGTGTGGCGAACGATCCGGGTACCCGGATTTATCGGACGTCCATGTGACATGTATTCTCCCGAATTGTGATCAGCGCTTGCGGGCGTTTTCGATCAGCGAGGCCCCGCGCGAGAGGGACGACACCGTGCGTTCGTAGATGGACAGCCAGCCCGAATCCGTCGTTGCGGCCGGCGGTGTGAAAGCGGCGTGCCGCTTCGCCAATTCTTCCTGCGTCACATGGAGATCGATGCGCTTTGCGTTGACGTCGATCTCGATTTCGTCGCCGTCCTCAACCAGCGCGATCGGACCGCCTTCGGCCCATTCGGGCTGGATCTCGCCGACAACGAGGCCCTTGTTGACAAGACCGGAGAGCTGCCCGTCGGTGACAACCGCGACCTCGGCGCCCAACCCGGCGCCTTCGAGCGCGAAGACCAAGCGCGACGCGCCGCCCATGCCGGGCCCGCCCTTCACGCCCTGCCGACGCAGCACGACGACGTCGCCAGGCACGATGCGGCCTTCTTTCAGGGCGGTCTCCGCGTCGAGCGAATTCTCGAAGACCAGCGCCCGACCCCGAAAAGTGAGCCTGCGGTCCGGCGTTCGCAGCCCGACCTTCACCACGCCGGTCCCAGGCGCCAGCGAGCCCTTGAGCAGGACGATCGCGGCCTCGCGGCCGAAGGGATCGTCAAGCGGGCGGATGACATCGCCGTCGCGCACCGCGAAACCGGCGAGATTTTGCGCGACCATGCCGCCGCTTACCGTCAGCACGTCGGTGTCGAGCATCGGCTCCAGCCGCTTCATGGTGCCGCGCGCGCCGCCGGCGGCCTCGAACTGCTCGATCGAGAACGGCCCGATCGGACGGACGGCCGTCAGCACGGGGATGCGGTCGCCTTCGTTGTCGAAAGTCTCGTAGAGATCGATGTCGACGCCGGCCTCAAGGGCGATCGCCTGCAGGTGCTTGATACAATTGATGGAGCCGGCCTGGGCGAGGTTGACGCGCGCAGCGTTGCGGAAGGCGCCCGCCGTCATGATCTGGCGCGGCTTCAAATCTTCCCACACCATGTCGACAATGCGTGCAGCACTTGCGCGCGCGTGTTCCCACATTGCCGGCGAATTGGCGGCCACTGGGGCCGCGCCCGGCAGGCACATGCCGAGCGCCTCGGTCACACTGTGCATGGAGTTGGCCGTGCCCATGCCCGAACAGACGCCCGGCGAGCGGATCGCCGCTTCGGTCATGTCCCTCAGCTGGCCGAACGATATGGCGCCCTGGGCATGGAAGCCTGCGTTGAGGAAGACCTCCTCGATGTCGACATGTTCGTTGCCGATATGGCCGGAGGCTTGGTAGCCGCAGATCACCATCAGCGAGGGGATGTTGAGGCGCGCCGCCGCCATCAGTTGGCCGGGGACCGTCTTGTCGCAGGAAGTCAGCAGGATCATGCCGTCGAGTTGGGCGCCCTCCACCTGCACCTCGATGTCGTTGGTTATGAGGTCGCGCGTAGGCAGGATGTAGGTGGCGCGGCGCCCGGCAGAGATGATGAAATCGGAGGGCGCGGCGGTCCGGATCTCGAAGGGCAGGCCGCCTGCCGCGCGGATCTCCTTCTTCATTTCCGCAGCGATCCCGTCGACATGCGAAAAGCAGATGGCGATGTCGGACGAGGTGTTGACGACCGCGATCTTCGGCTTGAGCATGTCCTCGTCAGTCAGGCCCAGCGCCCGCCAGTGCGCGCGCCGTACCGCCCAGCGGGAACTGCCTGGCTCGAAATTGGATCTCAGTTTCGCTGGATCGTGCTTGGTGGCTGCCATTCCTCTCCCGCCCTGGCCTCGTGGTGGCGGGCTCTCCTCCGCGAACACGAGGCTCGCTTATCGAGGTTTGGGGCACAATAGCCAAATTCAAGTGTTCAATTTTCGCGTTTCGCAAAAGATGCGCGGCGGCGTCTATGTGTGAAAGCACAGCTAGAGTAGGAGGGATTGTCTACATTTTCGTCCGTCCCTGAGCACGGCGCTTGCGAGGACGACGAGCTTCCGCATGATGGCTGTGATGGCTTTCTGGGGCGGTTTGCCGGCTGCGATGAATTGGTAGTATTTCTCTGTGAGGTCGGGATTGAAGCAGATGGCGAAGAGAGAGCCGACATGTAGAGCGCCTGGCGGAGGTTTGCGCGGCCGCCCCGGATGACGGCGCGTCCCGACCATTGTCCCGACTGTCGTGCGACAAGGGCGATACCGGCCAGCGAGGTGGCTTGACCGTTTGAGATCGAGTCGAGTTCGGGCATGTCGATGATCAGCGCGAAAGTGGTGATGGCCGAGACACCGGGGATCGAGACGAGGATGTCGAAGCGACGGGCGAGATCGGGGCGGCCCTGACAAGGGCCTAAATTGGAATCTACGCCTGTGCCACCGAGAGCCAATGATTCCACTGGTGGCAGACCGCGAGCCGCTAATGGATGGTGATCATGGACGGTTCGTCATCATCAGGCTCCAGGAGTTTCGATAGTCCCACTGTCTTGACCCCGAGCAGGAAGACATCAAAGGCAGCCTGATCCGTTGGGAACGTGTCTTCCCACACGGTCGAATTGGAGTCTGCGTCGACCAGTTCGAGTGACCAGCCCTGCGAACCTTCGAGCCTATAGATTTCAACGCTCACAGTCGTCCCATCGCTCGAATATCGCCGCGACAAGGGTGACACGATTATTTTCGGATCATCGTCACTCATTGTTTTCGTCCTGCCAGTGGTATTGGTCACATCCCTGCTTGGCCAATGTACGCTGCGAAAGTGTTCAACTGCGAAGCGGTCAAACCTGCAAATATGGTCTGCCGTCCTTGTGCACGAAACGCCCGTCGGAGTTGGAACTCATCATGTCAATATCTGAGCACGTGGCCAGATCGTCGGGATGACGTGATCCGATTTCCAGATAGAGCGCTACATTGTCCGATTTGTTCATCATGTGGTGGCCGTCGCCGCTGCCTTTGGGAAAGGCCGCGCACTCGCCTGCACGAAGCACGGTCTCGCCTTGCTCCTCGATAAGCGTTAGCTCACCTTCGATTACGAAAACGAATTCATCTTCATGGGAGTGCCAATGACGCTGGCTCGACCAGTTGCCGGGTGGCAGGCGTGTCAAGTTGACCCCGAAATCCAGCAACCCTGCAGCATCGCCGAGACGCTGCCGCAATCTTTCGGCACACACGGCATTGAACTCCGGTGGATATCCCGCCCCCTTTTGCACCGGGACAGCGGCAATATCGATCCTGGGCATGGCCAACCTTCTTGTTCCCGAACACATTTACGCACGGGCCATTCCGACTGGCAAGGTCCGCGGCAGCCACGGGCAGGGGTGTCCGGTGCGTCAAGAAGAGAGCACGACCGCGGCGTCTGGTGCAGTTCGTGATTTCGACAGAAACCGCGCAGTCCCTTGGGCAACATTGCGCCAGTCCGTCCTCAAAGCCGCACGATCGTATGGCAGCGCAAGGGTGAAGAACTCCAAGGCTGTAGCTGCCGGGTGAGCACCATCGCTCAGGGTGAATTTTGCCGCAGCTTTAACTGCTTTCCCGCCTGACACTCGCCATGACGGAAGCGATTAATGCGAGTGCGATCAGGATTGCGTTCGCTGCATGTCCGTATTCCCAGTTGCGGCGGAGGACTTCCCAGTTATCCGGTTGCATGGTCCAATTATGCGTCGCCTGATTGGCCGGAAATATCCAGACAAAGAACACACCCAGGCTGATGACAATCAGCGAGGCCGCAATCAGCGCCCAATGTGCGGTCGCCGGGTGGTGCCGCCTTTCAGCGAAGTAGAGCCCGATGTTCGCCAGTACGGCGACGATGATAGGCGCGCCAAAAAGGGACCAGCCCGCGTAAATCTGCTGAACGGTGAAATAGGCATCTCGATCCAGTCCGATCTTGCCCGACAATTCGAACAGATGCGCACCACTCGGGATCAGGATCAAGGCGGTGAGAGCGATGGACAGGGTTCTGAAAATAACCACGAACTCAGGTGCTCCTTTCCTGTCTAGTTGGTCAGTGATCGGCCGTTGCACGGTTGCCGACTAACACCCGAGCAATCGCCCATGCAAGATGCTTCCACCCAACACAACAGGTTGCGCGCGACGCGGCCATCGGCTCCGTCAGGCGCTAAGGTGCAGGCGGTGGATGTTGGTGACGTCGAGCCTGGGCGATGCCCCAGGAGAAGTGCGTCGAAAGCTCGCTAAAGGGCGGGACCGGTCTTGGCGGGTGGGTGGGTATGTGGGGTACGACCGGCCCCGCAATGCCTGTGATGATAGGCATGGCACGCCTAGCCAACCGCCGACCGGCAACGCGATAGCGCCATCGCGTAATCGCGGCCATTCCTCCTCGTCTCCATCCAGGAGGCTCCCGCATTATGTAATGGTTCTACCATATTGACAAAGGTAGAACCATTGTTAGGGTGCCCTATGGCGTTCGTGCCGGAGGGAGGAAATCATGTTCAAAAGATACGTTTCATCGGCTGCGGCCCGCTTGTCGATCGCTTTGCCCATGCTTGCGCTGCCGACGTTGGCCAATGCGGAAACCGACGTGCTCTACGGCAGTTTCGCGCCAGCGACTTCGGCCTTTTCGACCGGCTACCTTGTGCCCTGGATCGACGCCATCACCGAGGCCACCGGCGGCAGCATACGCTTCAATTATGTGCCAGGCGGCGGGGTGGTCGACATGCGCACGGCGGTATCCGGCATCCGTGACGGGGTGGTGGACGGGGCCTTCTACGTCACGGTTTCCTATGCCTCGGACCTGCCGGTCATGTTCATGCTGTCCGAGCTGATCGGCCTCGGCGTGTCGAACGCAGCGCGAATCGGTGCCTTCAACGAGTTCGTTATCAAGGATTGCCCGGAATGCCAGGCAGAACTGGCGCAATGGAACCAGCAGTTCCTGGGCGGCTACAGCCTGGGCGACTATTACCTGTTCTGCACACGCGACGTCCGAACGCCCGAGGATTTCAACGGCCTGCGCGTGCGTGCCATCCCGCCCTATTCGCGGCTGTTCGGCGCCGTCGGCGAGATCGTTCCCGTCACCGTCAGCCTGACGGAATCCTACGAGGCGCTGCAGCGCGGGCAGGTCGACTGCCACGCAGGCCCTGCCAGCACTTATGTCACCTATTCCTTCATCGATATCGCCAATCACGTTGTCGAGCTGTCCTCGGGGGCATCCTTCGGTGGGTCGATCTTTACCTTCAGCCGGGACAAGTGGGCCGAATTCGCGCCCGGAGAGCAACGGGCCATCCTACATGCGACGGCGACAGCCTCGGCTCACGGAGCTATCGCCTATGCCGAGGAGGACAACACGGCGCTGGCGGCGGCGCGCGAACACGGCAGCACGGTCGCTCCGGTCGACAACGCCGTACAGGGCGCGCTGGCGAGCTGGATCGAGAGCAACGGGAAGGGGGCGGCAGAAAGGGCCGCAGAGAGAGGCGTTGCCGATGCGCAGGCGATCGTCGACCGTTTCATGCCCTATATCGAGCGCTGGAATACCCTCGTCCCCGTCGACGAGGACGAGGCTGCAATTGCCGAAGTGTTCTGGAACGAGATCTACGCCGACTACCCGGCACAGTGATCACACCCGCAGGCAGCGCGGCCTGCCGGGCGGCGCTCGCAAACGCTGAATCGTCGACAAGGGGCTTTCATGAACGGCTTAACCCGCCTGACCTGGCACATGATGCGATTGCTGTTCCTGGCGGGATCGGTCGCCGTGGTGCTGATGATGCTGCATATCGGCACCGATGTGCTGTCGCGCTCGATCATGGGGCGGCCGACCGTCGGCATGCTCGAGACCGTTACCAATTACTACATGATCGCCGTCTGCTTTCTGCCGCTCGCCTTCGTCCAAATCGAGGGCGGGCACCTGACCGTGGAATCGTTCACCATGGCGCTGCCTGACTGGGCGATGCGCGTGGTCATCGTGCTGTCGCTCCTGGTGGCAGCGGTGATTGCCGGTCTTCTTACCTGGCATTCCGCCGTCTCGGCGCTGCACAAGACCCACACCGGGGAATACGCTGACCTGTCGGTCGTTGACTTTCCCCTGTGGCCCGCACGATGGCTGCTGGTCGCAGGATACGGTGCGACCTTCCTCACCCTGTGCCTGCAATGCGTTCTGGGTCTTGCCGGCAAACCCCTGTCGATAGCGGAGCAAGCCGATGGATAATACCACCATCGGCATTCTGGGCGTGGCAGTCCTTCTGGTGATGATGGTGCTACGTGTGCCCATCGGCTTCGCGCTTGCCGCTGTCGCCTTCGTCGGCACCTGGGCCGTGCGGGGACCGCGCCCGGCCGCCTCCATCCTGCAGAACCTGCCCTATGAATTCACCGCCCACTGGACCCTGACGGCCGTGCCGATGTTTCTGTTGATGGGCGCGCTGGCCGGCAATTCCGGCCTGACGACGGACCTGTTCCGCGCTCTGCGACTGGTATTCGGCCGCTTTCGCGGCGGTATCGCTGTCGCCACCAACTTCGCCGGGGCCGGGTTCGCTGCCGCCTGCGGGTCAAGCATGGCGACCACCGCAACACTGGGCCGTATCGCCGTCCCCGAGATGCTGTCGGCCGGCTATTCCCCGGCGCTGGCCACCGGCGTCGCCTCGGCCGTCGGGACGCTGGGTGCGATCATCCCGCCGTCGATCATGATGATCGTCTACGCGATCTTTGCCGAGGTCTCGGCCGGCAAGATGCTGATCGCGGGGATCCTGCCGGGTCTGCTGACGGCCGGCGCCTATGCGCTGGCGATCAACATGGTGGTCCGCGCCCGGCCCGCCATGGCCCCGACGCTGCGCAGCGAACCGCTGTCGGGCGCCGAGACCCGGCGCATCCTGTGGCGCACCTGGCCGCTGCCGGTGCTCAGCCTCGGGGTCATCGGCGGCATCTACTCGGGCCTCGTCTCGCCGACCGAGGCGGGGGCGCTCGGCGCAATCCTCGCATTTGCGGTGACCGCTCTGCGCCGCGCGCTGACCGGCAAGGTGATCCGCCGAAGCCTCTATGAAACGGTGTCGACCACGGCCTCGATCCTGTTCATCGCGACGGGCGCGCTGCTGTTCACGCGCTTCCTGGCCCTGACCGGCCTGCCCTACCAGATTGCAGGCATGATCGACCAGATGGGCACCGACCCGCTGGTCATCGTGCTGGGGACCTCAGTGGTCTACCTGATCTTCGGTTGCTTCCTTGATCCGCTGGGTGTGCTGTTGCTGACCCTGCCCGTGGTGCTGCCGATCTTCCACGCTGCGGACATCGATCCGATCTGGATCGGCGTGATTATCGTCAAGTATCTCGAAATCGGGATGCTGACGCCGCCACTCGGGCTGAATGTCTTCGTCATGAAGGGCGTGGTCGGCGACAGGGTGCCACTGGGCACAATCTTTCGCGGCGTATCGCTGTTCCTGGTCGCGGAAGCGGTGGTCATGGCCCTTCTCATCACCTTTCCGCAGATCGTCACCTTCCTGCCCAACCTGATGTGAGGCCCATGACCGATTTTCCCAACGGACCCGACGCGCAGTTCCACCATTACCTGACCAAGGGGCGCTTCATGATCCAGCAATGCGGGAGCTGCGCAAGGCATGTCTTTGCCCCGCGCGTTCTGTGCAAACATTGCGGGTCGGATCGCCTGGACTGGGTGCCGGCCAGCGGCCGCGCCACGGTCTACGCGGCAAGTATCGTGCGACAGAAGCCTGACAAGGGCGGCGACTATCTTTACGCGATGATGGAGCTGGCCGAGGGGGTGCGCATGATATCGACCGTCGTCGGCACGCCGCCAGACCAAATCCGCATCGGCGACCGGCTATTGGCCGAGATCGACGACACACCGCGGGTGGTGTTCCGCAAGGAGGTTTCGGCATGAGCATCGATTTGCGCAGCAAGGCTGCCGTTGCGGGTGTCGGGCTCTACGGGCTGGGCGAGGCCCCGGGCGAGACGCATATGGAAATCATGGCCCGAGCGGTGAAATCGGCATTGGAGGATGCCGGGATCGACCTTTCCGAGGTCAATGGCCTGTTCACAACCAACATGAACAACCTCTTGGCCGGGCCCTCGGTGGCGGAGTACCTCGGCATCGTGCCGCGTGTCACGGACGCCACGAATTACGGCGGATCGGCCTTTGTCGCCTACCTGCAATCGGCGACCATGGCGATCGCCACCGGCCTGTGCGACGTGGCGCTGATCTGTTACGGATCGAACCAGCGTACGGCCTCAGGCAAGCTGCACTCGCCCGTTGAGCCTCAGATCCACGAGGCGCCTTACAATCCGCGCAACCCGATCACTGCCTATGCCCTGGCGACGGCGCGGCACATGTACGAATACGGCACCACCCGCCGCGACCTCGCCGAAGTCGCCGTGTCGATGCGTGACTGGGCGCGAATCAATCCCGATGCCTTCCTGCGCGATGCGTTGAGCGTCGACGAGGCGCTGGCCGCACGTATGGTGGCGGACCCTCTCAGCGTACGGGACTGCTGCCTGGTGACCGACGGCGGCGGCGCGGTCGTGCTGGTGGGCGAGGCGCGGGCGCGGGCGATGCGCAAATCCCCGGTCTGGGTGCGCGGCTTTGGTGTGGCGCACACCCACAAGTCGATCATGGAGATGCCTGATCTGACTGTCAGCCCGGCCGCGCTCTCGGGTCCCCTGGCCTTCGCCATGGCGGGGGTCGGTCCGCAGGACATCGATGTCGTCGAGCTATACGACGCCTTTACCATCAATCCGATCCTGTTCATGGAGGACCTCGGCTTCTGCCCCAAGGGGCAGGGAGGGCGGTTCTTTGCCGAGGGACATAGCCGCCCCGGCGGCCGCCTGCCGGTCAACACGAATGGCGGGGGTCTGTCTTGCACGCATCCGGGGATGTACGGCATCTTCACCATCATCGAGGCGGTCCAACAATTGCGCGGCGAGGCCGGGGCGCGACAGGTCTCCGATTGCGCGTTGGCCCTGGTGCATGGCAATGGCGGCACGCTGGCCAGCCAGGCGACGGGCATTCTGGGTCTGGAGCGATGATCGCAAGCGGAGGGCTGTTCATGGCGTTCAAACCGGTATCGGGGACGCGCGCGTTCGAGATGATCAGCGAGCAGATCCGCGCGCAGATAGAGGGGCGGCACCTGCGCCCCGGCGACAAGTTGCCGCCGGAACGCGAGTTGGCCGTGCAGTTCGGCGTCTCGCGCAACGCCGTGCGCGAGGCCCTGCGGGGACTGGAGAATGCCGGCCTGATCGGCCTGCAGAAGGGTGTTCACGGTGGTGCCTTCGTGCTGGAGCCGTCCGATCAACCGGTACTGCGTTCATTTCGCGACATGATGGCGCTGGGCAGCATCAGCCTTGACCACCTGACAGAGGCGCGGATCGGGATCATGAAGGTGGTCCTCGAGAACGCCGCCCGCCGTGCCACACCTGAGGCCCTGCACCGGATCGAGCGCAACATCGACGCCACCGAGGCGGCGCTGATCGCCCGGCGCGATGCCGAGTTGCTCGAGCTGACGGCCGAGTTCTACCATCTGCTCGCCGAGGCGACGCAGAACCCGGTACTGGTTCTGGTGATCACGCCGATCTACGAGATTGTGCGCCGCTTCGTGCATGCCGCCGGGATCCACGCGACCGAGCCGGTGATCATTTCGCGGCGTGCCGTGCTGGCGCGGTTGCGGGCACGCGATGCCTCGGGCGCGATCGCCGAGATGAACGCACATCTCGAAACTGTCCACTCGGCGATCCTGCGCCATTTCCCCGCGGGCACGCTGCCCGCCGTCGACGCTCCCTGAACACATGCCGGCCGGGATGGAGCGAGGCAACTCGTTTCGCACCCAAAAGGTAGAACCATTGACGATATATCTGGAGAAAATCTCATGAAACCGCTCGAAGACAAGGTCGCGATCATCACTGGCGCCGGGCGCGGCATCGGCCGGGCTCTTGCATTGGGCTATGCTGCCGCCGGTGCCAAGGTCGTGGTCAACGACCTAGGCACCGACTTGTCGGGGCAGGGCGACGGCAGCTCGCCCGCCGAAGAGGTCGCGCGCGAGATCGAGGCCGCCGGCGGTAAAGCGGTGGCTGACGGTCATTCGGTCGCCGATCCCGGGCAGACGGCGGCTATTGTTCAGATCGCGCTCGATCGTTTCGGTCGGCTCGACGCAGTGGTGAACAACGCCGGCATCGTCCGCGACGGGCTCTTCCACAAGATGGGCTTTGAGAATTTCGACAGCGTGGTTAAGGTCCATCTCTACGGGAGCTACAACGTCAGCCGCGCCGCCGCGCCGGTGTTTCGTGAACAGGGCTCGGGCGCCTTTGTGCATTTTACGTCGACTGCCGGGCTGATCGGCAATCTGGGCCAGGCGAATTACGCGGCGGCCAAGGCGGCGATTGCCGGCCTGTCGCGATCGATCTCGATCGATATGGCCCGTTTCGGCGTGCGGTCGAACTGCATCGCGCCCTTCGCGCTGACGCGGATGGTGACCTCGGTGCCCACCAGCGACCCGGACGCCTTTGCCGAGAAGCGCAAGCACATGACGGCCGAGAAACTGGTGCCGATGAGCGTCTTCCTTGCCTCCGATGACGCGGTCGACGTCAACGGGCAGGTGTTTGCCGTGCGCGGCAACGAGATCTTCGTCATGAGCCAGCCACGCCCGGTGCGCGGGTTGCACCGCGCCGAGGGCTGGACACAGGACAGCATCCGCGATGTTTTCATGCCCTCCGTGCAACGCGATCTGGCGGGCCCCGAAACCACGATGGACGTGTTCCACTGGGATGCGATCTGATGCTGGGCGATCCGATCGACGCCCTGCTGGGAACCGAGGAGCAGGCCTTCCGCGCCGAGGTGCGCGCCTTCATCCGTGACACGCTGCCGCAAAGCGCCCGGCGTAATGCCGACCTGGGCCGCCATGCGACGAAGGACGAGGTACTGCACTGGCAGCGCGCGCTTTTTTCGCGCGGCTGGGCCGCGCCGACCTGGCCCAAAGAACACGGTGGCACCGGCTGGGACCCTGTGCGGCTGTACCTGTTCACGCTGGAATGCGGGTTGGGATCGGCGCCCAAGGTGCCGGCCTTCGGCACAAGGATGATCGGGCCCGTTCTCTATACCTTCGGCAGCGAGGCGCAGAAATCCTATTACCTGCCGCGCATCCTGCGGGCCGAGGATTGGTGGTGCCAGGGTTTTTCCGAACCCGGCGCGGGGTCGGACCTCGCAGCGCTGAAGACAAGGGCCGACCGCGTCGGGGACCGCTATCTGGTGAACGGCCAGAAGATCTGGACGACCAAGGCCCAGTACGCGAACCGGATGTTCGCGTTGGTGCGCACATCAACCGGCGCACGGCGGCAGGAGGGAATCTCGATGCTGCTCATCGACATGGACAGCCCCGGCATCGAGCTCCGGCCGATCATCGGCATCGATGGCAGCCACAGCCTGAACGAGGTTTTCCTGACTGATGTATCGGTGCCTGCCGAAAACCTTGTCGGCGAAGAGGGGCATGGCTGGAATCACGCGCGTTTCCTGCTGGCGAACGAACGCAGCGACATCACGGGCGTCGGCCGATGTCGCCGGCAACTGGCGCGTCTTCGGGCGCTGGCTGGCGAGCGCGGCACCGAGGTGGGGCTTCTGGCACAGATCGCCGAAGTCGATATTGCCTTGACGGCGCTGGAGCTGACCGAGTTGCGATATCTCGCGGCCCAGGGACGGGGCGAGGACATCGGGGCAGGGGCGTCGATCCTGAAACTGCGCGGCACCGAGATCCAACAGGACCTCACCCGCCTCCTGCGCGAAGTCCTGGGCCCCGAGGCGCTGCGCTTCGGCGCCGCGGCGTCGGGCGGGGCCGAAGGGATCGCGGAGGAATATCTCTATAACCGTGCCTCAACGATCTATGGCGGTTCCAGCGAGATCCAGCGCGGCCTGATCGGCCGTGCGGCGATGATGGAGGGCGCATGAGCCTGCTCGACAGTTTCCAACCCGATGCCGATGGTGCGGCCCTTGCCGAGGCCGGTGCGCGCTGGCTGGCGCAGAGATACCGGCCCGACCCCTCGGGCTTTTCGGCCGTGCACTGGACTGAAATGGCGGAGAGCGGCTGGCCCGCCCTGCGGCTGCCCGAAGGACAGGGCGGGCTGGGCCTTCCGTTGACGTCCTGCCTGCCGCTGGTGGCCGAACTGGGCGCGTCAGGCGTGTGCGAGCCGATTGTGGAAAGCGCCCTGGTCGCGGCGCCGCTCGCCGCCCGCGCCGGAGCCGAGACCGCGCTTGTGAAAGGTGCCGCCAGCGGAGCCCGGATTCTCGCGCTGATGGATGATCCCTCATTGCCGGTAGCGGGTGGAGCCGAGGTGACCGACCTCCTGGTTTTCGATCCGGTCGGGAGCGTGCTGACGCTTTGCCCCGCCGGGGCGGCGCCAGGCATCTTCTGGCAGGGCATGGACGGGCGGCGCATGGCCGATCGGCCTTTGTCGGCGCGCGGGCAGGTCCTGCTGACCGGGGACGCGGCCTTGACGGCGGTCTCCCTGGCCCGCGCCGAGCGCCTGGCCTGCCTCGCGGCCGAGGCATGCGGCACGATGGGCAGGGCGCTGTTGCTGACTGTGCGCTACTTGGCGGAGCGTCGGCAGTTCGGCCAGCCTCTGGCGCAGTTCCAGGTGTTGCAGCACCGCCTTGCTGACATGCTGGTCGAGCGCGAGCTGGCGCGCAGCATGGCCGCGGTCCTGGTACCCGTAGAGGCGCCGCCTCCCGCTGCGATCGCGGATCGGGCCGTGGCCTGCCTTTCGCGGGCATTGCGGGTTGTCGGCGAGGCGGCAATCCAGCTGCACGGCGGCATGGGCATGACCGACGAGATGGAGATCGGGCGGGTATTCAAGCGCATGCTGCACCTCGCGACCGCACTGGGTGGCGAGACTGCGCCGCGTGCCCGGATCACGCGCGCCTTGGCGCAACGCATCGACGAGGAGTCTCACGCATGACCATCACCGAGGAAAGCCTTCTCGCCTTCCGCTTCGATCCGATCCCGTTCCGCGTGACGGCTCGCGACGCCATTCTTTACGGGTTGAGCCTCGGGCTGGGCTCGGATCCGGCCGACAGCCGCCAGCTGCGCCATATCTACGAGGTCGGGCTGGTGCCCTATTCGACAATGCCGATGGTCCTGGGCTCGCCGGGGATGTGGTTCGCCAGGGCCGGGCTTGAGGCGCGCAAGGTGCTGCACGGCGCGCAGGCGCTGGAGGTCTTGTCACCCGTGCCGCTGGAAACCGATCTGGTGGCCACGAATGCGGTCAGCGACCTGGTGGACCGCGGGCCGGACAGGGGCGCCATGGTCGAGGTCACGCGCGCCATCGATACGGCTGAAGGCCAGCCGGTCGCGCGGGTGGTATCGACATACATGTGCATGGGCGACGGGGGTTTCGGCGAGACACGTACCCACTCGGCCGCAGCGTGGCCGGCCCGACCCGAACAGGCGCCCGAGGCCGTCACCCGCATCGCCACGCTGCCACAGGCCGCGCTGCTCTACCGGTTGAACGGCGACCTGAATCCCTTGCACGCCGATCCGGCGATGGCGGCGAAGCTGGGTTTCGAGCGGCCCATCCTGCACGGACTTTGCTCGCTGGGCCATGCCGTGCGCGCTCTTGTGGGGGCGGTCGCCGAGGGCGATGCGACCCGGCTGCGCGCCCTGTCGGCCCGGATGAGCCGTCCGGTCTTTCCCGGCGAGACTCTTGAGATCGCGCTGTGGCAGGCAGGCGCGGCGTTGCAGTTCGAAGCCACGGTCCCCGAACGGGACGTGACGGTTCTGTCGGGCGGGCAGCTGCAGTTGGAGAACGTGGCATGAGCAATGTCCTGAGCGATATCGCCGAAGGCGTCCAGACCGTCACCCTGAATCGCCCCGAGCGCCGCAATGCCTGGACCGCCGACATGGAGGCAGAGCTGCGCGCGGTGCTTATCGAGGGTAGCAGCAATCCGGCGGTGCGGGTGATCGTGCTTACCGGAGCGGGGGCAGCCTTCTGTGCCGGGGCGGATGCGGGATTCCTGAAGCAGCTGCGCGATCGCACGGCGCAGATCGCCGAGAGCGACAGCGATCCCTGGCCGGAGGCGCGAGCCGAGCTGAAGGGCAAGTTTGCGATGCCGGCGGCGGTGCCGAAGCCGGTGATTGCGGCCGTCAACGGTCCGGCGGTCGGCATCGGCTATGCCTTGGCGCTTTACAGCGACATCCGCTTCGCTGCGGCAAGTGCGGCCTTCATCGCCTCATTCGCGCGGCTGGGCCTGATTGCCGAAAAGGGCATCGACTGGGCGCTGGCGGGCATCGTGGGGCAGGGAAGGGCGGCGGAACTCATGTTGTCGGCGCGCAAGCTGGGCGCCGACGAGGCGCTGCGCTTCGGACTGGTCAGCGGGGTCTTCCTCGACGGCGCCCTGCGCGACGCGGTGCAGGCCTACGCGGCCGAAATGGCGGCGAAGGTCTCGCCGCGTTCGGCGGCAGTCATCAAGCGCCAACTGCAGGGGCTGCGCTTCGACACCCCGGCCGAGATCCTCGCACGCGCAGAACGCGAACTCGCCGCCAGCCTGGAGAGCGCGGATTTCCGCGAGGCAATGGCGGCGATGGCTGATAAACGCCCGCCCGTCTTTCCCGACCCCTGATTGGCGATCCATGGTTGCGCGCCCTACCGCGCAGCCATGGTCGCTCGCAGCTTACGTTTCATCAGTTTACCGCTTTCCTCGCGCGGGAGCGCCTCGACGAAGACGTACCGGCGCGGCAGCTTGTAGCGCGCAAGGGTCTGCGCCAGGAACGCGCCCAGCTCCGCCTCGGTCGGATTGCCGCCCCGGGCAGGTTGGACCCAGGCGCCGACGATCTCGCCGAACTCGGGATCGGGCAGCCCAATCACTGCGCAATCGGCCACGCCGGGATGCTGCACCAATGCCGATTCGATCTCGGCCGGGTAGATGTTCGTGCCGCCAAAGATGATCATGTCGCGCTTGCGGTCGCCGAGGAACAGAAAGCCGTCTTCATCCAGCCAGCCCACGTCCCCTATGCTGATGAAAACCGTCCTTCTCGGTCTCGATGCGGGCGTCGGGGTGGTTGATATAGGTGAAATCGGCGTAATTCGGATTGCGGACATAGATCTCGCCGGTCTCCCCCGCAGGCAGAAGGCTGTCATCATCGCCCAGGATGCGCACCTGCGCGCCATCGACGACACGGCCCACGGTCCCTGGGCGATCCAGCCATTCGCCGGACGTGCAATGCATTGCGATGCCCACTTCGGTGCCGCCATAGACCTCGTGTAGGATGGGCCCCCACCAGTCGATCATCGCCCGCTTCACATCAACAGGGCAGGCGGCGGCGGTGTGACTGACCCAGCGAAGCGAGCTGACATCATAGCGCGCCCGAACCGCCTCGGGCAGCTTGAGCAGCTTGATGAACATCGTCGGCACGGCGGTGATGGTATTGATACGGTGTTTCTCGATCAGCGCGAGGAATTCCTCGGGATCGAAGCGCGGCGCCAGCACCAGAAGCTCGCCGCGCGTCGCCGCGTAGCGCGCGAAGCCGCCGGGCGAGGCGTGGTAAAGGGGTGTGACCATCAGTGTGCGCACGTCGGGTGCAAGACCGTAGGTATCGATGAAACAGCGGATGTTGCGCGCCAGAAGTTCGGCGTCCATGGGGACGCGTTTGACGCCCTTGGGATGTCCCGTAGTCCCCGAGGTATAGATGATCGCTCCGCGGGGGGGCGCATCCGGTGCGGTGCGCGGTGCGTGATTGGCGACGAAGCTTTCCCAGTCGCGAAGACCGTCGGGAACCGTGCAGGCCGCCGCCGAAATGCGGAAGGCGGCCGCCGTGGCCGGAGGCGTGGCGGCGGCAATGACGGCCAGGTCGGATGGCAATGTCAGACCGGGCGTGGCCAGCAGGTCGGCCTGCACCACCAGCACGTCGGGACGGCAATCATTGAGGACATAGAGGATCTCGGTGGCGGTCGAATGCCAGTTGATGGGCACCGCGAAAGCGCCGATCTTCTGCGCCGCGATCGAGGCCTCGATGAAGGGGATGTCGTTGCGCATCAGGATCGCGATCGTCGACCCCTCGCCCAGGCCGAGCGCCGTGAACCCGGTCGCCGCCGCGCTTGCCCGGTGCTGCAACACCGCCTGGTCGACGCTTGCGTCTGGCGTGATGATCGACGCCAGGCGCCCTGCCTGTTGGGTTGCCACGCTGTCTCCTCCATCATGGGCCGAAATTGGAGAAACCTTAAATGGTAGAACCAATAAGTCAACTGACCCTTGCCACGATGGTTTGATTGAGCCGATAATCAAGCAGATTCACAAGGAGACGTGGAATGTCCTCATCGATGGGCTTTCGCCCGGTCAAGACGAAGCGCGCGTTCGAAGAGGTCTGCGACCAGATCCGAGCCGAGATCCAAGCCGGGCGAATAGCTGCCGGTGACAAGCTGCCGTCCGAGCGGGAGCTTGCCGAGCAGTTGCAGGTCAGCCGCGCCACGGTGCGCGAAGCCTTTCGGACGCTTGAAATTGGCGGTGTCCTGTCGCTGCAAAAGGGCGTGAAGGGCGGCGCCATGGTCATGCATGGCGACGTCAAGCCGATCACCCAGACGATTTCGGACCTGCTGTCGCTGGGGGGGTTGTCACTTGCCGATTACACCGAGGCGCGCAAGTGCCTGCAGAAGGAAATAATCCGCCTGGCCTGCGAGCGCGCCACCGAGGAGGACTTTTCCGCCTTGGAGGCGAACATCGCCGCCACCCGCGAAAAGAATACCGAGGCACAGATCGAGGACAGGACAGCGCTGACGCTCCAGTTCTACGCGCTTCTGGCCCGCGCGACCAAGAACAAGGCAATGGAGATACTGATGTCGGCGGTGACTGAACCGCTGGCCTATTACATCAAGCAGATCGGCGTCGATCGCAGCTGGGATGTCGCTGCCTCGCGTACCAAATTCGTTCAGTACCTTCGCAAGCGCGATGTCGACGCGGCGATCGCCGAGATGAGCGCGCACATGGAACGGCTGCACGCCTACATGCTCTCACGAGAGCTGTCAGCCACACATTGAGAATCTCGGACCCACCGGGCCAGGCCGTGAACTCATAAATTCGAAATGACCGATGTGGGGTGGATTCCGGCCTGGCAGGTTTTGGATGAACGGATGGGGCAGCGGACAGCCGCGTTCAGATAGGAGAGAATGGTTGAAACTCAGTTTTTGACCAAACTCGGAGGAGCCACCTCTGAACCGGTAGTATCCAAGCTATCTGAGCGCGATTTTTCGGCACTGTCTTCGGTGCTTTCCCACCAATCGCCCAGCGCTTCGATGAGCGGCACCAGTCTTTCGCCCGCCGGTGTCAAATCGTACTCGACACGAAGTGGATAGCCGCCGAATTCGGTCCGGCGGACGATACCTGCATCTTCCAACTTGCGCAGTTCGAACGTCAGCATCTTGTGGGACACCGTCGGATTGTCTCGGCGAAGATCGCTGAACCGTTTCGTACCCTCCTGCAGATAATAGATCAGCAATGTCGGCCATCGACCGCTGAGAACCTGCATGACCTCTTCAATTGGGCAGCGGGAAACAAGCTCTTTCATAGGCAGCTCATGGTAACAAAAAGGTGCGTAATTTACTTGGCGGAACCACACGATATGGTCCGGCTCCGCTGCGCAGCGTGATCACAAGAAATCACGGAGTACAAGAACATGGAACCCATACTCATATACGGCTTCCCGTCGGGAAGTTCCATGGGGCTCGTCGCCGCTCTCGAATGGATGGGCAGACCTTACAGGCTCTGTCGCGTCGACATGTTCGGCGAGATGCGCGATCCATCTTACAAGCGGGTCAACCCCCGCGTTGAGACACCCGCACTGATAACCGATCAAGGTGACGTTATTACCGAAACCATGGCTATCGCTGCATGGCTGGAGGCCCGGGATACGGAGCGAAAGATCAGCTTCGACCCACTGTCGCGCGAGACGGACCGGATGCATCAGTTGATGGCGTTCATCAACACCGGATTCACCGGTGTGTTCGGTCCCCTGTGGGCTGCGATGGAAATGCAGCCACCCAACCCGGCTATGCAATTGGCGTTGCAACAATGGGGCAGTGAGGGCGTCATCGAACGCCACGACCGGCTCGAGGAGATGATCGCGGACACTCGATTTCTGATCGCCGATCATCCGACACTGGCTGACGGCGTCCTGATCGGTGTCGCCCGTTGGCTGGATTTCCATCAGGTAGCAGACAAGGCGCGCTGGCCAAAGCTTGCTGCCCTTCGAGGCCGCATCGAAGCCGATCCGGCGGTCATATATGCCACCTCGCTGGAGAACGGTGAGATATCGTCAGGCAATGGTGCGTGCCGAGGCCATGTCGACTTGACGGAATTGACCAACCGGTTCGGTTCTAAATAGCTCCCACCGCGCGCGGCCTTGATACTTGATCGCGTCCGCGCGCGACACCTTTCATTCCGAGCCAGCCGGAATGCCGATCCGAACGGCAGCTTTCAGGATCACTCAAATCGTTCCTAAACGACCGCAATGGTGAAGGGTTTCGGGTGCCGGTAGGCGTACGAAAGCCTCTCATGCAGGAACCCGCGGGCCACAGTTAATGGCTATGGGGATTTCGAACTGCGGCCGATGTCGGCGATGGCGCGACCGACGCTGGGGAGCGCGGTGTTGGTTGTGGTCAGGCCGTTTCGTTGCTCCGTCGCGCGGTACTGTCGACCCGGAACTGTTCGGGGCGGACGCATGTCGGCGTCGGCGATTGCCATGGACGTGCGCGTATCCGTTGCCGGAGACGTATCGTCTGCGGCTGTATTCTCGACCATGCCATGCCGGGTCATGGGTCGGTCTCCCGGCTTGTCGCCGTCGCACCCGGTGGTCCGCGCGGCTGTCTCCAGCGTTCGAAGGTCTCGGTGATGATCATGCGTCCACCACAGCAGGGGCATGACGGGCGGTAGTCGTCCGGTTCGCCTGGTGTATCGACATCGGGCGGCGCAGTGACATCCAGGAGTTCGCGGGCGAGCGCGAGGCTGGCCTTGCGGGCGGAGCCGGCATGCAGACCGTAGTGGCGGATGCGATGGAAGCCGCGCGGCAGGACATGGATCAGGAAGCGGCGGATGAACTCGTCCGCTGCGAGCGTCATGACCTGCTGCCGATCAACGCCATCGCGGCGGTAGTCCTTGTAGCGAAAGGTGACGCCGTCCTGGTTGAACGCGATCAGGCGGCTGTTCGAGATCGCGACCCGGTGGGTGTAGCGCGACAGATAGGCGAGCACCGCCTCCGGTCCGGCGAACGGCGCCTTGGCATAGACGACCCAGCGCTTCGTCCGGACAGGAGCAAGGTGGCGCAGGAAGGCCCGCCGCTCGGCGAGATGAGCAAGGGTCCCGAAGAAGCCGAGCCGCTCGGCCTCGTGTAGAGCGACCAGCCGGGTGAGGAAGAGCCGTCGGAACAGCTTGCCGAGCACGCGTACCGGAAGCAGGAATGCCGGCCGCGAAGAGATCCACCGGCTTCCGTCGGGCGCGATGCCGCCGCCCGGCACGATCATGTGCACGTGCGGATGGTGCGTCATCGCCGAACCCCAGGTGTGGAGCACGGCGGTGATGCCGATGCGCGCGCCAAGGTGCTTGGGATCAGCAGCGATCGTCAGCATCGTCTCCGACGCCGCCTTGAACAGCAGGTCGTAGACCAGCGCCTTGTTCTGGAACGCGATGTCAGCGATCTCGGCGGGCAGCGTGAACACGACATGGAAGTAGCCGACCGGCAAGAGGTCGGCCTCGCGCTCGGCCAACCACGTCCGCGCCGCCGCGCCCTGGCACTTCGGGCAGTGCCGGTTGCGGCAGGAGTTGTAGGCGATCCGCCACTGGCCGCAGTCCTCGCAGGCCTCGACGTGGCCGCCGAGAGCAGCGGTGCGGCAATGCTCGATCGCCGACATGACCTTGAGCTGGGCGAGGCTCAGGTGTCCGGCATGGGCGGCCCGGTATGCTGGGCCTGCTGCGCGGAAGATGTCGGCGACCTCGATCGAGGCGCGCACGCCTTACTCCGGCGGCGTATTGCCCTCCATCAGCGCCATCAGCCGATCGAGCGGCCCGGTAACAGCGTGGATCGTCCGGGTCGAGACCTTTGCGTAGAGCGCGGTCGTCTCAAGCTTGCTGTGGCCGAGCAGCACCTGGATGACGCGGATGTCGACATCCTGTTCGAGCAGGTGGGTGGCGAAGCTGTGACGCAGCGTGTGCGGGCTGACGCGCTTGCGGATGCCTGCGACCTCGGCGGCCTCCTGGACCGCGCGGTGCAGTTGCCGTGACGAAATCGGATCGGTGCGGCTGCGGCCGGGGAACAGCCAGCCATGCGGAAGCATGACCCCGCGTCGCCTGCCTTCGCGCCACCACAGTCGAAGCAGTTCCAGGAGCTGCGGCGAGAGCATCGCATTGCGATCCTTGCGGCCCTTGCCCTGCTCGACACGGAGCAGCATGCGCGTCGAGTCGACGTCGTCGACCTTGAGGTGCGCGACCTCGGACACACGCAGGCCCGCGCCATAGGCGACGCCGAGCGCGGCCTTGTACTTCAGGCCGGGTGCGGCTTCGAGCAGCCGTCCCGCTTCCTCCACGCTGAGCACATCCGGCAGCTTGCGGTGATAGCGGGTGATCACCAGGGCGCGCGACAGATCCCGGCGCTGCAGTGTCACCAGGAACAGGAACCGCAGCGCCGAGACCGCGCCGTTGATGGTCGCAGGTCCCACGCCGTTCTCATGCTGATCCAGCTGGAAGCGGCGGATATCGTCCGGAGTCGCGGTGTCGGGGGAGCGGCCGAGGAACGCGGCGAAGCGCCGGACGTGGCGAACGTAGTCCTGCTGCGTGTGCGAGCCCAGGCCCCGCATGAGCATGTCGTGCTGCATGCGCTGGCGAAGCGGTGAAACAGATGGATTGGTCGACGGGGTAGCCATGGCGAGTTCCTCTCGTTGAAGGGAACTCCATGGTCAGATCACTGCCTTCACCCGCTCAAGGCAAATGCGTGTCGCGTATCCTCAGAACGAGGCTCCCCTCCCGCAAAGCGGGTTCGTGCATGGGGTCGCAAGCCGCCGTTGAATTCAGCCCCTTATTCAACGGCTGCTATTCGATCCTCGACGCCCGAAAGCGGACTGTCCGGGGACGGCCCCCAAGCCGCCGGATTGTTCTCCGCCCCGAGCTGCTGCAGGAAAAGGTTCCCCAGAGCGTTCGCAAACGTGGCGCCCAGAATGACTCACTCACGCCAAGAGATCCTGTATGGCTGACTACTCGGCTATGCCAAAGATGCGCCTCAATCTGCGCTGCAAGTGCAGTTACCTCGGCTAAGGGTGAGTGAGCCGCGATTTGTGCGAACGACAAATAGGCCAAGACAGCGCCTGGATTTTCGGTGCATAATAAGGCCGTGTCTGGTGAGATGAAACAAGGCAGCCGAGGGCAGGATCCTGCAAGGTCCGGCGTTCTACTGAGCGTCGGATCGGGCTTTCGATTGCTCGCTTCGTTCCTCTTCCTGATTTGGACCGTGCAGGCGGCGGCAGCCGTCCAGAGCGGACCGGCTTTCGCCAAGGGAGAGGATACGATCGCGGCGGCTGAGCCTGCCGCACAGCCGACAATTCTCGTCCGCGATGTTTCGTGCCATCTTGGTGCAGAGGCATTCCGTTTCAAGCCAGACGCATTCGCGCATCCGGGTGGAGGAGACGGCAAGCCCGTCGCCATCGTCTCTGACTCGAACCTACGGTTCGCAGGCGGTTTGGGGGTGGTTTTTTGTGCATGGGCCGACACTCGGCTGGACCTGCCGCCGGCTCACACCTTCCACGAGCGTGCCCCGCCGATCCATCGGCCCTGATCCTTGCCGCGTGTAATCGCGGCGCCTGTTTCCTTTCCTTCTGAAATTGTTGCGTGTCGCTCGCCATCGGTGTGTCGAGCCGACCGCAAATCAAAGCGCCGATGCGGGGCTGACTCCGGCCGCCGCCAATCGGCCGCATGGACAAAAGATGCTGCACTTTTCGCGGTGGAAGACCATTGTCATCTGGCTGACGGTCTTGGCCGGTGTGCTCTTCGCGGCCCCCAACCTGTTTTCCGCTTCAACCCTTGCCTCCCTTCCGGACTGGCTGCCCAGGCAGAAGATGACGCTCGGCCTCGACCTGCAGGGCGGCTCGCACATCCTGCTGCAGATCGATCGCCAGGAGCTGGCCGACGAACGGCTGGAATCGGCGCGGGACGAGATCCGTACGGCGCTGCGCGATGCGCAGATCGGCTATACCGGCCTCACTGGTACCGGCACCCATGTCCAAGTGCGCATCCGCGACCAGGGGCAGATAGAGGCGGCGAAGAAAGCGCTCGAGAGCCTGACGCAGCCGATCTCGACCGGGCTCCTCACAAGCGGTTCGGTGGCCGAGATGGAGCCCTCCGAGCCGGAGCCGGGACTACTGCGCTTCACGCTGACCGACGCGGGTCTCGACTATCGGGTGGCCTCGGCGCTGACGCAATCGATCGAGGTGGTAAGCCGGCGCGTCAACGAGCTCGGCACGACCGAGCCGATCATCCAGCGCCAGGGTACGGACCGCATCTTGGTCCAGGTGCCGGGCTTGCAGGATCCGCAGCGGCTCAAGGACATACTCGGCCAGACCGCCAAGCTGACATTCCAGATGGTCGATCAGTCGATACCCGTCGAGGAGGCGATCGACGGTCGCCCGCCTGCGGGTTCGACGGTGATGTACTCGACCGACGATCCGCCGGTTCCATACCTGATCGAGAACAGGATCATCGTCTCCGGCGAAAACCTGGTCGACGCGCAGGCGACCTTCGACCAGCGCACCAACGAGCCGGTGGTCTCCTTCCGCTTCGACAATCGCGGTGCGACCCGCTTCGGCCAGGCGACACAAAGCAACATCGGGCGCCTGTTCGCGATTGTCCTCGACAACGAGGTGATCTCCGCGCCGCAGATAAGAGAGCCGATCCTCGGCGGTACGGGCCAGATCTCGGGCAATTTCACCGTCCAGAGCGCCAACGACCTCGCGGTCCTCTTGCGGGCCGGCGCGCTGCCCGCCGACCTTACCATCATCGAAGAACGCGCGGTCGGCCCGAGCCTCGGCGCCGACTCCATCGAGGCGGGACAGTTCGCATCGGTTGTCGCCGCCTTTCTCGTCGTCGGCTTCATGCTGTTCGCCTATGGTCGGCTGGGATTGCTCGCGAACATTGCCTTGATCGCGAACGTTCTGCTGATCATCGCCGTGCTTTCCGTCCTCGGGGCGACGCTGACGCTGCCCGGGATCGCCGGCATCGTGCTGACGATGGGCATGGCGGTCGATTCGAACGTCATCATCTTCGAACGCGTCCGCGAGGAAAGCCGGAAAGGACGATCGATCGTCCTTTCGATGGACTCTGGCTTCCGACAGGCGCTGGCGACGGTCGTGGATGCCAACGTGACGACCCTCATCGCGGCGGTCATCCTGTTCTTTCTCGGGTCGGGCCCGATCAAGGGCTTCGCGGTCACGCTCGCGATCGGCATCGTCACCACCGTGTTCACGACCTTCACGCTGACGCGCTGGTTGGTCGCAGCGTGGCTGCGCCGGCAGCGGCCGAAAGCGATACCGAACGGCGTGGTGCGTCTGGTGCCCGACGACACGCGTATATCGTTCATGGCATTCCGAAAATATGCCTTTGCGCTCTCCCTGCTGCTGTCGCTCGCCTCGGCCGTGCTGTTCTTTACGGTGGACATGAACTACGGCATCGACTTCCGCGGCGGGTCGAGCGTCGAAGTGCAGGCAAAGGTACCAGAGGCCGATATCGGGAATATCCGGGACCGGCTTACAGCTCTCGACCTCGGCGACGTGCAGGTGCAGGAGTTCGGTTCAGTTCGGGACGTGCTCATTCGCATCGGCACCCAACCGGGCGGCGAGACCGCCGAGCAGGCCGCCATCGAGAAGATGAAGAACGCGCTTGGGGACGATTACGAGTTCCGCCGTGTCGAGGTCGTGGGCCCGACCGTGTCCTCGGAGCTTGCGTTCAATGGCACTGTGGGTGTCATTGCCTCGCTCCTGGCGATGCTCGTCTACATCTGGATCCGGTTCGAGTGGCAGTTCGCGCTCGGCGCCATCATCTCCACCTTCCACGACGTCATCATGATGATCGGATTCTATGTCGTCGCCGGCATCGAGTTCAACCTGACCTCGATCGCTGCCATCCTCACCATCGTCGGCTACTCCATCAACGACACGGTGGTCGTCTACGACCGGGTGCGGGACAATCTTCGGCGCTTCAAGAAGATGCCGATCCCTGACCTCCTCGACCTGTCGATGAACCAGACGCTGGCGCGCACGGTCCTGACCGGCGTGACCACCCTGTTCGCACTGGTGGCGCTCTCCATCTGGGGCGGCGAGGTCATCCGGTCCTTCACCGTGGCGATGATCTTCGGCATCCTCGTCGGGACTTATTCCTCCGTCTTCGTCGCAGGTCCGCTGCTGATCCTGTTCAAGCTCAGGCCGGGTGCCCTCTGCCGGGAGGACCCCGCAGCCGCTGCGGGGGCAAGAACACGGCCGACGGAGGTATGAATTGAAAATGGGCATGGTGCGGATCCGCAAGGGAGCCTTCCTCGATGTTCGGCATCGGCGGTACTGAACTCTTCGTCATCGTCCTGGTGGTTCTGATCGTGTTTGGGCCCAAGGAACTGCCCAAGGCGATGCGGTCGGCAGGAGCGATGATGCGAACCTTCAACCGCGTGAGCGGCGACTACCGAAGGCAATTCGAACAGGCTCTCCGAGAGGCCGAACGGGAACTGGAGATCGAAGAGACGCGCAAGTCGGTCGAGACAGCGTTCAAGGATTCCACCGCCGCCAACCAAGCGGCAATGCAGCCGAATGATCGGGATGGCGGCGGGACGAGCACACCCGGCAAGACCAACCCAGCGTCCAGCGGACACGGAGATACGAGAGTGAAGATAGGCCGGGGCAATGCCTGAAGAGTCTGAGTATCCGCGCTCGATGAGACAGGACGAGACGCCTTCCAGCCGCACTCAATCCACTGCGGCGGCAAAGGACTTCGTTCTGGCGCGATGGCGCGGTGAAGCGCCGCTGACGACTGTCTTCTGGCGTGACATGCTGCTCGCCGGAAGCATCGTCAACCTGATAGCCGTCGTCGCGCTTCTACTCTTCTTCGCCCCGCTCCCGATGAACCTCTTCCTTTTCATCGCCGTGTGGCGGTGCGGCGGAAGTTCCTCACCCCTCAACGCGTTCTTCGCTCGGCTGGGAGCCACGATCTGGTTGATCGCGGCAACCGCATTATAGGACCGACACATGGCAAGTCTGTTTGCCGAATATGAAGCCTATATCGCCCTTGCGGTCATTTTGCTTCTGCTCGTCGGCTTCGTTCTGGAGCGCTACCCACCGGAGGTGACCGCCATTGGCGGCGCGGCTCTGTTTCTGCTGTTCGGCTTCGTTACGCCGGCGGATGCGATGGGCGCGTTCTCCAACTCGGCGCCGATCACGATCGGGGCGCTCTTCATCCTTTCCGGCTCGCTGGTGAGGACGGGCGTGCTCGAAAGCCTCGCCAGCATCGTCGTTACGCGTGCCCTCGTGCAACCGGTGTTTTCGATTGCGATCTTCCTCACCGCGACGGTGACCGCATCCGCCTTCATGAACAACACGCCGGTCGTTCTCATCCTGATCCCGATCGTGATGCGGCTGGCAAGATCGCTCGACGTCGCCGCGACCCGGCTTCTCATTCCGCTTTCCTACGCGGCGATCCTGGGCGGCACATGCACGCTGATCGGCACTTCGACCAACATTCTGGTCGACGGTGTCGCCCGGTCGGCGGGCCTGCAGCCGTTCACGGTCTTTGAGATCACGCCGGTCGGCCTCGTGGCGGCGGCCGCGGGCACGGTGACCATGCTGATGCTCGGGCGCTATCTTTTACCCGACCGCGGCACCGACGACGACGCTTCTACTGCCGAAGGGCAATTCCTGTCCGAGATCACGATCCGGGGAGATGGAAAATATGCGGGCAGGAACATCAGCGCGATCCCCGATTTCAATCGGCCTGGCCTCAGAATCCAGGCGCTGCGCAGCGGCGGCGAGATGATCCGCACCGAGATCGGCGAACGGAAGCTCAAGAAGGGCGATTCTCTGGTCGTCTACGGGACCACGTCGGAACTGCTGACCCTCAACGAGAAACCGGATCTCCGGGTGGGGCTCCGCCGCGGCACGGAGCGCTCCCAGGACGCCGTGGTGGTGGAGGCCATTGTCGCTCCTCATCGCGCGAGCGGCGGCGGGCGCATCGTGGACCTGGCGCTGGGCCGCCGGTATGGCATTCGTGTGCTCGGCGCCCATCGCCATCGCCACCTGCCCGGGCCGGACCTTGAAAATGTCAGGTTGCGCCCGGCGGACAAGCTGCTGCTCGAAGGACCGGCGGCCAATCTCGATGCTCTGACAGAAGATGCCGACCTGGTGTCCGTCACCCGGTCGAGCGGTCGTCCCTACCGCCGTGGCAAGGCGCCCATGGCGGTCCTGGCACTTGCGGCGGTCGTAGTGGTCGCCGCATTCGGTCTTATGGACATCGGAATATTGGCGATCCTCGCGGTCGCGGCCATGCTCCTCCTGCGTTGCATCGACGCCGACGAGGCCTGGAGCTCGATTGAAGGTTCGATCCTGATCCTGATCATTGCCATGCTGATTGTTGGCCAAGGCCTTGCCAACACCGGTGCCGTCGAACTCATCGTCGATGGCCTCACGCCATGGATTGCCGGCTTGCCGCCCTTTGTGACGCTTGTCGCCCTCTACGCCCTCACGTCGATCTTGACTGAAGTAGTGACCAACAACGCCGTCGCAGTACTGATCACGCCTTTGGCCATCGGGCTTGCAAACCAGCTGGGGGTGGACCCCCGGCCATTCGTCGTCGCTGTCATGTTGGGGGCAAGCGCCAGCTTCGCCACGCCGATCGGATACCAGACCAACACACTCGTCTATGGCGCCGGCAATTATCGCTTCTCCGATTTCCTGAAGATCGGCATCCCGATGAACGTCGTCGTCGGTGCAGCCACCTGCACGGCCATCTACCTGTTCTTTCCGCTCTGAAGGTGTTCGCAACGGGAGCGGTCTATTCCTTCAAAACACAATCGGCGGGAGCCGGATTTCGAGAGGCACCTCATGCAGTCCATGACCCGATACGTCGTTACCGGTATTCTGACGATCGTTCCGTTGTGGGTGACCGTTTGGGTCGTCTGGTTCGTGGTGGATCTGCTGATCCAGACCGGACGGCCGATCGTGGGTGCTCTCTCCCGGGCACTGCGGCCCACCTCGGGCGAACTGGCGGACCTCTTGCTCGCCGGCTGGTTTCAGTCGGCACTCGCGGTGCTGATCACGTTGGCGCTTCTTGCCTTTCTGGGGCGCGCGGCAAACGCTGTCATCGGACGGCGCTTCCTGCAGCTCGTGAACAAAGTGGTCGACGCAATCCCCCTCGCGCGAACCGTCTACGGAGCCACACAGATACTGGTCGATGCGCTTCGCGGCGACGGAACGCCGGGTGGGCAGCGGGTCGTCCTGATCGAGTTTCCGACGCCGGAGATGCGCGCGGTCGGCATCGTTACACGCATCTTCCCGGCTACGGAAGATCGTGAGGAACTTGCCGCCGTCTATGTCGCGACCACTCCTAATCCGACCTCGGGATTTGTCGAGATCACCCCGACATCGCGCCTCGTATGGCTCGACTGGACGAAGAACGAGGCCATTGCGTTCATCGTGTCCGGTGGCGCGATGGCACCCGACAAGATCCGCTTCACCAACGATCCTGCCCCTCACAACAGCAAAGGTACGGATGCCATCTGTTGAGGCCATGCCTCTGTCGCCAGCTTAATTTTGGTGGGGGCTAACGTGTGTTGGAACCTGCACCGACATCACGGTCGCCACAGCTACGGTTGCCGTTCTTCGGCGGCTGCTCAGGGCGCGTTCGCCTCAATCCCAACAGGTTGAACGTCTGCAATCGCCGTTGCGGGCCCCGAAGCTGCCCGTCCGCCCACGGCCCCACTCACGTCGAAAAGGGACGCTGTGCGACGCCAGGTTTTGGAAAGCGGCAGCGTGTAATGGAAGGCGACAAAGAGGCGTTCATTAAACTCTCATAGTTCTTCACTCCGCGGATGGAAGCCTGCAACCTCTCATTCATGCGTTAGACGCTCCCACTCGCCGATCAGCGACCTGTAATTTTCACGGAAGACTGCCTCTTCGTTACCTTGCAGTGGCGTCGTTTGCGGAGAGAAGAATGTGCGACGAAGAGCGTCGATGATACGCATGTCACCTGGATCAAGTTCCGTGAGGGCTTGTTGCATCACCCATAATCCCAACCTTCCGCCTTCTTCGGGGAGCGCCGGTTCTTCGCTGAAATAGGGGTAGACGACGCGGGTATATTCTCCCCTGACGCGCGCGTGAAGCGCATCCCTTATGCGAATTGTGCCACCTAAGTCTTCAATTCGCAGGTTACCGTGCACGCTTTGGGGGACGATTTCGACTGGTTCGTTTGACCAACGCAATTTCGCACTAAGCAATTCAAGGACGCCGTCCTTCAGCAGCGGGTATAGTCGCTTGAAGCTCCTGTTTGACTTTATACGGTCATCAGTCAGTTGTGTTAGATCACCATATCCCGATATATGCTGTTTGACGTCTGACCAAAAAGGCAAATAGAAATCGCCGCCTCGGCTTCTAGTGCCTCCGGCTTCCTTTCTTCGGTCAAGCCGAATATCCTCCTTCAAAATTTTCCGCCGCAACGACTCCGGTGCATAGAACAATTGCAGCGCCTTTCGGAGAGGGATGTCCAGAACAGTCATACATGCCCCGTCATGGATTGGTGCACAAGAATCACCTTAATTCGTGTTGCGACACAAGGGGAAAGCGTTTTCTTATTTATGAAAATGGGCAGATCCCACAGAGACTTCTGAACCTGTTCTCGAAATTTGTGCGTTCTCCGCCCAATTTAATCCTTCACCATAGCGCCCCATCGCGGGTGTCGAGCTGACCATCGTCGAATCTCAAGCAGACCGACCATTGCCTCATGCAGCGGCAGTCGTCGGGAATCAGTTCCCCGCCGAACCGCCCCTTCTGCGCCGAACCGCAGCGCGCGCCTGTTGAAACTGCGGATCCTCACTCGTCAGCGGCGTACTGAGTATGACCCTCGGCCGTTCGAGCGCGGCACGGTCCTTCTCTGTGATCTCGCCAGCGATCGCACGGCGGATATGGTCAGGCACGCCATTTGACGGGCGGACCGCGAAGTCTGGATCGGCCGTGCGTGCGATCTCCCCGCGGACCAGATTGATCCGTTCGGCGACCAGCTCAGGGTGAAAGGCCATTGCTGGATAAGTGACCGGGGTGAACGTGCGGGGAAGCAGGAACTCCGTCGCAGGTTCTCCTGGTTGCGGCGGTGGTGCGGGCTCGTTAAGGATCGGCCAGCAGAGCAGGTCGGACAATGTCAAGAAGCCGGCGCGCCAGTGGCTGACCTTCTTCTCATTGCGCTTACATCCGCCGATCACTGTGGCGACAATGTCGCGCGCAAGCCTTATGTTGATCCCTTCCACGCCCGGAAGTTGGCCAGCCGACGGCTCAAGCGCCGACTGAGGGTGATAGAACATGTACAACGGCAGCGTATCCATCCCATCCGGTTTGGACGCGGCATAGTTCACCAGCGTCTGCGCCTGACTTCCTTTCGGCGTCCCGTGATCAAGATGATCGTAATACCAGTAGGTTGATCCGTCCTTTAGCTTCGCCCGCTTACAGCGCTTGGCTTGGATCATCAGGCGCAGATAGCTACCACCGCCGAAGTCGTGCGGCGCGGCGTAGATCCAGTCCATGTCCGCGCCAGTGACTACCTCGTCGGGAAAATCGACGCGGACGCCAAGCGGCTGGAGTGGTGTAAGTCCCATCATCAGCAGATCGGTCGCAGTCTCCTCACGAAAGTTGCGCGTTAGATCCCGGTCGCGTTCTAGCAGTATCGCGAGGTCGCGCGGAAAGCGGTTGGCGAATTCGCAGAGCATTGGTCAGCAGGCCCCCCGTTGCCGGTTCAACAGGTGGCACAGATACTCTGCTCACGTCGACAGCGCTATGTGCAGGCGCCGCGATTTGTGGGTCGCACTCTGGCGGCCTCGAATACGCCAACAAGTGCTATGCTAACGGCGGCAGTTTTCGGAAGACGTCAGTGACCGTGAAATGACGCGATGGGTTGCTAGCGGAAGAGGCAAACTTTGCATGTCAGGCCTATCTCGAAGGGCAGCTTACTGCGGGGTGGTCCCTAAAACCGGACAGTCCCCTTCCGGCCCCGTCATAGAACCAGAAGGTGCGCGTTCTCCTTCCGGCCAATGGTGGCCATAGGAGAACTGAAATGGGTATCTCTCAGTATGATCCTGCCGCACTGGGTCGACCGGCTTGGAACGCAGGCAAGCAAGTTGGCGTCAAGAAGCCCCTGAAGCAGCGTCAGATCTGGGCAATCCGCTTCTTCCTCGACCGAGAAGGAAGGATGAGAGATCGTGCGCTTTTCGATCTTGCCATCGACAGCAAGCTTCGCGGCTGCGATCTGGTAAAACTGAAAATCGGTACTCTCGTCACGGGCCCCGAAATTCGAACTCGCGCGATGGTCGTCCAGCAGAAGACTGGGCGACCCGTGCAGTTCGAAATTACGACCGAGGTCAGAGCTAGTCTGCTTGCTTGGCTTCAACGAAGGGGAGGAACAGTCGATGACTATGCTTTTCCCAGTCGCGTGGACCGGCAACCTTCGAGCGATCCAGATCCTGCTTGGCCATACCAAGATCGAGAACACAGTCAGGTATCTCGGCGTCGACATAGAGGACGCACTGGAACTGGCCGAGCGGACTGAGATCTGATGGGGCGGGCCCTGCACGTTGTAGGGCCGGCCGTTTCCCCCGGAGATTCCTCCCAGGGGTTCAATCTGATTTGCGCCCGAATTCGGCCGTTCGCTTATCGCTCTCTGTCCCTGTGAACTGACAGCATGCTGGCTTTGCGAACCGACCGCCCTAGCGCCTTGAACTGCCGCGGGTTTGCTGGAGGCTCCAACCTCCGAGAAGGTGGAGCCACTATGAGAGACGCCGAATAGGTTCTCCTCGGCACCGCACCCAAAGGCGAGCTGCGGCATATCGGGCAATTGGTGCGCTTGCCGACGAGTTTGCTCGCGATAGCATTGAGCTGAACGATCCACTGCATCGGTTGCTGAAATAATGGGACAAGCCAAACAGAAGAAGAGCCGCTACCAGAAACTGCTGGAGGGTCACCCTCTGTGCTGCCTATGCGGTGGCGTCACGAAATCGTCCACGGTCGACCACATCCCACCCCAAGCGTGTTTCCCGCGCGGGTTCTTCCCGGAGGGATTTGAGTTTCCCGCATGCGAAGCCTGCAATGGCTCGACCAAGAAAGAAGACCAGATATTCGGCTACTACATGCAGATGGGAAATCCCGACCTGTTCACCAAAAACCTGTGGTCGATGTGGAAGCTCCAGGACGGGATTAAGAACAACTACGCGTCGGCTCTCCTGAACGCCAAGCTCAGCAATCAGGCCAAGGCAAAGGCACTGGCCGACATGGGTATTCAGGTGCCCGCGGACGCAGATCTAACCAAGATGCCGTTGGCCGACATGTCTGATGAGTTTTTCGAGGCGAAAACGACGATCGGACGCAAGATGGCTTGTGCTATCTACCACAAGGAGACAGGCGGCATGTTCCTTACAAAGGAGCACTACATCTGGACTGGAACCGTCCATTCCCGCCACCCGCGCTCCGTCCTGCTGACGGATTACCTGAACAAGATGCTGCCCGATAAGGGAGTCGGTGGCCGAGGTAACATCAAGGACTATGGCAGGCGTTTCGGGTACCGCTTCGGCTATAAAGAAAAGGAGGACTTCATGGTCTCAGCCTCCCAATTCGGGGTCGGGTTCGTCACGGTCTGCATTAGTGGCTCGATGGCGAAGGGCCGCGAGCGGATACCGACCGACGAGATTCAGACGATCTTCCCCACTCCGGACGAGCGAGCCGCTGCCGCAAAAGAAGCAGAGAAAGCTGCAGCGGCGTCCAACGGCTAACCGTCGCCTTTCCTAGCGCGGCCAATACGGCTCGCTAATCGCGGCCAGCTCCGGCAGAGAATCGCGCATCTGGTCGGCGCTGACGAAACCGCCGTAGGGCGGAACACGCTTGAGTCTTTGAACCACAGCGCTCGTAAGCACAGACGCCTCCCCGCCCCCTGCGACATGCCGAACAGACCAAGCCAGTAGGTCGGCCGATTGAAGCGGAAGCTGGCGCTTGTCCGAGCCGAACGAAGGCTGCCGAACAAGGAGCTGCACCTGCTCAGGTGCGAGCGCCTGTTTCAGCACTTCCCACCAACTCACCGCATCCTCTCCGAGCGAGCCCTGGTCGTCGAAAATGAACTCGACCTTTGCTCCGCTGACATCGAGGGAGCGCTTGCCCAATTCGCGGATGAAGTTGACCGTTAGAACGACAATCTGGTTGTAGAGTAGAAAGTAGGGGCTATTGAGTTCGCGCCACGGCGACGCCCCTTTGATATGAGCGTCGAAATCCTGCTTGTAGACCATCGCCGATATACGCGCGACCGCGTGCTTTTCGGCAACTTCCGCCAGCTCGAAAACTTTCTGATCTCGCAGCGCAGCCGGCCAACGTTCGAACTGGCCGCGAAGAGAAATCGCCTCACTCATCTTGAAGTAGTCGATGGCAGGCTCCTTCTCGAGCGCCTGTTGCCACTCAACGCTGAACCGCGCCCAGCTTACATCAGGCGCTAGAAAGCCACCAAGGACGTACAGGCCATCTCCGCCGTGGCTTCCGCTGTCATCAAAATAGCCTTGCAACAACATTCTAGGCCTTGAAGCGCTTAGGCTTACCCCGTCTGGCAACCAGATCCCGGCCTCGCCTCGCGAGGTCTTTCCTATAGTGACTGCCGTAAAGGTCCTGCAGCGCTAACTGCATCAGCTCAAACGCAGTCAGCACGTCGTCTCTGGCAACCTCTCCGGAATGGCTCCCATGGTTCCCGACCCAACGCAAGGCGTCCAGAACCTCTTTGTGTCCAGCGTTGGTTTGCGAGTACAGCTCGATACGTTTGGCGAACGTCAGAGGAACCCGCTTGCCCGTTCGGTTGTACTGCTTGACCCCTTGATCGTTTAGCACACGCTCGGCTGCTACGCGCAGTTTGTTGGCTGTGGCTCCCAAGTCAGTCCAGAACAGGCTGAAACTCTGATGAAGCGCTTCTCTGACCGTCTCTGGGGTATTGTCGGGCATTTCGCAAAGGGAAGGACCGGGATACATGAAGGTCGGTCGGAGCCGCCTTTCTGCAGAAGTACCGTTCGGTTTGTGAACTTCCTCAGCCTGGTAGGTCCCAACGGCCGACACGATTTCACCGCAGGTTCGCATGCCGCACTTCAGCACAAGGGTGAACCGACCCCAGTCTTCGTCGGGCGAGTAACCTCCACCTTCCGGGGCAGCGTAAAGAGGTCTTATCGCGGTCAAGCCGTTTTCAATCATGTTAAGATTGCCGCGACCACACGTTGGGCAGCGAAATGGAGGTATTTCGTCTTCGAGAAAACTCACGCGCCAAAGATCTTTTATTTCTGCCACCCGAATCTCCCAAAGCCGACGGCCTTATTACCGCGACCGTTACATCTGTGACAACGGCCCTTTCACTCGAAGAGGCATGTCCGCATGACTGCCCTTTTCGCCTCCCGTGCGCGACTGCCGATGCGACGAAACTCCTCATGGCATTGCGAAATAGAGCAAGATGACCATGGTGTGCGGCACCTCCAAGCCCATGCCGCTCAGCGCGAGGCTAACCACCGCTACCGGGAGGCCGGTTGGACGTTATCCGAGCTCGGAGCCGCCCGGGTCATTCTCCGGACCGAAACCAGTCGTGGTAGCTCCGGTGCTCGGTGAGAGCACTCCGGTCGTCCGGACGGGTGATCGCCATGTCAGGACCGAGCGGTTTCGACGCCGCCAAACGTCTGCTTCCTGCCTCACGGCACCTAGGAGCCGACAGTCCGTTTCCGGCCCCTAAGACGCCGGCAGGCAATCATTTCCCATTGTCCAGCAAGCCGGATCTACGCCCATGGCCGGGATGGGGTGGGAAACGGACAGGCCGGTTTCGGACGGCTTCTTGAGGAAAGCTGATGGGGTTGTCTAATCGCTGCGTTGCGGTCAATACCCTTTTCATCACTGAGACGACGCTGCCGGGTGCATGGTTGTCTTCGCGGTCGACATTGGTCGCCGCATGATGGAGCTTCGCGGGACGAGCCTTCAATGTGGACG